>CAWEGZ010000001.1:0-311810 GCA_963808655.1 uncultured Solirubrobacterales bacterium
CTCGGAGCCCGCCGCGCTCTGCTCGACGAGCGCCGCGAGGCGGGCCTGGAGGCGGTCGCTGTCGGGGTCGATCGGGGTCCACCTGTAGCTGAGCCGCTCGGCGTCGTAGCCGCCGAGGTGCGGCGCATGTCGGGGCGCTCAAGCAGCAGCGATCCCTCGGGGAGCAGCAGGCGGATCGTGTACTGGACCGGATCGACGTTGCCGACGAGGTCGTGCTCGGCCACGAAGTCGAGCATCTCGACCACGTCGCCGGGCGTCGTCCAGGGGGTGAACGGCATCCACGACGGCCTCACCTCGATCCCGTGCTCGCGTAGCAGCGCGATCGCCCGGGCGGCTTCCTCGCTCGGTGGCCCTTGTCGAGCCGCTCGAAGATCTCGTCGTTGACCGACTCGAACGCGGAGACCACGAACAGGCAGCCCGCTGCCGGCGAGCACCAGCCACAGCTCGGCGTCGCGCAGGATGTGCTCGACCTTCGTCGTGCAGTCGAAGGTGAGGTCGGGGAAGCGCTCGTGCATGGCCTGCACGACGCGCAGCGAGTAGCAGCGGCCGTTGAGGAAGTCGGGGTCGCCGAAGGTGATGTGGCGGGCGCCCAGCTCGACGAGGCTCGCGATGTCCCGCACCACGGTGTCTGCGCCGACGATGCGGATGCGCCCGTCGTAGACGGGGGGCACCGGGCAGTGGCGGCACCGGTGCACACAGCCGTGGCTCGCCTCGACGTAGCCCACGAGCCGCTCGTCGCCCCCGAGCGCGAGGTGCGCGTAGCGCTCGAGCGGCGGCAGCAGGTCGCGTGCCGGCAGCTCGAACTCGCCCCGGCCGAGCTGGATGAGCGCCTCGTCCGCTCGCGCGTCGGCGGACCGCCGGCCGCCAGCTCGCCGACCCAAGCCGTCAGCGCCGGCTCGTACTCGCCGGCGATCGCGCGGTCGGCCAGCGCGCCGACTGTGAGGTCGCGGCTCACCGGCGCGTACAGGCCGTAGAAGCAGACCGGCAACTCGGGGCGCGCGCGGCGAACGCCGGCCGCCGCCCGCATCGCCAGGCGCATCGCGGTGTGCATCGGCACCGAGAAGCCGGCGGCCTGCGCCCACTCGAGTGCGCCGGCGTCCCAGCGCTCGACCGACAGGTCGAGGCAGCGCACCTCGTGCCCCGCCTTACGCAGCGCAGCCGCCGGCGAGGCCACGTGCAGCGGCTGGTGGCCGAGCTCGTAGGTCGAGACGAGCAGGACGCACATCGCTTCGGAAGCCTAGCCCCGCGCCGCCGCGGCCGCCGACCGCTCACCGGCCGCGGGCTCGACGATGTCGATCTCGAGCCGCGCGTGCGCCGCTCGCAGTGCGTGCTCGACCTGCGCGGGCGTCTCGCCGCGGGCAAACAGGAAGCCGAGGTAGCGATCGCCCTCCGGCAGGGGGCGGACGGGACGGTCGCGGCCGATCGAGATCTCGAGCCCGGCGATGCCGGGCACGGCGCGCGCGTCGTCCTGGCCGCGCACCTCCCGCAGCACGCCCGCGCGGGGGATCGGAAGCATCATCACGCCCGACGCCGCCGCCTCGCGGCGGAGGTCGCCGAGCGGCAGCCCGAGCGCGTGGCGCAGGATCACCTCCTCGAGGCTCACACCGACGCCGAAGCGAAGCGAGCGCGAGCACAGCCCGCCGATCGAGCGCGCCGCGAGCTCGAGCATCCACACGCGCCCGCCGTGCACGCGCAGCTCCGCGTGGACGGGGCCCTCGCGCAGCCCGAGCGCCGCGCAGGCATCCGCGGTCGTGCGGGTCACGGCCGCGACGATCTCGCCCGGCAGCCGTGACGGCGTGGTGAAGATCGTCTCCTCGAAGTACGGGCCCTCGAGCGCGTCCGGCTTGTCGAAGACCGCGAGCGGCTCGAGCGCACCGGCGCGCAGGAGACCCTCAACGGCCACCTCGGCGCCCGGCACGTAGCGCTCAATCAGCAGCGGCCCCTCCGGGTCCTCCCCGGCCTCGGCGAGGATCGCGCGAACCCGCGCGGCCGCCGCAGCCGCCGCCCGCGGATCGTCCGCCCGGATCACGCCGCGGCTCGCCGACAGCGACACCGGCTTTACGACGCAGGGCAGCCCGACCTCGGCGGCAACCGCCGCCGAATCGTCGCTCGGGCCGACCGTGCGATGCTCGGGCTGCGGCACTCCGGCGGCGGCGAGCGCGCGCCGCATCGCAGCCTTGTCGCGCGTCGCCGCCGCGGCCTCCAGCGGGTTGCCGGAGAGCCCCAGCCGCTCGGCCGCGAGCGCGGCCACGCGCACCCCCTGGTCATCGACGGCCACCACCGCGTCGAGCGGCCTCTCCGCCGCCACCGCCACGATCGCTTCCGCGGCCACCTCCGGCCGGCGCAGGTCGAGCGTCAACTGGGCGTCGCCGATCGACACAAGCCGCCGCTCGGACGCCACCACGACCTCGGCCCCGAGCGCCCGGGCGGCGGTGAGGAAGTCGGCCGCCCGGTAGGTGGCCGTCGGCAGCAGGAGGAGCACACGAGCCACACCGTTAGCATAGGTCCGGACCGATGAGCGCCGACGATCAGACCTCCGGCGAGCGGTGGCTCGACATGACCAACGCCGCCTACGACAAGGTCACGGGCTTCCTGCTCCAGGTTGCGGAGCCCGAGCGCCAGGCGATGTGGATCGAGGTGACCGGCACCTCCGCCAACCAATGGACCTGCAACATCTCGCTCAAGCCGCTCGACGCGGCGGCGCCCCACGACGCCATCGTCCGCCACCGCGACCTCGCGATCGTGGTCCCCGAGCGCGACTTCGACAAGGTCCGCGGCGCGACGATCGACTGGCTGGACGACCCGTTCGGCACCAGCGGCCTGCGCGTAGACAACCCCAACACGCCGAGCCCAGCGATCGGCGCGCCACCGCCCGCCGACCTGAGCGGCGACGTGGCCCAGCGCGTGATCCAGGTGCTCGACCAGCAGGTGAACCCGACGATCGCCGCGCACGGCGGCCGCGCCGAGCTCGTGGCGGTCGAGCAGGGAACCGCCTACCTCAGGCTGGGTGGCGGCTGTCAGGGCTGCGCGATGGCCACCGTCACGCTCAGCCAGGGGATCGAGACGGCCATCATCCAGGCCGTGCCGGAGATCACGAGCGTGATGGATGTGACCGACCATCAGAGCGGCACGAACCCCTACTTCGAGGCCGCGAAGAAGTAGCGGCGGCCAACGCCACGGCCGAGCGGCCTACCCGCCGATGTAGGACATCTCGACCTTGGGCAGGCCGGCTGTCGCGGCCGTGCGCAGCTCCGAGTAGCGGTCCTCCCGCATCCACCAGATCCCGCCGATCGCCGCGGAGATCTCCGCATCGGAGGCACCGCCGCGCAGCAGCGCGCGCAGGTCGTGGCCTGCGACGGCGAACAGGCAGGTGAACAGCTTGCCCTCGGCCGACAGCCGGGCGCGCGTGCAGCCGCCGCAGAACGGCCGCGTCACCGAGGCGATCACGCCGATCTCGCCGCTGCCGTCCCTGTATCGCCAGCGCTCGACCACCTCCCCGGGGTAATTCGGCGCGACCGGCTCGAGCGGCATCTCGGCGCCGATCATCGCGACGATCTCCGCCGCCGGCACCACCTCGTCCATCCGCCAGCCGTTGCTGTGGCCGACGTCCATGTACTCGATGAAGCGCACGATGTGGCCGCTGCCACGGAAGTGGCGGGCCATCGGCACCACGCTGTCCTCGTTGACGCCGCGCTTGACGACCATGTTGATCTTGATCGGCCCGAGCCCCGCCGCGGCGGCGGCCTCGATCCCCGCCAGCACGCGCTCGACCGGGAAGCCGACGTCGTTGACGGCGGCGAACACCTCGTTGTCGAGGCTGTCGAGGCTGACCGTGATCCGGCGCAGCCCGGCGTCCCCGAGCGCCCGCGCCTTGCGCGCCAGCGCCGAGCCGTTGGTGGTCATCGCCAGGTCCCCGAGCCGGGGGATCCGCGCGAGCATCTCGACAAGCCGCTCCACCTCGCGGCGCACGAGCGGCTCGCCGCCGGTCAGGCGGATCTTCTCCACCCCATGGTCGCCGACGAAGATCCGCGCGAGCCGCTCGATCTCCTCAAACGTCAGAAGCTCGGCGCGCTCGAGGAACTCGTAGTCGCGCCCGAAGACCTCGCGGGGCATGCAATAGACGCAGCGGAAATTGCAACGATCGGTGACCGAGATCCGCAGATCGCGCAGCGGCCGGGCCAGCGCGTCGGTGACCGTCATCACGATCATTCTCCCACGGCCCCGGCACCGCCGAACAGGCGGCGGCCTCGCGCACGTGGTGAACCGCGCGTAGGACAATCCGATGGCGGCTGCCGCGACCCGGCGCCGACTTGCCTGCCGAGCTCGTCGCGTGCGACGAGAACGGGGACGTCGAGCCGGCGGAGCGTGAGTTCGGCGAACGCGTAGCGGCGGTCGAGCTCGCGTAGCTGCGTGAGATCGGCTCGTTTCGTCTCTTCGGCGATTAGGGTCGGCATCCCTGAGGCGGATTCGGCGGACCTGGGCGCCGCAGCTGAGCTACCGCCGAGCGCTGCCCGCGACGCCCGCTCAGGACGACGAACGAGCTGCCCGGTGGACCTCGCCGGCCAGCAGTCAGACGACCGCCGCCGGCGAAAGCAGCACTTGGCACGGGTCCGCCCAGAGGCTCGCCGCAGTTCCCCTACCACGAAAGCGGCCATGATGGGTGACGCTCGCGCTTGGATCGATAAGCGAGCGTCCGTGCTCAGTGCCCGTGACGCCCGCTGGGGACGAGCTGCAGTAGCGCGCCCCCTGACGTCGACGGACTGCTCCATCCGTGACGGAGCAGTCGTCTCGCCCGCCGTCGGGTCGCGCGGGCTGCTCCCGGACAGAGGGAGTCACGACGACCGTGCTGGCTCCGCGTACACGCGCCGACACGGATGCAGGTCTCGGCACCTTAGACGACGGCCGTCTCGCATCTCGCCAAAGGTGCGCATGTCGGCGCGCTCGGCCGTCCGGCTCCGTCGGCGGCCCTGCTTTGCCGCGGTTGCGAGAGTCGTCGAGGTGCTTGCCAGCGGCCCGATGCGCGGCGACCGGCAAGCACACCTCGCTGTCGCTCCCCTGGCCCAGCAGTCACCGAGCGCCGACGCCCGCGTTGCTGCTGCAGAGACGAATGGCCGTGGCGTGTGCAGCGACCGTCGGCGCCCGCGTTCACAGTTGGCCAAGCGCAAAGCGAGGGTCCGTGTAACAACGGCATTGAGGCCCAGGCGTTCAGGCGCCGGCGAAGGCGTCGGCGCGGGCCGCCGCCCAGCTGCCGTACAGATCGATGACAGTGGACGGCGCGGGCCATTCTCCGGCCTGTAGCCGTTTGAGCGCTTCGCCGCCCCGCCGGCGTGCGTGCGTGCGGGACCAGTCATACGAGGACGGCGCAGCGCCGTAACGCGCTCGCCATGCGCGCATCGCTTCGCGAACCCGTTCCCGGGTCCATTGCGGCGCGATCGCGCCGGGATGGCAGCGTTTGCAATATGCGTAGGCGTCGCCCTTGCCGTTCCGTGGCGCGGTAGGCGCCCCGCAGCCGCGACACACTCCCCGATAGCGCGCCTTGACCGCGCGTGCCTTATCGCCGATTGGATCGTAGAGATACGCCTTGACGGTCGCTTCTGCGCGTCCCAGCCGACGAGCGATCTCCGCGATCGATAAACCCTCCTGGTCGCGGTAATGGCGGGCGAGTTGCGCCGCGCGGCGCCGTTCCGCGACCCGGTCGAGCATCAGAACCCAAGCCTACCGGACGTGCTGGACAGCCAGCCCAAGCGCATTGGCGTGCGGGCTGTTAGTAGGTCTTTTGTTAGCATCAGATGGGTCGTAGAAGTACGCCTTGACTGTCGCCGGCGAGCGTCCCAGGCGGTCGGCGATCTGCGCGATCGAGAGGCCCTCGGCTTCGCGGAAATGGCGCGCTAGTGCCACCGCCCGGCGGCGCTCGGCAACGCGGTCAAACGAGCGCGAAGGCCGTTTTGACTCCATGTTGCGGAGGTATCGCTCGGCTCCGGCATGTTCCTCTTCAAACCCCTCATGCCCATTTAGAATGCCCGCGTCCCGTAACGGCGATGTCGCATACTGGGCCGGAGTTGCTTGGCGTTGCCCCCGGGCCAAGCGAGGTCACCGAACGACTGGCCTGCAGGCTGTGGATATCATGGGTGAGCAGGCGATGAGGCTCGCCTTCGCCCGCGCCCGTTGCGCTGATGGCCTCTAGGAGCCGCCCTTCCGAGGCGGGTTTATGACGGAGGTTTGCAGCTGAGAGCGTTCGCAGAGAGAGGCAAGGCGAGCCCAGTGGTGGCGCTCGTTATTGCCGCCGCGGTCATCGCGCTGCTGGCGTTCACCGCGATCGCCAGCCGGCAGCCGCTCAGCGGTGTGGGCCAGGCGCTGCCGCCTCCCGGTCCCGGCAGGTCCCAGATCAATGCGCCGCCGTGGGCGCTGGTGCTGGCCGGCGCCGGTGTGCTGGTGGCGCTGCTGGGGCTCGTCGCGTCGGTGAGCTGGCGGCTGCCGCGCCGGCAAGAGGAGGACGAGGCGGCGCCGAGGAGGGTGATCGTGATACCGCGCGCCGCCAAGCTGCTCGCGTTGCTGGCTCCGGTGGTCCTGGGCGCGGTCCTCATTGCCGCGGCCATCGCGGGCTCTCACGCCCGCACGCCGATCGTGCCGCCGAAGGGAAGGGTGGCGCCGCCGCCGCACGCCCCAGTGCCACGGGGCTCGTCCTACGACGCGCCAGGCTGGATCGTGCCGTCGGTCATCGGCGTGGTCATCGGTGGCGCGGGGGCTGTGTTGCTCACGCTGGCGGTGCGTGGCCGCCTCGAGGCGCGCACCGAGCCGGGTGCGGCGGTCGCGCGTGCCGAGGAGTTGCGCGGAGTCGTGGCCGCCTCGCTCGACGACCTCCGCAGCGAGCCCGATCCACGCCGGGCGGTGATCGCCGCCTACCGCCGGATGGAGGCCGCGCTTGCCGATGCCGGCCTGCCCAGGCGAGCGTGGGAGGCGCCGCGCGAGTACTCCGGGCGGGCCCACACCCACCTCGAGCTGAGCGGGCGGCCCCTGCGCCAGCTGACCTCCCTGTTCGAGCGGGCGCGGTTCGGGCCGGGGAGCGTCGGGGAGCCGCTGCGCGAGCAGGCGATCGCCTCGCTGTCGGCGCTTCAGCAAGAGCTCGCCGCCCTCACCCGCCAGGAGACGCTGACGTGAGCCTTGCGATCGAGCTGGCTTCGCTGGTGGTCGGCGCGGTGGCGCTCGCTGCCCTGGTCCCGCGGGTCGCCAAGCGGTCGCGCGCCAGGACGGTCCACCCGCAATCCTCGCGACCCGCCGGGCTCGAGCGACTCGAGTGGATGGTCAGTTCCGGACGTCACACGGCGGGAGACATCCAGGTGCGCGTCAGGCCGGTGCTGCGCGAGATCGCGGCCGCGCTTCTGCGTCGCCGCGGCGTGCGCCTTGACGCCGAGCCCGAGCAGGCCCGGGCGCTGCTGGGAGATGAGCTGTGGGAGATCGTGCGGCCGGGCAGGCCGCGCCCGCGCGATCATCGCGCTCCGGGTCTGGAGCTCGGCGCGCTGGAGCGCCTTGTGGAGCGGTTGGAGCGGTTGTGAGCGAGTCGCTCGAGACGCTCGCGCTCGACGAGGTCGCCGCGCGCGCCAGGCGCGATCCTGGACGAGGTGGAGCTGGCGGTGATCGGCAAACGCGGAGCGCTCGAGCTCTTGTTGACCGCGCTGCTGTCGGACGGCCACGTCCTGATCGAGGACTATCCGGGGCTGGCCAAGACCCTGATGGCCCGTTCGTTCGCGGCGGTCACCAGCGCGCGGTTCGCGCGCGTCCAGTTCACGCCCGACCTGATGCCCTCGGACGTGACGGGCTCCTCGATCTTCAACCAGCGCACCAGCGAGTTCGAGTTCCGGCCCGGGCCCGTGTTCACCAACGTGCTGCTGGCCGATGAGATCAACCGCGCGCCGCCCAAGACCCAGGCCGCGCTGCTCGAGGCCATGCAGGAGCGTCAGGTCACGGTCGAGGAGCGCACGCGGCAACTGGAGCGCCCCTTCCTGGTGCTCGCGACCCAGAACCCGATCGAGTACGAGGGCACCTATCCGCTGCCGGAGGCGCAGCTCGACCGCTTTCTGGTGCGGCTGCGCGTGGGCTATCCCGCGCCCGAGGACGAGTGGCTGATCCTGAAGCGGCGAATGGAGCGCCAGACCGACGAGCCCAGGCTGAGCCCTGTGGTCAGCCGCGAGCAGCTGGTGGCGATGCAGCGCGCGATCGAAGGCGTCCACGTGTCCGAGAGCATCGGCCGCTACATGGTGGCGATCGTCTCCGCCACCAGGGAGAGTCGCAGCGTGCAGGTGGGGGCCAGCCCCCGAGGGACCCTCGCGCTGATGAAGCTCTCGCGCGCCCGGGCGGTCCTCGATGGGCGCGACTTCACCGTCCCCGATGACGTCAAGGCTCTCGCCGTGCCCGCGCTGGCGCACCGCTTGACGCTGCGGCCCGAGCTGTGGGTCCAGCAGGTCGACGCCGAGGACGTGGTGCGCGAGTGCCTCCAGTCGGTGCCGACGCCCCCGACCGAGCCGCAGCGTTGAACGGGGCTCCCACACGCAAGCTCCAAGCCTGCGTCATCCTCGCGGCGCTGGGCTCCGTGGCGGGGCTGGCGCTGGGGCTCCCTCAGCTGGTGGCGCTGGCCGCGGCCTTCGCGGTCTATGTGGCGGTCGGGCTGGTGCTCGCTCGTGCCCCGCAGCTTGAGATGTCGGTCGTGGTCGAGCGACGCAGGCTCCTGGAAGACGAGGGGCTGGCGGTCACGCTCGAGCTCGATGCCGCCTCGAGCGTCGACGGGCTGGAGCTCACGCCGCGGTGGGGCAGGGGCGTCGAGTTGGCGGGATCGCCGCCGTCGTTGCCTCGACGGCTGGCGGCCGGCGAGCGGCGGGAGGTTGCGTTCGAGCTGCGCGCGCGGCGCTGGGGCGCCTACGACCTCGGCGCGGTCGGGGCGCGGGCCCGAGATGCGTTTGGGCTGCTTTCGTACGAGCTCCCCCCGGTCCCACTGGGGCCGCTGCGCGCCTTCCCGCGCCGGGAGACACTTCGGGTGCTGCTTGCGCCGCTCGAGCTTCAGGCCACCACCGGCAGCCGCACCGCGAGGGAGCGAGGCGAGGGGATCGAGTTCGCCGAGAACCGCCCCTTCGCGTCCGGCGATCGGCTGCGGCGGATCAACTGGCGCCTCACCGCGAGGAAGGGGACTCCCTATGTCTCCGAGCGCCACCCCGAGCGCAACGCCGACGTGCTCCTGTTCCTCGACACCTACGCCGAGGCGGCGGCCGGTGAGAGCGGGACCCTGGCGGCCTCGGTCAGAGCGGCGGTCTCGCTGGCGGCCGCATACCTGGCGCGCAAGGATCGCGTCGGGGTGGTGGGGTTCGGGGCCATGCTCACCGGCGTGCAGCCGCGCCTCGGCGTCGCGCAGCTGTATCGGATCATCGACGCGCTGCTGGGCAGCGAGGTGGTCTTCTCCTACGCGCACAAGGACGTATCGTTCGTGCCACGGCGGCTGTTGCCGGCGAAGGCGCTCGTGATCGGCATCTCGCCGCTGCTCGACAGCCGCTACTTCGACGCGCTGCTGAACCTGCGTCCCGCGGCTTCGACCTCTCCGTGGTCGAGGTCTCGCCGGAGCCGTTCTCGGCGCCCGGAACGACCGACGCGGACGTCCTCGCCCACCGGTTGTGGCTGGTCGAGCGCGAGGCGATCCGCACGCGGCTGCAAGCGCTGGGCGCGCCGGTCGCCCGCTGGCGCGAGGATCAGCCGCTCCAGGTCCCGCTCGTCACCACCGCGGAGCTCAAGCGCAGGCAGCGGAGGCCGCTGGCGGCATGACTCAGACGTTCCTCAGCCCCGCGATCGCAGCGGCACTGGTGGTTGGGCTCGAGCTGATCGCCGGACCCCGTCGCGACCTCACCTGGCTCGCCGCCGTGGCGCTCGGGGCCGCGCTCGTCGCGATCGCCGTGCTGCTCGCGGCCACGATCGCCGCAACCCGCTCTGTGGGGTTGACCGTCGCGGGGATGGCCGCCGCCGTCGCAGCCGTCGCGTTGCTGCGTCTTCTACTGCGACGGTGATCGGATGCGGGCACGCGGAGTGAATGAGCGTTTGCTCGCGGCCCGCGAGTCGGACTCGAGCACCGAGCTGACGGCCGCGCTCGATGACCCAAGCCCCGAGGTGGCCAAGGCGGCCGCGGCGAGGCTCGCCGACGTCGGCGGCACGCAAGCGACCCGCGAACTGCGCGCTAGGCTTCTGTGCGCAGAGCCTGCGCGAGTGGGAGCGATCGCGGCGGCACTCAGACGACTGCACGATGAGCCCGCGGTCGATGCCGCGATCGCCGGCCTGCACGACGAGCCATACACGCGCCGCTTGTCCGCAGCGCGCGCGCTCGCGGTGTTTTCAGATCCTCGTGCCGCCCCAGCGCTGCGCGCCGCGCTGCGCGACTCCGTCGCGGGCGTAAGGGCAGCAGTGCTCGACGCGCTCGCTGCGTTGGGGCCGAGCGAGGTGACCGCGAGCGAATGCGCGCCCCTCCTCCAGGATCCCGTGACGCACGTGCGGCTGCGGGCGGTGCAGGCAGTCGCGCGCACCGCCCGTCATCCCGGGCGGTTGCTCGCGGTCGCGGCGCACGATGCCGATCATCAGGTCCGGATCGAGGTCGCGCGCCACGCGATGTCGCTGCCCAGCGACGTCACCCGGGCACTGCTGTCGGATCATGAGCGACGCGTCCGGGAGGCTGCAGCCCGCGGGTCGGGGAAGGGTCAATTGGGCGCGCTTGTAGACGTGCTGGCCGAGGATCCGAGCAGCGAGACCAGGCTTGCCGCCGCTCAGACCCTCGGGGATCTCGGCGATCCATGCGCCGCGGACGGGCTGCTGGGCGCCCTCGAGGACGCCGATGACGTGGTGCGCGTAGCGGCACTGCGATCTTTGGCGCGGCTGTTCACGCCGGCCGGGGCAATGGAGCACCTGCGGGCCGAGCTGCACTCGCCGAGGGGGACGCGCCGGCGGGCGACGATCTATGCCTTGGCGCGGATGATTCTGGCCGGTGAGTCCGCGGGGCCCCTGATGGGCGACGTGGCGCTGCTGGTGGAGGACCCCGACGCGGACGTGCGCCTGGCGCTGATCCAAACCGCGGACTTGCTCTGGGACTCCCAACCGATGATTTCGTATCTCACCGGAGACAGCGACCCCACGGTTCGTCACGCCGCCGAGATGTGGCTTGCGCGCCGCTCGGCCGCCTGACCGTTTAGACTGAATTTCAGCGATGAGGCTCGCTCCCGCCTCTTAAGGGACGGAAACCGCGACCAGCTGATGGCCTCTGGTTTGTTCGCAAAGCCATGCCATCGTCGCACTCCGCTCGTCGTCACTCGCTCTCGCCCGCGCTGATCGCCGAGCTGCACCCTGAGCGCAATGGGTCGTTGGACATAACCGCAATCTCAGGCGGTTCACGGCGGCGACTTTGGTGGCGCTGCAGCAGGGGTCACGAGTGGCCCGCGCGGGTCGACCTGCGCAGCGCCGGTTACGGTTGCCCCTATTGCGCGGGGCGGCTCGCTGCGCCGGAGACGTCACTTGCCGCGGTGGCACCCGCGGTCGCAGCGCAATGGCACCCCGTGCGGAATGGCGCGCGGACACCAGAGACAACGATGCCGGGTTCTGAGCTGCCCGCCTGGTGGCGATGCGACCACGGCCATGAATGGCGGGCTGCCCCCTCCGACCGCGTGGCCAGGAGCACCGGCTGTCCATACTGCGCCGGCAAACGGGCATCCCCGGGCAGATCGCTCGCGGACCTCCACCGTCAGCTCACGGCGGAGCTTCACCCGACGCGCAACGACGGCCTTGACCCCACCAGCCTTACGCCGCACTCTCCTCGCCGGGTCTGGTGGCGCTGCAGCGAAGGACACGAATGGGAAGCGATGGTGAAGCAACGCGTCAAGGTGGGGACCGGCTGCCCGGTGTGCGCTTCGTTGGGACACCATGGCATTCCCCTCGCCGAAATCCGTCCTGACCTCATCGCCGAGTGGGATCGCAGACTTAATGGCGGCCCACCAGGAGACATCGTCGCCGGCTCACACAGGCGCTGCTGGTGGCGGTGCGCGGCCGATGCAAGCCACCTGTGGCGGGCCGCCGTGCGAAACCGCGTGCGTCACCGGTCGGGCTGTCCCTACTGTGCGCACAAGCGCCCCACGCACACCACGTGCCTAGCGGCAGTCGCGCCCGCGCTCGCTGCCGACTGGCACCCGGAGCACAACGAGGGCATGTCCCCTAGCGACATCCTGCCGTACTCCAGGCAGATGGTCTGGTGGCGCTGCACCGAAGGCCACGAATGGCAGGCCCGCGTGGCGAACCGAATGCGCGGAGCTGGTTGCCCGTGCTGCCGCGAGAGCCGTCGAACATGAGCGGCGCACGCCGCTCTTGGTGGTTCACCGGTGCTGTGATCGTGGTCGCGTGCCTGGGGCTGGTGGTGGCATGCGGCGGCGGCGGTTCGCATCACGCTAAGGCGCGTTCGGAGATCAAGACGCATTTCACCCCCCCGCCCCCGGTGCGCGAGACCGGCATCCACAAGATCCGCCACATCGTGATCATCATGCAGGAGAACCGCTCCTTCGACTCCTACTTCGGCACGTATCCGGGCGCCGACGGCATCCCCGGGCTGGCCGGCAACCCCGGCCGTCTGCCGTGCGTGCCCGTCTCCCGGCGGGCCCTGCGCGCCTCGCAGTTTCACCGGGGGCGCCGGGGCCACGGGCGCTGCCTGAAGCCCTACCACGACCGCCAGGATCAGAACCACGGCGGCCCGCACGCGACCGGCAGCGCGGTCCATGACATCAATGGCGGGCTGATGAACGGCTTCGTGGTCTCAGAGCAGCACGCGCTTCGCAATTGCCAGTTCGGGAATCCCAACTGTGCTCTGGGCGCTGGCTCCAAACCGGACGTGATGGGCTACCACGACGGCAGGGACATCCCCAACTACTGGGACTATGCGCGCAACTTCGTGCTCCAGGACCACATGTTCCAGTCAGACCTCTCCTGGAGCCTGCCCGCGCACCTGTACATGGTCTCGGAGTGGTCGGCGATGTGCGCCAACAGCGATCCCATGAGCTGCCGCAACGCCATCAACCACCCGGCGAACCCGCCCAACTTCGGCAAGGGCGCTCGCCGCTCGAGCCACCCGCCCGATTACGCCTGGACGGATTTGACCTGGCTTCTGCACAAGTACCACGTCAGCTGGCGCTATTACGTGCTCAAGGGTCCCGAGCCCGACTGCGAGCTCAACAACGCGATCGCCTGCGCGCCGGTTCATCAGGGCGCCAAGACGCCGGGCATTTGGAATCCGCTGCCCTACTTCGAGGACGTCCACCAGGACGGGCAACTGGGGGACATCCAGTCGCTCTCTCGCTTTTATGCCTCAGCCCACAGCGGCAGCCTGCCGGCGGTCTCCTGGATCGTGCCCAACGGCCACGTCTCCGAGCATCCGCCGGGGCTCGTGAGCGCGGGCCAGACCTATGTGACGGGGCTGATCAACACGATCATGAAGAGCCCCGATTGGAAGTCGACGGCGATCTTTCTCGCCTGGGACGACTGGGGAGGCTTCTACGACAGCGTGGTTCCCCCACGCGTCGACCAGAACGGCTACGGGCTACGGGTGCCCGCGATCGTGATCAGCCCCTACGCCAAGAAGGGCTTCATCGACCACCAGACGCTCAGCTTCGACGCCTACGTCAAGTTCATCGAGGACGACTTCCTGCACAACCAGCGCCTGGACCCGGCCACCGACGGCCGCCCCGACCCGCGCCCCGACGTGCGCGAGAACGCCCCCCAGCTGGGCAACCTGATCAAAGACTTCAACTTCAACCAAAAGCCCCGGCCACCCCTGATCCTCTCAGTCCATCCCAAGACCGACCTGATCGAGCCGCTGCTCTACAGGTTCCTCAAGCTCGGGTGAGCGGTTGCTCCGGATTTGCCGGCACGTGCGCGCTGGCGACCGCCTCCCTCAGACCGTGTAGACGGCATAGGCGATCACGACCACGATGAAGACGTAGAGGACATACAGGTTCACGTCGCCGCTTTGGATCGGGCGCAGCAGCGCCGCGACCGCCTGGATTGCGCGGACCACGGGGCGGTACAGGAAGCGGTCGAAGATCGGCGTGACGTAGAAGCGATAGTGCACGGGACCGGAACGACCGGCGGGGTCGTCCGAGCCGCGCTCGACGTGGACATGAGGCTGGTAGAGAGGATCAAAGGTGACCCGCACGGGATTAGCGTGCGTGGTGGCGGTGTATTGCATGCGCGCCTTGAACGAGACGATGCCGCCGTCCCAGACGGGCGTCCGGCGTGTGCGGGCCAGGGGTCTCCCCGCGAGAAAGATCGCGATCGGGACGGCTAGCACGGCCACCAGGAAGACCGTCAGGTAGGTGGGCGACAGGGCGGAGAAGTTCGTGTGGGCGGGTATCACGGTTAGGCTGGGCACGATCAGGCGCGCGTGGATGTCTATGCCGGTGGTGGCGCGGGCAACGTGGTCGAGCGCGCCGAGGACCAGCGGCGCGCCCACGCTCAGAAACGCGCACATGCAGGCGAGCAGGCCTGCTGCCGCGATGGGCTGGCCGTGCTCGGAGGCGCCGGCGGCCTGGTTGGAGCGCGGCAGGCCGAGGAAGGGAATCCCGAAGGCGCGCGCGAACGCGTTGACCGCAAGCCCTCCGGTAAGCGCGATCAGCGCGCCCGCGACGACGATCAGGATCCCGACCAAGTGGCTGGGAATGCGAAAGCCCTGAAAGAGGCCCTGAAAAATCATCCATTCGGAGACGAAGCCGTTGAACGGGGGCAGCGCTGCGATCGCCAGCGTGCCCACCAAGAAGATCACCGCGGTCCGCGGGAGGCGGCGGATGAGGCCACCGAGGCGGTCTAGGTCGCGTGTGCCGGCTGCGTGCTCGATCACGCCAGCCTCCTGGAATAACAGCGTCTTGTAGACGCCGTGGTTCAGCGTGTGGTAGAGGGCGACGATCAGCAGGAACGCGCCGATGGCCCGCTGCCCGTAGGCGGCAAACGCCATCCCGGCGCCCAGTGCGGTCACGATAATGCCGACGTTCTCCACGCTGGAGAACGCCAGGAAGCGCTTCAGGTCTCGCTCCATCAGCGCGTACAGGATCCCGAGCACGGCTGAGATCGCGCCCACGCCCATCGTTACCAGCCCCCACCATGCGGGCGCCCCGGGCAGCAGGTAAAAGCCGAATAGCGCGATCCCGTACACCCCCAGCTTGATCACCACGCCCGAGAGAAACGCAGAGCCGTCCGCCGGTGCCACTGGGTGAGCCGCGGGCAGCCAGACGTGCAGGGGCACCAAACCCGCTTTGAAGCCGAAGCCAACCAGGGCCAGCAGGTAGGCCGCCGTGCGCCAGCCGGCGGGCATGTGGGCAGCGCGGTGCGCGATTGTGGCGAGGTCGAGGGAGCCGGCGTGGGCCGCGAGGATGGCGAACGCGAGCACGATCAGCACGAATCCGGTCTCGCTCAGCGCGATGAAGAGGAAGGCCGCGTGCGGAACCCCCGAGTTGCGATGGTGTCGGAGGATCAAGAGGTAGCAGGCGAGCGCCATCGTCTCCCAGGCGACGAGAAAAGCGACCGCGTCCCCGGCCGCCAGCACCGCGAGCGAGGCGAGCAGCGCCAGGTTGTAGGCGGCGAGGTAGGCGGATGTGCCGCCCCCGGGGCGGTGGTAGCGGGGCGCGTACAGGCCGTTGGCGAGTGCAGCGACACCCAGCACCGCCAGGAAGGGCGCCGCCAGCGGCGCGATGCGGAAGGTGGCGGATCCGACCACGCCTCCACCGAGGTGGAGCGTGACGCCGCCCCCGTGAATCGCCAGCAGCACGCCGCCGGCCGCGGCCGCCAGGCCTCCCGCGGCCGACGACGCGCACGCCGCCCACAGCCCCACCGCACGAGTCGCCCCAAGCGCCAAGACCGCTGCCGTCACCCAGCCGGCAGCGGCCGCGATCGCGAGGGCGGCGAGCGCGTCGGTCATTGCGCCTCACCGAGGTCGCCTTCGAGCTCGAGCGACAGCGCCGCGACCCGGTCCTCCAGCCGGCCAACCGCGACCAGCAGCCCCTGCAGCAGCGCCAGGGGGCTGGGCGGACAGCCGGGCACATACACGTCGACCGGGACGACGCGATCGACCGCTCCGTGCACGAGCTCATCCTGCTCGTAAACGCCGCCAAGCGCGCACGCCCCCACGGCAATGACCGCCTTGGGATCGGGGGTGGCGTCGAGTGCCTTGAGCAGGAGATTGTCCGCGGCGCGGACGGCCGGACCGGTGACCATCAGCAGGTCGGCGTGCCGGGGGGTCGGTGTGAAAAAGAAGCCGAGCCGGTGGAGGTCGTAGTGGGGCGCCGAGAGCAAGCGGATCTCCGACTCGCACACCGCACACGACCCGGTGTCAACCGTGCGGATGTGCAAGCTGCGCCCGAACAGGCGCAGGGCACGGCGGCGGAGCTCCCGCGCCAGGCCGTCGGCCTCGTCGACCGTCACCACTGGTCGCCGTTTCACGTCGTTCCCTCGCCGTCGCCGCGGATTGCCACGCGCTTGACGAGAGCCGCACGGTCGCCGGTGGCGAGCAGGAAGAGACCGCTCGGCTCCACCGCCTCGTCGCCCAACTCGAAGCACAGGCCGCAGCCGGTGCAGTGGCCGAGGTCGATAATGAGCTCAGATCCCTCGCGCGTGATCGCGCCGCCTGGGCAGATCTGCGCCAGCCGCTCGGCCAGTGCGACGGTGAGGCGCTCGGGGTGGAACGCGGGCGCAGTGCGCAAGGTGCGCGCCCACGGGTCGACGATCTTGGGATAGCGGGTCGTCACGACGCCTTTGCGCAGCCCGCGAAAGAACCACGGCGCCATCAGCGAGCGACCCCCACCGATGACGCGATCATGGCGCGCACCCGCCACATGTCGCCCTCATCGCGCGAACCCCGCCACGGTCAACCAGAAGCTGGCCTCGATGATCGGTATGTCCGTGAACACGTTCTGCGAGCGGGCGGCGTCATCGAAGGCACGCCAGTTACGCACCGACGCGGGACGCAGGCGTGCCCGCTGCAGGCACCCCTCGGCATCGAGTGAGACCCAGGCCAGCGCCTCGCCCCGTGGCGACTCCGCCCAGCCCAGTCCTTCACCTCCGGCGGGCTCCAACTCGCAGCGGCCCGGTCCGGCGGAGTACAGGTGGAGGTTGATGAGCCGCGCGGACTCTTCGATCTCTTCGAGCATCACCTGCATGCGCGCGAGCACGTCACCGGCGCTGCGTGCGGGGACGGTCTCGATCCGTTCGTCAGCTCCTCCAAGGGGGTGGTCGCGGCGGGTATCGAGATCCTGGCCCGAGGCGCGCGCCACTGGCCCGACCAGCGACAGGCGGTGCGCTTGCTCTGCCGAGACGACGCCGGTTGCCTCCAGGCGGTCGACGTGCGAGTTCGTGCGCAGCAGCGCCGCGGCCACGTAGCGCAGCTCATCGAGAATTGAGGGCAGGCCTGAGCGAATTACGCCCACGTCGGGTGCCCTCGCGACGCCGCCAGGATACACCGTTCCGAAGAGGTAGCGGTGGCCGAAGGCGGCGGCGTTGCAGCGCAGCAACTGCTCCAGCACGATCTCCGTACGCGCTTGGCCGACGGACAGCCCGGTCGTCTGGCACAGCGCCGCGATCGCGGCCACGTGGTTGTAGATCCTCTCTAGCTCGAGCGCGACCGCGCGGCTGTGCGTGGCCGGTTCGGGCACGGCGACCCCGCCCGCCGCTTCCAGGGCACGGCAGAACGCGAGCGTGTCGCCCACGGCCGAGAGGCCGTCAGCACGCTCGACGAAGAACGTCGCGCGGGCCGGGTCAAGCCCCCTCAGCCGCCGCTCGATGCCCCGGTGCTTGTGCCAGTGAAACAGATAGAGGTCCAGTACCTCCTCGCCGGTCGTGACCAGCCCCATGTACAGCGATTCCCAGCCTGCAACCCGGACGGGACCAAACGGGAACTCGAAGGCTTCGCCGCTGATCACGTGAGGCTCGTAGTCGCGCGCCAACCGCGAGCGCTCGCTCCGGCGAAGCAGTGGGAAGGCGTCGGCGCGGTGCGGCGGTACCAGCACGCGGTTCAGGCGCTTGCCATTGTCGGGCCGCACGCCGTAGTGCTCGTAGATCTCGCATTCCTCGACGAACGCGGCGGGGTCGACGTCTGACAGCGGCGGGAAGCGGTCTCCCTGCACCGGGCATTCGAGGATCAGGTAGCGGCGCTCTGCGTCGAGCGCGTAGACGGCCCGCAGCACCACATCTCCGTCCTCGGTCTCGTCGCCGAACAGGTCCGCGAGGCGGGCGCCATGTTCGCTGGCAAGCTCGTGGCTGCGCCGTCCGAGCTCTCCGGCCTGCACGGACAGGACCGAGACGGAGCGCTGCGGATGAGCGATCCCGGGCGCGCGCTCGTCGCTGGTCGTCTCGAGCTCGGTCATGAGATCGCGCGGATCGAGTGCATGATCAGGGTGTCGAGCTGGCCTGGGATCCACACGCCTAGTACCGCGAGCGCAGCCAGCCCGGTCACCAGCGGCGCTCCGGCCAATGCCCGCACCGAGCGCCCCCGGAACGGCGGTCCGGCTGTGGGCCGGTCGGGCGAGGGTCCGAGTGCCATACCGGCGGCCGCCGCCACCAGCGCTACGAACACGATCGCGAGCGCCACCAGCAGCGCGGCGACCAGAGCGACGCTCGAGCGGTGAAGGCCGGCACGGACGATCGTGAACTCGCTCAGGAACAGTCCAAATGGCGGTGAGCCGGCGACCGCGATCGCCGATAGGAGAAGCACCGCGCCGGTGAGCGGCGCCACGCTGAGGACCCCGCGCACTTCCTCGATCAGCCGGGTGCGGTAGCGCAGTACGAGGTCGCCGCTGCACAGGAACAGCACGGCCTTGGCGATCGCGTGGGTGAGGATCTGCAGCAGCGCCCCGTAGAGACCCAGGACGCCCCCGAACCCCAGAGCGATTGCGATCACCCCCATCTGCTCGATCGAGGAGTACGCGAACACGCGCTTGAAGTTGCCGCGAAGCACGATGAACAAGGTGCCGACGACCACCGAGGCGAAGCCGAAGATCAGGAGCACGTGCGCGGCGTAGCCGGAGCCGAGCGCGGGGCGGGTAAGCGCCTGGAAGCGGATGATCGCGTACATGCCGGTGTTGAGCAGGGCCGCCGAGAGCATCGCGCTGGCGGGGCTCGGCGCCTCCGAATGCGCGTCGGGCAGCCAGGTGTGCATGGGCGCAAGCCCCACCTTGGTGCCGTAGCCGATCACGACCAAGAGGAACGCCAGCCGCAATGCCTGGGTGCCGAGGCCGTGGGCGTGGGCGAACAGGTACGACCAGGTCAAATGCTCAGTCGCAGAGCCCGCGAGGTTGCCCGCGGCGTAGTAGAGGAACAGCGTGCCGACCAGCGCCATGGTCACCCCGAACGAGCTGATGATGATGTACTTCCACGCCGCCTCCAGCGAGACGGCCTTGGCCTCGAGGCCGACCAGCACGCAACTCGCAAGCGTGCTGGCCTCGATCAGCACCCAGAGCAGGCCCAGGTTCCCGGTCTCAAACGAAGCCAGCATCATCGCGGCGAAGATCGCGAAAAAGACGAAGTAGAGCCGCACCTGGAGCGGGCTGAGCTCGCCTCGCTCCTCCTCCGCGCGCAGGTAGGCGGCAGAGCCGAGGCTCGCCAACATCACCACGATCGCGATCGTGGCGAGGAAGAACCCGCTCAGTGGGTCCAGGTAGAGGAAGCCGCTCAGCCCGACAACGTGGTGGCCGCCGCTCAGGTCGACGGCCAGCGCGATCGCCGCCGCCAGCGTCGCCACGCCCGATCCCGCGGCGGCGGCGCCGAGATGCCGCGCACGGGGCGTCACCGCTGCCGCAAGCGCGGGCGTCAGTGGCAGCACCACGACGATCACCGCGAGCGCAATCACTCGCTCAGCCTCCTGAGCTCGCTCGCCGACGCCTCGGCCACCTGGCGGGCCAGGCCGGAGACGAACGCGATCATGATCAGGACCCCGGCCACGAGATCGAGGAAGACGCCAGCCTCGACGATGAACGGGAACGTCGCCACGAACGCGATCGCCCCCAGGAAGACGCCGTTTTCGATGATCAGCCAACCGATCAGCTGCGCGATCGTGTGGCGCCTGACGACCATGCAGAGGCCGCCCAGCAGCACCACCGCGGTCGAGATCGGCACCACCCCCTCGGTCACCAGGCCGTGGGGAACCGTGCCCGAGCGAATCGTCAGGAACGCAAACGCGGTCAGAAACGCACCCAAGATCAGCGAGCTCGAGAGCCCCGTGGAGAGCGCCACGTCGCGCTTGAGGGCGAAGCGCTCGATCAGAAAGTGACGCGTCCCGTATGGGATGCCGATCCCCTTGATGAGGAACGTGAGTCCGGCCAGCACCCACAGCCCCGCCTCGTGCTGGTGGTAGGCGACGACCCCCGCTGCGAACGACAGCACCACAGACTGAATCCCGTAGTAGACGACGTAGCGGTCGAACAGCTTCGACCCCAGGCACGCGAACGCGCACAAGAGGATCAGAACCGCGCTGATGTCCAAGAGCACGCCCTCCGGCGAGGCCGAATTCAGGCGCTCGATGACCGCAAGTGCCTGCATGACGCCCATCAGCTCACCTCGCCAGCACGTACGAGGTGACGATCCCGATCAGCGCGAGCAGGAAAGCGGCGCCCAGGTACTCGGCGATCCTGAAGAAACGCAGCTTCGCGAACGAGCAGTCGATCACCACGATCACAACGCCGCACACCCCGAGCTTGCCCAGCAGGGCCAAGGTGCCCAGCAGCCCGCCACCGATGCTCGTGGCATTGCCGAGGCCCCACGGCAGCACGAAGACGTTCATGAAGATCGCGCACAGCAGGAACAGCTTCATCCACGAGCCCCACTTGATCAGCGCGTACTCGCGACCGGAGTACTCGAGCACGCGGCTCTCCTCGATCATCGAGATCTCGATCGTGCCGCTCGGGTTGTCGATCGGAATGCGTCCCGTCTCGGCCAGCACCAGCATGAAGAACGCGACCGCGCCGAGGACGTGCGTCGGCAGCACGTATGCGGCGCCCAGATGCGCAACGGCGTGATTCTCTAAGTAAGGGTTATCCGAATGCGATAGCGCTCCCACCGTGAAGAACACGAGGATCAGCGCGGGCTCCGCAAAGCTCCCCATCCAAGTGGTGCGGCTGCCGCCCAGCCCGCCCAGGGGACTGGCGGTGTCAAGCGCCGCGATCGAGATCGCGAAGCTCGCCAGCGCCAGCAAGAACCCGCCGCCAATGAGGTCGCCGAGGAACGCCAGCGGCAACGGCTCGTCGGTGATGATCGGGACGATCACCGAGACCGCCAGGTAGCAGGCAAAGGCCACGAACGGCGCCCCCTGGAAGACCCAGGAAGCCTCTTGTGAGATCGCGCTGCCCTTGCGCAACAGCTTGGCCAGGTCGCGGTAGGGCTGCAGCACGCTCGGTCCGCGCTTGCATTGCACGATGGCTTCCGCGCGCGCCAAGGCGCCAGCGAACAACGGTGCGAAGACCACGACGACGGCGCTCTGAATCACCTGCAGAACAACACCCACGCGACTCACCCACCAGGGACGACTTTTATCTCGGCTCTGAGACAGAAGCCATCATCCGCACCCCTGCTCTGCCGGGATTGGCGTTACGCGGGCTTCATCGCGTGAAGTGCGAGAATCATATCGAGCGGAGCGGCCGCCTACAGGTGGCTGCTGCTCGCCACAAGTTGCCCAACCACCTGGGTGTGTCGCGGTACTGCGCGGCGTCGTCGCGCGCGATCTCGTCCAGCACGGGCGGGCGCAAGTCGACGCGCTCGCCGCCGCGCACGTCGATCGCACGGAAGCTGTCGATTCCCGGCGCCGCTTCTGCCTCCGCCAGAAAGATCAGCTCCAGGTCATGGGCGCGGACGGATTGGACCACCTCGGCGATGTACAGCAGCCGGCTTGGTGTGACGACAAGGCCGGTTTCCTCGGCGACCTCCCGGGTCAGCGCGTCGGTGACGGACTCGCCTTGCTTGACCCGCCCGCCCGGCAGCGAGAGCTCCATGCGGCCGCTGCGACGCTGGCTGGCGACGATCAGCCGGCCATCGATCCAGACCACCGCCCGCGCTTTGACTCTCATTCGACGCCTTCCTCCGCCGCGCTCAACCGCGTGCGCGCCTCGTTGACCGTTCCGAGCGCCGCCTCCCGGTCCGCCCAGCCCCTCACTTCGGAGCGGCGGCCGCGGTCGAAATCCTTGTAAATCGAGAAGAAGTGAGAGATCTCCGCGCGCGGCTGTGGTGGTAGATCGCCGACGTCATCGATCCCGCTCCAGCCGGGGTCGTTGCACGGCACGCATACGACGTGGTCGTCCGGCCCCTTTTCGTCGGCCATCCTGAAGACCGCAACCAGCTTGCCGCGGACCACGCAGCCCGGGAGCGTGGGCTCGGATACGCAGATCAGCCCGTCCAGCGGATCGCCGTCCGGCGTAAGTGTGTTCGTGACATATCCATAGTCGTTCGGGTAGACAACCGAGCCGGACAGGAACCGGTCGAGTTCGATCGCGCCGGACGTTGATCACTGGGCGGACTCGAAGACTCCAGGCCGTTGGCTTCTGCCGGTCTCACTTCCACGTTGGACCACTCAAAAGCATGTGGACCATGGGGAACGCTCACGTCCGTGGCAGGACGGTCATGTGGCGGCGATGCCGGCTGCCGCCACTTCTTACCAAGGTCGTGAGGCGGTACGGCATAGCCGGGCGACCTCCACGGTTGAACTTGTCTAGGTAGAGGCCATCAGCGACGACCGTTGCGGGCTGGGCGAGCCTCATCGCCCGAACTCCGGTTTACTCCAGCGGCTTTCGCGAGGTGTCATGCACCCGCTTTTGGGCTTATCGTTCGTACGCCTGAGAACTAGGCACGCAGCTAGGCCCGCGCATCCCGTTATCTGACTTCAGTCGCGTCGGCGTGGCGATCGCGGCCGTCTGGCCGGCTCCGTGCGCGTGACCAGGTGCGGCTTCAGCGAGCCGGGCACGATTAAGTCCCAGAGTCGCGACTGCTCTATGCGGGCCCTCGGGACTGGCGGCGAGTGGTTGCCGTTCGGCGGCGGCTCACGACCGCTCGTCGGTATCAACGTGCCGCTCATCGATTTGGTGTTGCTCGCGACTGTGAAAGGCGTATTGTCGGCCACGCGCGATGAGGCTCGCGCTGATTGCGGCTGTTCGCCGCTGATGGCCTCTACGGCACGTATTCGAATCGACGTGGAGGTCAGAAGTGGGCTGGCCAATCAGGAGCCTCAGGCAACGTCTCGGTTGGCCTGCTTGCAGCCGCTGGCGAGGAGCGCGGGATGAGTACTTCGTGCCGCGTCTCGCCGAAGAACCCGCTTGGCGCCTCGTCCTCGCGGGTGCAGAGTCTCGGTTACTTCAACCTTAGGAGGGATCGATGGAAGCTGCAGATGTTGGCCGCGGTGATGCATCTCTTGCTCGTGGGTCGCGCGAGGCGGATGTCGCTCCGGCGCCGCCATCGGCCGCGCGAGTGTGGTGGGGCCCCGCCGATCCGGTGCCACTAGGTCTTGCGGGATTCGCGTTGACGACGTTCATCCTCGGACTCGTCAACGCGAATGCGATCAGCGGGAAGGACGTGTTCGTTGTCCTCAGCGTTGCCGGCGCGTACGGCGGGCTGGCACAGCTGCTTGCCGGAATGTGGGCGTTCGCTGAGCGAAACACGTTCGCCGCGGTCGCCTTGAGCTCGTACGGCGCGTTCTGGATCTCTTTCGTTCTGCTCATCCAGTTCTTCCTGCCCGAGACGGCGAAGGCAGGAGGGGCACTGGCGGCCAATCACGCCGTGGCGATTTACCTGTTCTGCTGGGGCTGGTTCACGTTTTATATGTGGATCGCCTCGTTCCGGACGAACGTAGCTCTGAACCTCGTGTTCCTGACTCTGTGGGTCGCCTACCTGCTCCTGGGACTGGGCGCAATCGGCAACGGACACACGACGATCACCCACTGGGGAGGCTACGTGACCACCGCGTGCGCGGTGCTCGCCTGGTATGTCTCGGCGGCGCATGTGATCAACGGCTACTTCAAGCGAACCCTGCTCCCACTCATCCCGTTGACCCAAACCTGAGACGGGAGGCCTCGTCTCAGTAGAACGAAGCTGAAGGAACGTCGTTTATGGCGCGGGCGCTGCCGTGAGCCGTCGCCCGCGCCGTCGCCCTTTTTATCCCCGGTCGAAGGAGGCCCGGACGTCGATCATCGAGTGTCGGGACCAACGCGGCGGTGGTACGCCGCTGCTCGCGACGTCGTCAACATTGAGCACGGTCAGCGCGTCAGCGGCGAGTAGAAGCTGGGGGCCTCACCCCGGCTCGTCGACGAGCAAGCGTCCGGACTCGCCACCGGTCGGTCGTCGATGAGCAGCGTTGCGTCGGTGACGACCGCGTCGAGATGGATCGGAACCGAGACCGTTCCGCCAAAGTCCGCGCTGGCCCCGAACGCGATGTGAACTGTCCCGAGGATCTTTTCGTCCTCGAGTACGTTGCCGGTCAGCGTCGCGTGCTCGTTCGCCCCGACTCCGAGCTCGGCGAGGTTGGTTCCCGGCTCGCCGTGGCGCCTGAGAAGGCGGAAATACTCCGGGCCGAGACCTCTATCTGCCGCGATCAGGCTTCCGTCACGAACCGTCAGTTTGGCGGGCTCCGTGGCGAGACCGAGCGAGCCCAGACTCGAGGCGAGAATAGTTCCCTCTCCGCCGACGGGCGCGATGAACGCCTCTCCGCACCAAGTTGCCGAATGCGCCAGGAGCGGTCAAATCGCCGTCGTCAGAGATCCCGTGGCGACCCGTCAGCTCGAGGCGCAGGTCGGTGGCGAGCGGGCAGGTTACGCGGGCCGTCCGCCCTCGAGTCAAAAGCCCCGCCAAGGCGCGCGAGCGCCGAGCCAAGTGGTCGCGAGGTCTACGGTCATCAGCCGGGCGAGCATGTCGGCCGTGACGCCTGGCATCGTGGCGCCGCGTGCGCCCGCCTCAGTGGCGCGTTTGCGGGCGTTGGTGTGGCTGAGCGATCTGGTTGTCGCAGCGATGTAGACGTCGCACGCGGCGAGCGCGGCGGCAGCCGAACGTGGGGGCTCGGCACCGTTGGTTGCGCGCTCGTCCATCAGGATCGTGACCGCCTCAGCGCCGGAAGCGGCGGCCGCAGCGCGCAGCCGCTCGATGACCGGTATGCCGGAGTCGCCGATGATGAGCACGTCCTCGCCCGGCGAGACGCCCAGGCAGCGGTCGATCACATTCGCGACGGCTTGTGAGAGAACCGACATGTGCGCCCACTCGCGACCCGGTTTCATCGAGACCTCCATTTTTGAATCTCGGGCGCAGCATCGTACGACGCCGCCCTGGGTCGCGCCTATCTCGTCTCCGTAGACTTGGGCCCTTGAGCGATGAGGCTCGCTCCGAGCGCGGCGAGACCGCTGAGGGCCTCTGGCATCGATTTGACGAGAACGGAGGCCAGCGATGAGGCTTGTTCGCAGATCGAAGGCCGGCGGGGGTGTTCCCGAGCGCCCCGCCCACAGCCGCCAGGCGCCGGCCAGCGTGCTGACCAGCTGGCTGCGGCAGGGGCTGCGGGTCGGGATGTGCCCGCTGTGCCGCGTGGCCCACAAGGCCGACCGCGAATACATCTGGCATTTCTTCGACGAGGGCGCCGACTCCGGCGAGCAGATCGACAGGGTGAGCGCCGCCTACGGGTTCTGCGGCGAGCACGTGGAGATGCTGCGGCGGCTGGAGATGGACGGTCTCAAGTCGACGCTGGCAATCTCCACCATGCTCGCCGACAGCTTCCGCGGGATCGTCGCTCAGCTCGACGAGCTGGAGCCCGATCAGCTGTTCGAGCCCGCCAAGTGCCCGGCCTGCGCAAACCGCGACGAGCGCCTCGAGGTCAACGCCGGCTATCTGCTCGATCAGCTTGCGACCACTCCCGGGCATCGCAGCAAATTCGAGTCTTCGCCGGGTCTGTGCTTCCCCCATTTCCGGCTGGTGTGGGAGGTGGCCCAAAGCCCTAGCGAGCGCGAGTTCCTGCTCGGCGTCCAGCGCCGCTCGGCACGAGGACTCTTGCAAGACCTCTCCGAGCACGTCCGCAAGCACGACGACAAGTACCGGCACGAGCCCAAGGGCCCCGAACGCGACTCCTGGCAGCGGGCGATCTTCCTCACCGCTGGCTGGCCCCCACCGGCTGAGACGGCGGGAGAGCCGGAAGAGGACTACCCGTCGGCGGCGCGACGTGCCGATCATGCTTGAGATCCCGGGGGACCCGCCTCTCCAGCGCGCGCTCCCTGCTGCTCAGCCCGCGTGCACTGGTCGAGACCTTGCGGAGGTGACGCAGGCTCGACGGGCCATCTCGGCGAATTGCGCCTCGAGTTCCCCGCAGCGGCGCTCCACTGCCTCGAGGCGCTCGAGACGCTCGCGCGCATGCTCCTCCCCCCGCGCTCGCTCGTCTTGCGCGCGGGCGATCGCCGCCCGGATCGCTTCGATCGCCTCCTCCACCGCGGTCTGCAGCTCCCGGCGGTAGGAGCGGGAGGACCCGGCCGCCCGCTGGGCCAGCTCGGAGCGCAGGCGGCCGGCGTGGCGGTCGGTCATCGCTAGCAGTCGCTCCTCGGCATCGCGCACGACAAGCCGGCGTCCAAGCGCCCCCGGCGTGATCGTCGGAGCGAAGCCGACGAGCATCTCGAGCCCGTGCTCGGCGTCCTTGAGCTTGAAGGTAAAACGCGAAGGAGCGCGCAGTCCGGTTTCAGGCAGGACCTCGCTCGAGCGAGCGCCGAACACGTCTTCGGCGACCTCCTGGACCTCCTCCAGTATGCGCCTCACACCGTCGGCGTAGCGGCGCTCCAGCTCGATGAGCGTGTCAGCTATGTCTCGCTCATAGCGGGGAGCCAGCTCCTCGAACTCTGCGCGGACGGTCTCGTCGATCCACCGATCGAGCTCTGCTTGAAGCTCGCGCGGAGCCGGTTTGCCGAGCGTGTCCAGGTGCGCTCGGAGCGCAGCGAGCAGCCGCGGCCCGTCATTGCGGGCATGCTCCATCAGTGGCTCGTTGACGAGCGCCGTGAGGGCCCGGTGGACCCCGCGCTCGAGCAGATCGGAGGCCTCCGCGCTGGCTGCGCGTAGCTCGTCGATCCGCCGCTCGAACACTTGTGCACGTGAGCGCAGCTCATCCAGGGGCAGCTGGATCGCATGCGCCTCGAACCGGGCCGCCTGGGCACCATCCGCGGCCGCCGCTCCCGCCAGCCCTGCCACCGAGCGCAACAGGAGCCCCTGGCGCTCATCCCCGGCCAACCGCCGTAGGCGATCAGCGAGCGCTCCGATGCCCTCGCGGTGGCGCGCGCTGAGCGGGAATACCTCCGCATTGTCATATCCCATCAGCTCCGTGAGCGCAGAGCGGATGAACTCGAGTGCCACATCGCGGTCAGCCGGATCGAGATAGTCGATCTTGTTGACGACCATCAACAGTCGTGGGACGCGCTCCGCCGCCTCGGCGAACAACTCCCGTTCGGACTCGGACAGCGGCTGCCCTGCATCGAGCACGCACAGGGCTGCGTCCACATGCGGCAAGAAAGCGCGCGCCACGTCCGTGTTATGGCTGTGGATCGAGCCGATGCCGGGGGTATCGACCAGCTCGAGGCCGGCTCGCAACAGCTCGTGCTCGAGCTCGACCCGCGCGAGCTGCACGCCCAGCCGGTTGCCGGGGTTGCGCGCCTCGGTGACGTAACGCTCGAGCTCGTCGACTGGGCACTTGCGCTCGCGCCCGCCCGCGAAGCGCACGATCAGGCGCTCGCTCTCGTCCCCGCCTTGATCACGCGGTCCCCCAATCACGGTGACCACCGAGGTGAGCGGGACCACGCCAACCGGAAGCAGGTCGCGGCCGAGCAGGGCGTTGATCCGTGTGCTCTTGCCGCGCTTGAATTCGCCCAGCACGACGAGGTTGAAGCGGTTCTCGACGACGCGCCTTCGCGCAGCGCCGAGGTCACGATGCTGACCGGCGGCGAGTAGTTCAGCGGTGAGCCCGAGCAGCTCGTCGAGCTGTTGGAGCGTGCGCTGCCGCGAACCGAGATCGCTGATTGTTTGCTGGTTCATCTGACCTCCGCCACAGAACCGGACGGTCCGTAGAGGCCATCAGCGGTCAAGCCGCGATCCGAGCGAGCCTCATCGCTCTAGAGGCAGCATAGCCGCCCGTTGTTCCGGTCGCGATTTGTACGGTGCACGCTCCTGGGCCCGGCTCGGTCGCTAAAGCAGAAGACGCCGCCAACGGGCCATCTGGGTGAGACCATTGGCAGAGGAACCGAACCCGTCCGATGGAATTTCGACGTCACCGCCTGCCGCCGAGATGCGCGAGCCCGGCACCGGCGACATGGTCCGCGCCGTGATCGAGGTCCGCGCCGATCCGCTCACCGGTCATACCTCCCGCATCCTGCCTGACCGCGGCCTCATGCCCGTCAACGACTTCGACCTGGCGGCGTTCGCGCGGGAAGTCCAACCGAGGTGTCCATTCTGTCCCGAGCGGATCGACTCGCAGACCCCCAAGCTACCGCTGGCAATCGATCCCGCGGGGCGCATCCACTGTGGCGACGCGGTCCTTTTCCCGAACCTCCACGCCTATTCGTCACATAGCTGTGTTTCCGTCTATTCGGCGCGACTCCACTACCTGCCACTCGGAGAGATCACGGAGCGGCTGATGGCAGACAACCTGTCCACCCAGGTTGCGTACGCGAAGGCGGTCATGGCTGCCGAGCCGGAGTCAAGGTGGGCGTCGATCAACGCCAACCACATGCTGCCCTCGGGCAGCTCGCTGTTCCATCCCCACCTGCAGGGAATCGTCGACTCCCAGCCGACCACGCTGCAACGCATCCTGGCGGATGTCCCGGCTGCGCGTTTTGACTCCTATCTCCGCGCCGAGCGCGAAGCCGGAGAGCGTCATCTCGGCGATACTGGCCGTATCGAGTGGGTCGCGAGCTTCGCGCCGATCGCACCTGCGGAGGTCAGGGCTTTCGTGCTGGAGGCCTCCTCTCCGGTGCAGCTCGATCAAGACCTTACCGCGGAGTTGGCGCACGGGCTGACGGTGCTGCTGAACACGTTCGCCGAGATGGGTTTTGAGAGCTTCAATCTGGCCGTCTACGGCGCTCCGCCAACGACCGACGGCTACCCCCTGAACCTCCGTCTCGCCGTCCGCTCAAACCTGAAGGCCTTCTACAGATCCGATTCGACATTCCTCGAGCGCCTGCATTGGGAGGGCGCCATCGACCTCGTGCCCGAGGCGGTTGCGGAGCGGATCGGCGGGCGGCTCTGTGCCTAGCGACGCGCTATCCGTCGCGGCGAAGCGCGGCTGCCGCGACCGCGATCTCGGATTCGCCGATCGAGGCGTCTGGCTGCGGGGGCGGAGGCACGTTCTTCCCGTCGCTTGGGATCACATGGACATGGAAATGCATCACGACCTGGCCCGCTGCGCGGCCGCAGGAGTTCCACAGCCACACGCCCTCTGCGCCGAGGTTCCGTTTCATCCGGGCCGCCACTCGCTTCGCCATAGCGAACGTGCTTAGCAGGTCGTGGGGACCGATCTCCAGCAGATCCTCATAGTGCCGACGAGGAACAACGAGGGTATGGCCCCGCCGCCAGGGATGGACGTCCATGAATGCGACGGTGTCCTCATCCCTCTCGATAATCGTCGCTGGGGCCTCCCAATTCACGATGGCACAGAAAATGCAGTCCGTCATGTTTGACGCGGAGGCTATCGCTCGGGCGCCATCCGCCTCAACCACGGCCGGCGCGTGCTGACGCCAGCGCGCCCTGGCCGAAGATCCGCTCGTAGGAATCTCTGCCGTGGCTCGTGGGCAAGGGATCGCCCTCGAGCAGGCGGAACGTGCGCGCGCCGTCGGCGGTTCGCTCGGCGCGCAGGAATAGCGCCGTCTCGAGCTGCCGGCGGCGGAGGCTGTCGGCTAGGTCGAACAGGTGCGTAACAAACACGACCTTGATCCCGTTCTCCGTCATCGCGCGCACCACTTGTCGCGCGATCTCCGAGCCCTCCCGCTCGTTGGTCGAGGCGAACGACTCGTTGCACAGCAGCAGGCAGTTCGGGCGGATGCGCTCGGCGATCTGGCTCATCCGCTTGAGCTCCTCGTCGAGCTTGCCTCCCTCCATGGACTCGTCCTCTTCTCGCTTGTAGTGGGTGAAGACCTGCGCGCAAACATTCGCCCGCAGCGAGCGTGCGGCAGTGAACATCCCTGCCTGCATCATCAGTTGCGCAATCCCGATCGCGCGCAGGAACGTCGACTTGCCCCCCTGGTTGGCCCCGGTGATCATCACCAGCGTCTTGTGGTCGGCATGCAGATCGCTGGCGACCGCGCGCTCGCGCAGCTTCAGCGCCAGGCAGGGGTCATAGAGATCTGCGGCGCTGAGCGCCTGCTCGCCGGGCGCAAGCGGCTCCGGGAAACAAATGTCCTGGCCCTTGGCCGCAAGTCGCTCGCGCAGGTTCAGGCAGGCCAGGTAGAAGCCCACCTCGGTGCGCAGCGCGATGAAGAAGCTGAGCACGTGGTCGGCGGCCTGCACGAGCGCCACCGCGGGCTCCTTGAGCCCCCTGTCCTGCAGCTGCGTGAGGGCCCTGAAGCCGTTCTCGTCGCGGTCCGGGATCGTGAAGCTCAAGCGGGAGAAGCCACCGAACGGCAGGCGCTCGCGCAAGCTCCGCTGGCGGGGCCTACGCAGCACATAGTCGGTCCCCTTATTGCTCGCTCCAAGCTGCGCCGAGAACAGCTGGCCGTGGCGGAACTTGAGCTCCTTGAGATGTGCTTCGACGCTCGCGAGGTAAGACTCGTCGAGCTCGATGCGGACCATCTCGAAAAAGCGTGTGAACCCCTCGGACTTGATGTCCCCGGCGTGCGCTTCGGCCAGCTCGCGCACACGAGTAAGGAAAGGCACGAACTGCTTCATCACCTCGATCGAGCGAGACAAGAGGCTGGTGGGCATGTCCTGAAATATGAGCCGCCACACCTTCCGCTCGGCCTCGATCGCCTCACCGGACAGCTCGTACAGCTCGCGTATCAGCTCGGGGTGCGCGATCGCGTCGGCCAGCACCTGCTGCCGGTAGCGGATCGCCCTGGGCTCGCCGAGGCCCTGGAGCACTGCGCGCTTGGAAACCTCGAACAGGAACGGATCCTCGCCGGCCATCGCAGCAAACAGCGTCTCCAGCTCGAGATCGGCCACGAGGTCGTCGACCCCCTCGCCCAGCGCCCGGCCGTAGTCGAAATCCTGCTCGCGATGCATGAGCAGCGCTTTCACGCGGCAGGCGTCCTTACCCCGCACCCGCCGTTCATGCCGCCACTCTCTTTCGCACCGACTCGTAAGTGAGCCCGTACTTTTCCGCGATCGCCGCGGCATAGGCGAGGCCGTTGGCCGGCTGGCGAACGACGCGGAAGGTGCGCACCGATGGGGCGTCGGGCGCGACCGTGGCCACCACGCTGACCGTGGCGTCGTTCAGCGACGCGAGCTCGTCGGCGAAGGTCACATACACCGCGAGGCAATCCCGCTCCACGATCCGCCCGATCACCTCCGCGCCCAAGAACCGCGCGTCCTCGAGCGTCGTCGAGCTGAAGCTCTCGTTCATCACGATCAGGCTCGAGGCGCTCGCCTGTTCCAGCAACGCGCGGATGCGGTGGAGCTCGTCGTCGAGCTTGCCCCGCAGCGTGGCGATTTCCTCTTCTCGCTCGAAGTGGGTGAACACGCGGTCGGGAAGCATGAGCCGGGCGCTCGCCGCCGGAACGGGCAACCCCAGGGAGGCGAGCTGGTGCAGCTGGCCGACCATCCGCGCAAACGTGGTCTTGCCGCCGTTGTTGGGCCCGGTGACGACGAGGATGCGCTCGGGGCCGGACAGGCGAAAGCCATTGACGACGACCGGCGAGCGCTCCGGGGTGCGCTTGGCGGCAAGCACGACGTCAAAGCCGCCCTCGACCTCGGTCTCCTGGGAACGCGCCGAGACACGCGGATAGCAGAGCGCAAGCCCCGCGGCCTTGAGCGGGGCGACGTACTCGAGATAGGCCAGGTAGAACTGGATCTCCCGCTCGAAGCGCGCGATCACCGGATCGAGGTGGTCGCTGTGGCGCTGGCAATAGGTGTGCAGGGCGGAGAACGGCTCTGGGTACAGCAGCCCCACCCGGTCGATGATCTGCGCCTCGACGTGGTTCATCTGCGCCGGGTTGGGAACCTGTAGCTGGACCTGCTTGGCCTCGTCGCGCCAGAACTTGGCGAACACCTCCCGGATCTTCGCGCTGTAGTCGCCTTCCTCCGCGTACCGGTCGACCGTCACTCGCCCGCCCTTCACCTGCACGGTGAAGCGAACCTGGGCCAAACCGGCCACGGCCTGCTCGCTCTCCTCGACCAGCGCCTTGAAGTCCGCCCCCTCCACGTACCCGGCGATGTAGTCGCGCAGGCCGATAAACGCCCGCGAGCTGAGCTCGACTTCAGCCAGCTGCCCGGCCAAGGTGCTGACCGCCTCGCAGTAGATCTGTACGGCGGCGACCAGGAGGCGCTCGCGCTGATGCGCGTAGTAGAGCTTCTCGATGCTGTCCAGCTGGGTGCGCCACGTCCGCATCCGCTCGGCAAACTCCCGCACCGCAGCAAGCAGCTCCCGCCCCTCCAGGTCGCGCAGCGCCTCGTGTCGATAGCGGACGGCGTCAACGCTCGCCAGCGAGCGGTAAAAGAACGGGGCGAGGTCGTAGTGCGCCCGGCTTGCCGTCAGCGCCTCGACCATCTGGTCCAGGTTCAGGTCGTGGAAGAACGGCGGCTGCTCAGGCTCCGCGCCCGGCCACGTCTGGCTCAACGTCGAGGATGCTCTGAAACGGCATGATCTCCGGTGGAGTCTTCACCAGAAGCCATCAGCCGCTGAGGCGGTTTCGGGACCCTTTGCGGGCCGCTCGGCGAGCTTCATCGCCGCTCTTGATCGTAGCGCTATCGCTTCGCCACCCCCGCGCGCACGATCAGGATCAGCGGAACCGCGGCGAGCTGCGCGGCAACCGCGAACGCGACCACCACGCCGAGCGAGACGCCGAACAGAGCGCCGATCGCCGTGCTGCCCAAAAACCAGGCGATCCCGTAGACGCCCGTGAACAGGCCATACGCCGAGGCGCGCCGCTGCGGCGCGACCATGGGGGCGACCGCTGCGGGGATGATCGACTCGTGCACACCCATGCCGAGGCCCCACAGGCACACGCCAACAAGGCTGGCCCAGAAGCCGCCTAAGAACGCCAGCGGCGCATAGACGGCGGCGAGCAAGGTGAGCGGAATCAGCAGCCCGATGCCATAGCGGTCGAACAGGCGCCCGAAGATGAGCGAGCCGGTGCCGCTCACCGCCATCGCAGCCGCATAGAAGATCGGCGTCAGGTCGGCGTGGACCACTCCCGAGCGCTGGAAGTGGTAGGCCATGATCGGGAAGTCCGCAAAGCCCGCGGCGACGAGCGCAGCTCCGGCCAGATAGATCCAGAAGACGCGGGGCAAGCCCTCCGTGCGCGGGTGGGCCGGTGCGGCGGGCTCGAGGTCCTGCGGGCGCGGGTAGAGCAGCCTGGCCACCGCCAGCAGCGAGAGCATGATCGCCGCCGGCACCGCCAGCACCGCAAACGCGGTCTTGTAGTCGTGGTTACTGAGCGCAAGCACCAGCGCGATCAGCAGCGGCCCGAACAGCGCGCCGAACTGGTCGAGCGCCTCGTGGACGCCGAACCCCCACCCGTAGCCCATGCTCTTCGCCGCGTGCGAGAGCATCGCGTCCCGGGGCGGGTTGCGGATCGCCTTGCCCACCCGCTCCAAGATGATCAGCAGCGCGGCCACCTGCCAGCTACCCGCGAGCGCGAGCAGCGGCACCACCGACATCTGCAACACGTAGCCGCCGATCGTGATCGGCCAGTACAGCCCCGTGCGGTCCGCACCGCGTCCGGAGAAGAGGCGCAACCCGTAGCCGAGCAGCTCTCCGGCGCCGGTAATCATGGCGATCGCGAGCGCGCCGGCGCCGAGCAGTCCCAGGTACTGCCCGATGACGCTGCGCGCGCCCTCGTAGGTGAAGTCGGCGAAGAAGCTCATCACGCCGACCATCAGCACGAACTTCAGCGCCGGCGAGAGCCGTCCCGCCCCAGGCCACAAGCGTCTCGTCACAGCCTGGGCGCGACCAGCAGCAGCACGACGAAGGCGAGCAGCAGGTAGAGCAGATACAGCCCCAGGGGACCGGCTTGGATGTTGCGCACCAGCCCTGCCACCCGCGTGAAGACATAGGTGATGGGCCTGTACAGCCAGGCTGCCTCGAAGATGCGCGGCTCGGCGCGCATCATGCTGAGCCGCTCGGGAAAGCGCTGGTCGCCGATGGTCTCGAGCTGAATCCGCACTCGGTAAACGACGTTGAAGATCACCCGCACCATGTTCGAATAGCCGAGCGCGGTGTACTGCGCGCGCCTACCGGTCATCGCGACGCCCGAAGCCCAGACCGGGCTCACGCGCCGCCGCCGCCTCGCCAGTTGGCGCAGCACGAACGCGAGCAGCGCGAAGCCGCACAGCGTGAGGACCAGCACGGTGGCGCTGATGCTGGCGAAGGAGCCATAGCCAGGTTCGATCAGCCAGCCGAGCTGGCTCACGTGCCCGATCGCGGCGCCGCCGCCGACCGGAAGCGTTCCCCGCGCCAGCACCTTGACCACCCACGGCGCGGCGATGCCGAGCGCCAGCGAGCTGAGTGCCAAGACACCCATGCCGGCACGCGCGAGCCGGGGTTCGGGGGCGGGTCTCACGGACTGATCGCGCGGCATGCCGTAGAAGGTCAGTCCGATCGCGCGTACGAAGGCAAGTGCGGCCAGCCCGGCGGTCAGCGCCAGGATCGCGCCCGCGACCGCGATCGCCAGGTGGGAGCCCGTGCCGCTGACGCGGAAGCCCTGCATGAGGCCCTCCAGCCCCAGCCACTCGGAGACGAAGCCGCTGAACGGCGGGAGGGCCGCGAGCGCCGCCCCGCCCGCCAGCGCGGCCAGGGTCGCCAGCGGCAGGCGGCGATAGAGCCCGCCCAGCCGGTCCAGCTCGCTGGTGCCGGTGCTGCGCTCGACTGTGGCCACGGCCGCGAACAACCCTGCTTTGGCGAAGCTGTGGGCGGCGATCTGGAAGGTCGCCGCGATCAGACCCACGCCTATGAGCCCCGGCTGGTGCTGTGTGCCTTCCCCATTAGCCCAATGCCCAGGTCGGCCACGATCAGCCCAGCGTTCTCGATCGACGAGTAGGCGACGAACAGGCGCAGCTCACGCTGCAGCACGCCGCCGAGGATTCCGATCAGCGCGGTCACCGCCCCCACCAGGAGCGGCAGCACCGCCCACCACACGGCGGGGTGGCCGAGGAAGCCGAACCAAACGCGCACCATCGCGTAGAAGGCCACGTTGAGCGAGACGGCGGCCACCAGCCCCGAAGAGTCGGCGTCGGTCCCCGCGTACGCGCCGGGAAGCCAGGTCTGCACCGGAACCAGCGCGGCCTTGACGGCGAAGCCGATGAACAGAAGCGCGAAGCACACGCCGCGCACGGTGCTCGACAGTTGGGGGCCGGCATGGGCGAGGTGCTCGAACGAGAACGAGCCACCCTGGACGCCGAGCAGCACCATGCCCGCCAGCACCGCTCCGCCGCCGAGCTTAGCCAGCGTCAGCGTGAGCGCCGCCCGCTGAGCGGGCGACGTGTCACGAGCATCCTAGGAATCTCACCGAGTTCCCCGCGTTGCACAGAAAGCGCGAGTCTCGCTTCTCTCACGTGCGCAGACACGCCGCTGACTCTCGTCTGCGACGCACGCGGGCACTTCCTCCCTGCCCGCTGCTGCTCGACTTCGAAACGGCTTGCCATGGCCCCATCGAGTGGGATCTAGCCGCTCTGACCGACGACGCGCTTGCCTTCTTCCTCGATGCCGACCGCGAGTTGATTCGGATCATGCGCCGGATGCGCAGCGTCTGCGTCACCGCGAAATGCTGGATCGCGCCGGAACGAGCACCACAACTCCGCGAGGCTGCGTACGTTCACCTCAACCTCCTCCGCGGTCAACACATTGACTGAAACACCTCTCCCGCGGGAAACCTAATGGGAGAACCCCGTATCCGCGCAAGGCGAGACCGCTGCGGAATTGGGGCGCGGTTGCCGCGCGGAGCGCGAAGGATGTCTCAGCACATACCCACCCCCGGGACCGTGGTTGGACTCCGGCCGGTGAACGCCGCCGAACGACCGCCCGACCGAGTTGAAGTACCTCGGCGAGACGGTCCGATCCCGATCGGGTCAGTCCACCGCCGCGACCTGCTCGGCGGACTCCACCACGAGTACCAAGCCGCCGCCTGACCCGACACACGCACCCGACAGGCCAAGCCGAAGAAGCTGACCGGGGAAGCGGACGTGCGCGAGGCGTTCCGCGCCGTCTCGGCCGTCGACGAGCAGTCGGTGTATGCGCGGGAGCCCTCCGTCCGGATCAGCGCAGGTTCGTCAGCTGAACCAGGTGCGGTCGACGAACCTTCCAGTGGGGGAGTCAGAGGTGATCTCGCCGTCCTCCGCGGCGACGTCGCCGCGGACCACGGTCATCATTGGGACGCCCTTGGCGCGCCGCCCTTCCCAGAGGCAATAGTCGGTGTTGCCGAGGTAGCGCTCGACCCCGAGCTTGATCTCGCGATCCTGGTCGATCACCACCAGATCCGCATAGCTCCCTGGAGCGATCTGGCCCTTCTTCGGGAACAGCCCGAAGCGGCGCGCCGAGTTCTCCGACAGGAGCTTGGCCAGTGTCACCAAGTCGAGCCGCCCGGTGTCGACGCCCTGGGTGTATAGCAGCGGCATGGTGTCGGCAACCTGAAGGTTGACGCCGACTCTGCAGTCCCAGAAGTCGGTCCCTGACTTGTATCGTGCGGAGTAGGTGAGGCTGTCAGTCCCGATCGTCGCTATCGTCCCGTTGCCTAACGCCTTCCAGAGGGCATCCTGGTCGGTCTGGTGGCGGATCGGAGGTTGGATCTTCGCCTCGCCCCGCCAGCCCGCCGCGTCCATCTCCTCGGCGGTCGTGTTCAGGAACAACGCGAGCGTCTCCCCGGTGATGTCGAAGCCCCGTTGGCGCATCCACCGGATCGTCTCCAAGGACTCCTTCGCGCTGACGTGGACCGGGTACAGGGGTACCCCGACCTCGTTGGCGATTTGTCCGTACATGAAGATCTGCACGGCTTCGGCCCACGCGGGGCTGCAGTCCGCCCAAGCGGTGAGCTTGCCGCCCTCCGGGTGATCCCGAAGCCGGTCGATCAGCAGCCCGCGCACCGTCGGCTCCTCGGCGTGGATCTGGGCAAACGCCTTGCCACCCGATCTCTTGATCGCCTCGCACGCCTCGTAGAACAGTGCCGGCGTGATGCCCTCGGGGTTCATCCCGAAGCCCTCGGCCTGCTCGCCGATGTAACCCGTGAAGAACTTAAACGAGACGACCCCCTGGTCGATCAGCGCCGGAATCTCCTCGACCTGCTCCCGAGTCGACACGCAAGAGGCTGTCGGAATATCGGTGCCGTCTGGCGGGTTTAAGACACTTCCGGGATGGCTCTGAATTTCGCTAGCTGTGATCGTGGTCAGTTGTTGTTGATGCCGCCGTCGTTGGCGGATTGGCTGCCGGAGGATCATCTGGTGTGGACGATCTTGGGGCGGTCGATCAGATGGATCTGCGTCGGTTTGAGGAGGCGTATCGGCTGGGTGCGGCGGGTCGCGCTCCGTATGACCCGGCGATGATGGGGTGGATTCAACTGGTTGTCGCAACGCCTGACGTTGAGGAGTTGCGATGCCGAGGAGAAACCGGGCTGTGGAATCGTGCCGCTGCAGCAGGAACGCGTTGGGGTGGACATCCGCCTGCGGGGCGGCGGGAGCATCGGGTCCGGTTCTGGGAGGCGATCGCTCGAGGTGCATCAAGCGAAAAGGCTGCGGTCGAGGCGGGTGTGTTGCCGAGCATTGGTGTCCGGTGGTTCCGCAAGGGTGGCGGCATGCCGCCTCTCACCCTCGCGCCGGTGTCTGGGCGCTATCTGTCCTTCACCGAGCGGGAGGAGATCGCGGTCCTGCTCGCCGGTGGTTCTGGGGTGCGAGAGATCGCGCGTCGGCTCGGTCGTGCGCCGTCGACGATCTCCCGAGAGTTGCAACGCAACGCTGCGATCGGACGTGGCCGCGTTGAATATCGAGCCTCGACTGCCCAGAGGCATGCTGAGCGTCGCGCTCGACGTCCCAAGCCGGCGAAGCTCGCGGTGAATGCGCAGCTGCGGGCCTATGTGCAGGCCCGGCTTTCTGGGACGGTGCAGCGGCCCGACGGGAGCGTCGCGGGTCCAGATATCGCATGGCGTGGGCGGCGTCAGGGACCGCGAAAGGATCGCCGTTGGGGGCAGTGCTGGAGCCCGGAGCAGATCTCTGGTCGCCTGCGCCTGGACTTCCCCGATGATGAATCGATGCGTGTGTCCCACGAGGCGATCTATCAGTCGCTCTATATCCAGGGCCGCGGAGCGCTGCGCCGCGAACTGACCGCTTGCCTGCGGACAGGTCGGGCGCTCAGGGCCCCCAGAAACAGGACATCGAGGGGCAACCGCAGCTTCGTGACGGACGAGCTGTTGATCAGCGAGCGGCCTGCTGAGGTTGATGACCGTGCTGTCCCGGGGCACTGGGAAGGCGATCTGATCCTCGGTGTCGACCGCTCAGCGATCGGGACTCTGGTCGAGCGCTCAAGCCGGTTCACGATGCTGCTGCATCTCCCGCCGATCGAAGGTCACAACAGCCCGAGAATGAAGACCGGCCCGCCGATCACGGGTGCCGGCGCCGGCGCCGTTCGTAATGCGATCGCCGACACGATCACGACTCTCCCCGAGCAACTGCGGCGGTCCTTGACCTGGGACCAGGGGATCGAGATGGCCCAGCACGTGCAACTCCGGCTCGACACCGGTCTGCAGATCTACTTCTGTGATCCACGAAGCCCATGGCAGCGCGGCACGAACGAGAACACCAACGGGCTGCTGCGCCAGTACTTCCCCAGAGGCACCGACCTCGCCCGCCACAGCGCCGAGGAACTCGAGGCTGTCGCGGCGGCGTTGAACGGTCGACCGCGAAAGACACTCGGGTGGAAGACACCCGCTGAGGTGCTCACCGAGTACTTGAGCGCCGCGGCCTGACCGCGCCGCAGCATCCAACGCGCGTGACCTGCCGGACTGCGGCATCCCTGGTTCCCTGGGGGTGTCCGGATGGTCGCGCGCGGCTATCGCCGCTCCGGCCTCGCCTCCGCGCGCGCCTCCACGACGACAGCCGCGCCACCCAGGCAAACCCAGTCGTCAGTTCCAACCCTTAGAGTCACCGACCACACCGCGTTGCGACGACCGGTTGAGCTCAGGTGGTGGCGCTGCTTTTGTACGCGTATGCGCGTGGGAACAGGTCTTCGCGGGGGATCGAGCGGGCGTGCTGGGAGGACGTGGCCTACAAGGTGATCGCGGGCATGCGCACGCCGGATCACTCGACGATCGCGGAGTTCCGCCGCCGGCACGAGAGCGAGATCGAGGAGCTGTTTGATGAGGTGCTCGGTTTGTGTCGAGAGGCGGGGCTGTGTCGGTCGGGGTGATCACGATCGATGGGACGAAGATCAAGGCGAACGCGTCGATGGATCAGAACCGCTCCTACCGGGAGATCGTCACCCAGATCCTGCGCGAGGCGGAGGAGATCGACCGGCGGGAGGACGAGCTCTACGGCGACGCGCGTGGGGATGAGCTGCCGGAGCAGCTGCGCACGCCGGAGGGCCGCCGGGCGGCGCTGGCGGAGGCCAAGCGGCGGATCGAGGAGCGCAAGGGCCGGGCGATCAGCGAGGAGCGAGCCGGTCGCGGAGGTGGAGGTGGATCCAGAGTCGGTGGTGCTCGGTCGTGGATAAGCGTCGTGGGGGGCGGCGCGAGTGGCCTCGGGTCGCGCGCCGCGAGCTTGGAAGCGCAGCGGGCGCGCGAGGCGGCTGCCAATTCCGCGCGATCGAGAGGACCGCCTGTTCGAGGCGCTCGGTCGGCTTGAGGAGAACCATCGGGTCGACTTGGCCGCCAACGAGGCCTACGAGCGCTGGCGGGCGAGCGCCGCGCGACACGCTCGGACGAGTCCTGAAGGGCAACAGCAAGCCGTTCGTGCCGCCCGAGCTGCCCGACGGAAAGATCAACCTCTCCGATCCGGACTCGCGGGTGATGCGCACGCAGGGCACCCCGCCGCGGCAGGCCTACAACGCGCAGACCGCGGTCAACGACCGGCAGATCATCCTGGCCGCGGAGGTCAAGGTCGACGCGCCGGACTTCGGGCATCTCGAGCCGATGCTCGACACCACCCTCGCGCGTGCTGCGAGCGGCACGGCGTCAGCGAGCAGCCCGAGACGGTGATCGCCGACGCCGGCTACTGGCACAACGGCGCAGATCCAGGCGATCGACGAGCGCGGGATCGAGGTACTGATCCCGCCCGACGGCAACATGCGCGAGGGCAACCGCCCGGGCTGGGAGAACGGGCTCTACGAGCGGATGCGCCGCAAGCTAACCAGCGAGCGCGGCCGCAAGCTCTACGCGCAACGAAAGATCAGCGTCGAGCCGGTCTACGGGCAGATCAAATACAACCGGCGGATCGACAGGTTAATGCGAAGAGGCAGGGCCGCCGCGCAGTCGGAGTGGCGGTTAGTGACAGCAACCCACAACCTGCTCAAGCTCCACAGCCACTGGATCGCCAACACCGCCTGACCCAGGGCGGACAGACCGGTTCACGAAAACGATTCCGCGGAAATCGCCAGCCACCTCCACCAATCGCGCTCTCTCCGCATATTCCGACAGCCTCGCAACAAGACACTCGGTAATCACAGTACGACCGGTCTTCACCTGATTGGCGCGCCTGGCCGAGGAGGTGAGAAAGCGGCTCCCGGCCGACCAAGGTCGTCGTCGAAATCGTCGTCACGCCACCCACGAGGCAGTCCTTGCTGTTGACCGCGAAGTCGGTGACCTGGGTGTCTTGGTCGACGTCGTCGCCGAAGCCGAAGTGGAGATGCGGGTCGATGATGCCGGGGAACAGGATGCGACCGGCCAGATCGATCGTCCGCCGCCCGCGGGCGAGTGACTTGTCGGGTTCGACGGCCGTGATCGTGTCGCCATCGATCGCCACGCCTCCCTGCACCACTCCCGTAGGCGTCACCACGACGCCATTGCGAAAGACGATGTCGTGGGGCATGGAACACCCTCCTCGTGATCTCGCGGCCCGCCGAGCGGCAGGCCGCTGCATAAAATGGCGTGGCTGGCTTCCTCCCGTTCGATGGTAGCTGCGAGCGCCAGCTTGGAGTCGTCGGCCGCCGACGCTGGGGCCACGGGCGCTCTGGCGCGCGACCGTTGCTCGCGCTGGGGCAACGTCCTTGGCTCGAGCGCACGAAGCGCCTGGAACGCCTCCGGCGGTCCGCTACGTCGATGATCACCACGTCCGAGCAGACGATTAGCTGGTGGAGAGGGTGCTGTGCGCCGTTGACACCGGCCCTGACGAGCTCGTCTCAGCCGTATCCGACCCGGTGCGGATTCCGAGCGTCAATCCCCGATCCGGGCCAGGTCTACGACGACCTCGTCGGCGGCGAAGGCGCGGCCTCGCGAATGCTCGCAGCGATCTATCGCGAGCTCCGCTTGCGTGCCTCGAACCGGAACGGCGTCATCTGCACGGAGCCGGGCCGTCGGGCTCGAACTGGTAGGCCGACAGCTCGCTCGCCGGCGGGCGAGCGTGTCGTTCAGGCAAGAACACAGTGTCGGCCGGTCGTAGGCCTGCAGCGGCTCGTGGTCGGTCCTCGCTGCTCCCCGGTGACGCCGACGCTCCGGCTGCGCTCGTCGTGGCGCCCTCCTGGTCGGCCACGAACGCCTCCACCTGGGCGCCGGCCTCCTCGGCGAACGTGAGCTTGAGGGCGGGCTGGTTGCCGTAGTGCCCGCGATAGAACTCCGCCCCGTGCATCGAGACGAGCAGGCCGGCGTGCGGATCAGGCTCGCCGACGCGGCGATCGCGGTAGAAGGCGAGGTGGGAGATCACGCCCACGTCCAGGAAGTTAACCGGCTTGTCGGTCTGCGGATCGCACATCGGCGTCTGCTCCGAAACGGCCCAGCCGTCGCCGTGCCGCTCGGCCGCCGTTGCGAGCGAGTCCGAGCGATCCGTCCGCTCTGCCCATGCGCGGGCGAGCTCGCCCGACACTACGCGTGATCGGTCTGCAGCACGACCTGCCATCGGTCCCGGAAATCGCACACGATCATCGCTTCCTCCTGTCGCTCCGGCCAGCTATGGGCTGCGTGCTCGCTCTCCATGCCAATCGGCGACTGGGTGAAATCGTCGGGCACCACAGCGAACGTAGCGCTCGCTGACACTCGGGCGCCGGGGGTGGGGTCAGCACGCTCGATCGGGACTGGGTCCAGCGTGCCTCCAGGAGCTTGTTGCTGTTGCGGTTCGCGCCCGGTGTGCCGAACCAGGGGCGGTCGAGTCCTCTCGCGGCCCCACAAGATGTGCCTCTGAAGGCCCGGTCTGCGATCCGCTGACCAGCACGTCCAAGCAATGTTCGGCCCGGCGGAATCGGGCACCGGCGGTTGTCGCAGAGACGGCTATGCTCGCTAACGCGAATGATTCGGAGTGAGCATGGCCTTTGCAGTCGGTAAGCGCGTCGTAGTCGAGTCCGAGTCAATCGTCCGTCGACCCCGCGCGGGCGTCATTAAGGAGGTGCTGCGCGGCGAGCCCTCGGCTCGCTATCGGATCCGCTGGGACGACGGCTGCGAGAGCATCTACACGCCCGCAAGCGGCGCGCTCCGAGCCGAACAGCGCCGCAAGGTGCCGCGGCAATCGGCTCCACGGAAACGCAAACCAGCCTGAGATCTGCTGAGGGGCGAGTAGGTGACCGCCCGGCCCGGTTCCTGCTCATCGTGGTGCGGCCGGAAAGCCTGCGGGACGCGGCGTACGGGGCGCTGCTGGCACGTTTGCCGACTTGACCGACCCAGCTCGCAGCCTGCGCGATCCGCGGTGATCGCGAGGTGCACGGCGGCTGCTATCGCCGCCGGCGCCGGCGGTGTGCGGGAGATGTGTCGGGTGTGTCCCGGGGTTCTGGATGGAGCAGGCGCACCCCGACTAACCGCCCGTGGTCATGGACGCGCTCGATGAGGTATCCCTTCAGCTCGAGAACTCGGAGACGATGGCCGCTGGGAAGTCAATCCCGCTGGCGTGCGGCTCGGCAAAAGCGACCGGCTGGTCGCCGGCGTGGCGCAGTCGCTCGAGCAGGCGCTGCTTTTGGGCGTCAACGAACGCCATCGACGGATTGTCACCCTCCGGCGGGATTGTGGCGCGTCGCGCGTATCAGCGCCGTGCTTGGACGCCGAACGTCTGGGTTGCGCGTATCGGGTGGCGCTCTCCCGGCGCCTGGGGCTGCCAGGCTGTCGCGAGCTGCTGGCCCCAATCTGTGATGCTGGTGTGGCTGTCATGTGACTGAGAGCCTGGGGCTGGCGCGTTGGCAGACTTCGCAACCCCGGTCGAGCTGGTCGAGCCGATCCTCGAGACGTCTGCTGCCGAGCGGGTTGTCGCCGACGCGCTGGCGATCGGCGCGCCCGTTGCGATCGCCGAGCGCGTCCGCGATTCGGTTCCGCTGTGGTTTTACACCTTCGCGCTCGCGCCGGGGATCTACACGCCGGGCATCGCCCGCGACCACGGCTACGCTTGCGGTGCTCGGCGCGGATCTTTTGCGGGCCGCAGCGTGCTCGACGTCGGCGCGTTCGATGGCTTCTACGGCTTCCTCGCGGAGGTCCGCGGTGCGCGGCGCGTTGTAGCGGTTGACAATGAGCAGTACGTCGACTGGGTGCGTGCTCGTTTCGGGGTGACGCTTCAGGGTGGCGTCGGCTTCCGCGCGATCGCCGGGCTGATCGGATCGCGGGTCGAGTACCGACGCATGGACTCGCTGCACGTGCGCGAGCTGGGCGAGCGCTTCGACGTTGTGTTGTGTTTCGGATCTTGCACCGGGTGACCAATCCGGTTGCATTGCTGCGGGCGCTCGGGGGCATGTGGCGCCGGGTGGCGAGATCGTGCTCGAGACCTACGGCTCGCGCCTGGCCGCCGACGCCTCGGCGATCGAGGTTCACGAGCCGGGTGACGTGTACGCGCGCGATGACTTCGTCCACTGGGGCTTCTCGCCGGAGGGTCTGCGCGACTGGGGCGATCGTCGGCGTCGACGAGGTCAGGGTCGTCGACGAGCTGGAGATCGACGGCGACCCGCGGATCCTCGCGCTGCTACGAGCGGCCGGCTGACCGCGCCCCGCGATCAGGAGACGGGCCGCTGCTGGCGAGAAATCAGCCGATGCCCGCGGACGAGTCCGAGCAAACTCTTGAGGTCTGGTTCACATAAACGCTGGCGATAGGAGTACAGTCGAACATGAGCTGGCCCTGCGGCCAGGATTCTCAGCCCAAGCCCGAATGCCACCAACGGCGCGACCTGCGCCACGAGGCGTGAGGCGCGGGTTACTGGTTTTGACTGCGGGGCCGGTGCCGTACTCCTACGGGCGTTACCCCACCGGCCCGGTGGTCGCGTCCCAATCTGATTGACCGCGCGGCGGGTTCTAGCCCTCTTCCTTCCGCGCGGACCCAACAGAGGGACGGGAAGGCTTGAAGACCATGACCCCGATGCGACAGGATTCGGCGGCGCGTAGGCGAGGCGAGTTCGATCGCGATCGCGGGTCGCGGCGGGTCTCGTCGGCGATCGATGCCCGACGACGCCTGAACACCCGGCGAGCGGACAGCACCCGGACCAAGGCACACCCGGACGGTCCGAGCGACCCCCGCCACGCGTACCTGACGCGATCGTACGACTAGCGGCTGCCGATGCCGCATTTCAAATGTCTGGCGTGAAAGACGCGAGCGCCGCGGGTCCTCGGAGCTCTCGACGCGGGGCGTCATCGGTGCTAACGGCCCGCGAGGCGAAGTTCGCGCTTCGCCCTCTGCGCGGGCCACGCACCGACGTGAGCCCGCTTGGGCGGCGCAGGCTGAACGCGAAAAGCGACGACCAGATGTCAGTAGCGGAGCTTCAGGAGCTTGAAGAGGTCAAGGGTCTGATCACACGCGGCCAGCGGGTCGGCGTGCTCACATACGCCGAGATCGCGACCGCCACGGCCGAGGTCGGCCTCGACGAAACCGACGTCGAGGAGTTGCACGGCCTGTTCGAGCGCTGTGAGATCGAGCTGGTCGAGGAGATCGACCCAGCCACCGCGGCGAGCGTGAACATCGAGCGCGCGCCCGAGATGCGTGGCCGGCGTAAGCCCAAGACCGCGCTTGATCTCAGGCCGGACATGACGACCGACGCGCTGCAGCTGTTCCTGAAGGGCATCGGCAAGGTGCGGCTGCTGACGGCTCGGGAGGAGGTTGATCTCGCCAAGCGGATCGAGCGCGGGTCGTTCGACGCGAAGCAGAAGATGGTCGAGTCGAACCTGCGGCTGGTGGTCTCGATCGCGAAGAACTACCGCAACCAGGGGCTGCCGTTCCTCGACCTGATCCAGGAGGGCACCATCGGCCTCGTCCGCGCGGCGGAGAAGTTCGACTACCGCAAGGGCTTCAAGTTCTCGACCTACGCGACCTGGTGGATCCGCCAGGCGATCGCCCGTGCGCTTGCGGACAAGGCGCGCACGATCCGGATCCCCGTTCACATCGTCGAGAAGCTCAACAAGATCGGCCGGGCGGAGCGCAAGCTGGTGACCGGGCTCGGCCGCGAGCCGACGCGCCGAGGAGATCGCCGAGGTGACCGGCATCGAGCCCGATGAGGTCGAGTCGATCAAGCGCTCCGCGCAAGCGCCGATCTCGCTCGAGAAGCCCGTCGGTGACGAGGAGCAGTCCGAGTTCGGCCAGTTCATCGCCGACGCAGCAAGCCGAGTCTCCCTACGAGCGCGCCGTGGAGATCCTCACCAAGGAAGCCCTGCGAGACGCGCTCGAGAACCTCGAGCTATCGCGAGCGGCGCGTGCTCGAGCTGCGCTACGGCCTCGGCGGCGAGCACCCGCGCACGCTCGACGAGGTCGGGCGCACGTTCAACGTCACCCGCGAGCGCATCCGCCAAATCGAGAACCAGTCGCTCAAGAAGCTCCAGGACCTCGCCGAAGCCCAGCAGCTGCGCGACGACGTCGAGACCGTCTCCGGCTATCCGCTGCGTACGCTCAAGCGCCACACCTAGACCTACTTCCCCCGAAAATAGTCGGGGGTTGAGGGGTGGGATTCCGTCAGGTCTGACTTTGACAATTTGCCCTGCAATTTTCGGCTTGGCGCGGAGTGGTGGTGGCGAGATCGCGGTGCGTGGTGGAGCACCGACGGCGTTTGACGCCGGCCGCGCCGCGCAGAACATGATGCTGACGGCCTGTAACGAGGGGAGCGGCTCGTGCCCGGACGGCATGCCCGATCCGGACGGCACGGCGCAAGTGCTCGGGCTCGAGGACGACGAGAGCCCCGCGATCATCCTCACTTTCGGCTACCCGGCGCGCCCTCGCGACGCGCAGCGCCGCTCGCCGGAGGGGTGGATCGCCCGGGCAGACCGCAAGCCGTTCGAGGAGGTGGTACGGCGCTTGTAGGCGCGTCGATCCCGGCGACCGGCCGCTACGCGCCCCAAGGTGCGCAGCTACGCGCCGGGCTTGAGCTGTGGGCGGCGCGGGCAGGCGCGCGCCTGCTGATAGAAGACGACCGAAGCTTGCCCCAGCATGCCGCCGAGGCGCACGCCCGGCTGGTCGCGCGCGGGTGCAGCTTCGTGCTCGGCCCGTATGGCGGCGACTGCACGCGGGCGGTCGCACAGGCGGCCCGTGGGGCCGCGGTCTGGAACCACGGCGCCGCCGCCGACGACGTCCAGCAACTGTCTGGCGTCGTCTCGGTGTGCTCGCCGGCGAGCCGCTACCTGGTCGCGCTCGCTCGCGCCGTCGTCGCGCTTGGGGCGGACGCGCGGGTCGCGGTCGTCACGACGCGCGCGCCGTTCGGGCGGCTGGCGCGCGAGGGGTTCGAGCGGGAGGCTCGATCGCTCGGCCTCTCGATCGCGGCGAGCTTCTCCTTCGTCGATGCGACGGAGGAGATCGCCGCCGCGGGTGCCGACGCCGTGCTGGCTTGCGGGCCGCTGGAGCGGGAGCTCGAGCTCTTTCGCGCGCTGCGCTTGCGGGCGCCGCAGGCGCTGCTGGGAGGGGTCTCGCCGGGACTCAGCGCGTTCCCGACTCATCTCGGCCAGGATCCGGAAGGCATGCTCGCGGTCGCCCAGTGGCACCCCGCGCTCGGCGCCGATCCACGGCTCGGCCCTTCGTCGTCCGAGGTCGTGGGCGAGGCGAGGGCGCGCGGCGTGGAGCTCGACTACGTGGGGGCTCAGGCCTACGCTGCGGCGCTGATCGCGGCGCGCTGCCACGAGCTCGCCCCCGACGATCCTCGCGCCGCCGCGCGCATGCTGCGAACTACGACGTTCTACGGCGCGTTCGAGCTCGACCCGGCGAGCGCCATCCAACGGGCTCACCGGCTCTGCGTTGTGCGCTGGCGCGGCGGACGGCAGGAGCTGCTGCTGGCCAGCGCAGCCTGATCGCCTCCGCCGCGGTTACAGCTTCAGCTCGTCGCCGGCGCGCCGCAGCAGCTCGACGATGTCCTCGTCGCCGGTCTTCTCGAGGTGCTCATACCACATCCCGATGGCAACCAGCGGCTCGGGGTCACAGCGCATAAATACAAGGCACAACGGGCACGCGCCACAACGTGGTCACTCCACCGGCTCCATCGTGCGGTGTCGCAATCAAATCGGTCCGGGCTTTGACGAGACGGAAGCCTCACGCAGGTGCGACCGATCCTTTGACCCTTGCCCGGGGCCCGCGCGGGGTTCCACAGCGCCGACGCCGGCCTGAAACTTGCGCACGCTGGTTTCGACAGGAGCCACAGAGGTGGGCGTATAGCGCCGGAACCACCCCCACAACTCTCGCGACACAGGCGCGCTCGGTCGTTACAAGGCTGCAACCGGCTTGTGAAGAGCTTGTTTAGAAGGCCTTCCCGGGCGCGTTTCTAGGCGACCAGCCGGCCGATGATGCGCTGATGGCGGTCGACCTCCACGTCGACGAGCGACTCGACGCGCGAGAAGCCGGCAAGCCGCGCGAGCCGCTGCAGGCCGGCGTCACCGAACCCCCAGTAGACGAACTCGTCACGCGCGTAAACCTCCCCGGGCTCGGAGACGCGGATCGCGGGGCCGTTTCGATGTTCCGGGCCGACCCCGTGGGTCTCGAGCAGCACCGTGCCGCCGCTCACCGTCCGCCGACGCAGCACGCGCAGCAACCCGAGTGGATTCTCGACCCGGTGCAGGATGCCGAAGCAGTACACGAGGTCAAAGCGCTCCTCGAGACGGTCGAGCGCGAACGCGTCCATCCGTCGATACCCGATCGAGCGAGCCGAGCAGTCGATGAACGGCGCGGAACCCCTCCCCGCCCTCCAGCTCAACGCCCCATCGGGAGGCGACCCACAGCCGGTACTGCTCGTTGTCGACCGCCAGCACCCTCTCCGCCCCCCTACGCTCGGCGAGGAAGGCGTAGAAGCCGTCGAAGCTGCCGACGTCGAGCACGCTCATCCCTGCGAAGTCCTCTGGCAACATGGAGACGCGGTAGCGGTGGTCGCGCGCCGCGCCGGGCGTGTAGATTCCCTCCGCGCGGTTCAGCGCAAACGTGTGAAACCAGAACGGCACCGCCTCGACAGTCGCGCGAGCGACGGCCGGGTCGACCTCGATCGGGAGCAGGTCAGCCACCTGCCGCTCAGCCTCCGTAACGCTGAACCGCTCCCGCCTGCCGCCCTGTGCAGACCCCGATCGTTCCCATCTAAACACCTCCTCCCGGCGCGTTCCTCGTGGCTCCCCGACCCGTCGGCGGGGGGCGTTGCCCGAGGCATGCTCTGTTGTCGATCCGCGCTCGGGTCTGCCGCACCCTGGACGGTCGGCAGGCGAGCGGGGTCGCTAGACCAGCTGGACGTTGACTGCCTTCGGCCCCTTGTCGCCGGCCTCGGCCTCGTAGGAAACCTTCGCGCCCTCCGCGAGCGAGCGATAGCCCCCGCCGACGATCGCCGATTGATGGACGAACACATCCTTGGAGTGATCGTCGGGAGTGATAAACCCGAAGCCCTTCTCGTCGCTAAACCACTTCACAGTTCCAGTAGCCATCGTGTCTCCTCCCACGTCGCCGCGTGCCGCGAACGCCGAGATTGCACAAAGCAAACGCTAACACCGCTGGCGCTGCAAGCGTCGGGCAAGCCGCCCAACAAGGTCGAATGACCATATCAGCCACCGGTCCAGCGATTACGTTGCTCCAACTGGATCATTGCGCAGCCTGCCGGGGCGCCCGCCCGTCGCTGCCTGCTCCTCGGCAAACGGGACCAGAAGCACGCAGATCGCGAGCCGGTCGAGGTCGTGGACCGTGGTCGGCAACGTTGGTCGACCGTGACTGTCGCTCGCCGCGATCCGGTAACCCCCCCGGTGTGCCTGACGCCATCCGCAGCCGCTCGCGATAGGCGTCGCGCTCGACAAGCTCGGAGGCACAGACCGAGACGACGCGGAGCAACTCCCAGAACCAGCGGCGTCGTCATCGGCAACCTGCATGGTCTCTCGTCCGCCGTGTAGATAGCCCGAACCGTGAGCCGGGAACGTCAGTGATGACCGGCGATGGTCAAGGCCATAGCTCGACTGGATCACCTAGACCCGAAGCTCTGTCGCCGTTAGGGAGCGGAACGTCGAGACGTCGACGTTCTCGCACACGCCGACGGGACCGCCTATCGGACGGTGGTCGCTCGTCGCGCTGATCAGCGGGCGCTGGCGTCCCCCGTCCGCAGCCCACGCGCCAACCGGCCCGGCGGCGATCGCCCCAGCCATCGCGCCCCCCAGGCAGGCCCATCTTCGAGGCTCGCCGGCCCGAGCGCCCGGTGCTTACGATGCCCCGGCCGGAGCAGCACAGCCGTATATGTGCTCGCGCAGCTGAGCACAGGTCTCTACTGACCACCGCTCACTGGTCTCCAAGTCACCGATCAGAACCTCCGCCCAACGGACCGTCTGCTCGCTATCAGGCTCGCCGAACAGCAACGCATCCGCGGCCTCCAGCAGCTGCTCCCGCTCTCTGGCGTGCAGTTTGGCGGCCCCCTCGTGATCGATCGTGTCAAGCAGCGCCGTGTAGTGGGCGCCACGAGCAATCATTGGCTCCGCGGTCATCACCCTGGTAGCCACCATAGCTACCGCTTCGCACCCGCGGGCGGGTCGATCTCGTCGATACAACACGCTCGCGTAAACGATGCCACTCCACGGCCCAGATCCCAGCTGCGCAAACCCCCAGCCCGGATCTTGCGGCAAGATGAGCGCCCCGAAGAGCAGAAGCGATCCGATGATTCAGCGGCGAGCAATGGGTCAGCCTCGCGTCCCGTGTCGAAGGACTGTGAGTAGAACTCGAGAGGGATCGGTTTGCCGCCGCTGCGGCCCTGTCCTCCTTTTAGGACGGCCCTTGTGTGCGCGTTGGCGGTGGTGTTGAACGGTCGCGTGTAGTCCATGCCCGGCAAAGCCCGTAGCCGCAGGCCGTCCTCCGCCGTCGCGGCGACGAGTCGCTGTCGAGCTCCGCCGTTAGTCGGATGAGGCGTCGGTTGGCTTGTAGAACAGCGCTTGAAGGCACAGCGTGGGCGCCGGATGTCACCGAGGTAATGGGCGGCTGAGGCGGATGACTGAAACGCAGCCGGCCGCGATGCCCCCCGCTCCCGCTGGGCGGGGACAATCCCGTCGATGATGCTCGCTGACGCTCAGCAGCAGCGGTTGCTCGAGCGGCTGCGCCAGGCCGGCGAGCAGCCGGTCGCTTTTGCCGAGCTGCACGCCGGCGGGATTAACTTCCCGGCCGCAGTCGTTTCCGAGCTCGAGCTGAACGGATACGCGATCGAGCGTGTCTATGACCACGGGCGGCTGGTCGGCGTGCGCCTGCTCGGCCCAGAACCACCCGAAGCGCCCGCAGCACAGCGGCGGCGACGGCGCCCCTGGCAGCACCGATAGCCAGTCGCCGTACACCCCCTCCCCGCAGATCGCTCAGGCAAGCGAGCTAGTGGTCGCTGCTCCCGCTCCGCGTCGAGGCGGGCCTGCGAATCGCGGTTGTGGTGTGTGTTTGGGGCAGGGACGATCGTGTCGCGATTACTCGGACGGGAGGCCGGTACGGTAGTGGGTCAGTTTGACCTCGGGCTCGTACTGCCCGTGGCGCGGCGGTAGGCTCGGGGGCAAGCATGGAATGGCTACGGCGAGAGATCGGGTGGTGGCTGAGCTACATTCCCCGCCTGATCGGCCATTTCAGGAATCGCCGTCAACTCGGCCAGTCGGTCGGGCCTGCTCTCCGTAGCGCCCGGGAACGAATGCGGCAGTCCCGATCTGGACTTCAGAGAGCACCCAGATCACCGCGTCGGCGAGAGTGAGACCCATCCGTCCGCGTCCGCCTAGACGCTGACTTTCGCCAGGGCTCCTATTGCCCCGGCCGCCCGCAGGGAATAGGGTCCAGCTCGGGGGTAACCCCTGACCGATCGGGCAGTCGAGCCCTTCGCCGGATCTGCGGAAACGACAAGAGAACCGCTGCCCCCTGGGTTCGCCAGTCGTTTCGCCAGAGCCTCTTACCTGAACCCAACCGGCCCGCCTACCGAGCAGTTGCGCCACCCACGGGCACTCGGGTTGCGGGCGGCGGAGGTGGAGCTGGGTCGGTGCCTGGTCGGTGGATCGTCACGTCTCAGGGTTGGGTTAGCGTTTCTGTGGTGGCGCTTTTCGCGTCCGCTTGCGGCGTGGTTCGGTACGAAGCGCGCCGCCCGCGGGCGTGTAGATCGTCTCGTGGCCGTCGTCCCAGCGGATGCGATAGCGCGGCGACGGCTCGCCGCGCAGGACCTGCTCAATGACACCCGGCCGGGGTCGGCGATCCGTTGACTCGGACTCGGCTACAACGCGTTCGCCGACTGCAAAGGCCATAGCTACCCCTCATCGTACGCGCTATCCGAGCACAGCTGCGCGCCATCTGTCACAACGGCCGCGCCCCGGTTCCACCGCCCGACACTGGCTTTAGACGCGCCCGCGCCGGATCCCAGACGGATGGTGGCTTGGCCGAGTGAGGGCTTGTTGCTGGCGCATGTGGGCGGTGTGGCCCCCGCCTCAGATCGCATCAGTTGGCAAGGACGCGTCGCAGGAGCGCGTGGTCCGGCGCCGCGGACGCTCGCAACTCGGCTCATCGATCTGCCGACCCGCTTCTTCGATCGCACTCTTGTGCTGTGGCCTAGCTGAGTCGCCCGGGCGGCAGTCTCAGTTCGGCGCGGCGACTGTCGATTGTGGCGGCTCGCACCGCGGCACCAAAGGTGGGGTCCGCCACCGGCTGTCGGGCATCGGAGGCGACATCGCCTCCTACGCGGCTTCCAGCGGTCATCCCCCAACCGGTGAATCTACCGTCGCCGCGCTGGCGCCGCGCTCCCAAGGTGGTCAAGGCGGCAAGCCAGTCGCTACGAGCTGTGTGCCAGTCACCGTTTGGCTGAAAGGCGGTCGAGTTCAGGCGCGATCTGCGCGAGAGCTGCTCCGGGTTGGTCGCGCTGTGCGAGTGCTCGCCGGATCCGGTCCTGCCGTTGACGCGGGGTCCTACGGCGACATTGTTGATTCATTGAACGCCCAGATCGGCGAGTGGCTCGAGCACGAATACTTCAACCGCCAGGTCAGGGTCGATGTGGTTGTCGCTCATGAACCCGATCACTCTGCGGCCCGTCAGCCCCTCGATCTCGCGGCCGAAGCCCGCCTCCATGACGCGTTGCCAGCGTCTGCGCGGATCGAGCACGGCCGCTCCCTTCGTCGAGCCGATCATCAAGGAGCTGCCGATGGAGTACGCGGTCGAGAGGAACCGCCTGATCGAGCTGCAGATGGAGGGCTCGATTGGCTAGCAGCCCGACCCCACCACCGGCCTCGATGCGGTGCCTCTGAGCTTGGCGGGCGTCAAGCATCGCCGCCGCTCGCGTAGCGCAGGTGTGCTTCCTCGACGAGCTTGACCATGTGCCAGTAGGCGATGAGATCCCGCTCTGCGTCCGTCGCGTTGGCGAAGAAGCGGCGGGCGATCATCAGCTCACCCTGATCGGGTTCTGCCGCCTGCTCGGCAATCCAGGCGCGTTCGATCCGCCTTTGGGCAATCAAACCTATAGCCGACTCGATCTCCGAGCCGGTGCAATCACCGAGTCGCTTGAACACGCCGCGACCGATCTCGAGCTGCTCCTCTGGATTGACCTCGCCCATCGCCACATGATCCTCTCCCAGCCGAATGGATTTGGGAACCGCAGCATGACCACTGCACCGCATCCAGATGACTCACGCTCGCGCCCAGGAAGACGCTCTTCGGTACACCACGCCCCCCGGCTTTGAATCAGGCGGAAGACCCGCCACGCGGGATCGTCGTCAGCGAATTCCAAGTCTGTGCGGGCATCTCGCACTCCACGCTGACGTTCCTCACTTGCGCGGAAGGCAAATCTGTCCGCTGAGAACCCGGGAGCGCGCCATAACACGTCCGAAAGCCGATCGGCCACGGAAGCTGGATGGAGCTCGTCGCCCTGGCTGGCCGCGACGTCGCGTGCGGCCCTCGATGGAGAGGTGCAGAGGTCCCGGTTCGTGCGTCCGATAGCCGAAAGGCATAGGTTCGTGCGGTGATCCCAACAGCGGGGTAACTTTCTGCGCCGGGAGATGGGTGCGCCGGCCGCCGTCTGACCGGGCGCTCAGCGACGCGTGGCTGCTTGAGCGGATCCGCCACATCCATTCACTGCATCGGAATGTCTATGGCGCCCCGCGAGTCCACGCCGAGCTGAGGATGGCTCACGGCATCCGCGTGAGGCGCAAACGGGTGGAGCGGCTCATGCAGCAGGCAGGCCTCAGTGGCCTGATCCCCAAGCGCCGCGGGCGCACCACGATCCGGGTTCCTGGCGTCAGGGTGGCCGACGATCTCGTTCAGCGCCAGTCCAGCCAGGGGCACCCAACGTGCTGTGGATGCCGACCTCAGAACCTGGGAGGGACGGTTGTATCTGGCCGCCATCCAAGACGCGTTCTCGCGGCGGATCGTCGGCTGGTCGATGGCCGACGACATGCGCGCCGATCTCGTCGTCGACGCGCTGCAGGGATCGCAATACGTGTCGCTCGGCTTCGGCCAGGCAGCGTCGAAGCGAGTACTGCCCAGGCGCTCCGGGTCAAGGAGCGCGTGGATCTGGATGATCTTTCCGTTCGTGACGGTGAAGGCCATCACCGAAAACACGCGACTGTGGGGCGCCACCACGGCCCCCGCGCCGCCGTTCACGAGCGCTGGTCTGACGAATGGGTAGAGCTTCGAGTAGGTGGTCGTGTGCGCGGCCACGGCGTCCGCTCCGTGCAGCAGAAGCGAGGCGTCTGCGCGCTGCACGCCGCCATCGATCCGCAGTTCAACGTTGGGATCGAGCACCTCGAGGAGGGCGTCGAGGTCGCCATCCCGCGAAGCGGCGAAGAACGCATCGACGACGCGTCTCTGCCGCGTGAGGTCACGGTCGGGCGTGGGCGAGCCGCGCACGCGCCGGCGGGCGCGGCTGGCAAGCTGCTGGGTAGCCGCTTCGGAGCGGTCGAGCGCGGTGGCGATCTGGGCGAATGGCACGCCGAACACGTCGTGCAGCACAAATGCGAGCCGTTCGGCGGGAGTGAGCGCGTCGAGCACCACGAGCAGGGCCAGACCGACCGAGTCGGCCAGGAGCGCCTCTTGGTGTTGGCGTCGCCTGACCGTCTTTCGCGTGATCGCCACCAGCGCCACGCCATGACGAAGGGCCCAGCGAGCACCAAGCCGACCACGAGGAGGATCAGAAGCGCAGCTGCGGGCGAGCGTCGTCAGTGTCAATGCCGGCAGCGCGAACGGAGCCAGTGGGAGGACGAGCATCCCCAGTCCGGCCGCAACATCGGACACCTCATCGAAGAAGTCGAGACCGGACACCGTCCTCTCGTTCGGCGGCACTGAGCGTCCTGTTCGTGCTGCCGTGGCCCGCATCCGATTCGAAACGGTGCGGCCAGTTGCGTAGGGCGTCATCACCAGTGGTTGTGGTAGCTGAATGTTGTGACCAGGGCACCGGCGGCCAGCAGCAGGAAGAAGACCGCCCCACCGACACCGGAGTCGCGCGCCCGGATATGCGCGCTGATCGCGCAGATGAAATAAACGACGAGGCCGATCGCGGCCGCCTTGCCGAGCAGCGGCACCGCGAAGCCGATCAGCAGCCCGACCGCGCCGGAGGCCAGCAGCGTGCCGAACGGGAGCATCCACTTCCGCGACACGCGTACCCGGTCCGCGACGAGCTTGACCGACTCGGAGCCGACGAAGTTCAAGCCGGCCGCATAGCTGGTAGCGAGCACCGCCAGGATCGTGACTATGAGGTACGCAGTGTGCATACCACTAAGACACGCGCGGCCGAGAAAACCTGACACGAAGGCCCCCGGCTCTCGGCGGTACCCCGTCCCATCAATGCAGTCCTGCCTCCTTAGCCACCGCGGGCACCTGCGAGCATCCGCGGTCGCGTCCAGTTGCCGCTGTAGATTCGTGCGCGGTTCAGGTTCCCGCGTTGAGTCTAGGCGGCGGTCACCTCCTCGTCGAGGTTGTCGGGGTCGGCTTGCTGGTACTTGATCCGGTAGAGGTGCTGGCGGTCGACGTCGGTGAACGTCGCGCCGTTGCTGGCGTGGCTGAAGAACAGGTCGAGCACCGCCCAGACGAGTGACAGGCAGCTGCTCTCGCCGGGGAACCGGCCCATCACCTTCGTGCGCCGGCGCACCTCCCCAAGCGATCGCTCGAGGAGGTTCGTTGACCGCCATCGTTCGCGGTGCCGCAGCGGGTAGCGCAGGTGCGCGACGAGCGCGTCGAGGTCTTCGGCCAGGCAGCGCGCGGCGGACTCGTAGCCGCGGTGCTCGAGCTCTGCGATCAGGACCTGGAGGCGGAGCTTGCCGTCCTTGACGCCGGTCGCGTCGGTGAGCGCGCTCCAGTAGTTGAAGCGGATCCGGTCCTGCTCTGACTTGGGCAGCTTCGCGAGCAGGTTCCGCAGGCGGTGAACGGCGCAGTGCTGACGATCAGCGCGCGGCCAGAGCTCCTCGACCGCCGCGATCAGCCCGGGGGCGCCGTCGGCGACGACCAAGCGCGGCGCGGCGAGCCCGCGGGCGATGAGATCGCGGCCGAGCTCGATCCAGTCCTCCTTGGCCTCCCGCGCACCCAGGCGCACGGAAACCAGCTGCCTGTGGCCGTTTTCGTCGATTCCCCAGGCGCAGATCACGCCTTCCTTCGGGCCGCTCGGACGGACCGGGAGGTAGTTAGGTGGGCCCGGGGCGCGGTGCCGGTCTTTCGAGCCGGTCCGTTTCCCCGAGCCTCCCGCCGAACCGGACGTGCACGTTGCCGCGCATCCGGCTCTCCACGAGCATGCCGGTGGTCATCCGGCGATCAGGAGTTGTAGTTGCTCGAGGCCGACGGCGGCCTCTCGGCCGTCGCCTTCCCACGGGACCGGGATCTTCTTGCCTCGGTAGCGGTAGCGGGTGACCGCAACGCCGCCGGGATTGAAGAGCACGGCATCTTCGTGGGTGGGCCACCACCCGGGTAGGTAGTGGCTCCGTAGCCAGCGCCAGTTCGCCTTGGGGTACTTCCGTCGCAGCCATTGCACGACCCGCCGCCAGGTGAAGGCGCGCAGGTAGTTGAACGTCTGCTTGGAGGTTCCATGGCGGAAGTAGGCGCACCAACCGCGCAGCACCGGGTTGAGCCGGTGCAGCAGCTGGCCGAGCGTTTGATCGTGAGCCTCTCGCGTGATCTCCCTGACCCTTCGCATGACCGCCCGGAGTGACGGCCGGGAGGGGTAGGTGTAGACGTAGCGGTGGCCGTGTCTCCCGGGCTTGCGCTGAATGCGGAAGCCAAGGAACTCGATCCCCTCGTCGATGTGGGTAATGCGGGTCTTCTCCTGCGACAGCGTCAGACCGAGCGGTGCGAGCACCTGCCCGGTTTCCGCGATGAGCGCTTCGGCGTGACGGCGGTCGCCCGCGACGACGATCACGAAATCGTCGGCGTAACGGACGAGTCGGTAGTTCGCCTCGCCTCTGCGTCGGCGCGTCTGGCGTTGTCCCGGGCTGGCTCCCATCGCCCGCCACGCCTGAGCGAAGTGCTCGTCCAGGACGGACAGTGCGATGTTGGCCAGCAGCGGGGAGAGGATCCCGCCTTGCGGGGTGCCGGTGACCGACCGCTCGAAGCCGCCGTGCTCGGCCAGGACCCCGGCCTTGATGAACGCCTTGATGAGCGCCAGCACGCGCTTGTCTTTGATCCGGTCGCGCACCTGGTCCATTAGGGCCGTGTGGTCGATGCGGTCAAAGCACGCCTCGATGTCGGCCTCGACCACCCACTCGTAAGTGCGGGTGGTGAGATGTTGCACCTCGGCGATCGCGTCCTGCGCCCGGCGTCCTGGCCGGAATCCGTAGGAGCACGGCTGGAAGTCGGCCTCGAAGATCGGCTCCAGCACCAGCTTGAGGGCGGCCTGCACCACACGGTCAGACACAGTCGGGACGGTGGCATCAAACTGCTGCACGTGCAGCCCTGGTTTTGGTTTCGCGTGGTAGATGAGCTGAGCTCGCGACGAGTCTCTGGCACTCTTGTTCGACGTCGGGACCGTATGGGATGTAGAGCCGGTTCGCGGGGCCGCGGCGGGCGGCGAGCTTGCCGGTTGAGATCCAGCCGTAGACGGTGCCGTCTGAGACGCCGAAGCGCTTGGCGATCTGAATGACGGTCAGCTCGCCGTCTCGCGCCCAGCTGGTCGGGTAGGGGATCTTGTGACGCCAGCGGATCCATTGCACATGGTCGGCGGCGAATGGGCCGCCGGTGCCGGTCCGGAGCCCGGCGGCGTTGAGCTGCTCTGCGATCTGCGCGTTGCTGTGGTCGGGCGCGAGGCGGCGGGTCAGCTCGATCGCCTCGGCCGGGGTGCGTATGACCTCTTGGCGTGTCTTCGGGCGCTCGACGGTGTGCTGCTCGGTCGCGCCGGAGCGCCAGCGGATCCCGATCTGAAGCTCGCGGCCGATGGACTGGGAGGTGATCGTGATGTCGGCGATCATCACGCGCACCAGCCGCTTGCGGTCGCGGTCTTGGGTGCTGCCGGCCACCCATAGTTTGGGCAGGGCACGAGCGAGCGCCTCGAGCTGGTCGCGCGAGGGTTCGGGCGCCGGCTTCATTTGCTCGGCGAGTTCGGCCTCTGCTTCGGCGAGCTCTCGGAGCTTTTGCTCCCAGCGGGTCTCAAGGCTGCGGGCGACGAGGCGGTTCTCGGGCTCACAAGCGTGAAACGCGCGCTCGGCGCGGATCGCCTCATAGCGGGCGCGCTCGACGCGCAGCTCCACAGCGCGGGTTGAGCGGGCGCGGCGGTCGGCGACCTCGTCGGCGGCGGCGAGCGCGAGCGCGATCTCCTCCGGCGCGAGCGCCTCAAGCAGTCTGCGGCCGATCAGCTCATCGACCACGGTCGTCTTGACCGATCGGCACGCCGGCGTGTTGATGTGATCCGCGCGGGAGTGGCCGCATTCGTAGTAGCTGCCCTCGCGGCGGTGAAGCGTGGTCATCGACCCGCCGCACGCGCCGCAGCGCAAGATTCCCTGGCACAGCGCCGAGCTCTCCCGTGGCGGGCGCTGCCCCGTGTGGGTGTCGTTCGCTGCCAGCCGTCGTTCGTTGGACAGATACCGCTCCCAGGTGATGTAGCCGGGATGGTGGCCTTCAATCACCACCGGCCACTCGGCGCGGGGCAGCTCGGTGACGGTAGTCGTGATCGTGCCGTCCGGCCTCACCACCCGCCGGGAGCGGTAGCGCCCGAACACATACGCGCCCGCATAACAAGGATTGGAGAGCACGCCGAGCGCCCGCGGGTGCGTCAGCTCCCCCCACCGCAGCTCGCCCGCCCACGCCCCGCCATAGGCGCGCTTCGGGAACCGCCTGCCCTTGAAAGCGCCAACCACCCCATAGGCCGACCCGGTCCGCTCGAATGCTTTGAACACATCGGCGATCGCGGCCCGAACCTCCTCGTCCAGGTCGATGATCGTCTGGCCTTCATCGTCGTAGACGTAGCCGACCGGCAGTGGGAACCGCAGCTCGCCGCGCTCCGCCGCCGCGCGCTTGGCGCCCTGCAAGCGCGAGCTGATCATGTGCAGCTCGGCCTCGGACATCTGTGACTTCAAGCCCAACAGCAACCGATCGTTGAAGTCTTTGAGGTCATAGACCCCGTCAGTGTCGACCACCAGGGTGTCGGTCAGCGCGCAGAACTCAAGCAGCCGCTGCGTCTCCGCGTTCGAGCGCGCCAGCCGCGAGACCTCCAGACCGAAGATCGCTCCCACCTCGCCCAGGCACACCCGGGCGACCAGCTGCTTGTACCCCTTCCGCGCCTGCAAGTCCGAGAACCGGCCGGAGATCCCCAGATCCCAGTCGACGACCACGATCCGCTCCGCCTCCCAGCCGAGCCGGGCGGCCTCCTCGGCCAACGCGTACTGACGCTCGGTCGAGCGGAAGTTCTCCCGCACCTGCCGCGGCGAGGACTGGCGCAAGTACACGATCGCGACCCGCTCCACATGCGAGCTTGAGATCTTCTCCCGGGCGCTCAGCATCGACGCCACCCGCCACCAGCGCGGACTCGACCATGTTCGCGAGCACCGCGACCGCCTCGGGCAGCATGTCGCCCACCGATCACTCCAGCGCCCGCCGCCTCAACAACTCCAAATTGATCTCCGAGATCGCCAACAGCAACGCCTCGTTGCGCTGCGTCACCTCGACATGCGCCTCGCACGCCGCCTGCACCGCCGCCGGCACGTAGATCGTGCGGCTGCGCCCATCGGTATAGACGGCCAGGTAGGTGTATGGGCCGTGCAGCTCCCCCTGGCGACATCGGCACCCCTCGCTCGAGCAGCGCCTGCCCTCGGAAAGCAGCACCCCGCGCAACGTCCGCTCCGGCCCCGACAATCGAGCCGTCAGCAGCCGCCGCCGCGCCAGCAGCGCCCGCACACTCAGCTCGCTCAGCTTCGAGGAAGCCATCGGCCTGTAAGTGATTCGCTAACAGGCTCACCGATCCTCCCGTCCGCCGATCGCAGCGATCACCCTCGCCACGTCGACCAAAACCTCGAACGTCAACGGCCGCTCCGACGGCTCCGGCCCGCGATCCGTCGCCTCCTCCGCCAGCGCCACATTCCGCCCCCGCCCGCCGTCGCACACATACACGCGACCCGTCCGCAACCGACGCACATACAGAACCTCGAGCCGCTCGCCATACAACGGGTGGAACGGATGCGTGACCACCAACGAACCCAAAGCCGGCTTGCGCGACCTCGCGGTATGCGGTGACCGTCGGGATCCCGAGCCGACGACGCTTGCCACCGCGCTTGGGAATCGACCGCTCTCTGACCGCCACCGGCCGGTAGCTCCCTTCCTTGAGCTGCTCGCGCAGCCCGGAGAGGAACTGCTGCACGCCCATCACCTGCTCGACGTGGTAGCCAGTTTGGCCATCCACGCCCGCCGAGCGTGACCCTCGGTTACCCCTGACCCGCCGCCACGCCACCAACAGCGTGGCCGGGTCGCAGACGAGGTTGTGGAGGTCGGTGAACCTCCGGTCCTGATCGGTGGTTGCCCACTTGTGCAGCTTGCGCTGGATCCCGAGTACCCGCGCCTCCGCCCGCTCGAGCGTCGGCCACGACGCGCCGGCATTCACCGACGATCCTCCTCGCCTTCCAGTCGGGCGCTGCAAGCCCGCTGCCTCCCTTCGCCATGTACCGGGCTTTCCCCGGCTCGGACTACTACGGAGGCTCCGCCCCCGCCCGGCAGCATCAGCCGACGCTGGGCCTTGCCTGCCCCGAAGGGCGAGGCGGCCACCGGACGGGTTCCCACGTTCACTGCTGTTCGGTCGATGGGGGTGGCGCCCAGCTTTTCCCCTGCGGGCCTGTCGCGACGATCACACAGACACTCGCCACGCTCCCCGGGAGCGCGCGCTATCACACGCCCGGGGCCGAGTTCCCAGCTAATAATGGGTTCCCGCGCACCGCCTGGCCGGCCCATATCCGTCGGGTTTGAGCCGGGGTCTCTCGCTTGAGGGGGTTCGATCACTGGTTCACCTGCATTACGCCGATCCATCTCGCTAGCCGCGCCCGCACGGTCCGACAGTCCCCGCACGCCGCGTCGTTGTCAGGGCTGCTCCCCACCCTTCCCCGCAGCTCCAGGGACAGGCTGCCCTCAGCTTCACCAGGCTGCTGAGACAGCCCAGCGGCGGGGTCTTGCACCCCGCCCGATCCAACAGCGCCTCGTGGCGCACGATCGCGTCGAGGAACAGCACGACCAGCTTGACGTCGTAGAGCGAGCGGCGACAGAACGCCTCGAAGCGCTCTTGCAGCTCCGCGCAGATCGTGGCCACCGTCGACTTCGAGGTCCTGCCCAATCCGGCCTCCTCGCACAGAGACTCGACATCGCGCATCGACAGGCCGCGCACGAACCCGCCGATCACCAGTGCCTTGAGCGGGTCGGTGCGCAAAAGCCGCTTGCAGTGCCACTTCGGGAACAGCTTCGAGACGAACGGGATCGCCGTCTCGCGGACCTGCGGGATCTCGATCCGCAGCTCACCCTCTCCGGTCTGCAGATGGCGGGGGCGGAACCCGTTGCGCTTCCCCGGACCCGCCTCCGGCTTGCGCTCGTAGCGAGCGCGGCCCAGCCAGGTATCGAACTCCTCCTCGACCGCCCGCTGGATGATCAACCGGGCACCGAGCCGAGCGAGCTCGCCCAGCATCTTCTGCGGGTCATGGACCATGCCGCGACCGAGCAGCTTGTCGATCTCAGCTTGTATCTCCGCCGACGGCGCTACGGTGCGTCTCACGGCGTAGGCCTCCTTCATCGTCTTGGTAGGACTTGAGGGAACCCACGCCGTCACTCCGACAGCACCCCGCGCCTAGTTACAGCAATCTTTGGACGCGACCAGCATCCGGCAGCCGCCCCGCAACGCGCGGAAAGTGCGCATCCGGGTGGCAACGCGCCTCCCGTACAGCCCATCGCTGAAGTCACGCTGGCGCGGCCGACGCCTTGGGCGAGAGCGGCAGTTCGACGAACTGATTCTGCGCGGGAGCCCAGGACGTTTCGCGATCGGCATAGACGACGGCGTGGGCGAGCAGCGGCATCGCACCCAGGAGGTCGCCGGTTCGAGCCCGGCTAGCTCCATCGAAAGCTCCTGCTAATCCGCTGGTTCTGGGGTGTGCTGGGCACGCTCTTTCGTTAGCGTCGCCGGATCGTCACCTTTTCGTCACCTTTCGGCGCGCGCCCTAGCGTGTCCGCCTCCGCGAAAGGAGGCGGGACGATGGGGTCGAGGAGCAGCTGGCGTCGGGTGCGGGTGGAGCGCGGGATCTTCCTGTTGCCCAACGGCAAGTACGCGGTCTGTTGCCGGCGCGCGGGCAGGCAGTGGTATCGGACCGTCGGGCCCGATCTGGCGCTGGCGCGCTCAGCCGCGAGGCGCTGATCGCGGCCGCCGAGTCCGGGCGCGCACCGGCCTCCGCGCATCTGCGGTTCGACACTGTGGCCGGCTGGTGGCTTTCGCGGTTTCAGGCGAAGGTGGCCGCCGGCGAGCGGCACCCGCGCACGCTCGAGGCGCACCGCTACCACTTCGAGCGACACGTCCTCCCGGCGCTCGCGACCAAACGCATGTCGACGCTGAGGGCCGACGATGTCGCGGCGCTGCTCGACGACCTCCGTCAGAAAGGGTGCTCGCCGAAGACCGCGGCCGGCGCGCTCGCCATGCTGCACAGCATCATCCGGTACGCACGCCGCCACGGGTGGATCGCGACCGATCCGGTCGACCAGCTCGAGCCTGACGAGCGGCCGCGACCGGCGCATCGGCGCCAGCGGATGCTCGGCCGCGACGAGATCAAGCGCTTGCTGGCGGCGTGCACTCCGCGAGACCGGCTGATGGTCGCCACCGCCCTCTACACCGGATTGCGGATTTCCGAGTTGCTCGGGCTGATTTGGAATGACATCGACTTTGCCTCGGGCATCGTCCGCATGCGCGCGCAGCTCTCGCGCGCCCACCGCGGGGAGCCGGCCAGGCGCGTGGCGCCGAAGACAGCCGCCTCGGTCCGGGACATCCCGCTCGTCAGCCAGCTCGCTAGATTGCTCGCCGCTCACAAGCTCGCGACGCCGTTCGCAGCCACAAGCGACTGGGGTTCGCTACCTCACACGGCACACCATTCGGACATCGAAACGTCGCCCGACGCTGCCTGACCCGCACCGCGGAGCGCGCCGGCCTCAACGATCCTCGGTGGCCGCCGCTGAGGTTTCACGATCTTCGTCACGTGTTCGCCAGTCACTTGATCGTCGACCTCGGGCTCGACGTCGCGCAGGTGAGCCGGATCCTCGGGCATGCAAGCCCGACGATCACCCTAAACGTCTACACGCACCTGTTCGACGACGCCCGGCACGCAAGAGAGATCCGGGAGCGCATGGCCGACAGCCCATTCGTGGCGCTGCTAGCGCGCGCCGACGGGGCCGCGTCTGGCTCGGTGCTGCCGATTCCTGGCGCGGCCTGACAGGCCAGCTCATGTTCGAGCTCGCGCAGTTGCGAGTTTGGCGAACAGGAGGGCTCTGCCCAGCTGTCGCCGGACACCTGCATTGTGGTCACGGCGCTAATCGACGGCGGCGACCTCAGCGGTCGCGACCACGGGCGCCTGCCGGCTTCTGCATCCTCAGGCGCGAGCAGCGGTGTGCCGATCGACGCCACCCTGCTGGTGTTCGTCCGACCCGATAACGCTATTCAGTTGCGCCGCTCGTTCGAAAATCAGACGAGCAGGAGTCTCCGTCCAGCGGGTCTACTTTTCGATCGTTGCGACAGCGAGCGGCAGTGCCCCGTCGTTTAGGCAGGTGCGGCTGGCGGGCGATCGCCGGGTGCTTCCGGCTCGTGGATCCAGGCGCTGAAAAGCGGCAACCCATGCCAGGGAGCTTGGGGGTTTGGGGTAGTCCCTTGTGGCTGCTGGAGGACCGCTCGGCCGGCGATCGCTAGGGCGGCATAGGGATGGTCGAAGCGCAGCACGGCGGTGTGCTCGATCCCGCGCTGGCCTGGAGGACGCTGGGCGCTCGTGGCGATACCGAACGCGGTCACGGCGGCGGCTTCGAACCCATAGCGGGTAAACGAGGCCACCGCCGCCTGAACCGCCTCAGGCCTGTCGTCAGGGCTGGGGCCGATCAGGTAGCGCATCGTCTCATGTGCTGGGGCGGAGGCGAACCTCTCGGGGTCCGCCAGCAGATTCGTCTTGCTCTCGATATTCCACGCAGGCAGGCTCACACCAGCGATCCGTTCGATCCGCTGGCCGGGTTGGTGGGTGCGTATCTCGTGCTCTTCGATGGTCCAGGAGGGCCGTCGCCCCGGGGCAGATCGAACAGCGATCGTGCCGGTGGCGCCGCTTCCGTTCGCGCGCGGGCGGCGATCTCGTTCGCGGCGGATAGCACGGCTTCCCGATCGATGGTCGGGCTGGCCGAAACCGAGAGCACCGTCAGCTCCTCCTTGGCCACGGGCTGATGAACCGCCACCAGGCCGGCAGACTTGGTATCGACGAGCATGGCCCGACCTGCGGGCCTGGGATCCCACAGCAGCTGCTCCACCATCCCGCGCCAGGGACTCTCGATGCCCAGGTGCTCATCGGCCTCCACAAGCTCGAACGGAACCGGCCAGGACACCTTTGTGGCCAGCGCCGAGGCGAGCACGATTCGGGTGCCCGCGTCGAAACTTCAGCGGGAAGGATTTGATCAGCCCAAGCGTGTTCCGATCAGCCCACGCGTCCGCCTCTCGCTTGGTGGGCATGAATCCGGATTCAACGTCGGACGGCAAACCGCGCACCCACTCGGCCAGCTTGGCCGTAGCGTCAGCCACGGCCACCCACACCGCGATCGCGGCCCTCAACACTTCCGGCGGTGAGGACATAAACGCCTCCAGCAGCTCGCCCGCCTCAGCCGCCGAACACCCCAACGCCTCCTCAAGCTCCATGCGCTCATCGCCAACAGCCCCCGCCACGCACGCGGCCAACAGCAGCCAAACCCCCAACGCGGAGAACACCGACTCGCGCGCATGCTGCGCGAGGATCGGCCCATAAACCCGAGGGCCATAGCCATCAAAAAGCTCGGCCATCCGGCCTGAAAGACCGACGCTTTCGACCTGCTCGAGCTCCATGTCAGGCATCATGGCATCCCCACCCAACCTTTCCCTGCTCTTGCCACGCGGCCTGCACAGCCGGAGCTCGATCAAGCGAGCACTCGGGGGAGAGACCAGGAGTGGCGTCAGAGCAGTAGGGGCTCACTCGGGAGTGGACGATCGGCCGAGTCGAGTGCGTGGGCGTAGGTGATCGGGTCCTGGTGCGTAATCCCCAAAGGCAGAACCCGTCCGCCCCAGGCCGGCGCCGTGTCACGCCGGCAGCGCCGCGTAGCTCGATCGTTGACACCTCGGGGCTGGCGATGGCGTGGGGTCAGCCGGACGGGATCCCCAGCAGAGCTCCCGCCCAGGCGGTGTAATCCTGGGCCCTTCTCGCAACGATCTCAGCGGCACGCGGCGTCGTGGCGCCCGCATTACCGCGGCTGCGCCAAGCGCCGTCCGCCAGCTCGCAGTGGACGACGTGCAGTACTGAGTCGAGACCAAGCTCGCGCTCGACCCAGAAGAGCACCGCGCCATAAGCGCGGTCACGCCACGTATCGAGCAACCGGACCCCCGCAAGAAGCTTCTCCGATCCCGCCCCTGAGTCGAGCTGCGCCGCCGCGGCAACTTCCAGCTCCAACATGAGTTCCTGATCGAGGATGCACAGAACAGTCCCACATAGGACGTTGCAGGACTCCGATACGGCCGAGCCCTGCAACCGTTTCCGCGGCCATGGAACGACCGCGATCGCCTGGGGCTAGGAGAACCAGTCGGCTGGACGCGATGGCACATGCTGTCTTCCTGCTTCGCCACGGCGATGCGCTCCCCAACACCGACTTGAACGAGACGATCGGGTCGGACGACCAGCGGCGGTCTTCCTCTGACCCCCCCTTCCGTAGGAGCAGCAGCGTCCGGCACAGCGGTGTTGGCTAGATCTCCTTTCCCCGCGCCACGCAACTCCGACTGGCCCGGCACCGCGTCTCGCAACGCGCGCGGAATGCGTAGGCGGAGCGTCTCGGCTTGACGCGCCTTTCTTACCCGCTCGTCATTCGTGATGCCGGCCCTTGCGTCGAAGCGGGGCTCGCGCCCACGCCGATCCCCACCGTCACGGGAAGCTGGGCTGCTCGTCTGCGCCGAACAGGCGAACACAGTTCCCCCTTCGCGAGGGAGCGTGCATCCCGAACATGCCGGTGTGCCTGATTCCGGCGAGTCAACCTTGCCGCAACGCCCTGCCGGTGACGGTCGATCTGGATTACGGGTAGGGTCGAGCAGGTGGGAGACGTCACGTATGTCTCGAGAGTCCGGATCGAGCGGCTCGCCGGTCCCGAGCGACTGGCGTACCTTCCGGCTGAGAAGGACCCGGTGATGTTCGGAGTCCATTCTGACGTCGCCGAGCATTACGGCGTTGACCCGGCGCAATATCCGCCGCGCGCGACGACGCTTGACTACGTCGTCGCGGCGGCTGGTGGCTGACTGGCCGGCACCTTTGCCGGCGCGCTGGAGGCGCGTCAGATCGAGGTCGATCCGGAGCGATACGAGGTCGAGGCGGTCGGCGAGATCGAGACCGAGGACGGCGTTCTCGTGATCAAGCGAATCGCAGTCGACTATCGGCTTGCAGTGCCTGTGGAGCGCCGGGCGGACGCGGAGCGCGTGCACGAGGTGCATGCGCGCTTCTGCCCAGTGGCCCGCAGCCTCGCCGGGGCGATCGACATCACCACCCACCTCGAGCTGCTCTAGCAGGAGCTCATTTCGGGATTAGATCAGCGCTAGGTACGACGCGGTCGTGATCGGGGCAGGCCCAGGCGGCGAGGTCGCCGTGTCGCGGCTCGTCGGCCAGGGGCTGAGGGTGGGGCTGGTCGAGCGGGAGTTGATCGGCGGGGAGTGCGCCTACTGGGCGTGCATACCCTCGAAGACGCTGATCAGCCCGCAGGAGGCGCAGGCGCACGCCGCGCGCAGCGCCGGCACCAGCGAGCCCGAGCAGCGCTGGGCGGAGGTCGCCGCCTACCGCGATCAAATGATCCGCCACCTCGATGACTCAAAGCAGCTGCAGGAATACCGCGATCAGGGCGTCGACGTCTACAAGACCGAGGGCCGGATCGCGGGACCGGGCCGCGTCGAGGCAGGCGGCGAGACGCTCGAGACCGAGCGGATCATCGTCGCCACCGGCAGCGAAACCAAGGTGCCGCCGATCTCGGGGCTCGAGGAGGCGGGGTACTGGACGAACCGAGAGGCGACCACGCTCACCGAGGTGCCGGAAGACGCGGTGATCCTCGGCGGCGGGCCCGTCGGGATCGAGCTGGGACAGATGCTGCGCCGCTTCGGCTCCCGGGTCACGATCGTCGAGGCAGCGGAGCAGCTGCTTCCCCGCGAGGAGCCGGTGGTGGGCGAGCTGATCGGCGAGGCTCTCCGTGACGAGGGGATCGAGGTGCGAACCGGCACGGCCGCCACGGCCGTATCGCGTCAGGCTGGGCGGCGCGTCGTCGCGCTTGGCGATGGCGGGCAGGCATCAGCAGCGGAGCTGATCGTCGCCGTCGGCCGCGCTCCGCGGATCGCGGAGCTCAGGTTGGAGTCGGTGGGCGTGCGAGCTGAGAGCGGATCGGTGGCCGTCGATGCGCGCTGCCGTGCGGCCGAGGGGGTGTGGTTGATCGGCGACGCCAGCGGGGTCATGCCGTTCACCCACGTGGCCAAGTACCAGGCGCGCATTGTCTGCGACGACATCGCCGGCAAGCCCGTGCGTGCCGATTACCGGGCGGTGCCACGGGTGGTGTTCTCGGATCCGGAGATCGCCGCCGTCGGTCTCATCGAGGCCGAGGCGCGCGAGCAGGGGATCGAGGCGAGGAGCGTGCGAGTACGACTCCCGGACGTCCTGGCTCGTCCGTGGACGTATGAGACCGAGGCCCGCGGCGAGCTTGGGCTACTCGCCGACAGCGACCGGCAGGTACTGATCGGAGCGTGGGCGGTGGCGCCGCTGGCCAGTGAATGGATCCATCAGGCCTCCCTGGCGATCAAGGCGGAGCTGCCGCTAAGCCTGCTGCGCGACCTCCCCGCCCAGTTCCCAACTTTCAGCGAGGGTTACCTCAACGCGATTGAGGAACTGATGCATTGAGCGCACGCGCTCTGCATTGAGAGGAGCATCGCGTGTCGGCTTACCAGGGTTGGCGCTTGGTCATTGAGCGATGAAGATCGTGTAGCCGAGTCGGCCGGAGGTGATCTGGCGCGGGCTTGTCTGGCGGCTTTGATCGCGTCCTCGATCCCGAGCGGTGAGCCTGGTGGCGGTGCGATGCCGAGCAGGCGCGCGCCTCTGAGCCGGTCTTCGATGCGCTGGGCGAAGGTCTCGGCGTCGTGCGGGCGGGGTTCGCTTCGCCCGACGGTGAGCCCGGCCTCGTGTAGGAGTTGTCGGTAGCCGGTCGAGGAGAGCGCGCCGCCGATGCAGGCGATCGTCGCGATCGCTCCGGTCAGCGGCTCGCGGCAGGGGTCCGCCCTCCACGACGACGTCTGAGAGCGCCAGCCGGCCGCCGGGGCGCAGCACCCGGCGGAATTCGGCGACGGCGCGCCGCTGGTCGGGGAACGTGCACAGCGCGCACTCGCACAGAACAACGTCGAACTGGTCGTCAGCGACCGGCAGCGTCTCGGCGTCGCCGTGGAGGAAGCGCACGTGCTCGGCGCATCCGGACGCGGACGCGGCCGCGCGGGCCGCGCGGACAGCGTCGTGTCCGTACTCGACTCCGGTCGCGTCGGCGGCGAATTCGCTCGCGGCGAGCAGGGCCGAGGTTCCCGCTCCGCAGGCGACGTCGAGCAGTCGCTCACCCGCTCGCAGCTCGGCGAGCTCGAGGGTCCGGCGCGTCAGGCGCGACGCCGCCGGGATGAAGCTCGCCGCCGAGCAGCCAGCGAACCGCGGGGTTCGCATACGCCGCAGCGCAGCAGCGCTTGAGCTCCTCACCGGACAGCCCGCCGGCGGCGAGAAGACTCGCCGGATCGCCCGCCACGGCTCGCTGGCTCATCGGCCCGCCGCGCCGGCCGCGGCGAGGTCACGGCGGACCTGCTCGCGGTAGCCGACCGAGTTATAGGCGCAGAACGGGATCAGCCGGCCGTCGGGGACGATCTCCGCCACGCAGCACTTGCGCAGCTTCTGCAGAGTCGAGGGTGTAGGGGTCCTGGAAGTCCTGGACGACGATCATGAAGCCGCGGGCGGCGACCTCGCGCAGCTCGGCGGGCATCGCGGTCGCGCACGCGATGCAGTCGAGCCGCTCCGCGACCGGCGGGCTGCCCCCGGCGGCCTTCGCCGACCACAGGCCCTCGAGCGCCTCGCGCACGTCCAGGTCGGGCACGGCCCGGTTGGTGACGTAGTCGAGGTACTGCTCCACGTCGACGAGCCGCGGCAGCGGGACGAGATCCGAGCCGTCGTAGAGCGCGAACGTCGCCGAGCGGCAGCTCGGCGAACAGCACGGGACCGGCACGAAGTCCTCGGCGCGAAACCATTCCGGGAGCTGGGTCGCGATCGCCGCGATCACGTCGGAGTTGGTGAGCTTCTGCAGCGGGTCGGCGTCGGCGCGGAACCGTCCCGAGTGGGTGACCGGCTGCAAGAACACGCCGGTGACCGCCGGATGCTCGACGCCGAAGCGGACGATCGCTCCGATCTCCTGCTCGTTGATGCCGCGCTCGACGGCGGCGGCGAGCGAGACGCTCACACCCGGCCTCGGCGCACCGCTCAAGCGCTCGCAGCTTGATCGTCGGTGAGGTCCCGGCCGCGGATCGCCGCCTGGGTCGCCGGCTCAAAGCCGTCGAACTGGAGGTAGACGTGGATCCCGAGCTCCGCCAGCGCCGGGGCGAAGTCGCGGTCGCGGGCGAGACGGATGCCGTTGGTGTTCAGCATCACCAGCGGGATCCCGCGAGCCTTGGCGGCAGCGAGTATCTCCAGGATCTGCGGGTGGATCGAGGGCTCGCCGCCGGAGATCTGGACCGACTCCGGCTCGCCCTCGGCGCGGACGAACGCGTCGAGCATCGATTCGACCTGCTCGAGGCTCAGCGAGAAGCCGTGCTGCTGATGGCCGGTGCCCGAGTCGGCGAAGCAGATCGGGCAGTCGAGGTTGCAGGCGGAGTTCACCTCGATGATCCCCAGGCAGGTGTGCTGCGCGTGCTCGGGGCAGATGCCGCAGTCATGCGGGCAGCCATCGGCGGTCTCGGTCTGCCGCGACCGGGGATTCTCGCCGGGCTTGTTGAAGCGCTGGATCTCGGCGTAGCGTCGAGCGTCGCCATAGACCACCGCCTCGAAGCGGCCGTGCTCGGGACAGCTGCGCGAGAGCACGACACGCCCATCGCGCTCGCGAAGCTCAGCCTCCAGCACCCGCTTACAGCGCGGGCAGATCGACTGGGTCACACCCAGAGCGCTCATCCCCGCCGCTCCGCCACGACGACCAGCGACGGATAACCGCGGCCGGTGCGGCGAGCCGCGCGCACGCAAAAGCCGCCGTCGGTCAGCTCACCACGTGGATCCAGCACGCGCAATCCCGCCATGATGCCAGCGGCTCCGCCGCGCGATCGCCGCCACCGGCGCGAACGCCAACGCGAGCGGCGCCGACCGCGGCACGCCGACCGTGACCGTGACCATGCGCCCGCCCGGGCGCAGGACACGCGCGGCCTCGGCGATCACCGCCCGCCGCGCCGGCGGATCGAGCAGATGCAGCAGATACGCCGCCGTGACCACGTCGAAACTCTCGTTCGGGAATGGGCAGCGCGGTCGCGTCGGCGCGCACCAGCCGCCACGCATTCGGCAAGTTCCGCGCCGCGGCGAGCATCGAAGCGGAGCGATCGACGCCAACCGCCTCGCGGGGAGCATCGGCGCGGGCGGCAAGCCGGCGCAGCAGCGCCCCGGTCCCGGTACCGAGATCGAGCAGTCGGTCACCGGGCCGAATCGCCGCGAGCTCGAGCGCCAGGTCAATCGCCGCCCGCTCGAGGAACAACTGAAAGTCATACAGCCGGGCGGCGCGGTCCCAGCCCGGTCACGGCGAAGCCGCTCGGCTCCGCGCGGCGCGCCGCTCGGCCTCCGTCACGATCAGCTCGAGCGACTCCGCGACCGCCCGCTCCCAGCGCGGCGCCGCCCGGCTTGCCACCAGGCGGCCCAGCGCCCAGAAGTCGGTGCCCAGCTCACCCGAGTAGACGAATCTCGTCCCACCATCGACCTCGCGGAGCTCATAGCTCTCCACGACATGGGGAACCGGTCCCCGCACCAGGCGAAACGTGATCCGCTCCGGCCGCTCGAAGCGCACAACCTCCAGAGTCGACGCCGTGAGCGGCCCGATCTTCGTGAAATGCTCGGCCAACACCATGTCCTCGCCCCGCTCCCATACGCGCAGCTTGCCCGCCATCGCCCGCGGCGTCCGCCGGTAGGGACCCTCGATCACGTCGAAGACCACCTCCCGAGGCGCGGCGATCCTCAGCTCGATCGGCCCCAGCCGCCGCATCCGCCGACCAACACCGAGATCGAGCGTCAGCGCCCCCCGCGCGACCAGCACACCGACTCCCCCAACCCCAGCCGCCCGCACCGCCATCCGCACGATCCACGATCGCGACATCACCCGGCCACCCTCAGGCTGACGCCGCGGCTCGACGCCAGGTCCTGCCCGGATGCATCATCTCATCGGGACTTCGCCTGCCCGGCATAGTGATTACAAGCAAAGACGGCACGGCGGCCACATGAAGCTCAGCCGACGCCAACTCCGTCATCTTTCGGCAGCGACCACCGAGTTGGCTGCGCAGAAGCACCCGCTACACGTGGAAGATCCTGGGCGAAGAAGTGGGCGAAGACGGCGAGGGCCAGGAACCAGACTCCGACTGCGACGAGGATTCGTCCCGCCCCAGCGCTTGACAGCCGGGGCGCCCTCCCGCATCGCTCGCACCGTTCGCTCCTGCGCCGCGGCGAGCGCCAGGGCGAGGGCGAACATCAGCGAACCAGAGCGAGCGCCGCGACTGCGAACGCGAGGAAGGCGGCGCCGAACCCGCCGCCGGTCGTGAACGCCTGCCCGGTCAGACCGACCAGGATCGGGCCGGTTCACCCGAACCCCGCGAGCAGGTAGCCGAATCCGAAGAGCGCGAATCCGAGTAGCGGGCGCTCGCGTCGCACCCGAGCCTGGCGGCGCAGATAGGCGTGCAGCGCTGGCTCGAACCGGCGCAGGTTGACCGGCAGGCCTCCCAGCTGGATCAGCCCCAGCGCGATCAGCAGCAGCCCAACCAGGGACCGGATCATCCGCCCTGCCGTGCTGGTGAAGGTCACGCCAGCGAACAGGCCGCCACCGATCAGCGCGATTACGCTCCCGACAGCGATTAGAAACGCCGCCGCGCCGACCGAGAGCGCGGAGGCGAACAGAAGCGCGGCTCGCAGCGGACGACGCCGCTCGGCTGTCGCGTGCTCTGCGAGCGGCCGCGCGAGCATCGTCACCAGTAGCGGGAACGAGCACGGCGAGAAGAACGACGCGACCCCGGCGCCCGCTGCTAGAAGCAGGAGACCAGCGCCGCTTCCCGCCGCCAGTTGAAACCGCGGATAGACGACGTATCCGAGATAACCCGCCAGCGCGAGGAGCACGGCTCCGAGCGCCAGCGCCAGATAACGGGACGGGACCGCTGCTTTCCTCCGCTCCATCATCCTGCCACGCTACGGCTTCCAGCTACTGGAAGGTCAAGCTACGATGTGATCCATGATCACGGCTGGGCAGGAGCCGCACCTCCGGATCGGCGAGCTCGCGCAGCGAGCGGGCGTCAACGCCAAGACGATCCGCTACTACGAGCAGGTCGGGCTCCTCCCCACGCCAGCGCGCTCCTCCTCGGGCTACCGCCTCTATCGGGCCGCGGACGCGGACCGACTTCGGTTCGTCAAGGGCACCCAGCAGCTTGGATTTCCGCTCGGGGAGATCCGCGAGATCCTCGCCCTACGAGATCGCGGGCAACAGCCCTGCAAATACGTAGCCGCGCGCCTCGCGCAGCGGGCGCGCGAAGTCGACGACCAGATCGCCCACCTCAAACAACTCAAAGTCGAACTTGCCGACCTCCGGCGCCGCGCGCGGCACCTCTCCGCCACCGACGCGGCGCCGGACGGCTACTGCCACATCCTCGGAGATACGGCTACCCGCGCTGCCGAAACGATTCCAGTGAGTGATGTTCTCGGCAAAGTTCGGGTCGCGCGCTAGCGGTGCCGTTGAAGGATGGCCGCCGAGGAAGTGGCCACGATGGCGACGATCACTACCGCGCCCAGGAAGACGAGGTGCGTGGTGGTGCCCCAGACCTGGTCGGGAAGACCGAGCACGATCGCGAGGGCGATCGCCCAGGCGCTGGCAGCTGCGGCAAGGGTCCAGCGTGCGGTGAGTAGCGCGCAGCAGGGTCCTGTGATGAGCAGTCCGATGAGGATGACATGTCGGCCCAGGATCGCGTCGACACAGGCAATCAGCGAGCTGACTGCGAGCGCCAAGTACCAGAGCCGCCTGACCGGCCATCCGGGAACCAGTGACTCGTCGCGCCGGTGGCCCATCGTCGGCGGCGGCTGGGGCTCGCGTCCATTCGGGGTGGGCACCAGTGTCGTTCTGGCCGTCGTCTGCTGGAGCGCGTGCTGACGGTCGCGTTCTGCAGGGAGATCCGCTTCGTCCCGCTTGCCCTTGGCGCGCCCGAGCCGCCAACCGGCAAACGCGATGCCAGCCACGGCGGGTACCGCAAGGCTGAATACGAAGCCGAGCGAGCTGGAGTATGCGCTTGCGAGCAGCAACCCGGCGAACGCCAAATACGCGCATACGATCAGCACGCCGTGCGCCCGGCGCAGGCCGCGTCCGCTGTACGCGCTTACCAATACAAACACGGTCAGTCCGAGGTAGTAGGCAGCGATCAGCGTCACAGACCCCGAACGCGTGCTCAATCCCACGAAGCTGGCGGGGAGCAGTAGACCAGCGGTGATGTTAAGCGCGTTGCTGTTCATCGCCGTGCTCAGGGTCGCGGCGCCGCGACCGCGAGTGGCGAGATACACGGCCGCGACCGTATTCGGGAGACTGGTTACACCGGCAAGAATCAGCCCTCCCACCACGATCTCCGGGATCCCGTGACGGGTGCCCAGCTTCGAGCCGGCCTGTTCCATCACCACGCTGGCGCCGACCACGACCAACACCGCGAGCGCCGCGACAAGAAGATCCCTCCGGCGCCTGGGCCGTTGCTCGATCGCTCCCTCGAGCTCGAGTTCCTCTTCGCGTATCGCTTTGGCGATCCACCTCGTCCAGGTGTCGGGAAGGCCGAGGCGACGGAGCCGATCGCGGCGCACGCCAAGCACCAGCAGATACGGAACGAGCACTCCGATCGCGAGGATCAGACCGACGAGCGGGGACAGCGGCCCGAGCACGACCAGCACAGTGAGCAGCGCGACCGCGACTGCGATGACGCCCTCCAGCACGATCACCCGCCGGTGCAACGCGATGCTGCCCGCAACCAGGGCTCCTACGCCAAGCAGCGCCGCGAGGTTAAACACGTTGGAACCAATCACCACACCGCTGCCGGTCTGTGGGTGATGGCCTACCAGCGCGGTGATCGCTGCTGTCAGCTCCGGCGCATCGGCCGCCAGCGCCGCAAGCATGCCTAACAGCGCCTCCGGTAGATGAAGCCGAGCGCCAATCCGCTCGAGCCTCGTCACCAGCACCCAGCTCGTTCCAAGGCTGAGCCCGGCACCCAAGCCGAAGGCAACCGCCAACAGTGCGTCAGACATCGCTACGAGCCGAGGAGCCCGCGGTCAGGCCGGAGGCCTGTGACCATCGCACAACAGAGCTTGCGAGCTGCTTTCGGAACACGACGTCCTCCCAAGGTCAGGGAAACGCCGACCAGACTTCCCGGCTCGCCTACCCACACGATACCCCGCCGACGGTCGCCGGGTTGCCCGGCGTCTACTCTTCCGAACGCAGACGGCCGGCCACAGCGATGCTCAGGACGACGAGGAGGGGTGGCGATCGCCACCGTCGACATCCGGGATGCGCAAGCCTCCGGTCCGGCTGCGATGTCATCGACGACAGCGGTCGAATCAGGCGGGCCCCGCTTTCGTGCTGCCACGAGGTTCTCCGCATCGCCGACCTCGCTCCCGCAAAGCGCGGAATGGGAGCCTGGCGCTAGTCCGATGGCGCTGCGACAGTGCCCGGAGGCGCGTCGGCCGCGGTGCCCGCGGAGAGCCGAGCGATTTTCAGGCACTAATTGCGAAGAGTGCCTGAATCGAGAGGTAATCCGCGAATATCCGCGGCTATCCGCGGTACGTGACGCGTTTCGGCAGCATCACGAATGTCCTGCTAATCTGCCGTTTTTAGCGCCGGGAATCGCGGCAGAGCGGCCGGATCGCACCCAGGAGGTCGCCGGTTCGAGCCCGGCTAGCTCCATCTCGAAAATGCGCTGCACAGCCGCGCCTTTTTGTTTGGGCTGATCGCTTTGGATGCCCGCATTTCGCGCTCCATTTCAGGCACTAGTGTCTGAAATCGCGGCGATAGCCGCGGATCGCTGCGGATTAGCGGCGACTTGTGCTCGCTTTCGGCCACGGCCAGAGCTATGGTCGCCGGCGTCCACATAGTCGGCCCCGGCGGCGCCGGTCACGCCCCGGGGCTCGGCACCGAGGAGCAGCCCCTCGATGCGTTGATAATTGTCCCGCTCTTCCGGTGGTGTGAGCGGTTGGACGTGCGGCGACGTAGGCGGTCCACCCTCGGTGCCTCCGACCGAAGGGTCACGTCGCGCTCCCCGGCTCGGCCGGGCGTCGAACCCTCAACCACCCTCAGGTTTACGACTCGTGAGCGACTTGCCATGACCGCCGCGGTCGTGGGCGAGCGGCTGGTTCCCGCTACTTGGGGGTATTGCTCTCGATGGGAACGACAGTGTTCTTGGGCGGCGGCTTGAACTCGTAGAACTTGCCCGGCTTCTTGCCTTGCTTGCCGAAGCCGATCCCGGCATGCTCGAGCGCCTGGACGATGCGATCCATCATGTGGTACTGGTAGACTTCAAAGCCCACGTTGTTGGGCAGCTTGCCGAGCGCGAACCGGGCCAGCGCGCGGTGCTCGGACTCAACGCCGCAGATCTCGCCGGCATAGCGGGCGAGCTTGTCTTGGTGATACTTCGAAAAGACGTAGATGCCCTGCAGGTACGCGTTGACGAACAGGGTCTCCGCAAATTCGATCGTCTCGAACACGGACTTGCTCGACTTGAAGAATGCGTCCGGCGCCCAGAACTTCTCCGTGAGCGGGCGGGCGCCGAGTGAGCGCAGCACCTTGTAGTGGTCATACTCGGCCGCGTTGGCGGCCTTCAAGATCGGGACCAGGTTGTGAGGAATGCCGATCTTGTGCGCGTTTTCGATCACGCCCGTCAGGAAGGTGACGGCGAGCGCCTCGGCGGTAACGGCGGTGGTCACGACGTTGTGGACCGAGTACCTGTCGCTGCGGGACGCCAGCGCGGCCGGAATCGGTCCGAGGGCCCCGACCGCACCCACGGCCGCCGCTCCCGTCGCGGCGCGCGTCACCAGCGAGCGCCGCGTGACAGGCGAAACCTTCGCGTCACTGAGGACATTGTCGAGCCGCTGCAGGTCGTCGGATTCAAGCCTGTTCACTTCGGTCATGCGAGTTACCTCCTAGGTGCGCGAGTGCGGCCGCCGTGGGCCTTTGCAGAGCTATACGGCCGTGCGCTCGGCTTGGATCACCACCTCACCCCAGGCTCTCGTGAGACAGCACGGCGGCTTGGCGAGCACTAGTAGCCACACGGCAGCCGTGCTCGTCCGTATACCCGAGGGAACGCGGGCCCGTAGCGAGGCCAATGGGAGTGAGCGCTATTCGTCTTTGGGGGCGTTGCACGGTCGCGCAATACCGAGAGGCATACCCGATGGTCCTAAGATGGGGAGCCGATCAGGGAGACGCCATACGCATTCGTGCCCGGATCGAGGCCAAGCCCGAGAAAGCCGAGGAGGTCGCCGCCTTGCTAATGGGTGCGCTGCCGTTGGCACAAGCCGAGACAGGGACCATCGACTGGTAGCCGCGCGAACATCACCCACCACGTTCTGGATTTTCGACACGTTTGGTAGCGAAGACGCGCGTTCGAGCCCACATTAATGGGGAAATCGCGGCCGCGCTCACGGCGAAGGCCGCCGAGCTCCTCGCGGGGCCGCCGGAGATCCTCCCGGCCGATGTGTTAGCCGCGAAACAGCACACCTGAAAGCGTCCGGCCAGCATCGAGTAACACGGCAGCGAAGCACCAAAGTTAGGCAAGACCGTGCGCCGAGGCGCAGCCCTCACGGCGCAAAGCGCGCGAGCGGTGTTCCGGCGCGGGCCGCATAGCTCATGGGGCAAGTCCCCGGGCGCGCAGACCAAGACGCATTACTCAAGGCGAGCGCAACTGCGCTAACCGCCCGTCAATGCGGCCGATGGCGTTGCCGGCCGACGCGTGTTACCCCCACAGCAGACCACCGAACATCGGCCGGCATGGACTAATACGGCAGCCGGGCAACGATGGATCAACTCTCCATCTCGTCAAGCAGCTCCTTCACCTAGCGGTGCTCGTCCCGCAGGACTTCCAACGGCATCCGCAAAGCGCGTCCAGCGACGCGGCGCACTCCTCGTTCGCCTCCCGAACCCACTCCCCGAGGCCAGCCGAGACCGTCTCTTCGCGCTCAGGGGGAGAGCGGGTCCCCGTCGAAGAACCAGATCCTCACACGAGCTGAATCGATCCCGGCGTCGGCGCACGTCGCTGCGAATGCGTCGTTGAGCTCTGCGAGAAGGTTGTGGTCCATGGGCCGATGATCCATTATCGGCATTGCTAGCGCGGATTGATCCTCCTGCGGGACTACTGCATTCATTCTTCAGGCAGGAGGTGACTGCGAGTCGCAACGGTGCGACGTCCCGACTGGTCGAGCTTTCTGCCGGTCCCGGAGCGGGGCGACCGCTCGCGTCGCGAACGAGCGTCCGCTCGAGTGCCCTCGGGAAGTGCAAAGCAGGAGTCGGGGCGCAGGATGTGAGGGGGAAGCGGTCCTAACGTGGCTCCCGTGCTTTCCCGGGCACTAGGGTGACGACGCCGAGGTGTCTAGGGGCGCTGTTTAGACGTTGTGGCATCCCGTTTCTGAGGGCCCACAACGTGGAGGGAACCAGCGTCTGTTGACACATGTCAACAGACCGGCTAGGCTGAGCTGGTGGAACATCGCTTCAGTCTCGTGCTCGAGCATTGCGGCGGAGTCGAACAGGCCACGCAGCTGCCGAGCACCGCGCAGGCTAGTGCGGGTGTATCCGAGCGCGAGGGGGTCCCGGTCGCCGACCTCCTGCGGCCAGCTGCGACGTTGGCGGACGCCGTGCTGGACGCCATCCGTGAGGTCGAGAGAGCCGCGATCTGGCGTGTGGTGCGGGTGGAACCTGACGAGCTGGTCAGCGCCTCGGCGATCGCGCGCCGACTGGGGCGCACCCGCCAAAGCGTGGCACAGCTGATCTCAGGCCAGCGTGGTCCTGGCGGGTTTCCGCCCCCGGCCGTGTGGGTCGATGGCGCGGCGCGCCTATGGCGCTGGAGCGATGTGGCTGAGTGGTGCTCGGTGGCCGTGGAGCGCTCGCCTGAGGTCGATCGACTGGCGGCGGAGTTCTTAGCGATGCTCAACGGCGAGCTGCAGGCCCGCCGGCATCGAGAGCGCCTGGCGGTCCTGGCAGCTCCCGAGCTCGACCCCGACAGCGATCGGTTCGCGGTGGAGGTGGCGTTTCCTCAGCTTGGCCAGGGTCGGCGCTGGCGCGGTGCTGCGACCGAGCTGGGTGGAGGCGCTTGGCACCGTAATCCTGCCGAGCACCTGTAGCCACAGAGCAATCCTCGGGTGAGCGCGACCCTCGGTGAGCATCCGGTTTCGCTGCGTCACAACCGCGACTTTCTACTGCTGTGGGGCGGCGAGGTCGTATCGACACTTGGCAGCCAAGTCTCGCTTGTCGCCTTCCCGTTACTGGTCCTCGCGACGACGCACTCGCCCGCCAAAGCGGGGCTGGTCGGGTTTTCAAACCAGGTCCCGGTGCTCGTACTCTACCTCCCGGCCGGGGTACTGGTTGACCGCCATGACCGCCGCACGATCATGATCGTCTCAAGCCTCATCGGAGGGCTGGCGCTCGCCAGCGTGCCGGTTGCGCTCGCGCTCGGCGGCCTGGCGTTGGGCCAGATCATGGCCGTGGCGTTCATCGCCGGCGCGCGCGACGTCGTCTACAGCGTCGCTGAACAAGGCGCGCTGCCGCTGGTCGTGGCCGCAAGCCAAGTGTCTGAGGCGGTCACCCGCAACCAGGCTCGTCGGGAGGCGGCCACGCTCGCCGGGCCACCTCTGGGAGGCTTGCTGTTCGGGCTCGCGCGCTGGCTGCCCTCCCTCGGCGACGCGGTCTCGTATCTGTTCTCCGCGCTCGGCGCGCTGCTCGTCCGCACGCCGTTGCAAGAACCACGCAGCGCGCCGCGCCAACACCCGATCGCCGAAGTCGCCCAGGCTCTGCGGTGGTTTTGGTCCCAAGCCTTCCTGCGCGCCTCTGCGCTGGCGGTCGCCGCCGGCAACTTCACCTGGGTCGCGGTCGAGCTGGTGCTGATCATCCGCGCCCGCCAGCACGGCGCCACCCCGGCGGCCGTCGGCGTGATGCTGGCGATGATCGGCGCCGGCGGGCTGATCGGCGCGCTGATCGCCGTCCCGATCACCCGACGCGTGCCCTCGCAGGTCATCGTCATCGGCGTGTTCTGGATCGAGGCAGCGCTGCTCCCGATCCTCGCCCTGACCCACAACCCCTATCTGCTCGGCGCGATCGCCGGCGTCGCCGCCCTCAGCGGCCCGGCCTGGAACGCCGTGGTGGTCGGCGCTCGGCTAATCCTCACCCCCGACCGCCTACGCGGACGCGTGATCAGCGCCGCGCGACTCATCTCCGGCAGCCTGCTCGCCGTGGGACCACTCACCGCCGGTCTGCTCACCCAAAACATGGGCAGCACCAACACGCTACTGGCCTTCGCTGCCTGGCAGCTCGTCGTCGCGCTGACCGCCACAGCCACCAAGTCGCTCCGGACCGGACTTCCGACCAACCCAGCGCCCCTCGGGTGAGCCTTCGGCGGTCGCGCACTTTCTTCTCCACGAAGGCTCGGGGTTCAGGGGCGGGACGCCCCATGCGGCCGCACCCATGACGTTCTCGAGCGACCCCGTCCGTCGCAAACCAGGCGCCCGCTCCATGGCCGCCGGCGAGAGGAAAGGGAGCGTCTCGCTTGCCGCGCTATGGGGGCATCGATCACAAGCGATCAGGATGCCTGTCGTGACAGAAAAGTGGGAGTGAGCGACCGCCGACCAGCTACAAGCCGTTAGGTTAGGCCCTGAGCTCGGCGTCGACCTCGGTGCGGATGACCTCGTGCTGCACGCTCCACGAGCTCCACACCACATTCGCCCATTCGTCGGTTCGCCGCTCGTAGTCCGCTAGGTCGGCCGCGCCGACCATGTCCAGCACGGTCACCGCCCCAGGGCCCTCCGCCCGCCGCAGCACCGGGAACTCGCCGTGGCGCCTTCGAATCACCTGCCCAAGCAGCTTCGTCACGTGCGGAGGGGGCATGCCATGCTCGAGCGCAGCACATAGACCGACGAGGTGAACGAACACCGATTGGCGGTCGCGGCGGTCGCCGCCGTCGCCGGGATGCTGCGCCATGTAGGCGTCCACCACCATCCGATGCACGGGTGGATAGCCGAAGCGCCACGCCTCATCCGCCTGCAGCTCACCGAACGCCTTCCAGCAGCCCGGGGCGCTCGGCACGTATTCGTGTACCGGCCCGTCGATATCCGTCACCGGCGCTGCACAGCCAGGGCAGGCTTTGAGTTCGGCCGCGGGCACGAGCTCAAGCCTATGGATCGGCCGATCTCAGATGACTGGGCCGTCGCCGGCAGAGCTGCTTTGCCGCGCAAGCGAGATCAGGGTTCCATTCTCCTTTCCGTCGTCCTCATCGACCTGCGGGCTGGGAGGAAGGGCACGATCGGGGTCCGCCAAGCTGGTAGTTGCCGGTCGCGCCCGCCCCGGCCAGGTCGTCACCCACCACGGCTCGCTCGAAAACGGCGCCGCCTTCTACGACAGCTTGGACAAGCGAGCAAATGGCGTCGTCAAAGCGATCCTGCGACCGAACTGACCGCAGTCGACCGCGGCTGCTCCACATCGACTCATGCTCCTGCAGAGCGCAGGTGAGACGCTGCGTGCTGATCCGGAGCCGAGGTATCACCGCCTGAACGGATTCGCTCTCGAGGCTTCCGTGGGGAGAGATTCCCCTCACCGATAGCGAGACGCATGCTCGCGTCGCAATGCGGGCGTCGGTCCGAACAGCACCGCTGATCGTGGAAGCAGGCGTCAGCTTTCCGCGCCGGAGCAGGCTGGGGCCAATAGCTGCCACGTGCCCGACACACGGTGAACCCAGGTTTCCCCTGGGCATCGCCCCGAGCGCGGCGGCAAGCCTATCCTCAGCGGGGCCAGGATCCGCCGGCGACGCGGTGTCCACCGTCGGAGGTGATCACTTGGCCGTTGATGAAGGCAGCGTCCTCAGAGAGGAGGAATGACACCAGTGCAGCGGCATCTTCCGGGCGTCCTGCCCGTCCCAACGGAGTTCGTCGTTGCCGCCTCCGTTCGATCTCGTGGTCATCCATCCGGTCTGATTAGGCCCTGGGTTGACAGCGTTTACGGTGATGCCCCGTGGGCCGAGTTCGGTGGCCGCGGAGAACGTGATCCACTCCAAAGCGCCTTTGCTCGCCGCGTAGGCGATGGCGCCGTTCTGCGGCGGACCACTCGTGAAGATCACAATGCGTCCGGACCTCGAGGCGTCGCTGAGGTGTTCAGCGAACGCTCGCAAGAGGAGCAGCGACCCGCGTACATTGATAGCCATGTGCCGGTCGATCAACTCCGGTGTCATCTCGAACAGTCCGCCACCCGGGTCATACGTGTGGGCGATGACCAGCCCCGAGAGCAGCCCCGTCTTCTTCCGGCCGCGGCAAGAAGGCGCGTGGGCTCACACGGGTCGCCGAGGTCACACTGGAAATCGGTCTCTGCCTGCTCATCGACGCCTGGGTGATTCTCCATGTCATAGGGAGTCCATCCTGTGGTGACAACACTCAACCCATCGTCGCGCAATCGCTTCGCCACGGCCGCGGCAATGCCGCGCCTACGGCTCACGCCGGTGATGAGAGCTGCGGACATACGCCGAGGGTACGCGACGCGTATTCCGTCTCAGCAGTGGACACTGCCGCTCGAGCCTGCGCGGGGCTAGTACGGAGCCACCACACGCGACCCGCTCCGTCGCGAAGCGCTTGTCAGCCTCGGGCGTCCACTGGTCGCGAAAGCGAAAGTCGCGCTTGCCGCGCGAGGCAGGCGTTTAGTCGGATCGCCGTGGAGACCTGTCGTGGGGCCAGAGCCAGTCTGGGCGACGCTAGCACTGCCTCTTCCGTGAGCAGAAATCAGAGCGTTCACTCGTCGTCTGTGCGTTCCAGCGCCTCCTTGCCTTCGCTGATGACGAGCGGTAGCACGGCGAGCGCAGCGGCGGGGTCCGCCCACCACCATCCGAAGATCGAATTGAGCAGCAGGCCGATGAGCACCGTCCCCGAGAGATAGGCACAGAAGAGCGATTCCGCGGCGTCCGCGAGCAGCATCCGGCTTCCCAAGGCGTTACCGGTGCGCCGCTTCAAAGCGCCGAGGGCCGGCATAACCAGGAGCGCGGCGGCGGTCACCGCCACACCCGCCGTGCTGCTGTCTGGCTTGCTCGCAGTAATCAGCGTGTATGCGGCGTCCGCGACGATATATGCGGCGAGCAGGAAGAACGTCACGCCGATAACCCGCAACGCCCGCTGTTCGCGGCCGACGAGCGGCGCGCCCTCCCTGCTCCGCGCGGAAAGCCTGCAAGACCACCAACGCCGCGACGAACTCGATGACTGAGTCGATCCCGAACGCGAGCAGCGCAACGCTCCCGGAGCTGACCCCGGCCACCACCGCCACGGCTGCCTCGATGGTCATCCACGAGAGGGTGAAGATCTCCAAGGTGATGCCCTGCCGAACCAGGCCTTCGGGCGAAGCCTTCGTTGCGCGTGTAGTCATAGGTAGGTGGGAGGCTGGCAGGTCAGCGGGCAGCCGCTGTCAGCCAGTTCTTGGCCCGGTCGCTGGTTTTTGTAGCCAAAGGCGGTTTGCTTGACGGTGCCGGGCTCGGGCCAGCCGTTCAGGGTTACCCCCTCGGGGGGCTGGCTGGATTCCGGTGCGTGAGAGTCAGCTCGATGCTTGCGACGAGGAGGTATACGGCGGTGGCGGCGAACGCGCCGAGCGGCCAGGCGGCGGTTCCGGGCATCATCGCTACTAGGGCGGCCGCTCCGAGCGCGGCTCCGAGGGCAAGTGCATTGATCGCGCCGGTGCGGAGTAGGGCTCCGCTCGATGCCTGGAGCTCATGTGGGTCTGCCGCGAGCAGCGATCAGCGCGACCACGGCGAACCCGGCGACGGCGCCGAGCAGGAACAGGTAGGCCTGGCCGACGCCCGGTTTGCGGTGCCCGTGCTCGAGGACGGCGCCCGCCGTCCAGATAGTGATGGTGTACCCGTAGGGGATGGCACTGCGCCGGACGACGGTTGCCAGAGCTCCGAGATGGCGGCTCACTCCGATCCTCCAAGCGTCGCCTGCGTGCTGGGTAGATGTCGTGCGATTGGGCGTCATCCGAGTGAACCTTACAGTGTAAAGTCGGTGGGGAAATGTCAGCGGCGCCCAGCTCTTCGCGATCCCGTCAGCGAGCCTCCGAGTCCGCTGAATCGCGATGCGATCCTCGATGCGGCCATCGCGTTGATCGAGCATGAGGGACCCGACGCCCTGACGATGCGCCGCCTCGGCGGGAGGCTCGGGGTCGAGGCGATGGCGATCTACCACCATTTCGCCGGCCGCGATGAGCTGCTCGTCGCGATCGGCGATCGTCTTCTGGAGCCGCTGCAGGATCTCGACCTGGGCGACGATTGGCGCGAGGCGTGCCGGCGGTTCGCTAGGGCCTTGCGCGATCTGGCGGTTGCGATGCCCTCGACGTTCCGGCTGGTGGGCCTACAGCCGCTCGACTCAACCCCTTCGCTAGCGGCCCGTGGAGCGCCTCCTGGGCGTGCTGGTCGCCCAGGGTTTCGGTCCCGGGGCGGCGCTCGCGATCTACCGGGCCACGGTGAGTTACGCCCGCGGCTACGCGCTGGCCGAGGTCACCGGGTTCACGGTCGATGCGGCCGACCCTGAAGGTCGCCGGCGGTTGGCAGCGCTTTCGCGTCAGCGAGTTCCCGATCCTGGCCGGACGGGTCGCAGAGCTGGCTGACCTTTACCCGGACGCCGCGTTCGAGCTCGGGCTGGGCGCGCTGGTCGCCGGACTTGCCGATCCACCTGTCGTCAAGCGGTCGCGGGGCCGGTCGTGAGCGCTAGCCGTCCCGCCGGCGGGGATGCCGGCCAGGCGTAGCTGGCGCGGCGCGGCGCGGCGGGCGTCGGACTGGCTGGCGGCATCGAAGCTCGGCCTGGTGGTGATGGCTCTGATTGTCGGCGTCGGCGCGGGCTTGGGGGCGGCCGGGTTTCGCGAGCTGATTTACCTGTTCACCTGGCTGTTCACGGGCCGACAGACGTTCGGCCAGCAAGGCCACACCGCGAGCCTGCACCTTCCGTTCCTGGGGATCTGGTTCGTGCTGATCGTGCCGGTGATCGCCGCGGTCATCTACGGGCCGCTGATCCAGCGGTACGCCCGCGAGGCGCGCGGGCACGGCGTGCCCGAGGTGATGCTGGCCGTGGCGGAGAACGGCGGGCGCATCCGGCCGCCGGTAACGATCGTCAAGGCGCTGGCCTCGGCGCTGTGCATCGGCGGTGGCGGGTCTGTGGGTCGGGAGGGGCCGATCGTGCAGATCGGCTCCGCGCTTGCCTCCACGCTCGGGCAGCTGGTCCGGATGAGCGAGGGGCGGCTGCGGGTGATCGTGGCCTGCGGCGCGGCGGGCGGGATCTCGGCCACGTTCAACGCCCCGCTCACCGGGCTGTTCTTCGGCTTTGAGATCGTCTTGAAGGAGTTCTCGCTGGACGCTCTGGTGGCGACCATGCTCTCGGCGGTCACCGCCGATGTGATCAGCCGCGCGTTCTTCGGCGGAGCGCCGTTCTTCGCTTCGGTCCCGCACGATCTGAGCGTCACCAATGACTTCAGCTACCTGCTGATCGCGCTGCTCGGGATCGCCGCCGGGCTGATCGGCGTCGCATTCCAGAAGACCCTCTATAAGGGCGAGGACGCCGCCGATGCCCTCTGGCGCGGGCGGCCGGCGTGGCTGCGGCCCGATTGTCGGTGGCCCCGTGCTCGGACTCGTTCTGTTGGCGCTGCCCCAGATGTACGGGGTCGGCTACCCGGTGATGGACCGGGTGCTCGCCAACCACTACGTGCTGTGGTTCGTGGTCATCCTGGTGGCGGGCAAGATCTTCGCCGCGAGCCTCACGCTGTGGATCGGCGGCTCGGGCGGGGTGTTCGCCCCTTCGCTGTTCATCGGCGCCGCCACCGGAATGGCCTTTGGGGTCATCGCTCACCATCTCTTCGGCGCCGGCGGTCGGACCGCCGGCCCTTTACGGCGTGGTCGCGATGGGAGGGGTGTTCGCCGCGGCGGCGCAGGCCCCGCTGACCTCGATCGCCAGCGTGGCCGAGATGACGGGCAACTTCACCCTCACGCTGCCGATCATGCTGGCCTGCGGGATCGCCGCGCAGCTGGCCAAGCGGATCACCCACGGCAGCATCTACACGACGAAGCTGTTGCGGCGCGGGATCGACATCGAACGCCCCAAGGCGCTCGGCCGCGCTGCAGGCGCTCACCGTCGAGGAGGTCATGCAGCCGATCGGCACCCTCGACGGACGACAACTCTCCCGCGCCAGGGGACGGCTGCGGAGCGGCCGGTGGTCAAGGAGTCCGAGTGGGAGCGGCTGGTCGGCCCGGTCACCCTCACCCGCCGACCGCAGGCGCTGTTCGCCGAGGAGGACCTCGAGCAGGCGCGCCGCCAGCTCGTCCTCTACGGCCGCGACGGGCTGCCCGTCGTCTCCCGCGACGGACAGCTACGCGGCTGGCTGACCCGCGCGGACCTGCTCAAGTCGCTAACCAGCACTCTCAGCTCCTCCGAGGAGCAGATCGAAGAAGGCGCGGCCGCGGCCGAGTTCGCAGTCGAAGATCCCAGCGGCGGCGGCGCACCGGCCGAGCACGCCACTCCAGGGCTACGAAATCCTCGAGCTTCGGATCTTTGCCGACTCACCTGCCCACGGTCGCCGCGTAGGCGAAATCGACTGGCCGCCGGGATCGCTCGTCGTGGCCATCACGCAAGGCCGGGAGATCCAAGCCGCCCGTCCCGATCTCGAGCTACAGCCAGGCGAGCGAGTGATCGTGCTCGCCCCCACCGCTAAGTCAGGCGACTCCGAACACCGGGACGCCGCCACGACGACGGCCGATCGACCGCTCGCTCGGAACGAAGCCTCCGCCCAAGCCTCCCGGAGCTCCGATGACGTCACATCGGAATCGAGGTCCACCTAGGATCTTCTCAAGGACCGGTACTCAACATGAGCTCGGTCACCGCTGACGTCTATTACCGTCGCACGCACAATGCAGGCGTCGGGCCTGCCCTGGTCGCGTCCAGTTGCCGCTGTAAATTCGCGCGCGGTTCAGGTTCCCGCGGTTGAGTCTAGGCGGCGGTCACCTCCTCGTCGAGGTTGTCGGGGTCGGCTTGCTGGTACTTGATCCGGTAGAGGTGTTGGCGGTCGACGTCGGTGAACGTCGCGCCGTTGCTGGCGTGGCTGAAGAACAGGTCGAGCACCGCCCAGACGAGTGACAGGCAGCTGCGTCTCGCCGGGGAACCGGCCCATCACCTTCGTGCGCCGGCGCACCTCCCCGAGCGATCGCTCGAGGAGATTCGTTGACCGCCATCGTTCGCGGTGCCGCAGCGGGTAGCGCAGGTGCGCGACGAGCGCGTCGAGGTCTTCGGCCAGGCAGCGGGCGGCGGACTCGTAGCCGCGGTGCTCGAGCTCTGCGATCAGGACCTGGAGGCGGAGCTTGCCGTCCTTGACGCCGGTCGCGTCGGTGAGCGCGGTCCAGTAGTTGAAGCGGATCCGGTCGTGCTCTGACTTGGGCAGCTTCGCCAGCAGGTTCCGCAGGCGGTGAACGGCGCAGTGCTGACGATCAGCGCGCGGCCAGATCTCCTCGACCGCCGCGATCAGCCCGGGGGCGCCGTCGGCGACGACCAAGCGCGGCGCGGCGAGCCCGCGGGCGATGAGATCGCGGCCGAGCTCGACCCAGTCCTCCTTGGACTCCCGCGCACCCAGGCGCACGGAAACCAGCTGCCTGTGGCCGTTCTCGTCGATTCCCCAGGCGCAGATCACGCCTTCCTTCGGGCCGCTCGGACGGACCGGGAGGTAGATCGCGTCGAGGAACAGCACGACCAGCTTGACGTCGTAGAGCGAGCGGCGACAGAACGCCTCGAAGCGCTCGTGCAGCTCCGCGCAGATCGTGGCCACCGTCGACTTCGAGGTCCTTCCCAGCCCGGCCTCCTCGCACAGAGACTCGACATCGCGCATCGACAGGCCGCGCACGAACCCGCCGATCACCAGCGCCTTGAGCGGGTCGGTTCGCAAAAGCCGCTTGCAGTGCCACTTCGGGAACAGCTTCGAGACGAACGGGATCGCCGCCTCGCGGACCTGCGGGATCTCGATCCGCAGCTCACCCTCTCCGGTCTGCAGATGCCGGGGGCGGAACCCGTTGCGCTTCCCCGGCCCCGCCTCCGGCCGGCGCTCGTAGCGAGCGCGGCCCAGCCAGGTATCGAACTCCTCCTCGACCGCCCGCTGGATGATCAACCGGGCACCGAGCCGAGCGAGCTCGCCCAGCATCTTCTGCGGGTCATCGACCATGCCGCGACCGAGCAGCTTGTCGATCTCAGCTTGTATCTCCGCCGACGGCGGTACGGTGCGTCTCACGGCGTAGGCCTCCTTCATCGTCTGGCAGGACTTGAGGGAACCTACGCCGTCACTCTGACAGCACCCCGCGCCTAGTTACAGCAATCTTTGGACGCGACCCATGCCCTGAGTGCCGCCCTCGTGTTCGCCAAATGGAGGACCAGGTCTCTGCTCATGCTGCCGTCGCAAAGTGCAAGTCCGTGATGTGGACCAGCGGTTGACGAAAGGGAGCGTCCCGGTTTCCACGCTTGGTAGGCCCCCGGGCGGGGCCGGAGACCAGGCGCAAGGTCCGGACGGAGCAGCGCGTGGTCCCGCTTTCGTTCAATTTCGCTGTGATATGGGCGGGGGGTGCGAACGTCCCACGCGGCGGTCTTCCTTGCGAGCCGGCTAACGGATGCCTCTGAGGGTCCCGGATCATGTCCACGCTTGTAGCGCTGGTTCCAGGTCATCCCATTGCCGCCCCGGCGCCGCCTCAGCCGGTTCGGCTCACCGTCGACTATCAGGGAGTAGGCGCACGCGCGTGACCGTGCCGCGGATGTAGTCGGCAAGCCACACGTTCCGTCCGCTGGCGGCGAGCGCGATCGGCTCGACCGCGTTGAGGTGGAGCGGCGTTCCAACGATCCGATCGCTTTTGGGATCAAGCTCCCACAGCGCGGCCGTGCCTTTGATCGGGTAATAGCGCGTCGACGAGCTTGAGCGGGGGTCGGCGAAAACCCAGACGACGCCGTCAGCGAACGCGATCAGATCGGCGCGCGGTATCGGCACCGTGGCGATGACTCGGAGCGTGTGCGGATCGATGCGGGTGAGCGAGTCATTGGATGCGACCCACAGCGAGCCGAAACTGAGCCCGATCGAACCGATTCCGAAATCACCCGCCGGTCCGGGGCTGGTGCCGACGGCGGTGGTGACATGGCCGGTGGAAGGCTCGACGCGTAGCACCGAGAACGGAGAGGTGTCGGCGACCCAGAGCGCGCCGTCGGCATAGACCACTTGTCCTGGCCCGGGACCGACCTTGACCGGCGCGCCGAGCACCCTGTCGGTTCGCGGATTGATCTGGACCAGGTCTCCTGGCCCTGAGCGCGGGATGACCGTGACCCACACCGCGCCGCCGCCCACGGCTATCCCCGACGGTAGTCCAGGGACATGCACTCGTGCAGTGACGCGATCGGTCGCGGGGTCGATCCGGTATATGAGCGGACGTCGAATGCCCGCTGTGACCCAGACGCTTCCATCGCCGAGCGCGATCTGGCTGTCCTGCCCCGTACCAGGCGTGCTGATCCTGGCCACGAGGCGGCCGCTCGCGGGATCGAGCCGACTGACCTCGCCGAAGCCGACCACCCACAGCGCCCGATCGCCAGGGGCAAGGTCGACCGCATCGGAGCGGACGGAGATCGTGCGGTCAAATATCGCGCGGACGCTCGAGTGCGTGGAGGGTGCCGCGGATGGTCTCGAGCGGTTGTGGCCCAGCAGCAGGACGAAGACCACGAAGACCGTCATTCCCGCCGCGAAGATCGCCAGCACCGTTGCCGCACGTAGGGCCCCGGCGAGTTTCTCGAGCGCCGGCAGCCGACGCCGACCTACCGAGCGCCGGTGGCCGCGCGCGAACTCCTCCCGCAGCGGTCCCAGCAAGTCACCCGCCGGGTTGACGTCTGCGACCGCGGCTTTCAGCGAGGCCTGAAGTCTTTCAATCAGCTGCTCATCGTTTGTCATTGGAAACCTCTGGGGTGCGCGGTTTGGCCATCGAGACGGAGTCGTCAAGCAGTTCACGCATGCGCGCGAGTGCTCTTGCCGTGTAGGACTTCACCGTGCCCTCCGAGGCACCCATCGCAGCCGCCGCTTCAGTCACCGACAACTCCAGGTAGAAGCGCAGCACGAGCACCTCCCGCTGGCGCACGGGCAGAATCCGCAACGCGCCGATCACCGCATCGCGGAGGGCAACCTCATCGGCATGATCTCGACCGCCTGAGCACCGATCCGCATCGTTGAGCGGACGCTCGGCGATTCGCCGGCGAGCCAGGCGCCGGTGATCGCGCGAGAGGTTCACCAGCACCCGCCGGGCATAGGCCTCAGGGGCCACGCGCGCCGACTGCCATCTTCCAGCGATACGCAACAGCGTCATCTGAAGCAGGTCCTCAGCATGGCCGCGATCACCACACAGCAGAAACGCGCTGCGAAGGAGCGTCCGCGAATAAGCCAAGACGAACCGCTCAAAAGCCGGATCGACCATCGGATCCTCGCCCGGCAGAACGCCTCATAACCGCTTAAACGTCGAAACCTCCATCACGGTTGCCAACCGTCGCATATCCCAACCTGGGACCGCCCTGTAGATGCGCTCGCCGGTCTCGCTTGCCACCATTGCGGTTCGTCGCCAAGCGGTCGTCCCGTCGACTCCCTGCCAGAAGGCGATAGCGAGCGTCGTGGCGAAACTGCTTTCGCCGCCCGGCTCGTGAGCTTTGGCGACCGTCCTGCGCTTGGGGAGGTTGGAAGCCGCGTGGGCGTGACAGCCGTGCTGTGGCGGCGTAGTGTCCTTTAGCGAGCTTGGCTGAAGATGCGTCGTCGCTTCATCACCGTCGTGTTAGACTGCTTGCGTTCGTGGTCGCGGGCGCCATCACGGCCGCGTTCGCAGCGAGTGGTGCTAGGCCGTCCCGGGTGATCCCCGCGGGGTGGAGCAGGCGCCCTCCGCAGCCGAGTTTGACAGCGCTCGGGGTCACGCGGTCCGCGGTTTTGGTCAGCTACTGCTGGGCCTATCGAGATCGTCCCGGAACTGAAGCCTGCGCCGACGGCTCCCTTGCCCGCCTGCCCTATGCGCTGCGGTGGCGACCGGGCGTCCTGGTGCGCCTTGACCTCCATCTGCCAGCTCACGGTGTAGCGGTCGTCGCCTCGCGCCAGTCAGCGGGTAGAGGCGGTCGTGTCACTCAGATCCGGCTTCATCTGCGTCGCGTCGATTCAGCCGGACGGCGCTGGGTGTTCCGCATCCCGGCGGCGATCAAGCAAGACACCGACCTCTGGGTGTCTGCCACCTTCGCGCGCGGAAACATGTCCGCCGCGATCGGCTTGCGAGTGGCGAGGTGAACTTGCTCCAGAATCACACGCGGCTTCGATGCTCGATCGCTGCGCAAGCGGCTGGTGGGCGCGAGAATGGCGATGATGCGGCTGGCCGCGATAACTAACCGGCTGACCTATGCGAATGTGGTGGCCACGGTTGCCTTGTTCGCCGCTCTGGGGGGCGCGTCGTATGCGACTGTGTCAATACCTGGGAACAGCGTCGGGCCGCGCCAGCTGTCGTTTCCCATCGGCATGAGGTCACGGACCGGGCCAGGCGCAACCGTCCATGTCTACATTTGCCCGCCTGGTGTGCCGTGTCCCCCGCCCCCCGTCACAACCCTCGCATCGACCACCGTGTCGCTGAAGAAGGCCAACAAGCTCCTCGTAATCGGGGAAGCAGAGGTAGTCCAGAACAAGCGAGCGAAACGCGGTTCGACCATGGTGGACATGGGAGAGGAGTTTCACCGCGGCATCGATATGGGGTGGCACTACACCCTCAGGCCAGGCACCAACGTTGTCCATTTCTCTGACGTGCTCTCAGCACCCGGGGCCGGCAAAGCGTAAGCCTCGTTGCAGATTTTCAATCAAACTCAGGTCCGCCTCGCACCGCGAGCTTCATCAATCCTCAGATGACCGTCATCGCGCTTCCCCCGCTCCCGAGGTGACCTTCCGGGTTGCGCCAATCGGTGAGTGTCGCCAGAGCCATCCGAGCCGCTCCGGCTGATCGAGAGCCGGGGCTAGCCACCATGAACGCCCTCACCCGAGCCAGCCGCGAATCACACCAACTTGAGGTACAACCGCAACCCGACGAGCGAGCGGAGCTCGAGGCCCTGATCGAGGAGGCAAGGCGGCGAGCACGCCGGCGACGGACAGGATTGGTGGCGGGGGTCTCGTTCGTGGTGCTTTTGGCGGTAGGCCTCTACGTGCTGCTCAGCGCTGGAGGCGGCAGACCCACAGACTCGTCCGCCGCGCGCTCGGCGGCGCGTCTGACCGGGTCTCATCGCACTGGGATCCTGACCGGGCTAATCAGGTCAGCCATCCAGCCCTCCGATCCGGCCTACTCCGGGCTGCCGGGTCACGTGATCGTGTTTGAACCTTCAGGGCGCGTCGTCGCCCGCGCAGAGCTGCATGGCTTCGGTCACCACTTCCAACTGGCGCTGCCCGCCGGGCGCTACCAGATCAACGAAGGCTCAAAAAAGGCGATGGCTGCCCAGCTCAGAACGTCGTCGTGCAAGCGGACCACACCACTCACATCGTGGTCGGGATCCAATGCACGGACTATTGAGGTCACTGCAGACAGGACGTTCTCCTGGTCGAGCGGCACTGGTCTGCCTTGTGGCGGTGCTTGCCAGCGGCTGTGCAGCTGCCACGAGCTCATCGGGTCGCGGCACTGCGAGCACTACCAACGAGCACTCACCGGCCGCCGGGGGAGCGGGGCGCGAGTGCGTCGTGCCCGCGGGCTCTTCGGCTCCGTATAACACGTTCAATGGCGTGGGCGCCGCCTCGCCCGCTGCTGCCTGGGCTGTGGGGTGGGCCGCGACCGGCAAAAGCTTGATCGAGCGCTGGAACGGCCGGGGTTGGAAGCAGGTGCCCACCCCGAACCCTGGCCGCGGGCACTGCAGCGTCCTTAACGCCGTCACGATCGCCGGCCCCGCTGACGCCTGGGCGGTCGGCGACTACAGCAACGGCACTGTGCTCAAGACGCTGATCGAGCACTGGAACGGCCGAGCGTGGAAGCAGGTACCCAGTTCAAGCTCGGGCGCATTCCAAAGCAACAGCACATTGAGCGGCGTGGCCGCGGACGGGTCATCAAGCGCCTGGGCGATCGGGTTCGTCCAACACGTCACCGGGTCGGACCCCCCAACCCCACCGTGACCTCCAAGACCTTGATCGAGCACTGGAACGGCCGAGCGTGGAAGCGGGTGCCGAGCCCAAGTCCCGCAGGCTCACACGGCGGCGACAGCAGCACGCTGGCAGCCGTCGCCGCCGCCAGGCCCTCCAGCGCTTGGGCGGTCGGCTCATACAGCCGCCCCGGCACCTACTCCAAGACCCTAGTCATGCACTGGGACGGCCGGGCGTGGAAGCAGGTGCCGAGCCCAGACCCTGGCCGTAGCGGCAGCTCCCTCAATGCAGTTGCCATTACCCAGTCCGACGGTGCCTGGGCCGTGGGCGACGCGGGCGGGGCCACAGTCGACCATGCGTTGATCGAGCGCTGGAACGGCCGAGCGTGGAAGCAGGTAGCCAGCCCCAGGCCGCCCCGCTCTCGCGGCAGCCTCCTTGAGGGTGTCACCGCCGCCGGGTCCTCGAATGCTTGGGCGGTTGGGTACTACTTCGGGGAGTCTCACGTAGAACCAGCCGTCAAGACGCTGATCGAGCACTGGAACGGCCAGGCTTGGAAGCAGGTAGCCAGCCCCAGCCCCGGCGGCTCTGTCGGCACCTCCGGCGATCAGAGCCTCCTCGAAGCAACCTCTGCCACCTCCTCATCCAGCGCGTGGGCGACCGGCGACTACAGCACCGGCAAGCCCACCGGCAACACACTGCTCGAACACTGGACCGGCCGGCAATGGACAGCCGTGGCCGCTCACTGAGGCTTTCGATCGGACCATCGCTACGGAGCACTCCCGCACCCGTGGTCGGTGTTAGTTGCCTGTCGCTGGTTATTGCCTCGCTGGTGGCAGGTGCTGGTGCGGTTAGACGATCCACGTCCACAGCACACTAGGGTCCGATCGCGACCCCCCACGCGTGCTTCTGGTCTTTGGCGATGGTCTTGGCGGCCTTGCCGTTCAGGTTGGCCTCGACGATCGTGCCGGCCTGAAAGTTGGCCCAGTAGAGATGGCTGCTGCTTATGCCAGCCCGTCCGGGTGCTTCTCGCTTTTGGCGACGGTCTTGGCGCCGGTGCCGTTCAGGTTGGCCTCGACGATCGTGCCGGCGCCGACAGAGTTGTCCCAGTAGAGGTGGCTGCTGTCGACGGCCACCCAGAATGGCAAGAGCTGGCGCCTGGCGATGGTCTTGGCGCCGGTGCCGTTCAGGTTGGCCTCGATGATCGTGCCGCGCTCCTGGCTCGACCAGTACAGATGGCCGCTGCCAACGGCGACCGCGGCTGGGAAGCTCTGGCCCTTGGCAATCTTCTTGGCGCCGGTGCCGTTCAGGTTGGCCTCAACGATCGTGCCGGCGCCCGTGTTCGCCCAGTACAGGTGACCGCTGCCAACCGCCACCCCGCCCGGGCCGTTCCGGCCCGTGGCGATGGTCTTGGCGCCCTTGCCGTTCAGCCTGGCCTCGACGATCGTGCCGGCCTGGGAGTCGGCCCAGTAGAGGTGAGTACTGCTGACCGCCACCCCTGTGGGGCGCTTCTGCCCTGTGGCGATGGTCTTGGCGCCGGTGCCGTTCAGGTTGGCCTCGACGATCGTGCCGGCGGCGTTGTCCGCCCAGTACAGGTGGGCACCGGCGGCCCTGGACGGCCCCGACCGCGCCGCCGCGCCACCCGCCCCACAGACCAACGCCACCGCCGCCAGCAGCAAAACACGCCGACCATGCGTACCCGCCGACCACAACGAAGCAGGACTGGGCCGATCCTTCGCTTCCGGGCGGGTCTGGGTCTTGGCTACCACGCGATCGCTCCGAGGGAGCGGTCCGGGAGCAGGCGCCGGCGGTCGGTGAGCCGAGCGTGTTTGATCGTGGCCCTCTGAAGGACGGCCGGGCTGTGACCGGCGATGTAGATCAGCCGCTGGCCGGTCGGGTCGAATGCGAGTACCTGTGCGTCGGGAATGCTGAGAATTTGGCAGGCGGCGGCTCGGGTTGGTGTCAGGTGGATTTGATCGAGCCGGGCGTTTCCTCTGGGACCGAGCGAGGCGGCTACCACTGAGTTCCGCGAGATCGCGTCCGAGGCCAGTAGCAGATCGGGAGTCGTGCGCAGGCCGCTGACAAGGATCCGGCGAGCCGTTAGCGGCCGCTTTGGGGTCACGCTCACGACGATCAGCCGAACTGCCGGCATGGCGCCGGGATGAAACCCGTTTGCGGACGCGTGTGCTGATCTCGAGACCGGCCTGATGGGTGATCCGGTCGCGAGCACGACCATGGAGCTATCGCGGGTCCAGCCTGGCTGTATTTCCGCGAGCACGTGGCCGTGGCCGACCGCCGCATCGACATTGACCGAGCGCACTCGACCGGTCACCAGATCCAAGACTGCAACGCTCCCCGACCTGCCGCGGTAGGTGAAATAGGCGAGCAGCCGGCCATTGGGGCTCAAAGACGGCTCCCAACCATGAGCCATTAGCCTTCGTCTGTGAGTCGAGGTCACAACTCGCTCGATCAGCAAATTCGGCCCACGGCCCGCTGGAACCAGCGTGAAGTACACATCGCTTGCGTGGGGGGATAGCGCCAATCCGTTGTTGGTGAAGTCACCGAATCGCGCAACGCTGCTCACGATGCGTCCGCTCAGAGCTGATCGAAGTCTGAGACCCCACTGCACCCCCCGCGCCTGCCTCCGCGGCCGCGAACAGCCGACGAGCCGGAGGAAGACGGCGAGAGTTGGCGCCGGCATCCGCAGCAGCGCGACACGATGCTGCGTTCACGCTATGCCGGCGGACGCTCTGACTCGCGCTTGCCAGCGACCCGCAGCCGGCCGCCATCACGGCCGCGGCGAAAACCGCGATCAGCGAAGCGGCTCTCCCGCTATCAAGCGATGATGGCCGATCCATGCGCTCTGACCGCAGACATTGCCCTACCTCCACGCTACGCCGAGCGACCCATTCCGGCACGCTCAGCGCGCCGCGCTAACACTCAGACCAAGATGCACTAACGCTCCACCTCGGCACCGAAACACCAGCTCGCGACGCAACGCGATTCCCGGGCTGGAGGCGCGGTCGTCGTGAAAGCGAGCGCCTCCGCTGCTGAGGGCAGCTGAGAGCGGCTGCTCTGGCAGGCTTTGACGGCCGTGGCCGCCGCGACTGCCGTTGTGATCGGCGACCGGCCTGCCCCGCAGCTCGTCGACGAGCACCCTGACGATCCGCTGGCCGCGTGATTGCTCCGCGAGCGCGTCGCGCAGCGGACGGACCTAGCGCGTTCTTTCGAGGCGCCAGGGACAACCGGACAGCAACGTTTCGTCGACTCGACGCCCGTGCCGCAGACCATTCCTTTCGTCCTCCGCTCAGCGTGGACCTGGCGGTCCCATGGCGACGAATGCATCCGCGGCATTGATCTGGCTGTTGGCGAGATCCAGGGGCCGGCCGACTCTGATGGAGACCTGCTGTTGCCACAACTGCGCTTCATCGACTTCGGACCTTGCCGGCCCGCGGTTCCGGACGGATACCGGTCGGGATAAACGAGAATCGCAGCTCCTCAATGAGCCGGCGGGCAGCGTCAGCGGGGCTTCGGCCGGATCGGATTCCCTAGCGGGACTGCGCGCCCTTGCGGCGCGATCCGCTTGCGTATCAATCCTCGGCGGGGTGGTGGACGGAGACGAGTTCGCATAGGACCGGGGCTGCGGCGGCGATCTGTTGCAGCTCTGTGAGGCGTGCCCGGGCGTCGGGGTTTTGGAACATCGCCTCGAACGCGTCCCGGCTGGCCCATTGCGCGTAGTTGATGACTTTGGTGCCATCGAGGCTGCGGTGCAGGTTGGCTGAGATGAACCCTGGCTGGTGGCGCAGCATTTCGTCGGTGGCTTCTGCCAGGCATTTGGCCCGAGTTGAGCTCGCGCTGGAAAGCAAGCGTGCGCGGATCGGCCATCCGGATCCGCTGCCGATGGGATCAGAATTGCAGCGGAATGAACTTCAGCCGCCACGCCAAGAACGAGATGCGGCTCTACCGGATCAGTGACGTGGATGTGGAGGCGACGATCGCCGATCCGATTGGACGCGCGTCCGATGAGCGAGGAAACACGCGCCTCACCGGCGAGACGAGCGATGGGCGGCCTATCCTTGTCGTGGTGGTTGCGGACGATCCCGAGTTCGTGATCACCGTCTTTCTTCGGAGCTGAGAGTGCAAGCGGATTACGACAGCAGCGCGAATGCGATTTCGATCGTGATCAACGACGTGGTGCAGGCTGACCGCAGCGACGAGGTTCATTCGCGGGCGATTGTCGCCCTTGCTGGAGACAGTCCGGTGGAGGTTCAGCTTCTCTATCCAGACTTGGGGATGACCGAGCCGCTGAGGGCTGTAGCGGAGCGTTATCAGCTGGATCGTGAGGCTCTCGAAGCTGCCGCGCGGTCGGCGCTGGCGGCACCTGATCGGGTTGTGAGGCTGGAGATCGGAGAGCGAGCGTCGGCGTAGAAGGGGTTTGAGCGCGAGGCGTCATAGGGCACGCTCGCCGGCGTAGAGGCGTCTTGGAAGGGGGACGCACGGGGGGCTCTGGGTGAGAGCACGCGCAAGCAGTTTCTGCGCTGACTTCTCTCGGGCGAGACGATCGGGAAGTCAACGATCATCCAAGGAGGACGTCACATGGAGTCTTTGCCGCTGTTGGATTGCGCCGGACGGCACCGCTCGCCGGCGACCTTGCCGGGCTATCACCGCGGTCGTCCGCCCCGGAACAAGGGCCTGCGATATCCGCCAGACCCGCCATCGGTCGAGGAGAAGCGATGGCGCGAACACGAGGACCACCCGGGACCCGCTCGCGCCGCGGAGCGAGCGTGAGCGGCATGTCCACGTGCTCGCGAAAAGCGAGAGTCGTGCTTGCCGCACATTCCGTGTCTACTAGGACGAGGCACGTGAGATGCGGGGCCGCGAGAAAGCGAGACCTGTGCGTCAACCTTCTCGTGAGCGGTCTACTTATATGAAGTAGATGGGTTCTTCGGCAGCATCTTTCGACGAGTTCGTCCGCGCCCACGCGGGCGGGCTCCTGAGGACGGCATGCCTGATCACATGGGATGACGCCGAGGCAGAAGACCTTGTTCAGGAGTGCCTGCTTCGGGTCTCGTTGCGTTGGCGCCGCGTGCAGAGGATGGACTTCCCTCTTGCATATGCTCGCCGGATCCTCGTCAACCTGGCGCTGGCTGGCCGGGATCGACGCTCGCGCCGCCGCGCCGAGCTGGTCGGCCAGCACGTCGACGACGCGACCGACGAGCGAGCCGACTTGAACTCTGAGACTCTGTTTCGCGCGCTGAGTGAGCGGTCTGAGTTGATTGACGCGCTTGGTGGCCTGACGACGCAGCAACGGACGGTGCTGGTGCTCCGGCATTTCGAGGACCTGTCGGAGGCTCAGGTCGCTGACCTTCTGGGCTGTAGCACGGGCACCGTGAAGAGCAGCGCTTCTCGTGGCGTAGCTCGTCTGCGTGAGCTGCTCACACCTTCTACTTCCGAGACCGAGGTTTGCGAGCCATGAATGATCTACTTGAGTCGGAACTGCGGACGGCATTTGCTGCACGGATCGAGACGCTGTCTCCGCAGCGGGAGGCGCGCCTGTGCGCGTTTGACTACCGGTCGCGAGCGCGGCGGCATCGCAGAATCTGGGCCGCGATGGGAACGAGCGGGACGGCGCTGACAGGTGGGGCTGTCGCGGCGATCCTGATCCTCTCGTCGGGAGCGTCTGTCGCGGAGGGTTGGACTGCTGTGCCGAGCACACCATCGGCTGCGGCGGTCGCGGCTGCGACTGCTGCGTGCAACTGGGTGAATGATCGTAATGGCCCGCCGATCTTGAGTGGAACACCAGTTCTCACGGATGGTCGTGGGAGCTATACCGCCGCGATCTATGTCGACGGCCACGTGGCGCACATCTGCATATCGAACGGCCAGCACGAGGGCACGGGCATCGAGATGAACGGCAGGATTCTGTCTGTCGAAGCACCGGGCCCCGATCAGCTTGGCAGTCCCTCAGGCGGCGGGGGCCGCGCGCCTGGGTTCCCTGGCTCGTCAGGCCAAGAAATGGATGTGCAGGGACTGGCCGGCAGCGACGTCTCTGCCGTGACCTTCAAGTTCGCCGACGGGAGTGCTGTCGAAGCGACTGTTCAGAACGGCTGGTATTTCGCCTGGTGGCCGGGTGATAGTTGGCCGAGCTCAGTGCGAGTCACGACCAGCACAGGCACTCTCACCTCGCCGATGTCTGTCGCGGCTTGCATGTCTGAGACGACCAGCTGCGTGTTCGCTGGCTGGAAACCCAATCGCCCTTCGGGTGGCTAGCTGCTGAAGACCTTGCGGGAAAGCGACAAGCGCGGATCCGGTGCGGCGATAGCGGCCTGGCTGCCCGCCTGGTGGTGTAACGCGGTCGTCTGCCAGGCACGCAAGGCGGGCTGTGTGTGTTCGTAATGAAGAGCTGCGCCTCGTTAGCGGTCACGACCAAGCCAACGAGGAGCGGATTCCAACCGCCCCAAAACCCGCCAAGACGCGAAAGCACAACCAGGCTGACACCCGTCCTCTTCCCCCGCAACTCGCCACGAGCGGGGCGACCGCTCGCGTCGCAACGCGAGCGTCGGCGGGCGGACGGGTGGGTGGGGAAGCGAGAGTCCGGGCTGGACGAGGTCGGATCCCGCTGGCGCCTGCGCGGCCTGGCGTGCTACTTCCATTCGCGCATCAGCCTGGGGAGCCTGACGAACAGCCGCGGTATGTCTGACCGTGAGCGAGCGAGGGCGTCGCCGAGCGCCGCGGCTGCTTCGGACTCGAGAGTTCTCCCGTGGCCCACGAGCAGCATCGAGGGCTCGTAACCGGAGAGCCGTGAGCGCGGCGGCGTCAGGCGCAACATCGGATGCACGCCCGCCCGGCGGCCGAGCGCAAACGCCGGCGCTGTGCCGATCGCCTCGGGGGATAATCAGTGCGCGGGTCTGTGGCCACCACAGCGCGACCTCTCTCCAACGCCTGCGGAAGAGGACCGGCACGACCTCGAACGGCGTATCGGGTACCCGCTCGGGCAGGCGCAGCAGCGGCACGGCCAGGCGAGTGGCGATCGTCTGGCAGTCGCGGTTGTGGCGATCAAGCAGCTGCAAGACACCCGCCGACGGGCCTAAAGCTGACGCCGTCTGCAGGGCAACGTCATCCTCGAACGGGTCGATCAGCCACACTCGCCCATCGCTCAGTAGCGCATGCGCGGTGCGCGACATACTGCCCTGCTCGATCCACGTGACTCCGAGGGAGTGACGCTGCAACGCCGCGCTCATACTCCTCAAACCCTATCCGCACCCCCACGTGCGGAAGCGGGGCGACGCGCGTTTCACGTCGCCCGTTGACGATGAGCAGGAGATCGCGCTCGTCACCGACGCGCCGGGGCGCATGCGTTATCGGCTAAACCGGTCGTTCGCGATCTGCTCGGCCGCGGGGCGGATAATGCTCGACATGACCGGACGCGTCGCGACCGCTCCAATAGCTCCCGCCGGGCTAATCGCCGGCTATGCGGTGGCAGTCGCCAGTGGCTCGCGCCCGCTCGGCGGACTCGTACTGGCCGCCTGCGGGCTCGCGTGTATAGCGACATGGCTGCGCCGAGACGGTCGGCGGACGGCGACGACGCTCACGGTCGCTGGCCTGGGCGCCTTCGCACTCTCGCACTTGATCGGGCTCATCCTCGGTGCGTGGCCCGCGGTACTCCTCGCCGCCGCAGCCATAGGCATGCTGTGCTGGCGGGCGTCAGATTCTCGCCACATGAACCTGAAGCGGCGAGCCGCCGGAATTCGCGCAGGCTCCTGACTCCACGATCCGACGCCACTGTCGCTCGCCGATCGCTCGAGAAGCAACCCTCTGCACATGCAGGTCGCGTATGGAACCGTCGCAATGCGCAAGTGCGCTGCGCAACAGAGGCTTTGACGAAAGCGAAAGCCCCGCTTTCTGCGGTGGCTGTCGGATAAACCAATTCGCATGGGACGGCGCCCCACCTTGGCCCGGAATGTGGGTGTTGAATGGGATGCCGGTTGTGATTCCGACCCGATGGCTGACCACGTCTCCCACAAGAGGCCTGCAGGCAGGGTTTATCCGACAGCCACCGCGCGGAGGGGGTCTCTGGAGGGACGGCGGCGGATTGCCGCGGTGCGAGCAAAGGGGACTCGGGATGCGAGTATCTGAGGCCCTCGGCAAGTGGCCTGAATCTCCTGCCGCGGACTGCTGATGGAGCTGATGTCGATCTCGCTGGGGATGGGTCCCATCAGCGGCCGGCGGCAGAGTAAGAGAGGAATTTTAGATGGGCGTTCACTACTTGGAGATCGTCAGCAACGACGTAGACACCCTGGCCGGGCTCTACCAGTGCATGTACGGACTCTCCTTCGGTCCCCCTGATCCCGACCTCGGGTGGGCCCGTGTCGCGACCGACACGGACGGAGCTCTGGTCGGCATCCGGAAGCCGCTGGCGGCGCATGAGCAGCCGATCATGCGGACATACCTCGAGGTCGAAGACATCCACCAAGCCGCGAAGAAGGCCGAAGAGTGCGGCGCGATGATTGCCTATCCCCCAACCCGACAGGGCAACCAAGGCACCTTCGCAATAGTGATCCACGGCGAAGTGGAACACGGCCTCTGGCAACGCTAGCCGAGGCCGGGCGAGACGCACTCTGGCCGTTCCCCATGTCGCGCGAAGCGCGTCTCTTGGCGGGCCGTGGTGGAGTTGCGTCGCAACACGAATGCAGGTCTCGGTCCGTGTGCAGGCCGACCGCGTTTGTGCCGCAAACCGGCTGAGGCAGAAGTGTCAACCCCGATCGGTGCGGCCCCTGAAGGTTCCCCTTGTTCGTGAAGGCGGTCTGTCGACCGTAGGGCGCGGCGACGGCTCGGCGCTGTGACGTGCCTTCTGACACTTGTGCAGTCGCCTTCGGCCATCCGCGTCGGCCCGATGTTCAGGCTCCGAGCGAGCAGCGCGGCGTGCAGATGTCTCTGCAGATCAACCATTCTGGGTCCGCGTCGGCTGCGTGCGTCGAGTGGCTGGTGAACCCCGTCCAGTTCTGAACCTCGGCGAGTAGGTCGGGGACGTTGGTCCGTGGTGTGAGCCGATCGAGCTCCGCGGGGAGCTCGATCGGCCGGGGGGTTCTCGTCGAGCGCGTCCGGACGTGAAAGGTCAAGACGAACCGTCTACCAGGCGCGCCTCCGGCACCGCTAGCATCTTCACCAGCTGGCGGGCGTGAGGAGCTCGGTGCGGTGGGCCTGGGCCCAGTCGGTAAAGCTGCGTGCCGGGCGGCTCGTGACTGCAGTGATGTCGCCGGTCGGCTCGGAGTTGAACGGTTTCAGGGTGGAGCGGAGTTGCTCGATGACGGCGTGTGCCAGCTCCTCGGGCATGCCGTAGGAAACCATCTGCGCGAGCATGTCGGCCGGATCGGATTCGGCGTAGCGCAGGTCGCGGTCCAGCACCTGGCTGAGGATTGCGACCTGGTCAGCGGGGCTGAGCGGTTCGGGGCCGGTGAGCTCGTAGACCCGGTCGTCGTGGCTGTCGTGGGTGAGGCAGGCCGCGGCGACCGCTGCAATGTCCGCCGGGTCGACGACGGCGGCGCGGCCAGCGGCAAACGGGTGGTGCACGACCTGATCGGCGGCGATCATCGGCGCCCAGTTGAGCGCGTTGGACATGTACGCGGTAGGTCGCAGGAATGTCCATCCGAGGCCGCTGTCGCGGATCGCCTCCTCGCCGGCCCGGTGCAGGGTGGTGATCGGGTCGGTGGCGCCGTGTCCGACGGCGAGCACGGACAGCTTGACGATCCGCTCCACGCTTCCTAGCCGCGCCGCGGCCACGAGCCGACGGTCGTGGGCGGCGATGTTGAGCCCCTCGGTGAGCAGGAACACGGCGTGCACACCGTCCAGCACGGGTGCCAGGTCGCTGTCAGCGAGATCGGCCACGACCTTCTGGGTGCCGTCGGGGAAAACCGCGTCAGGGTTGCGGGTGAGGACCCGGATCTGGCCTGCCTGGGCGGGGAGGAGTGCTGCGACGACTTCTGACCCGACGTTGCCGGTGGCTCCGGTGATCAAAATCATGAGTTCTGGTCCTTTGCTTGTTTGAGATGGGTTTCGGGGTGAGGTTGGAATGGGCGCAGCTCCGCGGGCGGGAGCTGCGCCCCGTGACGACACGGTCGACCAGCTGACCTCGTTAGGCGTCTATGAACGCGAGAGCGACTGAAGGCGCTCAGCCCGCGCCGACGGGAACGGCTTGGGTGTCGGCGCCGGCGGTCTCGCCGATGCGGGCCGCCTTCGAGTGTTCGTGGCTGTCGCGTGAGGAGATCAGCACGGCAGCGAGGATCGCTCCGGCGACAGCGAGGCCGGCGCCGACGAGGAACGCCCGGTCAAAGCCTTTGGTCATCGCCACGGCCGAGCTGTGAACGCCGGCGTGGAACAGGCTTTGGGTGCGGCTGTTGGCGATGGTCGCGAGGATCGCGAGCCCGAGCGCGCCGCCGATCTGCTGGGAGGTGTTGATCAGACCGGAGGCCAGGCCCGCCTCGCGTGGCTCGGTTCCGGTCACGGCGGCGATCGTCACCGGCACGAAGGCAAACCCGAGGCCGAAGGCGGCAAGCAGCGACGGGCCAAGCACATCGGCCAGGAACGAACCACCCGTCGCCGGCACCTGGGAGAACCACAGCAGGCCACCGGCGACTAGCACCATGCCGGCGATCAAGGGTGGTTTGAAACCGATCCGGGTGACGAGCTGGCCAGCGACCCCCGCCGCGATGATGATCCCCACCGCCAGCGGCAGGTAGGCGATGCCGGTCTTGATTGGCGAGTAGCCCAGCACGTCTTGGAGGTAGAGCGAGATGAAGAAGAACATCGAGAACAGCGACATGCCGATCAGCAGCCCGACGATGTTGGCGCCGCGCAGGGTCCGCAGCCGGAAGATCGAGAACGGCATCAGCGGATCACGCTGGCGGCGCTCGATCGCCACGAATGCGATCAGCAGCACCATGGCCGCGGCCAGGCTGACGATCGTCTGGGTCGCTCCCCAGCCGACGTTGACCGCGTCGACGACGGCGTAGACGAGCAGCGCCAGCCCGCCGGTGACAGCCACCGCCCCGGGGATGTCGAACGAGTTGCCGGCCTCTTCGCGGCGGCTCTCACGGAGGATCCGTGGCGCCAATGCGGCCGCGGCCAAGCCGATCGGGACGTTGACGAACAGCACCCAGCGCCAGTTCAGCCCGCTGGTCAGGATCCCGCCCAAAAGCACCCCGGCGGCGCCGCCGGCGCCCGCCACCGCGCCCCAGATGCCCAGCGCGCGGTTGCGCTCGGCCCCGTCGGCGAACGTGGTGGTGATGATCGACAGCGCGGCCGGCGAGACGATCGCGGCGCCGAGGCCCTGGACCGCGCGGGCGGCGATCAGCCACGTCTCAGACTGCGCCAGGCCGCCGGCCAGCGAGGCCAATGAGAACACCACCAGCCCGAGCATGAACATCCGGCGGCGCCCCAGCAGGTCGGCCATCCGCCCGCCCAGCAGCAAAAAGCCGCCGAACGTCAGCGTGTAGGCGTTCACGACCCAGGTGAGGTCGTCGCGGGAGAAGTGCAGGTGGGCGCCGATCGACGGCAACGCGACGTTGACGATCGAGGCGTCGATCACGATCACGAACTGCGTCATCGCGAGCAGCGCCAGCGCGAGATTCTTGGTGCGAGGCGTGAGCGCGGTCACAGGCTCATCCCCAGCATCCCGCCCACGCCCGACAGCGACGCGAAGGCAAGTCGCTGCAGGCGCGAGGTTCGGATCGCGGTCGGGTGGGCTTGGAACAGCATCGCTACGTAGATCGCTTGACGCGGACTGTGAGGTATTCCGGCGCCCATCCTCCCGGTCGATGCCAGCGACGCCATGTCGCGAAAGAACCCCTCGTTGTCGGCGGCGGGGCGGTGGCGATTGACGAACCTGACCGGCTCGTCGTGACTGTTTCGCAGGGTGTGCCGGTGACCGGGGGCCGCTGCGGCGTGCTCGCCCGGACCATAGGTACGCCAGGTGCCGTCGAGCTTCACATCAAGCCGGCCCTCGACGACCTCAAAACTGTCTTCAACATTGTCGTGCACGTGCACCGGCGGGCTGGGGCTGTGAGGGCCGAGCCAGCTATTTGCCTCGAGGACTTCGCCGTCGGTGTCCTCACCGTTGCGCACGATCTCCCAATACATGTCCTGGCCCGGGCGAAAGTCAATACGCCGAGTCACGGTAGGGCGGTTTGCAGGGTCAACGGATGCAGTAGTCACAGGGGCTCCATTCGGTTAGTGGTTCTTGATTGGTTGCAACTCGTACAACGGGTCGTCTTGGGATTGAGGTGATGCGGCGCTGGCGACGACGTGGCATCGGCCGTCCATAGTTCTCCTGGTCGTTCACCTTGGTTGACAAGTTGGGAGAACCTTCTCACAGCGCGTCGTGTTTGTCAAGCGAGGTGAACTACAATCGTGAGGACATGGCGAAGAGCCTCCAAATCCTTTTCCGCGATGCCCGCAGCGCGATCGAGGCCGCCGTCCGCGCCGATCTCGCACAGAACGGCTTTGGCGATGTCGCGCCCTCGCACTCCGCGCTCTTGCGCAACGTCGGCGACGACGGTGCTCGCCCCAGCGAACTCGCCGCACACGCCGGCGTCACGCGCCAAGCCATCACCAAACTCGTAGACGAGCTCGAGCGGCTCGATCTCGTGCGCCGCGACCCAGACCCCGACGACGGGCGCGGCGTGATCGTCAGATACACCGACCGCGGACGCGCCGGCGTTGCTATCGCTCGCAAGCGGATGCTCGCACTCGAGCGCGCCTACGCCGCGCAGGTCGGCGCCAACCGCTGGGCCGAGGTGCGCTCAACCCTCGAGACCCTATTCGGTGACGACCCTCACCAGGACCCGAGCCTGCCCGCCGCTCCAGACCCTATCCAACCGGGAACGCCTGGACCACAACAAGCACGCGCGACCGATGAGTAAGCCGTCTGAGATGGGTCCGCGCCGTGCGTGCGAGCCGCCGCTGCAATCGTGTGGTTCGCTTCGTCGATCCGGGCCTGAGCCAACGAAGACGCGGCTTCTACGAGCGCCTCGTCGACTCCCTGAGCCCAATCCCAGCCGACTCCACACGTGCTCTCAGCTGAGATCGGCCCTGTTCTGTCGGGGCCGCCGCGCTTCCGCGATGCCACGTTCGGGCCACGCTCGCGCGACCGGCGCGGAGCGGTAGCCTCGGCACCCCCGGATCCGCACCCCCGTGACAGCAAAGCAGGTCCGAACCGCGAGGCCCGCGGGCGCCCTGCTCCTCGCCAATAGCGAGGCGCAGCCGACCGACGGATTCGTCGCGAAGCGCGCATCAGCGGCTGTCTGCGCACTCGCGGAAAGCGAGAGTATTCCGCGCAAGGGGGTCGCGTCGCTCGCGCTGGTGGATGCACGTCTGGCTACCAAAGCGAGACGCCGGGGGCTCCGCGTTGTGTGGAGAGGTCAGCATTGCGGCAGCGAGCTGGTCCATGGGAGACGCCAAGCGCGAGGTCGCCGAGGTCGATGTTGAGAGCCTGCGTGATCTCGTCCAGGCTCTATTGGAGCTGGAATGCGGCATCGACAACCCCGAGCGCAGGGAGAGCCTGCGGCGCCGCGCGGGCATCAGCGCCCCGGGCGTGAGCAGTGCGCCGCGACTGCCCAGCGACAAACCTGCGCGCCACTGTGACCCGGTCATCGTCGAGGCCGGGTTGCTCTGACCACTCCGAACCGTAGCCTCACAGGTCATGTCGGTTGAGAGCGAACTGGAGCTGCGGATTGCGGCACTAGACTCGACCCAGTTCGAGCGACTGGTGTTCGACCTCGTGCTCGATGAGAACCCCGATGCTCTTCGGCTTCGGCCGCCGGACGAGGGAGCCGACACGCTCGTGCTCGCCAACGAAGGGGACCCAGCCCGTGTGTGGCAGGCGAAGCACTTCACGGGGAGCATCAGGTAGGACCAATGTGAGGAGTCGCTCCGGACTGCGATCGCGAGCTACGAGCCACAGAGCGTGACCTTCGTGTTCCCCAAGGACCTCACGGCGGCCCAGCTCCGACGCTTCGAGACCCGCCTGCGAGCCGTCGGTGCAGCGGCCGGCATGAGCGTCGACCACTGGGGCGTGAGCGTGCTCCGCAACCGTCTCCAGCGCAATGCCCACGTGCGCATCCGCTACTTCGGCTACGACAGGCAGACCATGATGGACGTCACAGCTGGTCGGCTCGCGAGCGCGGACCCGATTACCCAGGCGATGAACCTTGAGGAGGCCTTCGGCGCCGACGATCCCGGGTTCGAGTACGAGGTCGAGCTGCTGCGCGGCCCAATGCCGGAACCGAGGATCGTGGAAGGCTCCGGCGTCACGATCATGCTCCGCGAGGGCCCGCGAACGCTGAGCCTGGTGGTGCGGGCACGCGAGGACGACTCCGGCCCAGTCGCGGTATGGAGCTTCGCCGAGGACGAGCGAGGAGAGGCCGCGCGGAACTCGGCCATGCTCGCGACTGCCCGCGGCGACGAGGAGGTCGCCATCGAGTCGGGCTTCGTCGTACAGCTCGTGAACGCGCCCAGACTGATGCGCGAGACGTTCGAGCACACACCACCGGAGGACCGGCACGGGCGGTTCGTCTTCCAGCCAGGGCCGGGCGTGACCATCACCATCCACGACCCCGGCGGCAGCTCCAGCAGTCGACAACTCACCGTCTACCCCTTCCCACCGGCTCCATGGCCGCCTATCGGAGAGCACGATCGCGCGTTCGTCGGTCTTGACGGTGCGTTCATGCCGTACTTCGGCTTCCGGCTCCTCAGCGAGACGCACGGGCAGACGCTGTTCCTGCCGCAGCTGTGCCTCGGGACTTCGGCGCGGGACAACGCTTCCGCCCTGCAGTTCTGGCTCGACCTCCTCGACTCCGAGCGCGTGAAGTTTTCGGGCTCACTCTTCCCCCCCCGAGCTCACGCAGATCCACCCGGGCGGACTCGCCGCACCAGATGAAGCGCGCCCGAGGTTCGAGACCCTTGCGACGGTCTATGCGGCCGTGGCCTGGCTCGAAGAGACGCTCGGGATGGAGCTGCCGGTGCATGCACCGCCCATCAGCGGCGAGGAGATTGCGCACGTCGGAAGCGCGCTCTCGATCCTGGACGACCAGGCGGTGGACATCACGTTCAGGGAGGCAGAGGGATCAACGACGCGCGCGTATGCCGAAGCCGAGGGGAACCGCATTCGAAATCACCCACCCATCGTCTTCATAGCCCGAGAGACGATCTTCGGGACGGAGGTCGAGTTCGGGGCGGCGTTGGGGCAGTTGCCCGACGTCCACGTGATCGAGCTCCCGAGGCTGGGCCACGAAACCGTGACCTTGCGCGTAGTCGCCGCCGACGACGACAACGTCGTGTCATGTCGGCTGCTCGCGCCTGGTGAGGAGCCGCCGCCCGACGCCATCCACGGATAGCGGCCACACGAACACCCCGCGTGTAATACCGCGCTCGCACACCGGCCCACCGCGCTACCGCTCCCCCGCACCTCTCGCCGTCCCTCACGGCGGGTTCGTGGTCGCCCAGTGCCCCACGCTTATGGAGCGGAGGAGCCGCCTGGCGGGGGTGTCAGCCCAATGGAAGACGACCGATCTCGGACAACGGAGCTATGCAGTGTCAGCGACCGCGCATGCCCGCGCGAACACGAAGGCAGGTCTCGGCGAGATGGCCCTCGCGCGTCTCCCAACTCGCCAGATGCAGATACGTGGCAGACGGACCCAAGCTCAGCACGCCGTGCGGCACCGCGGACACCCCCATGTCGCCAACTCGATTACTACGGCTGGTATGGCCAGACCGACTGGCACGAGCAGTAGGGCGTGCAACGTGATGGACGTCTTCCTCGTCGACGAGGCTGCCCTGAGCGCTTCCTCCGCTGGTGCTGCCGGATCGATGGAGGATAATTCTCGGTCATGAGCGCAACCGCGGCGATCGGCGATCGGGGAGCGCCGCTCGCGGTGTTCGCCGATCAGGCCTACAACCTGATCCTGCTGGCCGAGGATGAGGCGCGGATGCTAGGCCAGCCAGTGGTGGGCCCCGAGCACGTGTTGCTCGCCCTTGCGCGCAGAGGCAACGTTGCCTCGCTATTGGCACAGCGAGGCATCATGGCTACAGACGTCCACGACGCGATCGTCCGTGCCGACGGGCTGGGCGATCGGCTTGTGCTCGGGCCGGTGCCTCGCTCTGCTGCTGCCGATGCCGCGCTTGAGCGCGCGGTCGCACACGCTGCGGAGCGCGGGATCCTGGGCCCTAGCAGTGAGCACGTACTGCTTGGCCTTCTCGATGACACCGGCAGCAAGGCAATCCTGGAGGGCGTGGGCGTCGACGACCCCGCAGCGCTGGTCAACGGCACGTATCCACCTAGCCGCAGACCACCGCTGCGCGCCGAGCAAGTCAGGGATTACGCCGCAAGGGCCAGGTACCTCGAGCCGCCACGGCCGGGCCCGATCCCACCCGTGTTCGAGCGCTTCACAAGGCAAGCCCGGGCGGCGGTCATGGCTTCGAATCGTTTCACCGACGATGGCGAGTACATCGAGCCCTTCCACTTGCTGCTGGGGCTGCTGTGGGTACAGGATGGCGTGGCCGCGACCATGTCGGCCCGCCACGGGGTGATAATCGAGGGCGCGCAGGCGCGAGCTGATCTTCTTCGCCCGCGGCGCCGACCCCGCCTTCGGCAGCCGATAGTCGAGCCGCGCCCACCTCACCTTCGACTCGAGCCGGAGCTGCCACACCTCCTAACCGACGCCACCAGGCGGTTGATCGCCCAGGCGGCGCTTAAGCAGGCCCACGAGCACGGGCACAGCACCATCGGGACGGGCCACCTGCTGCTCGCGATCCTCGCGACGGGTGATGACGCGGTATACGAGCTTCTCGGCGGCAGCGACGCCGCTGAGCGTCTTGCCGCAACGCTGACAAAAGCGCTGCCCGGTGACGAGGGGCGCTGACGTCGGCCACTGGCCTTCCGTTCCCGGATCACCAGAGCCCATAAACAGAACCGGCGGAGCGGATGATTCCTTTGATCCCTCGGCCAGCGTCGAGCGAATGATCGCCCTGGCGACCAGGCGATCGCCCGGCTCATGGCGCCGTGATGATCGCAGTCGCGGGTTGCGATCGTCCGGATTTAGCGCTGGCTTGTCGGCACGATAAAGCTGGAAGCGCACGCCTGCTTTCGTCCTCGAGACGCCTCCTTTGATCAGAGTACGTGGCGCTCGGAACCAACGGAAAGGACAACGCACGCCTACCTTGGTCGGACGGTTCCTCCGCTCAGCAGGAGCCGTCACGACCGCAGCCGCCGGGCGAGTGCTTTGCGCGGATGCGGTCGCTCCCACTCGGGCCAGGCGAAAGGGGGGACGAGGAGCGGCGTCTCGCTGGGCTCATCACCTGTGCTGGAGTCCGTTCTCAATTCGGAAACATTCGCCGAGACGAGGAGGCTCACCCGTGCGGACCTCTACCGGTGCGGCGACACGTACGGACTGATCAGTGGATGCGTGCGGCCTGTCCGTATCGCTGGCGCGCGGCCTCGCCGGAGGTCCCGAGCAGCGCCCCGATTGACTGCCAGGAGTGGCCGTCGGCGCGGGCGTGTTCTACAGCTTCGGCGACGTCGGCCTCCGCTCGCGCGCGCCGGAGCGCAGCAATCCGGACCGCCCTGAGTGCGGCCGCGTCGCGGAACTCGCCCCTGTGCGGTTCGTGCCGCTCGAAGTAGTCCGCCAGTTCGTCGGCCTGGGTGAGGATCTGCTCGAGGCTGCGTGGCATCAGCGCAGATATCTCGGTCGCGCTGCCATGGCGTGAACGACGACAGGGCCTCTCTCGGAGGACACCACGCCGATTTCGTACAGGTTCCCGGCCGGATCGGGGCCGACGAGCATCATCAGCCCCTCGTCGACGTCCTCCGTGAGGACCGGATTGTTGAACGCGTGCACGATCGTGTCCTCGGGCACCCCATGGCGAAAGGCGCTTGGGGCGATTGCCGGCTTCACTATAACAAGTTACCTTGCGGTTTCCTGAGCCTGTGCCTGCGTATCGGCGATGACCAACGCCGCGGTCGAAACGGTCGAAGCGCTCGGCCAGCTCGGTGGCCGGCCTCGCATGGAGGTAGCGCTCGGTAGTCGAGATCTGAGCGTGTCCCATCGCGGCCTTCACGCTAGCCAGGTCGATCCCGCCGGCCACGAGCAGCGAGCCGTAGGTGTGGCGCAGGCCGTGGAACCGGAGCGGCGGGAGACCGGCCGCATCGCGGGCCCGCGCAAAGCGCCGGGTGAGCGCCACAGGGTCGATGCGTCGGCCAAAGCGGTTGACGAAGACATAGTCGTCGGGGCTTGTGAAGTCCCCTCGTCGGCTGAGCCGATCGAGCGCGGCCGCGACCTGGTCCGTGAGTGGGACTTCGCGCGCGCGGCGGCTCTTGGTCGACTCAACCTCGACGTCTCCTGACACAGCGCGACGAACCGTGATCGCGCGCCGCACGAAAGCGACGTCGCGCCAGCGTAAGGCGATGAGCTCGCCGCGGCGCAGGCCTGCGTAAGCCGCGATGCGCACGAGCTCGGCATCCTGCGCGTCCTCGGCCGCACGCGCGTTGGCCTCGTCTGCCCCGATGGTGAGCTTGGTGACGTCCCGGTGCGCGCCCGCCGTCACCGCTCGTGCCAAAGCCTCGATCTCCTCAGGCGAGTAGAAAGCGAGCGGCGGAGGCTCGGGCTGGCGACGGCGATCCGCGTGAGTGGCCGGGTTGACCGCGAGGCCATAGGTGCTTGGCCGCATTCCGTAGTTGAAGATCGCGCACACCACGGCACGGGTTTTATTGACCGTGCGCGCGGAGACGCCGCTGCGCGCGACGGCGCGCAGCATGTCCTCGATCTCCCGCGTGGTGACCTCGGCCGCGGGACGATCGCCCAAGGCCGCCATGACCAACCCCTTAGAGACGCCGTTGCCGCGGAGGAACGGTCTCCCAGGCTCCACGAGCGTCCACCCGTAGTCGCGCAGGGTGGAGGGCCTCGCGTCCTTCACGTCCGCGATCCAGCGGAGGTATGCGTGCGCGAGTTCGCGAAAGGTGACGCCCCGCCGTCTGCGCTCGCTGGCGTCTCGCTCGAGCTCCGTCTGCAGCTCGTGATGCTCTCGCGCCATTGCGAGCATCCGCTCGGTCGTCTGTGGCTCGGAGAGCACCCCCTCCGGCGGACGACCGCGCCTCGGACGCCAACTTCCGTTCCGGCCGACCTCGACCCAGGCACGTCCCAGAGCACGGACGACGGGTCGTCCGTTGCGCGACCACTTGCCGTACCAGTACGGGCCGCCCGCGCGCACGCGGACGTACGGCCGTGCGGTGGGGGTGGGGACCTGTTTCTTTCCGGGCGGGCACGTTTGGCGAAAGCGACTGACGGTCGTCGAAACGACCCTGCAAGAACCGACGGCGGAGCGGGCAACGGTCGGGCAACGGTCCGCGCGGGCAACGGTCCGCGGGCAACGGTCTGGCCCATACACCCCGTCAAATCAGCCGTTTTCAACTCTGAATCGCCCGCAAATTGGGCGTTCAGCGCCTTTGCTCCGAGACTTCTAATCCGGTTGTCGCAGGTTCGAATCCTGCCGGGGGCGCTAGCAAAGCCCCGCGAAAGCGTGGTATTTGGTTGCTAACTCAGGCACCGTAGGCGTCGTTATCAAGGGCCGCCTGAACTGCACCGGCAATTCGCATGCACCGAATATCGGCGACTCCGGGGGAAGCCTGAACACCGTGACCGGCCCCAAGACCGGTCAGGCTCCGTCCTGTAAAAGGACGACCATCATCGGAAAAGAACCAATCCGAAGCGGGCTAGACCCCCCGGATTGCCGAAGTTGCTGGGGGCCTACACACGCGCTCGGTGCGCAGGCCCCGCCGTTCCGACTCACAGTCATACCAACCTTACGCAAGGGGCTAGTTGCATCAGCCTTCCGGGACCAAAACGGAGCCGTGGCGACTTCTCGTTTTCCTCAGAAGCAGCAGCGCCGCCGACACTTTTGGATCTTGATCAAACAACCCATGTTGGGCGGACGCGGCGAGTGTGTTGGGTTCGTTCCAGGGGGGCTGTCTCGTTCAAGGGCAGTAACGCCAGGCCAACATCGGGATGACCTTGCCGTCGCGGATGTGGCGCCGTACAGGTCCTTCCGCTTGCATCTCCCCGACAGCCGCGCGGTACCGCGCCTCTGAAGAAGACGAGCATCAGCAACACGCTCGGGTCGTTCAACTCGCAGGTATCGCATGGCTTGCCCCGGTGCTGCTCCCACCACGGTCGTCCGGCCGCGTAAAGCTTCGGCAGTTGCGTCCAGTCCGGTCCAGCAGCGAGACCCCACCGTCGGCGAACATCCATGTCTCGAAACACCAGGAGCGACCACACCCAGCTTCCGGCGCCGGCCGCTTGCTCCTCAGCGTTGGTGCGTCAGGCGGATTTGATGGCCACGACCTCGCCGTCCATGACCCGCGGTGGGTTGGGAAACAGCTCGGCCAAGTTCTCGCGGACAAAGCCGGCGGCCTTCTCGGTGGAGGCCTCCTCTTCCGCCCGAGTCTCGAACACGCTGGTCGACACCAGCACGCCATTCCCCGCGTCGATCCAGTAATACGCGATGAAGCCCTCCATCTCGCTGATCAGTGGGACGAAACCTTCTCTGACGCGCCGTCCGGCCTCGGCCGGATCGGTCACGCCCTCGTACCTGCGTACTGTCGCGTACACCGCTCCTCCTCGTGGTCTCGGTCATAGAGGTGGCCTCTTGGGAGACAATAAAGCCCTCGCGATGTGGGTACCAGGGTCGCGAGAGCGCTCACCATCGACTGATACGAGCGTGGCGCCAGCCCCGGAGCGCTGAGGATCCTTCTGCTGCTCGATCATGGGGAGAGGGCGGACGCACTCGTCAGCGACGAGTCCGGCTATCCCATTGCATCGATCAGAAGTCTCGCCGGTCGAAGCGCGCGGCGGAGTCCACGCAGCCAGTGCCGCGGCGCGGTACTCGCGGGGCGCGCCGCCCCCCAAAACAAGGGCCATAGTCGCTGCTCAGGTTGGTAGCTCTTCGCCGGTCTGCTCCGCCGCCATGTACGCGGCGTACCACTCCGGCCAGTTCGTGTCGGCCTGCCCGGTGCGCTTCTCGCGCTCGCCGTGGGCGGCCTCCGCCCGGCGAAGCGCGCCCGCCAACTCCACCTTGGACGCGAACACCATCTCACCCGGGTCGACGTGGCCGGGGAGACGAGTTGTGACTTCCTGCAGTAGCCAGCCGTTGCCGTCAGGATCGCTGAACGTCGCGAAAGAGCCATAGCTCTCGTGCTCGGGTGCATGGCCGCTCGCGCGGCCACTCGCGCCGGCACGCTGGAACTGAGCGCCCGGCGTATTTGGGTGGAACACGTCGCTGACCTCGACACCACGGGCGACGAGCTCGTCGCGCGCAGCCTCGATATCGGAGACGACCAGGTACAAGCCCTGCGCCGAGCCCGGCGGGGCCGATGTCTTGTTCTTGCCGAATTGGATCGAGGCGCTCGAGCCGGGTGGAGTGAATTGGACGCCGCGAAACCCATTACCGAAGGAGAAGTCGGCGTCGAGCCTCCATCCGAGACGCCCATAGAACTCCTTCGCCCGGTCGACATCCGAGACGGGGATAACGACCACCTCGAGCTTCAGAGCGACTCTCCCGACGCTCGCACCTCCTCCGGCCTCGTCGCCGCCGACCTCAGTTCTGCTCATCTCTGCCTCCATCAGTTGCTAGCGCCCGGGACCCGGCGCCGCGGCCTTGCTGACCCGTGCGACGCGCACCAACACCACGACACAGAAACACTACGAAGCCTGCACTGCAACCGATTCCACGGCCTAAACCAGCGCCCGGATCGATGAGGCCCGGATGACCGCTACCGCGTTGATCCGCTCATTCGCGTGCGGCTATCGTGCGCGCATGTTCCCCGCCTCGAGCACCACGGAGGGCGCCGCGGTGATCACGGGTGTGGGAGGCGGGATTGGGCGTGCGCTCACCGAGCGCCTGCCGGGCAGGGCCGGCACGTACTCGGTGTGTCGCGCGACCTAGGACGCTGGGCGGCGAGAACCGGACTGCCGGCCCGATTCGACGTCGTGGCCGCCAACCTGAGCCCGAGACGCCTGCAGTTGGGGGATCAGCGGGGGCTATCGGGTTAGCGACACCGCTGCTCCATCGAACGGAGCAGCCACCGCACTCCAAACCAGGCTGCTCCGTTGGGCTGATCCGACACTCTGCGACGCGGCGATTGGAGGCGACCCCGCGCGACTGCTTTTGGGATCTCAGAGCGCCCCAACCCGGCGAACGCTAAGGATCGTCCGGTCGGCGCTGTGCGACGGCGCGCATCGTCGGATCCCGATTTAGCGCTACGAGAGGCGGGAGTCGAGAACAAGTCCAAACGGGCTCCCCTCGGAGTCACGACAGATCCCCCACCACGGCCCGGGATGGACAGTGCTCCCACCCAGAGCCTTAACCTGGTCGCGCGCGGCGTCCATGTCGGCAAATCGTGAAGTAGGGCAGTGAGACCGTGTCGCCGGGGCCGGTGCCACGCTCGTGGATCCCGACGTCGGGATCCACGGTGAGCCGGCGAGTCCTCAAGGTGACCCCACCCCCGGGGATCCGCGGCGCATGCGTTTGGGCGGATCCGGTCTCAGCTTCATGCGAATCCGGCGTGACCGGGGCGACTGCTCGGTCGCCCCGGCGACAACTCGCAACCGCTCCGGTCTCATGAATGAAAGGTCGGCATGTCGCCATTGGGATCGTGTGGCCCGCGTGGGCGCGAGAACAAGAGCAGTCGCGCCGACCCCGGTGCGCTGACGATCGCAACTGGGCGCGGGTGTCAGGCGACAGCGATGGTCGCGCAGGCTTCTCAGCCCGTATGGGCCCGGATGAAAGCCACGATCGCGGCGCGGACCTGGTTGCCCGCGGCCGCGTCGACGAAGTCGACCCCGTGCTGGGCGCTGTTTATCAGCGAGAGGCGCTTGGCCGGGCTGGGGCTGTCTCTAAACAGCGAGCGGGTGACCTGGCCTGATTGGATCAGCTGATCCTCTGTGGCGCCAATCTGGAAGATCGGACTGCGCAGGTGCCGTGCGTCGGCAGGAAACGGATACAGCGTGGCCTCAGGCACCGCCGACAGGCTCACGACGGCGGCCGGCTCGGGGCGCAGGTGCACGCCGGCGTCGATCACCACGGCGCCGCCGATCGAGGCGCCGATAAGGACGAGGCGCCGCGCGCCGCGCTCGCGCAGAAAGCGAGCGGCCGCCTGGACCTCCGCGCTGGGATCGCCGCCGCCGTAGTCGAAGGCGAGCACGCGCATCCCGTGGGCGGCAAGGTAAGCCGGGAACGGCAGCCACTCACACGCGTTGTTATCGCTCTGGTTGGCGAGGACGACCCCCGTCGACCCGGCGCCGGCTACCGCGGCTCGCAAATGCTCGCTGCGTGCACGGAAGCGAACCAGGCGGGCATGCGGTACGGCGAAGTTACAGCCCCTGATCGAGGGCCCCACCGGCACGCTCGCCGTCGTGGTCTGCGTGGTCGGCTCGGTGCTCGCGGGCGCGCTCGTCTGCCGCGTCGTCGAATGAGGGCTCTGCTTCTGAGCCGAGCCACCGCACCCGGCGGCGGCGACCGCGACCATCACGACCGCCGTGGCGAGGCGCCGGCGCCTGCTGAGCTCGCCCCTGTCGCGTTGGGCTGGCATGGGCCAGAGCGGACTATGTCAGAGGCGATGTCTCCGGACATCGCATGCGCGTGGGCACACGATGCGGTCTGGACGGCGCGGGCGCAGCGCGCAAATCCCGACCGGCCAGCTAAGGCAAGCGCGGCGATCGCTCTTGTCTGGCCGCGCGGAGTGGCGCGATCGCGTTGGCCACCGTACGATCATGCGATCCGACTCGGCGGCTGCGGAGTGCGCGATCGCCTTCGCCCGGATCTGCATGCCACGAGACCCGCATTTGGCTAGGAGCAGGTCGCTTGGATCTGTGGCCTGTCAGATCTGTTTGTGCCGTGAGGCAAGCGAGTCAGCGGCCGATGCGGTAGCGAATGTGCGTCGCGCGCGGGGAGTGGATCACCTCGACCGGCTGTAGGCCGGGGTCTTGCACTCCGTCGAAGAGGCGCTCGCCGGCGCCGAGCAGAACGGGAGCGACGTCGAGCATAAGCTCGTCGATCACGCCCGCCGCGAACGCCTGCCGCACGGTGGAGGCGCCACCAGCGATGTCGACGCCGAGGCCGCCGGCCGCCGCGTCCGCGCGCTCGAAGGCGACATCGAAGCCTTCGGTGGCGCCCCCACCCTCACCAAGGGCGGCCACTACGCCGTCTACACGATGGTGCCGGACACGGCGGCGGCCTCAGACGCGACGGTGAACCTGGTGCACACGCTGCGGGACAAAACAATCCCGGACACCACCAACGGTGGTGTGCGTCTTTACCAGCTTCGTGCTCAACGGCTACCCCGTGGTTAAGGAGTTCGAGGGTCGGCCTCGCGGTGGCCATCGCGATCGACGCGACCGTGGTGCAGGCGATGATGACCCTGCTCAGCAAGTGGAGCTGGTGGATGCCTTCCTGGATGGACCGCCTGCTACCGAAGATCAGCATCGAAAGTGGGGACTATCTCGCGCAGCTACCGGCTCGAGGTGACTCACAGCCTGAGCCGGATGAGGCCGGCGGCGAGGATTGGCCCGCGCGGGGCGGGACCAAGGTTCAGCCTGTCCCCGAGAACGACGAGGGTGAGCCCGTCCCGGCGGGCGCGGAAGCAAGGTGAAAGCAGTGACTGACGCCTCCGCGCGGGGAGGCGTGCCTGTCTCCGGGTCGAGCACGGCGTGATCGCGAGCGCGGCGCGGGGATGGGCCCTCACGGCGCTCAGGTCGATTTAGGTGCGGACCAGCCCGCTGAAGTGCGAGAGACCCGATGGGCGGCGATCGCCACGCCGATGATGATCGTCAAGCCGAGCAAGAGCGCCGCCAGCACGCCCACCCCCAGTATCAGCAGAGCCCCGGACAGCGCACCGACGGCGAACGCAATCAATGAAAGGCCACGGCGCAGCATGGAGGCGTCTCGCCAGCCACGCCTACGCTCGGCGATCACTCCGGTGATCGTCATCGTCAACACGACGGTCAGGAGGTCTGGCACCTTCAAATAGCGGATCAGGGCGAGCTGAGCTCCCATCGAGGTGGCCAACAGCACCACCATGGCGTCGCGAGCACCGACGGGAATATGGGACCCGCTGAGGACCGCTACGACCGTCACGATCGTCGCCAACGACAGCTTGACGCCCAGCACGTTGCGCAATGCCAGTCCGCGATGCGACTTTGCCCTCTCACAGGTCTGCGCCCCGATCACCACGCCAATGACAAACCCGGCGATCGCAAGCAGGGAGGTGCTCACCGCGAACCCCTTCGCCCCTGCGACGGCGAGACCGATGAACACGAGATTCCCGGTCATGGTCGCCACGAACACGTCGCCGAGTCGGAGGATGCTGGTGGCATCGACAACGCCGGCAAGCGTCGTCAACGCCAGCAGCAAGGCCGGCAGTGGGCCGTCCGACTCGTCGTGAACGGCCCGTCTGAGAGCCCCAATCGCGGGCGCGCGCGGTTTCGTCGAGTCGGCGGCTGCTGACTGCTCGGTCAAGTGCGGGCATTTTCACCTGCCGCCCGGCGCACTCCCCGAATGACTGCCGCCAGCTCCCAGCGCGCGAGGCTTGGGCTGCCCACCAGCAGTTTTGGACGAGGCGCGCGTCGGGTAGAGCGGTACTGCTGCTGAGCCGGGCAACCGTGCGGACGTTGAGGAGGGACTCTCGAGGGGATGGAGTCGGGTACGCCACCGGAGAGGCAAGAGACGACGGCAGGGAGGGGCTCCCGTGCACGTCGCGGCCGCTTCAGCCTGCTCGCCCGCCTCGACCGCATCCCTGTCTGGCCATACGAGCGCAAGCTGCTCTGGATCGTCGGCGCCGGCTACTTTTTCGCCTTCTTCGACATCGTCACGATCTCGTACGCGACCCCGGTGATCGCGACCCAGTTCCACGTGTCGAAGGCGACGGTGGCGCTGTCCGTCACCAGCAGCCTGGTCGGATACATCATCGGGGCCTTCCTCGACAGCACGATCGCGGACAAGTGGGGCCGCCCGCTGAGCCTCATGTTGTCGGTGAGCGTGTTCTCCCTGGGAACGGTGCTCGCCGCACTAAGCACCAACGTGGGGGAGCTGATCGCATTTCGCTTCATTTCGGGATTGGGAATCGGCGCCGAGATCGCAGCGGTCACCACCTACATCGGCGAGGTGTCGCCGGCGCCCCTGCGCGGGCGATATACGAGTTGGGCCACGACGGCCGCATACGCCGGGTTCGCGGTCGTGCCATTCGTCGCCCGCGGCCTCGTGCCGACATTCGCCTCTGGATGGCGGATTCTGTTCGCGATCGGCGCGCTGGGAGGCGTCACGATCCTGGTGATGCGCCGGGGCCTCCCGCAGTCCCCTCGGTGGCTGGTCAGCCACGGCCGGGTGGAAGAGGCGGAGGGCGTGGTCGAGTCCGCCGAGGAGACGGCGCGGGAGGTCGCGGACGACCGACTCCCGGAGCCTCAGGCGGTGCCAGATGAGGCGCCTGCTGAGCGTTTCCCAGTGAGGGCGCTACTCGCGCGGCCGATGCTCGGGCGGCTGCTGCTGTTCGTGCTCATCTGGTTCGTCTACTACATCGGCAACTACGGCTGGTTGACGCTTGCCCCGACGCTGTTCACCGACAAGGGGTACAGCCTGGCCGACAGCACCACGTACCTGCTGGTTTCCGGGATCGGCTTCCTGGTGGGTGCTTACGCGACCACCCAGTTGAGCGACAGACTTGAGCGCAAGTACCTGATCTCCGCCTTTGCGGCGTGCTGGGGCGCGTCACTGCTCGTGATCGGCTACGCAGTCTCCCCGGGAGTGATTATCGGCGTCGGCTTCGTGGCCTCGGCCACCATCGGCCTCACCGTCCCCCTGCTGTACACCTACACGGCGGAGCATTTCCCGACCAACGCGCGGGCGACTGGTGTCGCCCTCAGTGATGGCCTGGGCCACATCGGGGGCGCGCTCGCGCCGCTGATCGTGCTCGGCGCAGTCTCGGCGTGGGGTTTCTCCGCGGGATTCCTAATCATGGGAATCACCGGCTTCATCGCCGCGGGGCTGGCCTTGCTCGGCCTGACCACCACGGGACGCTCACTGGAGGCGACGGCTAGCGGGTGAGACTCGCCCGTCGGCAGCGTCCGGCGCTGATATTTTCAATCCTCCACGGTGGGCGTAGCTCAGCTGGTAGAGCTCCGGGTTGTGGTCCCGGCGGTCGGGGGTTCGAGTCCCCTCGCTCACCCCTTTTGGAAGTCAGGGGAAAAGACGCACGACAGGAGAACACACGATGGCATGCTGGGGCCTGACGTGGGGCGGCATTAAGTGCCCCGCAGCGTAGGGCGTTCGCGATCTGTCCTACGAGCTGCCCGAGTTCGTAGGCCATCCTGGCGGCCGCGGCGAAGCGCGCCGGCCATGAACGGGGATCAGTTCGAGCAGGACGAGCTTCGGGTCACGCTAAATGAGCCGAACGAACTGTTCGATTACGGGCCGCCGAACGTTGTGCAAGGAAACCCGGGGTCCTACCCGGGCATCGACCGCATACGAAATGAATTGAGTTCGGGGTCGCCGCGCAGGCCCCTCCGGCTCACAGTCCTGCTTCCGCGTCCGCAGGTCACGCCCCAGACGGAGCGGGGAATCCGGGAGGCGGTCGCGAGCTACTGCGACGCGGGCATCAAACGCGCCGAGCACGACCTCAGTGCTGCGCAACGCGATGGATGGCAAACGCTGTTCTTGGGAACTGTCATTCTCGCGGCGGGACTGGCGCTCTCAACGGTTTTCACGAATAAGGAGTGGCCGCAGGTCATCCAGGTGTTCTTTGGCGATGGAATCTTTCTCGTGGCCGCGTGGGTCGGGCTCTGGTATCCGCTGGACACGCTCGTCTTCGCAGGCCGCCCTTACCGGGTAGAGCGCAAGCTGTTACAGACGATACGAGAGCTCGAGATCGCGGTGTGCCCTTTCGATCGGGAAGAGCCCGAGATCGCGCTACCCCCTCTCGAGCCTGAGGGCACCACCAGCCAACGTAACCAGGCGTGAATCCTGGCCCAGAAACTCTCGAGCGATACCGAGAGCGGCTAGCACGCCGGGTACGTTAGGCCTGATGAACGCGGCCCCCGAGTCGGACGTTCGTTCGGAGATAGCGCTGCGCTACCGGCGCTTTGCCCGCTTTGGCGCCGCGGGTCGTTCGCCGCTGTACGAGCGGATCGCTAGTGCCGTCGCTGACGATGCCGAGGTCATCGCTCGCCTAGAGGCGATGCCGGAGCCAAAGCAGCAACCGAACCTGCTGCTGGGCGCAGTCAGGTTTCTATATGGCATACCGGAGGATCCCCGCGACTTCCTGACGCTGCTCCACGAGCGCTGGCAGGAGATAGCGGAAGTCATGCTGCTGCGCTCAACGCAGACCAACGAACCAGCGCGCTGTGCCACCCTGCTGCCGGTGTTGGCGCGACTGCCGCAACCGCTGGCGCTGCTGGAGGTGGGGGCCTCCGCTGGGCTCTGCCTGCTGCCCGACCGCTACGCCTACGAGTACGAAGACACCGTGATCGAGCCGAGCAGGCCATCCGCACTCCCCGCCCCGCGCTTCTCCTGCCGCGCGACGGCGGGAACACCGCTGCCCGCGCATAACGTGGAGGTCGCATGGCGCGCCGGACTCGACCGGCGGCCTGTGGATCTAGCCGACGAGAGTGAAGTTCGCTGGCTTGAGGCGCTGGTCTGGCCGGGAGAGGAGTACCGGCTTCCGCGGCTCCGGGCAGCGATCGCGGTGGCGCGTGCTCACCCCCCGCGACTCCTTGTGGGTGACCTCCGCACCGACCTTGAATCGCTGGCGGCGCAGGCCCCGCAGGAAGCGACGCTGGTCGTCTACCACACGGCCGTGCTCGCCTACGTCCGCGAGGCACAGGAGCGCGAGGCGTTTGCGCGTTCAGTGGCAGGTGTCGGAGCAGTGTGGGTCGCCAACGAGGGGGTTGAGCATCTCCCCGGCGTTTCCAGTAAGCCTTTCGGGCGACCCGCGCGTCGCGACGCCTTTCTGCTGTGCGTTGACCGAGAGCCGGTTGCGTGGGTCGACTCGCACGGCACGTGGATCGAGTGGCATGCGCGCTGAGTCGCGGCGCCTAGGCGTCCGCCATCTCGAGCAGGGCGGTGACGGTCGCCCAGTTGCGCGAGGTCCCAGCTACTCCCAGGCTCTTCCCGCCCAGCCGCGCCCACAGACGCGAGTGCGCGACTCCCTCTGGATGCCATGCATAGACCTCGCGGCCGATCGCCACTACGCGCTCGGACGGAGCGCAGCGGGAGGTCAGCGCTTGCAGCTGCTGGGGGCTTAACTCGTGCTCCAGAAACGTGACCTGATAGCGCTTGGGGTTGTCGGCAACCTCCGCCAGAGGATTGCGAGCGACGACCGTTCCCAGCTCATCGCGGGTTCTGACGAGCACGCCGATGTCGAGGTCGAACGCGCTCGCGATTGCGTTTTTGCACTCACCGGCCAGGCGGGCGGGTGAAAGCTCGCTCGAGAGAACGATATTGCCGCTCTGAAGGTAGGTGCTCACCCCCTCGAAGCCGCGGTCGCCCAGCACCTCTCGCAAGGCGGGCATCGGCACGCGGTTGGTGGCGCCGAGGTTAATCCCTCGCAGGAGAACGATCTGTCGCACGCTCAAGGCAGGACTACCCGTCGTCGATCAGGCCGACGAGCGGCCCCAGAAGGCGTCTGGAGCGCCGCGAGACGCCGGGCAGCTCAAGCAGTCGATGCGACGGTCGAGCGCCCCGTTCGAGGCGCTCGAGCTGCTCGGCGGCGAGAGGCCTGAAGCGCGCTCTCACCACCTCCTGCGGATCCTCATTGGCGAGCGTCGCGGCATCAACTCCGAGATGCTCGGACCATAGGCGGATCCGCGTTTGCTCGGCCAGGTCCCGGTCGGTGGTGACGACATTCATCTCTGTGTCATTGAACAGCGAGTGGGTGTTGAGGTTCGCCGACCCCACGGTGAGCCAGCAGTCGTCGACGATGCCCACCTTGGCATGCACGTAAAGGCGATCGTCACGCTCACCGCTCAGCGAGCGCAGCGTTACAGCGAGCAGCCGTTCGGCGTGGCGGTCAGCATCGACAAGCATTGCAAGCTGCCCACTGGTGTCGTCCTGGCCGTTGTTGGCGCGCGCCGGGAGGACGAGGAGGATGCAAAAGCCGGGCGTAGGAGGATCGCGCAGCTTGGCCGCCAGCAGATCGACGATTTGCGGCGACCACAGGAACTGGTTTTCGAGATAGATGAAGCGCTGCGCTTGACGGATGGCTCGCACGTAGCTCTCGAGCACGCGAAAGTCTCCATTCGGTAAGGCGTCGTACATCCCGTCGGAGACCGTACGTACGACCTGGACCTCATGGCCGCCTGCCACCGAGGGTTCCCGCGGCGGGTCGATCTGCTCGCCGGTCACCTGCTGCCAGCGCAGCGCGAAGTGCTCTTGCACATCCCGGACCGCGGGGCCTCGCACGCGCGTCCCCACGTCGTGCCAGCCGAGACGCCGACGGGCCGGGTGATCGCTCGTGTCGTAACGATCCCCTGCGAGATCGGTGAGATCGATCCCGCCGACGAATGCAACCTCACCGTCGATGATTGCCGCCTTCTCGTGATGGCAATGGAAGGGATGCTCACGCGGATCGGGTACACAGCGAATTCGGGTCTGGCGCGTGAGCATCCTCGATGCCTCGCGGATCTCGGCGCGCGTGGGATGGAAGGCGGGCACCGGTGCTCCGGCCCAAACGAGCACCTTGACATCCACGCGCTCGGCCACATCGGCAAGCAGCTGACCGAGGACCGCACGATGCTCGCCCCGAACCAGCTCGAAGTGTGGGGCCACATGCCAGCCCATGAGATGGACCGAATTGGAGGCGTGCTCGATCGCATCGGCCAAAGCGGGGAAGGCGTCGGCGCCGTCGACGAGCACATCGAGATTGCAGCCGTTGCGCGGCGGTGGGTCGCCTGCGGCCCACAGCCCGCCGTCGGCTGGCTCAAGCGCGCGCTCCCAGCCAAGGCGCCGCAGTCGGCGCCGGTGCTTGGCTCGAACCGCGGCTTCGATGCCATCACCCAGTGCCGCGTCTATGTGGGTGAGGAAGGAGTTCCCGTCGCTCATGCGGGGGACGCGGTCGGGAGGCGTGCCGCCTCCCAAGCGGCCATCCCGCCCACCAGGTCGGCGACGCGTACGCGACCCCGACGCTGTAGCAGGCTCGCGGCGATCGCGGAGCGGTACCCGCTCCCGCAGTAGACCACCACTTCGCGATCGGTCGGCAACGCGCTTGAGCGCTCGTCGAGCTGGGGGAGGGGCAGGTTCTGCGCCCCTTCGATTCTCCGTTCCGAGAATTCGCGCGGGGCGCGGACGTCGAGCAGCAGCGGCCCGTGGGACGCCGCGAGTTGCTCGGCTAGCGCCTGGGCCGTCAGTCTTGACGTTTTCTCGACCAGCCTCCGCTCGGCGCCGAGTCGCGCCATGCCCCCCTCCAGGTACCCCGCCACGCTGTCGAACCCGATCCGGCCAAGCCTCGTCGCGGACTCAAGCTCGTGGCCAGGGTCGGCGATCAGCACGATCGGTTTCTCCTGCTCGAGGATCGTGCCGCACCACGTCGCATACGAGCCGCCGAGCCCCACGTTGACCGCTCCCCGCACGTGGGCGCCTTCGAAATCTGCCGGCTCGCGCGTGTCGAGCAGTTGGGCGCCATCGTCGGCGCGCCTGAGCGCGTCTTCAAGCGTCAAGGGCTCGAGCTCCCGGGCGAGGGCCTGCTCGAGCGTGGGGCGCTCACGAGCGTTCAGCACCGCGTCGTAGGAGAAGTACGATGGCGTCTCGGGGAGATCGGTGGTGACCAGTTCGACGAATCGCTCCCGACTCATCGGCTGGAGCGCGTAGTTGTACTTGAGTTGCACGCCGATCGTGGAGACGGTCTCTTTACTGAGCGCTTTGCCGCACAGCGACCCCGCCCCGTGCGCGGGATATACGAGCGTCTCCTCCGGAAGCGGAGCGAGCTTCTCGTGCAGCGAGTCATAGAGCATGCCCGCGAGCTGGTCCGCACTCCAACCCATGGCGGCGCGCAGGTCCGGCCGGCCAACATCGCCGATGAAAAGCGTGTCGCCGGTCAAGACAGCGGACGGCGCCTCGCCGGACTCGGCGTCGTAGACGAGGATCGAGATCGATTCGGGCGAGTGGCCCGGCGTCTCCAACGCCACCAGTCGGATTGCGCCAAGGCGCACCTCGTCGCCGTCGTGCATGGCGGTGAACGGGTACTCCGCGCGTGCCCGTGCCCCCAGGTGGATCTGCGCTCCCACGCGCTCCCGCAGCTCCAAGTGGCCAGCGATGAAATCGGCGTGGAAATGCGTCAGAAAGACGTGCTCGAGCCGGCACGACAGACGCTCGGCGTCCTGGAGGTACTGATCGATATCGCGCTGCGGATCGACCACCGCCGCCGCACCGCTGTCGGGATCCGCAATCAGATAGGAGGCGTGGGCCAGGCAGCCGAGGTAATACTGCTCGAGGATCATCTGGCCCCCCATCGGTTCGCGCCCCCGTGGTCGCCGTGAGGCGCCTGTCTACGAGCCCGCTGTCTCTGGTTCGGGGATGATGCGGATGTAGGGGCGGGGTGCTTCCCAGCTGCCGTAGGTTTGGCGGGCTTCGTCGTCTGAGACGGAGCCGGAGATGATGACGTTTTCGCCTTTTTGCCAGTTGGCGGGCGTTGAGACCTTGTGTTTGGCGGTGAGTTGGAGTGAGTCGATGACACGTATGACTTCGTCGAAGTTGCGCCCGGTGGTCATGGGGTAGGCGAGGATCAACTTGATTTTTTTGTCGGGGCCGATCACGAATACGTTGCGCACCGTTTGGTTATCGGCGGGGCTGCGGGCTCCGGCCTCGCCGCTGACGTCGGCTGAGAGCATCCCGTAGAGCTTTGACACGGCGAAATCGGCGTCGCCGATGATGGGGTAGTTGGGGGCCTGTCCCTGGGTTTCTTCGATGTCTTTGGCCCAGCGCTCGTGGTCGTCGGTGGGGTCCACTGAGAGGCCGATGATTTTCACGCCGCGGCGGTCGAACTCGGGTTTGATGCGCGCCATGTAGCCAAGCTCGGTCGTGCATACCGGGGTGAAGTCCTTGGGGTGCGAGAACAAAACCGCCCACGAATCCCCGATCCAGTCGTGAAAACGGATCCGCCCTTCCGTCGTATCAGCCACAAAATCCGGGGCCGTATCACCAAGTGTGAGAGTCATCGCTCCTCCGTGTCAGATTCGGAGTTCGATCGTAGCGATCTACTGCACCGTTCCGGGATCGATGTTTGTACGCGCTTGAGCGTGCCTGGGCTCCCGAGCGCTGGCGTATGGTCGGGCAATGCGCCGGTTCGTGCTCGTCCGGAATCGCGACTTCATGCTGCTGTGGAGTGGCGAGGCGCTCTCCCAGCTCGGTTCGCAGGCCTCCACCGTCGCCTTCCCCCTGCTCGTGCTGGCGTTGACCGGCTCGGCCGCCAAGGCCGGGGTTGTGGGCCTTGCCAAATGGCTGCCTTTGGCCGTCGCGGCGCTGCCCGCGGGGATGGCGGTTGACAAATTCGACCGCAAGTGGCTGATGCTCGGCTCCGACGCGATCCGCGCGCTTCTGCTCGCGAGCATCCCCGTAGCGCTGTGGCTCGGCCGGCCGTCGTTTACCCAGATCGCCGGCGTGGCATTCCTCGACGGGTGCCTTTTCACCGTGAGGTACGTGGCGGAGCGGGGCGCACTCCCGCATGTCGTCCCGGCTGCGCAGCTGCCGGACGCGGTGACACAAAACGAGGCTCGTGCATTCGCCGCCAACCTCGTTGGACCGCCGCTGGGCGGTCTCCTGTTCGCGATCGCGCGGGCCATTCCGTTCGCCGCGGACGCCTGCTCATATCTCGTTTCGATGGGCACGGTGGCTGCCACCCGGGCGAGCTTCCAGACGCGGCCGCGGGCGCCCCGTAAGGAGCGGTTCGGCGGTGTCGCCGAGGGCCTCAAATGGCTGTGGCAGGCGCCGTTCTTCCGCGCGGCAGCGCTTCTCTTCGCTGTCGGCAATCCTTTGTATACGGGCCTGTACCTGCTCGCGATCCTGCTGGCTAAGCATCACGGCGCCTCCTCTCAGACGATCGGAATTATGTTCGCGGTGGTGGGCGCCGGCGGCTTGCTTGGTGCGCTGGTAGCGAGTCCCATGCGACGGCGGATATCCGCGCGCACCGCGCTTGTGTGCGAGGCATGGCTGCTCGCCTGCCTCATGCCTCTGCTGTTCGTCGTCCATAGCGCCGTGCTGATCGGCTTGATCGTCGCCGCGGCCGAGTTCCCCACGCCGCTTGCGAACGCTTTTGTCTCGGGCCACCGCGTGGCGGCCACGCCTGATCACCTCCAGGGTCGGGTTCAAGCCGCCGGGACGCTCACCACCATGTCCCTGGCATGGCTCGGTCCGCTGGCCGTCGGCTTCGCCTTCCAGCACGGCGGACCCATCACCACCGTGGTTCTCGTGAGCGCCTGGGCGCTGGCTCTCGCCCTAACTACGACTTCCGTTGCGGCTCTGCGAGCCGGCCCTCCCGTGCCGGGCGCGGGGCCGCCTTCGCACGACGGGGGCCGGTGCCCCGATGATGCAAGTTCGCGCTCAGGCGATGCCGGCCCGCCGGCGACCGTTGCTCGGGCTGCGGTCGCGCAGGATGCGGTCGACGATTCGGTATGAGACGGCCTCGGGAGGCGTCATGAAATTGTCGCGCTCCATGTCGGCATGTACTCGTTCGCGCTCCTGACCTGTGTGCTCAGACAGGATCTCCTCGAGGCGTTCTCTCAGCCCCAGCGCCTCGCGCGCGTGAATCTCAATATCCGACGACTGTCCCTGGAAAGCGCCGGTGGGCTGATGGATGAGAACACGCCCGTTGGGAAGGATCGCGCGCTTGTCGGCCGTTCCGCCGGCCAGGATGATCGCGCCCATCGACATCGCGATACCGCAACAGATCGTCTGGACCTGGGGCTTGATGAACTGCATCGTGTCGTAGATAGCCAGGCCGGCGTACACCTGACCGCCGGGACAGTTGATGTAAAGCGAGATGTCCTTGTCGGGATCGTCTGCCTCGAGGTGCAAGAGCTGGGCAACGATCAGGTTCGCGACCTGGTCGTCGATCGCGCTGCCCAGGAAGACGACCCGGTCGTTGAGGAGGCGGCTGTAAATGTCGAACGAGCGCTCGCCGCGGGCACTCTGCTCAACAACCATCGGTACAAGGGGCATTGCTTCTCCTTTGCTCGGTCTAGGGTAAACTGCAACCCGAAGGTTGCATAGACGGTAACAGATGCGCAACTAAAAGGTTGCGCATTAGGGCGGTTTAGGCTGGCGCGCTCGGCGTTATGAGCGCGTCAGGCTCTCGACCCGAAGAGGAGGCCTAGATGGCAATCGATGAAGTCGCGGTCAGGCGGGAGGTGTTGCTTCCGGTGGATCGGAACACCGCGTGGGCGATGCTCGTCGATCCAGAGGAGCTCGCCAACTGGCTGGCGGACGAGGTGGATCTTAAGATTGAGGTCGGCGCCGAAGGCTGGCTTCGGTGGGGCGACGGCGAGCCCCGGCGTGCGACCGTAGAGGAGGTGGCCGAGCGCCGCCGAGTTGTGCTGCGCTGGTCCGAATCAGATGGCCCCGAGACGATCGTCGAGCTCGCGCTCGACGACCTGCCCGAGGGGACGCGCTTGGTCGTGCTCGAGCTTCCGGTCGTGCGGCTTGAAGCCGTGGGCACGCTGCTTGAGCAGGCCACCCGAATGATCGGCGATCGAGGGCGCGGTTTTGACCGGGGCCCGCAGATGGTGGCTGCGCTGGCGTGAGCGCGACCACCCCAGAAAGTCAGCCGGCCATCGGCTCCGTGTTCGGCGCGCTCTCGGACCCTACGCGACGTCGGGTAATCGAATTGCTCTCGGAACGGCAGTCGGTCACGGCGTCGGGCCTCGCCCAGGAGCTGCCCATGACCCGGCAGGCGATCGCCAAGCACATGACAACCCTCGTGCAGGCGGGGCTCGTCAGCTCCGCCCACCAGGGGCGCGAGACGCACTATCGGCTCACGCCGGAGCCGCTCACCGGGGCCATGAGCTGGATGGCCTCGGCCGGTGCGCATTGGGACGCGCGTCTGGCGAGACTGGCGGGGAGGCTCGAGGAGAAGGGCTAGCTCACGCTCAGGACCTGGGGCCGTTGCCTCGAGCGGTCCAGTTACACCGCGATCGGCGCCTTGCGAGCGCTGCCCGATGCCCCCACCGAGGCGATTACGACGAGCGCGATGCCGATTAACTCGCGGGCGCTGAGTTTCTGGCCGATGACGAGGAAGCCGGCGAGCGCGGCCATCGCCGGCTCGAGGCTCATGAGCACGCCGAAGACGCTCGTGGCGATGCGGCGCAGCGCTTCCATCTCGAACGTGTAGGGGATCGCGGAGGAGAGCAAGCCAACGGCCGCGCCGAGCAGCAGCGCATGCGGGGAAAGCAAGCGGGCGCCCCCCTCGGCAATCCCCGCGGGCAGCGCGAGCAGCGAGGCGATGCACATCGCGATGGCGAGGCCGCCGCCGTCTGCGAACGCTCTGCCCATCCGCGCATTGACGAGGATGTACGCACCCCACAGGCACCCGGCGGCGAGCGCCAGCCCAACGCCGAGCAGATCGAGGCCGTGGGCGTCACCGCGCATGAGGGCGACGATGCCGCCGGCGGCCAGGGCCACCCAGACAAGGTCGAGTCGGCGCCGCGACCCGGCGATCGCCACCGCGAGCGGGCCTACGAACTCGATCGTCACCGCGATGCCGAGGGGAATCCTCTGGAGCGCTTCGTAGAAGCACAGGTTCATCCCGGCCAGCACCAACCCGAACAGCGCCGCCAGCAGCAGCTGGCGCCGCGTGCTCGAACGCAGCGCGGGACGCCAGATGAGGACCAGCATGACGCTGGCGAACACCAGACGGAGTAGGACGGCGCCGCTGGGCCCGATACGTGCGAACAGGGTGGTGGCCAGTGCGGCCCCGAACTGCACGGAGGCGATGCCCCCCAGGACCAGGGCCGGGGAGGGGGTGCGAGAGAGGGCGCCCTGAGCGGGCGCGGAGGTCTCGAACGACGCCATTCTGCGATCGTAGTGAGGAGCGTTTGAGCGACGGGCGCCGAAGTAGACTCGCTCCCATGTTCTTCGCGGTGCGCCTTGAGCGGGGAGGGCCTTGGGATTGGTCGCGGGGACTCCGCGAGCAGGATGGTTTCGACGAGCATGCGCGCTTCATGGACGAGCTGGTGGAGGACGGCTTCATCGTCCTGGGAGGTCCGCTGGAGGACGAGCGCGACGTGCTCCACGCGATCGCTGCGTCCTCGGAGGAGGAGGTTCGCTCCCGCCTCGCGGAGGACAATTGGGCGCGCAATGGGATGCTGACAGATTAAGTCGATCGAGGCATGGACCGTCCTCCTCGACGCTCGCAAGCACTGAGCCCGGCGGCTACCGGCCCTGCCCGCGAGCGCTCGCGGCCACCGGGCGCTACCCAGCGAGCGCGATGAACCGTGCCAGCATCGCATTGACCTGGTCGGGAACCTCGAGCGGGCTGAAATGCCCCGAACCGACCGTTCTGCCGACCATCAGGCCGGGTTGCAGGCGCGCGGCCGCGGCGAGGTCGGCGTTCTCGGTGCCGGCATCGAGATACAGGAGCGGGGCACGGCAGCGGCGCAGGGCGTCCGTGTCATCCCAACTGGTCAACGACTGTTCCCATACGGAGCTCGTCACGTGCGGGGGAGTCTTCACCGCTTCGTCGAGGATCCAGGCGTTCCGGGCGGGGGTGTCGCACGGCTCAAAAAACGCCTCGAAGTACTCGCGCAGGGCTTGCTCGGGAGCGTCTCCGCGCAGACTCGTGACGAGGTCGCGCACGGCGCCGACCCGGTTGCCGCGAGGCAGCAGCACGGAGTCGATGAGAGCCACAGCGCTTGGACATGACTGATACCTGGCGGCGAGCTCGAGCGCGGCCAATCCTCCTAGGCTGTGGCCGACGACGATCGGGCGGGTGAGCTCCAGCCTCTCACACATCCACTCGAGGTCGTCGGCGAAGAGCCGCATCGGGTAAGGCTGGACGGGAGCGTCGCTGTCGCCGTGGCCGCGAAGATCGGGGACGACGACGCGATGGCGCTCCGCAAAATGCCGCAGTTGAGGCGCCCAGAACCCACGATGGCAAGCCACGCCGTGGACGAGCAGCAAGGGCGGCGAGCCGGCTCCCGATTCATCAAAGGCAAGCGCAACACCGTCACGAACCAACCGCGCCACGCCGCCAGTCTGCAGCACCGAGGGGACACCCTGACGATTGCCCGGGTTTGATGCCAGATGGGTCCGGGAAGCCGCCGCTTAGCCACCAACAAGCTAGCGGGGTTTGAGATGAAGGCAGTGGTCTTTCACGGCGTCGGCGACATCCGTATCGACGACGTCCCTGAACCGGAGCTTCGGGCTCCAACCGATGCGATCGTACGCCTCACCTCGAGCGCGATCTGCGGCACCGATCTCCACTTTGTCCGCGGCACCATGAGCGGGATGCGGCCGGGCACGATCCTCGGGCACGAGGGCGTCGGGGTAATCGAACAGCTGGGCGAGGACGTCCGCAACTTCGAGGTGGGTGAGCGCGTGGTGATCCCTTCGACGATCGCGTGTGGTTCCTGCTCGTACTGTCGCGCCGGCTACTACGCCCAGTGCACCGAGGCAAACCCGAACGGCCCGGACGCCGGTACCGCCTTCTTCGGGGGGCCGGAGATGTCGGGTCCATTCGACGGCCTGCAGGCTGACAAGGCGCGTATCCCGTACGCCAACGTGGGGCTGGTAAAGCTGCCCGACGAGGTTTCGGACGAGGACGCGATCCTGATCTCCGACATCTTTCCCACCGGCTACTTCGGCGCCGACATCGCCGAGATACGCGAAGGCGACACGGTCGCGGTGTTCGGATGCGGGCCTGTTGGGCAGTTTGCGGTCTTGAGCGCGAAGCTTTTCGGCGCCGGGCGCGTACTGGCGATCGACGGCATCGATGACCGGCTGTCGGTTGCGCGGCGTCAGGGAGCGGAGGTGATCAACTTCAACAAAGAGGCTCCCGTCGAGGTCATCCAACGTCTGACGGGCGGCATCGGTGTGGACCGGGTCATCGACGCGGTCGGCGTGGACGCCGAGCGCCCCAAGTCGGGTCCCGCCGCCGAGGACGCGGGGCAGTTGACGGATGCTTTTGAGCGCGAGGTCGCTCACAACGCCCCGGAGACAGCTCCACAGAACGGCAACTGGAAGCCCGGTGATGCGCCCTCGCAGGCGCTCCGCTGGGCGGTGGAAGGAATGGCCAAGGCTGGGACGCTCTCGATTATCGGCGTCTACCCACCCACGATGGAGGCGTTTCCGATCGGCATGGCGATGAACAAGAACATCACCATGAATATGGGCAACTGCAATCACCGCAAGTACCTTCCGCGTCTGGTCGAGCTAGTTAGGACCGGCGCCGTCGTCCCTTCTGCGGTGATCAGCCAGGTCGAGAACATCGAGGACGCCGTCGACGCTTACCGAAACTTCGACAAACGCGAGACCGGGTGGATGAAGGTCGAGCTGGCGCCAGCTGCGTAGAGCCATTACAGGTGAGCGGCATGGAGACGACGATCACGCTGACAGTCGATGGCCAGGAGCGAACCGCGACGGTCGATACGCGGATTACCTTGCTCGACCTCCTGCGCGAGCACCTGGACGCGACCGCGCCCAAGAAGGGTTGCGACCACGGCCAGTGCGGCTCCTGCACCGTGCTCCTCGAGGGACGGCGTGTCACCACCTGTTTGGCCTTCGCGATCCAGTATGACGGCGCCGAGATCCTCACCGCGGCCGGTCTCGGCACCGCCGAGTCACTCCATCCGATGCAGCAGGCGTTCCTCGACCACGACGGCTTCCAGTGCGGGTACTGCACTCCGGGTCAGATTTGCTCGGCGGTAGGGATGCTGGCGGAGCTGGACGCAGGCTGGCCCAGCCACGTGACCCCGGACGTGGCCGCAGCACCGGAGCGCACTCCGGATGAGATCCGCGAGCGCATGAGCGGCAACCTCTGCCGGTGTGGCGCCTACGTGAATATCGTGTCGGCGATCGAACAGGCGGCGGAGCGGTGAGAGCTCCCCAGTCCGAACGGACGGCCTCGCGGTGAAGCCGTTCCGTTTCGAGCGGGCAGACGACCCGCAGGCCGCGGTGGCGCTGGTCGCGGAGCATCCCAGCGCGGCGTTTCTCGGCGGCGGCACGAACCTGGTCGACCACATGAAGCTCGGTATCGCCGCCCCCGAACTGCTGGTCGACGTGTCCCGGATGCAGCTTGACAGCATTGAGGAGCGCGACGGCGGCGGGGTGCGCATCGGCGCCGCGGTTCGCAACTCCGATCTGGCGGCGCACCCCCTGATCCGGGAGCGCTATCCCGTCTTGTCGCAGGCGCTCGTGGCGGGCGCCTCCGGTCAGCTGCGCAACCTGGCGACCACGGCCGGCAACCTGCTCCAGCGCACCCGTTGCGTCTACTTCCAGGACCGCACCACGCCGTGTAACAAGCGCGCGCCCGGCACGGGCTGTCCTGCGATCCGGGGGTACTCCCGCGAGCTGGCGATCCTTGGGACCTCCGAGCATTGCATCGCGACCCACCCGTCCGACATGGCGGTGGCGGTGGCGGCGCTTGACGCCGCGGTGCAGGTGCGGGGGCCGCACGGCCCGCGCACCGTCCCGATCGGCGAACTGCATCGACTCCCCGGCGACGCGCCCGAGCGCGACACCACGCTCGCGCACGGTGAGCTGATCACCGCCGTCGACTTGCCGCCCGCAGCGGGCCGCTCCGTCTACCGCAAGGTCCGCGACCGCGCCTCGTACGCGTTCGCACTGGTGTCAGTCGCCGCTGTCCTCGATCTCGAGCAGGGAGAGATCGCTGACGTGCGGATCGCTGTTGGCGGCGTGGCCCCTAAGCCATGGCGCGCGCTCAGGGCCGAGTCACAGCTGCGCGGCCGGTCACCCACCGCGGAGGCTTTTCGGGACGCGGCTGAGGCAGAGCTTGAGGCGGCCACGCCGACCGAGGAGAACGCCTTCAAGGTGCCGCTCGCGCGTAACACGATCGTGGCCGTGCTGCAGGAGCTGAGCGAGCGCAGCTAGATCATGGCCGTTGTCGAGCAGCGCGAAATCGGAGCCGACCGCGAGCGGCGGGATGGCCCGGCCAAGGTCACTGGCACCGCGCCGTATGCGGCCGAGCACCCCTTCGCTGACGCGGCTTATGCCCACCCGGTGCAGGCTCCCTTCGCGCGCGGCACGATCACCGCGATCGAGACGAGCGCTGCCGCCGCCGTCCGCGGGGTCATCAAGGTTCTTACCCACGACAACGCTGAGCGGCTCGCCTCCGCCGACGACAAGGAGTTCTCGGTCCTGCAATCGCCGGAGGTGTGCTTTCGCGGCCAGTTCGTGGCGGTCGTGATCGCAGACAGCGCCGAGGCCGCGCGCGAGGCCGCCGAGCTGGTCGAGATCTCCTACGACGAGCGCGAGCACGACGTCGTGCTGCGTGCCGACCATCCCGAGCTGTATGCGCCCGAGAAGGTAAATCCAAGCTTCCAGACGGACACCAGGGAGGGAGACGTCGAGGGCGGCCTGGCATCGGCCGCCGCGAGCATTGACGCGACTTACAGCACGCCCGCGAATCACAACAATCCGATGGAGCCGCACACAACCGTGGCCCGGTGGGACCCGTTGGCGGAGCACCTGACGCTGCACGACTCGACCCAGGGCGTCCACGGCGTCCGGGAGCTCATCGCCCCGCTGTTCGGCCTCGAGATCGAGCAAGTCTCAGTAATCGCGCCGCACGTGGGAGGCGCCTTTGGCTCCAAGGGGACCCCACACGCCCACGACGTGCTCGCATGCCTGGCCGCCCGCGCCGTGCCCGCCCGCGACGTGAAGCTCCCGCTGACCCGCCAGATGCTGTTCTCAGTGGCCGGCTATCGGACGCCGACTGTGCAGCGGCTGCGCCTCGGCGCGGATGCCGATGGGCACCTGCTGGCCCTCGTCCACGATGTCTGGGAGCAAACGTCTCGCATCAAGGAATTCGCCGAGCAGACGGCCGTCCCCAGCCGCGGCATGTATGCCTCGAAGGCGCGGGCCACCACGCACCGCCTCGCGCCGCTCGACGTGCCGGTCCCGTCGTGGATGCGCGCGCCGGGAGAGAACCCGGGCATGTACGCGGGCGAATGCGCGATGGACGAGCTCGCGATCGCGCTAGGGATGGACCCAATCGAACTCCGCATCCGCAACGAGCCCGACGTCGACCCCGAGTCCGGCAAGCCCTACTCGAGTCGCAATCTCGTCGCCTGCCTGCGTCAGGGAGCGGAACGCTTCGGCTGGGCCGAGCGCGACCACGCGCCATCGCGCAAACCGGGCCAGGACAGGCGCTTGGCCGGCACAGGGGTCGCGGCTTCTACGTATCCCGTCTATCGCATGTCCGGCTCCGAGGCGATCATCGAGGTGCTGCCCGACGGCCGCTTCCGCGTCCGCATCGGGGCCATCGATATCGGCACCGGCACCTGGACTGCCCTGGCTCAGGTCGCCGCCCAAGCCCTTGCTGTGCCGTTCGAGCAGGTCGAGCTCGAGATTGGCGACACCTCGCTGCCGTACGCATCCGTCGCGGGGGGCTCCTCCGGCATCACGACCTGGGGCAGCGCAATCCACGAGGCGGCGCAAAATTTGCTCGACCGGTACGGAGACAATCCGGACCCGGGCGTGTCCGCTCGCGGAAGCGCGCCCAAGAACGAGGCGGCCGAGCGCTACGCGATGCACGCCTTCGGCGCCCAGTTCGTGGCGGTCGACATCGACGCAGACACCGGAGAGATCACGGTGCCGAGGGCGCTCGGCATGTTCGCCGTGGGGCGCATAGTGAATCCGCGTACCGCCCGCTCACAATTCCTGGGCGGCATGACCATGGGCCTCTCCACGGCGCTGTGGGAGCAGAGCACCATGGACGCGGTGACCGGCCACTTCGTGAACCACGATCTGGCCGAGTATCACATCGCCACATGTGCCGACATCCGCGCGCTCGAGGTTGACTGGATCGACGAGGACGACCCGCATGTGAACCCGATGGGGTCCAAAGGCATCGGTGAGATCGGGATCGTCGGCACCGCCGCAGCGGTCGCCAACGCGGTCCATAACGCCACCGGTCTGCGCGTCCGCGATCTGCCGATCACTCCCGACAAGCTGTTGCGCGAAGGGCTCTGACGTCCGCCTCAACCCGCCTACGTGAGCCGCGCAGTTGAGCCTCTCTAAGAGAGACGGTGAATGGTGACGTCGCCGGCGCGGACGAAGAACTTGCGATGGTTGAACGAGATCTGGTCGTACTTCGTTCCGCCAATGATGAGCGTGTGATCGTGGGGGCGACTCGAGTTGATCGTCGGCGCGTAGTAGTAGTCCGTGGCCACCAGGCCTGTGGTGGGATAAGCCTGGCCGGCCCGGACTTTGTAGACGAGCTTCGCCACCTTGAGTACGGGCACCCGGCGTGGGTAGGCTCCTCCCGGAGGGTAGGCGGCACCGTAGACCGGAATCGAGCGCAACCCGGGCCGCGGCGTGATCACTTCGCCGCCCCGATACCTGAGTGTTTGGTTCCGCCCATGCGGGTTGTGTAGCCACAGCTTCCGACCCGCAAACCAAATCGCCGTCCACGCGCCGTGCCGGCCGGCGAACACGAACGTCTCCCCGATGGTGGCCTTGTCACCCCAGTCGCTGTCGACGGTGGTGCCGGGGCCGCCATGGTGAAGAACAGGGTCGCCGAACAGGGGATAGTGGTCGCCCGCGCCGGTGCGAAGGTAGACAAAATTCGCCCGCTGCCTGGGAAGCGTGCTGCAGCCGGCGCTGGTGCAGTTGGTGATCATCGGCCTGTTCGTGGCGAAGGTCGGGTCGATCGTCACCAGATGATGGTGGCCGCGGCGGGCTGAACCTCCCCGGCGCTGCTCGGCCCGATCGCCGACCCGATGCACGAGCGCCATGAAGTGGTTCCAGTTCCAGAACGGCCCTGGGTCCCAGTGCTGAGCTGCGGTGTCGGCGCTCGTCGGGCCTGGTACGTCCTCATGGCCGAGGATGTGCTGGCGGTCAAGCGGTACGCCGTACCTCGCGGCGAGGTAGCGCACCAGGGCGGCATCCGCGCGGTATTCGGCCTGGGTGTACCAGCTCGCGCCCTGGGCGGCGAAGCCCTCGTTCTCGATGCTGATCGCGTGCATATTGATGTACCAGTCACCCGCGCCCCATGAGACGTCGCGAGGCCGGACCATCTCTGCCACCGCGCCGTCAGACGAGCGAATCACGTAATTGGCGCTCGCGTACGACCTGGGGTCCTGAAAAGTGCTGATCGCGGAGGCGTAGGAGCCCTCTGTGTCGTGGATGATGATGTACCGGATCCTCATGCTCACCTTGTGGCCAGTTGGGGTGCGCAGGTTTCTGGGTCGGTGGGCGGTGGAGTAGTTGCCGTAGTTGGCGGGACTCTTCCCATCCTTCGCATAGGCGGCGGGAATGAAGGTGCATCTCAGCCGCCGGGGGCAGTCCGCATGTCGCGAGGAATTTGCGGCGCTCTCGAGCCGCAGCCGGCGAAGCTGGGTCTCATTGGGGCGCACGCTTGGAGTGGGGCTCAGCTTCATCGCCTGGCCGTCGGACGTCGTCAGCGCCGCTCCCCGCCTGAGGGCCGCGAAGACCTCATCGCTGAAAATTTGCGCCACCTGCACAGTGCTTGCGCCCCCGAACTCCGCGACCGCCCCGTACCAGCCGCCCAACGACGCGGGCAGTGCGCCATTCCCCAGGGCCCGTCCGTAGCGCGCGAGAACAGCCGCCGCACCGCGAACGTTCTGGCGCTCATCGGTAGCGACAGTGGAGGGAGGGACCTTTAGAAGACGCGCGGCCAGTCGGAGGGTGCTGGGTGCGCGGCCACGCGTGGTGTGGCGCGGAGCAGGGGCGTAGCCATCGCCGCCGCCGCCGTCAGCCGGCGCATTGACCCCGGTCAGACCCATTAGCCCGTATGCCCCGTCCACGCTCGCGTCGCCCGGCGGCTCCCAGCGCGTCTGTACGTAGGAGATCGCCAGCAGCAGGCGGACAGGCACGCCAAACTCTTGCGCCGCGTCCCGCATCACTGCCATCCGTTGGTCTTGGGGACCGATCGGCGAGCCCGGGTGCGCAGATGCGCCCGGCCCCAGGCCGAGCGACAACAGCAGCAGAAGTGAAGTGACAGCTGCGCCCCGCTTCATCTCACGCCTCGCCCATTGTTGGCAAGCCGCGCCTCGATCTCAACTGTGAACGTGAAATACCGTCCTCGCGGGTCGCGGTCGCTCCCGCATCGACTCCCAAGCCGAACGTCCGCGCGGGGGTAATCCTTCCCCCAACGATCTCTGGAGGGCGGGCTATGGTGGTGCCGCACCCGCCGGGGCCACAATCCCCGCGCCCGGCGCGGGGCAGGCGATGCGCCCCCAGCCCCAAGGAGCGTGTCACGAGCGGGCCCGGTGGCCAAGCCGGGCTCGCGGCCTGCGCGGATTCGATCTCCTCCGCGAACCGCCGGCCGTCGATCTCAGCCTCCCTCTTCGGAGGAGCGCCACATCGGTTGAGGGGGTGCCGACGCGAGCGCCTGGCGAAGAAGTGCCTCCAGCTGAAGGCGATCGGCGCTCGTCAGTCCTCCTAGCACCTCGTCCTCAACCTGCACGACGGAATGTCTGGCTCTATCCAGCGTGCGTCGGCCCTTGGGCGTGATCGTGACCTCCCATGCGCGGCGGTCACGTGGGCGGCGGCGACGCTGGGCGAGCCCCGCGCCCTCGAGTTCATCGATCAGCTTGACCATGGCGCTTGGATCGATTCCCATGTCGGAGCTGAGCTCCTGTTGGATCGCTCCTTGGCGGGCCCCCAGCACGTTGAGCAGCGCGAACAGCGCGGGTGTAAGCCCGATGCGATCGAGCATCTGCGCGGTCTGCGTATGCAGGGCTCGCCAGAGGCGAAAAAAAAGTTGACCGGCGAACTCGACCACCTCAATTTCACTGGCGATGGGGCTTGACATGACTGGAAGCTTCGCACATTCCTTAGTTCTCGGCAATGATTGCTCACTACTATGATAGCGTGATACCATGATCTGGCAACCGGAAAGCCAATACCCATCAGGAGGTTTCCATTGAGCCCCACGGAGAGCGCGCAAAAGACGGCGAAGAAGCGACCCGCGCGCAAGACGAGTTCGAGCGGCTTCAGCGCCGAAGAACGCGCCGCGATGAAGGAGCGGGTCAAGGAGCTTAAGCGCGCAAACAAGCAGGCGGACGAGGAAGCGGAGGTGCTCGCCAAGATCGCCGCGATGCCGAAACACGATCGCGCGATGGCCGAGCGGGTGCATGAGATCGTCAAGACCAACGCGCCGGACCTTTCGCCGAGGACGTGGTACGGGATGCCCGCATACGCGAAGGAAGACAAGATCATTTGCTTCTTCCGAGCCGCAGCGAAGTTCAAGACGAGGTACGCGACGTTCGGCTTCAGCGATAAGGCGAATCTCGACGCCGGCGCCATGTGGCCCACCGACTTCGCGCTGGCGGAGGTGACCCCCACCGAGGAGGCGAAGATCGGAAAGCTCGTGAAGCAGGCAGTGAGCTAAGGCAACGTCAGTCCCTGCTGCCTCTTCGCAGTGGACCGCGAGGCCAGGCGCACGCCGCTTGGCCTCGCTCAGTTACTCAAGCCATTCGCCGACGATCGTCGGGCTGGCGTGGATACAGACGATCTTCGATCGGCCAGGGCCGTCGTTCGTGAACTTGTGCGGCGTGCCTGGCGGGATAATCGCGACGTCGCCAGGGCCGGCTTTCAAGCGGTCCTGTCCAACCTGAAAGGTGATGTTGCCCTCCTGGATTACCCATGTCTCGTCATAAGCGTGGCGATGTAGCCGGGGGCCCTGACCGGGTTCGCTCTCATCGATGATCAGGGAGACCGACGCGCCGTGGTCTTCGCCCCTGATCGTGGAGCCATTTCGTTCGTGCGGGTGGATGAGCGGCATGTCTGGCCCGGGTTCAGCGACTCTGCTCCAGTCGCAGCGCGATCATTTTCTCCACCAGCCGCTTCGGCGGCGCTTGGTCGACGGGAAAATGCAGGGCACTCTTAGTCATCGAGTATCCCTCGAGTTCGTCGCCAAGGACCTCCAGCACTGAGCCGCTGAACGGCAGGTAGCTCAGGTGATCCTTGAACGCGGCGAAGCCGGCGATCGTCTTGCCGTGTGCGCGGAAGGCCGGAACGCGATACGAGATGATCTGCTCGGCGTCCGGTGCGATCTCGAGGATGGTGCGGCGCAGTGCCTCCAGCGTGCTGCGCTTCGGCTCCTCCACACCGCGGAGATACTCGTCAACGTCTTTGGCGGACATGGTGCGCGGCCAAGAAGACTGTCATACCGCCGCGGGTCGCGATGTATCCCCCGGCAGCGCACCTGGTCCGGCAACGAACTGCGCCAGAACGGGCACGATCGCCCTCGAGGAGACGTTGTGATTTTGACCGGGAAGCTCGCGCAGAGTGGCGTTAGGAAGCACGTTCGCTAGCGCGCTTGAGGCGTGCTTGAGGGCGGGATAGGTCTTTGAGCCATAGACGACCAGAGTCGGGCAGGTGACCGCAGCCCATTCTTGGGCATCGAGCGGGCGGCCGTGCATGTTGTGATCGCCGAGCGCCGCGTGGTCGAAGGACAGGGTCAGGCCGTTGGCGGCGAACTTTCTGAAAATCGGCGTCAGACTCATCAAGTTCACCAGCAGGCCAGGCATCCCGACGGCGTTGCGCATGAAGTGCTTGGCGGCGCGCGTGGAGTCTCCCTCGGCGACGATCTGCTGGAGCCGGGCCCCATAGTCGTCCGTGGGGTACTTGGCGTCGGGGTCGGTCTTGAACGGAATCTCGTACAGCACGAGCTGCTCAACCCCGACGTCTGCGGCTGCAGCCCGCAGGGCGACCGCAGCGCCCGACGACCACCCCCAGAGCGACGCCCGTCCTCCGGCTGCCTCGATCAGCGCTGCGATGTCATCGACCTCGTGCTGGACCGAGACCAAGCCTGCAGCACCGCTGTCGCCACGGCCGCGGCGATCGTAGTTGATCACCGTGCAGTGATTGGACAGCGCGCTCGCGATTTGCTCGAACTTCTTGAACTTGCGGTAGCCCATCGCCCCGTTGACAAGGACCAATACGGGACCTTCGCCGTAGCGGTCGTAGGCGATGCGCGTGCCGTCGGCTGAAGTGACTGTGTTCATGACGCCCTCCATGGAAGTCATTACGCCACTATGACCGGGTCACGGCGACAAACTCATCGCTTGGGCGCCTCCTCGGTTCGCCCAAGTAGGCGCTGGATCGCGCGCTACGCCCCGTCCTGCTGCACGACGTGCGACTTCTGCGGACCTCCGTGGACCTCGAGGTAACCCTCGGGGTCGGCTTCGAAGGCATGCAGGCAGTCGCTGGAGCAAAGGTAGAAGACTCGGCCCGCGAACTCACTGGTCACGGCCTTGTGGCGGTCGACCTTCATTCCGCAGACCGGATCGGTGGCCCCGCGCCGGGCGGTGAGCCAGAACAGGGCGGCGAAGATCGCCACGCCGAGGAGATTGAGCGCGAGCTTGTAATTGACCTGGATGGAGCTGAAGATGTCCGCGCGGGCAGGGCGCGGTCCCGTCGGAATCAGCCCGAGGCCGCTGAAGATCCCATCGATGATCAGCGCCGCAATCGCCATCGTCAAAAACATGAGCGCAGCGATCCGCACCGTGTATTTGGCGCCGTAGTACTTGCGGTAGATCAAGAGGATTGGGATCACGATCAGATCGGCGAACAGGAACGCCAGCACGCCAGCAAACGAGATTCCGCCCGACCACAACACGGCGGCCAGCGGAACGTTGCCGACCGAGCACACGAAGCTGATCACCGCGATGAAAGGGCCGATGACCACGTTCTCGAGCGTCGGCAACGGCGCCGGGGCGTTGCGGATGAACAGACCCTCAAAGAAACCGTTGCCGAACTGGGCGATGAACCCGGCCAGTAGAAACCCCGCCGTGATCTCCTTCCACAGCATCTTCCAGTCCCCTCGGAAGTTGTGCGCGACGTCGGACCAAGCGCGCACCGACGTAAGGCGCTGGCGCCAGGGAAGCTGCTCGCCGGCAGCGTGGTGTACGTGTCCGGTGCTCGCTTCGCCCGCATGCCTGCGCGCCTGAGCCTCGAGGCTGCGGCTCACGAACAGCCGCAGCAGCAGCACCATCAGGAGGATCATGGCGAGCCCGCCTGCATATTCGGCCACCGTGAACTGCCAGCCGATCAGCACCCACAGCACCAGCCCGAGCTCCCAGACGAGGTTGGTGGAGGCGAACTGGAATGCGAGCGCAGACGCCGCGCTCGCGCCCTTCTGAAACAGTGATCTAGCGATCGCGATGGCCGCGTAGGAGCAGGACGACGATGCGGCTCCCAGACCGGTGGCCCATCCGACGGAGCGGGGCCCCGAGCCGCTCATCAGTTCTTCGATCCTACGTCGTGGGATCCAAGCTTGGACGATCGCGGAGATCGCAAACCCGAGCGCAAGCGCCCACCACACCTCCCAGGCCATCAGGAACGCGTCCCTCAGGCCGTGCCAGATGACGTCGAGGATTCCCATACGGCGAACCGTAGCAAGTACCCCTAGGGGGTAGGAGTAATGCTACTCTACTCGGCTATGAGGAACGCTCCGCCCACCAGGGGATACACCGCGAGTAAAGAGCAGCTGCTGGCGCGTCTGCGACGCATCGAAGGGCAGATTCGCGGGATCGAGGGGATGGTCGAGGAGGATCGCTATTGCATAGACGTCCTCACCCAGATCTCAGCCGCCCAAGCCGCGCTGGATAAGGTCGCCCTTGGGCTCCTGGACGGCCACGCCCACACGTGCGTGATCGGGGCGGATGCGGGCCAGCGTGAGGAGCGAACCGAGGAGATGATGGCCGCGGTGGGTCGGCTCATGCGCCGCGGTTAGCGGCGCGCTGCGGAAGCAGCTGTCAGCCCAGGCTCAGCAGCCTGGAGAACAGCGGCTCAATCAGGTCCGTCTTCGGGCGGACGGGGAGGAGCAGCGGGGGGCGCGCCTTCTGTCTGAAGTTGAAGTCCTTGACCAGATTGCCGAGTTGAGGGGCGTCCTCGCGCACGCTGGGGCGTGGGTCGGGACGCCCGTCGGTGCGCGGGTCGAGGCGTTGGCTGCCGAGAAAGTCGTCCTCGATGAACTTGATGTAGGCGTCGAAGCTGAGCGTCTGGTGATCGATGAAGCCCTTCCTGGCGTAGGGACTGATCACCAGACCGGGGACCCGGAGGCCATATCCGTTCTGGTCAACGCGCGGGGGCTGGACATGGTCGTAGAAGCCTCCCCAGTCGTCCCAGGCGAGAAAGATCGCTGTGGACTTCCAGTCGGGGCTCTTCATCATCGTGTTGATCAGGGTCGTGACGTAGGTCTGGCCGGCGCTCACGAGCCCCGGCGGGTGCTCTGAGACGTGGCCGTTGGGAACGATCCAGGAGACCGCGGGCAGGTTGCCGCTGCGGGCGGCGACATAAAAGCGCGAGAGCGATTGGATGTTGCCGAGCTGTCGGTTCTGGCGGACGGTCTCGAAGTAGGGCAGCGGGTTCCAGATCCCCGGTGTTTTGGCGCCCTGGTGAACCGGCGCGCAGGCGGTGGCGCTGTCCAGCTCGCAGTCTGGCTCGGGGCCTTTGAGCACGTAATAGCGCCAGCTCACGTGGTGCTTGTGCAACAGCCAGGTCAGGTCCGTCCAGGCGTAATCGGGCGGGCGGGCCGAGCGGAAGCGTCCCTTACCGAAGTGGGGCGGGTTCGCCGGGTGATCGATCTCGTTGCGGCAGCTCATCGGATCGGTGTTGGCGCAGATCGCCGACCAGGCCGAGACCATGTACAGATGGGCTGGGAGGCTCCAGGAGAGGTCTGACTGGAACATGTGGTCCTGGAGCACGAACTCGCGCGCATACGTCCAGTAGTTGGGGATGTCCTTGCCGTTGTGGTAACCCATCACGTCCGGCTTGGCCCCTGTGGCGCCGCCGCAGTTGGGGTTGAAGCTCGCCTCGCAGTTGCGCTGCGCCTTTCTCGCTGAGGCCACGAAGCCGTTCATCAGTCCGCCGTTGATGTCCCTGATCGCGTTGCCGGTCGAATGCGGGCCGCCGTGGTTCTGGTCGCTGCGATCGTGGAATGGCCTCAGACACGGCCGGTGGTGGTGTCTATGTCGCCGAAGGCCGGGGTCGGGGATGCACGGCACCGTGCCCGCGTTACTCGCCAGCCCTGGGATCCCGTCGGCACCGGGATAGGTGCCGAAGTAGGAGTCGAACGAGCGGTTCTCCTGCATGATGATCACGATGTGGCGGATCTTGTGGATGCCGCTCGGCAGTACGTCAGGCGGCGCCTGGAAGTTGGTTTTGATCTCGGCGTGAGGCTTTTCGTGATGCGAGCCACCGCCGCCGCAGGCGACAACCAGCCCCAAGCACGCCGCCACGATCACGGCGCTCGTGATCCACCACCGCCGGCGCGCCGACGTCACGACGGCTTTCCTCTCCCGCGACCGAGCGTGGTCATTTCTGCGCGAGCTGTAACGGAGCCGGTTTTGCGATCGCACGCCATCTTCGTTCGACCTCACGACTCGACTTGTTTCGCCCCACGGCTCGGGGAGTGACACACACAGATCGTCCCTGCCGTCGTTGCCGAGGGCCATACACGCCCTCGAATAAGTACAGGAGATGCCTTCGAGGCGTCTAAATACCCGCTGGGCTGGTCGGGGCAACCACCTGAATCGCCACGCGCGGTGTCCGAATACTCCGGATCAGCAGCTCCGCCGCGCCTCGAACTAAGCTGCGCGGCGTGAGTTCCGGCGCGTCCTTTCCCGTGCTTGGGGCGGGCGAGATCGATGAGGTCACGAGGCGGCTGCGGCTCCACCAGTTCTTCTGGCTGGATCTGCACGACCCGGAGCCCGATCAGCTTGCGCAGCTTGGCGAGCTGCTGCATCTGCACCCGCTGACGATTGAGGACGTCAGCACCTTTTCTGAGCGCCCCAAGCGCGAGCGTTATGAGGGGTACATCAGCCTCGTGGTCTACGGCGTCGACGAGCAGGCAGCCGCGGGCCAGAGGCTGCTGCGCGAGGTGCACCTGCTGATCTCCGGCGACTGGGTGGTGACGCTACATCCGACCCCGTTTGCCGTGCTCGACGCGCTGGGTGCGCGAGTCCGCCGGGAGCCGATTCGCCGTGAGGAGGCACTGGTCTTCGAAATCCTGGAGACGGTCCTGTCGACCTACGTGCCGGTGCTTGATCGCGTAGACGAAGCCATCGATGAGGTCGAGCAGGATGTGATTGAGCGGCCGCGCGAGCAGAGTCTGCAGCGAATCTTCTCGCTCAAGCGTGACCTGATCGCGATGCGCCGCGTGGTGACGCCCATGCGAGATTTCTTCGCCCGCGATGCGGAGGAGATCACGCACCTAGCGGGGATGGAGCCCGACGATTCGCTCTATTTCCGCGACCTGTACGACGGCTTGGTTCGCACCTCGGACCTGATCGACTCCTACCGCGACCTTCTGAGCGGCGCGACCGACATGTACCTGTCAACAGTGGCCAACCGTCAGGGCGAGATCTCCAAGCAGCTTACGATCATTGCCGCGATCTTCCTGCCGCTGTCGTTCCTGACCGGCTTCTTCGGCCAGAACTTCGCGTTTCTGACCGGGCACGTTGAAAACACGACATGGTCGTTCTTTGTGCTCGGCCTCGGGCTGCTGTTCTGCGCGATCGGCGGGTTCTGGATCTTCTTCCGCCGCAAGGGCTGGTTGACCTCGAACCTTTAGGGGTGTGCCGGGACCGGCCTGGACGGGAACCCGTTCAGGTTAAGGTCGGACGTCAGTCGTGCTCGGCTGCGCCGGCTGTCGCGGCGGCCACCGCGGGTGCTACCTCGGCGTTGAAGACGCTGGGGATGACGTAGTCCTGGTCAAGCTCGTCGTCCTGGATGACTGAGGCGATCGCGCGTGCGGCGGCGAACTTCATCTTGCTGGTGATCGTCGAGGCGCGGACATCGAGCGCGCCCCGAAACACCCCTGGAAACGCGAGCAGGTTGTTGATCTGGTTTGGGTAGTCGGAGCGTCCGGTAGCGATCACGGCGGCGCTGCCTTCGATCTCCTCTGGAACCACCTCAGGGGTTGGGTTGGCCATCGCGAACACAATCGGGTCTTGCGCCATCGTGGCGACAGCGGCCGCCGATATGGCCCGCGGTCCGGATAGCCCGATGAACACGTCGGCGCCGGCGAGCGCTTCATCGGCCGTTGCCTTGAGCTGACGCGGGTTGGTTCGACGGGCGTACGCCGCCGTCACGTGGTTCAGATCGGAACGTGCGGGGTGCACTGTGCCATGCAGGTCGCAGCCGACCACCTCGCCCACGCCGGCAGCCAGAAGAATTTCTGTCGTGGCGATGCCCGCGGCGCCCACGCCCGTGATCACCACCCGGATGTCCTCCAGCTTCTTGCGCACGACCCGCAGTGCGTTCAAAAGGGCCGCGAGGACAACGATCGCAGTGCCGTGCTGGTCGTCGTGGAAGACGGGGATGTCGAGGGCCGCGTCAAGCCTGCGCTCGATCTCAAAGCAGCGCGGTGCCGAGATGTCCTCGAGGTTGATGCCTCCGAAAACGGGCGCAACCCGCGTGACCGTCTCGACGATCTCGTCGGAATCTTTCGTGCTGAGGCACAGCGGCCAGGCATCGAGGTCTGCGAACTGTTTGAACAGCATGGCCTTGCCTTCCATCACCGGAAGCGCGGCCTCCGGTCCGATGTCTCCGAGCCCCAAAACCGCCGTGCCGTCGGTGACGATCGCGACCGTATTCCGCTTCACCGTGAGGTTCCACACGTTCTCGGGCTGGACAGCGATTGCCTCGCAGATGCGAGCCACTCCAGGCGTATACGCCATCGAGAGGTCGTCGCGTGTCCTGATCGGGGCCTTGGGATTCACCTCGAGCTTGCCGCCAAGGTGGAGCAGGAACGTGCGATCGGAGACGTGTTCGACCTCAACCCCTTCGAGGGCTTGGACAGCGTCGCCAATGCGATCGATGTGGGCCGCGTCCTCAGCCAGAACGGTGACATCGCGCACCTTGATACCGCGCTCGACCCGGACCAAGTCGATCGCGCCGAGCAATCCGCCCGCCTCTCCGATCACGCGCGCGACCGACGCAAAAGAGCCAGGCAGGTTCTCGAGCCGGACACGGAGCGTGGCGCTGAATGAAGCCGACGGATGCGACACGGTGCTCACAGTATGCGTAGCGGCGCCCGGAGGCAATCCGCATCAGCGCCTTGATCGCGAACCGGCGTCGGCGGATACTCAACAGCTGATGGCGAGGGAGAGGACGACCGACGACCGGTCAGGGGTCGGAGAGGTCCAGATCACGATCGACGTGGTGCCAGGACGGAGCAGAGCTGCGCTGCGCAAGTTCCTTACCGCCGGGCGGACCCGCACCAAGTTGATATGTGTTGGACTGCTTGCCGCTATCGCGGTGGGCGTGATCGCCATCGTCTTATCAAGCGGCGGACGCACGGGAGGGCCACCCGACTCAGGGGCATTGGCGACGCAGTTCGGGCTTCGATCGAACTGCACCCGCCGCACGGTCGCCTCACCTGATGGCGCCTACGCTCGGATCGACGTCGATCGCTCCGGTCCGTGTGGAACCTTCGGCTATCAAGTGACGCTGGTCCTGCACCGCGTTCATGGGGCGTGGGTGCGCGATTTTGAGGCCTCCACCTGGAGTTGTCCGGTGAAGCGGCTTCCTCAATCGGTAGCGATCGCGCTGCAGCTCTGCAGCTCGAACTCGGTGTCATCTCGACCGGTGGCCTCTCCGCCGCGGGGCGTCTTATAAGCGCCGACACCGCGGTGGCGACGACGGCGACGGCATGCGGCGACGCTCAGGACCCCTGTCGGCGGCTTCGGGAGCGCGCCTAGCGTGGCGGCTTGCGCCCGAGCCTTCCCTCGAGCTCCTCGAGCAGGTCAGCGACTCGTTTGCGCGCTGGACGTCGCCGTGCATCCATCGTGCCGTCGCGCACTTCGGACTCGGCTTCTGATAGCCAAGCCCCGAGTCTGGACGCCGCGTCGTCGAGGATCTTCGAGAAGCTGTCGTCGGTCGTCACGTAGCCGAGCTCCTCGTCGGACGCGCGGCCCGCACTCTCTCGAGCATCGCCTGGCGCTGCCCGCGCACGTCGCCGTGCGTCGGCCATGGCCGCCTCCGCCTCCGCTCGCGCAGCCCGCGCTGCGCGTACCTCCCGCTCGAGATCCGCCAGCCGCGCCTCCATACCCTCACGGGTGGACTCGTGGGCCGCGCCAGCACCGGGTGTGCTTGCTCCAGCCGCACGCATACCTGCAGTACGGATCGCGCCCGCCGCGCGCATTTCTCGCACCCTGGCGTAGGCCTCCTGAACCTCCTCGAACCTCCAAGCCGACTCGGGCGAGCCGTTGTTGTGGTCGGGATGGTGGCGCTGCACGAGCTTGCGGTAGGCCGCGCGCAATTCGGTCTCGGACGCAGCAGGCCTGACTCCGAGGATCTCATAAGGATCTCGCATCGGCTTTGAGAGTAGTGCGGCTTCGCTCCATCGAGTCCGAGCGGCTGGTGTGCGCTCCGGCTACAGAGCGTGGATCAGAAGCACTACAGCAACGGCGAATGGCGCGGCCATAAGCGAGAGGGCTAGCAGCGCCGTGGCGACGACGGTGACGCTCCGGCTCCAGCGCCCTATGCGAGTCCGCGCGACGAGCAGACCGGCTGAGGCGCGAACGGCCATTGGTACGCCTGGCTGAGAGAGCATCGCATCACGGACGCGTCGCTCCCAACGGACGATCATCCGTAAGGCCTCCCGCCGGGCGCGGAGGCGGTACCAGGACAACCCCTGACGTCGCTCATACCAGTAGGCGAGCGAGCGAGCTCCCTCCTTGAGATCCGGAGGCGCCTGCAACCGGGCAAGGAGCCGTTCATCGGCTGACGCGAATGCCCTTCTCATGGCTTCCATTCTGGCAAACGACCCGCGGAAAGTTTCCTTTCAGATGGCGTCCTCTTAGATGAGGCGCTTTGGCGGCCGACGAGCCTGAGCGGCTCGCGCGCGGGCGGCCTGGCGAATTAGGTGATCGCGCTCGGCGACGTTTGTAGCGCGCCGGGCGGCTTGGGCGTAGGACGTGGCGGCGGCGGTCAGATCGCCGTCGAGCTCGTGCAGGTACCCGCGTACGGCGTGCCACCGGTGTCGCTCGCCGATCACCTCGCGCAGCCGGTCCGTCTCGCGCAGCCCGCCGGGGGCACCGAGGACGTGGCCGACCGCGACCGCGCGACCGAGCACGGCGGCGGGATCCTGGCGCACCGGGTCCTCGGTGAGGGCGACGAGGTCGTCGTACCAGGCGAGGATCTGCGGCCAATCGGTCTCCTCGGCGCTCGCCGAATCGTCGTGCAGGGCGGCGATTGCGGCCTCGATCTGGTAGCGCCCGGGGCACTGGCTGTCAAGCGCCGACTGCAGGACGCGCACGCCCTCGGCGATCTCGCGCGTGTCCCACAGCCCGCGGTCCTGCCGGTCGAGCGTGACGATGCGGCCCTTGGAATCGAGCCGCGCCGGGAGCCGGGCGTGGTTGAGGAGCATCAGCGCGAGCAGCCCGCGCGCCTCGGGCTCCTCCGTGGCGAGGGTGAGCTGGCGGGCGAGCCGCATCGCCTCGCCGGCCAGGTCCACCCGGCCCGCATGACCGGCCGTGTAAATGAGGTAGAGCACGCGCAGCACGACGGCGAGATCGCCGGGTTGATCCAGACGGCGCCCGCGCAGGGCGCGCTTGGCGCGGCTGATCCGCTGCGCCATCGTGGCCTCGGGGACGTAGAAGGTGTCGGCGATCTCCTGGGTGGTGAGGCCGCCGACGGCGCGCAGGGTCAGCGCCACCTGGGAGGCGGGCGCGAGGGCGGGGTTACAGCAGCAGAAGAGCAGGAAGAGGGTGTCGTCGCCCTGCTCGGTGGCGGGAGGCCGCGGCTCCGCATAGGTCGCGTCCTCGCGGCGGTGGCGGGCGGCCTCACTGCGGCGGGCGTCGACGAGCCGCCGGGTCGCGACTGTCGCCAGCCACGCGTTAGGCTCCCGTGGCGGGTGCTCGCCCCAGACCCGCAGCGCCTCCAGCAGCGCTTCCTGGAGCGCATCTTCGGCGGCGTCGAAGTCCTCGCCTCGCCGGACCAGGCCCGCGAGCACCCGCGGGACGAGGGCACGGAGTGCGCCCTCGTCCAGCTGCTGCGGCGGTGCGCCCGTCATCGCGGCGTCAGTCCTCCGATGGCGCCCCGGTCATGACCTGCCGGACGTCGATCCACTCGTACATCGGCTCGCCGCCTGGGCCGGGCTCGGATGAGACGTACGCGGCGATCTCGAGCGCGCGCTCGTGGGACTCGACGTCGATCATGAACCAGCCCGCGATCAGGTCGCTGGTCTCGGGGTGCGGGCCGTCGGTGGTGACGGGCGCCGCACCCGGGCCGCCGTAGCGCACCCAGGTGCGCGCCGGGGTGAGTGCTTGCGCGTCCACGTACTCGCCGTTCTCCTCGAGCGTCGCGCTGACGTGCCGTTGGAAGGCAATGTGCGCCTCCACGTCCTCGGGAGCCCATTGGTCCATGGGCGGAAAGGGATGGTGCGGCTCGGGGCCGCCGCGATAGTGCTTGAGTAGCAGGTACTTGGGCATCGTGGTCTCCTGGTGTCGTGGGCCGCGCCTCTCGAGGCCCTTCACCTGGTGAGCGGAGCCGGCCGGCACTTTTCGACATCGTCCCGCTGATCGTGAGCGTAACTTCGACGCGGGCCATCGAAGTTGACCACGAGACGCCAGATAAGCCGGTCTCGAGCGCGGGTAGGAGCATGGGGGCGCGCAAGTTCTGATCCAGGGCCCCGGTGAGGGGGTGCATGATCCTTGGGATGACAAGTTGGTCGCTGTGGGAGGACTTGGGCGAGGTCGCAAAGGCGATCAGCTCTGACCGACACGAGTGAGTGCGTCATAGCGGCCCGTTACGGTCGCCTATGAGAAGCTACGACCGAGATTCCGAACAGCGAAGGAGGAGACATGGCACAGACGAAAGCCGACCGTTCAGCGGCGGCCAAGAAGGGGGCGGCGACCCGGGCGCGCAACAAGAAGAGAGAGCAGTCGCAGAGCTCAGGCACGAAGGCGGCAGCAACGCGCCAGGGTAAGGCGGCGGCGGGTGCAGCCGGGCAGGCGCGACGCGCTGCGGGGGGCGCATTGAGCGGAGCGAAGAAGGCTGCAGGGGCGGCCGGTGAAGCGGCTAAGCAGGCAGGGAAGTCGGCGTCTACACGAGCGCGCGCGGGGGAGAGACGCAAGAAGTAAGGGGCGGGCGCATGTGACAATCGACGAAGCCCTGTTACGGCAGCCTTTGGCGCTCCCGGCCCGAGGTGCTACCTGGCGCTGGGGCACCTCGGGAGGAGCGGAATGGCTAGCCGATGCCGGGCAGGACCGTAGTGCCCTCCTCCCGGACGGCCTTCAGCGCGTGCGGATTCAGACCAAGCAGATGGAGGATCGTCGGTGCGACCTGGGTCGTCTCTACCCAAGCCTGGACCTTCGAGTGCGGAACCGTCCCCGGCGCGTAGACGACCAGTGGCACGTCGCGGTCGCCCGGGTTGTCTCCGCCGTGCTCGGCGATCTTTGAGCCGATCGTGTAGATGGTGCCGACCTGCGAGATCCCGAACACGTCGGGGTGGTGCGGGTCGGAGTTCGGGACGCCGAAGAAGCACTGCTGGCCGGCGAAATCTTTCGCAGCCGCGATGCTGGCCTCTCCCGGCTGGCCATCCCCGTGATCGGCGGCTGCGCTCAGTTCACCGCTGGACGACGTCCGCTGAGAGCTTTGCGGTCGTGCGGCTACACTACTTTCAGGCGTTGGGCAGCACTGCTCGACGAAAGTAGTGCCCGCGTTCGTAGTTGTTGCGTTCAGCACCTCCCGCGTTTGCGAAGCACACAATCTCCCGGGAGGGAACATATGGCAACTGGAACCGTTAAATGGTTCAGCGACGACAAGGGCTTTGGCTTCATCACGCCCGATGACCAGAGCAAGGATCTCTTCGTGCATCACTCGTCGATCGCCGGCAGCGGCTTCAAGTCGCTCGCCGAGGGCGTGAAGGTCTCCTACGACGCCGAGCAAGGGCCCAAGGGTCCGGCCGCGGCGAACGTTCAGACGATCTAGACACGAGTAGCAACTGCTGACGGCCCGCCATCGTGCGGGCCGTCCTGCGTTCTGGCCCAGGAAGGTTCGAGTCTCTCCAGCGTTGGACCGGTCAGGAGTTGCGCGGGAAGAGTTGCCGATCGGTCCGACGCTGGCCGCGATGGACCAGGCAAGCGTGCTCAGCGCTTGGCATTCTCCAAATGGAGCCTTGATCGGCAATGAAGAGGGGCACGGCTGGGTGGCTGAGCACTCAGATCGGAGCGGGCATCTCGCAACCTCCCGCCCGGAAGTGAGGGCTGGGGAACGGTCGCAAGCGCGGCCGTGTGCAGCGGGTCTGACGGCAAACGATGGGCCGGCCAGATCGCGGACTAGTAGCGCGGGCATCTCCTCTGCGTGCTCAGGCTTTGGGTAGTGCACCGCCACAAGCCCAACCGTCATGCAGCACCCGATCGCAGCCAGTCGGCAATTGCTCGCCCGATGTCAGTGCCTGAATCCTCCTGAATGAAGTGCCGGCCAGGCACGGTGACCTCGGTCTGGTTTGGCCAGGTGCGGCAGAACTCCCTTGCGGCGCCGGCTATCACCTGCCCTGGGTCGGCGGTGACGAGCAGTTTGGGGATCGTCGAGCCGGCCAGCCAGCTGCCGTAGTCGCGCATGATCTGGGCAACGCCTTGGGGGTCGTCGTCGATCGGGATCTGCCGCGGCCAGGTCAGGGTAGGCCGCCGGCTCTCGCCGGGGATTGTGTAAGGGCGGCGGTACTCGACCATAGCCTCGTCTGAGAGCGGCTTCAGGACGCCGGCGGGGAGGACGTTCTCGACGAACATGTTCTGCTCGAGCACCATCTGCTCGCCTGCGGGCGAGCGCAACGCCCGAAAGAGCTCGGCGGCCTGCGGAGGGAAATCGGCCCAGCGTCCGGGGGCGACCGGGGCTTCCATGTACACGATCCCGCGCACAGCGTGAGGGTGCCGGCGCGCCCAGTCGAAAGCCAAGCCGGCGCCCCAGTCGTGCCCGATCAAGGTGACGTGCTCGCGGACGCCGACGGCGTCGAACCACCCGTCGAGGTAGCTGCGGTGCTCCAAGAACGTGTAGGAAGCGGGGCCGCTGTCTGGCAGCTTGTCGCTGTCGCCCATACCGATCAGGTCAGGAGCCAGGCACCGCCCGACGCCTGCCACCTCGGGGATCACCTCACGCCAGAGATACGAGGAGGTGGGGTTGCCGTGGAGGAAAACGATCGGGTGGCCGGTACCGGATTCCGTGTAAGCCATGCCGAGGTTCCCGACCGCGACGCGATGCTTGTTGTTGGGGTGGGTCATCAACCTCTCCAATCGTGTGCAGTTGACGGCGCTGGGGAGTGCGCCAGCGCCGTCACCACTCGATACGTCTACCAGTACGTGTCGGGGGTCGGCGTGTCAGGCGTCGACTAGTTCGCCGACTTCAACGCTTCCGCCCTGCTGAAGGATGGGACAGTCCTCAGCCAGGGTTGCCGCTGCATCGAGGCTGTCGGCGTTGACGATGATGTAGCCGCTCAAGGCATCCGAGCGCTCTGCTTGGCCTCCAACCTCGCGAACCTGCCCCACCCGGTTGCCGAAATCAGCGATGGAGTCTTTGATCTGCTCAAACCACGCGGGCCACCGGGCTTCCTCTTCGGCGCTAAGACGTCGCCCCGCCTGACCGCGAAACGAAAGCAAGTACTTCATGTGATCCTCCTTTTGTGATGGGCTCGTCGTCTCCTAAGACGAACGAGCAGCCCAAACGGGGACATCGGCCTCGACCCCGCCACCCAACCCCATCCGCCCAACGCTACGACGCAACCGCGCGGAGGCCGGGTCGCGAGGTGTCCACGAACAACAGCGCGCAATCCGGCGCGCCGCACTCACGGATACGCGCAGCCCACGGGCCGCTCAGCAGGTCGACCGCGTTGCGGGCGATCGTCGCGAAGGTGGCCTCGACCGGTCGATCAGCAACCCAGACGGGCTCGCTTTGAGCGGTAGAGCGTCCGAAGCCGCGGCGCACCGGCGGTGATGCAGCGGAGGTCTTACATCCCGGGCACGAGCTCCGCTTCACCGCTCCCGGCGAGGTCGCTGTTGGCCTGGGGGCCGCTCGGCGCCTCGCCCCCCGAACCATCGGAAGGACCTACCGCGTTCGGGCCTGCTCCAGGTTCGACTGGTGGGGGCCGGAGAGCCAGTCCGCATTGGGTCCCAGACGCGCGTCTATTGGTTCCTCTCCTCGCCGCAGCGCGTTGATGTAGGCATGATCGGCGGCGAGGCGGGCCGCTATCTCGCGATCTTCGGCGATGGCGCCGTGGCCGGGGACCAAGACATCGACTTGTCTGGCGGCCTCGTCCAGCCGGTCGAGTGCCATCTCATAGTCGCCCACCTGATCTGGGCGGCGATGGTCGAGGAGAGGGATCAGAACATCGGAGAGCATGTCGCCAGCAAGCAGGACACGACGATCCGCGAGGAGGACCGCGGCGTGGCCGACGGCGTGCGCCTGATGCTCGATGATCTCACCTGGCACGGAGCCGCCGTCGTCGGGCAGCGGGGTGACGAGTGCGATCAGCTCGAGCGGGATGCCCGACGCGCTCTCCGCCGCCATCGCCTGCGCCCGCTCTCGGGCTTCACTTGCAGCGTGAGCGCCTGTTGCGGTGGCGTATCGCGGCACGTCGCCGAAACGGGGATGCCAGAGCAGGTGGTCCCAGTGGGGATGGGTGGAGAACCCGGCGACCACCGGAATGCCGAGCCGATCCAGGTCATCCGCGAGCTGGTTCAGATCGGAACCGTCGATGCCGGGATCGATCAAGATCAATCCGTCCTCCCCGCGCACCACGCTCGAATTGGTCCAGACCCACGCACTCTGCCGGACCCAGACACCGTCAGCCACCTCAGTCAGCATCAGTCCACGTTGTCAGGTATCGATACGGAAGAGCTCCGTGAATCGCTCAAGCAGTTTCAGGACAGCTAGGGTTCCCTCCGCCACACTGACTCGCTGTTCGGCCGAGGAGGTCACATGTCCCGTTTTGCGAAGGTCAACCTGCTCGAGGTCGAAGACTCGGTGGCTGGGCGGGTGGAGGGGCTTGAGGGCCGCTTCGGGCGCAAGCACCTGGACTCGCGCGACCTCGGGGTCAGTCTTTTTCGGTATGCCCCGAACCTGCGCAGCCCGATGGCTCACAGCCATAGGGAGCAGGAGGAGGCGTACGTGGTCGTCGCCGGCTCCGGCCGGATTCTGCTCGACGGCGAGACCCAAGAGCTGCGGACCTGGGATGTCATCCGTATCGCGCCCGAGGTCGTCCGAGCATTCGAGGCCGGCCCGGACGGGCTCGAGGTCATCGCCGTCGGCGGTCCCAAGCCCGAGGAGGGCGATGGCGTCCGCGCCACCGCGACCTGGCCCGGCACGGAATAGTCAGGGCGCCTGCTCAGTCATTGCCCTCGAGCGGGCAAAACGTTGCACGGGACCGTTGCACGCACCCGACGATAAGTCGGCGGCGCGTTACTTCGACAAGAAAAAGCCCGCGATTAGCGGGGCTCCCCCTGCAAGCGGACGACGGGTCTCGAACCCGCGACCTTCGGCTTGGGAAGCCGTGCCGGTGAAAACGATGCTTGGCGACGTTCGGCACGAACTGCCTGCAAACGCCACACCTTTTTAGGGTCGCCGGGCCAAGCGTCCCGTCTTTACGGGGCGTGCGTTTCGGACGTTTGGGCGTGGATTGGGCGTGGCGTGCTAGCGCGCGCTTCTACGACGTGACTTGGCAGAATGCTTGGGGTGCGGTGGGAGGCAACTGCGGCGGTAACTGTCACGTTGCTGGCTGTGTGCGGCTGTGGGGGCAGTAGCTCTCCCTCGACAACGTCTTCGTCCGCGACATCCCCTGCGAGCACCACTACCCAGGCTCAGACGCCCAGTTCGTCGCCATCGCCATGTCTTAGCACCAAGGGCTACGCGGGACTCTACGCCCCAGTCTCTGCTTTCAAGAGTCATCACGACATGTCTGCTCCCTCGCAGCCGACGCCCGGAATCGCGTGGTACACCGTGCTCGCGACGAAGCACGGGTGCGTTACCGCTTACTCGGTGGATGAGTTGACCCAGCCGCCACAGAGCGCAAGCGACATCGTGTTTCTGACCGATGGCATCGACTTACCCAACGATCACACACAGCCGATAGAACGGGGTGGCTGCATTGTGTTCTCAAGTCCGACCCTCACGAAAGCAACGGGCTTCAAATATGCAAAATCGGTCGGGACGGGACAAAGCGGCGACAGTCCCGCTCATGCCGAGATTCATCTCACGAACGTGGGTACCTGCCCGTAAGCGCGGTTCTGGATTGGTCGAGACGCGCTGGACAAGAAGTTTGAGCTGGAACTCTTCTACCAGGCTCCCACGGCCGCGCCGAGCACCAGGGCGGCGAAGCACCCCCACCCGGCTCTCAGAGCCGGTCGGTTCTTGACGGCACGCCGCCGGCGAGTCCCAGGATCATCCCGACGAACAAGGCTGCGGCTAGGTAGCTGCCTGCGCTGATCATGCACTGATTATCGCGCCAACCCGCCCTCTCTCTGGGCGGTGTTTTGAGTCGGGTTTGTTCCATCCGCCAGCGCTGCTTGACTCGGGCAGGTGAGTGTTTCACCGCAAAAAACTAGGAAGGAGTCGAACGTGAGCCGGGACGAGTCGATTCTGCAAGAGCGCATCGGCGGGGCCAAGCTGCGCGAGATCGGCGAGCGGCACGGACTGACTCGCGAGGGCGTCCGGCTCGTGGCCGTGCGCGAGGCAGAGCGCCATCTGCGGCAGGTGATGAGCGATATTCACGACGCGCAGCGGACGGGCGACATTCTGCTGTTCGGAATCCCTGCCGCCGATCCCAGCGAGCAGCAGCAGGCGATCACCTACCTGCAATGGGTGCTCGCACACCTACCCGAGTTCGGCGCGGACGTGCGCGTCCACTACCGCCCCTGTCCTGACGGTGCGCTCGGCTTCGGACTCGAAGACCTGAACTACCGCGCCGAGGAGGGCGCAGATCAATGACAGTGAACATCTCAAGCCCGACGTATAGGGCGCAGCGGGCGCGCATGGAGGAGCTTCGCAGGGAGGCTGCCGACGTTCGCAAGCAGATAACCGAGGGTTACAAGCACCGCAAAGCGGCGGAGCGGACCGGCGACCATGACCTGCTCGCCAGCGTGGCCCGCAAGGGAGAAGAGCTTCAGCAGCGACTCGACCTGATCCAATCCCATCAGAGCGAGATTCTGCGCCAGTGGAGCGGCGCATCCTCGAGCTCGCTGGACTACACGCTGCCGTTCTTCGAGAACCCGCAGGCGACCGCCGCGCTCGAGCAGATTGCCACCAGCAGCCAGCCGATCGGCCGCATGCCGCTCGGCAAGCTGTACTCGGCCGACGCTTACGCGGAAATGCTTCGCACCGGGAATTGGGGGTTCGACCTCGGCGCGCAGGGGAACGTGTTCGCGGCCGGCGGCGATATCACGATGAGCCCCACTGATCCGGCGCGTTACGGGCCGTACTTCGGCGTGGTGTCGCAGCTGCGCCGACGGCTCAGCATCCTTGACCTGATTCCCACTGTGACCGCCGACGTTGGCGCGAGCTTCTTCTACTCGCAAGAGACCGGCAGCTTCGACACGGCGCTAGAGACAGCCGAGCTGTCGCTCAAGCCGGAAGCGGACGAGCAGGCGACCGCCGCGCAGGTCGTGTTCGCAACGATCGCGCACTACATCAAGATCGCGAGGCAGGCCCTCCAAGACATCCCGGTCTACGGCCAGACGCTTGCGAGCAGGCTCACCTACGGCGTGAATCTCCGCTTGGAAAACCAGATCCTCGGCGGCGACGGGAGCGGCGCGAACATCCTCGGGATCCTCAACACGACGGGAATCGGTGACGTGGCGTTCGCGTCCGGCACGCCACTGGCCGACCTCGTGCAGCAGGGCATCGTCACGCTTCAGCAGTCCTACGCGCAACCGCAAGCCGTCGTGATCAACCCGGCGACGTGGGCGTCCATCCAAGCCGTCAAGACGACGTACAACAGCTACGCGAACCTCGCCCAAGGACCGATCGGCCTGCCCACTACAGACACCCTCTGGGGCCTGCCCGTCATCGCGACCACCGCGATGCCCGTCAATCAGGCTCTCGTCGCCGACTTCAACCAGGGCTGCCAGTTGTTCGTCCGCCAGGGCGTGACGCTAATGACCTCTGATCAAGACCAAGACGATTTTGTAAGAAACCGCTGCACGCTCTTGGCCGAGGGCCGCTTCGGGGTCGCCGTTTGGCGGCCTGCCGCTTTCTGCATCGTGAACCTGGCGTAGCGGCTTCGCACGCCATTGCGGAGAGCAGCGACCGGGCTTGCGCGGCGTTGGGCTTGCCTCCTAGCCCCTAGCGTGCGCTGCGCGGCCCGGTCGCCCACAACGTTTCCGATGCGCGCCATCCAAATACGATGTTTGTGCGCCGGGCCAGACAATTTTGCCGGGGACATATCACAACGTTACGATCAATCTGAACGTGGAGCTTGAACGATCATGATCGGCCGACGAGCCGGTCTTGAGAGACACAGGCGACGCATGCCGTGACCGACATCCACGACAGCATGTCTGGCCCTGAGCAGAAGCCACTGAATTCATCAGGGCTGCCCGAATTAGTGGGGGGCGGGGGTGTGCCACCGATGGTGTCAGCGGCGCAGTCTCACGGCGACTATCCGATCCAGGTTGGCCCGCAGCTCACGCTCGGCCTGAAGCTCGGCGGTAGCAGGAAGCGCTTTTACTTTTTGGCCTCAAGTCGATCGGACGTCGGCCGTTACAGGAGAAAGTTTCCGATCTCGGAAGACGGATGGCGGGAAGCGTGGCACGCCTTCGCGACTGAAGACCCACTGGGCGCAGCTGCATATAGAGGCGCGCTCCAGAGACGAGCCGGGCACGCGCTCCGGGAGGCGGACCGTCTGGAACTAGCACGACAAGGAGCTGAGCGGCTCGCTCAATTGCCTCAGATTGCCGAGGTCGCAGGCTGCACCCTGATCGGCGGCTACCAATACGACCGACTCACGCCCGCGAACGGGTATGACCTCCACTTCGCTGACGATCGAGTTTTGATCACCCCCTCCGCGACGACAGCGATCCTGGTCGAACTCGAATACGCTGAGGTCCTGGCTCTCCGAGTTGATGGTCCGGGCGCAATCACGCGGGGCGGAGGGTTCATTGGAGGCGGATTTGGGCTTGCAGGCGCAGCGGAGGGGATGGTCATCGCATCGGTTTTGAACGCTCTAACGACACGGACCACGATCCAGACGATCGTCGAGGTTCAGGACCGGGCGCGAGATTTTCTCTTCTTCTACGAGAACCAGACGCCGGAGCAGCTCAGACTTAGGCTTCGCCCTGTCGAGGCAAGGCTCCGTCAGCTAGCCGATGAAAGAGATCGCCAGCAGCGAAGCCAACCAGTCTCAGGACCCGATCCCGTAGAGCGGCTTGAGAGACTCGCTCAGCTTCACAAGCAGGGCGCGCTGACGGACGACGAGTTTGCTGCGGCGAAGCGCAAGCTCTTGACCGACTAACAGTCCTCTCCGACCGGGTGTGTGGCGGCAATCGCGAGGTTGCCCCGCCGCGCAGTGCAACCGCGACCGCCTGCGGCCTTCTCGACCCCCCACCCAACAGATCGTGGCGGAGCCCGCCACAGACACCTCCCCCCTTAGGCCAGACTGGGTTCCCCCTCAAGTAGCGACCCATTTTCCCGGCGAGCGACGCCGGGGGTGGGCGCGCCCATCTGCACCAACCGGATCGCGCCTTCACGCCGCTTTGGCTCGTAGCATCGGCGCGAATGAAGGGGCCAAGGCCGAAAAGCATTGAGCAGCGCCTGCGCGAGGGCAATTCCGGCCATCGTCCGCTACCAGAGCCGGTTTTGGTTGGCGGCAGGCCCTCAGAAAGCGAGTTCAAGCCGCCGCGCGGGCTATCACGCGATGCCCGGAAGTTCTGGAACGAGGTCGTTCCGCAGTTGGTCGAAGCGTGCGTGGTCGATCGCGTGGATCTGGCGATTCTCGAACGGTTGGCCCGAGCGTGGGGGCGCATAAAGGAAGCCGAGCTGATCCTCGACCGCGAGGGACTAACGTCGGTCGGTAGCAAGCGCCAGCTTCGCGCGCATCCGGCCCTGCAAGTCCTGAAGGATGCGGAGTCGCAGTTTTTGAGGATCAGCGAGCAGGTGGGGATTACTCCGGTGGCGCGCACGCGGCTGGGGATTGGCCAGGTTCGCCGCCGCACGTTGGCGCAAGAGCTTGAGCGCGAGTTGGGTCCGCGCCGGATGCGTCCGGTCGGCTTGGTCGAGGGTGAGCGGCTCGCGTAGCGACCCCGAGCAGCAGCGGCGCGGGTCGCGTCGAGCAGGCGGGTAACCTCCGGCGCGCTGTTGCTTCAAGTCATCTGCTGCGTCTGTCGGCGGCCTTCGGGACCGCCGCAGCCGTCTTAGGGGGCAAGAGTTCCGTCCTGGGTCGGATTTATGCTCGCGAACCAGCAGATGTTGAGCAACTCAAGTAGCAGCGATGGGTCCGGCTGACGAGGACTCACTCCGCGCTCGCGCGATCGACACGCTCGCGAAGTTGCAGCGGCTTCGCCAGGGTGCCGAGCAATGCCCGGAGGAGTTGAGGGGCGATTTCCGAGTGAGCGCCGTTCAGGCGATTTACGAGGCGTCGATGCACGACGGGGAGTTCCACGAGTGGGTGGACTTCCAGGCGGTTGAGCTTTGGGATCGGTTCGGCGAGCTGGCGTTTCTCGATCTGGAGCAGGCGTTCCAGGTAGCGGGAGAAGCTCTTGGACGCGCTGTGCGATGCGGTGGCCGCTGGAGGGCTCGAACGCAGCGAGACGCCCGCCGAGATGCGCGAGCGCGACCCGCAGGTATTCGACCGGAAGCCGCCCTTGGTCGCTCTGTCTCGTGATGAAACCATGCAGTGGCTGGGACGCGGTGCGCGCAGTCCCCGGCTTGATCCGCGCCAGTTGCGGCATGGAGTCACCGTCCGCGATGGGAGGGTTAGCAATCGCTCAATGCTGCCGATGCAGCAGCTTCGAGGCCGGCGCGGATCTGGCCGTCCGCGCGCTGCGGTGCGTTCATCGTGGCGGGGCGGTGATTCGGGCGACGGCGGCAGCGACAGTGCCGAGGGTGACGGTGACTCGCCGCCACCCGCTCTCGTTCGCGCGCTCGAACTTCTAGGACTTGCGCTTAATCGCGTTCGGTGGTGCCGGCGGTGCGGTCGGTTCGCGTTTGCGGTGGATCGCTACGAGCGCGATCAACTCGACCGGCTCGGGTTCACGACGGTCTGCCCCGACTGTCGGCGGGAGGTTGGGGAGCGCTACAAGCGGGGTTCGCGGGGGTGGCGGCGGTGAGCTGGAGCGAGGCTCAACGCGAGGAGCGCCAACGGCTTGCCGATTGGCTCGGTCAGCCGATAGAGAAACTGGAGGAGGGAACCGACTATTGCTGCCCTGAGCCCGGCTGCGATGGGACGATTCGCCTCTATACACGCGGTGTCGGAAGCTCGCTTGGGCGGTGCTTCAAGTGCGGCGTCAGCGCCGAGGGAGCTCATTGAGCGGCTAAACGGCGAGGTATCGGTGGAGAGCTTCGCCAGCGTGAAAGCGGAGCCCGTCCGCTGGCTCTGGACAGGTCGGATTCCGCTTGGCACCGTGACCCTCTGTGTTGGCAGGGAGAAGTTGGGCAAGAGTACGCTCGCGCTCGAGCTGGCGGCAGGCCTGTCACGCGGCGACCTAGACGGCGACGTTGCAGGTACTGCCGCAGACACGCTCATAGTCAGCTACGAAGACCACGCGGCGCGGACCATCAAGCCCCGGCTCCTGGCCGCCAGCGCGGACGTTTCGCGCGTCCACAGGCTGCTCAAGCGAGGCGGCGACCTCATAAGCCTGCCGGGAGACGTCGAGCGGATCGCCGAAGCCCTGCGCGGCTCAAACGTGCGGCTGCTCGTGGTGGACCCGCTGAGCGCTTCGCTCGGTTCCGACGTAAACGCGCACCGCGACCAAGACATACGCCGCACCGTTGCGCCCCTGGTGCGGCTCGCCGAGGACTACGACCTCGCGGTGCTCGCTGTCGCTCACTGGAACAAAGCCGTCGGCGGGGATGCGCTCTCGCGCGTGCTCGGCTCGCGCGGTCTTACTGCTGCGGTGCGGAGCGTGCTCGCGTTCGGCAAGCCCCCGGATGCCCCGACGGCGCGCCGGATCGGGTCCTCGTTCACGCCGCCTGCAATCTCGCTCCCGAGGCTCCGTCGCTGGCCTGTCATATCGAGGGAACCGAGATTGACGCGGACGGCGAGACGATCCCGACTTCGCGGCTCGTGATTGTTGGCGAGACCAACGCGAGCGCGGACGACTTGCTCGCGACTCGCAGCGAGGATGAGCGGACGGAACGCACCGCCGCCGCGGACTGGCTCGCGGACGAGCTTGCGGATGGTCAATGGCACGTTGCGCAGCCGCTTATCAGGGAGGCGACGAACGCTGGACACGCGCGAGCGACGCTCTATCGCGCACGGACTGAGCTCGGAGTTGAGAGCCAGCGGTTCGGAGCGCCGGAGTTCGGTCAGCCAGCGCGCTCAAAGTGGCGTCTGCCTGTTGTCTCAGGGGACATTGAGACGACAGGTGAGGCTGGCGGTGAGGCAACGGGCAAAACCCCCGTCAACGCGGGGGATTCGGGAGGGTCAGCTTTCCTGTTGTCTCACTCTCAGAGGGTTGAGACGACAGGGGCTAATGGCGACCGCGCGGAGCGTGCCGAGGAACTGCTCGAACGGCACCGCGACCTGTTCGACGGGAGCAAGTCGTGACCGCCCGCCTGCTCACCGCCCGCGAAGTGGCCGAACAACTCGCTGTCGGCGTCGAGACAGTGCTCAGGTGGACTCGCGCCGGCAAGCTGCCCGGTGTCAGGCTGCCCGGTGGTGCGCTCCGGTTCAGAGCAGGACGAGCTCGACGCTTGGCTCACGGAGCGAGCGACGCCCAGGCAGGGAGTGCTACCAACCCCGGCGAGCGCCGCTCGCGCAGTAACCTACCCGTCGCTACCAACCCCTATAGGCAAGGAGTAGATATGCCCGCGATTCAGCGCGGCTCCGCGTACCGACTTGCAGCGAAGCGGTGGGGACTCCGCTACCGCGACCGCGAGGGCGTCCGCCGCTACATTGCGCCGTTTCCTAGCAAGAGCGCCGCGCTTGCTCACTACCGCGACGTGATCGAGCCGCAGCTTCGGGGCGAGCCCGCTCGGAGGCCTGACCTAACGCTCTCCGACTTCATCTCGCTCTACCTCGACCGTCACGCTGCGAACGTGAGGCCGCGCACCGTAGCGACACTGAGAGAGCGTTTGAAGCACGCCGAGGCCGCGTTCGGGAACGTTTCGTTGCGCGACCTTCAGCACATGGAGTCAGAGATCGCCGCTTGGCGCTCACGGCAGCCTGAGCGCGTCAGGTACGGGCGCATGGGGGCGCTACGGCAGGCGCTAGGTGCCGCCGTCCGCTGGCGCTACATGGACTCGAACCCCGCTGCGCTCGCGGGACCGAACCGGCAGCCATCTCCCAGGACGGTCCGAGCTTTCACTGCCGACGAATTGGACGCGATCGCAGCCGATGTTCCGCCTACGTATGCCGCGCTGCCCGTCTTCGCCGCTGCAACTGGACTCCGCCCCGAAGAGTGGGCAGGGCTTGAACGCCGAGACGTGGACCGTCGTATGCGCACGCTCAGGGTCCGGAAGACTGTTTCTAGTGGCAAGCTCGTGGATCTCGGCAAGACCGAGCGCAGCCGTCGCCAAGTCCCACTGTCGCTTCGTGCTCTTGAAGCGCTCGACTCGATCCCGCCACGACTCGATACCGCGCTGATCTTCCCGGCCCCCGAGGGCGGCTTGCTCAACCTCGACAACTTCCGCCGCCGCGTCTGGACTCCCGCCGTCGAGGCAAGCGGGATACGGACGCCAGCGAGGCTCTATGACTTGCGCTCGACGTTCGCCAGCGATGCGCTCTCGGTGGGTGTGACCGTCTTCGAGTTGGCGCGGGTCATGGGTACGTCCGTGCCGATGATCGAGCGCCACTACGGCACCTTGCTCGACGGCGCCAGCGCCAGCATCGCCGTGCGGTTAGATTCGCTCGATGCTGGGCGCGACAACGCCAAGAGCGCCGGGCCCACTACTTGAGGTCCCATTCTCGTTCGAGACGGTCAGCCTCGTCGCGCAGCACTGCAAGATAGGGATTGCCCACCGTCCCATAGGGGTCGCTGACGCCGGTCATATGCTGGTCCTGAGCTTCTCTTCTGCTTGCTGGTCGAGGTACGGACGGATAGCGAGATAGGAGGGATGGAGCAGCAGGTCGCTACGACTCACGCCGCTTGGGGCGCGGGCGATCATTTGCCGAACGTCGGCGATCGCCTCAGCGCGGCGAGCCCTCTTGTCCCGGCGTTTCTCGACGCCCCATTGCGCCCAAGGCGTCACGATGCTCGCCAGGAACCCCGTCCCTATCCCAGACGCGACGCCAACGACGATCTCTGTCGCAACGCTCACCGGCGGTGGGCCGGCGGCGGCGCAAGGACGTTTGGGCGAGGATCGGGCGACCGAGTCCGGGGCCGGGCGCTGACGGATGGCGCGAACTCCCTGCTAATCACAAGAAGCGGACGACGGGTCTCGAACCCGCGACCTTCGGCTTGGGAAGCCGACGCTCTACCAACTGAGCTACGTCCGCGCATGCCCTGATCTTCTGGGCTCGGCGCCGATTCTAGTCTTCGGATCGCGACCTCCGCGACCCAAAAAGGACCCTGGCCCGACGCGGGCCTTGGAGGCGGCGAGCCTCATCCGACCAGCACTTCGGCGTCGTGCCGAGGCGTCTCTGTGACGGCGCGCCGGAACACGCGCTCTGGTTTGAGACGGGTAGGGGAGAGCTGCCGCCGGCGGACGAGCTCCGAGAGCACCGCGCGCATCTCGAACTGGGCGAAGGCGCCCCCCAGGCAGCGGCGGATGCCGCCCCCAAAGGGAATCCACGTGTAAGTGCCGGGCGGGTGCTCGAGGAAGCGCTCGGGCAGGAAGTGGTCCGGCCGCGGGTAGACGTCCGCTCGCCGGTGTACCAGGTACACCGACGGCGCCACGCTCACTCCGGCCGGCAGATGGTGCCCTCCGATCTCGACGGGCTCGGTGAGGCGGCGGACCACGATCGAGATCACTGGCCGCAGCCGCAGCGTTTCGGCGATCACGGCGTCGAGGTAAGCGGTTTCGCCGGCACGGACCTCGTCCGTCAGCCGCTCGAGCTTCTCCGGAGCGCGCACGAGCCGCTCGACCGCCCAGGCGATAGCGGTGGCGGTCGTCTCGTGCCCGGCGACCAGCAGCGTGACCAGCTCGTCGCGGAGCTCGCGGTCGGTCATCGGTGAGCCGTCGTCGTGGCGCGCCAGCAGTAGCATCGAAAGAACGTCCTCGCGGCGCTCCAGACCCGGCGCGCGGCGGCGGTCCGCGATCTCCTCGTAGATCGGCCGATCCACGCGCTCGAGGTAGCGCTGGAAGGGTCGAAAGCAGGCCAGGCGCTCGGGCCCGAGCAGGATCGGCAGCAGCAGCACACGCGGGTTCGTGAGCATGTCGAGCACACGACGCAGCTCCGATGAGAGCCGCTCGAGTCGGGCCCCGCGCTCCAGCCCGAACACCGCCCGAAGGATGATCTCGAGCGTCAGGGCCTGCATCCGCGGCCTCACCCGCCATCGCTTGCCGCTCGGCCAGCTCTCGATCTCGACGGCCGCGACCTCCGCCATCAGCTCGCCGTAGCGCTGCATGCGAGGGCCGTGGAAGGGAGGGAGCAACAGCTTGCGCTGCTCGAGGTGGGCCCTTTCGTCGAGCAGCAGGACCGAGTGCTCGCCCACGATCGGCAGCAGGATCCGGTTGCCCTCGCCCGCGTGATACACGCGCGGATCGCCCGTGAACACCTGTTTGACGTGAGCCGGATTCGACACCACGACCCACGGATCCTCGTGCAGGATGCGCAGGGTGAACGTCTCCCCGAAACGCACCTGGCACTGCGACATGAGCCACTGCGCACGCCGAAACCAGATTCCTGTCTGGACCGCTGTCGGCAGCCTCGGACCTGGGGGCAGTTCGCCGCCGCGCGCCCCGACGGTGTCCGCTTCGGGCATCCGCCTACCTAGTCAGACGCCGGCGCGGCTGTCAAGTCGTGCTTGCTACCAGGCCTGGGGGCTGCCGCAGTGCGGGCAGCCCACAGAGGTGGATACCGGCGCCTCGAAGGCGAGTCCGCATTGGCACGTATACAGCGCTTGATCTTGAAGGGGGCCCCCGGCGCGGGCCCCGACTACCTCCGCGTGCGCGTCTGCGTCACTTCTGGCGTCCCGATGCCGCGCGAAATGAGAGCTTCCCGAGCGCCTCCCGCGGTGCGGCATCGTCTCACGTCCTTTTAGTCGAGCTCTGACTGTCATCGCGTTCATAGTCAATAACGATCTCCTTCCCCGATGGTTTCTTCCCTTGCCGCCCGATTCCTTGCGCTAACGCGACGTTAATCCTAAAAGCGGTAGGGCTCGCCCCCGGGGTCCGGAGCCGGATGGGCCCGCCGGTAGGGCTCGACAGCGAGGCCCATGGCTCGCCGCCCCGGGGTCCGGATCCGGACGGGCCCGGCTCGCCGAGCTGCTGCAGCGGCGAAGCAGCGCTCGCGCTTGTGGGACAATCCGACTCGCATGGACCCCAGTCGCAAGCGTGCCATCCGCCTCACGGTGGCCCTGACGGCGGCGGTGATCCTCGCTACGGCGTTGATCTACACGAGCTTCACCGCTGGAGAGCGGGACGTGACCGCCGGCGAGCTGCTGAAGACGGCCAAACCGGGCAAGTCCTACGTGCTCGCGGGCACGGTTATGGATGGCTCGGTCCGGCATGACGGTGCCGTGCTGTCGTTCCGGATCCGCGACCCGAAGGCCGACATCTCGGTTCCCGTGCGCTACACGGGCGAGGTGCCAGACCCCTTCCGGGCCGGCCGAGGGGTGTTGGTGACCGTCACACGGGGCGACGGCCCCGAGTTCATCGGCCAGCAGAACTCGCTCACGACAAAGTGCCCCTCCAAGTACCAGGCCGAGAGCGGGTCCTACACGTCGCGTCACGCGCGTAGTTGATGAGGGGGGCCGCTCGAGAGCTGGTGATGGCCGGGGCTGACCGGTCCGTCCCGATGCCGGGAGCGCTCGACTGATGGCCGTCGTCGGCCGCGCTCTCCTTGTGCTCGCGCTGCTGGTGTGCGCCTACGGCATCGTCGCCTCGCTCTACGGGGCGCGCGCCGGTCAGCAGCGCTTTGTCGACTCCGGCCGGCGAGCGGTGTATGCCCTCGCCGGGGTGGCCGCGATCGCCTTCGCGATTCTCGAGGGCGCCTTCCTCAGCAGTGACTTTTCCTACAACGTGGTCGCCCAGGCCTCGAGCACGACCACGCCCACCCTCTACAAGGCCGCCGCGGTGTGGTCCACGCAGCAGGGCTCGCTGCTGCTATGGATCCTGCTGCTTTCCTTCTGGTCGAGCCTGGTTCTCTTCCTCACGCGCCGGCACGCCCGCGAGATCGCCCCATATGCCACCGCGGTCCTGCTCGGCTTTGGCCTGTTCTTCACCACGCTGGCGACCTTCTTCGCCAACCCATTCGCCACCTCGGCCAACCCGCCGAGCGAGGGCGCAGGCCTCGACCCGCTGCTGCGTCACACCACGATGATGATGCACCCGCCGATGCTCTACTCCGGCTACACGATGCTGACGATCCCGTTCGCCTTCGGGGTCGCGGCGCTCGTGACCGGCCGGACCGGGGCCGAGTGGATTGCGCTCACGCGCCGCTTCGCACTCGCGGCGTGGCTGTGCCTGGGCGTGGGCATCATGCTTGGCGCTCGCTGGTCCTACGTGGAGCTGGGCTGGGGCGGGTACTGGGCCTGGGATCCCGTCGAGAACGCCGCCCTGATTCCGTGGCTTCTATCGACCGCCTTCCTGCACTCAATCATGATCCAGGAGAAGCGGGGGATGTTGCGCGTGTGGAACGCTTCGCTGATCCTCGCCACCGGGTGCAGTGCGATCGTGGGCACCTTCCTGGTGCGCTCGGGGATCCTCTCGTCGATCCACGCATTCGTCTCCGACCCCACGCTGAACATCTCGTTCGTGGTCCTGATCGGGATCATCATCGCCGGCTCGATCGGCCTCGTCCTCTGGCGGCGTCCGCTGTTGCGCTCAGAGGCGAGACTCGATTCGCTGCTCTCGCGCGAGGCCATCTTCCTGTTCCAGAACATGGTCCTGGTCGCGCTCGCGTTCGCCATCTTCTGGCTCACCTTCTTCCCGCTGATCTCGAAGGCCATCACCGGCACCCAGCTGTCGGTGGGCCCCCCGACATTCCAGCCGTTCGTTGTACCCCTAACGCTGATCCTCGTGTTGCTGGCCGGCGTCGGGCCTGTGCTCGCCTGGCGGCGGGTCACGCTGGCGGGTTTGCGCCGGAGCTTCACCTTCCCCTTGGGGGTCGGCGCCACGGCGCTGCTGATTCTGTTCGCGACGGTCGGGGCGGCCCACCTGTTCGCGGTCGTGCTGTTCGCCTGCGCGAGCTTCGTCGTCGCGGTCGTGGTGCAGGAGTTCTGGCGCGGGGCGCGCGCGCGGCACGCCATGGCGGGTGAGACTGCGCCGGTGGCGGTGGTCGCGCTCGTGCGGCGCAACCGCCGCCGCTACGGCGGCTACATCGTCCACGCGGGGCTGGCCGTGCTGCTCGTGGGCGTGGCCGCGTCGACCTCCTTCAAGCAGTCCCGCTACGCCACGCTCCGACCGGGCCAGAGCGCCACCATCGCCGGGTACAAGGTCAAATACGTGCGTCCCACGGTGGCCGCGAGCGATCAGAAGCTTTCGATCGGCGCGGTGCTCCGGGTTTCGAAGGGCTCTCACCAGGTGGCGCGAATGCGCACGGCCTACGAGATGTTCCCCGCCCAGTCTCCTAGCCTCGGCCCGATCGGCCGCTTCTTCGACGGCTCCACCGAGAGCCAGGTCGGGCTGAGCTCGGGCTTCATGCGCGACGTTTGGACGGACGTCGATCCCTGTGCGGGCAGGATCTCGAGCTGTTTGGGCCCGCTTCAGCCGGCGATCAACCGCGCCAATGCGCAGATGGAGCGACTGCTTCGGGCGATCAGCAGGATGCCCGCTGCCGAGCAGCAGCGACTGCTCGCCTCGAACTCGCCCGTGTGGACCGCGCGCAACGAGCGGATCCTGAAGGTCCTCTCGCTGTACGTCAGCCATCCGTGGCCCGTGACCTTCCTGATGATCGTCTCGCCGCTGGTGATGTGGCTGTGGGTGGGCGGCCTGATCATGGTCGCCGGTGCCCTGATCGCGCTCCGTCCACCGCTGCCGAGGCTTTCCCGCGTGCGCGTGCGCGCGCCGGAGTACGCCCCCTCCACCCGGTCGGGCCAGGGCGTGCCGGTGCGCGAGCCGGCCTGAGGCAAACGCGGCGGGCGCATGGATTTCCTCATCTTCCTCGCGATCATGGCGGCGGTGATCGCGTTTGTGAGCAGGCCGCTGTGGCGGGTGTCCCAGGGTGCATCCAGAGGCGCCTCGCCCGCGCGTGCGACCCAGATGGCCGACCTCGAGGCCGCGCGCGAGGCCAAGTACCGGGAGATCCGCGACGCCGAGCTCGACCATCGGACGGGCAAGCTCTCGGAGGAAGACTTTCAGGCGGTTGACCGCTCCCTGCGGGCCGAGGCACTCGAGATCCTGCAGGCGCTCGATCGGGCGCGTGCTGAGCAGGCCGAGGCGGCCGCCGTCGAGAGCGCGCCGACCACAGATTGAGCAGCTAACATCGCCGTGGAATGGCGGAGACGCTGCTTGGCATATTGCAGGTGTTCCTGAGCGCGGTGCTGGTCTTCTTGATCCTCATGCACTCGGGCAAGGACTCGGGCCTCTCCGGGGCGTTCGGGGTGGGGACGGGCACGGGACCACTCGGCGGCGGCTCGCTGGTCGAGCGAAACCTGAACCGATGGACCGTCGCCTTCGCGATCGTGTTCGTGTTCAACACGATCGCGCTGATCAAGCTGTCCTAGAGCGCCGCTAGGCACTCATGGCTTTGGATCTGCCCGCTGCGCTCTGCGGCTGCGGGCGGCCGGCCTCCGGCGGGCGCCGGAGCAGCGTCTGGGCGAGCCGTGCGATGCCGGGCGGCAGGCGGCCGTCGGTCGAGAGCCATGAGCCGGCGAGGATCAAGAGCAGTCCCGCGATCGCCCCGGGGCCGAGCTGCTCGCCCAACAGCGTGACGCCCAGCGCCACGGCCACCAGAGGATTGACGTAGGTGATCACCGTGGCCCGACTGGTCCCCGCTTCGGCGATCAGCACCGTGTAAACCACGAACGCCAGCGCGGTGCAGACCACCCCGAGTGCCACCACGCAGGCGATCGCACCCACTCCCGGGACGGCGTGCGGGCGGTCGAGCGCGGCGTACGGGGCAAGCAGCACAGCGGCGATGGCCAGGCTCCCACCCATGGTTGCGCGGGGATCGAGCTCGGTCAGGCGGAGCCTGACGATCGTCACCCCGATCCCGTACCCGAGCGCCGCGACCAGGATCGCAACCGCGCCCAGCAGCTCGCTGCCGCTCCCGGCCACGTCTATGCCGACAAGCGCGACGACGCCGCCGAAGCCCACCAGCAAGCCGACGGCCCGAATCGGGGTGGGCTTCTCGGCGCGATCGAAGCGCATCGCCAGCAGCGCCGTCAGCAGGGGCAGGGTCGAGATCAGGATCGCCGATAGAGACGAGCTGATCCGCTCCTCGCCGAGCGCGATCAGCGGGAAGGGGATCACCACCTCTGCCACCGCGTAGGCGAGCATCACGCGCCAATGGCCGCGCAGCGTCGGCAGAGTCCCGGCGCGCCATGCCAGCACGAGCAAGATCAGCGCAGCCAGCGCTACGCGCCCAAAGGCCAGCATGCCGGGGGTGACGCCGTGGCGGACGGCGATCCGGATGAGGAGGTACGGGATACCCCAGATCACCGACATGGCGGCAAATGCCAGCCATGCGCGGCGGCTCATGCGTGCGCTCCGTGACGAGCCATTCGCGCGATGGTAATCGTCGCTGCGCGGCTCCGAAGAGCCCGCAAGACTCGCGCTGCTCAGACGACGGGCGTGCGCAGCTCGCCCAGCCCGGGAGCGGCGAGCGTGACCACGTCGCCAGGCTCGATCCAGTGGCCGTCGAGCGGCCCCAGCTCGAGCAGGCAGCCGCCGGCGAGCGTCCCCGAGCCGAGCACGTCGCCGGGCCGCAGGCGCGTGTTGCGCGCAGCCTGAGCGACGAGCTCGGGCCACGAGAAGTGCATCGGTCGCGCCTCGGCGCGGGCCACGACTGTGCCGTTGACGGTCACCGTAGCCTCGAGGTCGAGCCGCTCGCCGTCGAAGGAGAGCTCGTCGGGGGTAGTGAGCCAGGGACCCAGGCTGGTGGCGAAATCCTTGCCCTTGGCGGGTCCCAGCCCGACGCTGCTCTCGCGGCGCTGGATGTCCCGCGCGCTCCAGTCGTTCAGGAGCGAGAACCCGGCGATTTCGCCGGCGCCGTCCAGCACGGCTGCGATCTCGAGCTCGAAGTCGAGCTGCTCGGAGTCCGGTGGCCGCCGCACCGGCTCCTCCGGGCCCTGAATCGCGGCCGGATTGGTGAAATAGAACACCGGCGTCTCATACCACGCGGGCGGGATCTCCCGGCCGCGGGTGCGCATGCCGGCGCGCACGTGATCCTCGTAGGCGTAGAAATCGCGCACGCTTGGAGGCTCGGGCACGGGTGAAAGCAGCCGCAGCGCTCCCAGCTGGTGCTCGGGACCCGCGCGGCCGCGGCCGTGGCCGGCGAGCCACGCGACCATCGAAGAGGCCTCCAGCTCGGCCACTCTGTCATCGCTGCGCAGCTCGCCGACGCGCTCCTCGCCCGGGCCCGGCGAGAAGGTGACCAGCCTCACAGCTCTCGCTCGCCGACGCGGTCGACGAGTCGCAGCAAATCAAGCGGGCTGAATGGCTTTGTCAGGTACAGGTCGGCGCCGGCGGCCTCCGCCTGCCGCTGCACGACATCCCCGTCGGCCGCGGTCAGCATCACGATCGTGGTGGCGCTGGTGGTCCGCTCGGCGCGCAGCTGGCGGCAGGCGTCGATGCCGTTGACCGCGGGCATGTCAATGTCGAGGAAGACCAGGGACGGGCGCTCCCGGCGGGCGACCTCGAGCGCTTCGACGCCGTCCGCAGCCTCGTGGATCTCGAACTGCGCCACGTCCTCGAGCGTGGTCACGATCAGCTTGCGGATGAACGGGTCGTCGTCGACCACCAGGGCGGCCCGGCTCATGTCGGTATCCGCTTGCGCCGCCACGCCGCTCACCCGATCTCCCTCCGAATCCGCGTGAGCGTTTCATCGGGGATCGAGTTGAAGGCGGCCACCACGCGGGGGTCGAACTGCCGCCCAGCCTCCGCCGAGATCGTCTTGCGCGCGAGAGCCAGAGATGAGGCGGGCCTGTAGGGACGGTCGGTGGTGAGGGCGTCCAGGACGTCGGCGACCGAAAACACGCGTGCCGCCAGCGGGATCTTCTCTCGCGCCAAGCCCTGGGGATACCCCTGCCCATCCCAGCGCTCGTGGTGGGAGCGGATCACCGCGGCCGCCTCATGCAGAAACTCAACCCCGGAGACGATCTCGGCGCCGATCCGCGGGTGCTGGTGCATCAGCGCGCGCTCCTCATCGTTGAGCGCCCCGGGCTTGTAGAGGATCGCGTCCGCGATCGCCACCTTGCCGATGTCGTGCAGCAGGAACCCGAACTCGAGCTCCGCCAGCTCCGCCTCCGGGATGCCGAGCGCCTGCGCGATCGCGATCCCGTACGCCGTGACTCGCTCGGCGTGCTTGCCGGTGTAGGCGTCGCGCGCTTCCACCGCGTTGGAGAGCGCGCGAACCGTCGCTGCGTAGGAATCCTGCACCTCGTGCGTGCGGGCCCGCTCCTCTTTGAAAGTCTCGCGCAGGTCAGCGGCGTAGCGCTCGAGCTGGAGCTCCTTCTGGCTGGAGGCGCGCTCGTGCGCGTCGAGCTCAGCGCGCGCGTCCGCGAGCTCGCCGCACAACTGCTCGAGCTCCACTCGCAGGCGCGCAGCCTCCTCTCTGAGCGCCGTCTCCTCCGCGGTCAGCATGGTCTGCCCAGGCTACCTTTCCTCGGCCTGGAGCACCGCAGAAAGCGCCGATCCCGCCTGTTGCACCGGCACCACCTCCATCCCCAGCTGCGAGATCCCTGGCGGGGCAGGGGCGTCGTCGTCGGAACACAGGATCACCGCGCGGCGCAGGCGGCGGCCACGCAGATCAAGCGCGGAGAGCGTGGTCCGTGGATCGGAGATGCCGACGTCGAGGACCGCGACCTCGAACCGGCGCTGGCGGCACAGAGACGCAGCCTGCTCGCCGTCCTCGGTCCAGGCGTACTCGATGCCGAGCTCTGTCAGGGCCGGCTCGAGCATGGGGCGGAGCTCCCTTCGCGCCACCACCAGCACGCTCGAGCGGCCGGCACGGACCGCCGCTCGGACCACCCGGCGCAGCTCATCGGCGTCGATCGGCTTCGATACAACCCGCTCTCCGGACAGCCGCCCGCGCCCTGAGAAGACCGAGACAAACACGATCGGAGTGGGCCGCAAGGCGGGGTCCGAGCGGATCTCGCGCAGCACGTCCAATCCGCCCATGTGCGGCATCAGCACGTCGAGCGTGACTGCGTCGTAGCCGTCGCCGCGCAGCTTCTCGAGCGCCTCCCGCGCGTCGGTGACGATCGTCGCTTGCACGTGCAGGGGCTGGAGCTGCCGGGCGATCAACTCGGCGATGTCGCGCTCGTCATCGACGACCAGCACGCGCCGCCCGCGGACCGAGTGCGATACCTCCGGCTCGGCCTCTGCCGCGACGGGCAGGCGGACGCGAAAGGTCGTCCCCCGGCCGGCCTCTGACTCGACCTCGATCGCGCCCTCGTGCATGTCCACCAGCGATTTGACGATCGAGAGTCCCAGGCCGGTCCCCGGGCTGCTCTGGCCGGTGGCGCGATAAAAGCGATCGAACACGTGCGCGGTCTGCTCAGGGGTCATGCCGATCCCGCTGTCGGCGACCGTGATCTGGATCGTCTCGCCCCGACGCTCGAGGGCGATGTCCACGGTCCCCTCGGCCGGCGTGTACATATGCGCGTTGGTCACGAGGTTGGCCACGATCTGGCGCACCCGGCCGGGATCTGCATATGCCCGCGACAGATCCGGCGCGATGTAGCTCGTCAGCTGCTGGCGCTTGGCGGCGATCCGGGGTCCCATCAGCTCCAGCACCTCGCGTACCGGCTCGGCGATATCGATCGGCCTGGGATTGACCTCAAAGCGGTTGGCCTCGATGCGGGCCACGTCGAGCAGATCGTTGACCAGGTCGACCAGTCGATCAGTTGAACGCATGATGATCTGGACGAACTCCCGCTGACGCGAGGACATCGACTCCGGCGAGCGCTGTAAAAGCTCGACAAAGCCCTTGATCGAGGTCAGGGGGCTGCGCAGCTCGTGCGAGGCGGTCGCGACGAACTCGCTTTTGGCGCGCTCGAGCCGGGCCCTATCGGTGGTGTCGCGGATCGTCCATGCAATGCCGTCCGGACCCGTGCCCTCGAGCTCGCCACCGCCACCGAGCGGCGCGGCCGTAACCGCGAGCGTCCGTTCCCGGTGCTCGACGATGGCCTCGCCCGCCCGCGCCTCGGCCATCGTGGGGAGCGGGCTGTCGGGTCCGTCGATCCTCTTGCCGGGCTCGAGCTCGGGCACGAGCTCATGTGCCCGGGGATTGGCCGCGCTGATCGTGGCGCCGTCGGCCTCGGTCACGATCAGGCCGTCGCCCAAGCTCTCGATCGTGACCGCCAGCCGCCGGCGCTGCTCCTCCAGCCGCTGGTGCGCGGCCGCCAGTCGCTGAGCCATGGCGTTGAAGGCACCGCCAAGCTCGACCAGCTCGCGTGGCCCCGCGGGCTTGACGCGCCGCTCCAGCTTGCTCGCAGCGAGGTCACTCGTCGCCTGGACCAGGTCAGCGAGCGGCCGGCGCAGCGAGGACACGATTGCGGCGATCAGGAGCAGCGCCGCCACCAGCGCGAGCCCACCGGCCACGATCACCAGCACGAGCGCGCGGCGCGAGCGAGCCCGCGCCTGGTTGCGCGCCGCGGTCTCGATGCTCCGCTGGCGGAGCTGGATCTTGGTTGCGAGCGCCCGCGCCCTCGCGAGCGGGCCCCCCGGCGCGTCAGCGACCGAGAAGTGACCGCGGGCGGCGAGGGTGCGGGCGCGGGACTGGGCGGCAATCTGTTCCGCCACGAGACGCGCGCTCGCGGCGTCATGGCCGGCGAGGCGCCGGGTCGCCCTCGCGTCGAGCGTGAAGTCCCTTTGCGCTTTCAGTCGCTCGCCCGCCGCCGCGGGTCCGCTGGCGTCGCGCAGGACCTCCTCTTCCGCGATCCCGGCGGCGGCCAGGTTCGCGGCCGCGGTGGATAGCGAGGAGCTCGACACGAGCGTGTTTTCGTAGCTCTGGCGCGCGTTGTAAAGGCTCGCAATCCCGAGCGCGGCGACGGCTGCGAGCACCAACGTCAGGGCCACCAGCGCCAGGCGGAGCGAGCGGGCGATCGGCACGTTCCTCACTGACGCGCGAGCGTACCGTCGCCCACCCGTAGTCGCCGGTGGAACTGTTGCCCCTGACGTGCTCCTGGGTAGCATGCGCCCCGTATGTCGCTGGTGCGTGCATGGCTGCGACAGCTGACGGGGGCCTCGGGGGCGGCCATCGCCGTGCCCACGGCGCTCGTGGCCGCGCTGGCGGTGCTAGGCATCGCCGGCGGCTTCAACGGCTTCGGTGCGCTCGGCCAGGCGCTCGCCGGCCCGAGCGCCCCGCGCCAGGTGGCTGCTGTGACCGGTCCGGGAGCCTCCGGCGCTGGGGCGCTGCCCGCGCTCGCGCGAAGCGGTCGGACGGCGCGGGCTGGCGCGGGCGCGGGCGCGACCGCGCATGGCGCGGCGCGCGCAGGCGGTGGCAGCGCTCGTTCCGCCGGCGGGACGGGGTCGCGAACCGCGCCGGGCGGCGGCCACGGAGGATCGGGCGGGAGTGCCCCCGGATCGCCCAGCGGCGGAAGCGGTGGCAGCGGCGGCGGTGGCGGGGGGCCCGGCGGCGGCGGTGGCGGGGGCGGCAATCCGAATCCGACCTCGCCGCTGACGAAAACGGTCCGACGGCTCACCTCGCCGGTGACCAGGCATCTGCCGCCCCCCGTGAGGAAGATCGTCAAGAAGGTCACCCACCTGCTCCCGCCGCTCCTGTGACGCGTAGGCCGGCCCGATCGGGGCTGGTGGTGGGCGCAGTGCTGCTCGCTGGCTGCGGCGCCTATACCCACAACGGCGCGCAGGCCAACGGCTCAGCCGTCCGCGCAGCCGCGCGCGGCGCCCGATCGGTGCCCGACGGCGACTGGCGCACCTTTGACTACGACGCGCAGCGCACCGGGGTGGGGCCGAGCGCCACGGGCATCACGCGCGCGAATCTAAAGACGCTGCGGGTGCGCACGGTGCGGCTTCCGGGCATTGCAGATTCGAGCGCGATTCAGCTCCATGGCGTCCGCGTGCGCGGCAAGCGGCTCGACGTCGACGTGGTGATCACCGCCTACGGCCGCACGATCGCCTTCTCCCCGCTCAGCGGCCACCGTCTCTGGGAGTACGCCCCCAAGGACATCGGCCGCTACCAGGGCTCGGCGCAGATCACCAATGCCTCGCCGGTCGCCGACCCCGACCGCCGCTACGTGTACGCGGTGAGCCCGAACGGCTTCCTCCACAAGCTTGCGATTGCAAACGGCCACCAGGTGTGGTCGACGCGCATGACCTGGGACGCGACACGCGAGAAGATTGCCCCGGCGCTCAGCGTCTCAGGCCCCGACGTGCTCGTCGAAACCGGGGGCTACATCGGCGACCGCCCCGTCTATGAGGGTCACATGGTGTCCGTCGACCGGGCCACGGGTCACGTCGTCCATGTGTGGAACGCGGAATGCTCTAATCGCCACCGCCTGCTCCACCCGCCCAACTCCTGCAAGGCGGACACGACCTTCGGCGGCTCGGCGATCTGGGCGCGCTCTGGGGCCGTGGTCGAGCCGAGCAGCGGGCGCCTGCTCCTGGCCACCGGCAACGGCCCTTTCAACGGCCACACCAATTGGGGCGACAGCGTGCTCGAGCTGACGCCGAACGCGAGCCGGCTGCTGCACAACTGGACCCCCAAGAACGAGTCCCAGCTGAACGCCAAGGACCAAGATCTCGGGAGCACGGCGCCGGCGCTGCTGCCAGGGACGGATCTGGCGGTCCAGGGTGGCAAGGCGGGCAAGCTCGCACTGCTCGACCTAAAGCGCCTGGACGGGACGACGCACCGTGCGGGGCGACGAACGGGCGGTCAGCTGCAGACGATCCCCACGCCCGGCTCGGCCGGGCTGTACTCCGCTCCCGTCGCCTTCAGACGGGGTAAGAAGACCTACCTGGTCGTGGCGGACGGCAGCGCCACCGCCGGCTACGAGCTCTCTAAACGGCGCCTGCATGAGGTGTGGGAGCACCCGACCGCCGGCACGAGCCCCGTGATCGCCGGCGGGCTCCTGTTCGTCTACGACGAGCTCGCGGGCAAGCTGCGGGTGATGGAGCCGGTCAGTGGGCGGACGCTCGCCGCGCTGCCCGCCGCCCCCGGGCACTGGTCCAGCCCGATCGTGATCGGCGGGCGGATCATCCTGCCGGTGGGCGGCAGCTCCTCCGACAACGCCCTCATCGGGCGGGTCCTGATCTACCACCTGCCCGGGCGCTGAGTGCTCGTTTCGCGGCCTTCACCGGCCCTTCACTCCCGATGAAGCGTGAATTCATCCCCGGGGGAGTAAGTTCCCGTGCACCTCGGGGAACGCGGAAGGAGCTCTCGTGCGCAAGTCCAGATCAATCGTGCTCATCCCGATCGTCGCGCTGCTCTTGGCGGCCTGCGGCTCGAGCGCCAAGAAGCCGAGCACCCACGCGAGCGGCAAGACTCCCACCACCGGTGGCACGAGCTCCACTCCCTCGTCGAGCAAGCTCACCGTCACCACCGCCTCGATCAAGCCGTACGGCTCGGTGCTGGTTGCGGGCGACGGCCACGCGCTCTACGTCTTCGCGCCTGACAAGGCCAAGAAGGTGACCTGCACGAGTGCCTGCGCGACCGTCTGGCCCCCGCTCAAGCTTGCTTCCGGCGCCAAGCCCACGGCCGGCTCTCAGGTCAAGTCCTCGCTGCTGGGGAGCGATCCCAACCCGGGTGGCGGCCGTGTGGTCACCTACAACGGCTGGCCGCTCTACGGCTACGTAACCGACACCAAGCCGGACGTCGCCCACGGCGAGGGGGTCAACAGCTCCGGGGGCTACTGGTACCTGATCTCGCCCTCGGGCAAGGTGATCACGACCAAGGGCTCCTCGGGGACTTCCACCTCCGGCGGCGCCTACGGCTAGCGCCTTGGAGATTTGATTTGCAATCCCGAACTGTGCTCGTGAGAAGGTCCATCTTGACCGCGGCGGTCCTGTTTGCAGGCCTGTTGGCTGCGGCCTGCGGCTCGAGCGCCAAGAATTCCGAAACCCACAGTAAGAGCCGGGCCGCCGCAGCGGCGTCCGCGAGTTTGGTGACGGCGGGCAAGCTCACCATCAAGACGGCCACGATCAAGCCCTACGGCTCGGTGCTGGTGGCAGAAAACGGCCACCCGCTCTACATCTTCGCGCCGGACCTGGCAAAGAAGGTGACCTGCACGCATACCTGCGCGACGATCTGGCCGCCGCTCAAGCTGCCCTCCGGCGCCAAGCCGGTGGCCGCGGGCCAGGTCAAGTCTTCGCTGCTGAGCAGCGACCCTGACCCCAGCGGTGGTCGGGTGGTCACCTATCACGGTTGGCCGCTCTACACATATGTGATCGACACTTCCCCCGGCGTCGCGCATGGCCAGGGCATCGCGCTCAACGGCGGACTTTGGTACGTGATCACTCCCTCCGGCAGGGTGATCACGAAGAGAGCCTTTGTGTCTTCGGGCTACAACGACGGCGACTAGGCCCGCGCTCGGCATCCAGCGGCGTGTGGGGGTGAGCCGCGGGCCTTGCGGGATAGAGTCCGGCCGGCATGGACTTCTCGCTCTCGGACCGCGCGCTCCAGCTCCAGGAGCGGCTGCTCGCCTTCATGGACGAGCACGTCTATGCGGCCGAAGAGGTTTGGCGGGCGCAGGTGGCAGAGGCGCGCGCCGAGGGACGCCCGCACATCCACGCGCCCGTGATTGAGGAGCTGAAACGAGAGGCCCGTCGCCGCGGCCTGTGGAACCTGTTTCTGCCCGACGCCGACGAAGGCGCGGGTCTCTCGAACTGCGAATACGCCCCCCTGGCCGAGATCATGGGCCGTACCACGATCGCCTCCGAAGCGTGTAACTGCTCGGCGCCTGATACCGGAAACATGGAGGTGCTGCATCAGTTCGGCACCCCCGCTCAGAAAGAACGCTGGCTGCGTCCGCTGCTGGACGGCGAGATCCGCTCGGCCTTCGCCATGACCGAGCCCCAGGTGGCGTCCTCCGACGCCACCAACATCGCGATGCGGATCGAGCGCGAAGGCGACGACTACGTCCTCAACGGGCGCAAGTGGTGGACCACGAACGCCCTTCACCCCAACCTGCGCATCCTGATCGTGATGGGCAAGACGGACCCGGACGCCTCGGTCTACCAGCAGCAATCGATGGTGCTCGTACCGGCGGACGCGCCCGGCCTGGATGTCAAGCGCAGCCTGCTTGTCTTCGGCTACGAGGACACCGAGGGCCACGGCGAGCTCGAGTTCACCGATGTGCGCGTGCCGGCCGAGAACATGATCGCGGGCGAGGGCATGGGATTCGCGGTCGCCCAGGCTCGGCTTGGACCGGGGCGCATCCACCACTGCATGCGCGCGATCGGCGCAGCCGAGCGCGCGCTCGAGCTGCTCTGCGACCGCGCCGACCAGCGCGAGACCTTCGGCAAGCCGGTTTCGCACAACGCCAACGTCCGCGACTGGATCGCCGAGGCACGCGTGGAGCTGGAGATGGCGCGCCTGCTCGTGCTGAAGACCGCCTGGCTGATGGACACCGTGGGCAACCAGCGCGCCCGCATTGAGATCTCCGGGATCAAATTCGCCGTGCCTGAGGTCGCGCTGCGGATCGTCGACCGCGCGATCCAGATCCACGGCGGCGCGGGAGTCTCGGACGACTTCCCGCTCGCCTACATGTACGCCCATCTGCGCACGCTGCGGCTCGCCGACGGCCCCGACGAGGTCCACAAGCTCTCCCTTGCGCGCCAAGAGCTGCGGCGCCAGCGCGAACGTCGGGGCGTACTCAAATAGTTCAGGTTGGCCGCCGCGCATGCGCGGCGGCCCCGGACCGGCCGGCCGGAACATGTTCCGGCCGGGGGGCCTGCACATGTGCAGGCCCCACCTGGTCAACCCACAGCGAGAACGACATCAGACCCCACAGCTGGCGGCTGTAGTCCTCGCGCCTGGCCCAGTGATCCTCCAGCAGCTCGCTCACGAATGCGGGCTCGAAGTAGCCCTGTGCGCGCACGCGCGCCGGCGCCAGCAGCTCCTGCGCGAGTGGCTTCAGCTCGCCGCGCAACCACGCCGCGGCGGGGATCGAAAAGCCGCGCTTGCGCGCCCGCAGAATCCCCTCGGGCACGAGCGTTCGCGCCGCTTGGCGCAAGAGGCGCTTCTTGGAGAGCCCGCGCACTTTGAGCGAGGTGGGCAGCGCCAGCGCCAGGTCTGAGACGACCGTGTCGAGGTAGGGAACGCGGGCCTCGAGGCTGTGGGCCATGCTCATGCGGTCGGTCTTCACGAGCAGGTCATCGGCCAGGTAAATGCCGAGATCCACGTCCTGGAGGCGAGCCAGCAAGGGAGCGCCGGCGGTCTCGGCAAAGCGGGCCCGCCATGGGCCCAGCGGGTCGGCGGTCGGGGCCCGCCAATCCGGTGCCAGCAGGCGCTCGCGCTGACTTTCGGTGAAGATCTCCTTGAAGCCGTGGTGGCGCTCGAGCGGCGGCAGCGCGGCAGCGCGCACGAACCGCTTGGCGCGGTAGTCGAGGCTGGCGCGCCTGCTCGAGCTCGGCAGCAGCTCCACCAGCGGCGCTAGTTGCGACGCGACCGGCCCGATTCGCTCGGCCAGTCGGTCGGCGGCGTAGGTCTCATAGCCCCCGAAGAGCTCGTCCCCGCCCTCGCCGGAGAGCACCACCTTGACGTGGGCCGCCGCGAGCTCTGAGACGAGGTACGTGGGCAACGCCGAGGAGTCCGCGAACGGCTCGTCGAATGCCTCGACCAGCTTGGGCAGGAGCTCGCCGACGTCGGGCGATACGACGAGCTCGTGATGGTCCGTGCCATAGCGACGCGCAACCTCCCGGGCCAGCTCGAGCTCGTTGAAAGTCCGCTCCTTGAAGCCGATGGAGAAGGTGGAGACCCGCTTGGCCGAGCTTTGCGAAGCGAGCGCCGCGAGCACGGAGGAGTCGACGCCGCCGGAGAGCAGGACGCCCACCGGGACGTCCGCGAGCAGATGAGCCGAGACCGACTCGCGCAGCCGCTCGCGCAGCTCCTCAGCGAGGCTCTCGGCGCTCTCCCGACGCACATCTGCCTGCGGGGCGGGGGCCGGCCGGGCGTAGCGGCTGACGCTCACGCCTGCCGGGCCGCAGACGAGCAGGTGGCCGGCGGGGAGCTTGCGAGCCTGGCGAAAGATCGTCAGCGGCGCGGGGATGGAGTTGAAGGCGAGGAATGAGTGGAGCGCGCCTGGATCGAGCTCGCGCGAGAAGGAGGGCTGGCGCAAGAGCGCCTTCAGTTCCGAGGCGAAGGCCAGGCGGCCGTCGGCGATCTCGTAATACAGAGGTTTGATCCCGAAGCGGTCGCGGGCCAGCACCAGCCGGCGCTCACGCCGGTCCCAGAGCGCCACGGCGAACATCCCCCGCAGACGCGCCACGAACCGCGGCCCCTCGCGCAGATACAGGTGCAGCAGCACCTCCGTATCGCAGCGGGTGCGGAAGTGGACGCCCTCGCGCTCGAGCTCGGCACGCAGCTCGAGGTGGTTGAGGATCTCCCCGTTCTGTACCACGCACACCGCGCCGTCGGCGGCCAGCATGGGCTGGTCTCCGTGCTCGAGGTCGATGATCGCCAGACGGCGCGCCGCCAGCCCGGCAGGGCCGTCGATGTGGCAGCCGCCGCCGTCCGGCCCACGGTGCACCAGGGCCGCGTTCATGTGCTCGAGCAGTGCCCGCTCCGCCGGCCGGGCATGCGTGAAGTCGTAGGTGCCGCAGAGACCGCACATGAAAGCCGCCTCCTAGGCCACTAAGGCAGGCGGTTGAGCACCGCGCGACGGTTGGCGGGCCGCATCACGATCAGCCAGACGGTGGTGGCGATCACCGATAGGTAGAGACCGACCGAGCGATCGGCGATGTACTCGAGGTCGTGCGCGAGTTTCTCCGCCCAGGTCATCTCGCGAGTGAGCCGCAGTTGCGCCAGGCCCGTGATGCCGGGCCGCACGACCAGCCGTTGCCAGTACTCGGGGATGCCCACGCACAGATCCTCGAAGAACCGGGGGCGGATCGGCCGGGGACCGACCAGGCTCATCTCTCCGCGCAGCACGTTGTAGAGCTGCGGCAGCTCGTCGAGCCGCGAGGCGCGCAGCGCACGGCCGACGCGGCTCACCTCGGTCTCGGTCAGCTGGGTGAGCTCGGGGCCGAGAAACGGTCCCAGTCGCTGCTCGGCGTCGGGGGCGAGCGTCCGGAATTTGAGCATCTGAAACAGGTGACCGCCACGGCCCACGCGCCATCCGCGGTACAGGACGGGCCCGCGGGGAGAGCTCAGCTTGAGCACGATCGCGATCACTGCGACCACAGGGACCGAGGCCAGCGCCGCGCACCCGCCGAGCATGACGTCGAGCCCCCGCAACACGAGATCCACCGCCCGCGGTTGGAAGAAGTGCGACATGGCCGCGTACTGCTCGACCAGCGACTCGTGCTGCTCGAGCGGCGGCGGCGGAGGCTCGCTGGTGGGCGCGCGCGAGATCCGCAAGGCCTCCCGGCGTCGCCTCGCGCTGGTCCCCATCACTCCGCCGCTCCAAGGATCATGTCCACGATTAGGCCGGGGTCGCGCCGCGGCCAATCCAGCGTGCCCTTGCGTTTCTCCAGTTCGATCGCGCGCACGTCGCTCAATGGTCGCAGCCTGCCACTGCGGATGAGGCTCTCGTCGACCCCGCCCAGCCGTCCGCCGTAGGTCGTGTAGACGGGCACACCCAGCGCGACCGCTTCGCGGTTCATGCTGCCCCCGGCAGAGACCACCAGGTCGGAGGCCGCGATCAGGCTCTGTGCATCGACCGCGTGCTCGGTCACGACGACCGAGGGGAGGTTGAGTGCTCTGACATGTTGGCGCTGGGCAGTGGTGCGGGGCAACACCACGGCCTGGACGTCGTCACGAGCGCCGAGGTGGGTGAGTACGCGCGGAAACAGAGGATTCGACTTGCGGTGATAGAGCGACACGTCGGGCGGAGGGCGAACCACCACCACGATCCTTCCTTTATCAACGCCGAGTTGGTCGAGGATCGTGGGGTCGGGCTCGAAGTCCGCCAGGTAATACTCCTCCTTGAGCCCAGGGTACTGGCGCAGCTTCTCGCCCGTGACCCCGAAGCGCTCGAGGCGCGAGGGGGGGATGGCGTCGGGCGTGATCACCCGACGCGCCAGCCGGCAACCGATGTGGTGCTGCTGGATCGCGAACTCGTAGTCAAACATGTTGACTGCGGGGATCCCGGCCCATGCCGCGGCCAGCGCGAGGTCGTTTGAGCCATGCGCGACGCCGAGGTCGAAGCGACCTCGGGCCCAGCGGTGAAGCTTGGTCGTACGGCCCGCGAGCGCCACCACCTTCCGTGCGCGCGACGCGCCCGCGTGCCGACCCACGGCGACGTAGTCGAGGCCGTGGAGCTGAAGCAGCCCCAGCGTCTGAGAGTAGTCGCGCGCCGTGATCTCGACCTCGTGGCCCGCTTGACGCAGTCGGGTGATGATGGGCCTGAAGACCACGGGATGCGCGGACGCAGTCATGTCGAACCAGATCCTCATCCCGGAAAACGATGCCGCGGGCACGATCGAGCCCGTGTGGTGTGTGGGGTTGGGGGGAGGGTAGCTGGCGGGGGGTGGTTGGGTGTTGGTGGGGAGTGTCTAATCTTGTGTGCTTGAGCGAGCCGTCGGTGGAGCAGTTGGTCCGTGTTGCTTCGGATAAGCGCTTGCGGGTTGAGCGCAAGCTGGTTGAGAAGGCGCAGGGGCTTTTGGGGGGCGAGCGGGTGCTTCGGATTTTTCGGGGTCAGACGTTCTTATCGCCTGTGTTTGTGCCGTTGATCGGGCCGCTTTTGTGGATCGTGAAGCCGCGGGCGGTGATCGTTACAGAGCGCTCGGTCATCACGTTGCAGGAGAGTCGCTTTAGCCAGTCGAGGGTGGTGGGGGTGGTCTCCCGGCATGAGTGCGGGTCGGTGCGGGTGGAGGTCAGTCGCTGGGGGTTGCGGATCGATCGGGATGAGAAGATCTACGCCGCGCTCTCAACGCTCCAGGACATGAGAGAGGTCGCCCGCGTCGCCTCCGGCGGCGCCAGCCCCTCAAGCGCCTACCACCCCGTGTAAAGGCGCGCGCGCAGCTCGTCGACGTCCACCTGAGCGAGCTGAAGCGTGCGGGGCACCCGACCGTGCTCTGCGCTGATCACCCCGAGTAGCAGGGTCTGTGGCGTCATTTGCCGGCGCCCTCGTTTGGCGGTGAGCTTCATCGCACGCTCGATCGCAAGCTTGGCCGAGGTTGCGAGCCTCGGGGTGCCGGCGCGCGGAGAGCTCGCCGGCGGAAGGTCGTCGGCGCTTACGCCGACGGACGCGAGGCTCTGCTCCTCCTCGCGCTCGAGCGCGGCGGCCAAGTCTTCGTGATCCAGGCCGATGTCCTTGAGTTGTGGGCTGTTGGCCAGAGCCAGCATGAGGTGCTCGGCCTCGATCAGCCCGCGGCCTCCTGCTTTTGCTTCCTCGCGCACGGCTGCGGCTACGACCGTCCGGGTGTGCTTTCCGAAGCGTTGGATCGGCATCGTCTATTTCCTCGGTCTTTTGGCGAAGCGGCGTGAATGCTTCTTCTGGACGGCTTGACGCGTGACGCCCAGGGCCTCCGCGATCTGCGCGAATGACCAGCCCTCGGTAACGGCCCGCTCGACAGCGACGTCTTCGACGCGCTCAGCGAGGCGACGCAGGGCGCCGACCGCGGCGAGCGCGTCGGCGGGATCATCGGGGACGGTGAGCTGGGCTCCGACCATTCGTGACAACTTTAGTTGACGCCAGGCGTGCGTGTCAACCTCGGTTGTCGCAGGACTCGCACGGTGGTGTGTCCAGCGGTCGAACTTCATGCGAGTGAATCATGCGCAGGCAAGGGCGGTCTGGAACGGGCTCCCAGGTGACAAGTGGCTCAGTGGTGACGCTCTCGGCGAGATCGTTCGTCGGTGTCTCGCTATTGCCGAGTACGACGGCGCTGGTGTCAGTGCAGCGATTGAGCTGTTGCGCTCGGCGGGCGTGGTTCGGTCACGGATTGTCGATGGTGTAGCCGTTGAGTACCAGCGCGGCGTGCTGCCGGAGAAGCTGACCCCGGCCGAGCGGTTCGTCAAGGCGCGGGATGCCGAGGCGCGAGCGCGGTTTGAGGAGCAGAAGCGCCAGTCGGGGTGGGAGGCGATTGACCGCCCGGACGGGAGCGTGTTCCTGGTGCCGGCCGCGAGTGACGGGCTGAACGCGCCGGTCGTCAACGAGCACCGCAGATTTGTCAGAGAGATGGTGCGCGAAGTGCTGCGCGAAGAGGGGTCCCTCCCCGAGGAAGAAGCGGCGAGGGCCGCTTCGGTTAAGTGAGATCGTCGCGCGAGAGCGGCAAAGGAGAACCAAAAGAGCTGGCCCGAAAAACCAGTCCCCCAGCAGGAAACGCCGGAGCAGCGCGCCGCGGAAGCGGACCATGCCTGGACGCACGTCCAGCGCGATCACGTAAAGCGAACGAGGGAGCGCATCGAGCAGAGCCGCGACAATTTGCTTTGGTCGGCGTCGCGTTTGGCGTTGCAGAACGCCGGTAGGCGGATGAAGGGCCCGGACTGGCAGCAGTTCCAGCGCGAGACGCGCTTCGCCGCTGAGCTTGAGCAACGCGCGGCGGTGTTGCGCCAGGTTGAACGGGAGAAGCAGGAGCATGGCGAGAGCCTGCGGGTTATTGCCGAACCCCGGGTCTATGCACCCGATAGTCCTCACAGTTATTACCTGGACGTCGGGACGGTCGCGGCGCGCGACGAGGTTGCGGCTGCCGAGGCGCGAGCCGCCGAGGAGCGCTTGCAACGCTACGACTCGGAGCTCGTCTATGAGGTGCGACGTGGGTCGCCAGGGGGCCGGCGTGTGCTTCGGGCGCTGCGCGAAGAAGCCCGGGACCGGGAGGTGGCAATCAACGAGCGCAAACTTGAGGAACGGGCCCTCGGAACTGGTGGTGGCGCTACAGCGTCCGCGGCGGCGGTGGCGCGGCGTTCGTCTCGCCGTTCTTCATCACCGAGGCATGGGCCCCGTTCCGAGGTAGCCATCGCGTGTTCGCCGACCAGTGCACCACCATCGCGTTGCCGCCCTATGGGCTTGAGATTTACCTGCCGGCGTTCAGCTCGACTGCGGGCACCAGCATGCAAACGGAGGGCGCGGCGATCACTGAAACCGACCCATTCACGGCCTTCCAGTCAGCCCAGGTCGGCACGGCGGCTGGAATGGTGACGATTTCCCTGCAGCTCGCTGACCGCGGCTTTGGGGGCGGTGGCTCATTCGACGAGGTAATCGGCAGGCAGCTTCAGCAGCAGCTCGAGGAGAGCGTCAACAAATACGTTCTCAGCGAGGTCCTCGGTGCTGCCACGGCGGTGAGCGGCAACACCACGTTTGGCATCGCGAACCTGTACGCGGACCTGGCAAAGGGCCGCGAGGTGCTCACCGACACAACCGGCACGGGGCTGCGACCGACGCACGTTTTCACAACGAGCGACCTATACAGCTACGTGACGCGACAGGTCGACGCCACGACAAACCGGCCATTCATCACGCCGATGTTCGCGCCCGGCTTTCCTATGCAGAAGGGAGACGAGCAGGCGAAATGGGCGCAGTTCACTGGCACGGTGCTGCCGGGTGGCGTGCTGTGGTTCACCGACGACACGCTACCGGCGTCGGGCTCTGACACCCCAATCGTGATTTCGGCACCGGACGAGGCAGTGGTACTCGCCGAAGGCGAGCCCGTCTTTCAGGCGCTCCCACAAACCGATTCCGCAACCCTGCAAGTCGTGGTCAGGGCGTACGAATACCTCGCCGCGATCCCGCGGTATCCGGCCGGCACCGCGCAGATCACCGGCGCGGCGTACACAACTTCGCTGGTCTAAGTCGCGCGCGCGAATCCCGCGCCCCGGACCACTCCTACGTCGCCATTTGACATCGTCCGGACCGCGCAGGTGCGCGAGCAAAGCAGTCGCGCCTGCCTTCAGCAGCCCGTGCTCGAGTCTGGGTGGCAGAGCGACTGCCTGCCTTGCCCGCCACACAATCGTCTCCCGTCACCGGACCCGATAGGTGCGCTTCTGGCTCATAAAGTTGAAACCAGGCACGCCAACATCTAAGAATTCTGGTTGCATCGCGACCTACCTGCGAGCGGAGGTCTCAGATGAGTGGTGGTATCGATTTAGGAGCAGTTTTCGACGAGCACGTGGCGAGCGAGTTTGAGACTAAGGACATCGACGCGACGATGCGCACAATGGTCGAGGAGCCGTATGTTTGGCATGTTCCAGCGTTGACGGGGGCCAAAGGCGGCGACGCCGTGCGGGAGTTCTATACCTCGCAGTTCATCGGACACACGCCAGCGGATGCAGTGCTTCATCCGATCTCGCGGACAGTCTCGCCAGATCGGGTGGTAGACGAGTTTGTGCTCGAGTTCACCCACGACACCGAGATCCCGTTCATGCTTCCCAGCGTCGCACCAACGGGACGCAAAGCGCGTGTCCCGACGGTTGTCGTGATGGGTTTCGAAGGTGACAAGGTCGCCTATGAGCACATCTATTGGGATCAGGCATCGCTCCTCGTTCAACTCGGGCTGCTGGATCCCTCAACGCTTCCTGTAGCGGGGGTGGAGGAGGCCGAGCACCTGCTCGAACTCGCCGGCGATGACTCGTCACCCGCCTGAGCTGTTTCGTTATTCGCCCAAGTCCGCTCGCCTGCTGCGCAGGGTCGGCGCGACTGCTTTGTTCTCGCACCGCCGCGGTCCGGACGATCCCAATGGCGACAGAGGACGCGCCCTGCTTCTGGCGATTTGCAGGGAACGCTCGGCTACGAACTCGAGACCTCCTTTGATCGAGCGACGGGTCGTGTGGAAGCGCTGGCTCTATGCCACAACGCTCGTCGGCGAGTGTGTGATCGCATGTATTGGGTTGCCGGCGTCCGGCCGACTACGCCTATGAGTAGAGCAGCCCACCGTTGCCTGTACGTTCGTGAGGATCGTTGGTCAGCAAACTCAGCCGGGAAAGCTGCCAGCGTGGCGGGCGAACACGATGCTGATGTGGACGGTCGCTGCCGGGACGGCGGTCTTGTGGACGGTGCCGGTCCACCTCCCGCCGGCATTTCCTCCTTCGGCAAAGTGCAGCAGGCAGCGGGTGTGCCCGGCCAATGTGTGGCAGTCGGAGTCATTGAGCGTGTTCACGGTCCAACCGGCTCCGGCGACTGATCTTCATGGTCAGGACGATGGCCGATGCTGCCGGTGCCGCCACGGTCACGTCGTACGCGTGTGCGGCCGGAGCAGTGATCGTGAATGTTGTTGTCGAGCGCCCGCGCGGCAGCCGCAGGGTGGAGCCCTGTACCAACCTGCGCCGCCCTTAGCGACGGAGCGTCCCGCGGTGCGCGGTGCCCCCACCTCCGCCGCTGCTGAGAGATCCGATCAGGGCGGCCAAGCGCAACCACGAGCAACAGGCACGCGCCCACACGGCGGTGGCGCCGCTGTCGCGGCGTGCTTCCTCGATCACCCCCGCGTCGGGCGATCCCGCCAGAGATGGCTCGGTCGTGGCGTGGCGAGGGCTCTCAACGACCATTTAATGCGCTATTATGACTGGCACAATGCTGGCCGTCAAGGTAGACCGCGATGACCCCGCCCTCCTGCACGAGCAGGTCGCCGCACAGATTCGCCGAGCGATCGCCGACGGCGAAGCCAAGCCCGGCGACCGACTCCCACCCGCACGTCACCTCGCCGCCGTCATGCATGGTCAACACCAACACCGTCCTACGTGCGCTGAGACTGCTGCGCGACGAGGGACTGCTGGAACTCCGCCAAGGACACGGAATCCGCGTCACCGGTATCCCCGCGAGCAGCACCGTCCGCGCGAAAGTGGCCGAGCTAGTGCAACTCGGCCGCCAGAATGGCTACACCCGCACCGAGCTGGCGCGGATGATCCAGCGCGCGCCACAACAAACGAACTGAAGGCTGCCAGCGCCTGGACTGCACGCGCGTGCGGTCGCCCGGGGTGGCCAGACCTCCTTTAGTGTCCGGACGAGCCTGTCTGTGCAAGGGTCGGCGGTTTCCCTCCGCGCGGAAAGCGTCATCCCCCGCGATCGCTTGCACGTTCACGGTGCCCGTGGCCGTTGCAATCGCTTTGGCTGCTCCTATGTCAAGTGAAGTTCGGTATTTCCGGGTTCGAGCGATTGGTCAGTACGGGAGGGGTGGTTGTGGTTTCGGTGGTGTAGAGCGGGTGCCAGGTGCGGCGCGCGGGGTGGCGTTTGAGGCAGCGGATGGCTTCGGGTTTGGTTTTGCCTTGGGCCTGTTTTTGAGCGAGATAGGCGCGGGTTTCGGGGTCGGTGTTGGCGCGGGAGAGCGCGATGATGTGGATCGCGCGGTTGAGTTGGCGATCGTCGCCGCGGTGCAGGCGGTGGCGTTGGATCTTGCCGCTGGAGGCGGGGAGGGGTGCGGTGCCGGTGTGCCGTGCGGAGTGTCCGTCGGTGGGGAAGCGCTGAGCACCGGCGGTGTGACCGATGATGATCGCGGCGGTCACCGGTCCGCAGCCGGGCTGGGCAAGCAGCTGAGGGCAATGCGCATCGATCAGGCCGGTGAGCTCGGTGAACAGCTGGCGCTCTTCGCGCACGATCTCCAGATGCGCTCGCAAAGCAGCCGAGCGACCCTCAGTTGCGGGCTTGGGGTCAGCCTGGCGAGCTGGCGTCTCAGACGCGCGCAGATCCGCGGGCCCCGCAGCGAGGCCGGGTTGAGCTGGGCTTCGAGCTCGGGAGCGATCGTGACCAGGTGCCAGCGCAGCCGGTTGATCATCCGAGTGCGCTCGCTGATGATCTGATCTCGGTAGTCCGACAGCACGCGGATCTTTAGAGCGTGCTGGTCGCAGAACGCCACCGGGAAGCTCTCGGTCCCGTCGCGGAGCACCGCCAGCGCCACCGCGCGTGCGTCAATCGGATCTGATTACCCGCTTGGCGTGCGAGCTTCCGGGTCTGGCTGGTGATCACGGCCGGCACGCGGATCACCCGCTCACCGGCTGCGATCAACGCCGCTTCCAGGCGCGCTGAGACATGCCGGCAGTCCTCGATCGCCCACACCCGCTCCCCGTCCAGTCCGGCGGCGAACCGCAGCGCCTCAAGCGATCCGGCGTCGCTAGCCAGGATCTCGCGCTGCCCGCAGAGGGCGCCGCTCTGCCCGTCGACCGCGACCAGCATGTGGTTGCGCTTGTGGGTGCCTGCCCCGATCACGATCATGTGCGGCGTCCCTTCGTTGAGCTTGACGAAGCGGACCTCCGGCGGACACCGAGGATCGCGCTCGATGACGCGCTGAGGATCTGTTTCGTATTGCGCGACGGCGACTCAGAGCGCTACGAGCGCGCTGCGGTTCGCTGGCTCGGCCGCTTCGCACTGGAAGCGACGCAGGTCACAATCGAGGCACTGCGGCCGGCTGCTGATGCGCTCGACGCGTTGCCCGATCAGCCAACAGAAGCGATGGAACAGCTGCAGCGCCTCTGCGTCGCGCACCGCGCGACTTGACTCGGTGCAGCGGCACGGCTGCCGAAACGTGTTCGGCAAATGACCGGGCATGACGATTCGCCTACCGCACCGACCTCGCTTGACGAGTACCGCCGCGACTACCAGCAGGTGAAGGCGCTCGGCGACGAGCTCGAGGCAGCGTGATGGGCCAAAGGGCCTGGCGCGAAAAACGGTCGAAAGTCGCTCGTTGTGGGGCGCTGAAAGGAGTAGGCTTGGTCGTCCTGGCCCTGCGGCCAATAATTCCGGCCCCGGAGTGGTTGTACACCGAAGCGCGAGCCACGCGCCCCGGCAACTCACTTTGAGGCGCACGGAATCGACTGCGGGGCCAGCGGTTTAGGGCGAGGGCGGCGTCGCCGTGACCGAGTTGGTTGCTAACCGTCACGGTTGCTCGCTCGGGGGACGGGAAGCGGACGAGCGTGGAGTGGACCACGGAGGCGGTTGCAGAGCTATTCACTCGCGCGGAACAAGCGTGTTCGCGTGCTCAGCAGACCGCGGATGCCATCTCGCAGAAGCAGCAGGAACGGTTAGATCGCGAGGCGGAGCGCATGAGGCTGTGCTTGTCGAGCGCGCATTCGCGTCGGACATTGGTGCCCCAGCGATGCCTCACGCGCCGCGGCCGGAACATGATGCCTTATTGATGCCTCGCGACGGTTCGCCCAAAGTCGACGATGCACTACCGACCCACAAGAAACCCCGCGATTAGCGGGGCTTTCATCAATGCGCCCGAGAGGACTCGAACCTCCACGGACCCAGCGGTCCACAAGGCCCTCAACCTTGCGCGTCTACCAATTCCGCCACAGGCGCGTGGGAGCGCCAGTATAGCCCCGCCCCGGCGAGTTCAACCCGCTTTCCGGCCTGCGAAGTGCTTCCATCCGTCCGGTGGGGTCGCTACATTGACGAACACATGTTCGACCCATCGGCCTTCCCGGAAGGAGTGAAGCGATGGACCTGACCAAGCGACAACAAGAGATCTTCGACTTCATCAAGCGCTACTCGGCCAGGTACGGCTATCCGCCGACGGTGAGGGACATCGGCAAGGCCGTTGGCTTGGCTTCGTCGTCCACGGTCCACGCCCACCTGGCCAATCTGGAGCGCATCGGCTTGCTGCGACGCGACCCGTCCAAGCCGCGCGCGATCGAACTGTTCGACCGCGCCGCGGCGGGAGTCCGGGGCTTTGTGCGCCCTGGTCTGCCGCTTGTCGGTCACGTGGCTGCGGGGCAACCTGTGCTCGCGGAGGAGAACATCGAGGACTACGTGCAGACTCCCTCGTTCGCGGGCGGGGACCAGGGCGAGTACCTGCTCCGCATCCGCGGTGACTCGATGCAGAACGCGGGCATCCTTGAAGGTGACACCGTCGTGGTGCGGCGCCAGGATGTGGCCGAGGATGGAGACATCGTGGTCGCGCTGATCGGGGAGGAGGCCACGGTCAAGCGCTACTTCCGAGAGCCCGATCACGTCAGGCTCCAGCCGGAGAACGACTCTATGGAGCCGATTCGCAGCCGCGACGTCCACGTCTTGGGCAAGGTCGTCGGTTTGATGCGGCACATCTCATGACGGGGACGCTCGTCGTCTCGCGGGACTATGGCGGGCAATGCTCGCTGCTGGACGGCTCCGACGGAGGGCTCGGGGAGGCGGACCCGGAGACGGGCTCGTTCGCGGTTGGTCTCGGTGAGCATCCGGGACCGGAGGACTCGTCGGATCGGCCTTGGCCCGCGGAGGGCCGCGCGCCGAGAACTCTCGAGCAGCTGATCGTGGACACTTGGGAGGGACTCGTGAGGGGAACGAGCCAGTGTCCAGTCTGTGGCGGGCGGCTTGAGCCCCAATATGGGGCTCATGCTCGCCCCGTCGCGGGCCACTGCGCCGACTGCGACTCGACGATCTCCTGAGCTCCGGCCTTCGGTCCCTGTCGGCGCCGCGTCCCGGCGCCGCGCATGTGACCGAGGGGGTCGCCCAGCGGCTCACGTGATCGGGGCATCGCCGCTATGCTCGTGACTCGCAGGCTGAGCAACCGCGGAGGTCGAATCCTTCGAGGAAAGTCCGGACATCACAGGGCAGGGTGGTCGGTAACGCCGACCCGGGGAAACCCGCGGGAAAGTGCCACAGAAACGACACCGCCTAAGCCTGGAGCCGCTGCAGAGCCCCAGGCCGGTAAGGGTGAAATGGTGCGGTAAGAGCGCACCAGCGTCGCGGTGACGCGGCGGCTGGGCAAACCCCACCCGGTGCTAGACCAAGCAGGACCGTTCGCAGGTGGCCCGCCAAGGTTCGGGTAGGTCGCACAGATGGATGGTTGCTCATGGGTCAGGCGGCGCATGCCGTCGGCCCGGGACAGAATCCGGCTTACAGGCCTGCTAAGGGAAAGCCCCGCCAAGGCGGGGCTTTCCTATATGCCTCCAGCGCGGTTGCGCCGCGATTAGAACCCGGCTACGAGCCCGAGGAGTAGGGGAGGAAGCAGAGCCCGGAGTGCCCGCCAACCCCCCCACAGGTGTCGCTGCCGGAGGAGTTGTCACTTGCGATCCACAGCCCGGCGCTGGTTGTCAGCATGTCATCGGCGCCCCAGCCGCGGGCTCGGCTGTAGTAGCCCACGGTGCCGGTGGAGTCCGTGTAGAGAGCTCCGTTGGCGGGGTCGAGGCCCTCCATGCCCGGCGCGTTGTAGCCGCCGGAGCCCAGGTAATCGCACCCGTTGGGGTTCATCGAGTAGCGCTCGTGCCCGCCGAAGTAGGCCGTGCTGGCATCGGCCGCCGTGCTGTAGAGCGAGTCGCATCCCGCGTAGTTGATCCAGAGGCTGCTGACGGAGGACTGGGTAGACGGATACGCCGCCGCTGCGTCGCACAGGCCCGTGTCCGGCGGATTGGTGGTCGAGCGATAGCCGGTCGTGGCCACGTAAATGGTCGATTGATCCGGAGACCATGCCGCCGCCTGGAGGTAGAACGGCTCGCTGTACCAGCAGGAAGTTGAGAAGTCCGGCGAGGTCCATCCCGTCACCGCCGCCTGGGGGCCGCTCACGTTGAGCATGAAGATCTGCTGGCGCGGCTGCCCGCCGACCGACGTGAAATCGCCCTCCACCAGGTCCAGTGTCCCGTCGGGACTCAGCTGCTGGTTATAGACCCTCGTTGGATTTGAATTCACCCCAGAAAAGTTGTAGCTGCCGCTGATGTTCAGATTCAGGAACCCATCGTCCTTGCCGGTGGTGGGGTTGAGGCTCGTCATGTATGGATTGGACGAGCTGCCGTTGATCGTCGTGTAGTAGCCGCCCACGAGCATGTGGCCGCCGTTCACCCCTTGCAGCGTCTCGACCTGCGCGTTGGCGGAGTGCGCGAAGGTGCTCACAACGTTGCCCGTGGTCGTGTCGATCTCGGCGATGTTATGAGCCGTGGTGCCGTTTACCGAGCTGAATTTGCCTCCGATGTAGGCGTCGGCGCAGTTGTTTCCGTTGAAGGCGATCGAGTTGACGATGCCGTTCACCGACGGCGCCCAGGCCGTCATCTTGAACGGGGACTTGGCGTTGAAGCTGAAGACGTTGCTGCGGGCGTAGACCGTGCTGCCGCCCTGGAGGATCTGCGAGAACGTGCCCACCGCGTACATGGTGTTTCCGCATTGAACGATCTGGCGGATCTGCTCAACCGGATTGTCATTGTTGGCCTTGAAGCGCGGCGTGTTCGCAGCCGGGGTCGGCTGGACTCCCGTGCCCGGCGCGGGCTCGCCGCCTACGCCGGTGGCGCTTGCCGCTGCCGGCGCCGCTAGGCCGCCGAGCACGATCAAGCCGCCAGCGGCCATTGCAATTAAGTGTCTGCGCATCTGTACCCCCCGGCCCGCCGTGCAGCAGGCCTTCTTCGAATCGAGCTTTCCCTAGCCTCCCCTGGCCCCGAATGCCAGATGGTGGCAGAAAACAAGAGTACTGGGCCCCGCCCCACTAAGCCGGGGTATTTCTCAACCCCCCGGCGGGGTAGGTCGCTGCACGCCGTGCTACAGGCGTGCACGAACGCCGCTCGGCTTTTCGCGCTGGCGCGCCCGTCACATCAGCCGCGCCAGGGCGAATCCCGCCGTCCGCGGACCCTGTTGTTACCCCGAGGAGTAGGGGAGGAAGCAGAGCCCGGAGTGTCCGCCAACCCCCCCACAGGTGTCGCTGCCGGAGGAGTTGTCACTTGCGATCCACAGCCCGGCGCTGGTTGTCAGCATGTCATCGGCGCCCCAGCCGCGGGCTCGGCTGTAGTAGCCCACGGTGCCGGTGGAGTCCGTGTAGAGAGCTCCGTTGGCGGGGTCGAGGCCCTCCATGCCCGGCGCGTTGTAGCCGCCGGAGCCCAGGTAATCGCACCCGTTGGGGTTCATCGAGTAGCGCTCGTGCCCGCCGAAGTAGGCCGTGCTGGCATCGGCCGCCGTGCTGTAGAGCGAGTCGCATCCCGCGTAGTTGATCCAGAGGCTGCTGACGGAGGACTGGGTAGACGGGTACGCCGCCGCTGCGTCGCACAGCCCGTAGTCCGGTGGCTCGCTTGAATTGGGCGGGCGATACCCGGTGGTGGCGACATAGATGGTCGACTGGTTTGGAGACCACGCCGCCGCCTGGAGGTAGAACGGCTCGCTGTACCAGCACTCCGTTGAGAAGTCCGGCGAGGTCCAGGGTGTGACCGTCGCCTGGGGGCCGCTCACGTTGAGCATGAAGATCTGCTGGCGCGGCTGCCCGCCGACCGACGTGAAATCACCCTCCACCAGGTCCAGTGTCCCGTCTGGGCTCAGCTGCTGGTTGTAAACCCGGGTGGCGTTTGAGTCCGTGCAGCCGCCGGCGTCGCACCAGTAATAGTTGCCCGAGATGTTCAGATTCAGGAACCCATCGTCCTTGCCGGTGGTGGGGTTGAGGCTCGTCATGTATGGATTGGACGAGCTGCCGTTGATCGTCGTGTAGTAGCCGCCCGCGAGCATGTGCCCGTTCACAGCCTGCAGCGTCTCGACCTGCCCGTTGGCGGAGTGCGCGAAGGTGCTCACAACGTTGCCCGTGGTCGTGTCGATCTCGGCGATGTTATGAGCCGTGGTGCCGTTTACCGAGCTGAATTTGCCTCCGATGTAGGCGTCGGCGCAGTTGTTTCCGTTGAAGGCGATCGAGTTGACGATGCCGTTCACCGACGGCGCCCAGGCCGTCATCTTGAACGGGGACTTGGCGTTGAAGCTGAAGACGTTGCTGCGGGCGTAGACCGTGCTGCCGCCCTGGAGGATCTGCGAGAACGTGCCCACCGCGTACATGGTGTTTCCGCATTGAACGATCTGGCGGATCTGCTCAACCGGATTGTCATTGTTGGCCTTGAAGCGCGGCGTGTTCGCAGCCGGGGTCGGCTGGACCCCCGTGCCCGGCGCGGGCTCGCCGCCTACGCCGGTGGCGCTTGCCGCTGCCGGCGCCGCTAGGCCTCCGAGCACGATCAAGCCGCCAGCGGCCATTGCAATTAAGTGTCTGCGCATCCGTACCCCCCGGCCCGCCGTGCAGCAGGCCTTCTTCAAATCGAGCTTTCCCTAGCCTCCCCTGACCCCGAATGCCAGATGGCGGCAGAAAAGAAGAGTAGTGGGCCTGGGCATCACCAGGCCGGGGTAACTATCAACCCCGAGGCGGGGTAAGTCGCTGCACGCCGGGCGCTGCCTGGGTGCGCGAACGCCGCTCGCCGGCTGCGGAAGTTCGCGGGCGGGGGGCACCTCCAACCGGACGCGTGGCGATCCTACCGGGATCGGGTATAGGAGCTGAATGCCGGCATCGCTTCCTATCACGCGCTCCCTCGGCATCGCGGCGCGCTGGCCGGTGGGCATCGCCTTGACCTCATGGCGCTACATGTGGCGCACCACGCCGCTCCACCGGCGGGAGATGCCGGGATCGCTTCAGGACGACGGCGGCCCCCAGCTGCCGCCCCAGACCGATCGAGCCGAGCTCCAGCCGGCGGAGGAGGGATCCGGGCCGCTCTTTCACCGGCGCTACGTCACTCGGATCCGAGAGGCGCGACTGTCCGCACCCGAGCTCATGGATCGATTGATCTCGGATCCGGACTGTGCCTCGCCGAGAGAATTCGCCACGTTCAGGAAGACGCGTGGGGAAGAGGGCGGCATGCGGGTCGGCGACGAGTATGTGGTGCGGATGCCTGGCCCCTGGGACGGTCCCGTGCGGGTGATCGAGGTAGGCGAGGGTTCGCTCAGGTTGGCCACGCTTGAAGGCCACCTCGAAGCCGGGCAGATCGAGTTCGCGGCGAGAGAGATCAACGGGCAGATCGAGTTCCGGATCGAGTCGTGGGCGCGCAGCAAGAACCGGCTGGTGGACGTGCTCTACAGCCACCTTCGGATGGCCAAGGAGGTTCAGTTCCACATGTGGACGAGCTATCTGGAGCGGGTGACCCGGCTAGCGGGAGGTCGGATGACCGGCGGCATCGACATCCAGACGCGGCGCGTTGACGAGCTGGCACCTCAGGGCTGAGCGGGGCCTGGACGACCCGCGCGTCCAGCGCAAGCTCGCCGATCTGCGCCTGCGGGGGTACAACTTCGACCCCGAGCGGGCGGAGCAGTTCACGCCGGAGCATGGCTGGCATCGGGACGATCTGAGCCAGGCGCTTCCGTCCGAGCGGCCCGGGCCCCCGGAGCACGACGGGAGCTGGGCAATCGCGCGTCGGTTGATGCGCGGATACGAGTTCGCCGACCCGTCGATCGTGCGCGCCTACTACGACCCGGACGAGCCGCTGGAGGGCCGCACGATGCTGCTCGAGCTTCGCTTTCGCGGACTGCTGCGCTTCGATGCGGGCACGCGCGTGGCCTCGGTATATGAGGAGGATCGCGAGCAAGATGGCCGCTGGGGACGCGTCTGGGGCTGGGCCTACCGCACTCTGGAAGGACATCTCGAAAAGGGACAGATGGACTGGGAGGTATGGAAGTGGCGAGACTCGGGCGAGGTGGACTTCCGTATCCACTCCTACTCGCGGCCGGCGCCCGATCCCAACCCCTTGATCCGCTTCGGCTTCCTGCTGTTTGGCCGGCGCGAGCAGGTCGCCTTTCAGCACAGCACACTCAGGCGCATGGCGCGCCTGACGCGTGTGGCGTTGCGAGGGGAGGGGGCCGGATCCGTACGACGCGAGGCAGAGGCCTCCACGGTGCGCAGTGGCTTCGCCACGGAGGTCGCGCACGAGGACCTCGGTCGGCGCCTGGACGAGCGCTAGCTCAAGGGCCAGACGCGGCGTGCCCGGCCCCGCTCGGGGCGCTCCAGCGAATTGCCGATCAAGTAAAACATCGGCGGCCACAGGCCCACGAAGAGCGCGCGCCGCTCGGCGTTGCCGCGCTCGTCCTGGTCCACTGTCTTGGCCCGAATCCACAACCCGATGCACAGCCCGACTGACCCGAACGAGGCCGCGTGCATCTGCCAATCGCGGAGGCCCAGGCGCTTCATCAGGGCGGTCATGCGCCGGCGCCTACGCCTTCCTCAGCATGTCGGACTCGTGCGCGGCCGTCGTCCCGACTTTCGCTGCGCACCGGATACTGCGGTTCGTCGCTCATCCCTGAGTGGCACGTCCGATCTCCTGGTCCTCAGACAGGCCACCACCTGCCCGCAGGTTATGCACCGTAAACGGTCCCGAGAATGGCTGCGAGAGAAGGACCTGGACTCGCCCCCCTGCGCCCCCTGGCGTCAGGGCCGGGGTGATGACGAGCCGCGGCGCGCTTCGCCGGTGGACGTAGCTGTCCCAATCGCGCCGGCACCGAGTCCGCCTTCTCCCTCTACCGGCTCAGGCCCCGCCTCCACGCGTCCCCGGGGAAGCCGCACCGCGACGAAGAACGTGAGCGCCATCACCCCGGCCATGACGTAGAAGACCGTTTGGGTCGAGTGGGCGAACGCAAGCTGCACCTGGTGGACGAGCGCGTGCGGGTGCCCCCTCCCCGACTGGCTGCCGGCGCTCGTGCCAAAGGAGCTGGCGATCTTGTCCGCAGCACTTTTGGGCACACCGGAACGGGTCAGGGCCGAGCTGACGGTGACCTTGTTGCGCGCAATCAGGATTGCTCCGAGCACCGCCAGGCCGAGGCTCGCTCCGAAGTTACGGGCCGTCTGCGTGATGCCTGTGACCTCGCTATAGCCCGCCCTCGGTGCGCGGTTGACCGCGTCGGTACTGGCCACGCCGAGCATCAGCCCCAGACCCCCTCCGGCGATCATCACGTACCACGTCTGGGACCCGAGCGACAGCCCCGTCAGCTGGCCCGCCAGCAAATAGAAACCAACCGCGCCAAGCACGCTGCCCCAGACGACCGCCGGCTTGGCCCCCTGGCGATCGAGGATCCGCCCGCCCACCTGGGCGAGGATCACGAAGCCGATGAAGAAGTACATGAGATAGATGCCCGCGTTGGCCGAGCTCTTGCCCAGCGATACCTGTGCATAGACGCTGGCGAAGAAGAAGAACGGCACGAACACGATCGAGATCAGCCCTAAAACCGCGGTTTCGACCGCGAAGCCGCGATCCAGGAAGATCCGCAGGCGCAGCAGCGGCTCCTGCGCGCGCAACTCCCAAGCGACGAAGGCGACCATCAGCACGAGGCCGAGGACGATGCTGGCCCAGGTGGCGGGACTGCCCCAGCCCCATGTCCCCGACTGCTGAAGTCCGAGCACGACCAGGCCCATCGCCGCGCTGATCAGCACCGCGCCCCGGTAGTCCAGCTTGGCGGGCCGGCGCTCGTCGTCAGGCCGGGAGATCCAGATCAGGATCAGCGCGATGACGGCAACCGGCACGTTGATCCAGAAGATCGACCGCCACGTCCACTGCGTCAGATACCCGCCGCCGATTGGCCCGATCGCGGTCAGTCCTCCGGAGATGCCGAAGAAAATCGCCATTGCCCGGCCGCGCTCTCGCAGCGGGAACGCCGACACGACGATCCCCACCGCGGCGGGGAACATCAGCGCCGCGGTCGCGCCCTGAATGACCCGGAAGAAGATCAACCACGGCTCGGCGATGCTGCCCTTGGGGGTAAAGCCGCAGCAGGCCGAGGCGATCGCGAAGCCGATGACGCCGATGACCACCATGCGTCTGCGCCCCAGCACATCGCCGAGCTTGCCTCCAAAGGCGAACAGGGCCGAGAGCGCGAGCAGGTAGCCGTTGATCACCCACTGCGATCCGGTCGCCGACAGCGACAGCTCGCGCTGCACACGAGGGATGGCGATCGCCACGATCGTCTGATCGATGAAGGTCATCGCGACTGCGAAGACCATTGCCGCCAGCACGAGGTTCTTTCTTCCCATGCCGGTGGTGCCGCCGGACGACGAGCTTGGCCCAGCAGTAGACGTCGGCACGCTCATACCCAACCTTTCCGTCGAGCTCTTTCCCCAGGCCCCGCATCGTACGGGCAAACAGGGCAATACGCAGGCTCTTTCCAGTCAAGCGGACGACTGGCCCATGCGGAAGCCTCGTGCTCCGCGATGCGATCGGTGCGCGGATGCGCGAACATCCGTCGGGATCGCGCGAGCAGGGCCTGCCGCTCGCATCCATAGGCCGTCGGCGTGAGGGGAGGTTCCGAGCCGTGAGAGTCCCGTCTACACCATGGAGTCGCCGCCTGTGGGGAGCGGCACTCATCTCAGCCATTGCAGCTACCACCCTGCTTGTGCTCGTGGTCCCGCGACGGGCCGAGGGCAAGGCCGCCGCCACCCAGCGGCCCGCGACACGAGCCGCTCGGCTAAAGCCTCCTCAGCTCGTGCCAAAGCCGGTCGAGATGACGACCGGCACGGGTCGCTTCAAGCTAACGCGGGCGAGCCGTATCGTGGTGCGTGGAGGTCCGGGTGCCCTCGCCGTCGCCCGGGACCTGGCCCGCTATCTGAGGCCCGCGACCGGCTACCGGTTGCCTGTGCTCGCGGGCCACGGCGCCAGCGGGGACATCTCGCTGACGCTCGCACGCCGCGACGCCGTCCCCAAGGACCCCGACGGCGAGGGTTACCGCCTGCTCGTCACGCCCGCCGGGCTCGAGCTCGCCGCAAGCGCCGCCCACGGCCTCTACAACGGCATCCAGACCATCCGTCAGCTGCTGCCGCCCTGGATCAACGGCCGGTCGCGGAGGCCGGGACCTTGGACGATGCCGGCGGTCCATATCGTCGACTACCCGCGCTACGTCTACCGCGGACTGATGCTCGATATCGCGCGCCACTACGAGTCGCCTGGCGCTGTGGAGCGGCTGATCGCCCAGGCCGCCGTCTACAGGATCAACGTCTTCCATCTCCACTTGAGCGACGACCAGGGATTCCGCCTCGTGATCAAAGGCTTTCCCCGGCTCGCGAAGGTCGGAGGTCGCGGCTCGGTCGGTACCCACGGGCGCAAAATGGACCGCGGTGGGTTCTGGACACAGGCCCAGTACCGGGCCGTGGTCGCGGACGCGAAGGCCCATTTCATGACCCTGATTCCGGAGGTGGATTCGCCCGGGCACACCAACGCGATCCTGATGTCCGAGTACTACGACACCCACAACCCCCGGCTGCGCCACCCCCACAGCATCGATTGCGGCAAGCACAAGCCGCCGCGCTGGAACTACACCCAGGCAGTCGGCTACAGCGCGCTGTGTCCGAGGAGCTCCGACACCTGGACGATCATGCGGGCGATCATTCATCAGCTGGCCGCGCTTACCCCCGGTCCTTACTACAACCTCGGCGGGGACGAGGTGCCTCATTCGCTGCTCAGCCAGTCTCGGTATGCCGCGTTCATCAACAAGGAGGCACGTCTCGTCAATGGGGCCGGTAAGCGGGTGATGGCCTGGGCCGACGCGGCCGCGCACGGCACGAAGCTGCGTGGCCCCTCGATCGCCGAGTACTGGGATCCCGCATCGGGCTCCCAGAAGGGAACCAGCACCGCGACCGACGCCGTGGCCAAGGGGATGCGGGTCGTGATGGCGCCCGCGAACCACGCCTACCTGGACCAGAAGTACCGTGCGGGTAAGGCCGGCAACGCCCCGCCGACGCTCGGGCAGACCTGGGCCTGCCCCCGCGGCTGCGATGTCGAGCGCTTCTACAACTGGGATCCCGGCCACTACGTCAAGGGCGTAACCGACCGCCACGTGATCGGCGTCGAGGGCGCGATTTGGGGAGAGACCGTGGTCAACCTGAGCCAGGTTGACTACATGGTCTTTCCGCGCCTGATCGCGCTCGCCGAGGTGGGGTGGTCCCCCAAGGCGGTGCGGGTCTCACGCAGAAGTCCCGCCTACCGCAACTTCGTGCGCCGGCTGGCGGCCCAGGGCGCCCGCCTCCTCTTCGCTCAGACCAACTTCTATCCGAGCACCGAGGTGCCGTGGCGGCTCGAGTTGGTCGGCTCGAGGCTCCATGGCGCCAGCCATCGCGAGCTGCACGGCACGCTCGCGACTCTGGCGGCTCCCGGGCGCCGCGCCAGCCGCATCAGGGCGACGATCAGGTGGGGCGACGGCGCCACCAGTCGCGGCAGTGTGGGGGGGAGGGGGGCCACGTCAACGCGGGTCAACGGCCTCTACTCGGTTGCCGGCAAGCACACATACGCCCATCCGGGACGCTATGCCGGCACCGTCACGGTGCGGGCGCCGGGCTCGAACCCCGTCTCAGCGCGTTTCGTCGTGCTCGTCTCGAAGTAGATCGGCGGACGGCAGCAGCTCAGCCGCGCTGCGCCGGCTCCGCCTGGGATGCCGGCGCGGCCTCGGCGGGGGCGTCGATCTCCCGCTTCAGGATCTTGCCGGTCGGCCCCTTCGGCAGCTCCTCGACGAACCAGATCGCGCGCGGATATTTATACGCCGCCACCTGGTCCTTGACGAAATCGCGGAGCTCCTCAGCCGAGGCCTCGGTGCCGTCCTTGAGGGCCACCGCGGCGCCGACCTCCTCGCCCAGCTCCTCGTGGGGAACGCCCACCACCGCCGCCTCGCGGACGGCCGGGTGCTCGTAAAGGACCTCCTCGATCTCGCGCGGGTACACGTTGTAGCCCCCGCGGATGATCATGTCCTTCTTGCGGTCGACGATGAAGAAGAACCCGTCCTCGTCCACGGTGGCCATATCGCCGGTGTGCAGCCAGCCGCCGCGCAGGACCTCCTCGGTGGCATCCGGCCGGTTCCAGTAGCCCTTCATCACGTTCGGGCCGCGGACCACGATCTCGCCCACCTCGCCCTGAGGGACCTCGTTGTCCTGCTCGTCGACGACCTTCATCTGCACGTCGCGGATGGGAGTGCCGATCGAGCCCGCCTTGCGCTCTCGCTGCGGATGGTTGAACGAGGCCACCGGCGAGGTTTCGGAGAGCCCGTAGCCCTCCAATATCTGGCAGCCGAAGGCCTCCTCAAACCCCTTCAAGAGCTCGACCGGCATGGCCGCTCCACCCGAGGCGCACACCTCGAGCGAGGAGGTGTCGTAGCGGTCGCGCTCGGGAGCGTGAAGCATCGCGCTGTACATCGTGGGGACGCCCTCGAAGACATTCACGCGGTCGCGCTCGATGATCTCGAGCGCCTTGGCGGGATCGAAGCGGGGGATCAGCGTCAGCGTGCCCCCGCCCTTGATCGTCGCGTTCATCGCGCATGTCTGCCCGAAGGAGTGAAACAGCGGCAACGCGCCCAGGGTGACCCTGTCCGAATCAAGGTCGAACAGGGAGCGCGCCGTCTCGCAATTGCCGAGCAGGTTCGCGTGGCTGAGCTCCGCGCCCTTCGGTGTGCCGGTCGTGCCAGAGGTGTAGAGGATCACGGCGGTGTCGTTCTGGTCCCTGTCCACCACATCCGTTCGCGGCTTTGCCGCGCCGACGAGCTGCTCGAACTTGCCCGGCTCCACGAGCACGCACTCCGCGCCCGCGTCAGCGGCGCCTGCCTCGGCGTCCTCGGCGAAGCCATGCCAGGCGAGCAGCAGTCGTGCCCCGGAGTCCTTCAGGTAGAAGGCCACCTCGCGGCGCTTCAGCAGCACGTTCATGGGCACCACCACGCCGCCCGCGCGCAGCGCGCCGAAATAGCACACAGGGAAGTAGGGGACGTTCGGCAGCATGATCCCGACCCGGTCCCCCGGCGAGAGCCCCTGCTCGCGCAGCAGCCCCGCCATGTGCGTGCTAGCGCCCTCCAGGAACCTGTAGCTGAGCTCGGCATCATCGAGCTTCACCGCCACCTTGTCGGGGTGACCCTCCGCGGATGCGGTCAGGATCGTGACGAGGTTCATCGCGCCGCCAAGCCTACAGCGGGTGCGGGCCTCTAGGCACCGGTGAACCGCGGTGGGCGGCCCTCGAGAAACGCGGCCACGCCCTCCATGAAGTCCGCCGATTCCACCCGCTCCTGCTGAAGCACCGCCTCTAGCTCCAGCAGCTCATCCAGGCCCCCGTAGAGCCGCGCGTTGATCGTGCGCTTGATGGTGGCGAGCGCCCCGGGCGCGGCCGCCGCCAGCCGCGCAGAAAGCTCTGCCACCACCCGATCGAGCTGCTCATCGGGCACCACGCTGTTGACGAGTCCCCACTCGAGCGCCTTGGTGGCGGGCAGTCGCTCGCCGAGCAAGGCCATCTCGAATGCGCGTGCATGGCCCACCCGCGACGGCAGCAGCAGCGAGGCGCCACCGTCGAGGCCGAGCCCGATGTTGACGAACGCGAGCAGGAAGTAGGCCGAGGAGCAGGCGACGATCAGATCGGCGGCGAGCGCGAGCGAGCAGCCGATGCCCACGGCCGGGCCGTTGACCTTGGCGATCACGGGCTTGGGGACCGTGCGCACCAGCTTGATCAGCGGGTTGTAGGCCTCTCGGAGTTGGTTCAGCACGTTCAGCTTGTCGTTCACCACCTCCGCGCCGCCCTTCAGGTCCGCGCCGGAGGAGAAGGCCCGGCCTGCGCCGGTGAAGACCACCACGCGCACAGCGGCTTCGCTTGCCGCCTGCTCGAGCGCCTCGAGCATGTCCTCGCCCAGGCGGCGCGTCCACGCGTTGAGCGCCTCGGGACGCCTCAGCACGATCGTGGCGATGCCCGAGTCGAGCTCGAGCGTGACCGTCTCCAGCTCGCGCCGCTCCCTCGCCGACTCGGTCACTATGCCCCGAGCACCGCGCCTGACGCGTAGCGCTTGATCACCCGCACGCTCCCGGGGGGCGCCGCCTTCAGGCAGAGCTCGCACAGCACGCATTCGTCGAGGTGCTCCGGCACGACCTCGACCCCGCGCTCTCCAGCGTGGTAGATGTCGACCGGACACACGTCGGCGAGCTTGGCGGCGAGCTCGCGATCGCCCGCCGCAGCGGCGTCGACCTCGACCGCGATGAAGAGGCCGTCCATGGCGGCGCCCGTGTCGCGGGCCGTGGCGCTCACACGGCGCTCCCGGCTACCAGCCGCTCCCGCACCAGCGCGGGAATCTGTGAGATCTCCTCGGCGACCTCGATGCCCGCCTCCGCCAGCCGCGCGATCTTCTCCTGCGCGGTGTCCTCCTTGCCCTCGACGATCGTGCCGGCGTGGCCGAAGCTCATGCCCGGCATCTCGTCCATGAAGCGGCCCGCCATGAAGGCCACGATCGGCAGCCGGCAGTCGTGCTCGCGCACGTAGCGGGCGAGCTCGGCTTCCATGCGCCCTCCCGGCTCGGTGTAGATCACGATCGCATCGGTCGCCGAATCGGCCTCGAACAAGGGCATCAGCTCGGCGTATGTCGAGCCGATGATCGCGTCGCCGCCGATCGAGACGGCCGTCGATTGGCCGAGGCCCGCAGCGCTCAGGGTCGAGGACATCTCGGTGGTCATGCCCCCGGAGCGCGAGATCACCCCCACCGGGCCGGGCGTGTAGGACTTGGCCGCATCCCGCGCGGGCCCGCCGATCCCGCCCATCTTGACGACGTCGGGCACGATGATTCCCAGGCAGTTGGGGCCGATGATGCGCGCGTCGCACTCCCTCGCGAGCTCAACCATCTGCGCCACGTCGGCCCGGGGGATCCGCTCCGTCACGATCACCACCAGCTTGACGCCGTTTGAAAGCGCCTCGAAGACCGCGTCCTTGGTGTAAGCGGGCGGCACGGTCACAACCGAGCCGTCGCTCGGCCCGCCGTGGTGCTCGACCGCCTGGGCCACCGTGTCGAACACGGGCACCCCGTGCACGTCGCGACCCCGGCGGCCCGGAGTGACGCCACCCACGATCCGGGCGCCGTTGCCGTAGTCCAGGCACTCGCGCGTCAGGTTGACCGCCTCGCGGCCGGTGATGCCCTGCACGATGAAGGTCGTCTCGGCGTCGATCAGAATCGACATCAGGCTGGAGCTCGCTCGGCATCGGCGACGGCGCGACCGTCTGCGGTCACGGGACCCTGGATCTTCTCGACCGCGCGGCGCGCCGCCTCGTGCAGCGACACGGAGCGGTCGGCGTACTCGACGCCGTAGCGGCGCAGGATTTGGAAGCCTTCGTCCTCCCAGGCGCCGGGGATGCGGAAGATCGCGATCTTCTCAGCCGGGTCGTAGCCGAGCTCGAGGCAGGCCTTGACCACCCCGCGGGCCACGATGTCCACGCGCGTGTTGGACACGATCGACATCATCACTGCGATCTTGTCGACGCCCGGTTTCTGCAGCACCAGCTTGGCTAGGCCGCACGCCTTGCGCACCGAGGGGTTGCCTCCGATCTCGCAGTAGTTGGCGGGGCGGCCGCCGTGGGCGCGGACCGCGTCGAACAGCGTCAGCGAGCCCCCGCCGGCGCCGATCACCAACCCCAAGTTGCCGTCGAATTCGGTCACGTTGCCGGCCACGCCCCGATGGTCCTGGGCGTCCACCTGCTCGCCGGCGAGCTCGAACGGCGTCGGCTCGCGCGCCAGACGGGTCTCCTCGTCGCCCACCCCGAGCTCGTGCAGGATGGCCTTCTGCCGCGGCCGCGCCTCGTTCTCCATCTCCATGTGGGCGTCGAGCGCGACGAAGGATTCGTCCTCGAGCTCACCCAGCGGGTTGATCTCGGCCAGGGTCATGTCGTAGCCGGAGAACAGCCGCGCGAGTCGGGCCACGATCGGGGTGAGGCGGTTGAGCGCCGAGCCGCTGATGCCAAGTGACGCGATCAGCTGCTTGGCCTGCCAGTCGGCCAGCGGCCGCAGGGTCGAGAAGTGCGCGCGCGCGAGGCGGTCGGGGTGCTGCTCGGCCACCTGCTCGATGTCGATGCCGCCCATGTCCGAGAAGAGCATCACGGGGAGCTTGCGGATCCCGTCCCAGACCACGCTGGCGTAGTACTCGCGCTTGACGGCAGCGCGGTCGTCGATGAGCACGCCGCGCGGCATGTGGCCACCGATCTCGAGCTCGAGGATGCGCTCGGCGTGGTGGGCGGCCTGCTCGGGAGAGTCCGCGAACCTGACCCCGCCCGCCTTCATGCGCCCGCCCGAGAGCACCTGCGACTTGACCACCACCGGACCGCCGATCTGCTCGGCTAGACGGCGCGCCTCATCCGCTGTCTTGGCGAAGCCGTGGCGGGTCACGGGGATGTTCGCCTTGGCGACCAGCGCCCGCGACTCGTACTCGAAGAAGCGCATGGCGGGCTGAGGCTACAAGAGCGTAGGCACTGATCGCGCCTGAAAGCTCACGCCGCAGCCTTGAACCCGTACGCCTCGGCCAGCTCGGGATCCTTGTGCGCGAGCAGCTCGGCCAGGGAGACCATCACCTTGCACTGTTTCCAGGTCGCGTCGTCCTGCATCTTGCCATCGATCATGTGCACGCCGCGCCCGTCGGGGATCGCCTCGAGCACCTTCTTGGCAAACGCCACCTCTTCCGGATCGGGGCTGAAGACGCGCTTGGCGACCTCGATTTGCACCGGGTGCAGGGACCAGGCCCCCACGCACCCGAGCAGGAAGGCGGCGCGGAACTGGGCCTCGCAGCCTTCCACGTCGCGGATGTCGCCGTACGGGCCGTAGAAGGGCAGGATGCCCGCCGAGGTGCAGGCGTCCACCATGCGCGCGATCGAGTAGTGCCAGGGGTCCTGCTGGGCGGTTGCCCGCCGCGCTCCGGGATCGCCCGCGTCGCGGTCCTCGATCACGCGGTAGCCGGGATGACCGCCGCCCACGCGCGTGGTCTTCATCCGTCGCGAGGCCGCCAGGTCGGCCGGGCCGAAGCTCATCCCCTGCATGCGCGGCGAGGCGGTGGCGATCTGCTCGAGGTTGACCACGCCGAGGCTGGTCTCGAGGATCGCGTGCACCAGCAGGGGGCGCTTCAATCCCGCCTTCGCCTCGAGCTGGGCGAGGAGGCGATCGACGTAGTGAATGTCCCAGGGCCCCTCGACCTTCGGCACCATGATCACCTCGATGCGGTCTCCGACCTCGCCGACCAGCCTCGTCAGGTCGTCGAGCACCCAGGGCGACTCGAGACTGTTGACCCGTGTCCAGAGCGCGCACTCGCCGAAGTCGGTCTCCCTGGCAGCACGGACCAGCCCCTCGCGCGCGGCGAGCTTGTTCTCCACCGGCACGGCGTCTTCGAGGTTGCCCAGCAGGATGTCCGCCTGCAAGGCCAGCCCGGGGAGTTTGGCGGCCATCTTCTCGTTCGAGGGGTCGAAGAAGTGGATCATGCGCGAGGGCTTGAAGGGGATCTCCCGCACGGGCTGTGGAGCGCCGATCGCGAGTGGCTTGCCGAAATCGCGGGGGTTTCTCACGGTCCTGAAAACTAGATGGTCGGCCGCGCACATGTGCGCGGCCGCCGGCCGAGCATGCTCGGCCGGGGCCCGGGCGCATGCGCCCGGGCCAACGAAAATTGGCATTCTGTCGGCCATGACCACGATCAACCTCGACACAGACCAGGCCGGGCGCGAGGCCTCCGGCGCCCATCCCTACGGCCGTTACCTCGAGGAGTTTGAGGTGAGCGCCGTGTACCGGCACTGGCCTGCCAAGACCGTCACAGAAGCGGACGACCACCTCTTTTGCCTGCTGACCATGAACCATCATCCGCTGCACATCAACGACGTCTACGCGGCGGCCTCGCAGCAGGGTCGCAACGTGGTCGTGGGCCCGCTGGTGTACTCGCTGGCGCTCGGCATGAGCGTCTCGGATGTCTCCGGCAAGGCGATCGCCAATCTGGCCACCGAGGAGCTGAGTCACCCAGCGCCGCTGTTCCACGGGGACACGCTGTTCGTCGAGTCGGAGGTGCTGGAGGTGCGGCCGTCCCGCTCAAAGCCCGACCGCGGCACGGTCAAGGTTCATACCCGCGCCTACAACCAGGACGGGGTGCTCGTGGCCGAGTTCAAGCGGGTGGTGCTTGTGCCGCGCAGGCAGGCTGAAGCCGCGCTGCAGAGCGCCCAAGCCGGGGTCGGATAGCCCCGCGTCGAGGATTGTCTGCGCCCATACCCCTGCGCTTGGTGGATTCTGCGCGCGAGCTGATAATGGTCCCATGGCCCGAAAACAGCAGCCCCAGGGCGCCCGACGCGCGAATCGCGGCGGGCGGCCGACGGGCGGGAGCTCCGTGCTCGAGGACTCCGCCAGGAGTGCCGCGCGGGCGCGTCGGGCCGAGCTCGCACTTGTCACGAGCTACCTCCGCGCGCTGCGGCGCATGGGCGACATACCCCTCGCTCCCTCCCGCCCTGGAGTGCCACACTAGGGCTCCTTCCGCGGCCGCTGACGTGCCGCCACTGGGGGTGTGACAGGTGTCGGTCTTCTCAGCCATATCGGTGCTCGAGCAGGACCCCGACCTCGGCGAGGGTCTTCGCCCCGAGGACTTTCCCGCCGCACGCCAGCAGGCGGTCGCTCGGGTCCTGCGCTACCCGAAGGGAGAATGGGCCCCGCGCCGGCGGGAGCTCGAGCGGGCGGGTGCGCTGGGGCTGCTGATCACCGACGGCCTGCTGGTGCGCGAGGTCACGGTCGGGGATCGCACCTGCGCGGAGCTGCTCGGTCCAGGCGATATCAGCCAGCCGTGGCTACGCACGGGGCCCGACGCCTCGATCGGCACCGAGATCAACTGGCAGGTCGCCAGGCCGTTGACGATGGCGTTGCTGGACCGCTCCTTCCTCGGTCGCGTGGCCCGCTGGCCTGAGATTCCCGTCGCCCTGGCGCGACGGATCATGCTGCGCGTCCACTGGCTCTCGTTTCATTTGGCCGTGTGCCACATGCGCCGGGTGGACGACCGGCTGCTGCTGGTGCTGTGGCACTTCTCGGACCGCTGGGGGAACGTGACCCCCGAGGGGGTCCGGATCAACATCCCGCTGACCCACCGCCTACTCGCGCTGGTCGTCGGCGCTCGCCGGCCATCGGTGACGGCGGCGGTCAGAGAGCTGACCGGCGCCGGGTTGATCGAGTCCCGGCCGGGGTCGCACTGGCTACTGCACGGCGATCCGCCCGCGGAGTTGCGCACGATGCACGAGCACGCCGCCGGTGACAATCGCCCGCTGGCGCTCGAGCTTAGAGAGCGTCGGCGTCCGTGATGTGCCGACCCGTCATAACCCAGACAGCTAGGCTAGAAAGGCCCGTGACAGCAGGAAGGAGCAGTTAAAACATGTCCCATACCGCAGCGTCGCAGCAGGCAACCACCCGGCACAAACGGCTTCGGGAATGGGTCGACGAAGTAGCTGCGCTGACCCAGCCGGACGAGATCCACTGGTGTGACGGGTCCGTCGAAGAGTACGACTGGCTGACACAGACGCTGATCGAGGCGGGGACATTCGAGAAGCTCTCGGAAGCCAAGCGGCCCGGCTCCTTCCTGGCGCGCTCGGACCCGGCGGACGTCGCCCGGGTCGAGGGACGCACGTTTATCTGCTCGGAGCGCGAGGGCGACGCGGGGCCCACCAACAACTGGTGCGACCCAGACGAGATGCGCGCCACGCTGAGAGGGCTGTTCGAGGGCTCGATGCGCGGGCGGCGCATGTATGTGGTGCCGTTCTCGATGGGGCCATTGGCCTCGCCGATCTCCTATATCGGCGTAGAGATCACCGATTCGCCTTACGTGGCGGCCTCGATGCGGATCATGACCCGGATGGGTCAGCCGGCCCTCGACGTGCTGGGCGAGGACGGAGAATTCGTCCCCTGCCTGCACTCGGTGGGCAAGCCCCTGGCCGACTCCGAGCAGGACGTGCCGTGGCCGTGCGACCCGGAGAACAAATACATCGTGCACTTCCCCGAAACGCGCGAGATCTGGTCGTACGGCTCGGGCTACGGGGGCAATGCGCTGCTGGGCAAAAAGTGCTTCGCGCTGCGCATCGCGTCGGTGATCGCGCGTGACGAGGGCTGGCTGGCCGAGCACATGCTGATCCTCAAGCTGACCTCGCCCGAGGGGGACGTCCGCTACGTTGCGGGCGCCTTCCCGAGCGCCTGTGGCAAGACCAATTTGGCGATGCTGATCCCCACGCTCCCGGACTGGAAGGTGGAGACGGTGGGTGACGACATCGCGTGGATGAAGTTCGGCGAGGACGGGCGCCTGCGCGCAGTCAACCCCGAGGCAGGCTTCTTCGGCGTCGCTCCCGGCACCGGACGGCGGACGAACCCGAACGCGATCGACACCGTCGACCGAAACTCGATTTTCACCAACTGCGCCAAGACCGACGACGGCGACGTGTGGTGGGAGGGGCTTACCGGTCAGCCGCCCGACCATGCAATCGACTGGAAGGGCAACGAGTGGACGCCCGCCGCCGATACAACCGCGGCCCATCCCAACGCGCGCTTCACCACGCCGGCCTCGCAGTGCCCCTCCATCGCCCCCGAATGGGAGGACCCGGCCGGTGTGCCGATCTCCGCGATGCTGTTCGGCGGCCGGCGATCATCCGTCGTTCCACTCGTGTACGAGGCGCGCGACTGGGAGCACGGCGTGTTTGTGGGCTCCACGATGTCCTCGGAGACCACCGCGGCCGCCGCCGGAGCGATGGGCAAGGTGCGCTTCGACCCGATGGCGATGCTGCCCTTCTGCGGCTACCACATGGCCGACTACTTCAAGCACTGGCTGGGGATGGCCGAGCGACAAGGCGCGCAGCTGCCGAGGATCTTCCACGTCAATTGGTTCCGCAAGGATGGAGAGGGCAGGTTCTTGTGGCCTGGCTACGGCGAGAATTCACGTGTACTGGCCTGGATCTTCCGCCGCTGCGAGGATGCCGCCGACGCCGTGGAGACCCCGGTCGGCCTGGTGCCGACCGTCGGTGAGGGGGGGATCGATACCGCCGGGCTTGAGGTCAGCGAGGAGCAGATGCGCGCGCTGCTCGCGATCGATGCGGCGGAGTGGCAAGAACAGCGCGCCGCGATCGAGGAGCACTACGCCAAGTTCGGCGATCGGCTGCCCGAGCAGCTACGGGCGCAGCTGGACGAGCTGGGACGCCGGCTCGAGGCCTAGCGCGCAGCGCGCTCTCGGACAGCGATGAGCGTCCCCGCGCGGCGCGGTCAGCTTAGGCTGAGGGTGTGACGCTTCCGTTCCTGCCCTCAGACGCCGCCATGCTCGGGCTCCAGGCAGGGGTGGTGGCAGCGCCGCGGGCGATCGGCCGGCCCCGCCAGCTGGAGCGCTTCAGCGGGCGCTGGTGGGCGCTGGTGCCCGTGGGATCGATCGTCGCCGTGATCTTCGCCATCAGATACGCCTCGGGCACGGCAACTGGGCTCACTTGGCTGGCGCTGGTGGCGGTGCCGCTGCTTGCCGCGGTCGCGCTCGCATGGGCGGCGCGAGGACCGGAGCGATGGCGCGCCGGCCGCGTGACCGCGGGAGTGCTGCTGGCGGGCGTCCTCTTCGCGCTGGCGGCGCTTTTCCAGAACTCGTTGGTGGGGCAGGGAGCCGCCGCGCTGCTCTCGGCACTCAGCTGCGTGACGCTCGGCGTCCTGCTCGCGGCCGTCACACCGCCAGCCTGGCTGAAGGTGGGGATCATCGCGATGGCGGCGGCCGATACCTGGCTGGTGATCTCCGACCTGCTTCAGGCGCCCAACTCGGCGCTGGTCGCCGCTGCGCCCGCGGCCGGCCTGCCACGGCTACAAAGCGAAACCTTCGGCTCGGTTTCGATGGGCTATGGCGACATGTTCGTGGCGGGGCTGCTCGGCGCGGTGCTCGCCCCGCGCCCGAGGACCCAGCGGGCGGCGGCGCTGCTCACGCTGCTCATCGCCAGCGCCTTCGACGTCCTCTTCCTCGTGCTCAACGAACTGCCCGCCACGGTGCCGGTGGCGCTGGCGCTGATCGTCGTCGAGGCCCTTAGTGCGGTTCGTCGCCGGTGGAGGCGGGTGGACGCGATTCCTCGGCGAGCGACGTGATCGCGAGCGTCCCGCGGGCGGCCCCCTCCAGCACCTCCGTCGCCTCCTCCGCCGAGCGGGAATAGAACTCCACCAGCAGGTGCACGACGATGCGCTCCTCGTCGTGCTTGTGGAAGCGCACATGCGTGAAGAATTCGCGCGTCCCGTGGTCGCCGAAAGCCGCATAGGAGAGCGCTTCGCCGGCTTCCGGCCCCGAACAGGTCTCGACATCCTCGGCATCCACGGTCACGGTGCAGGACGCGACCCAGGGCGTGCCGGCGATCATCCGCTCCCAGCGGTCCTCGATCGGCTCGACGCGTCCATTGTGGAACCCGAGATGCGGCTGGTCGTGCATGCACTCGAGGCATTGGATCACCGCCTCCTGCATCTCCTCGACGACATCGCCGCGCTCGCCCGTTTCCGGGTCGATCTTGTGGATGCCCTCGTAGTGGACCTGCACCTCGAGGTTCTGCGACCAGCAGCGGTAGCAGCGCAGCCAGCTCCTCACCGACGTCGAGCCCTCCATCCACACTAATTCTAGGGTTCTCGCGATGGGTGCACGTTTGCCGCTAGGGGTAGTGCTCGCCGGTGGCCGCGGCAGTCGCTTGGGCGGCGCCAAGGCCACGGCCGTGTTGCGGGGGCGCCCCTTGATCTCCTACCCGCTGGCCGCGCTGCGCTTTGTGCTGGGCGAGGTCGTGGTCCTGTGCAAGCCGGAGACGGATTTGCCCGCGTTGCCCGGGCAGGTGGTGTGGTTCGAACGCGATCAGCTCCAGCATCCGCTTGTAGGGATCCGCACAGCGCTCGAGCTCGCCGGCGGCCGGGAAGTGCTGGTGTGTGCGGTGGACCTGCCGCTGGTCGGTCCTACGCTGGTCTCGGAGCTGGCGCAGGGGCATGCCGGCGCTACGGCGGCGCTGGCGAGCCACAGCGGCATCTTTCAGCCCCTGCTGGGGCGCTACTCGCCGCGGGCGCTCGGGCCGCTGGCGAGCGCCGATCCCACGGCACCGGTCCGCGAGACGGTTCTGCGGTGCTCGCCGGCGCTGGTCGAGGTCGAGGATCCGGCCGAGCTGTTCAACGTCAACACGGCCGCCGATCTCGAGCGGGCCGCCGACCTGCTCTCGCGCTAGCCGCCGATCGCCGACATGGTGCGCGCGGGCTGGATGAACCCGGTCTCGCCGACGTGGTGCTTCAGCTCCTTGCGCCACACGGCCGCCCGCACGATCTCCTCGAGCTCGTCATCGCTCGCGCCGGCTCGCAGCGGTGCTTTGAGGTCGGTCTCGGTGAGCGAGAACAGGCACGTGCGCAAGCGGCCGTCGGCGGTCAGGCGGATCCGGTTGCAGTCCGCGCAGAACGGCTCGGAAATGGGGTTGATGAAGCCGATCCTGCCGGGCCCATCCTGGAAGCGGTAGACGCGCGCCGTCGCATGCGGCTCGCGAGGGCAGGGCTCGAGCGGGTGCACTGCGCCGATCAGCGCGCGGATCTCGGCACCGCTGAGGACGCGCTCGCCGCTCCAGGCGCGGTCGCCGTCGAGCGGCATGAACTCGATGAAGCGGACCTCGTAAGGCGTGCTCCGAGCGAGTTCGGCGAAGGGGAGGACCTCGTCCTCGGTGAAGCCCCGCATCGCCACGGCGTTGATCTTGATCGGGTGTGCCTCGGGGAAGTCCGCCAGGCGCTCAAGCCCGCGCAGCACCTGGGGCAGGGCGTCGCGGCGGGTCAGCTGGTAGAAGCGGTCCCGCTGCAGGGAGTCGACCGAGACGTTGAAGCGGTCGATGCCCGCCCGCACCAGCGCCTCGGCATCGCGCTCCAGCAGGAAGCCGTTGGTCGTGAGTGAGAGCTCGTGCACGTCAGGCAGCTCTGCCAGCGTGCGGGCCAGCGCGGGGAAGTTGCGGCGCACGAGGGGTTCGCCGCCGGTGAGCCGCACGTCGTGCACGCCCATCCCGGAGATCACGGCTACAACTCGAGCGACCTCCTCGAAGGTAAGGATCTCCTCGCGCTCAAGCCACTGCAACCCCTCGGCCGGCATGCAGTACTGACAGCGGAAGTTGCATCGATCCGTGACTGACACGCGCAGGTCGCCCATAAGCCGTCCGTGGCCGTCTTTGAGCGGGGTCCGGGGCATGGAACAGAGGCTACCCTCTCGCCCGTGAGAACACGGGCAGGCTCGGTGATCGCTGCTCTGGTGGCGTGCTGTCTGCTCGCGGGCTGCGGCTCTTCGGACCGCGGTCAGGTTCGCTCCAAGGTGCAGCAGTTCGCGGCCGCCGTCGCGCACAAGGACGCGAAGAGGATCTGCGCCGACGTACTCGCGCCCTCGTTGGCAGCGCGGTTCAGAAGCCTCGGGTTGAGCTGCGAGCGGGGCATGGAGATCTTTTTCTCCGGGCTGCGTAGCCCCACCCTGGCCGTGGGGAAAGTGACGGTGCACGGCTCACGCGCATCCGCGATAGCGCTCTCGGGGGCAAACGGGCAGACCACGTCGGTCGAAGCGCTCGAGCTGATACGGACATCGAACGGATGGCGCATCGCCGGCCTGAGCTCGCCCTCGCGCGCCAGGTAGAGGGCGTCACCCGCCGTCGGCGTCCTCCGCCGCGCGCTGCTCGAGCGCGCGCAACAGCGCGGGAACGTCCAGGCCGGGCGCCTTGGTCGAGAGAAAGCGTTCGGCGGCTCGTTGACCGCCGAGCGCGCGCAGGCCGCGCTCGCCATGTTCGGCGGTGAAGTCGGCCAGCGCGTGCATGCGCCGGGCTCGGCTGCGTCGCGCAGGAACGTCGAGCGCGGCGCGGTGGGCATCGAGAGCGTCGATCAGCTCCTCGATGCCGCTGGGCGGCGGCAGCGAGGAGGTCGCGACGACGGCCGTCTCGCCCGCGTCGAGCGAGCGCAGAGCGGCCTGCAGGTCGGCGATCGCGCGGCGTGCGGGCACGCCCAGATCGGACTTGGCGACCACCAGCACGTCGGGCACTTCCATGATGCCCGCCTTCAGAAACTGGAGCACATCGCCGGAGGCTGGCTGCACGACGACCGCGACCGTATCCGCCACGTCGGCAACCTCCGTCTCCGACTGTCCGACTCCGACGGTCTCGATCACCACCACCTCGAAGGCGACCGCCAGCGCGCTGGCCGCCGCTCGCGTGGGCGCGGCGAGGCCGCCGAGCCGCCCGCTGGTCGCGGTCGAGCGAACGAATACGGCTCGGTCGCCCGGGTCGACGTCGATCCTGGCCCGATCCCCGAGCAGCGCCCCGCCGGAGCGGCGCGAGCTGGGGTCCACCGTGAGCACGGCGACCGAGCGCTGGCGCCGCCGCCAACCCGCGACCAACGCGGAGAGCAGCGAGGACTTGCCCACCCCGGGCGGCCCGGTCACCCCGATCACGTGGCCGGACGCCTCGGCCCGGAGCGCGGCGGGCGAGGTGGCGCTGAGCATCGCCTCGGCTTGCCGGTACGCCTGAGGAGAGCGACTCTCCAGCAGGTTGAGCACCGCGGGGGCGACCGTGGTGTCGCGGGCCCGCAGGCGGGCGCCTAGCTGGGCGCCGTCGACCGGGCTTCCGCCGCCGCTCAAGCGAGGAGGGCTACGTCGATCCCGTTGCGCTCGGCCACCAGCGCGACGATGTCCCGGATCATCCGGTTGAGCTCCCAGTCCCTGGGCGTGTAGACGGCGGCGACGCCGGCGTCACGCATCCACGCGGCATCGGCCTCGGGGATGATTCCCCCGACGACGACTGGCACCTCCCCGCTCCCCGCCCGGGCGAGAGCCTCCAGCACCAAGGGGATCAGTTCGCGGTGCGAGCCGGAGAGGATCGAGAGGCCCACCACGTGCACGCCCTCCTGGGAGGCGGAGGTGGCGATCTGTGAGGGCGTCAGGCGAATGCCCTCGTACACAACGTCCATGCCCGCGTCGCGGGCTCGCACGGCGATCTGCTCGGCCCCATTCGAATGGCCATCGAGGCCGGGCTTGCCCATCAGCAACTTCAGCCGACGCCCCAGCGCCTCCGAAAGTCGCTCGACCTCCTCGCGCACCTCCTCGAGGCCCTCCGCCGGCAGCGCGGCGGCCTCGCCGACGCCCGTGGGGCCACGGTATTCGCCGAATACCTCGCGCAGCGTCTGGGCCCATTCGCCGGTGGTGGCCCCGGCGCGCGCGGCTGCGATCGTCGGGGGCATGATGTTTCCGCGCTCGTCGCGAGCGACCCGGGCGAGCTGCTCGAGCGCCCGCTCGACCTGCGCCTCATCGCGCCCCTCACGCCAGCGCGCCACCGCCCCATGGCACTCCGCCTCGACCTCCGGATCGACAGTGAGGATGCCGCCGTCTGCGCTCGCGACCAGGGGCGAGGGCTCGCCCTGGGTGAAGCGATTGACGCCCACCGACACCTGCTCGCCCGTCTCGATCCGGCGCAGGCGCTCGCGGTGGGAGGCGACCAGGGCGCCCTTCATGTAATCCACTGCCTCCACCGCGCCGCCCATCTCCGCCACCCGCGCCATCTCCTCGCGGGCGCTCTGGACGAGCTCCGCCACGAGCTCTTCCATCACCCGGGAACCGTCGAAGATGTCGGCGTACTCGAGCAGGTCCGTCTCATAGGCGAGGATCTGCTGCAGGCGCAGCGACCACTGCTGGTCCCAGGGCCGCGGCAGCCCCATCGCCTCGTTCCAGGCCGGCAGCTGGATCGCCCGGGCCCGCACGCCGCGGCCCAGCGTTACCGCCAGCGCCTCGAGCGCAATCCGATAGACGTTGTTCTCGGGCTGGGACTCGGTCAGCCCAAGCGAGTTGACCTGGACGCCGTAGCGGAAGCGCCGCTGGTGCTCCTCCAGCACGCCGTAGCGCTCGCGCCCCAGCTCGTCCCACAGCAGCGCCATCGCCCGCAGCTTGGCGTGCTCCTCGATGAAACGCACGCCGGCGTTGACGAAAAAGGAGATGCGGCCGAATACGGCGCCCATCAGCTCCTCGGAGCGATTGCCGAGCCGCTCGCGCACCGAGTCGAGCACCGCGATCGCGTTGGAGATCGTGTATGCGATCTCCTGAACCGGGGTCGCGCCCGCTTCCTGGAGGTGATAGGAGCAGATGTTGATCGGGTTCCACTGGGGAATGTGCGCGACCGTGTAGGCGATCGTGTCCGCGATCAGCCGCATGCTCGGGCCGGGAGGAAAGGCGTAGGTTCCGCGGCTCAGGTACTCCTTGAGGATGTCGTTCTGCGTCGTGCCTTGGAGCGTGTCCTCGCTCACGCCCTGCTCCTCCGCGGCGACGACGTAGAGCGCCAACAGCCACGCCGCCGTCGCGTTGATCGTCATCGAGGTGTTCATGCGATCAAGCGGGATGCCGTCCATTAGCGCCCGCATGTCGCCAAGGTGGGCCACGGAGACTCCAACCTTGCCCACCTCGCCGCGGGCGAGCTCGTGGTCAGGGTCGTAGCCGGTCTGCGTGGGGAGGTCGAAGGCCACCGACAGCCCCGTCTGGCCCTTCTCGAGGTTACGGCGGTAGAGCTCGTTGGAGCGCCGGGCATCGGAGTGCCCGGCGTACGTGCGCATCAACCAGGGCCGGTCGGGCTCGGGCAGGCGAGGTGAAACCGCATGTGACATCGGGATGTGCATTCTAAGAACGCCGGCATGTCCAGCCGAAAATGCAAAAGCCGAGTCTCGATTTCAGGATGTGCAGGCATCGGCCGCCCGAAGTGGAATCCTGTAGTCATGCCCGACCAGAGCTCAGCCGCTTCAGAACACTCCATCATGCAGGAAATCACCCAGCCTCTCTCAGAGATTCCGCAGGACCCCGTCGCCGCCGTCGCGAGCGTGGACTTTCCACTCGTGCTCCGCGGCTACGACCGGGATGCCGTCGACGAGTACGTACGCAGAACCACTCAGCTCGTCGCCGAGTTGTACGCCACCCGCTCACCCGAAGGCGCCGTGCGCAGGGCGCTCGAGCGGGTGGGGGAGCAGGTATCGGCGATCCTCTCGCGTGCCCACGAGACCGCTGAGGGAATCACTTCGCAATCCCGCGCCGAGGCCGAGGAGCGCTTGGTGCGGGCGCGTGAGGAGGCCCATGAGCTAAAGACCGACTCCGAGCGGCGGGCGCAGGAGCGCGAACGAGCAGCGCAGGTGAGAGTGCAGGCGCTTGACGCCGAGGTCGACCGCATCTGGGCCGAGCGCGACCGCATCGTCGGCGACGTGCGCCGGCTGTCGGAGCAGCTCGAGGAGATCGCGGGCGTAGCCGCCACGCGCTTTCCGGCCGCCACCACCGAGGAGTCGGTCGCGGTAGCGGCGTCGGAGGAGATCGAAGCGCGCGACGCGCTCGAGGAAGCCGAGGTCGGTCCCGGGCCGGCGAGCGCACAGACGGAGGACCCGGACATCGAGCTCGCCGAGCCTCCGGGAGCCGCACATGAGCTTGAGGAGGAGGAGCCGAGGAGGAGCCGCTCGAGCAGCCGGAGGTTGGCCTGCACGAAGTCCCGGCGGACATGAGCGAGGATCCCGTCACGCCGATAGAGCCTGAGCCCGTCGCCGGCGGAGTGCTTCCGGCGCCTTCGCCGTTCATCGTGCCGGAGGCGCTAGGAGGTCTGGGCGCGGGCGGAGCGGAGCAACCCACGCGGGTCTTTCAGCGCCCGCGGATGCGAGTCATCGATCTCCGCCACCTCGGACTTGAACGGGTCATCGGTTGCTGGCAGGTCGGGGATGTGCTGATCGATCCGGGCCCCGCGTCCTGCCTCGAGACGCTCCTGGCGGCTCTCCCGGAGCCACCACGAGCCCTGCTCCTGACCCACATCCACCTGGACCACGCCGGAGCGGCGGGAGCCTTGGTTCGTAAGTGGCCCGAGCTTGAGGTCTACGTGCATGCAAGCGGCGCTCCGCACCTGATTGACCCGAGCCGACTGCTCGAGAGCGCGCGTCGCCTGTATGGAGACGACCTGGAGCGGCTGTGGGGAGAGGTCGCGCCGGTGCCCGAGGCCAATTTGCGCATCCTCAGTGGCGGCGAGCGGCTGCTGGGGGACCGCTTTGAGGTCGCCTACACGCCGGGTCACGCCTCGCACCACGTGTCTTTCCTGCACGAGCGGACGGCGTTCGTCGGGGACGTGGGTGGCGTGCGCATCACGCCCGAGACCCTCACGATCGCGCCAACCCCCCCGCCGGACGTCGACATCGAGGCCTGGAACGCATCGATTCAGCAGGTCTTGCGCTGGGAGCCGACGCAGATCGCGATGACCCACTTCGGGTTGAGCGACGACGTGGAGGAGCAACTGAGCGAGCTGGCGGGACGACTCGACACCTGGGCCGCTCTGGTCCGCACCGAGGATTGCGAGACCTTCGTGGAAATCGTAGAGGGGGAAATCGAGCGCGGCTCCACCCCTGAGCACCGAGATGCCTACCGACAGGCGGCTCCGCCCGAACAGATATATGCGGGTCTCAAGCGCTACTGGCGCAAGCGGGATGAGGAGGCGAACACGGCGGAGGTGCCGGCCGCGGATGGGCCAGGCGAGCGCCCGCTCGGCTCCTCGGCGGAGGCCTCCACGCACGCCGGAAGAGCCGCCCAGACTGAGCACTGGACGCCCGGGGACGAGTGAGGAATTTCCCGGGTTTATCCTGGGAACATGCCACAGACGGTCGAGCGACCACGCGCCGGGGGGAGCGACACGGGCCTAGGCGGCCTGTGGCGCGTCGTCGTCCTCAACGACAATCACAACACCTTCGACCACGTGGCGGAGTCCCTGGCACGAGTGCTGCCGGCGGTGTCGCTGGCAGAGGGCTACCGGTTCGCGCACCGCATCCACAACAGCGGGTGCGCGATCGTCTGGGGCGGCCCCAAAGAGGAGGCTGAGCAGTACTGGGATCAGCTGGACGGGGCCGGGCTGACGATGGGGCCCCTGGAGGCCGGCTAAGCCTTTCCGGCGACCGCCTCGTGATCGGCAGTCAGCTTTGACTGCTGGCGCTCAGGACTGACCCGGACCACGTTCCACACCAGGCCCAGCTTCTCCAGCACCGCGATCAGCAGGCCGGTAGGGTCGGCCAGCCGCTCCCATAGCCGCAGGCCATGGAAGGCGGAGGTGGGAAAGGCATGATGATTGTGGTGCCAGGCCTCGCCCATCGACAGCGGCGCCAGCCAGAAGACGTTGCGCGATTCGTCCTTCACATCGAACCGCCGACGGCCGAAAAAGTGGCATACCGAGTTGATCGACCAAGTCACGTGGTGCAGCAGGAAGACTCGCACGAAGCCGCCCCATAACAGCGCCGTGAGCGCCGCTCCGAGGCCGCCGCCCAAGATCCAGCCGAGGGCAAAGGGACCCACGAAGCCAAGCGCCACCCACAGCCCGAAAAGCTTGTCGACCACGCGGATGGTGCGATCTTTGAGCAAGTCCGGTGCGAATCGCTGGCGATCGGCCGTGCCCACCGACTCGAATAGCCAGCCCATGTGGGCGTGCCACAGGCCCTTGATCCCGCCCCAGAAACCGGGCCCGCTGAGGTGGGGAGAGTGAGGGTCGCCTTCCTTATCGGTGAACGCGTGGTGCTTGCGGTGGTCCGCCACCCAGGTGATGACCGAGCCCTGCACGGCCATCGAGCCGAGCACCGCTATCACTGCCCGGAACGCGCGGGAGGAGTCGAGGGCACGGTGGGTGAACATGCGGTGATAGCCAAGCGTGACGCCGAGGCAGGTGAGCACGTACAAGCCGACCAGCAGGCCTAACTCGAGCGGTCCGATCGCCTCGTTCCAGAGCAGCACGACCGCGACCACCAGGCCCACCAGGGGCATGGGCACGCCGATCAGGTTTACGATCTTGTGCGCACGGCTCATCTCTGGAGCGTCCTGGCCCTTTGCGCCAGGACGCGGCGTCGCGGGAGTGCGCGGGGACACCGCGGCCGTCTGTGGAGCCACGGGGGAAGTTTGGGATATCGCGTCCGTTTGCGTCATCGTCTACAAGCCTTGAGGTATCACATCGGTCATGGCCGCTGCCCTACGTTGACCATACTTACCCCCCAGATGGCGGTTACTACACAGCGGTTTGGGGCTGCGGTTCTGGTTCTGACTCGGGTGCCATGGGCACCTGGGGGCCGAGCTCGCCGCTCGCGAGCTCGTCATGCCACCAGTAGGTGATCGGGATCTGATAACGGCCTGAGTTTGCCGACCGGAACTCGATCATTTCGGGTCCGTCCCAGTAGCGATACCAGTCGCTCTTGTCCTCGCACCAGGTCATCTGCGTGATGCGGTAGCGATCATCTTGGTTGCGGTGCACCTGATAGCGGGTGGCGCCATAGCGCAGCGCGATCGGCGCCACCTCTGCGACGCTCGCGGCGAAGGCCTCCTGGCGCAGCACGGTGGAGTACCACTGGACCCACATCACCCCGGCCATCAGGCGCTCCCGGTGCTCGTCCGGAGGATGGTCCGCGGTTCTGCGGCGCTCACGCTCCGACCTCCGCGTGGATCGCGCCGGGGCCGGCGGCGGTCTTGCCCTGCCCTTCCTCGCCCGCGCCCACCAGGATCGAGATCTTGCCCAGGTGCTTGTTGTCTTTCATCAGCTGATGTGCCTCGGGAACGCCATCGAATCCCATCGTACGCCAGAGAACCGGGCGGATCTTGCCCTGCTCGATCAGCTCGTTGGCCTTCATGCATTCGTATGCGTTCGCGAAGTGGGAACCGATGATCTGCTTCTGGCGCATCCACAGGTGCCGCACGTCGAAGTCGAGGTGGTAGCCCGTGGTGCCGGCGCAGATCACAATCTTGCCGAACGGCTTGGCGGCGAACACCGAGGTGGGGAAGGTCGCCTTGCCCACGTGCTCGAAGACGATGTCGGGGGCCGCGCCGAGGATCTCCTTGAGCGCCTTGGCGAAGCGCCGCGACTCTTTGAAGCGCGCATTCTCCTCCTCGGGCGTCTCGCCGCCGCGGCGCATCATGCCGGTGAACTCGTTGCGGTCGATGAAGGCCTTGGCGCCGAGCTGCATCACCAGCTGGCCTTTCTCAGGGGATGAAACGACGCCGACGCACTCGGCTCCCGCTGCCGCGCACAGCTGCACCGCGAACACCCCCAGGCCACCGGCGGCGCCCCAGATCAGCACTCTGTCTCCCGCCTTGAGGCTGCACTGGTCGATCAGCATCCGGTAGGCGGTGAAGTACACGAGGCCGTAGGAGGCGGCCTCTTCCCATGTCAGGTTCTGCGGTCGCGGCAGCAGCTGCTGCGCCTGGACCTTGGTGAACTGGGCGAACGAGCCCCAGGTCGTCTCGTAGCCCCAGATGAGCTGCGAGGGGGCCGCGAGGGGGTCGAAGCCGTGGACCTCGGGGTCTTCGTAGGAGGCCTGATTGCAGTGGATCACGACCTCGTCGCCCGGCTTCCAGCGGGTGACGCCGGGACCCACCTTCCACACGATCCCTGCGGCGTCTGAGCCGCCGATGTGATGGCCCCACTGTTGATGGTCGCCATATGGAAACACGGACACCGGCTTGCCTTGGGCGGCCCACACGTTGTTGTAGTTGACGCCTGCGGCCATCACCCGCACGATCACCTCGAAGGCGCCTGGCTCGGGGACGCCGATCTCCTCGAGCTGGAACGCATCGCGCGGTTCGCCCTCGCGCTCGGCGCGGATCACCCATGCCGCCATCGTGCGGGGCAGTTCGCCGGGTTCGGCGTCGACTCTGGAAACTTGGCTTAGATCGACGGCCACTTGGATCGGACCTGCCTCTCGGGGACGGCTAGCTTCAGGATCGTAGCTACGCGGCGGCGGAGATGCCGCCGGCGCTCAGGCGGCCGCCTGCTCCTCGCTCGGCAGCTGGTCGGGCCGGCTCGCAGGCGGGCCTGGAGGCCGCTCCTCAGCGGCAGGTGCCGTCTCCGCCTTGGCGGCTGTGCGCTCGATCAGGACCCAGGCCACCAGCGCGCCGATCACCATCACGACCGCGCCGACCAGCAGACCGGTGCCGAGCGCCGAGATGAACGCCCCGTTGACCGTATGCGTGATCTGCGGCGCCACGTGGTGTGCCCCCGTCGAACCGCCGCCACTGCCGAGCGCCGACACGATCTTGGCGCGCACCGCACCGGGAACGTGGGGGAGGGCAGTGTTGATCTTGTCACGGCCGATGGTGGTGACCAGGGCACCCATCGCGGCAAGGCCGACCGAGCCGCCAACCATGCGGCTCATCGACAGCACCCCGGAGGCGGCGCCCGCCTTGGCGCGGTCCACGGCATTCATCGCGGCCGTGCTCATCGGCGACATGGTGAGTCCCATGCCCAGACCCATGAGGATGAAGCCAGGCAGCAGCAGGCCATAGCCACTGTGCACGCTGATACGCGACTGAATCAGCATTGCGCCCGCCACGATCAGCAGTCCGGCCGTCATCAGCGGTCGGGGCCCCACACGGTCGGTGAGGCGTCCCGCGAGCGGTCCCATGATGATGATCACGACCGTGGCGGGAAGGAACCGCAACCCGGTCTGGAGCGCCGAGTAGTGCAGCACGTTCTGGAGATAGAGCGTGATGAAGAAGAACTGGGCGAACATGCCGAAGGTCACCAGGAAGCCGACGAGGTTGGCGCCGGCTGAGGTGCGCGAGCGGAAGAAGGCGAAGTCGACCATGGGGGCGCGCACCCGGTTCTCGATCACGATGAACGCAACCAGGGAGGCCGCGGCGATCGCGAACAAGCCGATCACCCGAGCAGAGCCCCAGTGCCACGTATTGCTCTCGATCAGCGCGAGGACCAATGCGGTGAGGCCGACCGTGATGGCTCCGATTCCTGCCAGGTCGACCCTGCGCCCGACGGTCTCGTCGCGCGACTCGTGCGCGGCGAAGAGGGTCACGGCGACGGCGATGATCGCGATCGGAGGGTTGATGAAGAAGATCGCGCGCCAGCTCACATCCTCGGTCAAGAAGCCGCCGATCACCGGGCCGATGGCGAGCGCCAGCGCGCTCACTCCCGCCCAGGTGCCGATCGCGGTGCCTCGCTGGTGGGCCGGAAAGGCCTGCGTGATGATCGACAGGGTCGCCGGCATCATGAATGCGGCACCGATGCCCTGCACAGCCCGGAAGGCGACCAGAACAGTGTCGTCCGGGGCGAAGCCGATGGCTGCGCTCGCGATCGCGAACACGACCACGCCGAACAGGAACATGCGGCGGCGGCCGAAGATATCCCCGAGCCGGCCTCCGGTCACAAGCAACACGGCAAACGTCAGCGTGTAGGCGTTCACCGTCCACAGCAGTGACGACAGCGAGGCGTGGAGATCGTGCTGTATCGACGGCAGCGCGATGTTGACCACCGTGTTGTCGAGCATCAGCATGAAGAGCGCGAAGCACATCGCGCCAAGCGTCCACCAGCGGCTGTTCTGCTCGTTGATCAGGCGGCTGCGGTGCGCGCTGATGCGGGCCGTCATCGCTCCTCCAGCCGGCAGGCGGCGATCTCGGGACGCTCCAGCAGCTTTGCGAGCCCGGAACGCAGCCGCTGTCGCTCCTGGCCGGTGAGGGTCTGCACGAACTGCTCGAGGCCATCGAAACGCGACGCGCTCAGTTGGCGGATGGCGGCCTCGCCGCTGTCCGTGATTGCCAGGCGCTTCATGCGGCGGTCGGCGGGATCCTCGTGGCGCTCAACCAACTCACGCCGTACGAGATCGTCAAGCGCCCGGCTGGCGGCGGGCAGCGAGATCGAAACGAGCTCGGCGGCCTCCTTGACCGTCAGCGGCGCATCGATCCGGTCGAGGTGGTGCAGGACCTTCAGCTGTGTGAGCGTCAGCTCGAGCCCGCCGAAGGCCGCAAAGACATCGGCGTTGCACCGCTTCGCCAGATGGTTGACGAAGGCGAAAGATCGCCTGCGAGCCCGGAGGTCGCGGCGCTCAACCGTTTCCGTGGCTGCAACTGCTTGCATGCATGCAAGCATTGCACACGCGCAGGTGAAGCTGGGTCCGCCATGGCTGGCCTACGGCTGAAGCAGCGAGCTGTTGCCACTCGGTCGTGGACGGCCGATGTGGAGCGAGGCGGGTGCGATCGCTCCGGTATCGAGCGGATTGCTCGCACTGGTGCTCACGGTGTAGTTGCCTGGGTGGAAGTTGACCGACACCGAGTTTGTTCCCTGCGGGTTGATCGGCGCGGTGGTGGCGAGAGTCGCGCCGCCAAAGGACGGACTGATGGTCACCACGACCGCCCGGCTAGCCAGATTGGTGATGATGAAGACCGCAGGGCCGGCGCCCAAGCTGCTGGGCGACACCGAGACCCGGGCGTTAGTCACGGATACGGTCAGGTTGACGGGTACCGGCGGGCTTGGCTTGTCGGCGAAATGGGCGCTGCTGCCGCATCCCGCCAGGGCGAGAACGAGCACGGCAAGCAGCGGCGATGGCCTGCGAATGGAGTCAATACTCTGGCTTTCAGGTCCATTCGTCAAGCAAGGCGCGGCCGCACGGACAGTGCACGCTGAGGCCGGGTCAGGCCGCGTTCGTGAACGGCAGCTCCGCCACCCGCCCGGCGCCCTTGCCCTCGCCGAGAGACAAAATCGTGCCAGGCGTGGCCTCGCGCCTGACAATGGCGATGCCTATGGGTCCGAAGCGGGGAGAGTCGGCGATCGTCGTAAGCCGGCCGACGGGCCGCTCGTCGAGCAGCAGCTCGGTTCCGGTGGGGGCCAGCGTCGACAGGCGCAGTCCGCGCAGATGCCGATTCGGCTTGCCGCGATAGTGCAGGCGTGCGATTGTCTCCTGGCCCACGTAGCAGCCTTTTGTGAACGACACCGCCCGCCGATTGAGCCCCGCCTCCTGGGGGATGACGGTGTCGTCCAAGTCGATCCCATAGCGGGGCCGGCCATGCTCGACGCGCAGGCACTCGACCGCCTCCTCGGCGACCGGCGTTGCCCCGCGTTCGACCAGCGCCGTCCACAGCGTCTTGGTGTCGCCGGCGTCGGACAGAAGGTCGATGCCGGTGTCCGTGCGGATGGCGCGCGCCTCGATGCCCTCGAGCGCAGTAAGCCGGTGGGCGTTCTCCGTCGCCGGTAGGTTGTTGAGCGAGGCGACACGCTCGGCGTCGGGCCCGATCAGGGAGAGCAGACCGCGCTCGAGCGTGCGCTTGTGAAGCTCGACCTCGTAACCGATCATGGTGCGCCGGATCAGGTTGAAGAGCGCCTGCAGCGCGACTCGTTCCGTGTCCAGCAGGAGCGCTCCGTCCCCGGCGAGGACACGAACATCGCCGAGCATCTTGCCTTTCGGTGTGAGGAACGCGGCATAGCAGCCCTCGCCCTCCTCGAGGGCCTCCACGTCGTTGGTGATCTGTCCCTGCAGAAATGATTTGGCCGCCGTGCCTGTCAGTGCCAGCTTGCCGCGCTCGGAGCGGTCGAGCAGCCCGCAGCGCTCGGTGATGATGCGGTAATCGGACGCGAGGGTTGCGACTGGCGTCATGGACAGAAGGATAGGATCGGGCCAGATGGCACTCGCCGCAACATTCCAGGAGATCGTCGGCTCGCTGCCGGACGACTGGACCGATCTCGAGTTCGACCTGCGCATTGCCGACGAGACTCGTTACATAGAGGCGGCTGTGCTGCTTACGACCTGCAATGCCCAGCCGTACTCGAAGCACGACTGGCACTGGCGGATCATCGTGGCGCACCGCTTCGGCCACGCGGCCTCGGTCCCTGCCGTGCATGCCGCCCTCAAGCTGCTCGACGACGCGGGCATCGCCGGCGAGCTCGCGGTGCGCGAGGTGCGCGCCGGCCGGGTGGAGGTCATCTCCGAGCTGATGTGGGGGCGCACGGAGTCGGTACGACAGGAATTCCGCAAGCTCCGAGCGCAGTAGGAACACGTGGCGTCCGTCGCCGCGCTGATTCCTGACCTGCTGTTCGGGTCGAATGCCCTCTCGCTTCTGCGGGCGGGCGGACACGAGGCCGTCCTGATTTCGAGCTTGGCGCAGCTCACCCCGGGGACGGTCGAGGTGCTGGTGGTGGACTTGACCGCCGATGCGTCAGAACGCCTGGCGCAGCTTGAGACCATTGACACCGGTACGGCGCGCAAGCTCGGTGTCTACGCTCACGTGGAGGCCGACGTGCGGGCAGCCGCGGAGGCAGCAGGGTTCGACCTGGTGGTGCCGCGCTCCCGCTTCATGAGGGAAGGGGCTTCCCTCGTCTCCCGCCTCGGCGGGCTCAGTGACTGAACGCGGGGTCGAACATCTGGTCCACGTTGGGCCGTCTTCTCACCAGCCTGAACCGCGCCTCCCACGAGGCCCAGCGGCGGAGCGTCGCCATCTCGAGCTCGCCCGGGTGCCCCCCACGCGAGGCGAAAGCGGAGCGCAGCGCGGACAGCTCGGCAGTCACCAGGCGAGAATCGAGGCCGCCCACCCGGCGCTCGAGGCTGGCGGCCGCCACCCCCGGGCGCGTGATTGCGAGCTCGTATCCGCGCTCGAGCGCGCCCACCACCGCCCGGACCAGCGCCGGACGACGTGTGACGGTCGAGCGTCGTGCGCACAGCACCAGCTCGGGATAGGCGGGCGCTCCGAAGTCCTCGACGCGAAACACGTGGTACCCAGGACGGCGCATGTGCAGCGCGACCCCCTCGTCGTTCCAGAATGCCGTGGCGGCGGCGACCCTGCCCGCGAGGAGGTCGGCGACCGCATCGGATCCGATCGTGACCGTATGCAACGTCCGTGGGTGGCCGCCGGCACCGGCCACGATCGAGTCGAGCACCGCGTAGTCGCTCGGGTCGCCGCTCACGCCGACGGTGCGTCCGTCGAGTTGGCGCGGGCTGCGGATTTGGGATTGCGCGATCACGGCCGCGAGGGGCCGCTCCACAACGGCCATGACCCCTACCAGCGGCGCCCCGCGCTCGCGCGCGATCGCCAGGTCGTGGATATCGAGGATCGCGAAGTTGACGCGCCCCTGCTCGAGGAACCTGACCGAGTCCACCGGCGAGGGAGGGGGGAGCACGTTCAGGGCGACGCCGCGCGCGCCGTCGTAATGCTTGGCGAGCGCCGCATAGATCCCCGCGTGGACTGCGTTCGGGGTGAAATCGAGCATCAGCGTGGCGGACACGGGTCGGCGCCCGTGAGGCGCGCCAGGCGCCGAGGCACAACCGGCGCAGGCCAGCGCGAGCACGAGCAGCAGCGCTACTCCGCGGCGGGGCACGTGAGCAGGATAAGGCCGCCCTAGAATCCGCCTGACTGCATGCCCCGTCGGGTCACGTTCAGCCGCAACTTCACCCTGTCCCTGTCGCGCACGTGCCGCTGCTATTGCAAGTACTGCTCGTTTGCGACCCACCGGGCCCATCTCTACACGCCGCAGGAGGTGGTGGCGCTGCTGGACGGCGCGGCCCGGCGCAACGTCAAGGAGCTGCTGGTTCTGACCGGCGAGCAGCCGGAGGTCAACGCCGAGGTCGGGGCGCGGCTATCGGAGTACGGCCACGCGGACTTCACCGGCTATGTCGCGTGGGCATGCCAGCAGGCACTGGAGCGCGGGCTCTTGCCGCACACGAACCTGGGCGTGCTCGACGCCCGCGATTTGGAGCGTCTGCGGGAGGTGACGGCGTCGCAGGGCTTGATGCTCGAATCGGCTAATCCCGGCCTGGTCGTTCACCAGGGCTCGCCCACGAAGCACCCGGACGCACGCACGGCGACGATCGAGGCCGCAGGCCGGCTGCGCATCCCCTTCACCAGCGGCATCCTGGTGGGCATCGGGGAGTCGGAGGAGGACCGCGTCACTGCGCTGGAGCGGCTCGCCCAGGTGCACGCCCGCCACGGTCACCTACAGGAGGTGATCCTGCAGAACTTTGTGCCCCATGAGCGCTACTACGGCCGCGAGCCGGCCGAGATCGCAACCCGGGCCACCGACGAGTACTGGCGCTCGGGCGTATGGGACGGCCCGGCGAAGGGCGCACCCGCCTGGGCGTGCCCGGTGACGATCGAGGACATGAAGCGGCTCGTCCAGGAGGCGCGACGGCTGCTTCCTGGCGTGGGCATCCAGGTCCCGCCCAACCTGTCCGACTGGTGGATCGAGCTCGTGCGCGCGGGCGCCACCGATTTGGGGGGCCTCTCCGCCAACGGCGACCACATCTCGCCCGAGCACCCATTCCCCTCGCCCGTGCAGGTACGTCGGGAGCTGGAGCGGGAGGGCATCGCCTTGACCGAGCGGCTGTGCGTCTACCCGGAATACATCGACTCGGAGTGGATTGCGCAGGGCGTGCTCGACGTGATCAAGCGCCGCTTCTGGTCGTTCATCCCGCGTCGCGGCTCCGGGCGCCGGGCCGAGGTCCGTGTCGCCGACGATGCGGCGCCGCGGGCCGTAGAGCGAGCGCGGGAAGGGTTGGCGCTCAGCCCAGAGCAGCTGACGGCGCTGTTTGCCGAGCGCAGGCCAGAGGTGATCGAGGAGATGCGCACCGCGGCCGATGGCCTGCGCGCAGAGCTCGCCGGCGAGACCGTCACCTTCGTGGTCAACCGCAACATCAACGTCTCCAACATCTGCGTCGTCGGCTGCGCGTTCTGCGGCTTCGGACAGGGCCGCAGGTCACCGGACGCGTACGAGCATTCCGAGGAGGATTTCGCCCGCCGCATAGGCGAGGCAATCGACTTCGGCGCCACCGAGGTCTGCATCCAGTCCGGGATCCATCCCGACTGGCACCTCGAGGACTACGAGCACTGGCTGCGCCTGGCCAAGGAGCTTGCGCCATCGCTGCACCTGCACGCGTACTCGCCGATGGAGGTCGCGCACATGTGCGACATCTCGGGGCTTGAGCCTCGGGCCGTCTTCGCACGGCTCAGGGACGCCGGGCTGGGCTCGACCCCCGGCACCGCAGCCGAGGTCCTGCACGACGGCGTTCGCGAGCGCATCTCGCCCAACAAACTTCCCGTAGCGCGCTGGGTCGAGATCATCGAGGCCTGCCACGCCGAGGGGATCCGCTCGACGGTGACGGTGATGTTCGGCCACATCGAAGAGCCCTGGGAGCTGGCCGAGCACATGCGCGTGGTGCGCGAGCTGCAGGAGCGCACGCGCGGCTTCACCGAGTTTGTGCCGCTCTCGTTCATTCCCTTCCACACGCTTCTCGGTCGCACCCACGGCGTGGACGAAATCTCCCCTGAGGAGAACCTCAAGCACACCGCCGCCTTCCGCCTGGCGCTCGGCAAGACCGTCGCCAACCTCCAGGCGAGCTGGGTCAAGATGGGTCTCGATGCGGCGACCCAGGCGCTCTCCTGGGGCGTCAACGACCTGGGCGGGACGCTCATGGAGGAGTCGATTTCGCGCATGGCGGGGAGCTATCACGGCGTGCGGCTCGAGCCGCGCGACCTGATCGAGGCCGCCCACCGCGCGGGCCGTCCCGCTGCCGAGCGCACCACCCTGTACGAGATCCGGCGGCGCTACGAGCCCGATTCGGTGACGGCGTGAGCGTGGTGAGGGCGTGAGTGCCACCGAGCCGCCGCCTGCGCTGTTCGCGGGCGTAGAACCCCTCGAGGTGTTCGTCGATCTGCTCGCCGGCATCGACATGCACACCACCTCGACCGAGTTCTATGACCGCATCTGCGAGGCCGTGTGCCGGCTCACAACGATGCGACGGGCGGCCATCTTCATGGCCGACGCCGGGCGCCGGCGGGTCCGTGCCGTGGGCACCCACGGAATTTCGTTCTCCGAGCTCGCCGCGCTCCGGCCGACGCTGGTCAACACGCCGATCGCACAGCGCGCGCTGCTCGAGGATCGCGTGGTGGTCGTCTCCGAGGGCATCAACGAGGCCGTTCCGCCCGAATACGCAGAGCTGCTGGGCGTGACGACGCTGGTGTGCACGCCATTGAGCGCGGCCGGCCGTGCCTACGGCGTGGTCTGCGCCGATCGCGGCGGAGGTCGCTTCGAGCTCTCTGACGGCGAGCGCCACCTGTTGTGGACGCTCGGCAAGACGGCCGCACTGGTAGCGGCGGCGCGCAATGTCACCCGCCAGCAGGAGCGCACGCGGCGGATGGGCGAGCGGCTGTGGCTGGCGCGTGAGATCCACGAACGTGTGCTCCAGCGGCTGTTCGGCGTCTCGCTTGCACTGGGGGCCGAACAGCCGCTGGACCGCGCGGAGCGGGAGCGCTGCCGGGTGGAGATGCAGGAGGCGATCGGCGACCTCCGCCGCGCGCTCGAGCGCCCGCTGGCGCCCATGCCGCCAGAGACCGAGACCACGCTCGTGGGCGAGCTCGAGCGCATCCGCCGCTCGCCGGGCATGGTTGTCGAAGTCGACTGGCGGGGCGACTTCACCGTGCCCCCAGACATCGAGGCGCTCGCGCAGTCGGTGCTGGCGGAGGCCCTGCGCAACATCAGCAAGCACGCCGATCCCACCCGCGTGGCGGTTACGGTCGCGCGGGACGCCGAGACGTTCACCCTGGAGGTGTGCAATGACGGCGCCCGCGGAGAGGAGCAAAGCCCCTCGGGCATGGGACTGCGCTTGGCAGCTTTCGAGGCCCTGCAGCAGGGAGGCACGGTCGAGTCCGGCTCCGATGGCGACGGAGGATGGAAGGTGCGCCTGCTGGTGCCGCTCGGCGGCGACGAGGACGATGAGGACTAGGACCGAGGCCCGCCGCCTGCGGGTCCTGGTCGTCGATGACCATGATGTTGTCCATTGGGGCTTCCGCGTGTTGCTCGGAGAGCAGCCCTGGGTGGAGCGGTGCCTGGCGGCTCGGACTGGGGAGGAGGCGCTCCAGCTGGCCCGGCGCTACGAGCCTGACGTAGCACTCGTCGACCTGTTCGTGGGCAGCGAATCGGGCGTGGACGTGTGTCAGGCGATTCGCCGCGACTCCCCGGGCACGCGCGTCCTGTTGATCTCCGGCGCCGGCCGCATGTCGCCGGCAGCGGCCCGGGCGGCGGGCGCTTCGGGCTTCGTCTCCAAGGACCTCGAGGCGCGCGAGGTCACGAGCGCGGTTCGCTTGGTGGCGATGGGAATGACGATGTTTCCGCCCAAGTCCGATCAGCCGGCCCCGCCGTTGACCGAGCGCGAGCGCGAGGTACTAGCGCTCATCGCTGCAGGCTCGACCAACCGGGAGATCGCCGAGCGGCTCTTCCTGTCCCCGCACACGGTCAAGGAGCACACCAGCGCGCTGTACCGCAAGCTGCATGCCCGTAACCGCGCGGAGGCCGTGCAGCGTGCCCAACGGGTGGGGTTGATCGGGTAGGTGGGTCCCGGGCGCTCGTACCCGGGGCGGTGGGTCCATGCGGCGGGAGCGCGCCGCCCATGCGCCCCCAGCGCGCGGTTTATGCGGCAAGTGGCCGAGTGGGGGTTTATCGGCGTTTATCGGCGTTTGGGTACGGGTCCGATAGCCCAGCGATCGCCCAGACCCGCGGGTCGAAAGGGGCTCGTTGCCGCGCCGCCCCCCGATCGGGGGGCAATCTCCGACAGGGCTGTTTCCGCGCGCGCGCGTGGGCGTACGTTCTGGTTGATGGCCACCACGGCGATACTTTTCCCTGGCCAGGGGAGCCAGACCGACGGCATGCGCGAGGAAGTGGCGCGCGTGCGCCCAGACCTGCTCGAAAAGATCGTGCGCGCTGTCGGCGAAGACCCGTTTGCGCGCGTGGACGATGGGACCCAGTTCGCCCAGCCCGCGATCTTCTGCGCGAGCATCGCCGGGTGGGAGGAGCTGGGCCGGCCCGACGGCGACTTCATGGCGGGGCACTCGCTCGGAGAGCTCGCCGCGTTGCTCGCGGCCGGCGCGCTCGCCGAGGACGATGCTCTTGATCTGGTCGTGCTGCGCGGCGCGCTCATGGGTAGAGCCGAGGAGGGCAGCATGCTCGCGTTGATCGGGCGTGGGGCGGCCGAGGAGGCACCGGCGCTGGCCGAGGCGCACGGGCTGGCAGTGGCCAACGACAACTCCCCACAGCAGGTAGTGCTCTCCGGTCACAAGGAGCGGCTACCGGAAGCGTCCGCCGCCGCCGCCGAGCTGGGGCTCAGAGCGATCGAGCTTGACGTCACCGGCGCTTTCCATTCGCCGCTGATGGCCCCGGCCGTGCCTGAGTTCCAAGCGGCGCTGGCAGAGACAGTGTTCGCGGAGCCTCGCGTGCCGGTTATCTCGGCGGTGACCGCGGAGCCATTCGACGACATTCCTCAGCGGCTGGCGCAGGCGCTGACCCGTCCGGTTCGCTGGCGCGAGACGATGCTCGCCCTGCGCGCCCACGGCGTCGAGCGATTCATCGAAACCGGTCCCGGACGCGTGCTCACTGGGCTCGCCAAGCGCACGCTCAAGGACGTGGAGCTGGTCAATGCTTGAGACCGCCCAAACGCCCGAGCCTCGCCTCGACAGCCACCGGGTCGCCGCGCCGCGCCACGCCGAGATCGTCTCGGTGGCGAGCGAGTTGCCCGCGGGCCGCATCACTAACGAGCAACTCGCGGTCAAGCTTGGCGTGAGCGAAGAGTGGATCCTGTCGCGGACCGGCATCCGGGAACGGAGCCAGGCCGCGCCCGATGAACGCATGTCGGACTACGCCACCCGCGTGGCGGCGGCCGCGCTGCAGCGCGCGGGCGTCGACCCCGCGGATGTTGACCTGGTGATCGTGGCCACCACCACGCCGGACGAGCTTCAACCGAATACGGCGCCGATCGTGGCCCACGAGCTGGGCACCCGCAGCGCGGGGGCTTTCGACATCGGCTCGGGCTGCACGGGCTTCCTGTCGGCGCTGGCGATGGCGGCAGGCCAGGTCGAGGTCGGCCGGGCGGAGTTGGCGGTGGTCATCGGCGCCGACTTCTTGACCCGCATCAACAACTACGACGACAGGCGAATCGGGCCTCTATTCGCCGACGGGGCCGGGGCGGTCGTGCTCGGACCAGCGGACTCCGGTCTGGTTGGCCCGATCGTGCTCGGCTCCGACGGCTCGCACGCGCGCACGATCCTGGTCACGCACGAGGAGCGCAAGATTTACATGGACGGGCCGGAGGTCTTCCGCCACGCCGTCAACCGCATGGCTGAGGTCACGGTCGAGGCGCTAGGCCGCGCCGGGCTCGGACTCCATGAGATCGACCTGTTCGTCTATCACCAAGCCAACGCGCGGATCACGAAGTCGCTGGGCGACCGGCTCGGGCTGGAGCCGGAGAAGGTCGTCGACTGCATCGAGAGCTTCGGCAACTCGTCCACCGCGACGCTTCCGCTGGCGCTCACGGTGGCCCTACAAGATGGACGGCTCCGTCCAGGCGCGCGCGTGCTCTTATCCGCGTTCGGGTCAGGTTTCACCTGGGGCGCCGGCGTGGTCCGCTGGGGAGGCCAGGTCGATGCCTGAGCAGGAAGGGTGTGCGTTGGTGACTGGAGCTTCGCGCGGTATCGGCGCGGCGATCGCGCACGCCCTCGCGGATGACGGATGGTCTGTGGGCGTCAACTACCGCCGGGACGAGGCGGGCGCCGAGTCCGTGGTGGACACGATCGAGAATCAAGGCGGCCGTGCAGCCGCGGTCCAGGCGGACGTGCGCGAGCCCGAGGCGGCCGAGCGGCTCTTCGGAGCGCTCGAGGAGAAATTTGGCAAGCCCGTGCTCGTGCTCGTCAACAACGCCGGCGTGCGCCACGACGACCTTGGCGCGAGTCTCGGAGACGAGGAGTGGTCGGATGTGCTCAACACCAATCTGACCGCGGCCTTCCGGCTCACCCGTCGGGCGCTCAGGCCGATGCTCAGGGCGCGTAAGGGGCGGATCGTCAACATCTCCTCCGTGGTTGGCTTTCGGGCCAATCCGGGCCAGGCCAACTACGCCGCGGCCAAGGCGGGCCTGGTGGCGATGACCAAGACGATTGCTGTCGAGGTCGCGCGCCGGGGGATCACGGTCAACGCGGTCGCGCCCGGCTTGATCGAGACCGAGATGACCGCCGCGCTCGACGGGGGGCTCCTGGAAGCCGTTCCCGCCCGGCGAGTGGGGACGCCGCAGGACGTAGCGGCTTGCGTGCGGTTCCTCGTCTCCGAGCAAGCGGGCTATGTCACCGGAGCCGTCCTGACAGTCGATGGCGGCCTGGCCGCATGAATTAATCGCTCGATAGCGAAAGCAACCACAAGGAGAACACCCATGGCAACAGCTACAGCCCAGCAGGTCGAGGCTCGCGTGATCGATGCGCTCGCAAGCTTCGGCCCTGACAAGTCACAGATCACGCGCGAGTCCACCTTCGAGGAGCTCGACATCGACTCGCTCGACCTCGTCGAGCTCGCCCAGATCGTCGAGGACGAGTACGGAGTGGTGCTCAAGGGCGAGGACATGAAGGAACTGAAGACCGTCGGCGATGCGATCGACCTGATCGCGTCTCGGGCTGGGTGATTTAGGCACACATGCCCTCGTCCCGCCGTCAAGTAGTCATCACCGGTCTCGGAGCGGTCACCCCGCTCGGCGTCGGCGCGCGTGCGCTGCATGAGCGCTGGGCGTCGGGCACCTGCGGAATCGTCGAGGGCGCCGGCGCGTGCACGGAATTCGAGCCCTCGGAACATCTCTCCGTCAAGGAAGTGCGCCGTCTCGACCGCTTCTCGCAGTTCGCTGTAGTGGCGGCACAGGAGGCGGTCCATCAGGCCGGCTGGACGGACGGGCTGCCCTATGAATCGGTGCGCGTGGGCTGCGTGATCGCCACCGGCATTGGGGGCATCCAGACGGTGATCTCCCAGCACAACGTGCTGCGCGACAAGGGCCCGAAGGTGGTCTCGCCGCTCGGCATCCCGGCACTGATGGCGAACGCCGCAACCGCCGCCGTGTCGATGAAGCACGGCCTCCAGGGCCAGGCCTATGGCGTCGTTTCGGCCTGCTCGGGCGGCGCCCACGCAATCGGCTCGGCGATGAGGATGATCCAGTATGGCGACGCAGACGCGGTCGTCGCGGGCGGGGCGGAGGCGGCGCTGACAACGTTCGCGTCGGCCTCGTTCATCGCGATGCAGGCGCTCTCGCCGACGGGCCTCTGCCGTCCCTTTGACGCCCGCCGCGACGGCTTCGTGATGGGGGAGGGAGCGGGCGTGGTGGTGCTTGAGGAGGCCGAGTCCGCGCGGGCACGTGGAGCGAAGATCTTGGGCCACGCGGCCGGGTATGGGTCGACCTCGGATGCCTTCCATCTGACCGCGCCGGAGCCCAGCGGCCGGCCCGCGGCGAAGGCCATCGAGCTCGCGCTGCGCGACGCCGAGCTCGAGCCTGACGAGGTCGACTACGTAAACGCCCACGGCACCTCGACGCCGCTCAACGACGCCGCCGAAACCTCCGCGCTCAAGATCGCGCTAGGCGACGAGCGCGCTCACCAGGTGCCCGTCTCCTCGACCAAGTCCGCGATTGGCCATCTGCTCGGCGCCGCCGGGGCGGTCGAGGCGGTAGCCACAGTTGAGACGCTCTCGAGCGGCGTCATTCCTCCCACCCTTGGCTACGAAGTTCCGGATCCCGAGCTCGATCTCGACTACGTGCCGGGCGAGGCCAGGCCGCTGATCGCTCGCAACGGCGCGCCGCCGGCCGCCATCTCGAATTCGTTCGCGTTCGGCGGACACAACGTCGCACTCGTGCTGCGAGGAGAGAAGCCATGACCGCCACCGCTCACATCGAGACCACCCCGCGCCTCGACCCGCTCGAGCGACTGGAGGCGCTGTGCGACCCGGGGAGCCTGCAGATGCTGCGCTCGCGGGTCACCTCCTCGCGGCTCGGCGACCGCGCGATTCCTGGCGACGGCGTCGTCGGGGGGACGGGGACGGTGGCCGGGCGGCCCATCGCCTGCTATGCCCAGGACGGCTCATATCTCGGGGGCTCGCTTGGGGAGCGCCATGCGGAGACGATCGTGCGCGTGCTGCATACGGCCGAGCGCGCCCGTGTGCCCGTGATCGCCTTTGTGCAGTCGGGGGGCGCGCGCATGCAGGAGGGCACAGCCGCGCTTGGGGGCTACGGCAGGATCTTTCGTCACACCGTGGCGCTGACCGGCGTGGTGCCGCAGATCTCCGTCGTTTCGGGCTTCTCCGCCGGTGGCGGCGCCTACTCGCCGGCGCTCACCGACCTGATCCTGATGACCGAGGACGCAGCCATGTTCCTCACCGGGCCGGCCGTCGTGCGGGACGCGCTCGGCGAGGAGATCGATGCAGCCTCCCTCGGTGGTCCGCGCGTCCACGACCGCAACGGCGTCTGCCATTTGATCGAGCCCGACGAGCTTGCCGCCGCGCGGCGCGTGCGGGACCTGCTCAGCTACCTGCCCTCCTCCAGCGACCAGGCGCCACCCCGATCCGTACCTGCGCCGCCGGAATGCGATGACCCCGCAGCGGTCGTCCCCAGCGAAGCGCGGCGGGCCTACGACATCCGGGATGCGCTCGCGGGAATCGTCGATCGCGGCTCGCTGCTCGAGCTGTGGCCGCGCTGGGCCCGCAACATTGTGTGCGCCTTCGCGCGGATCGAGGGGCGAGCGGTGGCGGTCGTCGCCAACCAGCCCCACCACCTGGGCGGGGTGCTCGACGCGGCCAGCTCGGAGAAGGCCGCGCGCTTTGTGTCCTTCTGTGACTCGTTCGGCCTGCCGCTGATCGCGGTCGTGGACACACCCGGCTTCATGCCCGGCTCGCGCCAGGAGCAGGCCGGCGTGATCCGCTACGGCGCTTCGCTGGTTCGCGCCTTCGCCGCGGCGAGGGTGCCCAAGCTCACGGTGATCCTGCGCAAGTCCTACGGCGGGGCTTACATCACGATGAACTCGCGCGATCTGGGCGCCGATCTAGTGCTGGCCTGGCCGGAGGCGGAGCTCGGCATCATGAGTGCCCGAGCGGCGGTCAAGGTCACCGCCAGGCGCCAGCTGCAGGCCGCGGATGATCCCGACGCAGAGCTCGCGAGGCTGGCTACCGCGTACGCCAATCAGCACCTGCTGGCCGAGGCGGCCGCGAGCGAGGGCTTCATAGACGAGATCGTGGCTCCCGCCGCGACCCGCGCGCGGCTCGCTCGCGCGCTCGAGACGCTCGCGCGGTAGTGCTACTCGAAGGCAAGCGCCTCCTGATCACGGGGGTGATCACCAAGGACTCGATCGCCTTCCACGCGGCCCAGCGAGCGCAACAGGAGGGAGCGACGATCCTGCTGACGAGCTTTGGCCGCGCCCGCCGATTGACCGAGCGTGCCGCCCGCAGGCTGCCCGAGCCGGTCGATGTGCTCGAGCTCGACGTCAACCGCGGCGAGGACTTGGACGCGCTCGCGGAGACTCTGCGTGAGCGCTGGGACGTTCTCGACGGCGTGCTGCACGCGATCGCATTCGCGCCTGAGGACGCGCTCGGCGGGCGGTTCATGACCGCGCCGGCGGACAGCGCGACGCTGGCTTTCAAGACGAGCGCGTTCTCGCTCAAAGCGCTCGCCGCGGCGCTTGCACCGCTCATGCGGCCCGGCTCCGGCATCGTCGGCATGGACTTCGATGCCTCGGTGGCCTGGCCGATCTACGACTGGATGGGGGTGGCGAAGGCCGCGCTTGAGTCGGTCTCGCGCTATTTGGCCCGCGATCTGGGCCAGGACGGCATCCGGGTCAATCTGGTCTCCGCTGGCCCGCTCGGAACGATCGCTGCGAGCAGCATCCCTGGGTTCGAGCGCCTGGCGGCACTGTGGAGTGCACAGGCGCCACTCGGCTGGGACATCCGCGACGCCGCTCCGGTCGCCGATGCGATCTGCTTCCTGCTGTCCGACTACGCCCGCGCGATCACTGGCGAGATCGTGCATGTCGACGGCGGCTTCCATGCGCTCGGCGCGCCCCTGGAGCTGCCTGAATAGCTCTGAAGCTCACGGGGCCGTATGCTTCCGGGCCGAGGCTTAGGCTTTCCGAGAGGGCATTCTTTGGGGGACAAATTCCGCAGCGGCGGCGGACAGGCACGCCGAACGCAGCCGCTCGACAGGCTGACCGCTGACGACGTCGAGATCCTCCGGCGCGAAGCGGGTCATATCCGCGGGCACACCTGCAAGGTGATGGTGCTCGAGCCCTCCGCGCAGGGAACTCTGCCCACCGTCGAGGCGCTGCGCGCGGCCATCGCCGCCCGGCTCGACGCCGCCCCGCGTATGCGCCAGCGTCTGGCCTATACGCCGCTGCACCTCGCGGCCCCGGTGTGGCTCGACGACGCCGACTTCGACGTGGCGCACCACGTGCGGGCCGTCCACACTGACGGCCCCCTCAGCTGCGCAGGACTTGAGAGTGTCGTCGCGGAGTTGATGGCGCAGCGTCTGGACCCCGCGCGCGCTCTGTGGCAGCTGCACGTTGTTGAGCGGCTGGAGGACGGTTCGATGGCGCTGATCTGGCGCATCCACCATTGCATGGCCGACGGAACCATGTGCGTCCGGCTGGGGGCGGGCGTCCTGTGGAGCGACTCAGCCGACTCGCCCGAGTTGCCGGTGACGACGTGGGCGCCGGGTCGTGCGCCCAGCGGCACGTCGCTGCTGGTGCGGGGTCTCGCCGCCCGCGCACGCACCCGTCGGCAGGGCGCGGGGACCGGAGCGAGCACGCACTCTCTACGTGACTCGCTAACGGTTATCCGGCGGGAGCTCAGCCCCGCCGCCGCCGTCACCGACTTCGCCATCCGCAGCGGTCTGCGGCGGCGCGTGGCCTTCGCGTCTGTGCCCATCGCCGACGCAAAGCGTGCGGGCAAGGCGATCGATGCAGCGGTGACCCTGAACGATGTGGTGCTGGCCGTAGTCGCGGGTGGCGTGCGCGCCTGGTTGCGGCACCGGCACGGTGCGCTCCAGGGCATCCGCGTCAAGGTGCCCGTCAGCCTCCACCGGGCTGACGACGGCGCGGACGTGGCGAACCGCGACTCCTATTTCTTCGTGGATCTGCCAGTCGCCGAGAAAGACCCGGTGAAGCGAGTGCGGGCGATCAACCGCGAGACCCGCGAGCGCAAGCTGGACCACGATGCCGAGACGCTCTACCGGCTCGGTTCGCATCCCTTCGTGGCCAGATGGGCGATGAATCCGCATGTGTTCACGTTCAACATCTCGAACGTCCCAGGCCCTCGAAGCGACGTTTACATACTGGGGTCCCGGGTGCGCGAGATGTACTCGCTCGCCGAGATCGCGCCGCACCATGGATTGCGTCTGGCGGTGATCTCCGCCGCCGGATCGCTGTTCTTCGGCCTCTGTGCCGACCACGACGCGGTCCCCGACCTGGACGTCCTCGCCCAGGGGATCGAGCGCTCAGCCGACGAACTGCTCGCCGTCGCCCTCTGACTGCCCGCAGCGCTGTGGCCGGGCCGGCGCTCCTGCGCGCCGGCTACCTGAACAGGTCCTGCTCCGCGGGCCTCACCAGCCCAGCAGCGCCGGGACCGTCAGCGCGGATCACATGACCCTCCAGCCCGCGCACTATGATCACAGGCTCGCGGCTGTCTTTGCGCCGGGCGAGGTCTCCAGCGGCCGCCGCCTGGTCCGCGATCGCGATCCAGGTGGCGCGCAGCCGCCGCCCGGTGGCGTCTTCGCGGCCGCGCCAGTCCTCGAGCGGCATCAGGCCCGCGCATCCGATCGCGATCTCGCTCTGTCCATGCCTCCAGGCGCGGCCGAAGGAGTCGCTGATCACGATCGCCGGGGAGACGCTCATGAGTTCGCGCAGCCGGGCTCGCAGCCCCCGTGCCGACGCGTCCGGATCACGCGGTAACAGCACGACGGCGTCCTGCTCCCGCACGTTGGAAGCATCGACGCCCGCGTTTGCGCAGACGAAACCGTGTCGCGTGACGCACACGAGCGTGCTCCTCGCCGCGCGCAGGACCTCGCGCGACTCGTCGAGCACGGCCTGCACATGCCGAGGATCCTTATCGAGCTCCGACGCAAGTGCCTTGGCCCGCTCGCCGGGCACGATCTCCGCGAGCAGTCGGATCCGTCCCTCGGCCTTGGATACGACCTTGTGGGCGATGACGAGCACGTCGGTTTCCCGCAGGCCGTCCACCTCGGACGCCGGCGCACCCACCGCGGCAGCGATCAGCCCGGCAAGATCATCGCCGGGGCGGACCTCGGGGATGCCCGCGAGCGGCGTCGCGCTCAGCACGTCGCGCCGATCACTAGTGCGCGGATGCCCCCAGCCGGCGGAGGATTCCCCGAGTGTGCGCGGCGCGCCCGTGAGTTCTGGCCAGCAGCGCGCGTAGCTCGTCGTAGTCCTCGGGGGTGTCGACGTCGAGCGCCAGCGTGAGGACCTCCAAAACCTCACAGGACACGTCGGCTCTGGCAGCAAGCTGTACGTGGCGCTCTCGGCTGCCGGGACCGAACGCAGGCTGAAGCGCATCCGGCGGTGAGAGCAGCAGCGCGTTGGTGCCGGTCCCGTGACGGTCGGGCACCACGAACACCGAGCGCTCGGGCGCGGAGCGCTCCAGCAGGGCATCGACCTCCAGGGGATCAAGCGCCGGGCAGTCTCCGGGCACGAGGAAGGCCCGCTCGAAGCCCCGCTCCAGTGCATAGCGGATGCCCTCGCCGGCCGCGGCGCTGTGGCCTCCGCCGGGGTCCGAGCGCAGGAGCGCGCCGTAGGCGCCGGCGATCGCCTCGGCGTCGGGTTCCGAGGTGACGGCGAGCGTGGCCTCCACCGAGGTCGCACGGCGGAGCGCGACCAGCACATCCGAGAGCATCGCTTCGACGAGCAGGCGCCGCAGCCCAGGGGAGACTTCGGGAACCAGCCGCTGCTTCGCTTCGCTGAACCGCTTGATCGGGAGGATTGCGAGCGTTGACATTGATCGATGATTTTCCTAGCGCAGCGCGAGCGCAAACTCAAGCGTGCGCTCGGCGAGCTGTCTCCTCGTGGCGGCGTCGTGCATGAGTACGTCGGTCTCGAGTGCATTTGGATGTTCCACGCGCTCGTCGGCGACCATTCCGTCAATGAGCTCGCCATAGAACGCCGCCACGCCAGCGGCGCTCACGGGACGGCCGGCCCACGCCATGAACGGCACCGTTGCCGGTTTGAGCACCCCGCCGCGGACCACCGGGCTCACTGCCACCACCGCGGCCCGCGCCGCTCGCAGGCCCTGGCGGAGGTCCTCGAGCGCAAGCATCGGGCCGATCGAGATCACGGGGTTCGAGGGGCCGATCACGATCGCGCGCGCGCTCGCGATCGCCTCCAGCACCTCTGGACTCGCACGCGCCGCCCGCGCGCCAACGAACTCGAGCCCGTCGACCGGTCCCTCGGCCCCGCCGCGGATCATGAACTCCTGAAAGGGCCACCAGCGCCCGTGTGCCTGCACCCGGGTGCGCACGGGGCCATCGCACATCGGCAGGACACGTGCGTCCACGCCCAAGGCGCGTGCGATCGCCGCATGAGCCTCCGTCAGTCGCGCGCCGGATGCGAGCATGTGCCCGCGCTCCAGCGCGATTGCGAGGTCGCGGTCGCCGAGGTTGAACCACACCTCAGTGCCGAGCGCCCGCAGCCCGTCCATAACCGCGAAGGTGTCACGCTCGAGCCCCCAGCCGCGGCTGTCGATGCTGTCGGCGAGCCAGAAGGTCACGAGATCCGGGTCCGGTGAGACATGTCCGCCGTAGATCTCGAGGTCGTCGCCGGTGTTGGCTATCACCACGAGCTGGTCGGCACCGACCACGTCGAGCATGCCCCGGGCGAGTTTGGCGCCGCCGGAGCCTCCGGCGAGCACCACGACCGGATCGCTCATACGGCCCTCGCTCGCCCCGAGCGCGTGCCGGTCATCCGGCAGATAGGCCCGTGATCTTGATTCCTGCCCGCGTGCGGTGACGTGCGTTGATGGAGATCATCAGCGCGGTCAACTGCTCGACGATGCGGGCGAGCTCCAGCGGACCGCAATCCACTGCCCGGAGCCCCGGCACGAGCTCCACCAGTGCTGCAAGGCGAGCCTTGTCCTCGCGCCGGTTGCCGCAGATGAGCACGTCCTCGTCGAGGACGTGCTCGAGATCGGCCAGCAACGCCGCGCTGACCGTGTGGAAGGCCGAGAGCACGCGCACCCCCTCCGGCGCCATCTCCTGCGCCTGCTGCGCCGCCGACCCCTGCCACACCCCTAGCGTGCGCGTGGCCCGCCCGCTGACCGCGGCTGCCAGGGGGACGGTGGCGTCGATGAGGAGCTGGTCCGCGCGCAGGGCCTCGCGGAGGTTGGTGAGGGTCTCGGACTGGCTGCGGAAGGGGACCGAGAGAATCACGATGGGGGCGTCCCGAACGGCCCGGTCGTTGACGTGGCCATCGAAGGAGCCCGCCGGTACCGCGGCCCGAGCGCGGGCCGCTGCTTCCCGTGCGCGCTCGGGGTCGCGTGAGCCGATCACGATCGGTACGCCCTCACGGCCGAAGCGGAGCGCGAGACCAAAGCCGAGCGCTCCGGTTCCCCCGACGATGGCAACCGGTTCGGGCACGGCGGCAGTCTATGGTCTCGAGGCCGCGGGGGACCTTAGACTGCTGATCCACGATCACCAGGCGCGGAAGGATTGCCGTCGTAGTGCCTGTTGCTCGGCAAGGGCCCGCGGCTACCGGTTCGTCACGGTGGCCCAACCGTTGGGATACCGGGTCATCTATAAGTAGCGGTATGCCATCGCTGCCGAAGGCCGTAACGGTCCGCGAGGTCGGACCGCGCGACGGCTTCCAAAACGAGCCCGAAATCGTGCCCACCGAAGAGAAGGTGCGTCTGATCGAGATGCTCGCGGCCGCGGGGTTGAAGCGGATCGAGGTGACGAGCTTCGTCCGCGCCGACGTCATGCCCCAGCTCGCGGACGCGGAACGGGTGCTCGAGGCGATCCAGGTTCCCGCCGACGTCGCCCTGAGCGTGCTCATCCCCAATGAGCGCGGACTGGAGCGCGCACTGCGGCACCGCGACCGATTCCAGGAGATCAATGGCTTCTTATCCGCCTCGGAGACGCACAACCGAAAGAACGTCGGTCGCTCCGTCGAGGAGTCGCTCGCGGGGCTGGAGCGAACTTTCGCCCGGGCGCGCGCGGAAGGGCTGCGCTGCGAAGGGGTGATCTCCACCTCCTTTGGCTGTCCCTACGAGGGCGCCGTGCCGCAGGAGCGGGTGTTGTCTATCGCCTCCAGCCTGGCGGCCGCGGGCGCCGAGGAGATCGGATTCGGCGACACCACGGGGATGGCGAATCCGCTCCAGGTCGAGGACTTCTTCGCCCGCGCGTTGCGGGAGCTGGATGGATCCGAGCTCACCGCGCACTTCCACAACACGCGGGGCCAGGGCCTGGCCAACGTCTTGGCCGCGCTCGAGGCGGGCGTGGGGAGCTTCGAATCCTCCTTCGGCGAGCTCGGCGGCTGCCCGGTACCGGCGGGGGCGACCGGCAACATCGCGACCGAGGACCTGGTCTCAATGCTGCACGAGATGGGGATCGACACAGGGGTGGATCTCGGCGGCCTGCTCAAGGCCTCCCGCGCCGCTCAGGAGACCATAGGTCGTCGACTCTCAAGCCATCTGCTCACGGCGGGACCAATCGAATGGAACCGGTAGGTTCACGCGAATCGGACCGAAGCGCCGCGCTGCGTGAGGCCAGCGACCGTGCGCGCCAGGGCGGGCCGATGCGCCACCGCGAGAAGGCGGCCTCCCAGGGGAAACTGCCTGTCCGCGAGCGGGTCGAGCGTCTGCTCGATGCCGGATCCTTCGCCGAGGAGGGGCTGCTGGCCGGGGGGGAGCAGGAGGGGCTGGGCGCCGAGGGCGTCATCACGGGCCTCGGCACGATCGCGGGCAATCCCGTCGCCGTGATGGCCAACGATCCCACGGTGAAGGCGGGGTCCTGGGCGCCTAAGACCGTCGAGAAGATCCTCCGGATACAAGAACGGGCGCTCACGCTGCGGTGCCCGATCGTGTACCTGGTCGACTCCGCCGGCGCGCGCATCAACGAACAGGTGCAGATGTTCCCGGGCCGCCGCCACGCCGGGCGGATCTTCTTCAACCAGGTCCGCCTTTCGGGAGTGGTGCCGCAGGTGTGCGCGCTGTTCGGGCCAAGCGCCGCAGGCGGGGCGTACATCCCGGCTTTCTGCGATGTGGTGGCGATGCGCGACGGCAACGCGTCCATGTACCTGGGCTCTCCACGCATGGCGGAGATGGTGATCGGAGAGAAGGTGACTCTCGAGGAGATGGGCGGCGCCCGCATGCACACCTCCCGCAGCGGCGTGGGCCATGTGCTGGTGGACAGCGACCAGGAGGGGATCGCGTTCGTGCGCCGCTATCTCAGCTATTTTCCCCAGAACTTCACCGCTGACGCTCCTCTGGCGCCGGCGACGCCGCCCGCTTCGGAGACGCCCATCGCTGAGCTGATCCCGGCCGATGAGAACAAGCCCTTCGACATGCGCGAGCTCCTGCGGGCGCTGGTCGACGCGGATTCGTTCCTGGAGATCCACGAGCGCTGGGCGCGCGAGGTGATCGTCGGCTACGCGCGGCTCGAGGGGCGCGTGATCGGGGTCGTCGCCAACCAGCCGAAGGTGAAGGGCGGTGTTCTGTTCGTTGACTCTGCCGACAAGTCCGCGCGCTTCATCTGGACCTGCAATGCCTTCAACATTCCCTTGCTCTTCCTGGCCGACGTGCCCGGCTTCATGATTGGCACCCAGGTCGAGCGCGAAGGGATCATTCGACACGGGGCCAAGATGATCAGTGCCGTGTCCGAGGCCACCGTGCCCAAGCTCTCGGTGATCGTGCGCAAAGCCTATGGCGCTGGGCTGTACGCGATGGCTGGACCCGCTTTCGACCCTGACTGCTGTTTGGCCCTGCCGAGCGCCTCGATCGCGGTCATGGGCCCCTCAGCGGCAATCAACGCCGTTTACTACAACCAGCTGCAGGCGCTCGAGGACCCGTCCGAGCGTGCGCGCCGCACCGAGCAGCTGCGTGAGGAATACGCGCGCGACATCGACATCCTGCATCTCGCCTCGGAGCTCGTCGTGGACGCGGTGATCCAACCGCACGACCTACGCTCCGAGCTCATCCGGCGCTTTGCGCTCGCCGTCGAGAAGCATCGCCAGTGGCCCGCCAAGCGCAACCCCATCACGCCGGTGTAGGGAGTCGCCTCGCGCGGGCTGCCAGCGAGGCGTCGATCCGGTCGACCAGCAGCAAGCCGAACTCGACGGCTCGGTCGACTGCCGTGGCGTCGAGCGCCTCCGGGGTGTCGTCCAGCTGGTGGGAGCGGGGGGCGAGGCCAATGGGGTCGAGGCAGCCGAGCGTGATGGCTGGCAGCCGGGCCCGGCGGGCGCGCAGCGCGGGCGTGTGCCCTCGACCGCGGCTACCCCGTGCGCGCCGGTGCCCCTCCTCGGCCGCGATCGCGGCGCTCATGCTTCGCAGGGTTGCGGAGTAGCGGGCCGGAACCAAGGGGCCGTCGCTGGTCCACCAGCGTGGATCTCCGGCTCCGCAGGCGGCAAACCCAAGCACGATCGTGTTGCCCGTGCTGCGGGCGTCGCGGCGGGAGCGCAGGTAGTGGTCGAGCCCAGTGCCTTCGCCATCACCGGCGCCCTGGAGCACCAGATCCACCGCGAGATGCCGTGGCGGGGCGGAATCGAGCGCCCTGACCAGCGCGAGTGCGGCGGCGACGCCGCTGCCGTTGTCGCTCGCCGCCGGGCCAAAGCGAGAGGTCGCGAGGTCGAGTAGGAGTGCGAACCCGAGCAGTAAGCCAACCGTTGGGCCGAGCTGAAGAACGTCGAGGGTGGTGCCGGTCTGCCCCTCCGCTCGCAGGATGGCGACGACCGCCAGCCAAGCGAGCGCGAGACAGAGCCACCCCAGCCAGCCCGGCCCGATGCGGGCGGTGGCCTGAGCGACCCAGGCGACCGGCCGTCGGAGCGCGCCGCGGTAGATGACACCACAGCGCCCCGCGTCGTAGTTTGCGGTGATCACGAGGTGGACTCGATTGCCGGCCGCGGATCCGTGCTGCGCGTCAGCGACGATGTTCTGGCTTGCCCGCTCGGTTGTCAGGATGCGACCGAGCGAGCGGCCACTCACGACGTCAACGAGCACGGATGCGAGCGCCACGAGCACGAGCGCCGCGCCCACGTCGGGCGACGCGACCGCAACAAGGCTCCCGGCGACCGCGAGCGCCATGTGCCAGCCGTGGGCCAGCGGCCAATTGGGCCGGCACCAGAAGGGTTCGAGCTTCGGCGCGCGGCTTGGCTCGGTTGCGCTTATGCAGTCTCCAAGCGCGCGGCATAGCCAGGCGGCCGCGCGGCGCTCGGCGTCCGTTCCGGCGCCCCGGCCCTCAAAGCCGGCAAGGTGTGCGATCGTCTCAGCCGGGCGCATCCGGGTGCGCCATGGTAGAACGAGGGCGATGACAGAGGCGCAGCTGCTGCAGGTGGCGCGCGAAGCGGCCGAGGCGGCAGCGGGGGAGCTCCTCTCGCGGTTTCGGGAAGGTTCGCACACGCGGAGCGACGGAAGGCGGGTGAGATCGAAGAGCACCCCCACAGACCTCGTTTCGGACGCGGACCTGGCTGCCGAGGCGGCGATCCGTGACGTGCTCGAGCGGAGGCGGCCCGACGACGCGATACTTGCGGAAGAGGGCGGGGCCAGTGGGGAAGGCGAGCTGCGTTGGCTGGTGGACCCGCTGGACGGGACCATCAACTACCTGTTTGGCATTCCTGCCTTCGGCGTGAGCATCGCGTGCGAGGACGGCTCTGGCACGCTGGCCGGGCTGGTGCTCGACCCCATCCGGCAGGAGCAGTTCGAGGCCACCCGGTCAGGCCCGGCGACGCTCGACGGCAAACCGCTGCGACTGCAAGACGCAGATCGGCGCCTCGAGCTGGCGATGGTCGCGACCGGGTTCGGCTACGACGCGGGCATGCGCAGTCGCCAAGCGGAGGACCTGACACGTGTGCTGCCGCGCGTGCGGGACATCAGGCGGGTGGGCGCTGCGGCGCTCGACCTGGCCTGGACGGCCTGCGGCCGCTTCGACGCCTACTACGAGCGAGGGCTCCACGCCTGGGACATGGCGGCGGGCTCACTGATCGCAGAGCGAGTAGGGCTCTCGGTGCGGACGCTGGCTGCCCAGGGCCCGGATCCAGAAGGAGTGATCGCGGCCCCGCCGGGCCTGATCGACGAGCTGCAGGCGCTGGTGGAAGGGCGGCAGGGCGGGGCTTGAGCTCCGCCGGCCCAAGGATCCGAGCCGGCGGCCCTCAATACACTTTTGCGCAAGCGCGGCGGTGGAGGAACGGCAGACTCGATGCGCTCAAAACGCATTGTCCGAAAGGACGTGTGGGTTCGAATCCCACCCGCCGCACTCAGTTCTTCCCTGCAAGTGAGGCTATTTCGTCGCCCGAAGCATCTTTCGAGGCGTCAATTTACCGCGGCGGCCGGGCCTCCTTTAGCGGGCCGGTCACTGCCCTATTCCGGGGCTCTGCCGTCTTGCTGCTTCGGCCTATCGCCGCCACAATCCTGAGAAGCGTGATCGAGTCCCCGGTCGGCCCGGGGGAAGGAGGGGTCGTAATGCGGAGGTACCTCGTTTTGCCGGTGCTCGGCGTGGGCGTGCTGTTGCTCACGTTGGGATCGACCGCCCTTGCCGGTGGTGGCAGCACGTACTACGCCGGCAAGAGCTCCCAGGGCCAGAAGCTCCTGTTCACAGTGGATCACACAAAGAGCGGTCCGAAGTTCGACCCCGTGTTCATCAACCTGGTCAACCATTGCCCGGTAACCGGCGATGTAGTCAAGTCGGGTTTCACCTTCCAGGGGTTCAAGGTTCCAATTAAGAACGGGAAGTTCAGTCTCGCGTTGAACGATCTCAGCGATCGGTTTCACTGGAGCGGTTCGATCACATCGACCAAAGCGTCCGGGAAGGTGTCCTCCGGCATCGCGGCGTTCGCCCACAAACAAAGTCTGCAGGACTGCACCACGGGTTCGCTCTCATGGACGGCCCAGGCTCTGGTTCCAGCATCCTCCTCGACCGTCGCTCCAAGCGCATCGTTCGTCGTCAAAGTCACTAAGCGATCGAACGGCACGGTGCACTTCTCGATCACCCAACTGACCGCAACCCTGCCGGGGGTAAGGCGGCCTCCCGGCGGGGAGTGGGGCGTTTGGTGACCGCGGCCTCGAACGGGTCTGATCCGCCCGCGCCGTGACCTGACCCCTCGTGGCGACCAATCGCCAGCTGCAAGGCATCGCGGTAGCGGGCGGCGCGCTCCTGCATCGCCCCCGCCGCCTACCTGAATGAGAACTGGAACCAGTCCAGCGGGGATCTTGCTGGCTGACGCGACACCAGCCATATTCGCCCCCCAAGGGGACACCCCAGGTTTCCGTTCCCGCAACCCGCATATCGGGCTACGGGGTGTAAACCGAAGCCGCCCAGTAAGGGAACCGAATCAGGTCCCCGCCGTGGCTGCACTTGACGACCCCGTTTACTGAGTTGTAGTCGCAGATATCGGTGTAGTTCTGCCCCGTGGCGGGACTATAGGCTTCGACGGTGTAGGAGCCCGGCCCGCCAGCCGCGTGCACAGCCTGGGCGTATCCGGCGAACACGTTGTCGGCAAATGGACAACTTGTATTCGCATTTACCTTGATGTTCTGATCGCACGCCGTGAGACCCCCTGAGGCGGCCACGGGAGTCACCGGAATAGGGGTCGGCTGAACAATCGTGCGCGTCTTGACGATGACCTTCGGCTTCGACCGCGCATGATGGGAGACGTGAGTGGCCGCCTGGGAAGCGTGCGTGATCGTCACCCGGTTGCTCCCATTGTTCCGCGTCAAGATGAACGCGACCGCGACGCCCGCGACCGCCAGGATGGCAGCAATTGCCACCCACGCCCACGGTGATCCTGATCGTCTCTGCCCCTCCACAACCTGCCCTTTCCCCGAGGTCCGCCTCCCACGCCCCCGTGTGGGCCACCAATTATGGCCGCCAAATGAGTCCGTTCGCCCCAGGGAGCCACCCCAGGATTTACGAACGAATCTTTCGCGCTATGCGTTGATCCCTAACCGGAAGGAACCGCATCGGCAAGCGTCAGGTCGACGACGGCACACAGGACTGCATCGCGAACCGGCCCATCGGACAAGCCGTGACGCGACGCAACAACGCCGAGTGTGGGCGGGCACGAGGTCACCGCACCACGCCGGCGAGCTGGCAGCCCGGCGAGGGTCCGCTCGAGCGCCTCCACCAGATCCGCGCTAAGCACTAGCTCGATCGACCCCGCGCCGGCAAGCGAACCAGTGGGATCGCCACATTTTCGGGGCCACTCGCCGGCTGCCGCGGCTGATCATCCTCATTTCAGACACTTCGATTTCGCCTCAAACGTTTACCCAGACGGAAGGCTGCTTCCGCCGGACGAGCGGTTCTGGACCCTGAAGGAGGCGTTGGACTGCGCTCGCGGTCGACCTTATCCAGACGACCGAAGTTGGCTTCTCACCTGGCCGGGGCGCGAGGGATGAGGCAATCCTTTGCGGAATCAACTCGAGCCGGCCCCGGGTTCGGTGACCGCCTAAGATTGGTCATATAGAGCGAGGTGGACCGGGACTACAAGCGGGCTTTGACCGCGGGTATCTAGAGGGCGATCATCTTCTGACCCGTCGTGAGGCTGCTCGTGGCTTCATGGGCGCCCTCGCGGCGGGTCCGTTGATGGGCTTGCTAGCTCAAAGCGCATACAGCAGGGAACCGCACTATCGGATCCCTCGTGCCAAGCGTCTCTGGATTATCCAGTCTCACGCGCTTAGGCTGATCGCCCAGCGTTCCTCGGCGGCACTCGACGCACTTCGGAATGACGTGGTGCTAGTGCCCTTCAACCGTGACTACCCGATCCCAGCAGCAGCCTCGAAGCTAAACATCATCCTCGTTGCCTATTACGCCTCTGAGCACAATCTGAAGACAGCCCGCTATATCTACAAGGGTACCAAGGCGATTCTCTATGACAACGAGAATCAGCCGTCGTGGACTACCACTCCTAAGATCGAGAAGGAACACCAGTACCGCTATTACAAGAGGGCTGCTGAGTTCTCACACTCTCACGGCTATGCGTTTATCGCCACGCCTCTCAGCAAGGATCATCCCCGCTTGGTGGCTCGGGTGGCGCCATTCTCTGATGTATTAGAGATCCAAGCGCAATGGTTGCAGTCGTCGACCACTCGCTATTCAAATCATGTGCTACCTCTGGCCAGAGAGGTACGACGGGCGAACCCTTCAACGATCATCCTCTCAGGGCTGAGCACGAACTCAAATCTCGGCGGCATCCCTACGCCTTCACGCCTGGTGGCCTGCGCTAAGTCTGTACAGCCGCTCGTGCAGGGCTACTGGCTGAACTTGCCGACAGCTACCCGGCGCGACGGCTATGCGGATATCGCCTGTAAATTCCTAGAGCTACTCGGGCCAGCCAGTTGAGCGACCGAGGCCACAACTTTGAGCGAGACGTGCGCGATCTGCTCATTGGAGATGGCTGGTGGGCTGGCCGCAGCTGGTGCCCGGGGCTCGGGCTAGGGAATGCGGTGGCTTCGTGCGTTGCCACGCGTCAGCCAGTAAGCGACGCCGCCAGAGCGGCTGAGTCCAACAGAAGAGATCGGAGGGTTCGGATTGGGGCCGCCGGGTGGCCCCGACTCGGTGTCCTGCGCAAGGACAGAATTGGGCTGTCCCAATCTGCTCTCGGATAGCTTGGAGGTCGCGTCGCAACGCGCGTTGCAGGCAGCGAAGTTCACTAGCCACACGAGCGTGCCCCCCTCGTTGAGGACAAAATCGGCAAGCGAATACTTCGAGGGGTGGTGTGGCTCGCCGTAGGTTGCGACCACCGTGCGGGAGTCTCCACTCTTGAGGTCGAGGAGCCCCAGAGCGTGTTGGGAGCGACCCAGCGACTCGTGGACCGTTAGGCGCTTCCACGCAACGAACGCACCGGCCAGCGTGATGTGGCTGACCACTTCTTTGGTTGAGTTAGAACCAGGGTGAGATAGGTGATGGACTGAGCCGTCCGGACGAGCGCAGGCCGATATGAGTCCGCCACTGCTAAATACACGAGCGCCCCCGTCCTCGAGCAGCGTCGAGCCCGGGTGGGCGTCACACGAGTCCGAGTTGCTGCCAGCGGCGGCGACCGCCATCCCGAGGACAGCCACGACTATTCCTGCCAGCAACGCTGCCAAGCGGCGGCTGAAGACTCTGGGCAATGTTCCCCTCCACGTGTGATCGATGCCCCTGCCCGACGCACCATAACTGCGGGAGTCGTGCCCACAAGCACCGACGCCGCCGGCCGGGAGCAAATCTCGGTTAGCGACCCGTCACCGTTCGCAGAGGCCCGCCCGAGCCCATCGCTCAGCTGCCGTTCAGGCTTACCTGCGCCCAGCCGGTGGCGTGCCTGCCAACCGTGGCCGTGGCGGTGATGACTGTCGACCCGGAAGGCGTCGGGACGGTGACTTTGAAGGCACCACTCGACCCCGCCACCGTGGTGGCCACGCTCATTGAATCTGACGAGGAGCGAGGCTGGCCAGCGCCGACGACCACCCTCGCCCCCGGCGCCGTCGTTCCCCTGACAACCGTGCTCGCACCGACTGCTGCGGCACCAGGCACCGGCGAGATGATCCTGAGCGGCTCCAGCGCGGGCGGGCCGCTTGATCCCAGGTACCGGGCGCGTGTGATGGACGGCTGGTCGACGACGCTCCGGGTAGCCAGATCGCGGATCAAGCGCAGGTACTGGGCCTGGCCCCAGATCAGCGGTGCGGCCGAGCCGGCCGCCTTGCCGTTGATGAACCCGATCGACGCAGTTTGGGGATTCGAGCCGAAAGGCGACGGGGGGGTGTTTGGGTCTTCCCAAACTTGCTCTGGCACATAGCCGAGGCCCCAGGTCATGCGTTGAAGGCTCACGGCCAGACTGACGGCGGTGGCGTAGCGGCCGGCCTGGAGGTCCTGCTCGGCGCGTTCGCCGTCGAGCAGCGGCCACAGATGACCCGAGCCCACCGCGTGGGGGTACCACGGCTTCCCGGTGGGGGCGCAGGCGGTTGGGTCGGGCTTGTAGCAGTCGCCGTAACCGTCGGTGCTGCCGCTGGCCTTGATGCCGTAGCGATGCCAGCCCGGCCCGGACGCCGTCCGTCGCTCAAGCGCCGAGTCAACCACGCGCAGCGATGCAAGGACGTCAGGATCACGCGGGGAGAGCTCGCCGAGGCGCGTGAGCTCGAGGAAGCCGGCGTCGATCACGCGGCGCTGGTCCACGTGGTTCAGAGAGCCATTCCCTAGGTTGTACGTCTCGGCGACGTTGGGCTTGCCGTGCGGGGATAGGCGGATGAAGTACCGAGGCGCGTAGGGGCCGGTCGTGGTCACGGTCCACTCCTTGACGTGGCGCTGGAAGTCGTCCGCGGTTGCGAAATACAGATCCGCACGGGCGGTGTCGCCGGCGGCGAGGGCCAGATGCCCAGCCGCGACCAGGCCGGCAATCTCGGCCGCGATCGTGGAAGGCGAGTAGCCGGGATGCTCTTCCCACCGCTCGACGCCGTAATTCGGACCGTGGTTGACAATGAAATCCGCATCTGGCCGGACATGCTCGCGATAGAAGGCCACATCTCCGGCGAGCCCTGCCTGCCAGGCCATCAGCAGGGGATAGGAGTCCTCGTCGATCTCATACAGACCAAACGTGTCGGGCGCAACGGAGCCGTTGAGCTCCGAGTCGCGGGGGAAGCTTCCGTTGCGCTGCTGGACCCGATCGAAAAGGAACCGCACCATGGCCCGTGCGCTGTTCCGGTCTCCATCGGCCCGCAAGGCGGTGAAGGTCTCGTAGCTGTCGCGGGCGAACACCTCGCGATAGGTCCAGCCGGCGTGGGTCTTGTCGGCGGGCACGGATTGACCCCAGGGGTCCGTGGGCGAGGCGACGAACGCGCCCACGTTGGTCTTGTCCTCGGCCGCCTTGAGCACGTTGGCAGAGAGCCAGTATGTGCGCTGCATCGCGGCGTATTGCGCGGCTGTCAGCCCCGGCAGATGCTTGGGCGGCCCGGTCAGGCCGTGGTCGTACCGACGCCAGCCGGCCACGTAATGCGACAACGTCCGATCGAAGGACCCGCGGGCGCTGCTGCGGGCGGTGGCGATCGCGCGCTGCGCGGTGGGCGCAAAGCCGAGCGCGAGCGTGAAGGCCTGGCCGGGTCGAGCCGCAATACGGGCGGTCTGGACGACATTGCCGTCCTCGGCCGAGCGATAGTCGTGCACGATGCGGTGATAGGTGTCGAGCTGCTCTAGCCCGTCGCTCGGCGTGCCGACAAATCCACTTGACTCGGCTGTGAACGGTCGGTTTGCCACCAGCGCCCCGACCACTCGTGCCGAGAACGGCCCCTTGGGCGTGTTCGTGTCTGAGGACACCAGTGCGGTGGTAGCCGGGTCGACCGTGGCGTTGTTCGGGCCGCCGTTGCTCGCGCCGCCGCCCCCGGTGTTGTCGATCGTCGCGTCATAGCGCACATAAACCTTGAGGTCCCGGATCGACCCATCACCAGAGCCGACAAGCGGCTCGAGCCTGGTGCGGACCACGACGCTGTCGCGGGCGGGGTCGGCGAGGTAGTCGCTCACGAGCCGAAACCGATGCGCACGGTCGGTGCTGGTCACCTGGCACACCATGCCGCTGCGGTCAGGCGAGCTGATCGCATAGCTCATGTCGCGCTGCTGCAGTGCTGTAAAGGTCTTCCCATCGGTGACCAGGTACTGCGCCGACTTCACATTCGTGTTCTCGAGCGTCGGACTGAACACGTCCGAGAGCACTCCGTCGGCGACCGTGTACCAGACCTTCGAGGCACGGTCGCGCGCGGTGCCGAAGCAGTCCTTGCGAGCCTCATCGAGATAGGCCTGCGCCCCGGGTCCTCCCGGAGCCTTCCCGAAGGAGCGCCCGAGGCCAATGTGGGGCTTTGCGCCCACGGCTCCTCCCGGGATCGAGACCCCGAGCGCCGCGGCGAGAACCATTGCGGCCAGGACCGCAAATCGTCTCCTGGGCATGCTGGACAGCCGCATGGACGCGCCGGACATGGCCCCCTCCTCGGAAGCGTGCGCTGCAAGTAGCGCGCAGCTACCCGCCGGCTTTGTGCCAAAAACTGCTTCCCGAAGCGCCCCACCTTCCCCTCGACGGCCCAGGCGTTTGGGCGTCGCGACGCTAGCTTTTCGTTCCGAGGCCGAGGTCCTCGAGCGATGGGCAGCGGCCCCGGAGGGGCGGCCCGCCGGGGACGGGCGTGACGCCGGCGCGGATCAGGTCGAGCTGACGGTCGATCGTGGCGGGCTCCAAATGGCCGTATGCAGTTATGGCGTGACATGCACCCTTGAACATCATGAGGAGGTCCAGCGCGCCGACGTCGGCCCGCACCGCGCCCGCCTCCTGAGCGCGTGCTGTCAGCCGCTCGAGGACCCCGAACACGGCGGCGTGCGCGGGTCGGATCACCTCTTTGCAGAGCCAGCTCTCGTCGATCGCCTCGAACAGAGCTCGGTCGAGCTGCTGGCGCCCGACCAACTGGCCCAGGAATTCGAACAGGGCATCTCCCGGATCATCGGCCTCGAGCAGCTCCTCGCCGTACGCCGCCGCCTCGTACATCCGCTCGGCGACGATCGCCTCGATCAGATCCTCCTTGGAGGCAAAATTGCGAAACAGGGTGCCGCGCCCGACACCGGCCGTCTCGGCGATCTCTGCGACGCCGACGTCGAGGCCCCGCTCGCGGAACAGCTTCTGGGCGGCCTCGACCAGGCGCTGGCGGTTGCGCCTGGCATCGGCTCTCAACTCCCTTTCCTCGACTGACATATCTGACATTGTGCTACGCCCCGGCGGCAACTGGTGCCAACTCTCCCTCAATTGCACTGACATGCCGCGGGCGCAACGTCAGCGCCAGGATCACCCCGGCCGCGGCGAGCATCCCGGCCGCAGCCAGGAAGGCAACGTGATAGCCGGACACCTGCGCGGCGAGGCCCAGCGCCGAGGTCTGCGATGCGTGGCTTGAGGCCAGCAGGCTCGCGGTCTGGCTAGCCGCCAGCGTCGAGAGGATCGCCAGTCCGAGCGATCCGCCCACCTGCTGGGCGGTGTTGAACAGTCCAGAGGCGAGGCCGGCATCCTCGCCCTTGACTCCACCGGTGCCGAGCAGCGTGATCGGGACGAAAGTCAGGCCCATACCGATGCTCATCGGGAAGAGCCCACTCATCAGATTGCCGAGGTAGCTGCCGTGCACCGGCAGCTGGGTTAGCACCGCCAACCCGGCGGCGCCGAGCGTGACGCCCACCAGCGCGAGCCTCAGCACGCCAACACGCCGGAACAGCTGCTGCGCGATGCCGGCGCCGATGATGATTCCCGCGGTCACCGGGAGGAAAGCCAGACCGGCCTTCAATGGGCTGTAACCGAGGATCTCCTGGACGTAGAGCGAGGCGAAGAAGAACATCCCGAACAGCCCGCTCGCGACGAGCAAGAGCACGACGTCGGCCACCGCCAGCGTGCGGACACGGAGGATGCTGAGGCGCATCAGCGGCGCCCGACTGCGACGCTCGATCAGAACAAACAGGGCCAAGCTCACGGCGCTCACGGCGAGCAGGCCGATCGTCCCGAACGAGCCCCAGCCCCAAGCCTGTGCCTTGATGATCGCGAACACCAGGACGACCAGCCCGCCGGTCACGCTGATCGCGCCGAGCACATCGAAGGTCCTGTGGGCCATATCGACGCGCGACTCCGGAACAAAGCGAAGCGTGGCGAGGAGCGCGACGATTCCAACCGGCACGTTGACGATGAAGATCCACGGCCACGAGGCGAGGTCGGTGAGCACGCCGCCAAGCAGCAGGCCAACGGCGCCGCCTCCGGCGGCGATCGCGCTCCAGACTCCGAGCGCCCGCGTCCGCTCTTGGGTGTCGGTGAAGGTCGTGGTGATGATCGACAGGGCGGCGGGGGAAAGCAGCGCTCCGCCGAGGCCCTGCAGGCCGCGCCCGACGATCAGCATGGTTGCGGACTGAGCCAGCCCGTTGAACAGCGACGCCGCGGCAAACAAGGCGATGCCCGCCATGAACAGGCGCTTGCGGCCCAACAGATCCGATGCCCGTCCCCCCAGCAGCAAGAAACCGCCGAACACCAGCGTGTAGGCGTTGACCACCCACGGGAGGTTGGCGGTAGAGAAGTGCAAGCCGCGTTGAATCGAGGGCAGCGCAACGTTCACGATCGTTGCGTCGAGGACGACCATGAACTGGGCGAGGCAGGCGATCACCAGGACCAGCCAGCGGTTCGAGATTGGGGACTTGGTGAGGGTGGCGCTCATCTACTTCCTCCGGTAAACTGGAACTCGTCGGTCCGGTTACCCTAGCATAAGCGGACCGCACGGTCCGCTTGAGGCTCAGGAAGTACGCGGGCGGGGACAACTATTCACTGGCAGGGAGCCTCGCTGGCTCACGCGCAGATGGCTACACGCGTCGGGTTGCGGCGACGGACGGTCAGGGATCGCTAGTGGCGCCGCGGGTAGGGCAGAAAGCAAATGCCCGAGAGCCCGTTCACGCCGCCGCAGGTCTGGCTGCCGAAGGCGTTGTCGCTTGCGATCCACAGACCAGCAGGGGTAAGCAGCATGTCGTCCGCTCCATCGCCGCGTGACCGGCTGTAGTAGCCCTCCCTGCGCGCGCGGTTGAGATACACCGCGCCGGTCGCAGGCGAGAGACCCTCGAGTCCTTCCGCGGGGTAGGCGCCTTTGCCCTCGAAATTGCACCCGTTCGAGTTCATCGACCAGCGGTTGTGACCGGCGAAGTAAGCCGTGCTGGCGCCGGCTGCCGTCGCATATAGCGAGTCGCAGCCGGTGTAGTTGATCCACTTGTGCTTGACCGAGCCGTGGGTGGCTGGGAATGCGGCCGCCGCGTCGCAAAGGCCGGACCTCGGGTAGCTGCCACCGGGTTTGTTATATGGGTGGGCCCCAGTGCTGGCGGTGTAAATAGTCGAGTCGTCGGGCGACCAGGATGCGGCTCGAATATAGAACGGCTCGCGGCGAAGACAGTGGCCATCGAAGCCCTGCGCCCTCCAGCCGGTGAGCTTCGCGGAGCGCCCAGCGACGTTGACCATGAAGATCTGCTGCCGGGGATGCTTCGCGACCGAGGTGAAGTCGCCCATCACCAGATCGAACTTGCCGTTGTGACTGAGTCTCTGGTTGTAGACGCGCGTGCGGTTGCCGGCGACGCCGGGGTAGGAGTACTCACCTTTGATCCTCAGGTGCACGAAACCATCGTTCTTGCCATTCCGCGGGTTGAGGCTGGTCATGTAGGGGTCCGCTGAACTGCGGTTGATGGATTTGAAGAAGCCGCCGACGAGGACGTGGTGAGGTATCCAAACCAGGGTCTCCACCTCGTCTGCAGCGTGGTGCCGAAACTGCTTCACCACCGCGCCGGTGGTGGTGCTGATCTCGGCGATGTTGTCCGCTCGCGTGCCGTTCACCGAGCTGAACTCGCCACCGATGTAAACCTTGCCGCACCTACCCTTTCTGAATGCGATCGAGTTAACCTCGCCGTTCACCTTCGGTGCCCAGGAGCTCATGGTAAATGGCTTGGTTGCACTAAAGCTGAAGACGTTTGAACGGTTGTAATGGTGCCCCCCTTGAAGGATCTGGGAGAACGTTCCGACCGCATACATCTGCTTGCCGCAGTGGACAAGCTGACGGATTTCCTCTACGGGCTTGGCGTTATTCGGGTTCAGCTCGGGGGTGCCGGTCACGGGCCTCGCCAGCACGCCGGTTCCCGGGCGCGGTACTCCCCCAACCCCTGAGGCGTCACTGGCCGCGCTGCTCAGGGCGACGACCCCCGTCGCCAGGGAAACGGCGATCACGTATCGATGGACCATGTCTCTGACCCCCAAAGGTGCGGCCCCTACTTGTTCAGACGGCCGCGAGGATAACCCATTCGCGCACCTGACAAACAGGAACTGCACGCCGCACAGGCTCGCGGAGGCTCAGCAGCCCCAATCGTCGGAGGCTCAGCTGGTTTCCGCCTAGGCGGCCGACGGCTGGGCGGGGGGCACCACCGGAGGCGAACCGCGTCGCTTCGCCTCCTCGATCGGTACCTCGGTCTCCACGTTCCACCCCTGCGCGAATCCGATCATGGCGAACACGATCAGCAGCACCTGTACCGGGATCAGCAGCACCGTAAGCACGCCAAGCAGGTCCGACGGAAAGCCGGTCGTGCCGAAGAGCGACCGCGCCTGCGCGAAGCCGGTGTGGGCGCGATCAAACCAACTCGTGCCCGTGATCCCGGTACCTGCTACGACCGCCACCATCAGCACCAGGACTGCAAGTCCCGCGGCGATCGGCAGCGATCCGCGGCTCCAGCTCCAGACGTAGTAGGCAAGTATCAGGTAGAGAATGCACAGCACAAAGTTGATTGGCTTCAAACCTTCGAGCTCTGACCAGCCGCCGATCGTCAGCAGCAGCATCAGGGCAATCGATGCCAGCAGAATCGCAACCACGATCACCTTGGTGACCTTGCACTCGGCTTTGTCCCGGTTCGGGTGAATCACCGTGTAGCCGGGAGTCAGATTCCGCACCGGTGGCACCGCGCTGACCTTACCCGCCAGCCACGCCGGATGCAGCAATTCCCGCCTCGCTGTCCAGCCGATCGCATCAGCCTCGCTCCGCCCGCGGCGCTACCTCAGACCTACAATCGGGCATGACGCGGGCGTGGCGGAATTGGCACACGCGCCGGCTTTAGGTGCCGGTGGGCTTCAGGCCCTTGGGGGTTCGAGTCCCTCCGCCCGCATCGCTTGGCCGGGCATGGCCGTCGTCGCACGTCCTCATCTCCGGACGATCTCGCCAAGACAGGGAAACAGGGGAGACAGGACTCGAACCTGCAACCCCCGGTTTTGGAGACCGGTGCTCTGCCAAATTGAGCTACTCCCCTTAGGGGCGCGAAGTCTAGGCGAGGATGCTTCAGCGCACCGGCTATGAGGATCCAAGCTGAACGGCGAGCAGCTCCGCCGTATGCGCCACACCCATCCCGCGTACCATGCCCCCGTTGAACTTTCACACCACCTACCGCACCTTCAAGACCGAGCAGCGGCGCGAGTTCGTCCGTATCACCGAGGACGTGGCGGAGGCGGTCGACGAGGCGGGGATCAGCGAGGGGATGGTGCTGGTCTCCGCGATGCACATCACCGCGGGCGTGTGGGTCAATGACGACGAGCCTGGCATTCAGGCGGACGCGCTCGAGTGGTTGGACAAGCTCGCGCCGCCGAGCTGGCGGCCGGCAGACAACGAGATCGCGCAGGCGCTACTGCCCAATTCCGGCGACTACCGACACCATCGCGGTGGCGAGGACAACGGCGATGCGCATCTGAAGAATTTGCTCGTCCATCACCAGGTGATCATTCCGGTCACCGAGGGTCGGCTCGAGCTCGGGCCTTGGCAGCAGATCTTCTACTGCGAATTCGACGGGCAGCGGGCGAAGCGGCTCGTGATCAAGGTGATGGGGGAGTAGCCACGGGCCCCTCGCGCGTCTTCGCCGACGACATGTTGGCCGGCAAAGTCGCGCTGGTGACCGGCGGTGGGACGAACCTTGGCAAGGCAGCCGCGGCCGAGCTGGCTCGCTGCGGCGCAACCACCGTGATAACTGGTCGCCGAGCGGACGTGCTCGAGGCGGCCAGCGAGGAGCTCGGGCGCAACGGCTCTTGGATCGCCGGGGACATCCGCGAGCCCGGCGACGCCCGGAGAATCGTGCGCACGGTACTCGACCGCCACGGCAGGCTCGATCTCCTGCTGAACAACGCGGGAGGACAGTACTTCGCGGCAGCGGAGGTGATCGCGGCCAAGGGCTGGCAGGCCGTCATGCGTCTGAACGTCGAGGGCACGCTCAACATGTCGCATGCCGCTCGCGAGCTTGCGATGGCTCCGGCTGGAGCCGGAACGATCATCAACGTGACTGTGTCTCCTCACCATGGGATGCCAGCAATGGCGCACACGGGAGCGGCGCGGGCCATGGTTGAGGCACTCACGCGCGAGCTCGCCGCAGCCTGGGCTCCGGCGGGCATCTCAGTCGTGGCCATCGCCTTGGGCCGCTTCAACACCGAATCACTTCAGAAATATCCACACGAGCTGTGGCGCCGGGCGGCCCAGTCCGTGCCGCTCCAGCGCCTGGGGTTGGTGGACGAGTACGCGTGGCTGGTCGCACTCCTTGCGTCCCCCATGAGCGGAGCCCTCGCGGGCTCCGTCATCACACTCGACGGCGCGCTTGACAACTGGTTCGGCCCCTGGCCACCTGCGGACTTGGCGCCGGAGGGGCAGATCCCCTCGGAAGCGCGACCAGCGCGGCCGGTCTCGTAAGCCTCGGTCCGCCGCCTCAGCGGTGAGGCGAGAGGTCAGATGGAAGAGCGGCGGACGGGAATCGAACCCGCATCATCGGCTTGGAAGGCCGAGGCTCTGCCATTGAGCTACCACCGCGAAACCGTTGCCGAGGGCGCTCGCGCAGCGACCCGGGCGCATATCAGCCTATGACCAGCGCGGGATCATCGACTGCCTCGCCGACGGTCTTCTTGGTACGGCCAAGAGTCCTGTCTAGAAAGCACTCACTGATCCTTGGACGGTTGCTTGGACCCGGGGCCGGGTGCCGCGGGTATCGTAGTCGCACCGTGAGGGTGCTGGTGCTTACGAGCGAGCCGATCTCGGCCGCCCAGCTGTCCGCCGCTCTGCCCGGTGACCTCGATCCGGGCGATGTTGAGCTGATGGTCGTGGCCCCCGCGCTTCAGCGCTCTGCGCTTCGCTTCTGGCTCTCAGACGCCGACGACGCGATCGAGCAGGCCCAGCGCACGGAGGAGGAGACCATCGAGCGCCTCAGCGAGGAGGGAGTCCAAGCAGAGGGACACACGGGGGAGAGCGATCCCGAGCAGGCGATCCAAGACGCGCTGGAGACGTTCCCCGCCGACCGGATTCTGGTGTTCACCCATCCCGAACGCGAGCAGCGCTATCGAGAGGACGTGGACGTCGCCGTACTCGAGCAGCGCTTTCGCGTCCCCGTGCAGCGGGCCACGGTCGAGTAGGGCGTCACCGTCGTTCGATCTCCTTGCCGGTGGGCCGTAAAATCCCTCATCGACGCGACACGGGGAGTGGCGCAGTCTGGTAGCGCACCCGGCTGGGGGCCGGGCGGTCGCAGGTTCAAATCCTGTCTCCCCGACTAGACCCTGAAGCGTGCAGTGCGCTGCAAACGCCGCGCGTGCAGGGACTTCAGGGTGCGCACGCGCGTGCAGGGACATTAGGGTGCAGGGGCCTGCAAACCGATCTGTTCCGTTTGCAGCGAAAACCTGCGGATAGGGCGCAACTCGGGAGCCGCTGCACCCGCCCGCTCACTGCCGCTTTCGCGGAGATTCCCGCGGCTAGCCTAGGTGGGTGCAGGAGTCGCCAAAACAAGGCCCCGGTGCCGCCGCCCTCGCCACGCTCTTCGTCCGTTATGGGATCGGCGGCCTACTCGTGCTCGCCGGGCTCGTGCTGCTCGCAGTGAACCCTGGCGGCTTCGGCGTCGAGGGCTTCGCGATGGCGGTCGGAAGCGGACTCTCGGTGCTCTTGGTCAACTTCCTCTTCCGCCTTGGCGTCAGCGGGGATCGCGAACGCGAGCGCGAAGAGGAGGCGCGAAGGTACTTCGACGAGCGCGGGGTCTGGCCGGACGACGCCCGCCCGGTTGGCCGTACGTGGCGGCTCCCGGCTGGAGTGCTGACGCAAGCGGAGGAGGAGGAGGAGGAGCGAAGGCGGACCGGCTAGTTGCCGGCGATCCGGCCCACCGCTCGGACCACTGCGCCCAAGGGCTCGATCGACGCCAGCGGGTCGCTCGGGACCTGGAGCGAGTGATCGAGTCCGGGCAGCTCGATGACTTCAAGTGCAGGGTTGTCGGGGATCGCTTCCCGGCGCCAGAAATCATCCGCGGTCCCGCCCATGACCACCGTGGGCCTACGGGCCCGGGCGAGACCCTCGCCGACGGCGGCCTCGGTCAGCGCCGGCGTCAGCCACACGGCAGGGAGGTCGCGATCAGCCACCGAGCCCGCCAGCAGGGTCGCGAGCGATTTGCCGATCACCAGCAATCGGGCTGAGCCCGTGGCGTTAAATGCCGCATCGGCGGCGGCGCGCTGCCAGCCGACGGGCTCGGAATGCTCGCCCGGCTCCCCGAGCACCTCGAGCGCGCTCCAGCCGCTGGCGAGGGCCGCCTCACGCGCGAACCAGAGCACGGGAGCGCGCGTCGGATAGAACATTCCCGGCAGGACGACGGCGCAACGAGCGGGATCCCCCTCATGGCGGATCCCCCTGCACGGGCCAAGATCGACGCGCTCCGGCATCTTGCGCAGACTACCGGCGCGCCGGCGGACCGCTGGCCCTGCGCGAGCTGGCCGTTGGGCACATGAGGATGATGATGGTGGTGATCAGCGCGCGGCGTGAGCAACCGCAGCAGGCATGAGTCGCTGCACCTGTTGGCCGGCGCCGAGCAGGCAGAGGTTCTCCTCAAGCGTGCCTCGCAGGTGCCATCCATCCTCGCCGCCGCAGATGGACCCTGCTACCACCAGTCGCTTGAGCGCGTGCGTCACCGAGGGCCTCTCGGCCCCCACCAGCCGACCGAGCAGCAGGTGGGTGAGGGGCAGAGGCAACCGGATCCCGGCGGGCTCCACCTTTCCCCAGCGAGCCGCCAGATGCCACAGCAGAAGCAGCAACCGGACCTCGAGGCGTGGCTGGCCCGCGATCGCGCGCTGAACGGCCACGTTGGTGGCCCGCCGCTCAGCGCGGCGGAGCAGGGCGTGGGTCAGGTCCGGCCACCCGCGTATTTTGTCGGCAAACCTGGCGTCCAGAATCGCGAACCGTGTCGGTTGCAGAGCGGACCAGCTGGAATCGCACTCCAGGAACTCGTCATCGCTCCTGCTCCCGGTCCGCTGGAGCAGATCCCCGCGGCCAACGAGCTCCGCCACCACCCGGTCGAGTACGCAGGTGTAGGAGGCAAGTGCGCCGGCCAGCACCAGGAGGCCTGGTCCGCCTACGGTGGTCGCCAGCCATCGACGCAGCTCTAGCTCGCCGGGTCCGGCCGTGAACGTGACCACGGTCGCCGTTCGCCTGGCGACGAACCGCACCCGCGGATCCATGCCCTCCGCCAGGTCAGGGTCGAGGTCGAGCAGAAAGCGGGAGTCGCGTGAACGGGGATGCGCGATCAAGACTGACTCTCAGGCGAGTCTAAGCGCAGCGAGCCGCGACGACAATCCGCATTTTGCGGGCGTGAGTAATCACGGTTACCCCTCATTAGGAGCGGGGGGATCCGAGTGATATATGAAGCTCTCGGGTCGCGGACGACGTCGCCTACGCGTAGCCGCTGCGGCCATGAGGATTGGAGAGCGGTATGTGCTTGGCGATTCCTGGGCAGGTGTTGGAGGTCCTCGACCCTGTCAACCAGATCGCAAAGGTGGACGTTGTTGGCGTGCGCCGCAACATCAACGTCGGGTTGCTCAGCGACGGAAATGGTGGCGGCATAGGGCCGGGAGACTGGGTCCTGATCCACGTCGGCTTTGCGCTCTCCAAGGTCGACGAGGAGGAGGCGCACGCGACGCTGGCGCTGCTTGAGCAGATGGGCGCGGAGTACGAGCAGGAGCTGGAGGAGCTGCGGACGAGCGTGATCGAGTGAGCGGTTACGCCTGTGATGAGCGGCCGGGCTGCATCACCTGCGGCGACGAAGGGACCCCCATGCAGGTCGTCGAGCAGCTGGATGGGCTCGCCTTGTGCGTGGACGCGGAGGGGAGACGCCATGAGGTCGCCGTCGACCTGATCGAGCGCGCAGGCGTCGGCGCTCGCATACTCGTCCACGCGGGCGTGGCGATCGGGAAGCTCGCATGAGCATGAAGTTCGTCGACGAGTTCCGCAACGCGCAGCTGGGCCGCGTGGTGGCCGGCGAGATCCTGGCCGCGCTCGAACCGGACCGCCACTACAAGGTGATGGAGGTCTGCGGCGGGCACACCCACTCCATCTACAAGTACGGCATCGACGACCTCTTGCCCGACGCAGTCGAGTTGGTGCACGGTCCGGGGTGTCCCGTATGTGTGATGCCGATGGGCCGCGTCGACGATGGCATCGCCGTGGCGCGCCACGAAGGGGTGATCTTCACCTGCTTCGGGGACATGCTGCGCGTCCCGGGCTCCGAGTACACACTGCTCGACGCAAAGGCACAGGGGGCCGACGTGCGGATGGTGTATTCGCCCCTCGACGCGCTTCGGCTGGCCCGCGCCAATCCGGATCGAGAGGTGGTCTTCTTCGCGATCGGGTTCGAGACCACGGCACCCTCGACCGCCCTCACGCTCAAGCGCGCGAAGGCGGAGGGCATCAGGAACTTCTCCTGCGTTTGCAATCACGTGACGATCGTGCCGCCACTGCGCGCGCTGCTCGAGTCTCCGGACCTGCGACTTGATGGCTTCATCGGCCCCGGGCATGTCTGCACGGTGGTCGGCGCGCGTCCATTTGAGTTCATCCCGGCGGACTACGAGCGCCCGGTGGTGATCTCTGGCTTTGAGCCGCTCGACCTCCTCCAGTCAATCCTGATGATCCTGCGCCAGCTCCAGGAAGGCCGCTGCGAGGTGGAGAACCAGTACACGCGCGTCGTGCCGCGTGAGGGCAATCTCCGGGCACTCGAGGTGATGGCCGAGGTCTTCGAGCTGCGCCCGCACTTCGAGTGGCGCGGACTTGGCTTCATCTCCCAGAGCGCGCTCAAGCTGACGGACGCCTATCGCGACTTCGACGCTGAGCTGCGCTTCGAGGTCCCCGGAGTGCGGGTCGCGGATCCGAAGGCCTGCCAGTGCGGAGAGGTGCTAAAGGGCGTTATCAAGCCGTGGGAGTGCAAGGTCTTCGGCACCGCCTGCACGCCCGAGCATGCGATCGGGACGTGCATGGTCTCGCCGGAGGGTGCATGTGCGGCCTACTACAACTACGGGCGCTACGCGCGTGAGACGGAGGCCGTGTGAGCACCGTAGGCCGCGAGGAGCGCATCCTGCAGATCATCGAGACCGCGCGCGCAAAGCGGCCCCGGTTCAAGGACGAGCAGATCACGCTCGCTCACGGGGCGGGCGGCAAGGCCACGCGGACCCTGATCGAGGGCCTGTTCGTGCCGGCGTTCGCGCCGGACGAGGGCAGCTCGCTGGCCGCCCTCGCGGACGCGGGCTCGATCGCGGTCGACGGCATCAGGCTTGCGATGACCACCGACAGCTTCGTGGTCAAGCCACTGCGGTTCCCCGGGGGGTCAATCGGCGAGCTGGCCGTGAACGGCACAGTCAACGACTTGGCTGTGACGGGAGCCCGGCCGCTTGCGCTGGCGGTCTCGTTGATCCTGGAGGAGGGCCTGGATGCGGCGACGCTCAGAGCGGAGGTCGAGGCGATCGCCCAGGCGGCGCGGGACGCGGAGGTCGAGGTGGTTGCCGGCGACACGAAAGTGGTCGAACGGGGCGCGGCCGATGGCATGTACATCTGCACGACCGGGACAGGCCTGACTGACCCGAGAGCTGATCTCGGGCCCGACCGCCTCCGTCCCGGGGATCGCATCCTGGTCTCCGGGCCCCTGGGTGAGCACGGCACCGCGATCATGCTCGCACGCAATGACTTCGATCTCGACGCGGAGGTCGAATCGGACACGCGCCCGCTGTGGGCCGCCGTCGATGCGCTGCTCGATGCCGGCGGAGAGGATGTGCACTGCATCAGAGACGCCACCCGCGGCGGTGCCGCGTCCGTGCTGAACGAGCTGGCGCGTGCCTCGCGCATCTCGGTCACGGTGCGCGAGGCCGAGGTCCCGGTCCCGCCCGTGGTGCACGCTGCGGCCGAGCTGCTCGGGATCGACCCGATGTATGTGGCCAACGAGGGCAAGCTGATCGCATGCGTCGCGCCCCAGGCGGCCGACCGGACGCTCGCGGCACTACGAGGAGTGCCAGGCTGCGAACAGGCAACGGCGATCGGTGAAGTACGCGAAGAGCCCCCGGGCATGGTGCTGGTGGAGACGGCTTTCGGGGGACGGCGGGTGATGGACGAGCTGGTCGGCGATCCACTGCCGAGAATCTGCTGATGCACGAGCTATCGATCGCTCAAGCGGTGGTTGACGTCGCCTCGCGGCACGCCGCGGGCCGCCGGGTCAGCAAGGTCGAGCTGAGGGTCGGACACCTTCGGCAGGTGGTCCCCTCGGCGCTCGAGTTCGCCTTCGAGCTGGTGGCAGAAGGCACGGTATTGGAGGGGGCCGAGTTGATGATCGAGGACGTGCCCGCCCGTGGCCGCTGCCGCAGCTGTGCCGGCGAGACGGTGATGCGGGAGTTCCCCCTCCAGTGCTCTCACTGCGGGGGGATGGATTTGGAGCTTGAGGCCGGCGAGGAGCTGCTGGTCGATGCGCTGGAACTAGTAGAGACAGAGCCGCTCGAGCTCGCGGCTCAAGCGACTACGACTGGAGGATGAGGCATGGCCGTTGAGGAGAAGGCATCTGGCGTGGACGAGGTTCACATCCTGTGGATCTCGGAGGGGATGAGCTGCGATGGGGACTCGGTGTCGGTGACAGCAGCCGGACAGCCCGGCATCGAAGACATCGTGCTGGGGGCCATACCGGGCCTCCCCAAGGTGAACCTCCATAACAAGGTGCTTTCGCCGACGCTCGGCGGCGAGGAATTCCTGGCGCCGTTCCGGGCTGCCGCGCGCGGCGAGCTCGACAAGCCCTTCGTCCTCGTGATCGAGGGCTCGATTCCCAACGAGAAGATCAACGGCGAGGGCTACTGGACCTCGTTTGGCAACGACGAGGCCACCGGCGAGCCGCTGACGCTGAACTGGTGGATCGACCAGCTGGCCCCCAAAGCGTGGGGCGTGATCGCCGTCGGCACCTGCGCGACCTACGGCGGGATTCACGCGATGGCCGGCAATCCCACCGGCTGCATGGGTCTCGCCGACTACCTCGGCTGGGACTTCCGCTCGGCGGGCGGCCTGCCGATCGTCAACATTCCCGGCTGTCCGGTGCAGCCGGAGAACTTCATGGAGACTGTCACCTGGCTCCTCTACCAGGCGGCGGGGCTGGCGCCGACGATCCCGCTCGACGAAGCGCTCCGCCCGCAGTGGATTTTCGGCAAGACGGTTCACGAGGGCTGCGACAGGGCCGGCTACTACGAGCAGGGCGACTTCGCCAAGGACTACAACTCGCCCAAGTGCCTGGTCAAGGTCGGCTGCTGGGGGCCGGTGGTCAACTGCAACGTGCCCAAGCGTGGGTGGATGGCCGGAATCGGCGGCTGCCCCAACGTCGGCGGCATCTGCATCGGCTGCACGATGCCCGGCTTCCCCGACAAGTTCATGCCGTTCATGGACGCTCCGCCAGGCGGTGGCGTCTCCACGGCGATCACCGGCGTTTACGGGCCATTCATTCGCAAGCTGCGCGGGATCACCAACAAGACCATGAACAAAGAGACGAAGTGGCGCCACAACCGCGCCGAGCTGACCACCGGCTACAAGCCCCGGTGGGGGAACTGAGCCCCATCATCGGGGAATGACTTCGAGCAGCGAGAGGAGACGGATATGGCAGTAAGGGAGAGGGTCAAGCCGGAGGCGGGCAAGCTCGTCGACATGGCCTGGGATCCGATCACCAGGATCGTCGGAAATCTCGGCATCTACACCAAGATCGACTTCGACAACCGGGAGGTCGTCTCGTGCAAGAGCACGTCCTCGCTCTTCCGGGGCTACAGCGTGTTCATGAAGGGCAAGGACCCCCGGGACGCCCACTTCATCACCAGCCGTATCTGTGGCATCTGCGGCGATAACCACGCCGTCTGCTCCTGCTACGCGCAGCAGATGGCCTACGGGGTCAAGCCGCCGCCGCTGGGGGAATGGATCGTCAATCTCGGCGAGGCGGCCGAGTACATCTTTGACCACATCATCTTCCAGGACAACCTGGTGTTCGTGGACTTCTGCGAACAGATGGTCAGGGAGACGAACCCCAGCGTGCTCGAGAAAGCCGAGAAGACCGACGCTCCTCACGCCAACCTGCATGGCTACCGCACGATCGCCGACATCATGCGCTCGTACAACCCGTTCACGGGCGACACCTACAAGGAAGCGCTGCTCATGAGCCGCATCGGGCGCGAGATGATCTGCCTGATGGAGGGCCGCCATGTGCACCCATCGACGGTGTACCCGGGCGGGGTTGGGACGGTGGCGACGCCCACGCTGTTCACGGACTATCTCAGCCGGCTCCTGCGCTGCCTGGACTTCATCAAGAAGGCCGTGGCGATGAACGACGACGTGTTCGACTTCTTCTATGAGGCCCTGCCGGGGTACGAGGAGGTCGGACGCCGCCGGATTCTGCTCGGGTGCTGGGGTGCGTTCAACAACCCCGAGCACGTCGACTACAACTACAAGAACATGGACCACTGGGGCAACGAGATGTTCGTCACCCCGGGCGTGGTGGTCGACGGCGAGCTCGTGACCACCAATTTGGTGGACATCAACCTGGGCATCCGCATCATGCTCGGCTCCTCCTACTACGAGGACTGGGTCAACGAGGAGACCTTCGTCTCACACGACCCGCTGGGTAACCCGGTGGACAGGCGCCACCCGTGGAACCAGACCACGATCCCCAAGCCCCAAAAGCGCGACCTCGAGGGCGGCAACTACTCCTGGGTGATGAGCCCGCGCTGGTACGACCAGCGCACCGGGGAGAACCTCGCACTGGACACCGGCGGCGGCGCCCTGGCGCGGCTGTGGGTGACCGCGCTGGCCGGCAAGGTCAACACTCCCTTCGTCAAGGCGACGGGGCAGAGTGTGCAGATCAACCTGCCCCAGACCCCCAACACGCCCGAGTGGAACCTCGAGTGGAAGGTGCCGCAGTGGTCAAATGCGATCGAGCGCGACCGCGCGCGGATCTACTTCGTGGCCTACGCCGCGGGCATGGCGCTGCATTTTGTCGACCAGGCGCTCAACGAGGTGCGCGCCGGACGGACCAAGGTGTTCGAGGACTTCGATGTCCCCGAGGAGGCGATCGGATGCGGCTTCCATGAGGCGGTGCGCGGGGTGCTCTCGCACCACCTGGTCATTCGCGAAGGCAAGATCGCCAACTACCACCCGTACCCGCCGACACCGTGGAACGGCAGCCCGACCGACTCCTACGGCACCCCCGGTCCTTACGAGGACGCGGTCATGGGTCAGCCGATCTTCGAGGAGAACAACCAGGACAAGTTCCGCGGCATCGACATCATGCGGGCGGTGAGGTCGTTCGACCCGTGCCTGCCGTGTGGCGTGCACATGTACCTGGGCAAGGGCAAGACCCTGCGCCAGGTCCACCAGCCGATGTTCGGTGAGCACGGTTAGCGAGCCGGCGTGGAGCAAGGGACGGTGACAGTGGAGGAGCGGGAGCCGCGGGCACTGGTGGAGCGGGTCGAGCGCCTGCTCGACTCGCTCGAGGCTCTCCCGGATCCTGCCGGCCGGGAGATGGCCATGGAGGTCGTGCAGGCGCTCTTTGACCTCTATGGCGCTGGCCTCGAGCGGATCGTCGACGAGGTCGCCGCGCGCGATGATGGCGAGCTCGCCGAGACCTTCGCACAAGATGAGCTGGTCTCACACCTCCTGCTGTTGCACGGGCTGCACCCCCTGTCGCTGGAGCAGCGCGTGGTCTCGGCGCTCGGGGAGGTGCGGCCCTATCTGGAGTCCCACGGCGGCAACGTGGAGCTCTTGGGCATAGAAGAGGACACCGTACGGTTGCTTTTGAAGGGCAGCTGCAGCGGCTGTCCGTCCTCGACAATGACGCTCAAGCTGGCGATCGAGAACGCGATCCACAAGTCGGCCCCGGAGATCGAGAAGGTCGTGGCCGAGGAGGAGGCCGCCCCGGAGACCGGCCTGCTCCAGATCGAGCTCTCACCTGGCATGGCCGAGGCAGCGGCTCAGCCCACGAGAGACGGCGCCGAGCTAGACGGCGAGTGGATGGTGGCGGGGGGCCTTCCCGAGCTCGCCGTCGGCGGGCTTGTCATAAAACCCGTGGGCGGCCAGCAGATCCTGTTCCTGCGAGCGGCTGAAAATCTGTATGGCTACCGGCCATTCTGCCCCGCGTGCGAGGAGCCGCTTGAGAATCCACGGCTCCAGGGCGGGGAGATCGGTTGCTCCCGTTGTGGCAACCGCTACGACGCCTTGCGCGCGGGTCGATGTCTGGACGCGCCCCAGCTTCAGCTTGAGCCGGTGCCGCTGTTGGTGAGCGGGGACGGACTGGTGAAAGTTGCCCTCCCGATCGCCGCATAAAAACGGACAGGGTCCGGCCCAGCGGTCGCACGGCCTCGCGTCGCCGCGGCTACGGCGCATAGCCGATCAGCGCCGAGCGCCACCCGCCGGCCCCGCCCCGGCCGAGCAGGAGGAGCACTGCGAGCTGTGCAGCGCGCCGCTACCCGCCGAGCACCGTCACCTGCTCGACGTCGAATCGCGCCAGCTGCTTTGCGCCTGTCGCGCCTGCTCGCTGCTGTTCGACCGGCGCGCGGCCGGGGGCGAGCATTACCGCCTGCTACCGGATCGGCGGCTGCGCCTCGACGATTTCGAACTGGACGAGACAGCTTGGGAGCAGCTGCGGATCCCCGTGGAGATGGCCTTCTTCTTCTACAGCTCGGCGGCCGAGAAGGTAGTGGCTTTCTATCCGAGCCCCATGGGTGCGACCGAGTCACGCCTGGAGCTCACCGCGTGGGAACAGCTCGAGCGTGCCAACCCCGTGCTCGCGACGATGGACCACGACGTCGAGGCTTTGCTGATCAACCGCGCCCGCGGCATACGCGGCCAGTGGATCGTGCCGGTCGACGACTGCTATCGCCTGGTCGCTGTGATCCGCACGCGCTGGCGCGGCTTCAGCGGCGGCAAGGAGGTCTGGCAGGAGATCGAGCGCTACTTCAGCGATCTGGACGGCCGTGCCCGCCCACACCACCAGCATGAACGCAGACCAGCCGAAAGGAGCTCATGATGCCCAATATCAAGCTGGGGCCTCAGGAAGTGACCCCGGACATGCCCGCGCACACGCCCGGGATTCAACAGGGCAACGCCAAGGGCAGCTACGAGAAGATGACGGGCCACAACGCGGATGGGACCTCGACGGCCGAGCGCTCCACTGGCATCAATCCCAAGATGCACGGCCCCATCGATCCCAGCATGCCCGACCTGTCTCCCGCTTAGGCCGCGCGCGGGACGACCAGTGCCAAACACCGCCAACGTCACGGTCCCGCCATCCAGCGCGATCCCGCAGCTGCGCTTCGAGGTCAAGGGCGCCTCGTGCGTCGACTACGCCGCGGTGCCCACGATCTCGTTTGCACTGGAAGTGCAGGTGCCCGACGGCCAACAGGTCCGCTCGGTGCTGCTGGACGTGCAGATCCAGATCGCCGCGCGCCAGCGCGGCTACACGCCGGAGTCCCAGGTACGGCTGCTCGAGCTGTTCGGGACACCGGAGCGATGGCGGACGACGCTGCGCACGCTGCCCTGGACGCGGACGACGGTCGTCGTGCCCCCGTTCGTCGGCACGACCACCGTGGAGGTGCCCGTACCGTGCACCTATGACCTGGAGGTGACGGCAGCGCGCTATATGGCGGCGCTCGAGGACGTAGGGGAGGTGCCGCTCGAGTTGCTGCTGAGCGGCACGCTCTTCTTCGCCGGGCCAGGTGGAGCGCTCCAGGCAACGCGCATCGCCTTGGATCACGAGCTGGACTACCGCATGCCCGTCGCGGTATGGCGAGAAGCGATGGAGCGCCACTTCCCGCAAAGCGCCTGGCTGCGCCTGAGCCGCCGCCAGTTCGAGGCACTGTGGGAATACAGGTCTAGGCATGCGCTCCTGAGTTGGGACGCGACGCTCGAGGCGCTGCTCGAGGGGGGCGGCGAATGACCCGCGATCCCGTCCGTGCGATCGCCGATGCGGTCCTGTACGAGGGCTACATCCTCTGGCCCTACCGCCGCTCGGCGCTCAAGAACCAGCGCCGCTTCACCTTCGGCGGCGTGTATCCCCCTGCTCATAGCCGCGAGCATCCCGATGACCCCGCGGTCATGAATACCGAGGTGCTGTTGCAGGCGGACGAGAACGCACAGCTCAACGCGACGGTGCGCTTCCTCCACGTGGTGCGGCGCGCGGCCGCCCGGCGCCACGGCGAAGACCTGCAGGAGGTGGATCAGGTGACCGCGGGCGGCGAGCGCTACACGACGTGGGAGGAGGCCGTGGAGCGGGAGATCGCGGTCCCCCCGGCTCGCCTGGGCGAGCTCGCCACCAGCGCGCACAGCACCGGAATCGTGATCGGCGCCGGTCGGGAGGTGGAGGAGCTGCCCGGGGGCGAGGCCGCGCTGGTCCGCAGCTGGCAGGCGCTCGCCGGCACGATCGACATCGAAGCGATGCGCATCGAGCACGAGGGCCCCTGGCGCGTGTCCGTGCGCATTGAGAACGCCACCCCGTTTGCTCCCGGCTCCCGCGAGCAGGCGCTGGCGCAGACGTTCTGCTCGACGCACACCACGTTGCATGCCCCGGAGGGCGCATTCGTCTCGCTCACAGACCCACCCGAAGAGCTCAGCAGCGCCGCGGCAACTTGCCGCAATGCCGGCACCTGGCCGGTGCTGGTGGGAGAGGGCGGCGAGCGCAACACCGTGCTCTCCTCGCCCATCATCCTCGAGGACTATCCACGCGTCGCGCCGGAGAGCCCGGGCGATCTCTTCGACGGTGGCGAGATCGACCAGCTGTTGATCCTCAACATCCTCGCGCTCACCGACGAGGAGAAGGCAGAGATGGCCGCCTCCGATCCCCGCGCCAAGGAGATCCTCGAGCGCACCGAGGCGCTTGCGCCCGAGCAGCTGATGGCGCTCCACGGTGCGATCCGAGAGTTCGGGATGGCGCGATGAGGATGGCGCGACCGTGAGCTACTGGGAAGAGCTCGAGCGGCCGGGACCGGAGTCGGTCACGGTTGCGGGCCGCGAGCTTCGCGCGGGCAGCCGGGTACGGCTCGTGCCTCGCCAGGGCGGCGATGTCTTCGACAGCGTCCTGGCGGGCCGCACCGCGGTGATCGAGGGAATCGACCAGGACATGGAGGGCAGGACAACGCTGGCGGTGGTGGTCGACGACGATCCCGGCCGGGACTTGGGCTTCGCGCGCCAGCCCGGGCACAGATTCTTCTTCTCGCCAGAGGAGGTGGAGCCGCTGGCTGGCGAGCAGGCCGCCCGCCGTCAACAGGCGCCCCGCATCCTCGTCGCCGGGATTGGAAATGTCTTCCTCGGCGACGACGGCTTCGGCGTGGCGCTCGCGGACCGCCTCTCGCGCAGGGAGCTGCCGGCGGGAGTCGAGGTGGCCGACTTCGGCATCCGCGGCATGGATCTCGCCTTCGCGATGCAGGACGGCTACGAGGCAGTGGTGCTGCTCGACGCGACGCCACGCGGCGAGAGACCCGGCACGCTGTATGTGATCGAGGTCGACGCCGACGAACACACCGAGGCGACGCTCGACACCCACGGGATGGACCCGGCCAAGGTGCTGGGGTTGGTACGCGCGCTCGGAAGCACGCCGCCGCGGACCTTCGTGGTCGGCTGCGAGCCACGGACGCGGATGAGCGCCGAGGACGAGGAGATCGTGGCCCAGCTCTCCGAGCCGGTCCGCGCGGCCCTCGGTCAGGCAGTCACGCTCGTGGATTCCCTGCTGACCGACCTGAGTTCAGACAACGACGATATGGAGGTCTCACGCCAATGACGATCCACATTCCGCTTCCGGTACTGGTACTGGGCGCCCTCAGCGTCGCCGGTGCGGCGATCGCCGCCCAGCTGCCCGAGCTGCGGCGCTACCTCAAGATCGAGGCGATGTAGCCCTCTTCAGGGGCTACTTTGCTTGTCTGGGGTGGTGTCGTCGATGTCCTCGGGGTGCTCGTGGGCACCCTCGGGGACGCCTTCCGGGGGCTGGGTTTCCCCGGCGGGGTGGCCCGGCTCGGGCGACTCGAGGTGCTCGCCTTCGGTGGCCGCATCCTCAGGCCGCTCGTGTGAGAGGGATCCTTGTTCTTCGCTCATGCACGGGAACTACCCGCCGCCACTGATCGCTACGCAACGAAAGGAGGCTGAGTGCATCGCACCAAGGTGAGAATCGTCGAAGACGCACTCGACGCCAACAACACGATCGCCAGCGCCAACCGCGCCGACTTCGACCGCCACGAGGTGACGGTGGTCAACCTGATGAGCGCGCCCGGCGCCGGCAAGACCTCTTTGCTCGAGCGCGTGCTTGCGACCCCCACGGACGGCGTTCGCGTCGGCGTGCTCGAAGGCGACGTCCAGGGCTCGTACGACGCCGATCGCCTCGCGGGGCTGCACATTCCCGTCACGCAGCTGAACACCGATCCCGGCTTTGGGGGAGAGTGCCACCTCGACGCCAACATGGTCCGCTCGGCCCTCCCCGAGGTGCCGCTGGCGGAGCTCGATTTGCTGGTGATCGAGAACGTAGGCAACCTCGTATGCCCCGCCGAGTTCAGGGTCGGCGAGGACGCCCGCGCGATGGTGTGCTCGGTGACCGAGGGCGAGGACAAGCCGCTCAAGTACCCGCTGATGTTTCGCACCTGCGAGCTGGTAGTGGTCAACAAGATCGATCTGCTCGAGCACCTCGACTTCGAGCTCGACCGCTTCCTGTACAACCTCGACGCGGTCAATCCCGGCGTGCGGCGCATGCTGGTTAGCGCGCGCACGGGCGAGAACGTGGAGGAGCTGCGCCAGTGGCTGCTCGAGCTCCCGCACGCGCACCGGCCGCGGCGCGGCGCTCCAGGCCTCGGCCTGAGTGCGCGAGGCACGTCGGCGTGAGCGGATCGAGCACGGCCCTCACCTCGCACGCCAGGCTGGTGGAGCGAGCGCTCGAAGTGCGCACCCTGGCCAACCGGCGCTTCTTCGAGGCTGAAGCGGAGCGCACCGCCCGCCTTTGCCACGGGATGGCCGAGCGGTTCGCACGCGGCGGGCGGCTCGTGGCCCTGGGCAGCTCCCCGGCGGCACGCTCAGACGTCCGCCACGTCGCCGTCGAGTTCGTGCACCCGGTGATCGTGGGCAAGCGCGCGCTCCCCGCGATCGGCCTCGCCGCGCACGGCGAGGAGCTTGAGGCAGAGGTGCGGCTACTGGTGGATCCCGGTGATGTTGTGATCGCCTACGGCGCCGAGGAACAAAACCCACCGCTGCTGCGCGCGCTCGCCTGGGCACGAGACCAGGGTGCGCTGACGCTCACCTATGCGCAGGGAACCGGCGCGCAGTGGGAGTTCCCGCCGCCCAGTGAGGACCCCTTCGTTCGCCAGGAGCTGGCCGAGACCCACTACCACGTGCTGTGGGAGCTCGTGCACGTGTTCTTCGAGCACCGGGGACTGCTTGAGGGCCGTGAGGCGCGACCGGTTCACGACACCGGTGCCTCGAGTTTTCTCTACCCCTTCCTGGCCGAGCGCGAGCACGACCTCGAGGCGATCGTCGCCGACGTCCGACGCTCGATCGAGATGAAGGCCCAGGAGGTCGGCGCTCTGCGCGAGCAGACGCTGGGCGACAACCGCGAGCTTGCTCGAGCGGGCCGCGCGGGCACTGCGCGAGCGCTTCGAGGCAGGGGGCAAGCTGCTCGCGCTCGGCAACGGCGGCTCGGCCACCGATGCCATGGATGCCGTGGGGGACTTCCGGGCGCCGCCGGGCCTTGCAGATGGCGGGGTGCTGCCGCCGCGTCCGGCGATCGACCTCACCGAGGACTCCGCCATCCTCACAGCGATCGCCAACGACATCGGTACGGAGGAGATCTTCCAGCGCCAGGTGATCGCCTACGGTCAGGCCGGCGACGTTCTGCTGGCGCTGTCCACAAGCGGCAACTCGGACAACGTGATCGCGGCGCTGGCGGAAGCACGCAAGCGGGGCCTCACCACAGTCGCCATGGTCGGCTACGACGGCGGCCGAGTCAGCTCCGAGCAGCTCGCCGACCACGTGGTCGTGACCCGCTCGCAGCACATCCCCCGTATCCAGGAGGCACAGGCGAGCGCGTACCACGTCTTACGCGAGCTAGTCGAGGCTTAGTGGCTCTGGCGGCGCGGGAGGAGCAAATCCGTGCGCGTGTGCGCGTCGAGGGCACCGTCCAGGGGGTGGGCTTTCGTCCCTTCGCCTACCGTCTCGCGCATGAGCTGGGCCTGGGCGGCTTTGTGCGCAACGACGCGCGCGGAGTCGCACTCGAGCTGGAGGGGCCCGATGCGTCGATCCGCGCCTTCCTGACCCGGCTCGAGCGCGAGGCGCCGCCGCTGGCGGTGCTCGAGCGTGTGCAGACCGAGTGGGTGAAGCCCCAGGGCGCCCGCGAGTTCCTGATCCTGGAGAGCGCCCCCGGCGCCGGTCCCGACGCGCCGGTCACGGCCGACACGGCCACCTGCGAGGACTGCCTGCGGGAGCTCTTGGACCCCGCCGATCGTCGCTATCGGTATCCATTCATCAACTGCACGAACTGTGGGCCACGATTCACGATCGTGCGGGGCGTTCCCTACGACCGTCCGCTCACGACCATGTCCGGCTTTGAGATGTGCCCCGCCTGCCGGCGTGAGTACGAGGATCCAGGCGACAGGCGCTTCCACGCGCAGCCAAACGCGTGTCCGGTCTGTGGCCCACAGGTCTCGCTGCTGGACGCCTCCGGGTCGCCCTTGACGATTGCGGAGGAGGCGCTGCGCGAGGCGACCGCCGCGCTGCGCTCGGGGGCGATCCTCGCGATCAAGGGGCTCGGCGGCTATCACCTCGCCTGCCTGGCCGCGGACGAGCTCGCCGTCAGCGCGCTCAGGGGGCGCAAGCATCGCGAGGACAAGCCCTTTGCGCTGATGGCGCCTGATCTCGAGGGGGCGCGGGCGCTTGTGGAGCTGGGCCGGCGCGACGAGCGCATCATGGCGGGCCGAGAGCGCCCGATCGTGCTCGCCCGGCGCCGCGCGGGCGCGCGCGTGGCCGGCGCGGTCGCTCCTCGCTCGAGCGACCTTGGGGTGATGCTCCCGTACTCGCCGCTTCACCATTTGCTGCTGAGCGACGTCGGCGAGACGCTGGTGATGACGAGCGCCAACGTCTCCGACGAGCCGATCGCCTATCGCGACGACGATGCGCTCGAGCGCCTGCGAGGCGTCGCGGACCTGTTCCTCATCCACGACCGGCCGATCGCGACCCGCACCGACGACTCGGTTGTGCGTGCCATGGAGCGGCGCGCGCCCCCGCTCCTCATCCGGCGCTCCCGCGGCTACGTGCCGGCGGTCATGCCGTTGGCGCTCGAGCCGGCGCGAGCGCTGCTCGCCTGCGGCGCCGAGCTCAAGAACACGTTCTGCTTGGCAAAGGGCGGGCGGGCGTGGGTCTCGCATCACATCGGCGACCTCGAAAACTACGAGACGCTCGAGAGCTTCGCCGATGGCATCGAGCACTTCTCAGATCTGTTCGGCGTGCGGCCCGAGATCGTGGCCCACGACCTCCACCCCGAGTACCTCTCGACCAAGTATGCGCTCGAGCGCGCGGAACTCGAGCCTGTCGGCGTACAGCACCACCACGCCCATCTCGCCGCCTGCCTCGCCGAGCACGGCGCGACCGGGCCGGCGGTCGGCGCGATCTACGACGGCACCGGCTACGGGACCGACGGCACGATCTGGGGCGGGGAGCTGCTCGTTGGCGGGCTCGAGTCCTTCGAGCGCGCCGGCCACCTGTACCCGGTGCGACTTCCGGGAGGTGAGCGGGCGGTCCGCGAGCCGTGGCGCATGGCCTGCGCCTGGCTGCTGGCAGCGCGCGGTGAGGATGCGCTGCCGCCGGACGCCCTGGCGCCAGAGATCGCGCCGGATTCCTGGAGGGCGGTGCGCGAGCTTGCGCGGGGAGGCGTCGCGTCGCCGGTGACCACGAGCATGGGACGACTCTTCGATGCGATCGCGGCACTGTGCGGGGTGCGCCAGCGCGTCAACTACGAGGGGCAGGCGGCGGCCGAGCTCGAAGCCATGTGCGACGCGAGCGAGCGCTACGCCTACGCCCTGCCGCTGGCACGCGAAGAAGGGGAACTGGTGCTTGACGCGCGGGCGACGGTGGACGAGGCGACTCGTGACGTCGACCGCGGGGTCCCGCCGGGCCGCGTCGCCGCCCGCTTTCACAACGCGATCGCGACCGCTACCGCTACCGCGTGCCTGATGCTCGCCGAAGAGCGCGACATCGGCACGGTGGTCCTGTCGGGCGGCTCGTTCCAGAACCGCGAATTGCTCGAGGCTGTCGCGGCCGCCCTGCAGCACGCCGGTTTGCGCGTGCTGGTGCCGGAGCGCCTGCCGCCCAACGACGGCGGTATCTCGTACGGTCAGGCGGCCGTCGCCGCCGCGCTGCGCGCGCGCTGAGCGCATTCCTTGCAGCGACCCACGATCGGGAAGTGAGTGAAGCGCGCTTGGAAGTTGAACTGCTTGCGTAACTGTGCGCGAACAGGTTCCAGCCTCGCCGGCGTGAGCGCCGTGATCTTGCCGCAGCCCTCGCAGTAGAGGTATTCGCGCTCGCCGCGCCCCACGAGCAGGTAGCGGCCCGGCCCGTGCCCGAGATGGACGTGGCGGACGAACCCGTTGCGCTCGAGGGTCTCCAGGTTTCGGTACACGGAGGTGAGGTCAAGCCGCGAGCGCGCGGCGATGTCCTCCGCGGTGCAGGGAAGCTCGGCGGCGAACAGCGCCTCGAGCACCAAGCGCCGGGCGCTCGTCAAGCGTAGACCGCGCCGGCGCAGCTCGCCGAGGGCGTCCTCGAGGTCGCCGAAGGCGAGCCGCTCGACATCGGGTGCCTCGGTCACGGCGCTCCGTCGTCCGCCAGCCTGGCGTTCCAGCGCTTCTCGACGTGGCCGAAGCGCCACACCGCCAGCGCCACCAGCCACACGGCCACGAACAGGGCGACGATCACCAACCCAAGCGTGTTGATGTCCATGCTCTCCCACCACGCCCAAAACGAGCCCCGGGCGTTCAGCCTCTGTGCGATCAGGCCCACTAGCTCGACCGTCCCCACCCCAAAGGCCACCACCACCGAAAGGCCGGTGATCGTGAGGTTGTAGTACAGCTTGCGCACGGGTTTCGAGAACGCCCACCCATAGGCCAAGTTCATGAACGAGCCGTCGAGCGTGTCGAGCAGCGACATGCCGGCGGCGAACAGGATCGGCAGGCACAGGATCGCGTAGAAGGGCAGCCCGGATCCGGCTGCGCCCGCCGCCAGGAAGAGCAGCGCGACCTCCGTCGCGGTATCGAAGCCGAGACCGAACAGCACGCCGATCGGATACATGTGCCAGGGCTTCGAGATGCGCCGCGCCAGCGGGCCGAAGAAGCGGTTCATCAGGCCCCTGGAATTGAGCTGCCGCTCCAGTTTCTCCTCGTCCAGCCGACCGCTCCGGAGCCCGCGCGTGACCCGTACGATGCCAAATAGGACCGTGGCGTTGATCGCCGCGATCACATACAGAAAGCTTCCGGACACGCCGGTCCCCACCCAATCGGCAACCCCGTGCAAGGCCGAGCCCGAGTGCGCCACCTGCCCGGTCAGCGCGCGAATGCCCAGGGCGAACGCAAAGGCGAGCATGAACACGATCGTGGAGTGGCCGAGCGAAAAGTAGAAGCCGACGCTCATCGGCCGCTGCCCTTCGGACATCAGCTTGCGGGTGGTGTTATCGATCGCCGAGATGTGATCGGCGTCGAAGGCATGCCGCAGGCCCAGCACGTAGGCGGTGATCCCCGTCCCGATGGCGAAGGCGCCGGCGCCTCCCAGCCGGTAGTGATGGGGCACGACGAACGCCAGCAGCAGCACGAATCCGGCCACATGCAGACCGATCACCACGGCGGCCATTCCCCCGAGCGCCCGCACCTGGGGGCGCTCTAGGCGCCGACAGCGCTGCCGGATCTGATCCACTCCCGCGAACCTATCTCCAGCGACTCGCTACTGCAAGGTGTTTGCATTACACCCCGAGGAGGCGCGGGATTGGACTTGGCGCCGGCCCGCCGTCAGCGGCGCAGAGCGCGCCAGATGCGCAGCGGCAGCAGGCCGATCAGCGGGGCGCGCCGACCGATGTCAGCGCGATCCTCGCGGTCAAAGACACTCGCGTACCGGCGGGCGTCCGCAGCGCTCGCGTAGACCTTCTCGCCCCCCGCGCCGCAGCGACGCTTGCACGTCCAGCGCATGGTGGGCCCGTCCGCCTCGAAGCGGTACCGGTGCCCAAACACGCGACAGGCGAGCATGCGCGTCTTTTACCAGGTCCATCACCAATCGCGGCTGGGATTGTCAGAGGTTGATAAATCTGAACGCAGCGGGTAATAGTGGTTCCGGGTGAGCACGACCGTCGAGACCGGCACGATCAGGACCCGCATCCCGGCGCGGCTTGACCGGCTGCCGTGGTCGCGCTTTCACTGGCTGGTCGTAATCGGCCTGGGCACGGTCTGGATCCTCGACGGGCTCGAGGTGACGATCGTCGGCTCGATCGCGTCGCAGCTGACCAAGCCCGGCAGCGGCATCTCGATCTCGACTGCGCAGATCGGCACCGCCGGCGCGGTCTATGTGATCGGGGCCTGCCTGGGCGCGCTGTTCTTCGGCCAGCTGACCGACCGCTTCGGGCGCAAGAAGCTGTTCATGATCACCCTGGCCGTGTACATCGTGGCCACGGCGGCCACGGCGTTCTCGTTCGCCCCATGGTTCTTCTTCCTGTGCCGGTTCTTCACCGGGGCCGGTATCGGCGGCGAGTACGCGGCGATCAACTCGGCGATCGACGAGCTCATCCCCGCACGGATGCGGGGCCGCGTGGATCTGGCGATCAACGGGTCGTTCTGGGTTGGCTCGATCATCGCTTCGGCCGTCTCGATCTTCTTCCTTTCGTCGGTCTTCGCCACGGACTTCGGCTGGCGGCTGGAGTTTGCCGTCGGCGTGATCCTCGCCTTCGGCATTCTGCTGGTGCGCCGCCACGTGCCCGAGAGTCCGCGCTGGCTGTTTATCCATGGCCGCGAGGAGGAGGCCGAGCAAATCGTCGATGGCATCGAGCAGCAGGTCGAGCATGAGATCGGCCGCGAGCTCGAGATGCCGGACAAGACGATCGCGGTGCGCCAGCGCTTGGCGATCTCCTTCCGTGAGATCGGGAGGGTCGCCTTCAAGGCGTATCCGAAGCGAGCCGTGCTCGGCTTTTGCTTATTCGTGGGGCAGGCCTTCATCTACAACGGCATCACGTTCAACCTGGGGACGTTGTTCACCACCTTCTTCGGGGTGGCCTCGGCAACGGTCCCGGTGTTCATCATCATCTACGCGGTCGGCAACTTCCTTGGCCCCCTCACGCTCGGGCGGCTGTTCGACACCGTCGGGCGCATACCGATGATCGCGGGAACCTATTTGGGCTCTGCGCTGGTCACGGTGCCGATGGCACTCCTGTTCGTCAACGGCGCGATCGGGAAATGGCCGTTCATGGCGTTCGTGTTCGTTGTGTTCTTCCTGGCGTCGGCCGGCGCGAGCGCGGCGTATCTGACGGTGTCGGAGGTCTTCCCGATGGAGACGCGCGCACTGGCGATCGCGTTCTTCTATGCGATCGGGACGGCGGTGGGCGGCATCAGCGGGCCGTTACTGTTCGCAAACCTGATCGGCAGCGGTGAGCGCGGCCAGGTCGAGATCGCCTTCTTCATCGGGGCGGGCGTGATGGCGATCGGCGGGATCGCCGAGCTCTTCCTGGGGGTGCGCGCGGAGCAGGCTCAGCTGGAGGACATTGCGAAGCCGATCACCGTCGAAGAAGCGGAGGGCGGCGGCCCCGTCACCGGCGAAGCGCCGACGGACGGCGAGGAGGCTGCGCCCGGCCGGCACGAGGCGCTGCGCGCGCGCCGGGACGCCGAGGAGGCGCGGGCACGCGCGGCCGAGCACCGCGCCGAGATCCACGAGCTTCGCGCCCGGGCGGCAGAGGGAGGAGGCGACGCAGCAGGCCGGGCGGAGATTGAGGAGCGGCTGGCTGAGATCGCCGAGCTGCAAGCGCAGGCGCTCGACGAGCGCGCCGCCGCCTACGATGAGCGCCCCGACGTGGAGGCGGGTGACGATGCCGCGGGGGAGCGTGCGCGGGCGGCCGAGCAGCGCGCCGTAGGTTACGACCAGCGCGCCCAGGCGCTCGGCGCGGCCGACGAGGAGGACGCGACGCGCCATCAGGAGCTGGCCGAGGCGGCCGGCGAACGGGCGCGCGCCCGTGAGCAGCGCGCGGCGGCCGAGCAGGCAAAAGCCCAGGTCGAGGCCGAAGACGCCGGCGCCGGAGCGACGGAGGTCGCACAGGCCCGCGTGCGGATGCACGAAAGCTGGGCGGCGATGCACGAGGCCCGCGGCCGGGTGCACGAGTGCCGCGCCGAGGGCGACTCCGCCGGCGTCGAGGCGCACATGCGGGAAAGCGCGCAGCACGAGCAGCTGGCGCTCGCCGCCGAGCAGCTGGTCCAGGCAGCCGAACACCGCGCGGCGGCCGGCGAGACCGAGGGCGCGCGCGAGGCGGTAGAGGACATTCAGCAGCGCCGTGAGGAGGCCGCCGAACGCGAGCGCCGCCAACGCGAGTTCGAGGAGCGCATCCGCGCCAGGATCGCGCGTCGCCAGGCCCGCGAGCGGCAGGGCATGCGGCGGTTCCGCCCCGGTCCGCCCACGCGCGCGGTGCCGGCATGGATGGCCAGCTCTTCGCTGGATGACGCAGAGGATCTCGACCGCGAGATCGCCGCCATCTCGCAGGCGCTCGACGAGCACGGTCCCACCGAGCGGCGCGATCTCGCGCGCTTGGTCGGCGCCCGCTACTGGGGCCCGGGGCGCTTCCGAGCCGCGCTCCGCGACGCTGTCGAAGAGGGTTACGCTCGACGCGTAGCACGATCAACCTTCGCACCATCTGAGCGCGATGGGCAGTGAGGCACCCTCGGGTGCCCAGCTCGAGCTGAGCCACGGCGACCAGCGCGTTGTCGTCGTGGAGGTGGGGGGTGGGCTGCGCGCCTACACGGTGGCAGGCGCAAACGTGCTTGACGGTTACGGTGCTGATGAGATCTGCACCGTCGCCCGCGGCCAGCTATTGATCCCGTGGCCCAACCGGCTGCGCGACGGCAAGTACGAATGGCGGGGGCAAGGGCTCCAACTGGCGCTCACCGAGCCGACGCGGAGCAACGCGATCCATGGTCTGATCCGCTGGTCCAACTGGAGTGCGGAGCAGCGGGGAGAGGGCAGCGTCGTGATGTCGCTCATCCTCCACCCGTCGGAGGGGTACCCCTTTGCGCTCTCGCTGCGGACCCAGTACGACCTTGGCGACAACGGGCTTGCCGTGCGCACCGAGGCGATGAACATCGGCCGTGAGGCGTGCCCGTTCGGGGCCGGCGCGCACCCTTACCTGACCGTGGGCTCCGAGACGATCGATAGCTGCACGCTGACGGCGCCGGGCAGCACCTGGATGGAGACCGATGCGCGCATGATCCCTACAGGCTCCCGTCCGGTGGACGGCAGCAACTACGACTTTCGCGCGCCGCGCCAGATCGGCGCGACCGAGCTCGACACCGGCTACGGAGAGCTGTCCCGCGGTGGGGACGGTCTCGCGCTGGTGAGGCTGGAAGACCCCGGCACAGGGCGCGCGGCGAGCCTTTGGATGGACTCGAACTACCCCTACGTGATGCTGTTCACCGGCGATGCGCTGCCGGACGAGCAGCGCCGCCGCAAGGGCCTCGGCGTCGAGCCGATGACCTGCGCCCCAAACGCCTACCAGACGGGCGAGGGGCTGATCACGCTCCAGCCTGGCGAGACCTTCAGCGGCAGCTGGGGCATCCAGCCCTTTTAAATGGATGGGGCGGGCCCATGGGCCCGCCCCACGGTCGGCGCATGCGCCGACCGACGGGTGCGCGCATGCGCGCACCCGAACTACTTCATACGTCCTAGCCGCAGGACCAGGCGCTCGGCCCAGCCGAGGCCCAGATCTTCGCGGCGATCGCGCTCTGCTGCGCCGGCGAGGCGTTCTGCGGCAGACCGGTGCCGCCGTAGGCCTGCCAGGTCGAGGGCATGATCTGGTAGGCGCCACCTGCCCCGCTTGAGGGGTTGACCGCGTGCCAGTTGCCACCGCTCTCGCACATCACGACGCTCGAGGGAATCGAGTAGCCGCCGCTGGCGCCGGTCGGGGTGCTCGAGCTGGCGGCCGTGTGCGCGGGGGCGGGAGCGGCCGTCGCCGCTGTCGACGGCTGTGGCGCCTGCGCTACCGGCGCGGGATGCAACATGCCCTCGAGCAGGCCGATGCTGCGGAGGACGTCAGAGGTGCTGGCCCGCCGTCCGCCGGCGAGACCCGAGTCGATGATGTTGCGGCCGGGTGCCCGCGTGCCGAACTTCTGGGCAACCGCGTGGTAGTCCGCCTGGTATCGGTGAGCCGTACTGCTCGGCACTGCTGCTGTTGCGGCGACGGGCAGCGCGAGTGCTGCTGTCGCGGTCGCCGCGATCATGATACGTGTGACCATCATTGGTTTCCCTCCTTCAGCCGCCGTGCTGGTGCCATGCCCGCGAGTTGCACGCGGGTTGACGGCTGTCGGGTGGATGCCTCCTTTCAGAGAGGTAGTTGTTGGTGGGTACTGATCTGCTCGGCGCATGCGCCGACCACGGATGCGCGCCCGCGCACCCGAAGTGCTTCATCTACTCAGCAGGACAGAAACGCGCGCGCGGGGACGCGCGCGGTAAGAGAACCGACGTCGTTGTCCTCTTCTTCGAAATTGGGCATCCGTGGCCCTCCTCCACGTCGGGCCGACGGCAGCGGGCGCGCGCCGGAGGGGCCCCGTAGGGCGCATCTCACCTGCGCGCAGGACCGCCGCTGCCTTGAGGTACGGCGGTCACCCGAAGCCCCGCCGCAGAAAAACCGTCAGGCGGGGGAGTCGGCGGATTTGCGTTCCGGCAAGTAACCCGGAAGCGTTACGCGGTAACGCCGAGTGTGACCTACGTCACACGGAGCGTTGGATTTGAACCTGCCCCGAACCCGCTTCAGGGGCTCGCTCGGCGGCGGCGCTCTGCTCGCTCGCCTGCCTGCTTCGCAGCGTTTGGACGCCCCATGCGCATAGGAGCACGGCGGCCACGCCGCCGACGATCTCCAGCAGCAGCACGTTGGCCACGCCCACGTACTTGAGTCCCGAGGCGAAGATCACGAGCCCGATCACGGGACGGAGGTAGCGGTCTGGGACAGTGCTCGAGAGCAGCGAGCCGACCAGTACGCCCGGCACGCTGCCGATGATGAGCGAGCCCGTCACGCCGAAGTCCACGTGGCCAAACAGAAGCGCGCCGGCCGCCGCGGCCAGGGTCAGCGGCACGGCCTGTGTGAGGTCGGTGCCCACCAGCTGCTTGGCGGAGATCGTGGGATAGGCGAACAGCAGCAGCACGATCATCAGCGAACCTGAGCCGACCGAGGTGAGCCCCACGATCAGGCCGCCGACAACCCCGATCGCCACGGTGACCCCCGGCTTGACGGCCAGCTCGTGGAGGCGGGCCGCGCGCTGCCCGCCGTTTCGGCGGTCGAGCAGGAGGCGCAGCGCCATGGCGAAAGCGCCCACGAGCAGCGCCGCGCCGAGGGCCAGCTTGACCCCCTTGGAGGAGTGATGGCCGAGGAGGTGGAGGAGATAGGTGCCCGCGAAGGCCGCCGGCACCGATCCGAGGGCCATCCACTTGACCAGGCGGAAGTTGACCGTGCCCGCGCGCATGTGCACGCCCGCGCCGATCGGGCGCATCACGACGGAGGCGACCAGGTCCGAGGAGATCGCCGCGATCGGCTTGATCCCGAACAGCACGATCAGCATCGGCGTCATCAGCGCGCCACCGCCCGCGCCGGTCATGCCCACCAGCAGCCCAACCACCGCCGCCCCAAGAATCAGCAGAGGATCCATAGAAAATCCCTCTGGAGTCTAATGCAGATGTCTATGGGCTGCCGAACTTTTCGGATCCTCTTTTCAAAAAGGTGGATGAGGATCCGCAACGGTCGCCTCCGTCGCGCGCGCGAGTTCGCGCAAGGCGTCGGCAATCTCGGCAGGCCGCTCGAGCGGGCCCATGTGCCCTGTCTCAGGCAGCTCGATCATGCGGTGGAGCTCGGGCAGTTCGATCGCGATCCTGCGGGCATGTGACGGCGGGGTCAGGCGATCGTCCGCTCCGGCAATCACCAGCGTCGGGGCGTTCAGGCGGGCGATCGCGGGATGGAGGTCCATCTCCACCAGGGCGAGTCCGACGGCAGCCCGCACGTCCGGCGCGCAGGTGACAAGCATCCGCTCCCAGAACGCGACGAGCCCCGGGGTCGCGGTCGGACCGAAGGCGATATAGCGCAGCACGGCGTACATGATCGGTGAGGAGAAGCGGGGCAGCGGCACCCGGTTACCGAAGAAGAGGCGCCGCGCGATTGGATCTCGCACGCCATGCGCGACCCGCGCCACGGAGACCAGCAGCTGCTCGGCGGCGAGATTGCCGAGCCCGGTGAACAGCAGGGCGGCCGCGCGCAGGCGCTCGGCGTTGTGACGCTCGGCCCAGGCGACGATCGACATTGCCCCTAGCGAGTGGCCGGCGACGATCGCACGCTGATCTGCGGGGACGGCGGCCCTCAGCACGGCTTCGAGGTCCTCGCCAAAACGCGCCAGCGAGTAGTCCTTGCCCGCCGCAGGTCCACTTTGGCCGTGACCGCGCAGGTCGTAGGCGACGATGCGGAGCTCCTCGGCGAGCTCGCGCACGACGAGCGCCCAGTAGCGAAGCCCTTCCGTCCACCCATGCGCGAGTACCAGCGTGGGCAGCTCGGCGGACCCGAACACCTCTGCGTGAAGCGCCGTGCCGTCCGCGGAGACGACTGGCAGGGGTGCGCCGGCCGGCGGATGCTCGAGGAATTGGCGCTGCGGATCGGAGGCGATGCGGCGGAGATGGCGGCGCTCGAGGGCGGCGCCGGCGGCAACCGCACTCATCGCCGCGGATGTCAGCGCGGGTCTGACCAAGGCCCTGTCCTGTCGATGCGCGGGCACCGGCACAGGCTACGTAGGATCTTGCAGGTGCGGATCGGCGTGCTCACAGGCGGCGGTGACTGTCCAGGGTTGAACGCCGTGATCCGCGCTGTGGTGCGCAAGGCGGTCGACGATCACGCAGATGAGGTCGTCGGCTTCCGCGATGGGTGGCGCGGCGTGCTCGAGGACGCCGCCGAGGAGCTCACGATTGAGTCGACGCGGGGCATCCTCCCCCGCGGTGGCACGATCCTGGGGAGCTCGCGCACGAACCCCTTTCGCCGCGAGGACGGGTCCGGGCTGGTGCGGGCCACGCTCGCCGGCCACCGCATCGACGGGCTGATTACGATCGGTGGCGAGGACACCCTCGGGGTCGCGAACCGTCTGCATGCCGAGGGCATCCGCGTGGTGGGGGTCCCCAAGACGATCGACAACGACCTCGGCGGCACGGACGTCACTTTCGGCTTCGACACCGCGCTCCAGATCGCCACCGAGGCGATCGACCGTCTGCACACGACCGCCGAGAGCCATCACCGCGTGCTGGTGGTGGAGGTCATGGGGCGGACCGCCGGGTGGATCGCGCTGCACTCAGGAATCGCGGGCGGAGCGGATGTGATCCTGATCCCCGAGAGGCCCTTCGACATCGAGGAGGCGTGCCAACTGCTGCGCCGTCGGCACGCGCGCGGGCGATATTTCTCGATCGTCGTGGTGGCCGAAGGAGCGGTCCCAAAGGAGGGCACGGTGCCGGTCCGCGACGGCCAACGCGACGAGTTCGGGCATCGCAGGCTGGGGGGTATCGGGCACGCACTGGAGCAGGAGATCGAGCGCCGGACGGGCTTCGAGACGCGCGCGACCGTGCTCGGCCACATCCAGCGCGGAGGAACTCCGACCGCTTTCGACCGCGTGCTCGCCACGCGTCTGGGCCTCGCTGCCGTCGGCGCCGTGCACGAGCAGCGCTGGGGCACGATGGTGGCGCTACGGGGCACCGAGATCGTTTCGGTGCCGCTCGCGGACGCGGTCAACGACATCCGCAGCGTCCCCGTGGCCGAGTACGAGCGCTTTGGCGTGCTGTTTGGCTGAGGGTGACCCGCGCAGGCTCGGTCCCAGACCGCCTCGATCCCATCCCGCCCCCCACCACGAACCCTTATGCTCCGCTTGGTGGAGCCGCCGATCCAGATTCACGGCGCGTGACGGCAACGGGCACCGTCAGCTCGGTCGACGAGCTGTGCGTCGACACGATCCGCACGCTCTCGATGGACGCCGTGCAAAAGGCCAACTCCGGCCACCCCGGAACGCCCATGGCGCTCGCGCCGCTCGCGTACGTCCTGTACACGCGCATCATGCGCCACAGCCCGCACGATCCCGAGTGGCCCGATCGCGACCGCTTCGTGCTCTCCGCGGGGCACGCATCGATGCTGCTCTACTCGACGCTCTACCTCAGCGGCTACGAGATCGACCTCGAGGACATCAAGCACTTTCGCCAGCTGCACTCGAGGACGCCCGGGCATCCCGAGTACGGCCAGGTGCCCGGCGTCGAGGCGACCACCGGGCCGCTGGGGCAGGGCATCGCGCACGCGGTGGGAATGGCCCTGGCCGAGCGGATGCTCGCCGCCAGGTACAACCGGGAGGGCCACGAGGTGGTCGACCACCGGACCTTCGTGATCGTCTCCGACGGCGAAATCCAGGAGGGGATCACCTCCGAGGCGTGCTCGCTCGCCGGCCACCTCGGCCTGGGCCGCCTGATCACGTATTACGACGACAACCGGATCCAGCTGACCGGGCCCACCTCGGAGGCCTTCTCAGAGAACGTGGCGGAGCGCTACGAGGCCTATGGCTGGCACGTTCAGAACGTCGGCGAGGACCTTTCGCTCGAGCGCCTTGAGGAGGCGACGAGCGCCGCGCTCGCGGAGCCCCAGCGCCCCTCGCTGATCCTGGTGCGCTCGCATATCGGCTATGGCGCCCCGCACAAGCAGGACACCGCCAGCGCCCACGGCTCGCCGCTCGGTGAGGAGGAGGTACGGCTGGCGAAGGAGGCCTACGGGTGGGACCCGGACAAGCAGTTCTATGTGCCCGAGGAGGCCCTCAAGCACTTCCGCGGGTGCGTCGAGCGCGGTGCCGAGCTTCAGTCCGAGTGGCAGCGCAAGTTCGACGACTACGCGGAGGCCCATCCCGAGCTGGCCTCCGAGCTGCGGCGTCTGGTCCGGCGCGAGCTGCCTCCCGGGTGGGACGAGGACCCGCCCCGCTTTCACGCCTCCGGCACCATGACCGCGACGAGGAAGTCCTCGCACGCGGCCCTGCAATGGGCGGCCGCGCGCGTGCCGGAGCTGGTCGGCGGCGCGGCCGACCTGGCGACCTCGACCTTGACCGTGGTTGACGACGGCGGCGACGTCGAGCGGGGGGAGTATGCGGGGCGGAACATCCACTTCGGCGTCCGCGAACACGCCATGGGCGCGATCGTCAACGGGCTCACGATCCACTACCTGCGTGGCTTCGGGTCCACGTTTTTGATCTTCAGCGACTACATGCGCGGCTCGATCCGGCTCGCCGCGCTGATGGGCGTGCCGTCGATCTTCGCCTACACGCATGACTCGATCGGGCTCGGCGAGGACGGTCCCACGCACCAGCCGATCGAGCAGCTCGCAGGACTGCGGGCGATGCCCGGGCTGCGAGTGATCCGACCCGCCGGCGCGAACGAGACCGCGCTCGCGTGGCGCTACGCGGTCGCCTCGAGCGACCATCCCTCGGCGCTCGCGCTCTCCCGCCAGGGCGTGCCGACGTGGAATCCGGCCGCGGTGCCCGACGACGCAATCGAGCGTGGTGCCTACGTGCTCCGCGACTCCTTCCGCGAGCCTGAGCCCCCGGATGTGATCTTTATCTCCACCGGGACCGAGGTCCACATCTGCGCCCGTGCAGCAGACCTGCTGGAGGCGGACGGCCTCGCCACGCGCCTGGTGAGCATGCCATGCATGGAGAACTTCGCCGCCCAGGACTCGGCCTACCGAGAGACCGTCCTCCCGTCCGCGGTCAAAGCGCGAGTATCCGTCGAGGCAGCCGGCACGTTTGGCTGGCACCGATGGGCGGGCGAGGACGGCGCGGTTGTGGGGATGGAGTCCTTCGGGGCCTCGGCACCCGCCGGCGCCCTCTACAGGGAGTTCGGCTTCACCCCCGAGCAGGTCGCGATGACCGCACGGGACGTTGCCCAACGGGCGAAGGAGGCCTCGTGACCACCGAGGCCGCGGTCAATCCCCGTCTCAAGGCCCTGACCGATGCCGGGGTGAGCGTGTGGCTCGACCAGATCCGGCGCACGCTCGTGGACGGCGGAGAGCTCCAGCGCATGGTCGCGGAGGAGTCGCTGCGGGGGGTGACCGCCAACCCATCGATCTTTGAGAAGGCGATCCTCGGCTCTCAGGACTACGACGAGGAGCTCGAGCGCTTCGCCCGGGAGGGGCTCGAGCCGAAGGACATCTACGAGCGGCTGGCGATCCGGGACGTCCGCGGGGCCGCAGACGTGCTCGGGGTCATCCACCGAGAGTCGGGCGGACAGGACGGCTTCGTCTCGCTCGAGGTCGCGCCCGAGCTTGCCCATGACGCCGAGGGCACGCTCCAGCAGGCGCGCTCCTACTGGCAGCGGCTCGACCGCCCGAACGCAATGATCAAGATCCCGGGAACCCCCGAAGGAGCTCCCGCGATCGAGCAGGCGATCTACGAGGGCCTCAACGTGAACGTGACGCTGCTGTTCGCGGTCGAAGCCTACGAGCGGGTGGCGGAGGCCTACATCCACGGGCTCGAGCGCCGGCTGTCCGAGGGCAGGTCAGTCGACATGCGCTCCGTGGCGAGCTTCTTCGTCTCGCGGGTAGACACCAACGTCGACCGCCGCCTGGACGCGCTCGGCCGGAGCGATCTCGCAGGCACCGCAGCGGTCGCCAACGCGCGCGCCGCGTATGCGCGCTTCAAGGAGATCTTCGCGGGCGACCGGTGGCGGCGCCTCGAGGAGGCCGGGGCGACGGTGCAGCGTCCCCTGTGGGCCTCGACTGGGACCAAGAACCCCGCCTATCCCGACACCAAGTACGTCGACGAGCTGATCGCACCGCACACGGTCAACACGATGCCGCTGCAGACCTTGCTGGCCGCCGCCGATCACGGCACCGTGACCCCCGGCACTGCCGAGCGGGATGCCGGTCCCGCGCTGGAAGCGCTCGCCGAGGCGGGGATCGACCTGCGTGAGGTGACGGACGAATTGCTGGTCGACGGGGTCGAGCAGTTCGACGAGGCCATGAGCCGCCTGCTCGCGGGGATCGAGGAGCGCTGCGCGGCCGTGGTCACCGGCCGCCCGCCGACGATCCAGGCGGCGCTCACTTCGGAGCTTCAGGGCGCCGTTGGCGAGCGCGTCAAACGAGCGACCAGTGAGACCGTCGCCCAGCGGGTCTGGAGACGCGATCCCTCGTTGTGGGGGGGACCGGGGGTGCCTGAGATCAGCGACCGGCTCGGCTGGCTGACGGTCTCCGAGCCGATGCTCGAGTCGGCGCCGACGCTTCACGGCTTTGCCGACAAGGCGCGCGAGGACGGCTTCACCGATGCGGTGCTCCTGGGGATGGGAGGCTCGTCGCTCGGGCCGGAGGTGATCCGGCGCTCGTTCGGCGAACGTGACGATGCCCTGAGTCTGACGGTGCTCGACTCGACCCACCCCGATATGGTCCTCGGCGTTCAGGATGCGGTCGACCTCGAGCGCACCTTGTTCATCGTCTCCTCGAAGTCCGGAGGGACGGTCGAGACGATTTCTCACTATCGCTACTTCGCCTCGCTCTGCCGTCCGGAGCAGTTTGTGGTGGTGACCGACCCAGGCAGCCCCTTGGAGCGGATCGCGCAGGACGAAGGGCTGCGCCACTGCTTCCTCAACCCTCCGGATATCGGCGGCCGCTACTCAGTGCTGTCGCTGTTCGGCCTGGTGCCGGCCGTCCTGATGGGCGTGAGCATCGAGGCGCTGCTGCACCGCTGCCAGGTGGCCGAGCAGAACTGTGCGCACTACGACTCCTCCGAATCGAACTCGGGTCTGTGGCTGGGGGCGGTGCTCGGAGAACTCGCGCGCCAGGGTCGCGACAAGCTGACCTTCTTCGTCTCGGAGCCGATCGAGAGCTTCGGGCTGTGGGTCGAGCAGCTGATCGCCGAATCCACCGGCAAGCACGGCCGCGGCATGCTGCCCGTCGCGGACGAGCCTCTGGGGACCCCCGAGGTCTACGGCGAGGACCGTGTCTTCATCCATCTGCGCAATGCGGAGCGCGTGGACGAGAAACTCGATGAGGCGCTCGGCGCCCTCGCCCACGCGGGCCACCCGACCTTCACTTTGTCCACCCACGGCGCCCCCGATCTCGGCCGGATCTTCTTCCTGGCCGAGTTCGCGGTGGCCGTCGCGGGGTGGGCGATCGAGATCAATCCCTTCGACCAGCCCAACGTGCAGGAAGCCAAGGACAACACCGCGCGGGTGCTCGATTCGGGCTCGATCCCGGATGTTGCGGAGGCGTCCGATGAGGCGCTGCGCTCTCTCCTGGCGGACGCGCAGCCGCCTCACTACGTGGCGATCCTGGGGTACGTGCCGTACTCCCACGAGCTCGAGGCGGCCATTTCCGAGCTGCGCACGGCGATTCGCAAGGCCACCGGTGCGGCGGTCACATTCGGCTACGGGCCGCGCTTCCAGCACTCAACCGGGCAGCTGCACAAGGGCGGTCCGCCGGTGGGGCGCTTCCTGCAACTGGTTTCAGGCTTTGACCGCGACGTCGAGATTCCCGGTGCCGGGTATTCATTTGGGACTCTGATCGCAGCTCAAGCCGCGGGTGAGATCGAGACGCTGCGCTCGCACGGGCTGCCTGCGGAACGGGTCAAGCTGGATCGCGACCCGGCGGCCGCGGTGCGCGCCCTCACCGAGCGCATTTCCGGACTGCTAACGGGAAGCTAGAGCCATGGCCGCGACCAGCGTCGAGACGCAGGCGACCGAAGTCAATCCGCTCGTCGCTGGACTCGAGCGGCTGCCGGTCCACCCCACCGCGGTGGTGATCTTCGGGGCGACCGGGGACCTCGCCCATCGCAAGCTCCTGCCCGCGCTCTACAACCTCGCGCACGAAGGGGCATTGCCCGAGCGCTTCGAGCTGTTCGGGATTGCCCGCTCCGAGTACAGCGACGACGAGTTCAGAGAGCAGGCCCGGGCCTCGATCGCGCGCTTCTCACGGACGAGGCCAGACCCCGACGTGCTCGATGGGCTGCTGAGCGACATCCGCTATCTGCCCGGCTCCTTCGACGACCCCGCCGTATTCGACGAGCTGGGGCGAGCGTTGGACGAAGCTGACGACCGCACTGGCCAGCCGCTCAACCGCGTCTTTTACCTGTCCACCTCGCCGCGCTTCTTTCCCGCGATCGCACGCGCGCTGGGGGAGGAGGGACTGGCCCAGAGCGAGGACGCGAAGGCCCGCATCGTGATCGAGAAACCGTTCGGTTACGACCTCGCTTCGGCGCGCGAGCTCAACGGCATCCTGCTCGAGGTCTTCGACGAGTCGCAGATCTACCGCATTGACCACTACCTCGGCAAGGAGACCGTCCAGAACCTGCTGGCGTTCAGGTTCGCCAACGCGCTGTTCGAGCCGGTCTGGAATCGCAACTACATCGAGCACGTTCAGATCACGGCGGCCGAGGACATCGGCATCGAGGGACGCTCCGACTATTACGAGCGCGCCGGCGCGCTGCGAGACCTGGTGCAGAACCACATGCTGCAGCTCCTGGCGCTGCTGACGATCGAACCACCGACTTCATTCGAGGCCAAGCGACTGCGCGACGAGAAGGTCAAGCTGCTCGAGTCGATCGTGCCGATCGACCAGCGCGAGGTAAAAGCGCTCGCCGTGCGGGCCCAGTACGCCGCCGGCGTCTCGGGCGGCAAGCAGGTCCCGGGATACCGGGAGGAGGAGGGCGTCGATCGCCATTCGCGCACCGAGACCTATGCCGCGTTGCGCCTTCACATCTCCAACTGGCGCTGGGCCGGCGTGCCGTTCTACCTGCGCACCGGCAAGCGGCTGTCGCGCAAGGTGACCGAGATCGCGGTGACGCTCAAGCCGGTGCCGCACCTGGCGCTGCGCAGCGAGGGCTCCGTGGGAGTGACGCCGAATCAGGTGATCCTCACCGTCCAGCCCGACGAAGGTGTCTCGGTCTCGCTTGGAGCCAAGATCCCGGGACCGCAGATGCGGATTCGGCCGGTTTACATGGAGTTCCGATACGGGACCGCGTTCATGTCCCAGTCGCCCGAGGCGTACGAGCGCCTGATCCTCGACGCGATGCGCGGCGATGCCACCCTGTTCACGCGCAACGACGAGATCGAGGCCCTGTGGGGCATCATCGACCCCGTGCTGACTGCGTGGGAGCGGGACCTCAAATCGCCGATCCGCCAGTACGCGGCTGGGACGCCAGGCCCGAGCGCGGCCGGCTCGGTGCTACTGCCGGGCCACAAGTGGCGCCGGTTGTAATGAGCGACGCCGAGGACGTCTGGACCGAGGCGGACACCACCCCGGACGCGATCGAAGAGGCGCTGCGGGAGCTCCTGCGCGAACGTCATGCGGCCAACCAGGCGCTCGCGCCCGCGCGCGTGCTCAACCTGGTGGTGATCGCCGATGCAGATTCAAAGGATGAGGTCTCGCAGCGACTCGAGCGGGTCGGCCGCTACCACGCCTCCCGCACGATCCTATGCGCGGTGCACCAGGGTCACGAGCGGCTCGACGCACGGGTGGCTATGAGCTATGAGGAAGGCGAAGACGCGGGCGGCCTGGCCCTGATTCGCGAGGAGGTGGAGATCGACATCGGCCCGGAGCACCTGACACGCCTGGAGACGATCGTCGATCCGGTGATCTCCTCCGAGCTGCCCACCATGGTCTGGTCTCCCGATGGCCACGAGGAGGCGGTGCGGGAGCTCGCTGACCTGACTGACGTGTTGCTGCTCGACTCGGACGACAACCCCTCGGCCGGCGCGGCATTCGCGCGGGCTCAGCGATTGCTGCGCAACGCGTACGTGGTTGACCTGGCGTGGTTGCGAACGACGCCGTGGCGCGAGCGCTTGGCGTCTAGCTTCGATCCTCCGCGCCGACGGGTGGCGCTCCAAGCTATGAAGGGCGTCGCCGTCCGGCATCGCGCCGGGGCAGCGGCAAGCGGTCTGCTGCTTGTTGGGTGGCTCTGCTCGCGGCTCGCTTGGGACGTGGCGGGGCTAAACGCGTCCGACGGCGACACTTTCGAAGGCACCGCAACTACCGCCGACGGTCATGACGTCGAGTTGCGCATCGAGCCGGTCGAACAGGAATCGCCCGGTCTCGCCGGCGTGACGATCACGTGCGCCCGTGACTTCTCGCTGTCGCTCGACCGGGGGCCCGGCGGCCTGCATGCGCGCGGCCACCTTGTTAGCGGGGCCGAGCGAGAGTGGCAAGTGCTGGGGGCGTCGCGGGGCGAGTCCGGCATCCTCGGCGAGGGGGTACGCCAGGCGCTCCTGCGTGATCCCACGTACGGACCGGCGCTGGCGTCGGCGGCGAGGATGGCGCCAGATGTGGCCGAGGTCGGCGGCGCGGTGGAGCCCTGAGATGGCCGTCGAGCTCCAGGTCAGCGACGATCCCGCGGGCGCGTGCGCCGAGCTCATCTCCGCCAGCGTTGGCGCGGGCGGGCACCTCGTGCTTGCGGGCGGAGGCACGCCTCGGGCGGCTTACGAGGCCGCGGCTGCGCGCGGCGACGACTGGGCCGGGGCGACGATCTGGTTCGGAGACGAGCGCTGCGTCCCCGCGGACGACGAGCGCTCCAACTTCGGGATGGTCAAAGCATCCTTACTCGACCATCTCTCCGGGCCCGCTCCCATCGTGCACAGAATGCGCGGAGAGCTCGGGCCCGATGAGGCCGCCTCCTCGTACGAGCAGGAGCTCGAGGATGCGGGCCGGCCCGAGTTCGATCTGGTGCTCTTGGGCCTTGGACCAGATGGGCATACAGCTTCACTCTTCCCGCAGCAGCGCACCCTCGCGGTACGTGAGCGGCTCGTAATCGGCGTGTCGGAGGCCGGGCACGAGCCCTTCGTGCCTCGGATCACCATGACATTCAGTGCGCTCGGCATGGGTCGACGTATCGTCGTTCTGGTCTCCGGCCAGTCCAAGGCAGGCGCGGTCGCTGCAGCGTTTGGCCCAGACGCCAAGCCCGACCCGCGGGTCCCCGCGTCGATGCTCGCGCCATTCGTCGGCGAGGTGATCGTCCTGCTCGATCCGGCGGCGGCCACCGGAGTACCGAGCCCATGAAGGTCCTGGGCATCGATCTGGGTGGCACCAAGGTTGCGGCGGCGACCCTGGAGGAACGAACGCTGACGCGCTCCGAGCTTGAGCCCACTGAGCTCTCGAGCTCGGACGCGGTTGTGGAGCAGCTCTGCTCGACCGTGGAGCGTCACGGGTCTGAGAGCCTCGACGGCGTGGGAATCGGCGTCCCGTCGGTGGTCGAGTTCGAGCGCGGCCGCGTGGTGTCCTCGGTCAACATCCCGCTGCGCGACGTGGAGTTGCGAAGCGTCATGGAGGAGCGCGTCCGCGTACCGGTGTTCGTGGACAACGACGCGACCGTGGCGGCGCTCGCCGAGGCGCACGACGAGGATCTCAATCTCGTGGCACGCGATGTTGTAATGATCACAGTCGGCACGGGCGTGGGCGGCGGCATCATCATCGCGGGGCGGATCTACCGGGGGGCGACCGGCGGCGCTGGCGAGCTCGGACACAACATCGTCGGTCTGGACCTGGAGGGCTCGGTGCCGGGCCCGAAAGGATTCCCACAACCGGGCTCACTCGAGTTTGTGGCCTCCGGGCATGCGCTCGACCGCTTGGCGGCGGAGGGGGCGGAGCTGCACCCCAAGTCTGCGCTGGGACGTCTGCACGCCGAGGGCAAGCCCGTGCTCGGCGCGGACGCCGTCGAAGCCGCGCACGAGGGCGACACCTCCGCTCAGCGTATGGTTGAGATATGGGGCGAGCGGCTGGGGATCGGCATCGCCAATGCGATCAACACCTTCGACCCGGAGGAGGTCGTGATCGGCGGCGGCGCCGCCAGGGCGGGCGAACTGCTGCTTGAACCGGCCAAGCGCGTGGCCGCCGGCTACGTCGTCCCGGGCCTCGGCAAGCGCACCACGATCCGCCTGGCTCGCCACGGCGTGCAGGCGGGCGTCCTCGGAGCCGCGCTACTCGCGCTGCATGAGCTCGAGCAGCCCGCCTACGGCCGCCCGACGGTCCGGAACGGCAGCGCCGTCTCAAGCGAGACGGGCGCATGATCATCGCCTGCGGTTTCGACCACGCTGGAGTGCCACTGCGCGATTGCATCCTTAGCCTGGTTGAGAAGTCGGGCCATGAGGTGCTCGATCTCGGCACCGACAGACCCGAGCCAATCGACTATCCCGACAAGGCGCTGGAAGTGGGGCGAGCGGTGCTCTCGGGCCAGGCGGAGCGGGGGATCCTCGTGTGCGGCTCTGGTGCGGGCGTCTCCGTCGCCGCGTGCAAGATCCCCGGTATCCGCGCCGCCACGGTGCACGACACCTACACCGCCCATCAGTCCGTCGAGCATGACGGGGTGAACGTGCTGTGCATGGGCGGGCGGGTTGTCGGCTCTGCACTCGCGGAGGAGATCGTGACCGCCTTCCTCGGAGCGGTCGTTTCGAATCAGGAGCGACACGTGCGTCGGCGCGCAAAGGTGGATGAGATCGAGCGCACGGGAGGATTGGAATGAGCGCGCCCGTGAAAGCATCTTTCGCGATGAAACGCTGCGAAAACGCAACGGGTGGGAGGAAACCGTGCGAGTGATGGAATGCAACGTCTGCGGCGAGACGCTATCCGCCGCCACCGATGAGGAGCTCGAGCGTCGGCTCCGCAGCCACAGCGAGGCCGAGCATCCAACCGCGACCTACGACGAGGCCCGCACGCGTGAGCTGATCGCGCGCGAAGCCTACGACGCCAGCGACAGCTAACACCGGCCCTGTCCCCATGCCCGCCCTGGTGAGAGCGTTCGCCGCGTGAGCGGGCCCGAGCGGATCGTGACGGTGCGCCACGGCGAGACCGAATGGAGCGCCAGCGGACAGCACACCAGCCGGACCGATCTACCCCTGGTGCAGGCCGGGCGTGAGCAGGCGCAAGCGCTTGCCGGTGCGCTGCGCGGTAGGACCCCATCGCGCGTGCTGAGCAGCCCGCTGCGGCGCGCGCTGGAAACGTGTGAGCTGACGGGCTTCGGCGACCGCGTGGAGACCAGTGAGGAGCTTCATGAATGGGACTACGGCGAGTACGAGGGCTTGACCACCCCGCAGATCCACGAACGACGGCCGGACTGGGATCTGTGGCGAGACGGCTGCCCGGGCGGCGAGACGCCACAGCAGGTGGCGGCGCGGGCGGATCAGCTGCTCGCGTCGCTTCAGGACACCGACGGCGAAGTGATCGTGTTCGCCCACGGTCACATCCTCCGGGTGTTGGCCGCGCGCTGGATCGAGATGCCGGTGTCTGCGGGGGCTCGGCTGGCGCTCAGCGCTGGAGCAGTCTCGGTGCTCGGCCACGAGCGGGAGGTACGCGTGGTCACGCGCTGGAACGAGGTGCCAGGCAAGCTGGTCTGAGCTTCAGACGCTCGCGATTCCTATAGCGATAGCTTTCCCCCGTGCGCGAGATCGCCCCGGGACTCTTTCACTGGACGACGCTTCACGAGGGGATCAACAAGAAGGTCAGCTCGTATTTCCTCCTCGATGCGGGCGTCCTGCTCGACCCTTTGCTTCCGCGCGACGGGTTTGACGGCGATGGCGAGCCGCTTGAGTGGCTGCGCCGGCACGGGCCCCCGGCCGCGATCCTGCTATCCAACCGCCACCACTACCGCTCGAGCGATCAGCTCGTGGAAGCCTTCTCCACACCCGTGTACGTGAGCGAGCCGGGCATGCACCAGTTCTCGCCCAGCCAGGGGGTGAAGCCGTTTCGCTTCGGCGATGAGCTGCCCGGCGGCGTGGTCGCGCACGAGGTGGGCGCCATCTGCCCGGACGAGACCGCATTCGAAATCCCCAGTGTCAGCGCGCTCGCTGTCGCCGACGGGATCACGCGCTTCGACGCGCTCGACGGCGCGCTGGGGTTCGTACCCGACTTTCTGATGGGCGATGACCCCGAGCGCGTCAAGGATGGGTTGCGCCAGTCGTATCGGCGCCTGCTGGAGCTCGATTTCCGCCACCTGCTGCTGGCGCACGGGCTGCCGGCCCTCGACGATGGCAAGGAGCAGCTGCAGGCGTTCCTTGCGGCGTGAGGGCTACACACTCCTTACCCTCTGGGCGTATGGAGTCCGAGGAGCAGCGGGCTGACGACCTGGCGATCGAGGTCTCAAACCTGCGCAAGTCGTACGGCGAGGTGGAGGCGGTGCGCGGAGTCGACTTCACCGTCGCGCACGGCGAGGTCTTCTGCCTGCTCGGTCCGAACGGAGCCGGCAAGACGACCACAGTCGAGATTCTGGAGGGATACCGGACCCGGAGCGGGGGAGAGGTGCGCGTTCTCGGCATGGATCCGGCCTACGCGCCGCGCGAATTGCACGAGCGTGTCGGGATCGTCCTGCAGCAATGCGGAGTCCAGAGCTATCTCACTGTCTACGAGTTGGTCGAGATGTACGGCCGCTACTACTCGCGATGCCGCCCGGCCGACGAGGTGATCGAGCTGGTGGAGCTTCAGGAAAAGCGCAACACGCGCGCGAATGACCTGAGCGGCGGCCAACGCCGCCGCCTTGACCTCGCCCTGGCGCTGGTAGGCGAGCCGGACGTGATCTTCCTGGACGAGCCGACGACCGGCTTCGATCCCGCCGCGCGGCGGCAGGCCTGGTCGACCATCCGCTCGCTCTGCGACCTGGGCAAAACCGTCTTCCTCACGACCCATTACATGGACGAGGCGCAATTCCTCGCGCACCGCGTGGCCGTCATGCGGGAAGGCGTGCTGGTGGCGGTCGGCCGGCCCGATGAGCTCGGCGGCCGCGACCTGCGTCCGGCGGAGATCCGCTTCGGTCTCCCCCAAGGGACCTCGCCCGAGGACCTCCCGGAGCTCCCCGCGCTCAATGTCTCGCTGGACGACGGTCGCGTGGTGATCCAGACGAAGGAGCCCGTGGTCACCGCGCAGCGAGTCACGACCTGGGCGCTCGACCGAGGGCTCGAGCTCGAGCATTTCTCCGTCACCCAGCCGACGCTCGAGGACATCTATCTCGAGCTGACGGGAAGCGCGGTGGAAGCTGGCGACGCGGAGCGAGCGCCGGCGTGAGCTCGGTACGCACGGCTCCCTCTTCGTCGTGGCAACGCGACCTGGCCTTAGTGCTGTGGCAGGTGCGCTACGAGCAGCGGGCCTACTGGCGCAACAGGGTGCGCGGGATCTTCACGTTCCTGTTTCCGATCATGTTCCTGGTCATCTTCGGCTCGCTCGACAACGGCGCGCACATCCACTCACGCGGCGGGATCTCGTTCGATCAGTTTTTCGTGCCGGGCATCCTCGCCTACGGGGTGATCACCACGACCTACGTCAACCTGGCGATCTCCACCGCCGTGCTGCGCGACGAGGGCGTGCTCAAGCGCATGCAGGGAACTCCGCTTCCGCGCTGGGCTTACATCCTTGCCCGGATTGGTTCGACGCTGATCATCGTGGCGGGGATCACCATCCTCACGCTCGTGCTCGGCGTGGTCGCGTACGGCGTCCACATCCGCGGCTCGACGCTGCCGGGGCTGGTGGTCATGCTGGTGCTCGGGACGGCTGCCTTCACGACGCTCGGGATCGGCATCACGCGCTTCATCAAGAATGCCGAAGCCGCTCCAGTGATCGTCAACCTCACCGTTCTGCCGCTCACGTTCATCTCGGATGTGTGGTTCCCCACCGATACCCTTCCCCACTGGCTCAACAGCATCGCCAAGCTATTCCCGATCCGCCCGCTGGCCGACGGGCTCCAATACGCCTTCGACCCCAGCACCACGGGCGTGGGGATCAAGGGTTCAGACGTCGAGGCCCTGGTGATCTGGACCGCGATCGGCATCCTCTTGATGGTCCGCTTCCTGCGGCGACCCCAGGGGGAGGACCGCTAGGCCGGTCATGCTTCCCCGCATGCGGCTGAGAGGATTCGAACCTCCACGTCCTTTCGGACACGGCCGCCTGAGGACCGCGTGTCTACCGTTCCACCACAGCCGCTGGAACGAGGACAACTTAGCAATCACGGGCCGCATCACTAGGCAAGCATGTGTCGCCTGATCTGCGGCCAAACCGCGGGAGCCGAGCGCTCGCGGACCGTTGGAAGCCGCCCCTCCGTCGCCGCTAAGCTTCCTTTCGGTCGCGGTGCGCCAGGTTGCCAGTTGCTCGAGAGCACGGCTTCGTGTGCTCGCTGCCCAACAACCCCGCCGCTATCGTCTAGGGGACTAGGACGCCGCCCTCTCACGGCGGAAACCCGGGTTCGAATCCCGGTAGCGGTACTGCGAAAACCCCGGCAACCCGTAGGTGTGGCCCATCCTAAGTGGCCAAGTGGTGGCCAATTTCGCCACAACTCACCCGTTATCGGGTTGATGTCCCGTCCACGGAGCTTCGTCGTCCGTCGCGAACACACGAAGCCGAGGAACGTGAGCAGCGCCGTCTGGAGTAGCGCGACTATGATCCGGCGCGCCTGCACGGCGGACACCGACCTGGTGTCGCCGCCGCCGCCGGTCAAGAGCACGTTTGCCCTGTTCCCAGTCGACCGCATCCGCTGGTCCAGGCAGGGTCTGCACGGTGCCGGCTCGATGACGGCTGGTGTTAGGCGCGCGCGGTGTCGCGGCGGAAGCGCCAGGCCGCGCCGGCGACGAAGATGAGCAGCCATACGACGAGGTTGGCGACCCAGGCGAGGTGAAGGTTGCCGCCCTGGAGTGGATAGTGCACCAGCTGGCTGAGACCATAGAGAGGCGTGTATTGGGCGAGCGTTCGCAGCGTGTGCGAGAACTGGCTAAGCGGAACGAAGACCCCGGCGCCGAACGAGAACAACATCAGCGCGAAGCCGATGATCTGCATCACGTTCTCGGCTGGCAACAGGTAGCCGATGAAGAGCCCGAACGCCGCGAACAACAGCGACCCGATCCACAGGCACGCGGCGGTGATGATCCACAGGTGCAGCGGCATCGAGGGCTCGCCGGTGATGCCGCCGACGATGTAGACGGCCAGCACGGCGCACAGCCCGAGCACGAGCGCGCTGAGCATCTTGGTGGCGATGTACGCGATCGGGCTCAGGGGGGTGACGCGCAGCTGTCGGCTCCAGCCTTCGGCGCGCTCGATCGAGACCATTGCGCCGCCGCTACTGGTCGCCAGCACGGCGCCGTACAGCGCGAGGCTGATCATCACGTACGCGGACACGTTCCCGTGCCCGGATCGGTTGTTGGCGTACGAGCCATTGAGGCCGAAGATCAAAAAGAAGATCACCGGCACGATGAGCGCGAAGATCAGCGTCCGGCGGTTGCGCAATAGCCGGCGGACCTCCAGCGCGAGGATCGTGGTGGAGAACCCGCCCAGCGGCGGGGTGGCGCGATTCAGTTCGGCCGGGGCGCTCGCGTTCATCGCGAACCTGCGGTCGAGGCGGAGTCGTCGCTGGTCAGCGCGATGAACGCCTCCTCAAGGCCCCGGCTGGTGATCTCCAGGTCGCGGGCATCGGTTTCGGTGAGCAGGTGGCGGGCCACCGCATCGCTGTCGGCGGCGTGGATGAGCACGCTGTCGCCGCGGATCTCGACGCTGTCGGCCCCGTCGATAGCACGCAGGCTCGCATCCTGGGCGCCGGGCAGGGTCGCGCGGACGGTGCGGCCGGCGGCAAGGCTCTTGATCTCGGCGGCGCTCCCATCGGCGACGATCTTGCCCCGGCGGATGAGCACGATCCGGTCCGCGTATGCGTCGGCCTCCTCCAGATAGTGCGTCGCGAACAGGACCGTCCGGCCCTTGGCGGCGTCCTCGCGGATTGCCGACCAGAAGTCTCGCCGGGCCTCCACGTCCATGCCCTGGGTCGGCTCGTCGAGGATCAAAAGCTCCGGATCGGGCAGCAGTGCCAGCGCGAAGCGCAACCGCTGCTGCTCGCCGCCCGAGCACTTGCCCACACGGCGGTTTGAGATCTCCTCGATGCCGGCGCGCGCCAGCACTTCTCCGATCGGGCGGCTGCTTGCGAAAAGGCTGGAGATGTAGCGCACCGTCTCGCCGACCGTCAGGTCTCGCAGCAGCCCGCCGGCCTGCTGGACGGCCGAGACCAGCCCCCGGCGGACTGCCCTTTGGGGCTCCATCCCGTACACCCGCACCGACCCCTGCGTCGGCACCGACAGCCCAAGGATCATGTCGATCGTCGACGTCTTGCCCGCGCCGTTAGGACCGAGGAACGCGACCACCTCGCCGGGACGCACGCAAAGGTCGATTCCCCCGACCGCCAGCACCGCCCCGAAGCTCTTGTGCACCCCGCCCAGGTCGATCGCCGCAGGCGAGGCAGATGCCTTGACGCCAGTTCGCCGGTCCTCGAGGTCGCCCGAGCTCGGCACGGGCACGCCAGGCTCGCTCACCGGAACCCCCGATTCGATCGCGGTCGCCACCCGCCGGGCGATCCCACGCTCGTTGACATAGCGCATCATGAGCATGAGTATCAGCCCCGGCGGCGCGCTGCCCGTAACGTTGGCGACGGCTGCACCCCGCTGGTGGGTGAGCGTCACCTTGGCGCGAGAGAAAAAGCCCTGCTTGACCTTGAGCTCTAGGCTCCCCTCGATCATCACCTCGGGGCGGTCGCCCAAGCCCGTGAGGATCGCTGCGGCCACTTCCTGCGCGGAAACGCCCTCGCGAGGGATTCTCACCTGGGACAACTGCGTCACTCTCTGCGGAAAATCAGGTTCTCGGCGCGCGGCCGGACACGCTGCGCCCTTTCGGCCGCAGATGCTAGCCGAGGAGGAGTGGAAGCCATCATCCCACTCCTCCCGCGGGGCTCCCCGATCTTGACCCAGGCGATGCAGATCTCTAGCGCGCCGTTGTCCCCCGGCGGCCCGGCTTACCCCAATCAATCCCGAGATACTGCCTGAGGCCCCCTTTCGAGGAGTCGCTTCTACCCGAAGCCGCATTCTTCGCGGGAGCTCCCGACGTCACCTCAGGAGCAGCGGACCACCGCCTTCATGACGGTCGCTTTCCATGCGCGCCCCTTGTCCTAACTGACGGTCGGTCCTAACTGACGGTCGCCAATGCGACGGAAGCACGCGCCCTGGTTCTGGCGAGGAGCAGGGCGGAGTTCTGGTTCGGTTCTGGATCTGCGTTTACTGCGCGGCGCACCTTCGGCGTCTGCCTGCACTGTCGGCTCCGAGAGGCGGTCGAGAGCGGCACCTCGGCGAGATGCCGCTGGGCCGGGTTCCGCCGACGCCATCTTGGAGGCTTGATCGCGTCCGCTGTCAATTTGGGCTGAGTTGGAGCAAGCGGCCTGATTTGGCGGTTGAACGAGCGACAGGCGAGGGTGGCCCATCTACGCGAGCGACGCCGCGTGGCTTCGAGCCGTTCGCCTACGATCAGACGGCCGGCGGCGCCGTTGGGTTGGGGGCCAGCACCCGCTTGTCGGCTGCGGTGCTGCGCACGGCTCGTGGCGAACAAGAGGGCAGAGTCTTCCGATTCGGGGCCGGACGGCTCGGCTGCGTAAACGTGACGGACGGTCCTGTGACTGCGCTGCACCACGAGTGGCCGCGTGGCGAGGCGGCAGTCTCATGACGCCCTGGCGATCCTTGCGGAAGCGGACTGCGGGCCGGATTGGGGAACCTGGTCGTGTCGGTTGCGACGTTGAGCGGCGTGCGGAGCGAGTGTGCCGCACTGGCGATCGACGACGGCGGGTCTGGTTCCTTGGCGTTGGTGCTTGACGGCGTAGGCTGCCGGGCTATGGAATCTGATGCCGAGGCCCCGGCTGAGGATCTGTCTGCAGGTCAGCGGTCGGGTGTCTCTCCGGACGTCGTACGGAGCTACCGGTATCAGCTGACGCCGGGCGAGGATGTGATCGACACCGCCACCTGGGCGGGGTCAGTCCCGCAGGTCAACGGGATCGCCCCTCGGGTGCGGATCGGACGCAGCCGATGGTTCAACCTGCTCTGGCTGTTGCCGGTCGGCTTCCTTTTGTTGATCATCTTGGTGGCCGTCGCCAAGGGTCTGCGCGATGACGCGTTTATGCAGCGCTTCATTCGGCGCTACCCGGGGACTGACGTGGCGTCGCCGCCGGCGGGGACGGTCGGGTTTCCGGCCTGGGTGGATCTGCAGCACTTCTTCAACCTGTTTTTCATGATCTTCATCATCCGCGCGGGCGTGCAGATTCTGTCGGATCATCCGCGGCTCTACTGGACCCGGCACTCCACGCCGGGCCGGGACTGGTTTCGGATCCAAAGGCCCGTCCCGGATGATCCCTTGTGGACGGCTAAGCAGGATTCGGTCAGCCTGCCCGGTCAGGTGGGGCTGCCCGGCCTGCGCCACTCGATCGGCCTGGCCCGCTGGTGGCATCTGAGCGTCGACGCGCTGTGGCTGCTCAACGGCGTGGTGTTCTACGTCCTACTGTTCGCGACCGGCCGGTGGCAGCGGCTTGTGCCGACCAACTGGGACGTGTTTCCCAACGCGCTGTCGACGCTGGTGCAGTACCTGTCGTTGAACTGGCCGGCCGATCACGCCTGGGTGGCCTACAACGGCCTGCAACTGCTTGCGTACTTCGTCACAGTGTTCATCGCCGCGCCGATAGCACTGATCACCGGCCTGGGCATGTCGCCGGCGCTGTCGACCCGTTTCAAGCGGATCAGCCGGACCTTCAGCATCCAGACCGCGCGGTCCCTGCACTTCCTGGTGCTGGTCTGGTTTCTGACCTTCATCGTGCTTCACGTGACGTTCGTGTTCACCACCGGGCTGCTGGTCAACGTCAACCACATCTACGCGGGAAGGACTGACGACAGCTGGATCGGGTTCGGGGTGTTTGCCGTGTCGACGGCCGTCGCTATCGCCGCGTGGGTGGCCGCGACGCCGTTTACGCTCCGCCACCCCCGTGTGGTGCAGCGCGTTGGCCAGGCGATCGTCGGACCGCTGCAGCATCTGTTCGAGCACGTCGACCCCAAACCCGGCGAGTACAGCGAGAGCGACATCTCGCCGTACTTTTGGCACAACGGGCAATACCCCGACTCCGACGAGTACAAGGCGCTGTTTGACGGCGACTTCGCCGACTACCGACTGCGGATCAACGGACTGGTCGCCAACCCCGTCGAGCTCGACCTCGCGCAGCTGCGGGCGCTACCGCACCACGAACAGATCACTCAACACTTCTGCATCCAGGGCTGGTCGGGCATCGCCAAATGGGGCGGGGTCTCGATGCAGACAATCCTCGACATCGTGGAGCCCAAGCCGGACGCGATGTGGGTCGTCTTCTACTCCCTCGGCGAGGGCGCCGACAAGGGGGTCTACTACGACGCGCACCCGATCGAGCACATGACCCACCACCTCACGATGATCGCCTACGACATGAACGACCAGCCCTTGCCGTTCGGGCACGGCGCGCCGCTGCGGCTGCGCAACGAGATCGAGCTCGGGTTCAAGCAGGTCAAGTGGATCAAAGGAATCGAGTTCGTCGCGCACTACTCCGAGATCGGCGGCGGCTACGGTGGATACAACCAAGACCACGAATTCTTCGGCTACCGACAATCGATCTGAGGGAGACCCCTTGAACAGCTGGACCATCACGAACCTCGATCTCAAGCCGCACTCGCCAGAGATCCTCGCCTCCACCGACGAGGCGCGGGCGATCGCCCTGATGATCCCGGCGGGCGAGAGCTTCGACGATCACCAGGTGCACGAAAGCGCGTGGGTCACCGTGATCGACGGCGAGGTCGAGATCACCACGAGCGGTGGAGAGAGTGTGACCGGCAGTACAGGTCTTGTGGTCGCCCTCGCCCCCAACGAACGTCACGCCGTGCACGCCCGCTCCGACACCCGCCTCGTGCTGCTGCTCACGCCATGGCCGGGGGTCGACCACCCCGGAGCGATGACCCTGGAGCAGAAGGCGAACGCCCGCCACGACGCCGCAGAACGCCGAACGAATGCCTGACGCAAGACGAGGCACCGGGACCTTTCTCGAATCTCGCATCTCCACTTCGGCGAGAGATGCCAATGTTCTGTAGGCCTGGTCTGCGGGGCTGTTTTGCTTTGCGGTCCGCGCGCGCATCAAGCCGAGTCCAAGACGAGGGTCTCGGATTGCGCGGCAAGCGGGACGCTCCCTTTCCTCTCGCGGGCGACCATGGAGCGGGCGCTCGCTTGGCGACGGCGGGATGCGTCTCGCTTGGCTAGCCGGCGAGCTAGCTTGGGTGCAGGGGGCGCCTTCGCCACGGCGCGAGCCAGGAGGGCGGTGCGCGAGCCATCTGGCCGGTTCAGTGGTGGCTGAGGATGTTCAGAACGCGGCCGTTAGGCTCGCGGACAAAGAAACGGCGGACCCCCCCACGGCTCGTCAGTCAATGGGTGGAGAATCTCGCAGCCCATCTGCTCGGCCACGGTGTACGCGCGATCGGCGTCCTCTACCTCTATGGAGACGTCCGGATTCACGTGCGCGGTCGCGTCCCATCTCATCACAGTGATCTGCGCCGCAGGGTTATGTGGCGCCGCGAAGGTGACCACCCAACCTTGGTCCATGACTACGTCCAGACCGAGGTGCTCTTTGTAGAAGTCCCGGCTGGCGGCGAACTCCTTGGCCGTGGAAGTCAGGGACGATGCGGTCGGACACGCATACCAAAAGGATGCAGGTTCGCACCAATCCGCGTTCCCCGGGCACGCGATTCCCACGCCGTTGCTTTCATGAACCGCCCCCGGCGAGGCCCGCGCATGACGATTTGGTGCGCGCCAGGAGCGACGGTCCTGGCAGCCGGCAATGGCGGGCGACCGGATTGACGACAGGGCGTCCGCGGCGTCTGCCGCGCCGCGCTGCAGCTTTCCAGCTGTCGAGCCTCGGTTGGCCGTGGTGGAGCCCGGGCCGCGGCTAGCTTCGCTGCCTCCGTCGTCGGGGCTGTTCATCGTTGGCTTGGCGGGTGTCGTAGCCGTGGCCCCGGGAACGTGCGCCGGCCCTGTCTCCAGGCGTCGGCGTTACCCCTGCCGCCACCTCGCCTTCGCCGGCGCTGAGCCGAGCGCCCGCTATGACTCTGGCATCGGTACTGGCTCGAGTCGGTCGCGATGAGGTGAACGCGGAGTGACTTTTCGGTCGGAGGTCTGGACCGGAACTGACAGCATTCAGCGGAACGCCCATTAGATCGACACGCTCTGGGTCGGCTCGTCTCGTCGTGCCGCCGGCCGCATCTGCAGGTCGAAGTAGTAGAGCGTGAGCGCGATCGCCGCGTAGGGGACGACGAGCGTGTAGACGATCGAGCCGGTGATATCGATGAAGGTGAGCGACTGGGCAGTGAGCAGCAGGATCAGCACGCCTAGTAACGGGCCGGACAGGATCGCGATGATGTTGACGAGCGCGGTGAAGCCGAACGTTCGCCACCAGTGCCGGCGGGTCAGCCGCGCGCTCGCGCCCAACGAGGCGATGGCGGGCTGGTCCTCGAGCGCGCACGCCTGAGCGAACAAAGAGGTCCGGATGAAGTAGTACACCGCGAACGGGATCCCGACCAGGCTGAGAACGAGCACCACGATCAACACGAACTGCGCCGCGGTGGCGCCGCCCAGCGCCCGACCGTTTCGACCCGCCAGCGTGTACGCGCGGACTGCGTTGACCGGCCGTCCGGCGTCGAGCTCGTTCAGCGCCGCGGATACCGCCCCGGTGACCGCGGCGGCCGCGAACGCCCCGCCGATGTCACCGATGAGCAACGCCAGTAGGGCCGTGACCGCTCCCCGCCGGCCGTCGAGAGCGATGAAATCCGACAGACCCGTGAGGTGGAACAGGACCCATTGAACCGCACTGGCGAGGACCGCTACGGGGATGAACACCGCGCCAATGCCGATGAACGTCCATGCGTTCCCCCGATATAGACGCCGCGCCGCCCGGAGGATCTGGCCGCCTGCGCGCGAGCGCCGGATCGGACGCGGGTCGGCTGGCCGCCAGCGGGTCCGCCGAGCTGTGCCGACCCCGGCCACCACGACCAGCCCGACCAGGACGAAGAATGGAGCCGGGTGGATCAGGGCCCAGATGACCGCGGTCGAGGCGTGGTTCACGGCGCCGCAGAAGAAGCTCGTCACGCTCAGACCGAGCACGTGCCCTCCGGGCACGATCAGGCTGCTGGTGCGGAGCCCCTCTGACCAGGTGATCGGATGTGCCCACACCTCGCGGTCCGCGTTCGCCGGCCCCAACGGCCCGTTGTTGACGCTGGGCTGCAGCTGGCCCCAGCGGCCCTGGAAGTTCAGCCACGCAAACTGCGAGTCCGCCGGAACGGGGGTATCCGGCACCACCACCGTCTGCAGTGGAAACCGCTCGGTCGAGCTCCTCGTGTCCTCGCAGCCGAAGACGGCGCTTCCTCCCTTCCCGAGATAGAGCTTGCGCTGGAAGAAGCCGGCGTTGGCGCCCGTGACGATGTACTCCAACGGATGCGTGCCGTCCTTGGTCAGCTTCGGGTCGTCGTCCCACGCCGCGCGCTCGCCCCCTGAATGCTGGGCGTAATCGACCTGGTAGGGACCGGTCTTCAGCGCCTGCTCCGGGGTGGCGGCGTCAAAATTGACCTGTGCCATCTCCCAGTCGCCCTCGTGCTTGTTGGTGAAGTCGTTGAACGTCCAGAAGAACCAGTACTGCACGGCCAGCTTGCCGGGGTGCTCGGAGTCGGTCGCGATGTGCGCATAGACGGTGGGCTTGCGATCGCCGAACCAGCGCTTGAACTGCTTCTCGTAGAAGCAGCCCGGCCTGAGCGCGTTTCCCCCGAAGTCGAGGTAGTCGCCGGCCGTCGCACCTGACAGATCCTGCGCGGTCGGCCCTCGCTTGACGACCTTGCGCTGCGAGTTGCGCAGGACCACCTCCGGATTTCCGAGGATGATGTCGAGACTTGTTGGGCGATATGCCTGACCGGGTCCGCACAGCTTGGGCTGGGGCTCCAGACCGATCACCGGCGAGTATCGGTCGGCCAGCGTCGTGGCCGCGCTCGTGTCTGCCGCAGCGCGCGCGGAAAGCGCGAGGAGCGCGCATAGGACAAGGAGGCTGCCCAAGAGAAACCGACCAGACAGGGTGCTGAGCCTCGGGCCCACGGACATCAGCCGACACTACTCCCGGGTGCGATG
>CAWEGZ010000002.1:0-110454 GCA_963808655.1 uncultured Solirubrobacterales bacterium
GACCTGGGGATGCCGGGCGGGCTGAAGCTCTCGACCGGAGTGCTGGTGCTGTTCGCCGACGATGAGTCGTTCACGTTGATGACGCCCCAAGGGCACATGTTCGCCGGCTGGATCACGTTCAGCGCGTTCGTCGAGGACGGCGCGACCCAGGCGCAGGCACAGGTGCTGATGCGCGCGAGCGACCCGCTGTACGAGATGGGCATGATGTTCGGCGGCCACCGCCAGGAAGACAAGCACTGGGTGCACACCCTGCGCTCGCTTGCGGCGCACTTCGAGGCGGACGGCGAGGTAATCGTCGAGCGTTTGTGTGTCGATCGCCGGCGCGAGTGGAAGCGAGCCGGGAACGTCTGGCAGAACTCCGGGATACGCTCGAGCATGCACATGGTCGACATCCCGTTCAGGACGCCGCGCCCGCGCCGAGCCTCAGAGTCCGATTCGCCGCCGGACAGCGAGACCTGAGCCCGCCCGTGGACGCGATCGTCGTAGGAGCGGGTCCGAACGGCTTGGCGGCGGCGATCGAGCTTGCCCGTGCCGGTCGCTCGGTCCACGTGATCGAGCGCGCGGACGAGGTCGGCGGCGGCACCCGCACGGCCGAGCTGACGCTCCCCGGCTTTCAGCACGACGTCTGCTCGGCGGTGCATCCGCTGGCGGCGGGGTCGCCATACCTGCCGTCCCTGGGGCTCGAGCGACACGGCCTCGAGCTGCTCTATCCAGAGGTCCAGGCCGCGCACCCATTGCCCGGCGGAAGCGCGGTCGCGCTGTACCGATCGATCGATGAGACCGCCGAGGCGCTCGGAGTCGACGCGCGGGCATACGAGTCGCTGATCGGATCGTTCGCCCGCAAGTGGCCGCTGCTATCCGAGTTCCTCCTCGCACCGCTTGGCCGACCGCCGCGCGACCTGCTGCTCGCGGCTCGCTTCGGTCGCTCCGGCATGCGCTCGGCTTCGAGGGTCGCAATCTCGTCATTCGACGGCGAGCGTGCCCGAGCTCTGTTCGCCGGCATGGGAGCGCACTCGATCCGATCGCTCGAGGCGCCCGGGACCGCGGCATTCGCGCTGGTGCTGTTGGCGCTCGGGCACGCTGTCGGATGGCCGATCCCGCGCGGCGGATCGCAGGCAATCAGCGCTGCCATGCGCGCGCACTTGGAGTCGCTCGGCGGGGTGGTCGAGACAGGGCGCGAGGTCGCCACGCTCGCCGACTTGCCGCACGCCGGGGCCGTTCTCTTCGACGTCACGCCACGCCAGCTGGTGGCGATCTGCGGCGACGCGCTGTCCGCGCACTATCGCTCGGCGCTAGGGCGATACCGGTACGGCGCCGGGGTATTCAAAGTCGATTACGCGCTGAACGGGCCGGTGCCCTGGCGCGCGCCGGAATGCCGTGCGGCTGGAACCGTCCACCTCGGCGGGACGCTCGAGGAGATCGCCCGCTCGGAACTGACCGTCTCGCGTGGGGGGCACCCGGAACGGCCGTATGTGCTGATCGCACAGCAGAGCGTGGTGGACCCCTCACGGGCGCCCCCCGGGAACCACACGCTCTGGGCCTACTGCCATGTGCCGAACGGCTCAGGCATCGACATGAGCGCCGCGATCGAGGCGCAGATCGAGCGTTTCGCACCCGGCTTCTCGGACCTCGTGCTGGCGCGCGCGGTCCGCGGCCCGGCGCAGCTGCAGGCTGAGAACCCCAATTACATCGGCGGGGACATCAATGGCGGCGCCGCGAGCCTGCGCCAGACGCTCGCGCGGCCCGTACTCCGGGCGTGCCCGTACGCCACCCCCAACCCCAAGCTGTTCCTGTGCTCGTCGTCCACTCCCCCGGGCGGCGGCGTACATGGCATGTGCGGCTACAACGCGGCTCGCGCCGTGCTCCGTCGGGCGCTTCGCTGAGGCGTGTCCGGCCGCCCCTGCTGCCAGGCCGCCTCGTACCTCACGGGCGACCCGCCTGCCAGAGGCCGTCATCGTCCCATGGGCCGGTGATTACTAGGTCAGGATCGAAGTTGCGGCGCCCGGCCATGTGAGACGCAAGCACCTGCAGGCGGACGGTCAGGGGAAGCTGCGTCAGCACGGGATGCAACCCTCCGGGCTCCTCGATCACGATGGCCTCGAGTCCTGCACTTTCGGCGACAGCGCAGAGTCTCTGGAGCAGGCCGGAGCGATCGTGTGAGGGCTGGAGGGCTAGAAGCGCGTCGGATGGTCCGAGCGGGACCGCCGATCCATGTAACAGGTACTCGGCCTCGTAGCCCTCTGCGGGCAGCCGCGCGGCCTCTCTGAGTTTGAGCGCTCCTTCACGAGCTGTGATGGCTCCCGGACCGATACCGGTCACAATAATCAGGCGCTCTGGCGCCAAATCGAGACCGTGCTGCCGTTGGGCGGCGGACTGGATGAAATCGGGAAGCGCAAGTAGTTCGTGCCGGGCGAACGCCGCCTGCTCGAGCGCGAGCGCGATCCGGGCCAGCACGACCAGCGCTGCGAGGTAGCTGCCGGTGTAGGTCTCGGATCGCTCCCGTGGGATCGTCTCGATCGCCTCCGACCACCCGGATCCGATGCCAGTGATCGAGATGAGGCGCGCCCCGGCAGCCTCCGCGCGCTGGCGAGCGTGCTGGGCGAACGCGGTCTCGGCAGTATGCGAGATCACGATGACGCCGTCATCCGGACCTAGCGCTGTAGGCCTCCACATGAACGACGCCGATGAGATCCAGTGCACATCTCGCTCTCCGGCTCCGAACATCCACACGCCCAGCTCAGCGGCGTGCTGACTGGTTCCGGTCCCAACCAGCCAGAGCCGGCGGGCTGACGCCAGATGCTCAGCTGCCGGCGCCATTTCGGCCGAGAGCATCGCCTCGACGACCTGCCGCTCCTGCTCAATCGCGCGCGCGAGGTGCGTCACCCGATATAGCTCATGGTCTGCGTGTCGGTGGGCGTGCAGGGAGAGAGCACGGCGGGGTCTGGTTGGCCATCTCGAGATCAAATCACTCGGGCAGGTCCCGCCGCCGAGCAGCGATGATCGCCTGGGCGCAGATAACACAAATATGTGTTATCTATATGATCTCTGGTATAGTTGCGAACCATGCCGTCTGACGCTGAGATTACGTTCGCTGATCACGCCGGCCGGCTTTATTCACGTCGCTACGGGATGGCGCCGATGGTGGGCCGGCTGCTGGGCTACTTGATGGTGTGCTGGCCGCGGGGGCAGACCATCAGCGAGCTGGCCGACGCGCTTTTGGCCAGCCGCAGCGCGATCTCCGGCGCGGTCAGTGCGTTGGAGAACCTGGGATTGGTCCGCCGATCACGCGCCGCGGGGGAGCGCATGGACCGGGTCTGCATCGATCGAACCTCCCGACGCGCATGGGGCTTCGATGTCTCGGAGTACCGGGAGCAGGGCGAGCTCGCCCGCGAGGGCCTTGAGGTGCTTGCCGATGCTCCCGTCGAGCGGCGAGCGCTGCTGCTGGAGTTGGCCGCCTTCGCCGATTTCCTCGTCGAGCGGCTGCCCCTGATCGAGCAGGAGTGGAACGAGCGCCGTCAGGCGCTTCGCGACGCCGGCCAGCTCTCAGCCGATCCATTTCACGCATCCCGATAGGACGACCAAGGATGACCGCCGGCCCGACCACGCCCGCGATCCTCGCTAGCGGGATTGACAAGTCGTTTGGCGAGCACCGGGTGCTCGACCACGTGAACCTGACCGTCGCGCAGGGCACGATCTTCGCACTGCTCGGGCCCAACGGCGCCGGCAAAACCACGATGGTGCGCATCCTGTCGACCCTCATCCCCGCGGACGCCGGGGACGTGCAGGTTGCCGGACATGGTGTGCGAACCGAGGCAGCCGGGGTGCGTGCGGCGATCGGGGTCACCGGCCAGTTCTCCGCGGTGGACAACCTGCTCACCGGTGCCGAGAACCTCCGCCTGATGGCCGACCTGCGCCACCTCGGCCGCGACACCGGGCGCCGACGGGTGCGGGAGCTCCTCGAGCGGTTCGACCTGACCGACGCCGCGGACAGGCGGCTGTCGACCTACTCGGGAGGCATGCGTCGCCGTCTGGATCTGGCGATGACGCTCGTCGGCAATCCCCAGCTGATCTTCCTGGACGAGCCAACGACCGGACTGGATCCACGCAGCCGCCGCACCATGTGGCAAATCATCGGCGAGCTGGTCGCCGACGGCGTCACGATCTTTCTCACCACCCAGCACCTCGACGAAGCCGACCGGCTCGCCGATCGGATCGCGGTGCTGGACCACGGCCGCATCGTCGCCGAGGGCACCCCCGCCGAGCTCAAACGTCGCATCCCCGGCGGACACATCACCTTGCAGTTCGCCGATCCGGGGGCATTGCGCCGGGCGGCAACACTGCTCGCCGCCGCTCCGCCTGAGGACGACAAGCTTGCTCTGCAGGTCCCGGGCGACGGCACCCTCGCCTCGCTGCGCGACCTACTCGCTCAATTGGACAATGCCCGCGTTGAGGTGAGGGACCTGTCCATCCACACTCCAGACCTCGACGACGTGTTTTTTGCGGTCACTGGCCATGCGCCCGGCCAACCCACGATCGAGGAAGCGCTTCAACGATGACCGCTCTCGCCTACGCCGTCACAGACTCGGCGACGATGCTGCGCCGCAACCTCAAGCACCAGCTCCGCTACCCGTCCGTGACCCTCCAGCTCGTAGGCATGCCGATCGTGTTCCTGCTGCTGTTCGTCTATGTGTTCGGCGGGCAGCTCGGCGCCGGCCTCGGCGCGCATCACGCTGCGCACGCCAATCGCAGCACGTATCTCACTTACGTCATGCCAGGCATCCTGATCATGACCGTGGCCGCCGCGGCGCTGGGCACCGCGCTGTCGGTCGCGATGGACATGACCGAGGGCATCATCGACCGCTTTCGCACGATGGCGATTGCCCGCGGGGCGGTGCTTACCGGTCACGTGCTCGGCAGCGTCATCCAGACGATCATCGGCGTCACGATCGTGCTCGGCATCGGCGTGGCCATCGGCTACCGCTCCACCGCAGGCCCCCTCGGCTGGCTGGCCGCGTTCGGCGTGCTGCTTCTGTTCGCGCTCGCGCTTGTCTCGCTGTCCGCCGCCCTCGGCCTGGCTGCCAAAAGCGTCGAGACCGCCAGCAACACCCCGATGTTCCTCACCCTGCTGCCCCTGCTGAGCAGCGGATTCGTCCCAACCCGCACGATGCCCGAGGGGTTGCGCCAGTTCGCCGAGTACCAGCCGTATACCCCCGTGACCCAGACCGTGCGCGGCCTGCTCACCGGCACCCACACCGGCAGCCACGCGATCGCGGCCATCGCCTGGAGCTTGGGCATCACGATCGTCAGCTACCTCTGGGCCGTGCGCCTTTACGACCGTCGCCGAGCCGTCGACCCGAAGTGATGCGCGTAAAGCGGGTTGCGGGATCATGCTGCCCATGAGGTCCGTCTCGGTTATTGAAGCTCCGTCGAGTGCAGGCGGCTATGCGCCCGGTCAGCAAGACGGTCCGCAGGCGCTCCTCGACGCGGGCCTAATCGAGGGCTTACGGGACGCCGGCGTGGCGACGCGTTCCGGGGGGACAGTGAGCGCGTTCCGGTGGCGACCGGATCCCGATTCTCCCCGGGCGGCGAATATCGGCGCGGTGATCGATCGGGCGGAGCAAGTGGCTTCGCTCGTGCGAGCTGCGCCAGCCGAGGACACGGTCTTGGTCCTAGGGGGCGACTGCACCGTCGGCGTCGGCAGCGTCGCTGGCCTTGGGGCCCGCAGCGGGAAGCTGGGATTGGTGTACGTCGATCGTCACGCCGACCTCAACGTGCCTGCCAGCACCATCGACGGCGCCTTGGACTGGATGGGCGTAGCGCACATGCTCAATATTGAAGGCGCCGTGCCCGAGTTTGCAGCGATCGGTGCGGGGCGTCCGATGCTGGGCGCCGGGCAGATCAGCTTTCTCGGACTCGGACCGCACACGGACTTTGAAGCAAGAGTGATCGCCGACCGGCGGCTGCCCGTGATCGGCGTGGAGTGCGCCGTGGCCGATCCTCGAAGCAGCGCACGCGTGGCTCTGTCTCCGCTTGCGGCATGCGATGTGCTGACAATCCATTTTGACGTCGACCTCGTGGACTTTCTCGACGCGCCGCTAGCCGAGAACACCGACCGCGGCACTGCGCCATCGCTAGTCGCTTGTGGCGAGATGCTTAGTGAGTTACTGACCGACAAGCGTGCGCGCTGTCTCACCGTCACCGAATTCAACCCCCATCATGGATCGCACGACGGGACGACCACCGGACGACTTGTCGAGATCTTGATTCACGCACTCGGCGCTGCCGCGTAGTCGCGACGGACGACCGCCATGGCTGAGCGCTTGCACATGCTTCGCACTTGGACAGATGGCGGGCTTGTGCGGTACGGACCGCATTCTGGCGCCGCGGTGATTCGTCGGCTCACAACCGGCGACGTAGACGTTCTCGGCCGCTTGCTCTGGAGTGCGTTCGGGCACGAGGGTCGAGACGGGTTCGCCTCCGCCTCGGCTGCGCTGGCCGAGGGGCAGGCAACGCTCGCGGGCAAATGGGGCCCGGTCATTTGGGAAGCGAGCCTGCTGGGAGTAGCTGACGAATCGCCTGTCGCAGCAGCGGTCATTGTGGAGGACGACGCGCATGATCGGCAGCCGCTGGTCGCTTTCTTGGTCACCGATCCGGGCCATCAGCGGCGGGGGCTGGGGCAGCAGCTACTGGAGCGGGCGCTGGAGCGCTTGGACGCAATCGGCATGCACGAGCTGCACATCGCTGTCACCTCATGCAATCGAGCGCGGCGTCTCTACCAGCGCCTTGGTTTCCGCGAAATCTCTAGCTGAACCGCGTGCGACTACCGATCGCGCCTCCATGGCTGCGGGATCAAAGGACCTGATTGCGGCGTTTTGGCTAATCGCCGATTTAACTTGCCGATACAGAATCCTCGGAGCCGTCCACGTCGGGGGCGGGGCTCCCCCGATGGATCTGTTCAACGCGGTCTCTGGCCGCGCTACACAAGGAGGGAGTTATGCATAGCGTTCGGCGCGCGGTGATGGTTGCCGCGGCGACTCTCGGGATGTCGGCCGTCCCTGCAGTGATGACCACGGCCCAGGCTACGGCTGCACCTGCCGCGAAGTCAGCGAAGGCCGCGAATTGGCCGGTCGTTTCGAAGGGCGCCAAAGGTGGACGCGTTCGCGCGATTCAGTACCTGCTCGACGCGCATGGCGCCAAGCTCAAGGTCGATGGCGTCTTCGGCACGGCTACCGAGAACGCGGTCAAGGCGTTCCAGAAGAAGGTGAAGGTGACGGCTGACGGCAAAGTCGGTCCTAAGACCTGGCCGAAGCTGATCATCACCGTGAAGAAGGGCAGCTCGGGTAACGCGGTCTCGGCAGTTCAGTGGCAACTGCGCAACGAGTACGGCTTCACCAAGCTGGCCGTCGACGGGAAGTTCGGCACGGCCACTGAGGGCGCCGTCAAGAGCTTCCAGAAGAAGTACAAGCTGGCGCAGGACGGAATCGTCGGCCAGAAGACGTGGATGGCGCTCGAGGTAAAGCACTCGTAGCTACGCAGTAGAGATGGGCAGCGGCCTCGCCCCCGAAATCCGGAGGGCGAGGCCGTCCGTCATCATCGCTTTTCCAACGCCTAGAAATCGCGACGTACCTTGTCGCTTTCCCTTCAAGCCCCGGGCGCCTACACCGCAACGTCCGGGCCGCGGGCCTCGGCAGAATCGGGCCTACGCCGGCTTGTTCTCCACCTCAAACCAGACGGTGGTTGTGGGTCCACCCTCGACTCCCCACCGATCTGACCCCTGGGCGAGAATGGCCAGACCGTAACCGCCCCCGGGCGATAAAGGGGCACGCTGCGGAGGCGTAAAGCCGCTGCCTCCGTCGGATACCTCCACGCGTATCGCTTCCTTACCCAGCCGAGCGGAGAGGCCGATCTTGCCGGGCGGGTTGAGCTCAGGATGAATCACGGCGTTGGTTACGACCTCGGAGACCAGGAGCGTGACCTTTGCGATCGTGCCGGAAGATGATCCAGCTTCGCGGCACAAGCCGGCGATGGCGGCGCGAGCTAGCAGCGGGGCGGTGCCGTTTCTCTCAAGCTCAAGCTCGATGCACCGACGATCGGCCCCCCGTGTTGCCTTTGTCGGCGGCGGCATCAAGGCCCTGCCGCCTCCGTGAACGGCAGTGCCTTGTTGGCTCCCGTAATGCGAAGGACGAGAGCCGCGTCCGGTTGCTCGGGGGCGATCAACCGGAGGTGCCAGGGCTCGTCTCGCGAGCGGTTGTTCAGCTCGATGAGCAGCCGCAAGCCGGACGAGTCCATGAACGAGAGGCGGGAGAGATCAATCGTGACTTCGGTAGCGCCGTCCTCGAGCAGTTCGTTCAAGGCCGCCGCCAGCTGCTCGGTTGTGCGCATATCGAGCTCGCCGAGCACCTCCAATTTGGCGGCTACTCCATCGGCGCTCTGCTTGATCTCGAACTTCGTAGGCTTGATCATCTAAATCGGGTTCTAGCTGGCGTTAGTGGGAGCGGCGAGGGCCTCGACTGGGTCCGGATCCGAGGTCTCGGCATGCACAGTTCCCGGATCGCCTTCCCACAGACGACTCACCGCGAGCGCGGCCGTGTCGTCGGCATGCTCGCCGACCTGGAAATTCGCAAGCGCCGCGTTCAGGCGATCTATGACGTCAGCCGCGGAGGCTTGGCGGCATTCTTCGAGCGTGGCACGCAGACGTATTTGCCCGTAGCGTTCGCCATCCTGGCCCAGGGCATCGGTTACACCGTCCGTGTACATGACCAGCGTGCTCCCCGGGCGGAGATCGAGCGGGATGTCGCTCCATCCCACTCCGTCGAAAGCGCCGAGCATCGGTCCGAAAGTTCCGACATGCGCTGCTCCGGCTGAAGTGATGCGGATCGGAAGGGGGTGGCCGCCAACCCCCATGGTCACGCCGTTTTGATCGAGGCGCAACAAGATCGCAGTGCACATAGAACGGGTTCCCTGTCTCTTCAGCACTTCGTCGAGCCGTGTGAGCAGCTGAGCCGGGCTCGAGACGAACTCGGACATGGCTCGCAGGTTATGGCGAACCAGAGAGGTGAGCGCGGCCGCTTCTAACCCCTTGCCAGTGACATCACCGATAGTGATCATCCAGCCGTCCCCGGTTTTCCAGGCGTCATAGAAATCGCCGCCCACGTCAGTGCCCTCCAGTGCCGGACTGTAGGTCCCCGAGAGCGCATAACCCGGGATCTCGGGCAATCGCTCGGGCAACAGGCTCTGCTGCAGAGTGCGAGCGATCGTCGATCGCTCGCTGTAAAGGCGCGCGTTCTCGATCGCGACCGCGGCGCGAGAAGCGATCTCTTCGGCGAGTGTCAGATCGGCGTGGTCGAGGACACGCCCCGACTCTGCCCCGACCAGGGTCATCCCGCCCAAAATCCTCCTCCCGAGGCGTATGGCGACGATCGCCGCGGAGCGCATTCCCACTGCGCGCAAGAGCGCCAGATGGCGCTCGTCGACGGCCGTCCGCACGAGCATCTCTTCGGGTATCTCCGGGTACAGCAGAGACTCGCCGGTGTGAAGTACACGTCCCAGACCCTGCTGCGCATCGGTCTCGCCGAGCGGATAGCGACGCAACTCATCGGCCAGCCTGAGCCGAGCGGGATCGACATGCGCCACCGCCACGGGGACGCGGTCGCCGTCTGCGTCGAGCAGGTCAACTCCGCACCAATCCGAGATTTCGGGGACCGCGAGCTGGGCAACGTTCCGAAGCGTCTGCTCATAGTCAAGCGATGAGGCCAGCACGGCGCTTGCTTGGGACAGAACCGCCGATCGCTGTTGCTCACGACGCTGTGACGTGACGTCCTCGATGACCATGATGGTCGCCTCGAAGCCGCCGTCCTCGTCGAGTAGGGGGGCAGCCTTGAGCAATTGCCAGCGCTCGATTCCGGTCTCACGATGGATCGTCCGGATCAGCAGTGGCTTCGGCGTCTCGCCTCGCAGCAGCCTGACCGACGGGATCTGCCTCATCGAAATCTCTCGCCCGTCCTCTGCAAGTACCACGTAGTCCGCCATGATCGAGTCAGGTGGCGTGTGCGCGAGCTCGTCCAGCGAATCGAATCCGAGGTGCGAGAGCGCCGCGTGATTCGCGTACACGATCCGGTCATTGCGGTCGCGAATGGTCACGGGATCCTGCAGCGAACCAACGATCGCCTCGAATCGTCGCTCGCTTCCCACCAGCGCCCGGCGCAAATCCTCCACCAACCGCTCCCGTTGGAGCTCGGCATCGCGACGCTCGGATATGTCCTGCATGAATGCCGTAAATGTCCACTGACCCCCGTCGCGCCAAGCTGAGACCGTCATCTCAGCCGGAAACTCGCTCCCGTCTTTCCTGAGCGCCGGCACCTCGACCCGGCGATCAAGCAGAGGCCCCACCCCATCTGCCAGGAAACGACGGATCGCGCCGCTGTGCGCGTCGCGGAAGCGAGGAGGAACAATCAGTTCGGCGACCGGCTGCCCGAGGGCCTCGCCAGGTGAAATGCCGAAAGTGGCCTCGGCGCTGGGGTTCCAGTACGTCACCACTCCACGCTCGTCCATCGATATCACGGCGTTGTGGGCGCGATCGAGGATCAGCTCCGTGATGCCAGCGGGCATGGCAGCCGGAATTATCCGTTGTCGGCGCCCTCCGCGCCACATGCGGTCGATGTCGCCCACCACGCGCAGCGGCGCGCCCTACCGTCAGGTCAATGCTTACGCTCGGCTGAAGCGCCGGAACTCGAACTCCGCTCCGCCCAGGAGCGCGAGCACGATGCGCAACGGGAGCGTGATGATGTCGAGAATCAACCCGATGATCATGCGCACCGCGCCGAAGATCGCTGAAATCATGCTTTGAGGGATACCCGCCGGCGTGTGCGCTGAATCCCGTCCGGCCTAAATTGACAGTGCTGTAGCTTTAGACCGACGCAGGTGTAGGATTGTTGTTCGTTCCTCGCAACGGGAAGAGGATCTCCTAGGCATGCCCGAAAAGGGTGCACGCCCCAATGTCCATCCGCTCCAAGAGCGCGTGCTGAGGGCGCTCAGCTCGCTCAGCTCACCGCTGCTGCCCGACGACTACCTGGAGCTGATCAATCCCTTGTGGTCCACGCGCGAGCTGCGTGGCCGCATCGCTGGGGTCGAGCGCGAGACGGCCTCCGCCGCGACGATCCTGATCAAACCTGGATACCGCTGGCCCGGCCATAAGCCGGGTCAGTACGTCCGCATCGGGATTGACATCGACGGCGTGCGCCACTGGCGCGCGTATTCGCTCACCTCGGACCCGTATCGCGAGGACGGGCTGATCAGCATCACGCCGAAGGAGGTCGATGCGGGCAAGGTCTCGCCGTACCTGGTCACTCGGACAAGGCCGGGCACGATCGTCTCGTTGAGCAACGTCGAGGGAGACTTTGTGCTGCCCGATCCCCCGCCGGAGCAATTGCTCTTCATCAGCGCCGGCAGCGGCGTGACGCCGATTATGAGCATGCTCCGCCACCTCGACCACTACGACGAGCTTCGCGATGCGGTGCTGCTGCACTCCGCTCGCCATGCCGACGACGTGATCTTCGGACCGGAGCTACGGGCGCTCGCGCGCCGCAGGCCCGGCTTCACGCTGCACGAGCAGCTGACGCGCGAACACGGCCGGATGGGTCCCTCCGACCTCGACCGGCTGTGTCCCGACTGGCGTCGCCGGGAGGCCTTCATCTCGGGCCCGAACGACATGCTCGACGCTTTCTCGGAGCATTTCGAGCGCCAGGGTACCCTCCAGAGGCTCCACATGGAGCGCTTCCAGCCGAAGCTCGGGCTGGGGGAGGCAGGCGAGGGCGAAGGCGGGAGCATCACGTTCCTCGCATCGGACCGCCAGGCCCAATCCGACGGTCACGTGCCGATCCTCGTCGCCGGCGAGGAGACCGGGCTGGAGCTCCCATACGGCTGCCGCGAGGGCATCTGTCACACCTGTGTCGGCGAGCTGCGCTCAGGTCGTGTCCGGGACCTGCGCAACGGCAAGGTTTACGGACAGGAGGGGGAGATGATCCGCACCTGCATCAGCGCCCCAGAGGGGCCGGTCGAAATCGATTTGTAGATACCAAGCGATTTAGGAGAAAACCCATGGACACCGTCACCGGAAATGGCCAGCCAAGCGATGGCTATGTCGCATTCGAGGCGCCGAACAATCCGCTGCACCGGCTCACGCCAGAGCAGATCGAGCAGATTGGTCGCGAGTTCGAGCAGCTGCACGAGGAGGTGAAGGCGGACCTGGGCGATCGCGACGCGCGCTACATCCGCTCGATCATCGCCATGCAGCGGCGCCTCGCACTGATGGGCCGCTTGGAGCTGATTGCCTCCCGGTGGCGGTTTCCATGGCTTCTGGGGGCGGCCACCTTGGGGCTGGCGAAAATCCTGGAGAACATGGAGATCGGGCACAACGTCCTACACGGGCAGTGGGACTGGATGAACGACCCCGTGATCAATTCCCGCGCCTGGGACTGGGACACGGCCTCGACCGCGCAGGCCTGGCGCCATTCACACAACTACGTCCATCACACGTTCACCAACATCCTCGGTAAAGATCGCGATCTCGGCTACGAGATCATGCGGATCGATCCCCATCAGAAGTGGAATCCGGTCTTCCTGCTGCAGCCGGTCTACAACGTGTTGCTGATGATGCTGTTCGAGTGGGGCGTCGCGTTCCACGACCTCGACTTCACTGCCATCCGTGCCGGCGAAAAAGACATGGAACAGGTGCGCAAGGAGCTCAAGGGCATCGTCGGCAAGGCGCGCGCGCAGATTCAGAAGGACTACATCGCTTGGCCGCTGATCAGTGGACTGGTGATGCTCGGGGTCGATGCGGCGATGCTTGCGTTCAAGTCGCGCTCGGAAGACCGTCGCACCCGCGGCGTCAACCAGTTGAAGCGAGTTTCACGCCGGCTCCAGCACAAGCGCTCGGGCTCCCACAAAGACCTGGTGGCCCAGCTCGCGCAGCGACGGGCTTTCCGCGAGCCGTTCCGCCGCACACTGACGGCGAATGTGCTCGCAAACATCATCCGCAACGTGTGGTCCTACGGGATCATCTTCTGCGGCCACTTCCCAGACCAGACGTACACCTTCACCCAGGAGGAGGTCGCGGGCGAGACGCGCGGCGGCTGGTACGTGCGCCAGTTGACCGGAGCCGCGAACATCGATGGAGGGCCGCTTTTTCATGTCATGAGCGGCAATCTCGGCTATCAGGTCGAGCATCATCTCTACCCCGACATGCCGAGCACTCGCTACGGCGAGATCGCGCCCAAGGTGCGTGAGATCTGCATGCGCTATGAGCTGCCGTACAACTCAGGCCCATTGCACACGCAGTTCGGAATGGTGCAGCGAACGATCCTGCGCCTGGCCCTGCCGGGAGGCAAGCCGCGCTCAAAGCCGGGAGCCTATTCAGGACCTCTGCTTCGCGGAAAGGGTGAGCGGCCGATTGTGGAGCGCCGCCAAGCTCCAAAAAGCTAAACGAGCGTCCGAGAGACGAGTCGCCTGGGCCCGAGGAGTTTGAGGCCTCAACCTTGGCGCGCGCTCTGAAGCTGCGCAGCCACCTCGGTGCGCTGGTTATCGATCTGGAGACGTTGCTCGAGCACCGCCACGGCCTGGCCCGAATGCCCGCTGAACTGAAGTGCGCGGCCGAGGTCAAAGAGCGCGAAGGCGTAGGTAAGGCAGTTCTGAGTCGTGGGGTCCGCGCACGCCGAGACCCGCTCGCCGCTTGCGGCGACGGCGCGCTTCAACACCGGCACGGCGGCGCTGTACTGCCCCGCGGCCAAGAGGCTATGCCCGTGCGTCTCGAGGGTGCTGGCGAGGGTGGGGGATACGGGCGTGGCGGGCAGGACGGGCACTTTCGCCGCGACGGCTGAAGTCGACGCATGCTGCGCGCTGGAGGCGGGGGTCTGCGAGCTTGACCGCGCACTTAGGCCCTTGCCAGCGCCAGCGTGAGCATGCGCTGGGCCATGCCGACGGGGAGGAGCCGCGGGAGTGGAGTGGTTATGTCCGCCAGAGGTGCCTGTCAGAACCACGACCAGGATCACCGCCAGCGCCAGCAGCAGCGCGAGCGGCACCAGCGCACGCGCGCGCACCCGACGCCGAGGACGGCGGTGCCCGGCGGACGGGGCGATGGGCGGCGCATACGCCGCCATTGCGTCGCTCTCCGTGCTCGCCGGCCACTGATCCTGCCACCCGCGTTGCCGGGACGCGCGGTACACCCGGACTGGGCTCCAGCCGGCCTCGGGCCCGGCGGGCACGATCGCCCGGTGAACGCGCGCCGGCGGTCCCTCGGTCAGTCCGTTGGTGGCCGAGCGCAGCCGAACGGCTCTCACGGGCCGCTCCCCAGGGCCGGGGGCCTGGCAGCGCTCGATCTCCGCGCCTGCGAGCTCGAGCTCCGAGACGATGCCTGCCGGAAACTCGATCCCGGCCGCCTGAAGCTCGCCATAGGCCACCGGCTGCCCGCCGCGACGGCGGAGAATGCTCAGCAGCTGCGCTTGCTGCTCGTCGCGCGCCGACGGAACCTTTTCCGGCGAGACGCCCGTTCCACTGCTCCGTGACCTGATGCTCGTGGCCCCACCTCCTGCGAAAGGGATACAACAGACGTACGGTCCGCGTGACGAATTATGACGCCCACCTTCGGTGGGCGAAACAGTTAGAAGAGCGGGGGAATTCGGCGTAGGCGCGAAGGCCTACCCCAGCGCCTGGCCGCCACCGACGCCGGCGACGCGCCCGCTCCTCAGTTACCGCCGCGCGTGTCCTGCGGGGCCGGCCGCAGTGCCCGGGGCGAGCTGCCCGTGGCCGCCTCGCCTGCGAGGTCGGCAACCAGGAACCCGTCCCGGATCTGAGACATCAGATCGCCCACGCCGCTGGGGGAATGCGGGAGCAGGATCGTGTTGGTCTTGGACCCTTCGCCCAGCGCCCTGATCATGTCGGTGTACTGGGTCAGAGCGACCAGCGCCATCGCCTCCCGCGGGTCAAGGCCCTGCTGGGCGATGATCTCAAGCGACTCTCTGAGTCCCTCGGCGATCGCCTGCCGCTCGGCGGCGACCCCCTCGCCCTGAAGACGCATGGTCTCCCTCTCGCCCTCGGCCTTCTTGACGGCGAGGGTCTTCTGGGCGTCGCCCTGCGCCCCGGCGGCGACCTGGTTGCGCTGGGCGGCGTTGATGTTGTTCATCGCGTCCTTGACGCGCTGGTCGGGCTCGATGTTTGTGATCAACGCCTTGACCACCTCGTAGCCGTACTCGGCCATCTGCCGGTGCAGCGTGTCCTGGATGTGCATGGCGATCGTGTCCGCGTCGGCGTAGGCCTCGTCGAGGTTCATGCTCGGGATGTGCGAGCGCACCACGTCGAAGGCATAGGACTTCATCTGCACCTCGGGATCCTCGAGCTTGTAGAAGGCGTCCTGGACCTGCTGGGCGTCGGCGCCCACCTTGTACTGGACGGCCAGGTTCACGTGCACGAAGACGTTGTCCTTCGTCTTGGTCTCGATGTCGGAGTTGAGCTGCTCGACTTGCAGACTCATCCGTCCCGCCACGCGCTCCACGAACGGCGTCTTGGTCTGCAGGCCCGGGCCTGCCACGCGCACGAACTTCCCGAATCGCTCGACGATCGCGCGCTCCTGCTGCTGTACGGTGAAGAAGAAGAGCGGCATAGCCGTAAACGTTAGTACCTTCAGGCACGTGGCGCAGCATTCCGAGCGCAATGTCCCGCCCGGTAAGGCAGCCGCCTCCGGCGGCGATCCGCTGGAGCTGGCGGGCCGGATCGCGGACGAGCGCCTGCTCTCCGAGGCGGCATCGCTGCCGGCGGAGATCGTTCGTCCCTCGGCGCCGACCGCGAGCTCGCAGCGGCGCTGGATCGTGGGCACCGGCGCGACGCTCACCGGCGTGACGCTCATCGGCGGGCTGGCGCTGATCGTGGCCGGGATCGTGGAGATGATCTCGAACGGCGTCGGCGGGTTGGGGCTCGCCGCGGCCATAGTCGGGCTCGTCCTGGTCGCTACGCACTGGGGCTGGGTGCACGTCGCTGAGGCCACCGCCACGGCGCTCGAGGGGCATCGCGAGCGTGACCTGCTCGCGGATCGCCACCGCTGGCTCGAAGCAATTGAGCCCTATACCCGCTACGAAGTCTCGACCGAAGTCGGCGAGTACGGCGCGATCACGATCACGCGCAGGCGTCACGAGCCGCGGCCCGCCGGCGAGGGCCGATTCACATTTGTAACCGAGATCGAGCAGGCCGAGACGCATTCCGCGGATGAGCCCGGCGCGGCAGTCGCCGAGCGCGCCGAAGCCCTCCGCCGACAGGCGGCATTGGACACGGACCACGAGCGTCGGCGCTACGAAGCAGTCGTCTCAGAGCGCCAGACCGAGCACCTGAGGCGCGAGCAGGAGGAGCGCGCCAGGGATGCCAGTCGCGCAGAGTCGCAGGCGCTGTCCGAGGGAATTAACGCGAACCTGCGCGATCCGCCGTTTGAGGGGTGAGCAGCCCCGGCCGGTGATCGCCTACCGTGCCGGCGGTCCGGGCGGCCGTCGCACGCGCCCAGCGTGTGGTGGTGAGAGCGCCGATGGCGAACATCGCGACGCCCAGGGCCGCCACCACCAGCCACGCGGCGTGGGTCGCGGTGGCGAATCCGGCTCCGAGGGAGCCCGACAGGGTCCCCCCGGCGATCGCACCCAGCACCGCCACGCCGAGCGTCATGCCCACCTGACGGCTGGTTGAGGCGACCGCGGCCGCGACGCCCGCCTGCGAGGAGGGCATGCCCGACACCGCGGTGTGGGTGATGGGCGGATTCACAAGGCCCGAACCGGCCCCGAACAGGAAATACGAGGCAATCAGGTAGGCGATCGGCGTGCTCGGGGTCAGCGCTGTCAGCATGACTGCTGCGCCAGTGATGGCGGTCGCAGCGACCAGCAGCGATGGTCGGCCTCCGACGCGGCTGACCAGCTTGCCCGAGAGGGGTGCGAATAGAAGCTGCATGCCTGCCATCGGCAGCATGTACAGGCCCGCGTCGAGCGGCGAAAGATGCCGGACCTCCTGGAGGTAGAGCGTGTTCAGGAACAGGAACCCGCCTTGGGCCGCGAATGCCAGTACGGCGATGGCACTGGCGCCCGAGAAGGGCGCGCTGCGAAAGAAGCGGAGCTCGATCAGCGGCTCCCGGCGATGCAGCTCGTAGCCGATCAGGATCGCGAAAGCCGCGAGGGCGCCGGCGAATAAAGCGAGGATCTGGGGGGAGCCCCACCCCGTCCGGGGGCCTTCGATGATCGCGTATGTGAGCATGCCTAACGCCGCGATCACCAGGACCTGTCCCGCGGGATCGAGGCGGCGCGTCCGCGAGGCGCGTGATTCGGGCACGAAGAGGGCGGTCAGGACGATTGCCGCAGCGCCGATCGGCACATTGACGAAAAACACGGCCCGCCAGCTCACCCCGTCAACCAGCGCGCCCCCGAGGACCGGCCCGAGCGCCATGCTCAAACCCATCACTGCTCCCCACATGCCGATCGCCTGGGCTCGCTCCCGCGGGTCCTCGAATACGTTGCGGATAATCGACATCGCGACCGGATTGAGCATCGATCCGCCGATTGCCTGGAGCACCCGGAAACCGATCAGCATGGGTAGGCTGGATGCCAGGCCACAGAGCAGTGATCCCAGCGAGAAGACGACGAGCCCGATCTGAAACACCCGCCGGCGACCAATGCGGTCGGCCATCGAGCCAGAGACCATGAGCAGGCTGGCGAGCACCAGGGTGTAGGCGTCCACGGTCCACTGCAGCTCTAACACCGACGCGCTCAGATCCCTGCGGATCGAGGGCAGGGCCACATTCACAATCGTCGTGTCCAAACCGACGATCAGGAGGCTCATGCAGCAGATCGCGAGGATCAGCCGTCGGCGCGAGCGGCTTGCCTGCTCGGAGGCGTTTTCGGTCATCTATTCGGTCGTAGTGTCGGCTCGCATGCCTTCCGCTGGACGCGGTAGCCTGAGCGAACCCCAACCTGGCGGTTTCTTCTCTTGGCAAACGACAACTTGGCCCAACCAGAGGGGCCGTCGGCCTACCCACAGGCGCCGCCGGGCACCGGGCGCCAGGCAGCCACGCTCGAGCTTCGCGATGTGACGAAGGTCTACCCGGATCAGCCTCGTCCAGCGCTTTCCAATTTAAGCCTCGAGGTCGCTGCGGGCGAGGTGTGCATCCTCGTGGGGCCCTCAGGGTCCGGGAAGACCACGGCCATGCGGCTGATCAACCGCATGATTTCGCTGTCGGGCGGCGACATTCTGATCGGCGGCGAGAGCGTGCTCAAGCGCGATCCCGTCGCACTGCGCCGGGAGATCGGCTATGTGATCCAGCAGATTGGACTCTTCCCGCACCTGAGCATCAACGAAAACATCGCCACTATTCCCAGGCTGTTGCACTGGGACCGCGCCCGTATTTCCGCGCGCGTGAGCGAGTTGCTCGCGATGGTGGGGCTCGAGCCGGAGATCGGCAAGCGCTACCCGGCCCAGCTCTCGGGCGGTCAGCGCCAGCGGGTGGGCGTGGCGCGGGCCCTGGCGGGCGACCCGCCCCTGCTGCTGATGGATGAGCCGTTCGGTGCCATCGATCCGATCAACCGTGCCCGGCTCCAGGACGAGTTCATGCGCCTACAGGAGCAACTGCGCAAGACGGTCGTCTTTGTCACCCACGACATCGATGAGGGCATCAAGCTCGGCGACCGAATCGCGATCCTGCGTGAGGGCGGCGCGCTGGCTCAATACGACACACCGGCGGCGATCCTCACCAATCCGGCCGATGAGTTCGTCGCTCAGTTCGTGGGGGCTGATCGGGCGTTGAAGCGTCTGGGGCTGGACACGCTGGAGAACGTCGAGTTGCTGGAGATCGACGGGCTCGACGTCGGTCACCGTCAAGTGCCGGTGACGACCAGCTTGCGGGACGCGCTCTCCGAGGTCGTCGCGGTAGGCGGCGCGCCGCTCGCGGTCGTCGACGGGGACGACACGCTCGGTGCGGTGACGCTCGAGTTGCTGGGTGGGCTCCTGCGCGACGGAGCCCTCGTCGAGATGCCCAGTGCCGAGGGCTCGCAGCGGTGATCGTCTTCGCCTCAGGACCGGTGATCCCCAACTTCGGGGGCGGCGCCTCAGCTTTCGCGTGCGAGCGGGCAAACCGGCTGTTCTGCCCGGACTGGGTCTCGCACAACTGGAGCTCGGTGCTGTGGCCCGCGTTACGTCAGCACGTCGTTTTGACAGCGATCGCGGTGGCGGTCGGCTTCGCGATCTCAACCTCGCTCGCCTTGCTGGCTTATCGGCGGGGTTGGGTCGAGCGGCCCGTGGTGATTGTGACGTCGATTCTGTACACGATCCCTTCGCTCGCGCTGTTCGAGCTGCTTGTGGGAGTTCCCGGGCTCGGGCTCAGCCGCACCACCGCCGAGGTGGCGCTCGTCTCCTACACCCTCCTGATCATGTTTCGTAACACCCTCACCGGACTGCGCGAGGTCCCGGGAGAGGTGCGCGACGCCGCCGCCGGCATGGGCATGGGGCCGATGCGCTCTCTGCTGCGCGTCGAGATGCCGCTGGCCCTGCCGGCGATCATCGCCGGCGTTCGCATCGCGACCGTGACCGTGATCTCGCTGGCGACCGTGGCGGCGCTGATTGACGACGAGGGACTGGGCGCCCCGATCCTCCAGGCGATCTCGAACGAGGTTTTCAAGACCGAGCTGATCGTCGCCGGAGGGATGGCGATCGCGCTGGCGCTGTTCGCGGACGGGCTTCTGGTGCTCCTGCAACGCGTGCTCACGCCTTGGACGCGGAGAGCGATATGAACAGCTTCTCCCAGGCGCTCGATTTCATCGGCCGCAACGGGCAGGTGCCGGGCGAGCCGCAGCTGCCCTCGCTCGTGCACCTCACGCTGGGCACAGTCAAGATCGCCTGGATTGGCATTGCAATCGCGCTGGTGATCGCGCTACCGGTTGGGCTGTGGCTCGGCCACATCCATCGCGGGTCGTTCGCTGCGATCAACCTCGGCAATATCTGGCGCGCGCTGCCAAGCCTCGCCGTGCTCGCGATCGGTGTGGCGTTTCTCGGCCTCGGTCTGAACAATGTCGAGCTGGCGCTGGTGGTGCTGGCGGTGCCCCCGGTGATCACCAACGCTTACGTGGCCATCGACGGTGTCGACAGGGACGTCGTCGACGCCGCCCGCGGCATGGGCCTGAGCGGCTGGGAGATCCTGCGCAAGGTCGAGCTGCCGCTCGGCGTGCCGCTGATCTTCGCGGGCATCCGCACCGCCGCGCTGTTCGTGGTCTCCACCACCACGATCGCGGCCCTCACCGGATACAGCGGCAGCCTCGGCGACATCATCAACAACGAGGCGAGCTATCACCTCTCCGGCGTGCTGGGGGCCGCGATCGTGATCGCGGCGCTTGCCCTGGCGACCGATCTGCTGCTGGCGCTGATCCAGCGCTCTCTGACACCCCGCGGGGTTAGCCTCTCGAGCCAAGCTGCGCGCCAGGAGGCGGTCGGGCCACCCCTTGCGGAGACCGTATGACCAATAGTTCGAACCAAGACACACGACACAGGCAGGAGGAGGAAGCATGAAGCCCAAACTGCTTTTAGGCGCGCTCGCGCTGCTCGCGGGATTGGCTTTCGCGGCTTGCGGATCGTCGAACAAGACGAGCACGCATGTCGTCACGGCCAAGCACGAGCGCTCGGAGCGCAGCGCGGGAGTGGGCAAGCCCGCGATCACGATCGGCGATAAGAACTTCACCGAGGAATTCATCCTCGGCGAGCTCTATGCCCAGGCCCTCCGGGCCAAGGGCTACCACGTGACACTCAAGGGCAACATTGGCTCTTCCGAGATCACCTACAAGGCGCTTCAGGCGAACCAGATCCAGATGTACCCCGAGTACACCGGCGTCATCGTGTCGGTATTGGCGGGCAATACCAAGCCGCCGCACAGCGCGGCGCAGACGTACAGTGAGGCGAGCGCGTACGTGCACAAGCACGGCTTCACGCTGCTCAGCCCGACGCCCTTCTATGACACCGATGCGATGGGCACGCTGAAGTCGTTCGCGAGCAAGCATCACCTCAAAACGATCTCGGACCTCAAGCAGTTGGGTCACTCCGTGAAGCTCGGTGGCGCGCCTGAGTTCGCAACGCGCTACGAGGGCCTGATCGGCCTGAAGAAGGTCTACGGCATCAATCCCACGTTCAAACCCCTGTCAATCGGCCTGACGTACAAAGCGCTTGACTCAAATCAGGTGCAGGTAGCTGATGTCTTCACTACGGACCCGCAGCTGACCACCGGCAAGTACACGATTCTCTCGGACCCCAAGAACGTGTTCGGCTTCCAGAACGTCGCGCCGATCGTGAAGGAGAGCACGCTGAAGGCGGAGGGATCGGTGTTCGGCCAGACCATCAACGAGGTGAGCTCGCTGCTGACGCTCAATGCGATCCGCAAGATGAATGCAGCGGTGGCGCTGGACCAGCAGTCGCCGGCCGCCGTGGCCGCCGCGTTCCTGAAGGCGAACCACCTCAGTTGATCTCGACGGACGGCCGGGCCACATGTGGCCCGGCCCCGGCCCGATCATGATCGGGCCGGCGGGTGGGCGCATGCGCCCACCCGAACAGTTGACAATGAAGCCATGAGGCCCGTCCACATCGGCTGCTCGGGCTGGAACTACGCCGACTGGCGCGGCCGCTTCTACCCCGAGCGGGAGCCGCAGCGGCGCTGGCTGGAGCTCTATGCCGAGCGCTTTGGAACGGTTGAGGTCAACTCCACCTTCTATCGGCTTCCGCGACGCGCGGCCGTGTCTCGATGGGTCGAGCAGACCCCCTCCTCGTTTGTCTTCACGGTCAAGGTGAGCCGCTATCTGACGCACATCAAACGACTTTCTGGGACGCGCGAAGGCCTGGAGCTGTTCGCGGAGCGGATCGAGCCGCTCATCGATGCGGACCGCCTCGGCCCTCTGCTGTGGCAGCTGCCCGAAAACTTCCACCGCGACGACGGGAAGCTGTCCGCATGGCTCGACGCGCTGGCCCACCACCAGCCTGCCTCCCTCCGTAAAAGCCGGCACGCGATCGAGTTTCGCCACCCCAGTTGGTTCGTGGCACCCGTCATGGCCGCTTTGCGCGACCACGGCGTCGCGCTCGTGATCGGCGATCACCCGAAGCGCCCCTTTCAGCAGCGCAGGGCCACAACCTCCTGGATGTTCATCCGCTTCCATTACGGCACACGCGGCCGTGGCGGCAACTACTCGGCTACCGAGCTCGAGCAGTGGGGCGAGCAGCTCCGCCGCTGGCGGCGCAGGCACGAGCTCTACGCCTACTTCAACAACGACTGGCGCGCGTTTGCCCCTGCCAACGCTCGCGTGCTGACCAAACTCGTCTCCTAAATCGCCTGGCGCACGGCTGGAAGATAGTCGCTCGGCTCGCGGGGTAGCGCCCGGAAATGCGCTTCCGCGGCCCACTCGCCCTGCCGCCGCCATCCTCGTGGTGTGCGCGCTGGTTCCGTACCTGGCGCTCACATCGGCCCTGACGCCGCTCCAGCCAGTGCTCCTGCACAGCCTGAAGATGAGCTCGGCGACCACGCCAAGCCACCTCGGGGTCTTGTTCCTACCCGAGGTGGGGGGCGCCATACTCACCGCGCTCCTCTTCGGTGCCCTATTCCGCACCCGTTTCACCCCGCCGTTCGCCCTCGCCGGCATGGCCGCCCTTTGCGCCGGCGCCGCCGTGCTCAGGCCAAGGCCCACCAGCCCAGCCCCGATCGGCACGAGCGTGAGCGGACTGTGGGCGACGCCACGTGGGCGCCTCGGTTTCGCCTGCCCTGTTCATCGCCGGCTTTTCGCTCGACTCGAGAATCCTGCCCAAAGTTTTCGCGCTGGTCGAGCTGCTGCGCGGCGTCGCGGCCTTCATGGTCGCGCCGGTGCTGCTGCATGTCGCGCAGACGACGGGGGGAAGTCCGGTCGCCGGTCTGAAGACTTCGCTCTGGGTGAGTCTCGTGATCGCTGCCGCGGGGGGCATAGGGGCCGTGGTGCTGCTCCTGCTGGGCAGGGCGCGCCTGCAGCGTCCCGATATAGACCGCTGGCAAAAGGGGGAGGGACCGGCATGGCACTCGCCGCGGTTGGCCGCGGCTTTGCGGGGTGAGCTCGCCGCCCCCGATCCCGAGAGCGGTGGCCAATCTGTTGACGGCCGTGGGTCAGGCGAGCGCATCGCGAGCCGGAGCCGCGCGCAGCTACCGTAGGCCGATCTCGCGAGCGAGCGACATCGTCCCGTGGGTGGTGCTCGATGCCACGGTCATCGGCGGCCGCGATCGCTATCTCGAAAGTGCTGCGGGGAGGCTGCTCCGAGACGAGGCGGTCGCTGGGCGCCTCCGAATCGCGGTCCCCGAGGCGGTGGTGATCGAGGGCGAGGCCAACCACCGCCGTGCCGTACAGGCGGCCAGGGAGCGGTTGGTGTCCGCTCACGAAGCGCTACGACGCATGCCGGGCGCTCGCGGTGGCGATCTACGGCCCTGGCGACTGCCTTATCGCGAGGACCTCCGGCGGGTCCTGGGCGGGACGGGTGGCGAGATCCTGCCGCTCCCGGATACGCCTCACGTCCGCCTCTTGGAGCGGGCCGCTGCCCGCCGCCGCCCTTTTTACGGCGATGGCCATGGGTATAGACCTGCGCTGGTATGGGAGACGGTGCTGGCGCTGCTTACACGGGCACCGGGCCCGGTGTTCTTCGTCAGCGCCGACTACGCCGCGTTCTCCGAGACCAGATACGCCGCGGAGCTGGCGGGTGAACTGGCCGCCGAGCTCGTCGAGCGCGGCTACGCAGGGCATCTCGCTCTCTACTTTGAGCTCCGCGATCTCGTCGCCCAGATTCCGCGCGTGCGAGAGCTCGCGACTGGCTGGCGCCACTCGATCGCCGAGGATCCGGCGCTCAGGGAGGCCTTGACGGCCAAGCTGCTGCGGGTCGCGCATGCCGAGGCGGGAGCTGTGCTCGGGGGCGATCTACCGGGAGGAGGGGCGCGCGCTCCGCGGATCCTGTCCTTCACCGATGCGCGGCACCTTGTCGTCGACGAGGCGTGGGTGAGCGCCACCGGCAGCTCGCTACTTGACGTCTCGATGACAGTCGATTACACGGTCGAGCTCGAGATCCCGCTGCCCGGGGCCGGCGGGCCGCAGGTGTCCGTCGCGCCACAGGAGTGGACTGCGGTCAAGAGCTCGAGCACGATTGCGCTGGCGTTTGAGGTGATCCAGCACCACTCGACCGACGACTCCAGCGAGTTCGGCGCGCGGCTCGTCGGATGGTCCGACCCGCCGCGCGACCCGCGGCTCGAACGAGCCGCGGCTTCATAGGCGCGCCCGGCAGGATTCGAACCTGCGGCCTCGCGCTCCGGAGGCGCGCGCTCTATCCCCTGAGCTACGGGCGCTGGGCGAGCAGCAAGGTTAGCGCCCCGTAGCCGGAGGCATCTGGAGACCACGGCGCTGGCAGACTCCTGGCCATGGATCTTTCGGTCTTCTTCGCCGGGACGGCTGGGTCGGTCCCGACCGCGCGACGGGGAATGCCGGCGGTGCTCGTCAGGCGAGGTGCCGACAGGGTCCTCTTCGATTGCGGCGAGGGAACGCAGCGTCAGCTTGTCGCCTCGATCGGTCTCGCGGACCTATCGGACATTTTCTTCACGCACTACCACGCCGACCACTGGCTCGGCCTGCCCGGACTGCTGAAGACCTTCGATCTGCGCGCGCGAGAAAAGCCTCTGCGCATCCACGGCCCGCGGGGTCTGCACCAACTGCTGGCGGGGGTGATGGACGCGGTGGGGCGAGTTCACTACGAGTTGCAGCCCTTCGAGCTTGGACCGGGCGCTGAGGTCGTCCGCGACGGCTACCGCGTTGCGCCCTTCGCGGTGGCGCATCGCGGTGCCTCGCTCGGCTACGTGATCTTCGAAGACGAGCGCCCGGGGGCGTTCGATCCGGAGAGCGCCGCGCGCCTCGGGCTGGTTCCCGGACCCGAATTCGGGCGCGTGCAGCGCGGGGAGACGGTGCGTGGCGTCTCGCCCGAGCAGGTGATGGGACGCTCGCGCCCGGGGCGCAAGGTTGCGATCTCGGGCGACACGATGCCCAGCGAGAGCCTGCGGGTGGCGGCGTATCGGGCAGACCTGCTGATTCACGAGGCGACCTTTGCTGAGGACGAGCGCGAGCGCGCCTCCGAGACGAGTCATTCGACTGCGGCCCAGGCGGCGGAGGCGGCACGCGCCGCCGAGGTTGTGATGCTTGCCCTCGTCCACTTCTCGACGCGCTATCCGGCCGGCCAGCTTCGCGACGAGGCCCGGACGGTCTTCCCGAATACAGTGCTTCCCCGCGACTTTGACGCGATCGAGATTCCCTTTCCGGAGCGAGGCGGACCCGAGCTGGTGCGGTTTTCAGAGCGGCGCGAGACCCAGCCGGCGGGGGTGAGCGATGGAGGGTCATGAACAGGTGACCTCGACAGGTGGCAGCCGCGTGGTTGCGCCCATCGCACCCGCGCGCCTGGAGACCGCGCGCATCGTCGGCGAGCGCTTCACGCCCGCGCACGAACGTGAATTCATGGAGCTCCAGCTCGACCCCCAGGTGGCGCGCACGATGATGTCCCCATACGAGCCCCGCACCCGCGAGGTCGCCCGGGCCGCATTCGAGCGCAAGCTGCGCCATTGGCAGCGCTACGGATTCGGTCAGTGGCTGTTCCGGGACCGCGCGAGTGGGGCGACGATCGGCCGCGGCGGCCCGCAGCACACCACGGTCTCCGGTCGCGACGAAGTCGAGATCGGCTGGGCGGTCGTGCCCGAGCGGTGGGGCGAAGGGCTCGCTACCGAGCTGGCCTGGGCATCGCTAGAGGTCGTGTTCGGCCCCTTGGCGCTCGAGGAGGTCATCGCCTACACCCAGGTGGACAACCTCGCCTCGCGTCGGGTGATGGAAAAGACCGGCTTCGTGTACGAACGCGATCTCGCGGTGCAGGCGCGGCCGTTTGTGCTCTACCGTCGCCACCGCTAGCACTTCGCGTGGGATGCCAGTCCCATATATCCAGAAAAACCTCCCACAGAACGTGCGAGCGCCCGTCGCGTAGCTGAGGCCGCGCCACCCGCCCAAAGACGGCCGCGGCCGCTGCTACGCTGCGCAGCAGTTTGGCGCCTTTAACCCGGTCCGGTGAGGCCAGGAAGGAGCATGACCACGAACCCCACGGTTGTCCTCGACGGCGAGGCTATGCGTCGCACGCTCGTGCGGATCGCTCACGAGATCGTCGAGAGGAACCCGGCCGAGCGGGGGGCCACGGCCGCCGAGGCCGGAGACCCCACCACTGGGCTGGCCGCTCCCGTTGAGGACATCGCGCTCGTGGGTATCCACCGCCGCGGCACGATCCTTGGCCGCCGTCTCCATGCGTTGACCAGCGAGCTGCTCGACACCGACGTGCCCCTCGGCGAGCTCGACATCGCCTTCTACCGCGACGATCTCGGCATCCGCCCGAGCGCGCCCGTGGTTCATTCCACCCAGCTCGAGTTTCCGCTCGACGGCCGCACGGTCGTGGTCGTCGACGACGTCCTATACACCGGACGTACGGTCAGAGCGGCCATCGACGCGATCTTCGATTACGGGCGCCCCGCCCGCATTCAGCTCGCGGTGATGGTCGACCGCGGGCACCGTGAGCTTCCCATCCGCGCCGACTATGTGGGCAAGAACCTGCCGACCTCGCGCCGGCAACGGGTCAACGTGCGCGTGCACGAGCTCGACGGAGTCGACGAGGTGAGCGTGGGGCCGGCTGTCGAGCCGCTCGAGCTGGCGGCGGGAGGCGAGCGCCCGTGAAGCACCTGCTCTCGATCGAGGACCTCGACCGGGCCGGGATCGAGCGCATCCTGGACCGCGCCGAATCGTTCGCCGAAGTCTCCGGTCGCGAGATCAAGAAGGTGCCCGCGCTGCGCGGACGCACGATCGTCAACCTTTTCTACGAGGCCAGTACCCGCACGAGCTCCTCGTTCGAGCTCGCGGCGAAACGACTCTCGGCGGACGTCGTGAGCGTCCGCTCCGCCGGCTCCAGCGTCGAGAAGGGCGAATCGCTCAAGGACACGGTTCAGACGCTGTCCGCCTACGACCCCGCGGCAATCGTGATCCGCTCTCCGCACGTCGGCGCGGCCGCCCTGGTGGCGCGCTGGACGGCCGCCTCCGTGGTAAACGCCGGCGACGGCAAGCACGAACACCCCACGCAGGCGCTGCTCGACGTCTTCACTCTGCGGCGGCGGCTGGGGGCGCTCGACGGCGCGAACATCTGGATAGTGGGCGACGTCCTCCACTCGCGCGTGGCCCGCTCCAACATCCTTGCGCTCAAGCGCATGGGCGCGCGCGTCACGGTGTGCGGTCCTCCTACGCTGCTTCCTCGCCAGATCGAGGCGCTGGGATGCGAGGCCACGCCCTCGCTCGACCGCCTAGGCGAGGCGGACGTCGTGTACGTCCTGAGGATGCAGCAGGAGCGCATGCAAGAGGCCTATGTGCCGTCGCTGCGCGAGTATGCGCAGCGCTACCAGATCAGCGGGACCCACCTGCACGGCCGCCAGCTGCTGATGCACCCAGGACCGGTGAACCGCGGGGTCGAGCTCTCGGCCGACGCCATCGACTCGCCCCGGGCCCTGATCGCCGACCAGGTCAAAGCCGGGGTGGCGGTGCGAATGGCCGTCCTCTATGAGCTGCTCATGTCTTCGCCGGTGCTCGAGGCGGTGGCGTGATGGAGCCGCGCCTCTTCCAGCGCCCCGCGGATGCCGCCGAGCTGCTCATCCGCGGCCCACACGTGCTTGATCCCCGCTCCGGGATCGACCAGCCCCACGACGTCCTCATCCGCAGCGGACAGATCGCCGAGCTGGCCGCGCCTGGCTCGCTCGTTCCCACGGACGGCGTCGACGTGCTCGACGGGACCGACAAGCACCTCTTTCCCGCCTTCGTTGATCCCCATGTCCATTTCCGCACGCCCGGGCAGGAGTACAAGGAGACCATTGCCACCGGCACCGCGGCGGCCGCGGCCGGCGGGTTCGGCCTGGTGGTCGCGATGCCCAACACCTCCCCGGTCCTCGACGACGCCTCGATTCTGCGCGCGGTGGTGCAGAGCGCACTAAAGGACGCGCGCGTCCCGGTCGGCTTTCTAGCGGCGATCACCCGCGGGCAGAAGGGCGCCGAGCTCACGGAGATGGCGGAGCTTCGCGACGCCGGCGCGCTCGGCTTCACCGACGACGGTCTTCCGGTCGTCTCGGGGGGCATGCTCCGCAAAGCCCTCCAGTACCAGCGGCTGTGCGGCGGCGTAGTGGTGCTGCACGAGGAGGACCCCGCCCTCTCCGCCCGTGGCGTGATGCACGAAGGCGCGGTCTCGGCGCAGCTCGGACTGGCCGGGATTCCGTCGATTTCCGAGTCGACGATGGTCGCCCGGGACGCCGCGATCGCTCGCTACGAGGACGCCCGCGTCCACTTCCAGCATCTCTCAAGCGTGGAATCGGTGGCCGCACTTGAACAGGCCAAGCACGAGGGAATACGCGTCTCGGGGGAGGCTTCTCCCCATCACCTGGTGCTGACGGACGAGGCGGTTCGGGCGCTCGACAGCCGCTTCAAGATGAATCCTCCGCTACGCAGCGAAGCTGATCGCAAGGCGCTCGGGCAGGCGCTCGCGAGCGGCGTGATCGACTGCGTCGCCACCGATCATGCCCCGCACGCCAAGCATGAGAAGGAGGTGCCCTTCGAGCAGGCGCCGATGGGGACGACCGGCCTCGAGACCGCATTTCCAGCGCTCTACACCAGGCTGGTGCGGACTGGCGAACTCGACCTGAGAACGCTGGTGGAGCGCATGACTGCCGGCGCCGAGTTGTTCGAATTGCCGACACCGACGATCGTCCCGGAGCAGTGGGCCAGCGTTTGCCTGGTCGATCTCGAGGCGAGCGTCCAGGTCGGCGCGCGCGGCTACATCAGCCGCTCGGAGAACTGCTGCTTCGACGGCCAGACGTTCAAGGGCCGCGTCCTCCTGACCGTCGCCGCGGGGTCCGTCGCCTTCCGTGCCGTCAGTGCAGCCGAGACGGCAGTGCTGCAGGCGGTCAGATGAGCGCGGCGGAGTCGGCCTCTTGAGCGCCACCGCGTACGTATTGCTCGAGGATGGCGCGCGTTTCGACGGCGTCGCCTGCGCCGCGCCGTATCCGGCCGCGGGGGAGATCGTCTTCACCACCTCGATGTCGGGCTATCAGGAAGCGATGACCGACCCGAGCTACGCCGGTCAGCTGCTCATCTTCACCTACCCGCAGGTCGGCAATTACGGCGCTCGTGCCGATGCCATGGAGTCCGACCGCGTCCATGCCCGGGCGGCGATCATGCGCGCGGCAGTGGACCGCCGGGACGCGCCCGGCGCCGAGGAGGGCTGGTTGACTTGGCTCGAGCAGGGCGGCGTGGCGGGCATAACTGAGGTGGACACCCGTGCGCTGGTGCGTCACATCCGCAGCCACGGGGCAATGCGCGCAGGCCTCTTTCCCGGAAGCGTGAGCGAACGCGAGGCCCGCGTCATGGTCGAGTCGGAGCCGCCGATGGCCGGCAGGGACCTGGTCCCGGCGGTCAGCTCGAAAGAGCGCACGGTCCTGGAGGGCGTCGGCCCCCGCGTCGCGATCCTCGACACCGGGGTAAAGCGCTCGATCATCAAGGAGCTCCGCGCTCGCGGCGCGACCGTCGAGCTTCACCCCAGTACCGCCACCGCCGATGAGCTGCTCGCCAGTGGGCCTGACGCCGTTCTTTTGGCCAACGGCCCCGGCGACCCGGGCGCACTCGGCTACATCGTAAAAACCGTGCGCGAACTGGTCGGGCGCGTGCCCACGTATGGGATCTGTCTGGGGCACCAGCTGCTGTGCCGAGCGGTCGGCCTCGAGACGTACAAGCTCCCCTTCGGCCACCATGGCGCCAACCATCCGGTCAAGGATCTCCGCACGGGCGCGATCGAGATCACCTCCCAGAATCACGGCTTTGCCGTGCTCGGGCCGGACGGATCGCCCACGGTCGAGGCCGACGAGGCGGTGCGCTGGGAGACCGAGTACGGCACGGCGGAGCTGACCCACGTGAACCTGTACGACCGCACGGTCGAGGGTTTGAGCCTGCGCGAGGTCGCCGCCGCCACCGTCCAGTACCACCCCGAGGCGGGCCCGGGACCGCACGACGCGCTGCACCTCTTTGATCGCTTTGTGGAGGACGCGCGTGCCGCGTAGAGACGACCTCCGCAAGATCCTCCTGATCGGGTCGGGGCCGATCGTGATCGGACAGGCCGCGGAGTTTGATTACTCGGGCACCCAAGCCTGCCGCGTGCTGATGGACGAGGGCTTCGATGTGGTGCTCGTCAACTCCAATCCTGCCACGATCATGACCGACCCGGAGCTGGCCGCCGCGACCTACATCGAGCCTCTGCAGCCACAGGCCCTGACGCAGGTGATCGAGCGCGAGCGGCCCGACGCCCTACTGCCCACGCTGGGCGGCCAGACCGCGCTGAATCTGTCGAAGGAGCTGCACGAGATGGGCGTGCTGGAGCGCTACGGGGTCGAGCTGATCGGCGCCGACTACGGGGCCATCGCGCGCGCGGAGGACCGCCAGCTCTTCCGGGAGACGATGACCGCAGCCGGTCTGCGGGTGCCGCGCTCGGCGATCGCGCACTCGCTGTCGGAGGCGCATGCGGCGATCGAGCACGTGGGACTTCCTTTGATCGTGCGCCCCGCCTTCACCTTGGGCGGCACCGGCGGCGGCATTGTGCGCGATGCGGGCGAACTCGAGCGAGTGGTGGGCCGAGGCTTGGCGGCCTCCCCAATCAGCCAGGTGCTACTCGAGGAGTCCGTGCTCGGATGGGGCGAGTTCGAGCTCGAGGTCATGCGCGACGGCTCGGACAACGTGGTGATCGTGTGCTCGATCGAGAACATCGACCCAATGGGCGTCCACACGGGCGACAGCGTGTGCGTGGCGCCCCAGCAGACGCTCTCGGATCGCATGTACCAGGTCCTGCGCGACCAGGCGATCGCGGTGATTCGCGCGGTGGGCGTCCAGACCGGCGGCTCGAACGTCCAGTTCGCCGTCAACCCGCAGACCGACGAGGTGGTCGTGATCGAGATGAACCCGCGCGTCTCCCGCTCGAGCGCGCTGGCCAGCAAGGCCACCGGTTTCCCGATCGCCAAGATCGCCGCGCGGCTCGCCGTCGGCTACGCGCTGCAGGAGATCCCCAACGACATAACCCAGGCGACACCCGCGAGCTTCGAGCCGGCGCTCGACTACTGCGTGGTCAAGTGGCCGCGGTTCGCATTCGAGAAGTTCCCCGGGGCGGAGCCGGGGCTGACCACGCATATGAAGTCGGTCGGCGAGGTGATGGCCATCGGCCGCACCTTCCAGCAGGCCTTCGACAAAGCGCTGCGCTCGCGCGAGCTCGACTCACGGCCCCGCTTCCCGGAGAGTCTCGACGAGCTGCTCGGGACCGTCGCTCAGCCCGGCGCGGAGCGCTTCGACCGCCTGCTCGAAGCGCTCAGGCGCGGCGCCGATGTGGGGGAGGTGCACGCACGCACGAGCATTCACCGCTGGTTTCTGAACGAGTTCGCCGAGCTCGTGAGGGGTCCGGAGCGGCCGGCGGGCGAGCTCACCTTCAAGGCGGTCGATACCTGCGCGGCCGAGTTCGAGGCGCGCACGCCGTACTTCTATTCGAGCTGGGAGAGGCCGCCCAGGATCCCGTCCAGGACCGAGCACGCGGATGGCCTGGGAGGCGCGAACATCGCTGGCCGTGCCCCCGTCGTCATTCTCGGCTCGGGACCCAACCGCATCGGGCAGGGGATCGAGTTCGACTATTGCTGCGTGCACGCGGCGCAGACCGTGCGCGACCGGGGCCGCGAGGCGGTCATGATCAACTGCAACCCGGAGACGGTCTCCACCGACTACGACGTCTCTGATCGCCTGTACTTCGAGCCGCTGACGCTGACGGACGTGCTCGCGGTGTGCGACGCGGAACGGCGAACCCAAGGTGACCTCGAGGGAGTCGTGGTCCAGTTCGGAGGCCAAACGCCGCTCAAGCTGGCCGCGGGGCTGGCCGATGCCGGCATCCCCATCCTGGGCACGAGCGTCGAGGCCATCGATTTGGCCGAGGACCGTTCGCGCTTCGGGCCCTTGCTCGACCGGCTGGGCATCAACGCGCCGCCGTATGCGACCGCGCGCTCCGTTGACGAGGCGCTCGCCAGGGTGGAGGAGGTCGGCTACCCGTTGCTCGTGCGACCAAGCTATGTACTCGGGGGGCGCGCGATGGAGATCGTCTACACCTCCGCGGGTCTGCGCGACTACCTGGAGCGTGCCGAGCTTGAGCCGGGGCGTTTGATCTACCTCGACCGCTTTCTCGAGGACTCCATCGAGATCGACGTCGACGCCCTCTGCGACGGCAACGCGGCGGACGGCGGAGAGGTCTGGATCGCCGGGATCATGCAGCACGTGGAGGAGGCCGGGATCCATTCGGGCGATTCTGCGTGCGTGCTTCCACCGCACGCGCTCGGGGAGGAGATGCTTGACCAGATCCGCGCTCAGACGGCGGCGATCGCGCTCGAGCTCGGGGTCGTCGGCCTGCTCAACGTCCAGTTCGCGATCCATGGTGAGGCCTTGTACGTGCTGGAGGCAAATCCGCGCGCCTCGCGTACCGTCCCCTTCGTCTCCAAGGCGATCGGCGTGCCGATCGCCAAGCTCGCCTGTCGTCTGATGCTGGGGGAGCGGATTTCGGACTTGGATCTCCCGCAGAGCACCGCTAACGGACACGTGTGTGTGAAGGAGGTCGTGCTGCCGTTTGACCGCTTCGCCGGCGCTGACGCGCTGCTCGGCCCCGAGATGCGCTCGACCGGCGAGGTGATGGGGATCGCGGCCGATTTTCCGACCGCGTTTGCCAAGGCCCAGGCGGCGGCGGGCTCGAATTTGCCTCTCACGGGTACCGCCTTCATCACCGTCACGGACGGCGACAAGCCCGCCGCGACCGGAATCGCGAGCATGCTTCATGACCTCTCCTTCAGGATCGTCGCCACGCGCGGCACCGCGCAGGCGATCCGCAAGATGGGCATCCCGGTGGAGACCATCAACAAGCTCGGCGAGGGCTCTCCGCACGTCGTCGATTGGATCCAGCGCGGTGATGTGGATCTAGTGATCAACACGCCGGTGGGCACCGGCGCACGGGTCGACGGCTACGAGATCCGCACCGCCGCGGTGGCGCGCCGGATCCCGTGCATCACCACGATGGCGGGCGGCATGGCGGCGGCACGGGCGATCGCGGCTGCCCGTCGCGGGGCGCCCGCGGTGCGATCGCTCCAGGAGATCCACGCCGACCGCCCCGCCGTGGCCCAGCCGACGGGGGAGGGACCGTCATCGAGCAGATCCTCGCGGGCCGGCTCTTCCCGCTGTCTGACGTCTGCGAAAGCGGCGTTTGCCCGCCCACAATGGCGTCATCCCCGCAAAGAAGAGGTTTTCTCTTCGCGAATCGTGATGTTGTCTACGAACTAGGAAAAATCCCTGCAAAGCCGCGCCATTCCCGCAACCTGGCTCGACAATGCTTAACCTCAACTTGAGGTCGAGCAAAATTGGCATTTTTGGGGTTGATCGACCGGCGGCAAGATGTATAGTCGCCGCCGTGCCGCCGGTCAGTGAATCGCTTTCCAAAGCCGTGCTCGCGCCGGAGCGCTCGCTCATGCAGCGCATGGAGGCGCTCGAACGGGCCAACACCATTCGTACCAGGCGCGCCCAGCTGAAGCGAGATCTGAAGGCGGGCCGCCAGCCGATCCACGAGCTGCTGCTGGAGCCGCCTGAGTATCTCGAGACCGCCAAGGTCTTCGACCTTCTGCTCGCGGTCCCCAAGTACGGCCGCGTGAAGGTGAACAAGATCCTGGCCCAGTGCCGGATCTCGCCGAGCAAAACGATCGGCGGCCTCTCCCAGCGCCAGCGCACCGAGCTCGTGGAGTTCATGCGCCGGCGCTAGAGGCCCCGCGGGCCGGCGCTCGGCAGAAAGGCGGCCCGTGGCAGTTGTCTTCGTGATCACCGGCCCCTCCGGCGTCGGCAAAGGGACGCTGATACGCGGGCTGCGGGCGCGCATTCCCGAGCTCGAGCTCTCCGTCTCCGCCACCACGCGCGCGCCTCGGGCGGGCGAACGAGATGGCGTCGACTATCACTTCCTCTCCGACGACGAGTTCGACCGGCTGCTTTCAGAGGGAGCGTTCGTCGAGCACGCGGCGTACTCGGGGAACCGCTACGGCACGCTGCACTCGGAGCTCGAGCGGCGGCTCGAGCGGGGCGTGCCGGTAGTGCTCGAGATCGAGGTGCAGGGCGCGCGCCAGGTGCGCGAGCGCATGCCCGAGGCGGTCACGGTGTTCATCGCGCCGCCCTCCGAGGAGGCGCTCCGCGCGCGTCTGATCGGACGTGGAACCGACGCGCCAAGCGAGGTGCAAGAGCGTATGCGGGTGGCCGCGCGCGAGCTTTCGGCTCGCGCCGAGTTCGAGCACGTCGTCATCAACGACCGGCTTGAGGACGCGATCGCGCAGCTCGTGGAGATTGTCGACGCGGCCCTGGCTCGCGCGCACGCCGAGCGCCGGCCCGCGGACGGACGCTAGGTGGTTCTGTTCGTGGTATTCGCGAACAGAGCGACTAAGCTGTCCCCACCCACCAACGAGGAATGTGAGCACCCTTGATCTCTCCACGCATCGACAAGCTCCTGGAGCATGTCGACTCCGACTATGCGAGCGTGATCGTCGCCGCCAAGCGCGCGCGGCAGATCAACTCGTACTACCACAATCTGGGCGAGGGAACGTTTGACGAGTTCCCCCCGCCGATGGTGGAGACGCACTCCAAGAACTACCTGACGATTGCGCTGGAAGAGGTCGCTCAGGGCAAGCTGAAGTACCACTACCGGTAGGTCGCAGCAAGCGGCCGGGGAGTGGTGAGACAGTGGCCCGGTTACTCCTCGGCGTAAGCGGCGGGGTCGCGGCCTACAAGGCAGTGCTAGCCGCGCGGCTGGCGGTCAAGCGCGGCCATGCCGTGCGCGTGATCCAGACGCCTGCGAGCGCCGAGTTCGTGGGCCCAGCGACGTTCGCGGCGCTCACGGGTGCGCCCGTGCTGATGGACGAGTTCGAGCCCGACCCCGACCGGGGCCGCTACCCGGGCGAGCCCGCGGCCGAGCGGACCCCGATCAGCCATCTGGCGCTCGCGGAGCGCGCCGAGGTGATGCTGATCGCGCCCGCCAGCGCCAACACCATCGCCAAGCTGGCTCACGGCCACGCGGACAACCTGCTGACCGCGGCGGCGCTGGCCGCCACCGGCCCCGTCGTCATCGCGCCGGCGATGAACGACCGCATGTACGCCCATCCCGCCACGCAGGCCAACCTCGAGCTGCTTTCGAGCCGCGCGGTGACCGTAGTCCCTCCCGAGGCTGGTGAACTCGCTTCCCACGGCGAATGGGGGCTCGGCCGCCTCGCCGAGCCAGAGCAGCTGATCGCCACATGCGAGTCGGTACTGCGGCGCGGTACGAGCCTCGCGGGCGTGCGCGTGCTGGTGAGCGCCGGCGGCACCCGGGAGCCGATCGACGCCGTGCGCTATATCGGCAACCGCTCCTCAGGGCGAATGGGGTTCGCGCTGGCGAGAGAGGCCGCGACCCGTGGCGCAAAGGTAACGATCGTCTCCGCGGCGGTGTCGGTGAAGCCTCCCGCCGGCCTGAACATCGTCCAGGTCGAGACGGCCGCGGAGATGGCGCGCGCCTGTAAGCGCGCGTTTGCTGAGGCTGACGTGGTGCTGATGGCGGCCGCCGTGGCGGATTTTCAGCCCTCGCAACCGCGGCTCGGAAAGCTCAAGAAGAGCGAGACCCCCGCGGCGCCTGCGCCGATCGAGTTGGACCTGACGGAGGATGTGATCGCGGCGCTGGCCGCGGAGCGCACGGCCCACCAGGTGCTTGTCGCCTTTGCCGCCGAGCACGGTTCCGAGGCGCTCGCGGAGGGACGCAGGAAGCTCACGCGCAAGGGCGTCGACGCGGTGGTGGTCAACGATGTCTCAAGGCCCGAGATTGGCTTCGACGCGGCCGACAATGAAGTCGTGATCCTTGCCCGCGACGGCGCCGTGCAGACGGTCGCGAGGGCGAGCAAGGAGAAGGTGGCAGCCGCGGTGCTCGATGAGGTCGAGCGTCTGCGCAAGTTCGAGATGGGGGGGGTGGAGATTGGAGCCGGCAGAGTCCGCTCCAGCGCCGGAGCAGGAGCTTGAGGCCTCCAGCGCGCTGACCCGGAGGCTTCGGCGGAACATCGCCCAGGCCGTTCAGGTCCGGGAAGAGACCCTCGGGCACGTGCTCGTCGCGCTGCTGGCGGAGGGCCACGTGCTGGTTGAGGACTACCCCGGGGTCGGCAAGACCGCGCTGGCGCGGGCGCTGGCCCGTTCAATCGACTGCCAGTTCGCGCGCATCCAGTGCACGCCCGACCTGTTGCCGGCGGATGTCGTCGGGACGAACGTGTATGACCAGCGAGAGCACCGCTTCGAGTTTCGCCCCGGCCCGGTCTTCGCCAACGTGGTGCTCGTCGACGAGATCAACCGGGCATCCCCCAAAACGCAGTCGGGGTTGCTGGAGTGCATGCAGGAGCGCTCGGTCACGGTTGATGTCTACACGCACGAACTGGCTCGTCCATTCGTCGTGCTGGCGACCCAGAACCCAATCGAATACGAGGGGACCTATCCGCTGCCGGAGGCCCAGGTCGATCGCTTCATGGTGCGGATCTCGCTCGGCTACCCCGACCCCGCCGAAGAGGCCTCGATGCTCCACCAGCACGAGGGCGGCGATCAGGTGGCGACGCTCGAGCCGGTGGTGGGCGCGGCCGACGTGCTCAAGGCCCAGGAGGCTGCCGGGCGCATCCGCGCCTCCGCGGCCCTGCGCGACTATGTCGTACGGCTACTGTGGCGGACCCGTGAGGATCCCCGGGTGGACCTTGGGGCGAGTCCGCGTGCCGGGCTGATGCTGCTCCGCGCGGCTAAGGCGAGGGCCATGATCGAGGGCCGCGATCACGCGCTGCCCGACGACGTGCAGGCGCTTGCCGAGATCGTGCTGACCCATCGCCTGGTGCTTGCGCCAGAGTTCCCGCGGGGCATGGCGCGTGACGTGGTCGCGGACGCGATCATGTCCACCAGAGCGCTGTGATGGATCGCGTCAATGGATCTCCTCCCGCGGCTGGGAGGTCCTTCACAGCCGGCCGCGCCGCGCTGGCCGCGGCGGCGGGCCTGATCGCACTCATCGTCGGGCTGGCGCTAGGTCCGGCGCCGCTGTTCGTGCTCGGGGTGGGGCTGCTGCTCGCGGGCTTGGGGGCGCCCGCCTGGACTCTGCTCTCCGCCCGGGGCGTGAGCGTGCGCCGCGAACTCGCCGCCTCGCGGGTGGAGGAGGGAGAGCCGCTCGAAGCGACGCTGGCGCTCGAGGGAGGCTGGCTGGGGCTGCCGGTAGGGGAGATCCGCGATCCCCTGGCGCGCGAGGAGCTGCGTATCCCGCGCGGTCGGCGCGCCCGCATCCGGGTCGTCGCCCGCTTCGACCGCCGCGGTTTGAGAACGCTGTTCCCGGTGGAGCTGGCTGTTCACGATCCGCTCGAGCTCACACGTACGCTATGCCCAAGCCCTCAGTCCGCCCACGAGGTGCTGGTGCTGCCGCGGACCGAGCCCGTGCGCACGGTGGGTGGGGGAGGGGCCCGCAACCTTGGTCTCGACGGCCGCAGCAGCGACGTGGTAGCCGCGGTCGAGCCCGACGGCCTGCGTGCTTATAGGCCCGGCACCCCCGCCTCCCGCATCCACTGGCCCGCACTCGCGCGCGGCGCGGGACTACTCGAGCGCAAGCTGCGGGTCGCCGGGGACACCGTGCCATTGGTCGTGCTGGACGTCCGCGGGCCGAACCAGACGGCCGAGGACCTGGCGCGCGTGGACGCCGCGGTGCGAGCTGCGGCCTCGCTGGTGCTCGAGCTCGCGCGGGCGAGCGGGTGCCGCTTGCTGCTCCCCGGAGAGCGCCGCGCGCTTGAGATCTCGCCGGACCTGGCGGGCTGGCCTGGAGCGCACGCGCGGCTGGCGGTGGTTGAGGACGGCCCCACTTCGAAAGCCCCTTCGCCAGGGGCGATCCAGAGCGCGCTCGGGCCGCTGTTCTATGTGGTGGCGGCACCGGTTGAGCGACCGCCCCCGGCGCTGCGCATGGATCACGCACGGGCCGTGGTGCTGGTGCTCCCGCAGGAGCTCGCCTCGCCCACGCGCGGGACCCTCGCCTTCAATGTCGCCGGGTGCGCGGGGATGAGGGTGGGCCGTGCGGCCCGGTCGGGCGCTGGGCAGGCTGCCGCCTCGGGGCGGCACACCCAGGGCCCTGCACTCACCCGGACATGGCCCACAGGCGGGGGTCCGCCATGAGCGTGCTCGACCGCGTCCCAGTACCCGCCGCGAGGCGCCCACCGGATGCCCTCGCCTCGCGTGTGCCGCTTGCTCCGCCCGCGGGCACGCACGCGCGGCCAGGGGTGCGCCTGATGACGTTCGCCGCGCTCGGCATCTACGGCGCTCTGCGCTGGGGCACGCTGACCAACCCATCCCCGGGCCTGCGGCTGACTGCGATGGTGCTCCTCGCGGTGGCGCTCGCCGGGCTGGGATCGGCGGCACCCGCGATCTATGACCGCGCCTGGCATGGCGGGTGGCACCGCGTCTCATGGATGTTCCGGGGCTGGGGGCGACGGACGCTTGCACTGCTGCTGGCGCTGATCTCGCTTTGCGTGGTGCTGGCGCTGGCCGGAGTTCCCGTGTCCTGGATCGCGCACCTGCGCGTGGCGACGATCGCCAACGGAGTGGGGCAGGGGCTGTCGGCGCTCCCCGGGGTGCTCTTGCCGTACCTCGGCATTAACTCGTGGATCCGCATCGTGATGAACTGCGGGGCCGGCCTCCTGCTGCTCGGCGCCGCGCTGACCATGTGCACCAGGTCGCCGTCCGAGGTCCGGCGGGTCGCGGCCGCGCTCCAACTGGCGGCGCTCGCGGTGATCCCGGCGACCGTCATGCACCCAGCGCTTCCCTACGTTCAGGGCCTGCTCCTGTTCCTGCTGGTGGCGGCATTTCTGTGGGGCGAGCGGGTTGTATCTGGGCGGTCCGGAGCCGCGCTCGCCGTCGTCGGCGTCGCGGCGCTGGGGAGCCTGCTGATCGCGCCCGCGCTCGCTCGCCACCACCCCTGGTTCAACTACCGGTCACTGACGGCATCGCTTTCGCCTAGCCACGTGGATGCGTTCGACTGGAAGCAGAGCTACGGCCCCTACACCTGGCCCCGTGACGGGCGCACGGTGATGACCGTCAGGGCACACCGAGCCGATTACTGGAAGGCGGAGAACCTCGACATCTTCACCGGGGTCGCCTGGGCTCAGGGCGAGGGGACGGCGAGCACCGCGGTGCCCGCACCATCATCTGGCGCGCTCCGCCGCTGGACCCAGACGATCACGGTGACGATCGAGGCGATGCGCACGACTCAGGTGATCGCCGCGGGGGCCGCACGGCGGCCGGCTCACATCGACGCGCCGCTGCGCCCGGGCGTGAGCGCCGGCACCTGGGTCGCCGGCTCCGCCCTGGCGCCCGGCTCGAGCTATTCCGTCTCCACCTACTCTCCACGCCCCTCGTCGGCGCAGCTCAATGCGATTCCCGCCTCGGAGTATCCGGATGCGGCGCTGGCCAACTATCGCGTGCTGGGTCTGCCGTCGCAAGGGGCCGCCTATCCGTCACCCCAGATCGAGTTCCCGCCCTTTCATGCGTCCGGGCCGGCGCTCAACATGACATCGCCCTTCGGCGCGATCGGCGACCGGCTCATACGGAACTCTCCGTACGCGCGGGCATACGCGCTCGCGACCGAGCTGGCGGATAATGCGGCCACCCCGTACGCGTTCGTGACGGCGGTCGAGCACTATCTCGCCCCGAGCAACGGCTTCGCCTACGACGAGCAGGTCTCGAGCCGCACGTATCCCCTCGAGGCGTTCCTGTTCGCGACGCGTCGCGGCTACTGCCAGCAGTTCGCGGGGGCGATGGCGCTGTTGCTGCGCATGGGGGGTGTGCCGGCACGGGTCGCCACCGGCTTCACCAGCGGCATCTTCGACTCAACCGAGCACGAGTACCTGATCTCCGACCGCGATGCACACGCCTGGGTGGAGGTGTGGTTCCCGCGCTACGGATGGGTGCGCTTCGATCCCACGCCGGCGACCGCGCCCGCAATCGCGAGCGTCAACAGCGGCGTGACAGCTCAGCAGGGCCGGCCCCGTACGGTGCGCCGGCACGTGACCTCGCGGCGTAATGCCTCCAGTGCCGGCCGCTCGTCGCAACACGGCGCCTCCGGGCGCTCCAGCTCGCCGCCGGTGGTGGCGATCGTGCTGCCGGTGCTGGCGCTGCTGGCGCTCGGCGGGCTGGGCGCGCTGTGGCTGCGGGGCGCGCGCCCGGCCGCTGAGGACCTCGTCGCGGAGCTCGAACGCGCGCTCGCCCGCTCGGGGCGACCCGCCGCGGGCGGCTTGACGCTGCATTCGCTCGAGCGCCGCTTCCACTCGTCGCCGGCGGCCGCGCGCTACGTACGACGGCTGCGGCTGGCCCGCTACGGCGAGCGCGAAGACCCTCCGACGGGACCGGAGCGACGCGCCCTGCGCGCCCAGCTGGCCGCGGGCCTCGGAGTGGCGGGCTGGATCAGGGCCTGGTGGGCGCTGCCCCCGAGGCGCCCTGGCCGCCGGCCCGCCTAAACTCAGCTCGATGGACGGCGACGACGTCTACGAGCTGTTTCAGCGCGGAACTCAGCTGCTGGAAGCCGGTCACAACCACCAGGCGACCGTGCCCCTTTCGCGTGCCCGGGACCTCGCCCCCGACAAGACCTCGATCCGCGAGGCGCTTGGCCGCGCGCTCTTCCGCGCCCAGCGCTACGAGCAGGCGGCCACCGAGTTTCAGGCGGTCGTCGATCGGGCACCAACCAACGACTTCGCGCTCTTCTGCCTAGGGCGCTCGCTGCAGCTGCTCGGCCGGCACGCGGAAGCGCGCAGGCCGCTTGCGCTTGCGGCGTGCATGCAGCCCGGGCGCCACGACTACCGCATCTACCGCGACCGGGCTCGGGCGAGAGCGGCGCAAGCGGGCACCTGACTGGACCGGAGCCGCGCATGCGCGGCTCCGCCGGCGGCGCATGCGCCGCCGGGGCTGGCGCACAGCCGGACGACTCCAGCGCGGCCCGAGCAAGCGAGGCCGGATGCCGAGCGGGCCGCGCTGGAGCGCCAGCCTACGAATGACATGGAGCGCGTACCCGGTGCTACCCTGAAGACCTTGAACTTTCGCGCCGGGACTGCCCGGTGAAGTACCGGAAGTGGGCGCAAGCCCGCTTTTTTTATGGAGGAGATCGTGAGCGCATTGCAGACCGACATCGAGACCCGGCTCGCCGATATCGAGCCCGAGGTCGAGGTGCTGCTCGCCGAGGTCGTCTCCGGCGCCACGCTGCGCCTCTTCATCGACCATCCCGAGGGCGTGACGCTCAGCCTGTGCGAGCGCGTGTCGGGACGGCTTAGCGACTATCGCGACCGCTATGCGCTCGAGGTGTCCTCGCCCGGTCCGGACAGACCGCTGACGAAGCCCGCTCACTTCGAGCGCTTCATGGGGCGCGAGGTCCGGGCGCGGGTCCGCCCCGAGGGGCACTCGGAACAGCGGAACGTCACCGGCGAGCTGCTGGGGGTCTCGCAATCCGAAATCACCGTGGCCGTTCGCGACGGCGTCCTCACGCTCCCTTACGAACACATCGTTCGCTGCAACCTCGTCCCGGGAGACTGACCCACATGTCCAAGGAGATCGTCGAAGCCGTACGAGGCCTCGCCGCCGAAAAGAACATTTCCGCCGAGAAGCTGATGGAGGCGCTGGAGGACGCGCTCCTGTCGGCGTATAAGAAAACACCTGGCGCCGCCCGCTACGCGCGCGTGGAGATCGACCGCGCCAGTGCCGATTTCATCGTCTGGGAGCTGAAGATCCCCCCCGAGCTCGAGGACAAGGTGCTGGTCGACTCGACCCAAGAGGATGAGCCCACCGTCGACCCCGAAACGGGCGAGATGCGCGAGCCGCCCGAGCCCGAGCTCGACTTCGAGAAGCTCAAGGAGTACGAGGACCAGATCGAGGTCGAGGATGTGACCCCGGACGACTTCGGCCGCATCGCCGCGCAGACCGCCAAGCAGGTGATCCTGCAGCGGATCCGGGAGGCCGAGCGGGACATGATGTTCGAGGAGTACCGCGACCGCGTGGGCGAGCTGATCACCGGCATCGTGCAGCAGTCCGACTCGCGCTACACGCTGGTGCAGCTGCGCGAGCGGGTGGAGGCGCTGCTGCCGAAGTCAGAGCAGGTCGACGGAGAGCGCTACGACCACTCGCAGCGGATCAAGGCGGTGATCAAAGACGTCTCCAATTCCACCAAGGGCCCGAGCATCATCGTCTCGCGCCGCGACCCGGAGCTGATCAAGCAGCTCTTCGAGCTCGAGGTGCCCGAGATCGCCGACGGCCTGGTGGAGATCACGGGCGTGGCCCGGGAGCCCGGCTACCGCTCGAAGATCGCGGTCGTCTCGCACGTTGACGGCGTCGATCCGGTGGGCGCCTGCGTAGGCCCGCGCGGGTCGCGCGTGCGCATGGTGGTCTCCGAGCTGCGAGGCGAGAAGATCGACATCATCCCCTACAACGACGAGCCCGCCCGGTTCGTCGCCAAGGCGCTCTCGCCCGCGCGCGTGCGCGAGGTGCTGGTCGACGATGCGGGCAAGCAGGCCACGGTGATCGTGCCGGATGACCAGCTGTCGCTTGCGATCGGCCGGGAGGGGCAGAACGCCCGTCTGGCGGCGCGACTGACCGGTTGGCGGATCGACATTCGCTCCGAGACCGAGTTCGCCGCCGAGGAGGCAGAGCGGGGCTATGAGCAGGACGACCTCCAGGGCCGCTGCGCCGCGATCCTGTCCAATGGTCGTCGCTGTCCCAATGCGTCGCTGCCGGGGTCGCGGTATTGCGGCATCGAGGCGCACCAGGCGCTCGAGCACAAAGACACCGACAACGTCGCGGCCACCGTCGGCGGGAGCCCCGCCGACGGGGCAACGTCAGCCGACCCGGCGCCCGCGGAGGGCGCTACTCAATAGTGACCGGCGAGGACCACCCCGCCACTTCTAGACTGGGCCGCGGATGAACAAGCGCGTACACGAGATCGCCAAGGAAAGAGGTATTCCCTCAAAAGCGGTACTCGAGCGGCTGCGGGAGGCCGGAATCGAAGTAAAGGCCGCCTCCTCGTCCGTCGACGAGGCGATCGCATTGCGCGTGCTCGACAACGGCGCCGGGGATGGCGCCGGCAACCAAGGCGCACCGCCCTCGGCGCAGGGGCCCGTCCAGCAATCCGGCACGCCGCCTGCACAGAACGCCGCCCAGGCCCGGCCCCCCCAGGAGACGCCCGCGCCGAGCACAAGCGGCGCGCGCCAGGGGAACACTGCTGCCGCCCGCCGGCCCACGCGCGACTCTCTCCAGGGCGAGCGCGCGCCCGGCAGCGCCAGCGGGCGCAGGCGGGTGGTGATCGACTCTCAGGCTTCGCGCAGGACGCCAGGGGGCGGGGGCCCGGTCCAGCCGCCGCGCCGCCAGCGGCGAGGACGCAGGCGCCGCGGCGTCTACGACGAGGAGGCCGCGGCCCAGCCCGCGACCCCCGCCGGCCCCCTGCAGCCCGCCGCGATCCGCGTCAATTCAGGCTCCACGGTCAAGGACGTGGCCGAGTATCTGGACGTGCCCCTGCCCGAGGTGATGAAGAAGCTGATGGCGCTCGGGGAGCTCAAGACCCTCACGCAGACCCTTTCCGACGACGCGGTGCTCCTGCTTGCCTCGGAGGTCGGGCGCGAGGTCGAGCTCGTGCACTCCGAAGACGAGACCGTGACCGAGCCGGTCTTCGAGGACGCCGAGGACGAGCTCGTCGAGCGCCCTCCGGTAGTCACAATCATGGGTCACGTCGACCACGGCAAGACCTCGCTGCTCGACGCAATCCGCGAGACGGAGGTGGCCGCCGGGGAGGCCGGCGGCATCACTCAGCACATCGGCGCGTATCAGGTTCACCACTCCGGCAAGACCGTCACCTTCCTCGACACCCCGGGCCACGAGGCGTTCACCGCCATGCGCGCACGGGGGGCCAAGGTGACCGACATCGCGGTGATCGTGGTGGCGGCCGACGACGGCGTGAAGCCCCAGACCCAGGAGGCGATCGATCACGCCCGCGAGGCTGCCGTGCCGATCATCGTGGCGATCAACAAGATCGACAAGGAGGGCGCCCAGGCCGACCGCGTGCGCTCGCAAATGGCGGCCCTCGGATTGCAGCCGGTCGCTTGGGGCGGCGACACCGAGTTCGTGGAGGTCTCGGCCAAGACCGAGCAGGGCCTCGACGACCTGCTCGAGACGATCATCCTGATGGCCGAGGTCGAGGAGCTGCGCTCAAATCCGGATGCGCCGGCGTCAGGGACCGTGATCGAGTCCAAGCTCGACCCCGGACGCGGCCCGGTGGTGACGATCTTGATCAGCCGGGGCACGCTCGAGGTCTCGGACGCGCTCGTCGCCGGTGCCCACTGGGGGCGGGTACGGGCCATGAACGACTTCCTCGGCAACCGCGTGCGCGGGGCCGGTCCCGGCGAGCCGGTCGAGGTGCTTGGGTTCGACGGCGTGCCCGAGGCAGGGGAGCGGGTGCGCGCGGTCGAGAACGAACGCCGTGCTCGCCAGCTTGCGACCGAGCGCGCCACCCGCCTGAAGACGGAGTCGTTGGCGCGTCGGGCGGGCAAGCGCATCTCGCTCGAGGACATCTTCAAGGAGGGGCTCCAGGAGTTGAATCTGGTGCTCAAGGCGGACGTGGCGGGCTCGCTCGAGGCGATTCAGGACGAGATCGCCAAGCTGCCCCAGGAGGAAGTCTCGGTCAACGTGATCCGTGCTGCCGTCGGCGGCGTCACCGAATCCGACGTGATGCTCGCCGCCGCCTCCGACGCAGTCATCCTCGCCTTCAACGTGCGGCCGGTGGGCGACGCCCGAGCGGTGGCCGAACGCGAGGGCGTTGAAATTCGCCACTACTCCGTGATCTACCGCGCCACCGACGAGCTCCGTTCGGCGATGCAGGGCATGCTCGCCCCCGAAGAGGTTGAGGAGACGCTCGGCACGGTCGAGGTCCGGCAGGTCTTCCGCGCCTCCCGAGTGGGCGCGATCGCGGGATCGCACGTGCTCGAGGGCAGGGTCACGCGGGGCACCAAGGTCCGGCTGGTACGTGACGGCAGGGTCGTCTACGACGGCGAGGTGGCGAGCCTCCGGCGGTTCAACGACGACGTCCGCGAGGTCGCGGCCGGATATGACTGCGGCATCGTCCTGAGGGACTTCGCGGACATCAAGGAAGGCGACGTGCTAGAGCCCTACGCGACGCGCCTGCGCGAGCGCGAGCTCGCCTAGGACAGTGACGGGCACATGTCTGCCGATGGCGGCTTTGTCGCCGTGCTGGTGATCGATCTCCACTTCGCCGACGCAGGCTCGCTCAAGCACAAGCGCAAGGAGCTCTCGTCGATCAAGGCGATTCTGCACCGGCGCCTGGGCGCAACCGTGGCGGAGATCGAGCACCAGGACCTGTGGCAACGGACGACGCTGACAGCGGCCCTCACGGGCGCCACGCCGTCGGCGCTCGAGCACGCGGCCGATCGGGTCGAGCGCTTCCTCGAGACGCGTGTTCCCGATGGCGTCAGGGTCGAAAGAATCCTTGCCTCCGTTGAGGAGTTGCGGGGGTAGGATGCGCTCCGCTCGTATGCGACGAGTAGACGAGGCGGTGCGAGAAGTCCTCAGCGACGGCATCGCTACGCAACTTCACGACCCGCGGGTGGGCTTCGTGACCGTGACCGACGTCAGAACCTCTTCCGACCTGCGCCACGCACGCGTATACGTGAGCGTGCTTGGCGACGAGTCGGCTCGGAAGGCTTCGCTTGAGGGCCTGCGCTCGGCACACGGCTTCCTCCAGGGCCTGATCGCTACCGAGCTCAAGCTCAAGCACACCCCGTCGCTGCAGTTCTTCTATGACCACTCGGTCGACCGGGGCATGCGCATCTCCCAGATGCTCGACGAGCAGCAGCCATGAGCACCGAAGCCGCGCTTTCGGATCGTGAACAGGTCGTGGCTGAGCTGCGCGGGGCTCGGCGCTTCGTCGTCGTGACCCACGAGCATCCCGACGGTGACGCCCTCGGCTCGCTCGTGGCGATGCAGCAGATCCTCGCGGGACGCGGCGCGGACAGCGTCATGTTCATCGATCCGAGCGACTTTCCGCTGCCTGAGGAGTACGACTTCCTACCGATGCCCCGGCTGATCGACACGCCGCCGGACGACGTGGAGGAGCGCACGATCGTATTTCTCGACTGCGGGAACATCGAACGGACGCCGGCGCGCATCTTCAAGCGCCCCGGCGCCCAGATCGTCAACATCGACCACCACCACGACAACACCCGCTTCGGCACGATCAACTACGTCCGCCCGGATGCGTCCTGCACCGCCGAGATCGTCTGGGAGCTGATGCACGAGCTCGCCGTGGAGCCCGATACGACGATCGCTGAGGCCCTGTACGTGGGGCTGATCACCGACACCGGCCGCTTCATGTATGAGAACACCGGACCCCGCGCTCATGTGATGGCGGCAGAGCTGATCGAGGCGGGCGTCGAGGTGCATGAGATCTACCGGCGCGTGTACGAGGACCTGCCCTACGCCAAGCTGGCGCTGCTGGCCCGCGGGCTCGAGAAGATCGAGCGCTACGACAACGGCCGGCTGACCGTGAGCGCGCTCGAAGCCGCCGATTTCACCGACGCCGGCGCCGAGGCGACCTACTCCGAGGGCCTCGTCGATCATCTGCGTGCAGTCCGCGGCACGTTAGTGGCGGCGCTCGTGCGCGAGCGCATGGCCGACGGCGACGGCACACCGCAGCACAAGGTCTCGCTGCGCTCGAATCACGACAGCGTGGACGTTTCGCGCATCGCCCGCGTCCAGGGAGGCGGAGGACACCGGCAGGCCGCGGGGTTCAACACGGCCATGCGTCACGAAGAGCTCGTCCGCTTCCTGCGCGATCAGCTCGCGGCACAGCTCTAGCTCCCTCGCCCTGGGACATCGCCTGACCCGGGACGGCGTCATCCTCCTCGACAAGCCGGCCGGTAGCTCGTCGGCAACCGCCGTAGCTCGTGTCAAGCGTGGTCTGCCGCGCGGCACAAAGGTGGGCCACGGCGGCACGCTCGACCCGTTCGCGACCGGCCTGCTGCTGATCCTGGTCGGCCGCGCCACACGCATTCAGCGCTTCCTGCTCGCGCTCCCGAAGACCTACCTCGTGGTCGCGCGCTTCGGCGCGGTCTCCAGCACCGGCGATCCGGAGGGCGAGATCCGCGTCACCGGCGTGGTGCCCGCAGGCGATCTCCCGCTCCCCACAGGAGTTGTGCGCCAGCGTCCGCCCGCCTTCTCCGCCGTGAAAGTGGGGGGCGAGCGAGCCTATCGCCTGGCCCGACAAGGGACCCCTGTGGAACTGCCCGAGCGCGAGGTCCGCGTGCACCGCTTCGAAGAGCGCTGGCGGCGAGGCGAGCGCCGGGGGTTCGAGATCGAGTGCTCCTCGGGCACGTACATCCGTAGCCTGATCGCGGATCTGGGCGACGCGTTCTGCGAGTCGCTGCGCCGCACCCGCATCGGCCCCTTCGACGTCGAGCAGGCCGACCCCGGAAGGATGCTGGGCCTTTCGGAGGCGCTCTCATTTCTGCCTTGCCTTCGCGTCGCTGGCGAGACGGCGCGGCAGGCGGCCCATGGCAACTCGGTTGCCGCCGAGGCCTCTGGGCCCGTGCGGCTCGAGGACGACACCGGGCTGATCGCCGTCGCTGTGCCCGCTGCCGAGCCGGGCATGCTCCGGCCGCTGGTCGTGCTGCGCAGCGGCTGACCACTTAGGCTTCGCCGCCGGATGAAGATCACGATGCTCGAGCAGGCAGAGCCGCGGGCACGCCGGCTCGCCGTGGGCGAATTCGACGGCGTCCACCTCGGGCACCGCAAGGTGATTTCGGGCTCGGACACCGTGCTCACGTTTGATCCGCATCCTCTGCAGGTGGTGCGCCCCGAGGCCGCGCCCAAGCTGCTCACGAGCCTCGCGGTCAAGGCCGAGCTGATCGCGGGGCTCGGCGTCGCCGAGCTCGTTGTGATCCCCTTCGACGAGCGCTTCGCGCGGCAGAGCCCGCAGGAGTTCATCGATCAGGTCCTCCTTGAACGCCTCGGTGCGGAGCTCGTCTCGGTGGGGGAGAACTTCCGCTTCGGTCACCGGGCCGTGGGCGACGCGGCCCTGCTCGCCGCCGAGACCCGTTTCGAGACGCGTGTCGTGCCGCTCGTGGAGGTGGAGGGTGAGGTGGTCTCCTCGAGCCATATCCGCGGCCTGGTCCTGGCCGGCGAGGTGGCGGTCGCCGCGCGCTATTTGGGGGCGCCCTTCCGTATCCAGGGCGAGGTGGTCGCGGGCGACAGGCGCGGGCGCGAGCTCGGCTTTCCCACCGCCAACGTCGTCCCCAACGAAGCGCTCGTAAATCCCGGCCACGGCGTCTATGCCGCGTACGCCAACGGCCATCCGGCCGCGGTCAGCGTCGGTGTGCGGCCCACCTTCGGGACCGGGCGGGGGGTGTTGGTCGAGGCCTACCTGATCGACCACGATGCCGACCTGTACGGAAGGCAGCTGCGGGTCGAGTTTGTCCGGCGCCTGCGCGGCGAGCGCCGCTTCGATTCGGCGGACTCGCTGATCGAGCAGATGCGCGAGGACGTGGAGCGCACACGCGCCTTGCTAGCCTCGGAGCCCGCATGACCACCATCACCCAAGAGCGCAAGCGTGAGCTCGTCGAGCGATTCGGCTGGGGGCCGAACGACACCGGCCGCACCGAGGTCCAGGTCGCTCTGCTCACCGAGCGGATCGCCGCGCTGACCGAGCACCTGCGCATGCACCGCAAGGACCACCATTCCCGCCGCGGCCTGCTGATGCTCGTCGGGCACCGGCGGCGGCTGCTGTCGTACCTTCAGCGCTCGGACCTGGAGCGCTATCGCTCGCTGATCCGCGAGCTCGGCCTGCGTCGGTGAGCTCGTCGCCGGCCCGCTCCCAGGCGGTGGTGGCGCCCGGGACCCCAGCGCCCGAGTTCACTCTGCGACGCGAGGACGCGAGCGCTTTCACGCGCTCGGACCTGGAGGGCGCGACGACCGTGCTCGTCTTCTACCCGTTCGCCTTCAGCCCCGTCTGCAGCGACCAGCTCGGCGTCTATGAGGAGGTTCTGGCCGACATTGAGGCGCGCGGGGCCACCATCTACGGCGTGTCTTGCGATGCGACCTACTCGCAGCGAGCCTTCCGCAAGCAGCTCGGAGTAACGATCGAACAGCTCTCGGACTTCGAGCCCAAGGGCGAGACGTGCAGAGCATTCGGCGTCTATCACCCCGACGGCTTTCCCCAGCGGGCACTGGTGGTGGTGGGACCGGACGCGGTGGTGCGCTGGAGCTATGAGGCGGAGTCACCCGCCGAGCTGCCAGGCGCAAATCTGATCTTCGACGGGCTGGCCGCGGTCTGAGGGCGAGCTTGGCGGATCTGCGCTCCGCGCCGGTGCCGGCCGTCACGGAGCGCGATCACGCGCACGGCCCGGCCGGCATGGCCGCGATGATCGAGTACGGCGACTTCGAGTGCCCGTTCTGCGCGGTCCTGGCTTCCGAGCTGAGCTCTCGGGAGCGGCTGCGCCGTGTCTTTCGCCACTTCCCGGTGCGCTCCAGCCACCCGCGCGCATGGGCGGCCGCGTGCGCGGCCGAAGCGGCCGCGCTGCAGGGACGCTTCTGGGAGATGCACGACTCGCTGTTCGCCGACCAGGGGCGGCTGGAGGATCCGCATCTGTGGCGGCGCGCTGCCGAGCTGGGCCTCGACGTGCAGAGGTTCGACTCAGACCGGCGCGGGGAGGCCGTTGCTCGCCGCGTTCGGGAGGACTTCCACGGCGGCGTGCGGGCGGGGGTGGTTAGCACTCCTACGGTCTTCATGGACGGACAGATGTACGCCGGCCGGGTCGCCTTCGACGTTCTCCACTCGCGGTGAGAAGGAGCGATCGCGGCGCTGCTCGGGGCGAACTGCGGCGTGGCCGCTACCATCGCCCCTAGTTCGGAATAAGAGAAAGCAAGTTTGTCCCTCGTCGACCGAAGGGCGAGGGTAAGAAGGGAACTGAATATATGTCTGACGCCGTTACGCGCGTGTCCGTCGAGATTGAGGGCAAGGAGATCTCGTTCGAGACCGGCAAATTGGCCAAGCAGGCCTCCGGCGCGGTGCTCGTCCGCTCGGGCGACACCATGGTCCTGTGCACCGCCACCGCCGGCAATCTGCGGGAGGTGGACTTCCTGCCACTGACCGTGGACGTCGAGGAGCGCATGTACGCGGCCGGGAAGATTCCCGGCTCTTTCTTCAAGCGCGAAGGCCGCGCGGGCGAGAAGGCCACGCTGTCCGCGCGCCTGATTGATCGCCCGATCCGCCCGCTGTTTCCCAAGGGCTGGCGGTACGAGACCCAGCTTGTGGCGATCCCGATCTCCGTGGACCACATCCATCCGTACGACGTGCTCGCCATGAACGGCTGCTCGGCAGCCCTGATGGTCTCGACCATCCCGCTGCCCACTCCCGTGGGCGCGGTGCGCATCGGCAAGGTCGAGGGCAACTTCGTCGTCAACCCGAGCGAGGACGACCTGCTCGAGTCCGCAGACCTTGATCTGATCGTGGCGGGCACGGAGGAAGGGATCCTGATGGTCGAGGCGGGGGCCAACGAGATCCCCGAGGCCGAGATCCTGGACGCGCTCGACATCGCCCACGAGGAGATCAAGAAGCTGTGCGCGCTCCAACGCGAGCTCGCCGAGCGGGCCGGCAAGGAGAAGCTGCCGGTGCAGGTGCCTCAGGTCGACCCTGAGCTCTACGAGCAGATCAAGGCCTCGCACGGCGTTGCTCTTGACGCCGCCACCCAGGTCGTCGACAAGCTCGAACGGCAGGCGGCCTCGAAGGCGGTCGAGGAGCAGGTGCTCGAGCACTATGCGCCCGTGCCGAGCAGCGCTGCGGATGCGACCGCGGCGGCCGAGTACGTGGAGCGCCGTGCCGCGGTGCAGCTTGGCTTCGACAAGCTCGAGCAGTCGCTGATCCGTGAGCGCATCGCCGTACACAAGAAGCGCCCGGACGGTCGCGGCGCGGAGGAGATCAGGCCGATCTCGATAGAGGTCGATGTAGCGCCGCGCACGCATGGGTCGGCTCTCTTCACCCGCGGCCAGACGCAGGCTTTGAGCGTCGTCGCGCTCGGCACGACCCGCGAGGAGATGCGTCTCGACACGCTGGGACTGGAGACCGCCAAGCGCTACTTCCACCATTACAACTTCCCGCCGTTCTCGGTCGGCGAGGCGGGCTTCATGCGGGGCCCCAAGCGCCGCGACATCGGCCATGGCGCGCTCGCTGAGCGGTCACTGGTGCCCATGGTGCCGAGCCAGGAGGAGTTCCCCTACACGATCCGCGTCGTCTCGGACATCCTCGAGTCGAACGGCTCGAGCTCGATGGCGAGCGTATGCGGCTCCTCGCTGTCGCTGATGGATGCCGGCGTGCCGATCAAGCGGCCCGTGGCGGGCATCGCCATGGGGCTGATCAAGGAGGGCGATGACTACATCGTCCTCACCGACATCGCGGGGGTCGAGGACCACCTGGGCGACATGGACTTCAAGGTCGCCGGCACCGAGCAAGGCATCACCGCCCTGCAGATGGACATCAAGATCACCGGCGTTACGTTCGAGATCATGCGCGACGCGCTGGCACAGGCGCGCGTGGCCCGGCAGTTCATCCTCGAGGAGATGGGCAAGGTGATCACGGGGCCACGAGGCGAGCTCTCGCGCTACGCCCCGCGGATCTCCACGATTCAGATCGACCCCGAGAAGATCGGCCTGCTCATCGGCAAGGGGGGCGAGACGATCCGCGCCCTGCAGGAGGAGTTCGAGTCTCAGATCGACGTCTCCGACGAGGGGCAGGTGCTGGTCTACGCCTCCGACGGAGAGCGCGGCGACGCCCTAGTCGACCGCATCCGCGCGATGACGAAGGAGGTCGAGGTCGGCGACGAGTTCACCGGCAAGGTCGTCAAGACGACCGCCTTCGGCGCCTTCGTCGAGCTCTCCAAGGGCACCGACGGGTTGCTGCACATCTCCAACATCGCGCCGGGACAGCGCATCGCCAGCGTGGAGGAGGTCCTCAACAAGGGCGATGAGCTGGAAGTGCGCGTGGTCGAGGTCGACCGTGAGCGCGGCCGCATCGGGTTGCGGCTCGCCTCTGATCCAGACGTGGCCGGCAAGTCGGTGGCCGAGCTGCAGGCAGCGGGCACGGGGGACGGCGGCAACTCGCGCCGCGGCCCCCGGGAGCGACCCCGTGACGGGCGCGGCCCGCGTGGGCGCGGCGACCGTGGTCGCGTACGCGATCGTGATTCCGAGCGCGTGCGCGATCGCGATCCCGAGCGGCCGGCGTCCTGAGGTGACGCCGGCCACCGCGGTTGAGAGCGGCGCCTAGCGCGGCCGTGGCGGACGAGCACCGCCTGACGACGCTCGAGTCGGGCGTCCGGATCGTTACCGAGGAGATGGCAGCGGTGCGCTCGGTCGCGCTCGGGGTCTGGATCGGCTCGGGCTCCCGGACTGAGGACGAGCCCCACGCGGGGCTCTCCCACCTGCTGGAGCACCTGCTGTTCAAAGGCTCCTCCAAGTACAGCTCGCTCGAGATCGATCAGCTCTTCGACGCGATGGGGGCTGAGCTCAATGCCGGGACGGGCAAGGAGACGACGTCCGTGTATGCGCGGGTGATCGACTCCCACCTTCCCGAGGCGTTCGACGTGATGGCCGACATGGTTTTTCGACCGGCGCTCGCTGACATCGACTCCGAGCGCGCGGTGATCCTCGAGGAGATCGCCATGTACGAGGACGATCCGCAGGAAAAGGTGTTCGACCTGCTCGGCGAGGCGATTTTCGGGGGGCACCCACTCGGGCGAGCGATCATCGGACGCGCCGCGGTGATCGCCGACACCCCGGTGCAGGAAATCGCACGCTTCCACCGCCGACGCTACGCACCTGCAAACATCGTGATCGCCGCCGCGGGCGCGGTCGATCACGACGGGCTCGTAGAACTGGCGGACGAGCGGGTGCCTTCCGGGCGGCGGCGCTCGGCGCCTAATCCCGGCTCGCCGCCAGAGGTCTCGCTTCCGGGACGGCGCTTCGAGAGCAAGGAGACCGAGCAGTTTCACGTGTGCCTGGGAGCGCCCGGAATCTCACGATACGACGAGCGTCGCTACGCGCTGCGGGTGCTCGACACGGTGTTCGGCGGGACGAGCTCGTCGCGGCTTTTCCAGGAGATCCGAGAGCGGCGGGGCCTCGCCTATGCGGTCTACTCCTTCGCCAGCGGCTACCAGGACTCCGGGCAGATCGGTCTCTACGTCGGCACCCGCGCGGAGAATCTCGCCGACGCGATGAGTGTGATTGAGCACGAGCTCGAGCGGCTGGCGGAGGAGCCCGCGACCGACGAAGAGCTCACCCGCGCCAAGGAGAACCTGAAGGGCCGGGTGGTGCTGGCGCTCGAGTCCACTGGCGCCCGCATGAACCGGCTCGGCTCGGAGGTGCTCGCGGGAGCCCCACTCGAATCGCTGGATGAGGTAATCGAGCGCATCGACGCCGTCACGCTCGACGATCTAGCTCAGCTGACCGCCGAGCTATGGGCACCGGAGCACCGCTCTGCTGCGGCCATCGGGCCCGATGCGGCGCGCTTCGCGGAGGCGATAGCGAGCGTGGCCCCGGCGGCGCTGCCCGTGCAGGATCCCACCGCCGAGGCCGCCGCGTGAGCGCCCCTCGCCGGCACTCGGGAACGAGAGGTCGGCCGGCTTGATCCGGGTGGCGGTCGCGGGCGCCGCCGGCCGCATGGGCCAGACCGTGTGCAGCGCGGTTGAAGGGGCTCCCGACATGGAGCTTGTCGCCCGCGCTGACCCGCTGCTCGGACGCACCCTGGCCGACGCGCTTGAAGCTCGACCCGGCGTCTTGGTCGACTTCACCGTCCCCGACAGCGCGCTTCAGAACGCGCGCGAGGCGGTTGCCGCCGGGGTACACGCGGTGATCGGAACCACCGGCTTCCCCGCGGAGGCGCTGACGGAGCTCCAGGGCGCCGGCGCAAACGTCTTTGCGGCTCCCAACTTCGCCATCGGTGCGGTGCTGATGATGCGCTTCGCGTCCGAGGCGGCCCGTCATTTCGCGGGCGCCGAGATCATCGAGCTTCACCACGACGGCAAGCTCGACCGTCCCAGCGGCACCGCGGCCCGCACCGCCCAGCTGATGAGCGCCGCGGCCGGCCGCTCCACGGAGATCCCCATCCATTCCGTGCGACTGCCGGGTCTCGTGGCCCACCAGGAGGTGATCCTCGGCGACGTCGGCCAAACGCTCACGATTCGCCACGACTCGCTTGCGCGCGAGTCCTTCATGCCCGGGGTGCTGCTCGCCATCCGGCGTGTCGGCGCGTTGCCCTGCTCGCCAGTGGTCGGCCTCGAGCATCTGCTGTTCTGAGGCCGGGGTCCGCCCGGGTCGCTCACGAGCCCTGCGATAATGCCGCCGATGGGGCTCGGTCTGGGCGCAATCCTCACCGCGATGGTGACGCCGTTCGACTCTCGGGGAGAGCTGGACGAGGACGCCGCCGTGCGTCTGATGGAGTACCTGCTCGAGCACGGCTCCGATGGATTGGTCCTGTGCGGGACCACCGGCGAAGGGTCCACGCTTTCCGACGAAGAGAAGATCCGGTTGATCCGCCTCGGGGTGGAGGAGACGCGCCCCTCGCACGCCGGGACCACGATCGTCGCGGGGGTTGGGTCGAACGACACCCGCCACGCCGTCGAGCTGGCCGAGCGCACCAGCGAGCTTCGGCCGGACGCGCTCCTGGTCGTCAACCCGTACTACAACAAGCCCTCGCGGCGCGGGGTCATCCGTCACTTCCAGGAGGTCGCGCGCGCCACCGACCTGCCGATCGTGGTCTACAACATCCCCCAGCGCACCGCCCAGGACATGCCCAACGACCTGCTCGCGGAACTGGCCCAGATTGACAACATCGGCGCGGTCAAGCAGGCCAATGAGGCCAATCTCGCCCGGATTGACGGCCTCGAGATCTACGCGGGCAACGACGACCTGCTGGCCGACGTGCTGGACCTGGGCGAGGCCGGAGGGATCCTCGTGGCGTCTCACCTGGTGGGCGAGGAGATGCGGCGCATGGTCGACGAGCCGGAATTGCGGGAGGAAATAGACGGCTCGCTCCAGGACGTCTACCAGGACCTCGCGCTCGCTCCGCTCGCCTGCTCGGTCAAGGCGGCGCTGTCGCTCATGGGCATCTCGGCGGGGCCGCCGCGCTTGCCCTACGTCGAGCTCGACGAACGCGAACGCCAGCTGCTCAGCCAGCTGCTCGAGCGCCACGGGCTGCTCGCCGCCGCCGCGTGAGCGCGCTGCGGGTCCTGCCTCTCGGCGGGCTGGGCGAGATCGGCAAGAACATGACCGTGCTCGAGCACGGCGAGCGGATCGTGGTCGTGGACACAGGCCTGCGCTTTCCGACAGCGGAAATGCTGGGCATCGATCTCGTTCTGCCCGACTTCAGCTACCTGCGCGAGCGAGTCGAGGACATCGAGGCAATCGTGATCACCCACGGCCACGAGGACCATCTTGGGGCGCTGCCCTGGATTCTGCGTGAGCTCGCCCCGATGGGGCTGCCGCCGGTCTACGCGCGTCGCCTGACGATCGCGATGGCGCGCTCGAAGCTCGACGAGCACCGGCTGCGTGACGTGCCGCTGCTCAACCTTGAGCCCTCCGAACGCGTGACGCTCGGTCCCTTCGGGCTCGAGCTGGTGCATATGACCCACTCGATCCCCGACTCGTGCGCGGTGGTGCTCTCCACCGAACTCGGAGACGTGCTCGTGACCGGCGACTATAAGTTCGACCAGACCCCCGTCGACGGCCCACCCGCCGATGTCTCGCGCCTGGCCGAGCTGGGCCGTGACGGCCTCTTGCTGCTGCTCGGTGACTCCACCAATGCCAACCGGCCGGGCTTCTCGCCCTCGGAGCGGATCGTGGGCCCGCAACTGCAAGAGGTATTCGCGCGCGCGGAAGGACGGATCATCGTCACGAGCTTTGCCTCAAACGTCCACCGCGTCCAACAGGTGGTCGACGCTGCCGCGGAGCTCGACCGCAAGGTGGCGCTGGTGGGCCGCTCGATGCGAAAGAACGTCGGCATCGGGCGCTCCCTGGGGCATATCGAGATTCCCGAGGGGATCATGATCGGCGCGCACGAGGTCGAGGATTGGCCCGATGAACGTGTGGTCGTGGTCTCGACCGGCTCTCAGGGCGAGCCGCTATCGGCACTCCGGCGCATGGCGTACAACGATCATCCGCAGGTCAGGCTCCGAGCGGGCGACACCGTCGTCTTCTCGGCGACGCCGATCCCGGGAAATGAGCGCGCGGTGGGGGAGACCGTCGATCGCCTGTACCAGCTCGGCTGCCATGTGGTGACCACGGCCGAGGCGACGATCCATGCCTCCGGACACGGCTTCCAGGAGGAGCTCAAGCTGATGCTCAACCTGGTCCGGCCCCAGTATGTGATGCCGATCCACGGCGACTACAAGCGACTTCATCTCCACTCGGAGCTGGCGAGCGCCGTGGGAATCCCGCGCGAGCGGATCTTCCGCGGCCAGAACGGCCTGCCGCTCGAGATCGACGGTCACGGGGCGCGGCTTGGGGAGCCCGAGCGCTCGGGCATGATCTTCGTCGACGGGGTCGACATCGGCGACCCTGCCGACGTGGCCCTACGTGACCGGCGGATGCTCTCGGCCGACGGCATCTTCATCGTGGTCGCGACCGTGTCCGAGCAGACGGGCGAGTCCGTCGCCCCGCCCGAGGTGATCTTCCGGGGCGTGCCCTTCGCCGAGCAGGCGGACGGGCTGGTCCGGGAGATCCGCGCGGAGGTCGAGCGCTCGCTTCAGGACGCGGCGCGCGATGGCGTGCGCGAGATCGACCTGCTGCAACAGGAGCTGCACGAGGACCTCGGAGCGTTCGTCTATGAGCGTCTGCGGCGCAGGCCGATGGTGCTGCCGGTGGTGGTTGAGGTCTGAGCGGCTTTCCACGCCCGCCGAGCTCGCGCTGAGCTTCACTCGAGTATCGCGCGGCGCGGGCCGGTGGCCGCTTCCGCGCCGTCTCTAGCCAGGGGGAGCTCGCGACTGGCCATCGGGATCCTGATCTCGAACCTGGTCCCTGTCCCGTCTTCCGCGGCTGAGGAGAGCATCACCGTGCCGCCGTGCGACTCCACGACCGCCCGCACGATCGCCAACCCCAATCCGGAGCCGCGGCCGCCGTCGCGACCGCCGCGGACGAAGCGCTCGAAGACCCGCCGGCTGAGCTCGGGAGCGATCCCGGGGCCGTCGTCGGCCACGAGCAGCACGGCTTGCCCATCGTCGGTGGCCGTGGAGGCGTGCACATGGGTTCCGGGCGGGGTGTGACGCACCGCATTCTCCAGCAGGTTGAGCACCAGTCGGTGTAGATCGTCGCTGACGCCGTCGATCACCGCCGGGCTGGGCTCGATAACGAGCTCGTGCCCGTCGGCCACGGGCTCGAGCTCTGAGGCCGCGTCGATCAGCACCTCGCCAAGATCGGTGGGCCTGCTCGGGGCCACGCGCTGAGCGTCCGCCCGCGCCAGGAGCAGCAGGTCGCCCACCAGGCGACGCATCCGCCGGGTGGAGCGCAGCGCTGCCTGAGCCGTTTCCGCCTGCTCGCCGTGTAGCTCTTCGGACAGCAGCTCGAGGTTGGCGAGCACGCTGGTCAGTGGGGTGCGCAGCTCGTGCGAGGCGTCGGCGATGAACTCGCGCTGGCGCTCGAGCAGTGCATGGGTCTCGCCCCGGGAGGCGTCGAGCGCCCGCAGCATGCTGTCGAGCGTGCGGGCCAGCTCGGCGACCTCGTCATCGGCCTCGGGATAGGGAAGCTTGAGGCTGGGGTCGCGGGTCCGTTCGATCTCCCTGGCCGCTTCCGTCAGCTCGGCGATCGGACGCATCGCGCGGCGCGCCACGAAGAGGCCCGCCAGCAGCGCGAGCACCGCGCCGCCCAGCACGCCCAACCCCAAGAAGAGTCGCACGCGCGCGAGCGTGTGGTCGAGTTGCGACAGCGGTCGCGCGTACAGCAGCCAGCCCTCGCCCGCGGGGTGGAAGCCGATCTCGCTCACCTCGACGCGGTAGCCGTCCTGCTCGTAGATCCCGGCCCGCGTGGGAAGCACGAACCCCGGCTGGTTCAGCGGCCGGCCGGTGGCCGATTGGACCTGAGAGCACAGCACGTCCCCGTAATCGCTGAAGACCCGCACCTGGGCCTCGTCGGGACCAGCGAACGTGGCCAGATCGCCGTGCTGCTCGCAGTCGAGTTTGCTGCCCGTGTACACGGGCCTCATCTGCGCCGCCAGCCGGCCTGCCGCGGAGGAGACCTGCTCGTCGAACTGGCGCCTGACCTGGCCCTCGGTGAGCAGCCCCACGACGGTCGCGAATGCGGCCAGGATCACGAAGGTCAGGACCGCGGAGCCGCCGGCGAGGCGCCAGCGGACCGGGATCGACCTATACGCGGAGTACGTAACCCGCGCCGCGGATCGTATGTAGGAGCCGAGGCTCTCCACCGGCTTCAAGCTTCCTCCGTAGGTTCGAGACGAATACCTCGATCGTGTTGGTCATGGAAAATGGGTCATAGCCCCAGACTTCGTCGAGTAGGCGCTGGCGCGAGATCACGATGCGCTCGTTGCGCATCAGATACTCGAGCAGCTCGAACTCGCGCTGGGTCAGATCGATCTCGCGATTGGCGCGCGCAACCTCATGCGTGTCGGGGTTCAGCTTCAGATCGCCGACCGTGAGCGTCTCCTGGCCCCGTGGGGGGCGGCGCCGCAGAAGCGCGCGCAGGCGCGCCAGCAGCTCCTGGCGCTCAAAGGGCTTGACCAGGTAATCGTCGGCGCCCGAGTCGAGTCCCTCGACGCGCGCCTCGACGGCATCGCGGGCGGTCAGCACCAGGATCGGGACGTCGTCAGAGCGCCGCAGCGACTTGGCCACTTCGATGCCGTCCAGCCGCGGGAGTCCGAGATCGAGAATCACGAGGTCCGGAAGAAAGACCTGCGCCATGTCAAGCGCGCTGATGCCGTCGCCGGCAATCTTCACCTCGTAGCCCTCGAGCCGCAGGGAGCGCTGCAGGACGTGCGCGATCGCGTCATCGTCCTCGACGACCAGCACCCGCGGTGGTCGTTCGTAATCCGACATTCGCCGCAAAGGTTAGGGGTCTCCTTAAGGGAGGAGCAAAGGGGCCGGCGTCGAAGCAAGCCTGACGGTAGATGGCCACTCGGTCTGCAAAGAAGCCGCCGCGCAGGCGGGCCCGGCGCTCCCTCCTGGCCCGCACCAGGCCGGCATTGTCGCGGCTCGAGCTCGCTCCTCACCACGTCGACATCGTGGCGCTGGCTCTGCTCGCGATCGGGATCTTCCTGGTCTGCGTCGCCTACGCCGGTCTGAACGGCGGCGCGCTGGGTTCAACGCTCGTGCTGGTGCTGCGCTTCCTCTTCGGCGTCGTGGGCTACGCGATTCCCGCAGCGCTCATCGTCATCGCCGGCCTGGTGCTTGTGCGCGAGCTGCGGGTGCCGGGCAGGCCTCTGCGCGCCGGCGCCATATGCCTGCTGGCGGGGTTGACCTTGGCGCTGGCCGCCGGCACGCTCGGCATGGGCCCGGGCCCGACCGCAGCACATGCTTTCTGGCGGCCTCATGCGTTCGAGAGCCGCGGCGGGATCCTGGGGCAAGGCGAGCTGTGGGTCGCCGGACACCTGGTCTCGACCCTCGGCGCCCAGATCGTCGCCGTGTTTCTGCTCATCGCTGGCATCATGCTCTCGACTGGCGCCACCGTCGCAGGGGTACTGCGCGCCACCGGCACGGGGGCGCGGTTGACCACACAGGCACTAGCCCGCTCGAGTGAGCAGCTCACGGCCGCACAACCGCTGCAGCGCGCGGCGGCGCTGACACGGCTGGGTCGCCTCGGCGATACCCACGCCGGCCCCGACCTAGGGGCGGAGGCTGGCGGGCCGAGCGGCGCGCTGCCCATGCGCCAGAGTGAGCCGGGCCGCGATGTGGCCCCGCCCGAGCTCGACACCGATGAGCTGATCGTGCGCGCGACCCACGTCGAGGCACCACCGGCACGCCTGCCCGACGAAGACGACGACAATCCTTCCGGCCCGGGCGAGCATGACGGCCCTCAGGACGCCGAGCAGCCCCTCTCGGAGGCGCCCGAAGACGCCCGCGCCGGGCTCACGCCCCAGGGCCGCTTCCGGGCCTCGGTCACGGACGACCCGTTGTTCCAGTGGCGCGTTCCTGGCCCCCGCTTCCTGACCCGGTCGGGGGCCGAGGCGCTCCGGCCGGACACGCAGGGACAGGATCAGGTCGAGCGCACTCTGATCGAGACGCTGGGCCATTTCGGGATTGACGCCGCGGTGGTGGGCCGCGTGACCGGACCGCACATAACCCGCTACGAGCTGCGGCTGGCGCCGGGCACCAAGGTATCCAAGGTGGCGCAGCTCAAAGACGACCTCGCCTACTCGCTGGCCGCCACCGAGATCCGCATCCTCGCGCCTATCCCAGGCAAGCAGGCGGTCGGCGTCGAGGTTCCCAACGCACTTCGTCGCATCGTTCATCTCGGCGACGTATTCCAGGAACCCCCGAAGGAATGGTCACCGCTCACCGTGTGGCTGGGCAAGGACATCTCGGGCCGCGCGATCGGCGCCGACCTCGCCAAGATGCCGCATCTGCTCGTCGCCGGCACCACGGGATCGGGCAAGTCGGCGTGTGTGAACGCGATGCTGTGCAGCATCCTGCTGCGCGCCACCCCGCACGAGGTCCGCTTGGTGCTCGTGGATCCCAAGCAGGTCGAGCTCAATCACTACGAATCGGTCCCGCATCTGCTCACGCCGGTGATCACCAGCCCGCGTATGGCCGCCAACGCCCTCCAGAACCTGGTCAAGGAGATGGACCAGCGCTACGGCATGATGTCGCTGGCGCGCACCCGCGCCCTGCCTGAGCTCAACCGCGTACGCGAGCAGCGCGGCGAGCCGGCGCTCCCATATGTCCTATGTGTGATCGATGAGCTGGCCGACCTAATGATGGTCGCGCCCGCCGACGTGGAAGACGCGGTGATCCGCCTGGCGCAGAAAGCCAGGGCTGTCGGCATTCACCTCGTGCTCGCCACGCAGTCGCCCCGTGTGGACGTGATCACCGGCATGATCAAAGCGAATGTCCCCTCGCGCATAGCGTTCGCGGTCTCGAGCCAAACCGATTCGCGCGTGATACTTGACCACAACGGTGCCGAGTCCCTGCTCGGACAGGGCGACATGTTGTTCTCGCCGTTGGGCTCGTCCAAGCTTCAGCGGATCCAGGGCGCCTTCGTCGACGAGCCGCAGATCGCCGAGCTGACGACCGCCTGGCGCCGGCAGGGCGAGCCGCAGTTTGAGGAGCAGCTGTTGGAGGAGGTCGAGCCGGCCGAGGGCGAGGCCGGGGAGGAGGACGCGCTGCACCCCAACGAGGATCCGCTGCTCGACGACGCGATCGCGCTCGTGGCGCAGATGGGCACAGCCTCGACCTCGATGCTCCAGCGCCGGCTGAGGCTCGGATACACGCGCGCCGGGCGGCTGATCGACATGCTCGAGCGCCGCGGCGTGATCTCCGGCTACGAGGGCTCCAAGCCGCGCCAGGTTTTGATCAGCGAGGCGGACGTGCCTCGCATCCTGGCCCATCTGCACGAGACCGGCGGCCCGGCGGAGCGCGTGCGCGTGCCCGAGGATTAGCCACTCATCGCGATCCGCGCGATACCTGACGACAACTAACCTTGCACCCGATGCCCAGCATCGGCGAGACGCTCAGGGACGCGCGTATCAGGGCCCGCATCGACATGGCCGAGGTCGAGGGCGAGACCAAGATCCGCGCCCGGTATCTGCGCGCCATGGAGAACGAGGAATGGGACGTGCTGCCGGGGCCCGTCTACACGAAGAGCTTTCTCCGCACGTACGGCGACTACCTTGGCCTCGACTCGAGGATGCTGGTCGAGGAGTTCAAGCGGCGCTACGAGCCGCCGGCCGAGCACGAGCTGCGCCCGATCGGGCCCACGCGCCGCGCTCGCGACGAGGACCGCGGTCCGCGTCCGAGTCTCCGAGCTCCGCCCTGGCTGGCGATCCTCGTTGTCTTGGTCGGGGTGGGGGTGGCGCTCTACGCTATCGGCGGGGGCTTCAACAACAATACCGGCGGAAACACGACGAACAGTCATGCCAGTGTGCACAAGGACAGACATCATCCCGCCCGCCACCGGCACGCGAAACCCAAACCAGCCAAGCCAAAGACCGTAAGCCTCAAACTGACGCCGACGGCAGCGGTGTATGTGTGTGTCGTCAACGGCGCGGGCAAGCACTTGATCCCCGGCGTCACCTATAGCCCGGGACAGATCATCCCGACTGAGACCGGACACGAGCTCTACCTGACGCTCGGTAACGCCGACGTGCAGATGAAGGTCAACGGCAAGCCGGTCACGATCGCCCCGTCGGCTGCCCCGCTCGCATACCGGATCCGCCCGCGCGGCACCTCCACCGTGACGAACGGGACTCAGCCGTCGTGCCCGTGAACCCCCGCGCGGGCATCTTGGTCACGGGCACCGAGGTGCTCACGGGGATCATCGCGGACCGCAATGGCCCCTGGCTGTCGGAGCGACTGCGCGGGATCGGACTCGACCCCGCCGTGATCCAGGTCGTCGGAGATCGTCCCGACGACCTACTGGAGGCGCTGCAGTTCATGGCTGCTCAGCGGTTCTCGGTCATCGTCACCAGCGGCGGGCTGGGCCCGACCGCCGACGACCTCACGACGGAGATTGTGGGGCGCTTCGCCGGTCGCGAGATGGTCTTGGATCCCGAGCTCGAGCGGCGCATCGGGGACATCATCGCGTCCATCACCGCCCGCTGGCCCGACGTCGATCGGGATGCGATCCGGGTCGCCAACCGCAAACAGGCTGTGATCCCGGCGGGCGCGACCGTGCTCGATCCGGTGGGTACCGCCCCCGGCCTGGTCGTGCCTCCGCTGCACGGCGAAGGGCCGACCGTGGTCGTGCTTCCTGGGCCGCCGCGCGAGCTTCAGCCGATGTGGGAGATGGCCCTCGAGACGCCCGCGCTGCAAGTCGCGCTGGCGAACCTGCCGACCTATCGCCGTGGAATCGTGCGGCTCTTCGGGCTGCCCGAGTCCGAGATCGCAAATACCCTGCGCGCCGCCGAAAACGAAGGGCTAGAGCTCGAGCCGCTGGAGATCACGACCTGCCTGCGCCGAGGGGAGATTGAGGTCTCAACGCGCTATGAGCCGCCCGCGCAACCAGCCTACGAGGCGCTGATCGGCTTCATGCGCGAGCGCCACGGGGAGCGGCTCTTTTCCGAGGACGGCTCGACCGTCGACGAGCAGGTCGCCTCGCTCCTTGGAGGCCGCACGGCTGCCGTCGCAGAATCGTGCACCGGCGGGCTGCTATCGGCGCGCCTCACTGACCGATCCGGCTCCTCGAGCTACTTCCTGGGCGGCATCGTCGCCTACTCGAACGAGGCCAAAAGCGCCCTGGTGGGAGTCGACCCCGTACACATCGAACGTTTCGGCGCCGTCTCGGAGGAGGTCGCCCGCGCCCTCGCCGCCGGCGCGCTGGAGCGCTTTGGCGCGGACATAGGCATCGGACTAACCGGCGTCGCGGGCCCCGGGGGCGGCAGCGAGCAGAAGCCGGTGGGGCTCGTGTGGTTCACGGTCGCGGAGCGCGACGGCGCTCAGATCACGCGCTCGGCTCGACTGCCGGGAGGCCGCGCTGACATTCGCGAGCGTGCCACGACGGTGGCACTGCACCTCCTGCGGAGGCTGCTGCTGGGCGAAACCGAGCCCCTGGACTCCGCGCCGCAGGCCGCGGGACGATTGTGAGCGACGCTGATGGCGAGCGCATTCGCCTGTTCGTCGCCCTGGATCTACCAGAGCAGGTGCGCGATTGCTTCGTCCGCTGGCGATCATCCGTGCTGCGGCAGAGCCCCGAGCTGCGCGCGGTGTCGTCGGAGGGACTACACGTCACGTTGTGCTTTCTGGGCGGGACGCCGGCCGGGGAGGTAGCGCAGATCGCCTCAGCGTGCGAGGTCGCACTCGCGCACTGCACCGCGGAGGAGCTCTCGTTTGAGGCCGGGATCTGGCTGCCTCCTCGCCGTCCGCGAGTGCTGGCTGTCCGGCTCGCAGATCCGTCGGGAGGGCTCTCCGGCGCACACGGCACGATCTCCGAGGCGCTCGCTGCGGGCGGCTGGTACAGGCCCGAAAAGCGTCCCTTTCTGCCGCATGTAACGGTGGCGCGGGTACCCGCGCGGGCCGGCTCGCATCCGCCGGAATTGCCGCCCCTGCCGGCGCTTAGCTTCAAAGCCCCGGCGGTGACGCTCTACCGCTCCCGCCTGCACCCCAGCGGGGCGCGGTACGAACCTCTGAGGAGCTTTTCGCTAGTGCCCGCCGGATGAGCGAGCCACCTCGGCCTCCTGCGCTGAATTGGCACCCTCGATCGGCTCGGTTCGCAATCGCAGGTCGTCCGAAGTCAGGCACCGGCCCGTGGCGAGCTCGAATTGATGGCCGTGCATCATGCAGGTGAGCACGCCGTCCGCGTACTGGCCGAACTCGGTCAGGTCCGCCTTCATGTGCGGGCAGCGCCTTTGCACGCGGTATCCCGCGCACTCCCACATCTCGTCGGTGCCCGTGTTCTCGGCGTAGTAGCCCTCCAGGTACTGCAGCCGCTCGCGCGATAGGCACTTGAAGAAGCTGTAGACGTACTCGTTGTACTTCCCATCCCGCTCTGCTTGGAAGCGACACGAGAGAAAGAGAGAGTTGACCCAGTCCTCCTCGCCGCTCTCCAGCAACGCCTCCACCAGGACGGGCTCGACGAAGAACCGAAAGCGGCACTTCTGGCCATTCCAGCGGTAGACCCGGCGCTCGAGGAAATCAACGACCACCTCGTCCTCGCCGAACGAGAACAGGACCCGCGCATTGACGCCGGCGCAAGTGTGATCAGCCTTCTCCAGCAGGGGCTGGAGCAAGCGCTGCATCGAATTCAAGATGTCCACCTGTCCGTGGGGCCAGCTTGCGCGCTCAGCCGCGATCACCGGGCGCATGTAGGCCTGATAGCCCCGTAGGTAAGCCTCCTTGTCCGCGAAGATCGCGCGCACCTCGTCGTCCGCAAACGGGTGGGAGACCGCGCCCGTAGAGCCATCCAGCGACACCACGCTGCCGGGGATCACCAGGTGCCCACGGTCATCGCCCTGCTCGCGCATGTACTCCAGAAATACGGACTGATCCAGGAAGATCGTCGGATTGGCGTCGCCCGGCAGGTCGTTGAGGTAGAACAGGTCGTCGTCGAGGAAGCAGGGTGGCCCCGCCGTCGGGAAGATATGCGTGGCATCAACCTGAACGGCGTAGCGCAGCGCCCGGCGGCTTTGCTGGTCGCGCTTGCGCCGAATCAGGGCCGCCATCGCCTGCGGGCGGAAGCGATACACCATCGGGAACCAGATCGCGCCAGAGAATTGGAGGAAGTGGGCATCGAAGGGACCGAGCGCGCGTAGCACGTCGGCTTCGAGCGGGTGAGCGTCGTTCTGGTTGAAGATCCGCGTCTGGCCGTCGTCCACCACCAGTGCCGAGTCCCCGATGGGACCATCCGTGGGCGAGGTCAGCGAGACGATCGTGAACAGCAGACCGTCGACCTCCACGGGCTCCAGATCGCGCGTCTTGATGAAGCGGTGGAAGCCGAGGTCGCGCAGCTCCCGTTCGAGGTCGTTGACCGGATAGTCCGGCAGCAGGACCTGCGCCTCCTTGGAAACGTGCTCCCGTAGGAACTCGGGATCGAAGTGATCGTGGTGGAGGTGGGAGACGTACAGGTAGTCGGGGCTCCCGATCGTGGCCGGGTCGATGTGATAGTTGCCGGGGAAGGGAAACCAGGAGGCGAAATACGCAGGGTTGAACCAGGGATCACAGAGGATGCTGCCGGCCGTTGTCCTGATGAAAAGGCCTGCTTGGCCCAAGAAAGTGATGTCCATCTACGAGTGCTCCACGCGGTTGACCATAGCTGGCTGCTCGGTCTGAAGCAGCGAATGCGGGGGCAGCTCGATGCGGCCTCGCCGACCCCGCCTGCGCGAATACGTTAGGCAAATTTACACGCGTAGTCCGGGGTTGTTGCGCTTCGGCCACGACTGCGTCTTGTTTCGTCACAGCGCCTGGATCTAGCGTGGTGGAGGTCGTGGCGGCGGCGGCTCCGCCTAGCCAGCCCCCCGGATACGGCGGTTCCGTCCGCCGCCCGCCCTACCTTGAGGCGTTCACAGCGTGAGACAAGGAGCCAGAAAGCGATGAGCGAGCATCAGCACGCCGGCGTGACGCCCGACGCGAAGTCCGACGCCAAGCGCCAGGCCGCGCTCAAGGGTGCTCTCACCCAGATCGAGAAGCAGTTCGGCAAGGGCGCGGTGATGCGCATGGGCGATCCCGGCGCGCGGGTAGCGGTGGACGCCATCCCCACTGGGGCACTGTCGCTCGACATCGCGCTCGGGATCGGCGGCGTCCCCCGCGGGCGAGTCGTGGAGATCTTCGGTCCCGAGTCCTCGGGCAAGACCACGCTCGTCTATCACATCCTCGCCGAGGCGCAGAAGCTCGGCGGCGTGTGCGCGTTCATCGACGCCGAGCACGCGATGGATCCCATCTACGCTCGCCAGATCGGGGTGGACATCGACGAGCTGCTCGTCTCCCAACCCGACTACGGCGAGCAGGCGCTCGAGATTGTCGACACCCTGATTCGCTCGGGTGCGGTCGATGTGGTCTCGGTCGACTCGGTGGCCGCGCTGACTCCGCGTACCGAGCTTGAGGGCCAGATGGGGGACCAGACCGTCGGTCAGCAGGCGCGCATGATGTCGCAAGCGATGCGCAAGCTGACCGGCACGCTCAGCCGCACGCAGACTCTGTGCCTGTTCACGAACCAGATCCGGGAGAAGGTGGGGGTCATGTTTGGTTCGCCTGAGACCCAGCCTGGCGGCCGGGCGCTGAAGTTCTACTCCTCGCAGCGCCTGGACATCCGCCGCATCGAGACGCTCAAGGACGGCGCCGAGGCGGTCGGCAATCGCGTCAGGGTGAAGGTAGTCAAGAACAAGGTCGCGGCGCCCTTCAAGCAGGCGGAGTTCGACATCGAGTTCGGCAAGGGCATATCCACCTCAGGCTGCCTGATCGACTACGGCGTCGAGCACAGCATCATCACCAAGTCGGGTGCCTTCTTCTCTTACGGCGAGGAGCGGCTTGGACAGGGCCGCGGCAATGCCAAGGCATTCCTAGACGAGCACCCCGAGACGGCGAAGGAGATCGAGGTCAAGATCTTTGCGGCGCTCGGGCTCTCTCGTGATCTGGTCAAGCCGATCGAACAGGCCGACGAGACCGAGCGGGCCGCGGGCAATGGCGACCATCGATCCGCCGCCGACCAGAACACCGATCCAGCCTCCGGCGCCGGTCGCGGATCGCGCCCGACTGCGCCGGGCAACGGCTCGCGCGGCGACCTACGTGAGGTAGCCGCGGCCCGCGGCGCGGGCGAGCGGGCGGCATAGAACGGGATCCGCCGAGTCGGCCGTGACGCGGGTAGCCGCAGCGGTAGAGGATCCTGCGGCGGCGGCCGACCATGCGCTGAAGATCGCCCGCCGCTATCTCAGTCGTCGCGAGCGCACCAAGGACGAGGTCGCTCGGCGCCTGCAGCGCGATGGCGTCGACCCGGAGGTGATCGCACGGACGATTGCGACGCTCGCCGAGGCTGGAAGCATGGATGACGCCCGCTTCGCTCGCTTGTTCACAGAGGACAAACGGGAGCTCGAGCAATGGGGCAGCGAGCGCATCCGGCGTGCTCTGATCGGACGGGGCATCGATCCGGAGCTCGCGGCCGTCGTCGTTGCAGGTGATGGCGAGCCGACCGCGGCGCACCCCGAAGGGGAACGCGAGCGGGCGCTAGTTCTCCTGCGGCGCCGCTTTCCCGAGCCGCCAAGGACCCGCCGTGACCGTGACCGCGCGCTCGGCGTCCTGCTTCGTCGGGGGTATGACAGCGAGCTCGCGCTCGATGCGCTCTCCGCCTATTCGCGCGAGTAGCGCTGCTGCTTCTCCGAGCCGTCGTGACCCAGCACGAGCTGCAAACCAGCCGACACCGATTGCGCCAAGACCGCTGCGGTACTACGATCCGGGATGCGAACGAACTGGCCCTTCGGGCCATAAAGAACCAGCAAATAGCGTGATTATTCGGATCCCGGAACGGGCGCAAAACCACAAACCTCAACCGGACTGCCCGGTTTATGGAGAAATTGAAGAACTAAAGAGCGCCACCTAGCCCTCGGCCGCCTGTGCTGGGGCAGAGTCCGGCTGGACGGCATCCGTAGTGTCTGAACGGGTCATTCGGTCGCTTCCATAACTGAAAATTTCAGGTGACGGCCTCACGAGGGTCGTCGCAGAGAGGAAACGACCATGGACATCTTCGGCTGGCTGCGACGCGGCGAAGATGGTCACGCCACGCGCGCCGGGGGGCAGGGCGAGGCCGAGATCTCCGAACGCGCCGCCGCTCTCGCTCGCCGTGAGGCGTCCCTGTTCGACCGCGAGCACGCGGTCGCCGAACAAGAGGCCGAGCTGAAGCTCGCTCGGCAGGCGCTCTCGCAACAGACGCACGAGCTCGAACGGGCCCTGGAACGTGCCGCCGGGCTGTCGGCGGGCGCGGGCCAAGGAGCTGCTGCTCAAGGAGATCGAGGACAAGGTCCGCCATGATGCTGCCCGGCGCATCCGCAGGATCGAGGAGGAGACCAGGCGCGAGGCGGAGAGACGCGTGCGCAACATCCTCTCGGTCTGCATGCAGCGGCTGGCGGCCGGCCACGCGACCGAGAACACGGTCTCTGTGGTGCACCTCACCGCCGACGAGATGAAGGGAAGGATCATCGGTCGGGAGGGGCGCAACATCCGCGCGCTCGAGAACCTCACAGGTGTGGACTTCATCATCGATGACACCCCTGGAGCTGTGGTGCTCTCCGGGTTCGACGGGGTGCGCCGTGAAGTCGCCAAGCTGACGCTCGAGCGACTCCTTCAGGACGGGCGCATCCACCCCGCGCGTATCGAGGAGACCTACTACCAGGCTAAGTCCGAGCTCGAGAGCCACATCGTCGAGCTCGGCGAGACTGCCGTGCTCGAATCCGGGGTACAGGGCGTCTCGCCCGAGCTAGTCAAGCTGCTCGGCCGGCTCAAGTTCCGGACCAGCTACGGCCAGAATGTGCTGGCGCACTCGATCGAGGTGGCGCGCCTTGCCGCGATGATGGCTGAGGAGCTCGGCGCCAGCGCCAAGACCGCTCGTAGAGCCGCGCTGCTGCATGACATCGGCAAGTCGGTCACGCACGAGATCGAGGGTCCGCATGCGCTCGTTGGCGGAGAGCTCGCGCGCAAGCATGGGGAGCTGGAGGCGGTCGCCCACGCCATGGAGGCCCACCACAACGAGGTCGAGCCCCAGACGGTCGAGGCGGTCCTCGTGCAGGCGGCGGATGCGCTCTCGGGCGCCCGGCCGGGGGCCCGCGGTGAATCGCTCGAGCAGTACGTCAAGCGACTCCGCGATCTGGAGCAGATCGCCGCCCGTCACGATGGCGTCGACAAGGTCTACGCGATGCAGGCAGGCCGCGAGATCCGGGTCATGGTGACCCCGGGAGCGGTCGACGACGACGACGCGACACTGCTCTCGCACGAAATCGCGAGGGAGATCGAGAAGGAGCTCGAGTACCCCGGTCAGATCAAGGTCACGGTGATCCGCGAGTCACGCGCGATCGAGTACGCCCGCTGAGATTCGGCCGGCCGGCAGCTACCCTGATGCCGAGTGAAGCGCTACCACCTGACCACCTTCGGCTGTCAGATGAACGAGCACGACTCCGAGCGCATGAAGGGCATGCTCGAGTCGCTCGGCTACACGGAGGCGCAGAGCCGGGATGGCGCGGACCTGGTGCTGTTCAACACCTGCTCGATCCGAGAGCGCGCCGATAGCCGCTTCCTCGCTCACCTCGGAGAGGCCAAGCGGCTGAAGCAAGCGCGGCCCGAGCGGATCGTGGGCATCGGCGGCTGCTGGGCGCAATCGGTCAAGGAGGAGATCTTCGCCCGCTTCCCGTTCGTCGATGTCGCCTTCGGTCCCGGGCAAATGCACAAGCTGGCCGAGTTTCTCACCAGCGATTCCCTGAGCGCCCAGGGCTACTTCGAGTTCGAGGGCTTCACGGGCCGCCTGCCGGCAAAGCGGGCGCGCGAGTTCCAGGCATGGGTGCAGATCAGCGTTGGCTGCAACTCGGTCTGCAGCTACTGCATAGTCCCATCCACGCGGGGCCGCGAGGTCTCGCGACGGCCGGATGAACTGCTCGAAGAGGTTCGCGGCCTAGCGGTCGACGGCGTGCGCGAGGTCACGCTCCTCGGCCAGAACGTCAACTCCTATGGCCGCGACCTTTCGCGCGAGCAGCGGCTCAGCTTTGCCGGGCTTCTGGGCCAGATCGACGCGATCGACGGGATCGAGCGGATCCGCTATACGAGCCCGCATCCCAAGGACATGCGCGAGGACGTGATCCGCGCTCACGCTGAGCTGCCCTCGCTCTGTCAGCACATCCATCTACCGCTGCAGTCGGGCTCCAGCGCCGTGCTCAAGAGGATGCGGCGCACCTATTCCCGGGAGCGCTACCTCGACCGGGTGGCGCTGATCCGCGAGCACGTACCCGACTGCGCGCTCACCACTGACATCATCGTTGGCTTCCCAGGGGAGAGCGAAGAGGATTTCAAGCAGACGCTCGAGGTGGCCGAATCGGCCGGCTACGACGGCGCGTTCACCTTCATCTTCTCGCCCCGGCGTGGCACCGAGGCAGCCACGCTGCCTGATCACGTGCCGCATGAGGCGAAGGTCGAGCGGCTGGAGCGGTTGGTCGAGGTCATCCAGCGGCATGCTCACCGGCGGGCTCAGCGTTTCGTGGGCCGGAGCCTCGAGGTGCTCGTCGAGGGCCCCTCGCGAACCGACCCTAGCCGCCTGCGCGGCCGCACCAGCCACAACAAGGTCGTCAACTTCGATGGCTTGGCGGAGGCTGGAGAGATCGTTGAAGTCGAAATCTCCGCGGCCAGCAGCCAGACCCTCTCTGGGCTTCAGTCGATCCTGAGCCGCGCCGCGTAGGCAGCGGCGAACGCGCTGCTGCGCCGTGCCGCCGACGTAGATGCGAACATATGTTCTGTGCGCTGGAGCAACCTGAGCGTTGAAGACGAGGAACGGGCGCGCCTCCCGGGATATTCGGACGAAGCAGTCGTCCGGCATTTCGAGGCCCCCGACTCAATTCCGACGAGGTTTTACGAGGTCCGAGCCAAGTCGATCTTGAATCGCGTACCAGCGGCGTCTCGGATGCCGTTCAAGTGGACGATCAACCCGTTCCGCGGCTGCAGTCACGCGTGCGCGTACTGCTTTGCTCGCCCCACGCATACCTACCTCGACTTCGACGCGGGGCGGGACTTCGAGCGGGAGATCGTGGTCAAGGTGAATGCGCCGGAGCGGCTGCGAGCCGAGCTAGCGCGGCCCTCGTGGCAAGGCGAGCACGTCGCGCTCGGCACGAACACGGACCCGTATCAGTGGGTGGAGGGGCGCTACAAGCTGATGCGCGGGATCTGGGAGGCGATGCGCGATGCCGTCAACCCCTGCTCGGTTTTGACGAAATCGCCGCTGCTGCTGCGCGACCTCGATCTGATGCGCCAGATCAACGAACGGACGGAGTTCGGCGCAGCGCTCTCGGTCCCGACCGTGGACGAGCAGGCTTGGCGCGCGACCGAGCCCCATACCCCAAATCCGCGCGCCCGCCTGGAGGCCGTAAAGGAACTGACCCAAAACGGCATTCGCACGGGGGTGCTGGTTGCACCGCTGATGCCCGGCATCAACGACGCCCCCGAACAGATCGAGCCGATCCTGGAGCTCGCCGCCGGGGCCGGCGCGGCCTATGTGAGCGGCATCGCCCTCCACCTGCGCGGCGAGGTGCGTGGGCTCTTCTTTGCATGGCTGCGCGCGCACCGCCCGGAACTGATTCCACGTTATGAAGAGCTCTACGCGCAGGGCGCCTACATGCGTGCGGCGGAGCGGGATCGCATCGCCGGGCTGGTCCGGGGACCGAGCGAATCGGCGCAGCGGCCGTCGCGCGGGCGCCTGAGACCACCGCCTGAGCGCCGGGAGCGACCGCGTGCCGCGCCCCAGCAATCATTATTCTGAGCCGGGGGGAGGTGGAACCGGGAGCGCGCTCCTGCGTAGAAATAGGTAGATGAAGAACCCGCTGCGACAGGACAACGACCAGGACGAAATCAGGTTCGACCGCAACCTGCGGGACCGGATGTTCGAGACGCGCAGCTATCGCTGGGAGGAAGCGGGTCTGCGCTTGGAGTCCGACCGCCGGACCATCCGCCGCGCGCAGCGTCAAGCGCTTGCAGTGCTGCCGCTGCTCGTCGGCGTGCTCGTCGTCTGGTTTGACGGTCGCGACCTGTTTGGACACAAGACGGCCTCGAGCACGGGATTCCAGGCCGGAATTGTGATTGCGCTGGTCTTTCTCGGCTGGGCGTTCTCGCGCGACCTGGGACGGGCCGCGGCACCGACGTTCTTCAAGCGGATGGACCCAGCCACAGCGGGAACCGTGGGCTTTCTCATTCGGCTGGCGACGATCGCGATCACGCTCGCATTGGCGCTCCATATCGTCGGCCTGAACCCCGGCACGATCGCCGCCGGCGGGGCCTTTACCGCGATCGTTTTTGGCCTCGCCGCCCAGCAGACATTGGGCAACGTGATCGCGGGGATGGTGCTGTTGAGCGCGCGCCCGTTCCGGGTTGGGGAGCGAATCAGGCTCCAAGCGGGCGCGGTCGGCGGAGTGGTCGAGGGGGTCGTGTCATCGCTCGGGCTGCTCTACACCACGCTCGTCCGTGGCGAGGATCGGATCATGATCCCCAACAACGTGGTGCTCTCGGCCGCGGTGGTGCCGCTCGTCGAGCCAGACGCGGTCGACGTCCAGGTGACGCTCAGCTCCGGGATCAGGCCGAGTCGCGTACAGGCCATCCTGGAGCAGGCCATCACGACGCGCACCCGCAGCGACGCGCGCGTGCTGCTCGAAGAAATCGACGGAGACCGATTGGTGGTGAGGATCCAGGCGACCCCCGAGCGAGCAAGTGACGGAGCCCGGCTCGCCGACGAGATCATCGCCGCGCTGGCGTCGGTGACGGGCGAGCGCGCCCTGGCGCGCGACTGAGCACTGGCGCACCCCGCTGGCGGGCGCCGTCTGCTCTTGTCCGGGGCCGGCGCCTACTGCCTGCGCGCGCGGACGGCGGTTCCGTAGGCGCAGATCTCGGTCCAGGTGCTGCCGAGCTCGGATGTATCGAAGCGGAAGGCGATGACGGCGTCGGCGCCCTTGGACTCGGCCTCCTCGACCAGGCGCTCGGTGGCGTGGTTGCGCCCGTCGGCGAGCATCTTGGTCATCCCTCTGAGCTCGCCGCCGACAAGCGATTTGAAGGAGGCGCCGAGCTGCGAACCGATGTTGCGTGAGCGCACCGTCAGACCGAAGACCTCACCCAGAACCTCCGTCACCTGATAGCCCGGCAGGTCATTGCCCGTCGTGATCAGCACCGGGCGATCCTATAGGCCTGCGCGCGCGGGGTACAAGCAGCGCGGGGATAGCCCAGGAATCTCTCAGTGCGGCCTGCGTTCGCCGGCAGCGAGGTCGGAGGCGATCTTCTCGCCTCCGAGCAGCCGCTGGGCGGCGCCTGCGAGCCCTGGCGCCGCGCCGCCCACTGCGGCACCGATGCGCAGGGTGGGGGGCGCTACGTCGACCTCGGCGCGGTTGCGCTCGATCGCCGAGAGCACCGCGGCGGCAACCTGCTCTGGGGTGCGCGTACTGATGCCCAGCGGGAGCTTCACGCCGGCGTCGGCGAACATGCCGGCGCCGCTGATGAAGCCCGGCAGGACCACCGACACCCCCACCCCGTACTGCCACAAGTCCTGGCGTATCCCGTGGGCGAAGCCGCGGAGCCCGAACTTGGTCGCGGCGTAGAGCGACGAGGAGGGGCTTGCCGCCTTACCCGATAGCGAGGCGATGAAGACCATGTGGCCACGCCGGCGCTCGATCATGCCGGGAGCAAGAGCCCTGGCGAGCGCGATCGGTGCCCGCAGGTTGACCTCGAGCATGCGGTCGATGTTCTCCTGCGAGAGCGAAGTCAGTCTCCCGCGTGCGGGCAGGCCAGCGTTTGCCACCAACACATCAGGAATGGGGTCCCGCACAGCCTCGATCAGCTGCTCGACCTCCTCACGACTCGCCAGATCGCAGGGGATTGGCCGACCGCCGAGCTCGGCGACGAGGGCGTCGAGAACCTCGGTCCGGCGCCCGGAGAGAAGCAGGTTTGCGCCGCGCGCCGCGAAGGCGCGGGCGATCGCCTGGCCGATTCCCCCAGTGGCACCGGTGATCAGTACGTTCCCCGCTACCAGCGCCACGCGCGGGCAGTCTATAGGGCGGGTGTGAGGGGGCGGGAGCGGCCGGGGATTTGCCCCGGCGTGAGGAGAGGCGGTCTAGCGTGCTTTCCGCGTCCCCCGCCTCAGGGCTGGGATCGAGCCGAGCGTCGCGATCGCCGCCACCGCCCACATCGCTCCGTACCCGTGGGTGGCGGTGAGGGTCCCGCGCAGCAGTTGGATCGCGGCGCCCGCAAGCAGCGGCGATCGCTCTCGGGCGCAGCGGTCTCGGTCATCGAGGCTCCCGCATGGAGCCGGTGCTACCCGCGTAGGGCCTGCTCGCCGCTAGCGCGGGAAAACGGCGACGGTTGCGGTGAAACCGTGCAGGAAGCTGCGGCCCCCTACCGGCCCGATCTCGCCGGCGGCGAAGAAGCCGGCGGCGGGCGCCCCCTCGAGCTCCCGCTCGACCGCCAGGGCGTCGTGGTCGCAGGGTCCGAACATGGCCCTGCCCCGTCCGTTGCAAGAAAACACCAGAGCGCCGGCGGCGCCGCTGGGGCCGAGCGCGTCCCTGCGCAAGCGCAGCGCGGACTGCAGGTCCTCGTCGGCGGAGCGAGCGTCGCGAGCGTGCAGCCGGATGACCTGCCCTGGGCGAACCAGGGCGCCCACCTGCAAGTGTCCGGATTCGGGATCCGCTCCGATCACGCCCCTGACGAGGAAATCTCCCTGCTCGTACTCGGGTTTGCCGGCCTCCACCACGATTCCGATCAGGATGCCGCCGGCCACGAGGGTCCGCTCGCGCGGTCCCATCTGTGCGATCAGCCGCTCCACCATCTCCAGGGCAGGCCGCCCAGCCAGCTCATGGATCACGTGGCCCTCGGCGGCGGTGATCGTCACCTCCGGCCCGATCGGCGCCGCACCCTGAGAGACGCATGGGATCAGCTCGAGCTCACGAAAGATAACTCCAACGGCGCCCTCGTCCACAACTTGCCCGCCGGAGATGAGTGCACCGGAGCCCCCGATGCCCCGGGCGCTCGCCAGTCCCCCGAGCACCGGGATGCCGGGCGCCTCCGTCGCCAGCGCCGTGAGGATTGCGTCGGTAGGAAATGTGTATGGATCGGCCAGCAGGACGGCGGCGCGGGCCCCCTCGATGCTGGGCAGGCCGGAGACACGGGACTCATCGCCGTTGCTTTCCACGTAGGCGTGGAAAGGAGCCACTTCGCCGGCGCCGCCGAACGAGGCGGCCCAGAGAGCGATTCCGGGACCGCCCTCCAGCTCTCGCCCAGCTCCGAGCACGCCTCCCGCTCCGCAGCCGATCAGGATCTCCGGTCCGAGCTGCTCCCCGATCGCCTCGACGATTGCCTCGGGCGCGGCCAGGTGCGAGCCGCAGGCGAAGACGCACGCCAAATCGACCGGAGCGCCAGCGAGACGGGCGGCGGCCTTCTCCGCGACCTCGTGCGCGGCCACCGCGGGATCGGAGAGCGCGGAGAGCGCGGTCGCGATCCTGACGGCCATCACTCCACGATACTGGGCAGATGAGCGCCTCATCTGGGCGAGCGCGCGGTTTCGATGGAGCCCTCGAGCGTCCCCGCCGCGCACAGGTAATCGCGCTTTTCGGCCCAACGGGCATCGGCAAGACCCAAGTCGCAATCGCGCTCGCTGCAAGCCTGCGCATGGTGGGTGAGGCTCCGGTCGCGGTCTCGGCCGACGCGCTCCAGGTCTACCAGGGACTCGAGCTTTTGACGGGCGCGGCGAACGCGGCGGAGCGAGCCCAGCTCGATCATCGGCTGATCGCATTCCTGCCCGTCCAGCAGACCTTCAGTGCCGGGCAGTACGCCGAGCTGGCTCACGCCGAGATCGATCAGCTTTTGAAGTCGGGAGAGCGTCCGATCGTGGTCGGTGGCACCGGCCTCTACCTACGCGCGGCCCTTAGCGAGCTCGGCCTGAGACCGCCACCCCCCGACGGGATCAGGGAGCACTGGATGGCGGAGCTCGCCCGGCGGGGCCCAGCAGCGCTGCACGCGGTGCTGGCGCGGCGCGCGCCGTGGGCGGCGGCGGAGATCGCGCCCGGCGACCGTCAGCGGGTGGTGCGAGCGCTGGAGCTGCTCGATGCCGGCGAGCTTGAACCGCCGGAGGGCGAGTCCGAGCTGTGGAGCGCGACCGTACGTGTGCCCACGCTGCTCGCCGGCCTCACGCTCGAGCGCGACCAGCTCTACGCCCGGATCGACGCGCGCGTGGAGGAGATGGTCGACGCGGGCGCGCGCGACGAGGTGCGCCGGGCACATCTGGCCGGCGCCTCGCCCACCGCCCGCAAGGCGCTCGGATACGAGGAGCTGCTCGTTGGCGACGTGGAGGGGATGAAGCGGCGAACCCGTAATTACGCGCGGCGGCAGCTGACCTGGATGCGCAAGCTGGCTGGAGTGGCAGTTATCGATACGACTGGCCTCACGCCGGCCCTCGTGGCTGAGCGCATCACCAAGCTCTGGATCGCTGGTGAGGGCATCGGTGGGTCGGATGCATAGACTCTCGCGACGATGAGGTCTCTGCAGCGGTGAGGTTCGATAAATGGCAGGCGCTCGGCAACGACTACATGCTGCTCGAGCAGGACCGGCTGCCGTTCGCGCTCACGCCTGCACGCGTGCGCGCCCTGTGCGCCTCCCATACCGGCGTCGCCGCGGACGGAATCGTGGTGATCGGGGCGCCGGCTGGCCCCGAGTCGGTGGCACGGCTGCGTATCTTCAACCCCGACGGCTCCGACGCCGAGGTCTCAGGCAACGGCGCCCGGGAGGCCGTGCTGTACCTGCGCCGCAGCGGCTGGACCACGGCGGACACCTTCACGGTGGAGACGGACGCGGGCGAGCTGCGACCGACGATCACCTCGCCCACGACCTGCACGGTCGAGATGGGACGGGCGCGCCTGCGCAGCGATGATTTCCCCTCAGGGGCGGATGACGGCCGCGGAGTCCTTGACCTGGCGCGCGAGACGCTCAGCTTCAGGCACGTCCAGGTGGGCAATCCCCAATGCGCGATCTCGGTCAGCGACGTGCAGGCATTGGACGCTCTCAACCTCGCCGCGCTCGGCCCACAGATCGAGGCCCACGAGCTTTTCCCCAACCGCACAAACGTCTCTTTCTATACGCCCCTTGGCTCTGATCGCATCCGCGCGCGGATCTTCGAGCGGGGAGTGGGGGAGACCGAGGCGAGCGGTACCGGCTCCACGGGCGCGGCAGTGGCCTTCGTGCTCGACGGGGGCACCTCGCCGGTCACCGTCGTCCTCGATGGTGGAGAGCTCGTGGTCAGCGTTAGAGAAGACCTGCGAATCGCGCTGACGGGGTGGGCTGTGCCCGTCTTCCGGGGCGAGCTCGCGGACGACTTCATGGAGAAGTTGCATGCCCTCGACTGAGACCCAGGGCGGGCGCCGAATACGGTCCGCGAAACGGCTCGAGCGCCTCCCGCCCTACCTGTTCGCCGAGCTCGAGCGCAAGATCCAGGCCAAGCGCGCCGCCGGCGTGGATGTGATCAGCCTGGGGATCGGAGACCCCGACACGCCCACGCATGCCCCGATAGTGGAGGCAGCGCAGCGGGCGCTGGAAGATCCGAGTACACACCGGTATCCGACGAACCGCGGCCGGCCCGAGTTTCGTGCAGCGGTCGCAGCCTTCTACGCACGGCGGTTCGGGGTGGAACTCGATCCCGAGACCGAGGTCATGCCGGCAATCGGCGCCAAGGAATGCATCTTCAATCTGAACTTGGCGTTCCTCGACCCCGACGATGTCGCGCTGGCGGCCGACCCCGGTTATCCGGTGTACACCGGTGGCCCGCTGCTTGCGGGAGCGCACGCAGAGTTGATGCCGCTGCTTCCAGAGCGGGGGTTCGCGCCAGACCTCGACACGATCGGCGCCGAGACGCTGGCGAGGGCGCGGCTCATGTTCCTCAATTACCCCAACAACCCAACCGGAGCTGTCCTGCCCGGGGGGCTTTTCGAGCGCGCGATCGAGCTCGCCCGAGATCACGAAGTCATCGTGGTTCACGACAACGCCTACAGCGAGACGACCTTCGATGGCTACGTGGCGCCCTCGTTCCTGGCCACGCCGGGAGCCAAGGAGGTCGGCGTCGAGGTGTTCTCGCTCTCCAAGGGCTACAACATGACTGGCTGGAGGTGCGCCGCAATCGTCGGCAATTCCCAGGCGATCGAGCAGTACTGGCGGCTCAAGTCGAACATCGACTCCGGCCTGTTCGAAGCGGTCCAGCTCGCCGGGGCGGCCGCGCTGAGACCGGAGCTGGATGAACATGTGCGGGCGATGAACGCGGTCTATGCGCAGCGCCGCGATCTGGTCTGCGAAGCGCTGGCGGAAGGCGGCGTCCAGGTGACACCGCCCAAGGGCACGATCTACATCTGGGCGCCCGTACCCGAGGCCTTCTCCTCCTCGGCGGCCTACTGCGAGCACGTGCTCGAGCGCGCCGGCGTGGTGATCTCGCCCGGGGCCGCCTACGGGCCGAGCGGGGAGGGATTTTTCCGCATCTCGCTGACGACCCCCGAGGATCGGCTGCGCGACGCGGTGGCACGGCTCCGCCGCCTTTAGCGGGCACTATCCTGAGCGCCTAGTGCAGCGCTCTCGTCATGGACGCACGCGCCAGTCTGTATCCGACGGTGGGCGGCCGGTGGGCCGCGCTCGCCAACGCGCCTTCCTGATCGCCGCGCCTTCAAGCGAGGCCGACGGCGAGCTATCGGAGCTCCGGGAGCTGCTTCGCACCGCTGGCGCGGCGGCGGTGGGGGAGCTCGTGCAGCGCCGTGATCACCCTCACCCGGACAGCTACCTGGGCTCGGGCAAGGTCGAGGAGCTGCGCGAGCAGGTGAGGCATTCGGACGCGAACCTGGTGGCGGCCGACGACGAGCTCTCGCCCCGACAGGAGCGCAACCTGGAGAGCGCGCTGGGTATGCCCGTCATCGACCGGACGGCGATCATCCTCGACATCTTCGCCGCCCACGCCCACAGCGCCGAGGGGAAGCTCCAGGTGGAGCTCGCCCAGCTCGAATACAACCTCGCGCGTATGCGGGGCTTGTGGTCGCACCTGGAACGGCTCGGAGGCGGCATCGGCACGCGCGGACCGGGCGAGACCCAGATCGAGACGGACCGCCGACTGGCGCGTGATCGCATCGCGGCACTCAAGCGCCGCCTGGCGCGCGTCCGCTCCAGTCGCTCGGTGATGCGCTCCGAACGCGAGCGCTCCGCGCTCCCGACGATCGCCCTGGCGGGCTACACGAATGCCGGCAAGTCCACGCTGCTGAACGCGCTCACCGGCGCAGCCGTGGGTGTCGGCGACCGCCTCTTCCACACCGTCGACCCGACCACACGCGTGCTCCGCGCGGGCGGTCGCGAATATCTCGTGACCGACACCGTCGGGTTCATCCGCAAGCTGCCCCATCAGCTGGTCGACGCGTTCGGCGCCACGCTCGAGGAGACCAAGCGTGCGAACCTCATCCTCCACGTGGTGGACGGCTCGGCGGCCGAGGATGAGCTGATCGCGATGATCAAGGCCGTCGACGAGGTCCTCGACGAGCTCGGGGCCGATCAGCCGCGCGTTCTCGTGCTGGCCAAGGCCGACCAGGTCGACCCTGACCGGCGGGTCGAGCTCGCCGTGCGCCATCCCGATGGCGTGCTCGTGTCAGCACTCACCGGCGAGGGACTCGAGGAGCTCGGGGGGCGGCTCGCCGATGAATTCGCGCGCACACTCGAACGCGTGGAGCTGCTGGTCCCATACCGCGAAGGCGGCCGCCTGGCCGAGCTGCACGAGCTTGCGGGAGAACTCGATCGCACGGACACCCCCGAGGGGGTGCGGGTCACGGCGCGGCTCCCGGCCCAGGCCGCCGCCCGCTTCTCGCGCTTTGCGCTCAACGGCGGGCGCGCGTAGCTGCGTGCGGTTGGCGGTAAAACGCCTTGACGAACGCGCGCGCCTTCCCACGCGCGCTCACCCCGGTGACGCAGGGCTCGACCTCTACGCGCTTGAGATCGCGACGCTTGCGCCCGGCGCTCGCGCCGAGATCCGAACGGGCATCGCGGTCGAGATACCCGAGGGGCACGCGGGCCTCGTGGTGCCGCGCTCGGGGCTCGCCGCCGGACACGGGATCACCCTGGTCAACGCGCCCGGGCTGATCGATTCTGGCTACCGCGGCGAGGTACGGGTATTGCTGCTGAACACCGACCGCGATGCGGCCTACTGCGTCTCGGCCGGGGATCGCGTCGCACAGCTGGTGCTCGTGGCGGTCGCGGGGGCCGTGGTCACCGAGGTCTCGGAGCTCGCGGCGTCGGCGCGCGGCGCGGGCGGCTTCGGGTCGAGCGGAGGGTAGGCCGCGACTCAGCTAGATCCCGCCGAGGGCAGGAGCCCGTGCGTCTCCAAGAACTGCGTGGCCACGGTCGCTGGGTCGATGTTTTGCTCCACCTGCTCGTTCAGCGCCCGCATGACTGGCACCGTCAGCAACGCGCTGACTGCATTGACGGTCGCCACGAAGGTGGGTCCTTCCTTGGTCACCACCTGTTGTGTGACCACAGGCACGACGTTGCCCCAGCCAAGTACGTGGTGGGGATCCTGCAGCACGCGAAAATTGCCCGTGGCGAGGTCACCATCGGTGGTGTTGACCGCGGCGGCCTGGATCGAGTCCTGCGCGAGGGCGGGATACTGGTCTCCGACCGGGAGGATTTTGAAGCCGGTGGGGGTGAAGTGGTAGGCGCGCTGTAGCTTGACCAGGCCGGAGACCCGAAACTGAGGCGGCCCGCCCACGATCAGCGGCGGGCCGACCCCCCGTAGGTCGGCGACTGTGTGCAAAGCGTGCTGCGAGGAGTAGATGTCGGTCACGGCGAGCGCCTCAGTGTCGCCAAATGCGGTGGGATCGAGGAGCTCCAGGCCGTGGCGCATGGCGAATTCCTGTCCCGCCTCATAAGCGGCATGGCTGCTCTTGAAGGCGCGGAAGTCGCGCGCGACCTGCTTGTTCCACACGTCGATGTACTCGGGGTACATCCCGAGCGAGCCTTGGTGGAGCGCACGGATGGCGACCCCGGTCGGGCCGATGTTGCGGTTTAGCGAGACCGAGAACCCCTGGGCCGCCAAAGCCTGCTCATACAGCTCTCCGAGCACAAACTGCTCGGGGGTGTTCTTGTCGCCGATAACTACCGCTGGGCGCCCTTTCCCGGGCGGCGGGGCGGTGTTCGTGCTGCGCGTCCGGCTTGAGGTGGTTGGCGAGCCCGCCGAATGCGCCGGCGTTGAGCCGCAGGCGGCCGCGAGCAGCGCAAGGGCGATCAGCGGCGGCGCAGCGAGCGCCTTGAAGAACGACCAGCCAAATTCCCGCCGCGCGGCGCGCCTCGAGGTGCGCCAGCCGTTCGGGCGCACGGGGTCAGACACGGAACATCACCACCTCGCTGCCGGCGTGCTCGGGTGTGGCTGCCACGCTCGTGCGGCCGCCCTGCTGGAGCCCGCACGAGCGGCCCTCGCGCACGAGCTGGCGGCCATTGAGCCGGTCCAAGCGCACGCGGTCGAGCGTCTCAGTGCGCTCGCCAGTCGGGGAGACGACCTGTCGCCGCCGTTCGAGCACATGGCCGTGGGGGTCGGCGTAGACCGCGGTCGGCTGACTGAAATAGAGCGTGCCGTCGCGCTCACAGGCATCCGGCAACGGGGCGGGGGCGCCATCCGCCACCTCGAAGGGCACAAGATCACCGGTGAGCGCGATCGCCACCAGCCCTCCGGGCCGCAGGTGGCGAGCGGCGGTGGCGAGCATCCGGGCCCGTCCCCTCGCGCCTCCGAGTAGCTGCACGAGCTGCATGGGCGCCAGGCACAGCCCAAAACCCGTATCGAGCTGAAACTCCCGCGCATCGGCCCGGACGACCTCGATCGGCAGACTCCCGCTCCGCCGGCGCAGCTCACGCAGAAGGCGCGCGTCGCACTCCAGCGCGGTCACGCGATGCCCTCGCCGCGCGAGGTGCAGCGCCACTCGTCCGGTGCCCGCCCCGAGCTCCAGGACTGGGGAGCCGCATCTGTGCGCGAGTGCCTCCCAGAGCGGGAGGTCCGCGGTATAGGAGCCGCATTCCAAGTCGTGCCAGATCGTGTGCACGTCGCCGGGCGCCTCGGTGGCGGGATCCCGTGCCGAGGTGGCGGGATCGTTCATCGCCGGCCCGTACGGCGCGCAAGCACGCCCACGCCGCGGGCAGCCGTGATCTTCGGACCGAGCAGGGTCATACGGCGCTCACGAGCTCACTGAGGGTATCCGCGATCGCGACCGGCTCCGGGTCGTGGGCCGCCTCGGCCTGCGTCCTGGTGGTCACGCCGCTCAGCACGATCGCGCCGTCGAGGCCCGCAGCCGCAGCCCCGGCCAGATCGGAATCAAGACGGTCTCCGACCATCAGGGCGTTGCCTGGCCCCAGGCGGTCAAGCGCGGCGCGGAACATCTGCGGCTGCGGCTTGCCCGCGATGCGCGCCTTCCGGCCGGTGGCGTATTCGAGCGCGGCCACGATCGCGCCCGTCCCCGGCCACAGACCGTCTTCGCGTGGGAAGGTGGGGTCGCGGCCGGCCCCGATCAGCTCCGCGCCCCCCAACACTGCCTGCGTTGCCAGCCGCAGCTCGGTGAAGTGAAGTTCGTCGTGGCCGGCGACGATCACCAGCTGTGCCCGCGCGGCCCGAGACGTGCCGTTGACAACCCGCATGCCCGCCTCCGCGACATGGCGGAAGATCGCCGGCGCGCCGATCACGTAGGTCTCGGTGCGAGGCGCGCGCTCCGCGAGCAGATGCTGGATCGCGGCGCCCACCGTCACCACCTCCTGGAGCGAGGCCTTGATCCCGACAGCCCACAGCTTGCGCACATACTCCTCGGGAGAGCCACGCGGGTCGTTGGTCAAGAACGCCACTGACTTACCGGCTGCCCGCAGCGCGTCGATCGCCTCCGCGGCGCCGGGAGTTGGCCGCTCGCCGACCCACACGCAGCCGTCCAGATCAAGCAGCACGTGTTCGTAGCGGTCGAGCAGGGGAGAGGTGGCCATCGGATCAGAAGAGCGCTGCCTGGTGCCCATACAGGGGGGGAGCCAGGCATTCCGGGCCGTCGTAGCGGGCGTCGTTGACGGCCACGCCGACGGGCTGGACTCGCATCTCGCTCGCCGGAAGCCCCAGCAGCAGGCCGGGCAGGGCGCTCGGAGGAGTCGCCCGGTCCAGCCAAGGGCATTCTTGGTCGCGCGAGAGCATCACCGGCATGCGGTCGTGAAGCGGCGCGACCGTGGCGTTGGCGGCCGTGGTGAGGATCGTGCAGGTCCGCAGCGCTTCCCCGTCGCCGTCCCCCCAGATCGACCACAGCCCGGCGAAGGCAAAAGGCTCTCCGTCCGTGCGAGCGATGTGATGAGCCGCCTTGCGGCCGTCGGGCTGCGGTGCCCACTCATAAAAGCCATCGGCGATGATCAGGCAGCGGTAGCGATCGAGCGCGCGGCGGTAGGCGGGACGGCGTGCGGCGGTCTCGGCACGAGCATTGATCATTTTCAGCCCCGTGCGCGGGCTCTTCGCCCAGGAGGGGACCAGTCCCCACTTGAGCAGCTCACCGCGCGGCGCGTCCTCGCGATCGGTGGTCACGGCCAAGACCCGGTCGCCCGGCGCGACGTTGTAGCGAGGCTGGATCTCGACCGACTCGCCGACCGGGAACCGTGCCCGGATGGCGGTTGGGTCACGCGTGGCGAGCGTGTAGCGGCCGCACACTTGGGCTGGTGCGGCTCAGGCCCGAGGACGGAGCATCATGAGCGCGCAGCGATCTGTTCTGAGCGCTGCTGGCGCATGCGTCGCTGACGGCGCCTTCCAAAATAGATCAGCACGCCCAGTGCGATCAGCACAAGGATGATCGAGTAGAAGATGCGCGGGTCGAGCGAGAGCCCGCCGGCGGCGGTGGCGATTCCCGTGACGATCCCGAACGAGGCGCCCAACACCACCGCGATCAGGAGGCACAGCAGCAGAATCCCTCGCACCCGAGGGATCAAGCCGGCGCTCGCGGGCGGCAGCAGCAGCCCGACCAACCTCAGGCCCCGAAGCTGGCGCGTGGTCGGCGCCTCGACGCCTAGACGCTCGGTGGCGCGCTTGAGATCGCCGGCACGCCGCTCGGCCAGCGCCAGAGACGCGTCCGCCATGCGCCGCAGCTGCAGACGCTCCTGGGGACGTGCAGCGGCCAGCGCGCGCTGAAAGTGGGCCCTCGCCGCCTTGGAGTCATAACGCTCAGCCGCGCGGGCGCCCAAAATCGCCTGCGCCGCGGCCTTGTGGCGCGTCTCGGTCTCGAGCTCCTCGTCCGAGCGGCCCTCGAGCTGCTGGATTGCCTGCAGCGAACCACGCTGCTCGGTCCGGATAACGCGCTGCTGCTTGGGCACGGGATGAGTGTAGCCGTGGGCCGAGCGCCCCAGCGGCGCCGACTAGGCCGGGGTGGCCACGTGCGTGGGGCCGTCACGGCCCCGCAGGGTCACGCGCTCCCCGAGCCGCCAGCGCGCGGTCTCGGTAGGCCGGGCGCGGCGCATGATCGCCTCGGAGGCCAGCAGCCGCCCGGGCGTCGTCTTCGCGAGCTCGGTGAGGCGCGCAGCCTCGTTTACGGGATCGCCGATGACCGTGTACTCGTACCGGCGGGCCGCCCCGATGTTCCCGGCCAGCACCTTTCCCGCGGAGAGGCCGATCGCGGCCTCGAGGCCGTCGAGCTCCCGTGCCAGCCGCCGGCGCAACTCGCGGGCTGCGGCCAGCGCTGCGCCAGCTGCATCCGGGTGGTCGGTGGGGCATCCAAAAACGCACAGCGCCGCGTCACCTTCGAACTTGTTGACCCAGCCGCCGTGAAGCGTCACCACTTCGTCGACGAGCCCGAAGAAGCGGTTGAGCGTCTGCACGACCTCACGCGGCTGGTGGGACACCGCAAAGGGCGTCGAGCCGATCACGTCGACGAACAGCACCGCCGCCTCGCGCAGCTCGCCACCCAGCTCCACGCCGCGGGCGAGCGCCGAGCGCGCGACCTCTTCGCCCACATGCCGGCCGAACAGATCCTCGACGACGTCGCGTTCGCGCAGTCCGCTCACCATACGGTTGAAGCCCGCCTGTAGGAGGCCCACCTCGCCGCCGTCGTCGACGGGTACGGTGACGTCGGTGTCGCCCTCCTCGACGCGTTTCATTGCCCCCCTGATCGCACGCACCGGATCGGCGACCGAGCGGATCGCCACCAGCATGGTCACGAGTCCGACGCTGAGGGCGATCCCGCCCAAGAAAATAACGGTGGTCGCCATGCGGTGCGCCGAGATGTGGGCGCCGGCCAGGTAGGCGATCGCCACAACCGCGGCGCCGCCCACCGCGACTGCGGTGCCAAACTCCCAGGCCAAGTAGATCCGCGCGGTTATGCCGGGAGCCAGTCGGCACTCGGGGGCGCCGTGCTCGAGCGCGAGCGCGGTCACCGGGCGCATGATGCGCTCGACCGCCAGATAGGCCAGCGCCGAGGCCACGAGGCCGCCGAGCACGACCATCACGGCTACGAGCGCGCCCCCGGCCGCCGAGGTCTCCACGACCGCGGCGAAAGCTCCAAACCCTGCTGCCACCAGCGACCACACGACGAGTGTCTGGCCGGCTTCGGCGAGCGGCACGCGCAAGGCTCGAATGCGTTCTGAATCATGGGGGTCGTCTCCGCGCAGCAACCAGCGCCGGACAGGCGCAAACGATCGCTCAAACCACGCCGCGCACGTCACCCAAGCGACCGCGAAGGTGGCCGCCATGGCGATCAGCGTCACGAGATGCTCGTGTGCCGGGACGTGCCCGGGCAGCGGCGCTACATAGACGATGAATGCATAGGTCAGCCCGGCCTCGACGAGGTTGATCAGCGGCAGCACGACGCGGATCTGCCTTCTGACCCGGCGCACCAGCTCGCTGCGGCCGACCCGGCGGGCGGCCATGCCGGCGCGGGGCGGCTCGTCGCCGGCAAGCTGTTCAAGCGTCGAGGATGGTCGCGGCTCCACGGTCATAGTCGGCGTACCCGCCTTCGATCCTACTTCTCGATCTTGATGATGCCCGCCGGGGCCGCTTGGCTGTGTGACAGGCGCCACACGTCGCATTCGCCTCCCCGGTAGACATAAGCCCGCTTATCGGGCATTGAAAGTGGCGAAATCGACCACCCCCGCGGGCTTTGACCACCTACACGAGCACTTCGTCCGCCACCCCCGCGATCAGCTTCGAGAGCTGGCTCCCTTGCCACGCGATCGGCGAGCGTCCGGGCTCGTCGGTGACCAGCCTCGCGTTCGGGATCGCGCGCGCGTAGCGCGCGGCCAGCGCCTGCGGGTGCCCCGGGTCCGGCTCATCCGCGCTCGCGACCACGATCGTCGGCACCGAGATCTCCTCGAGCTCGCTGAGCGCCCCAAACGGCCTCGCTCGCGGCACCGCTCTGAGCGCATCTGCCACCGCCTCGGGATGCTCGTGCAAAGCGAGCCGCTGCCTGATCACCTTCACCACCGTCTCGCGCCACGCCTCGGGTACGCGCGGCTCGCCGTATGCCTCGAGGAAGCCCTCGACGCCGCCGCTGCGCAATCCTTCTGAGAGCGCATCCCAGCGCGCCAGCCTCTCGCTCTCGTCGACCGTTTCCGGGTCATATCCGGGCGTTATGACAACCAGGCCCGCCACCCTCTCCGGCTGCTCGCGCGCAAGCCACAACGCCGTGTGCGCGCCCATCGAGGCGCCCGCAAGGACCGCGCGCTCGGCCCCCTGGTCGTCGAGCACGGCGACCAGATCGGCGCCCAGATCCTCGTAGGTGTACGCCGTCGGCTCCGGGGCCGGTCCGGAGCGTCCGTGGCCCCGGGCGTCGTAGGCGATCACCGCGTGCCCCGAGCGCTCCAGCGCCCGCGACCCCATCACCACGTAGCGGCGCGTGGCGGTGAGGCCGTGGAGGAGAACCACAGGCGAACCCTCCCCGGCCCGCTCCAGAGCCAGCGAGATGCCGTCGTACTGGAAGGTGCGCTCGGTCACGCGAGGTAAGCTACCGCCGGCCGGGACGGCCGAAAGGTTGTAGTCCATCGAGGAGGAAGCTTCATGCGCAGCAAATTGATCGCCGCGGCTCTGGTCGCGGCAGCGGGCATCGTGCCTGCGAGCGCGGCGGTGGCGAAGCCCGCCAAGGCCCATCGCGAGTACTACCTCGCCCTGGGCGACTCACTCGCCCGTGGCGCCCAGCCTAACTCCAAAGGGATGACGGTCCCCACCAAGCAGGGATACGCCAATGACACTTATGCCTATGAGCGCCCGAAGATGAAGGGCCTTATGTTGAAGGACCTCGGCTGCCTCGGCGAGACCACGACCACGATGATGAATGGCGGGATCTGCAAGTACGCGGCCGGCAGCCAGCTCAAGGCAGCGGTCAAGTTCCTGCGCGCGCACAGAAAGAGCACCGCCTTCGTGACGATCGACATCGGGGCCAATGATGTCGACAACTGCGTGACCAAATCCGGCTTCAACTTCAAGTGCATCGCCAAGGGCGAGGCTTCGATTCATAAGAACGTGCCCAAGATCGCGGCGGCGCTGCGCAAGGCGGCGGGCAGCAAGGTTCCGGTCGTCGGCATGACCTACTACGACCCGTTCCTTGCCGACTGGTTCAACGGCACGACGGGCCAGGAGGAGGCCGCTGCTTCCCAGGGGCTCGCCAAGACCGTCAACGGCGACCTCACGAATTCGTACAAGTCGAAGGGGGCCGAGGTCGCTTTTGTGGCGGCGGCCTTCCACACCTACAAGCCGTTCACCGACACCACTACCTACAAGGGTCAGAAGGTGCCGGTGGCGGTGGCGGAGATCTGCAAGCTCACCTGGATGTGCGCTCCCGCTCCGGAGGGGCCCAATATCCACGCCAACGTCCAGGGCTACGCGAAGATCGCGACCGTGTTCGAGCGCAAGAGGCTGTAGCTACCATCGGCAGACATGGACGTCTCCGAGCGCGATTTCCAGACCGCTGTAATCGAACGCAGCCACCGGCTGCCCGTGGTGGTCGACTTCTGGGCGTCGTGGTGCGGCCCGTGCCGGCAGCTCGGACCGGTACTCGAGCGCGCGGTCGCCGCGCGCTCGGGCAAGGTCGAGCTCGCCAAGGTCGATGTGGATTCGAACCCCCGCCTCGCGGCTGCCTATCAAGTCCAGGGCATCCCGGCGGTCAAGGCCTTCGGCGAGGGCGCGATGGTGGCCGAGTTCACCGGCGCCCAGCCTCCCCTTGTCGTCGAGCGCTTTCTCGATGGCCTCCTCCCCTCGGAGGCCGACGCGCTGGTGGACAAAGGCGACGAAGAGTCGCTGCGCCGCGCGGTCGAGCTCGAGCCAACTCGCGCCGATGCAGTCGTCCCGCTGGCGCGCATCCTGCATGCGCAGGGGGAATCTGACCAGGCTCTGAGCGTGCTCGCGCGCGTACCCGGCAGCTTTGCCGCCGATGGGCTCGCCGCGCGGATCGAGCTGGAGCGCAGCCCCGCCCGCGATGGTTTCCCGGAATTGACCGATGCCTTCGCCGCCCTGGACGCCGGCGACGAGCGCCGCGCGCTTGACCTCCTGCTGGCTACGCTGCCATCAGCCGACGGCGCGCGGGACGACCTGCGGCGGGTGATTGTGGGCGTGCTCGACGAGCTGGGTGTGGAGAGCCCGCTCGCGCGCGAGGCGCGGCGGCGGCTGGCATCCGCGCTCTATTGAATTCCGTCTGAGGCCAGCAGCGTAAGCTGCCCCTCCCCTTCCGCGGGCACCTGCTCCAGGCCCGCGACCCTGACCCCGAGCAAGCGCACCGGGCGCGGCGGTGCGAAGCGCCGCAGCAGCTCGAGCGCGACGGGTCCCACGTGCCCGGCCGCGGCAACCGGCCCGGCCAGCGTGCGCGCCCGGGTGTGCGTAGAGAAGTCGTCGAGCCGCACCTTGATCCCGACCGTGCGCCCCGCGCGCCCACTTTCCTGGAGTGCGCCGCACAGACGCTCCACCAGCCCGGTGAGGATGCGCTCGAGCTCGCGCGCGTCCGCGATATCGGAATCGAAGGTCGTCTCGCGCGACTCCGAGATCACCTTGCGTCGCTCGCTCAACGTGGAAGTGCCCTCAAAGCGAGCGCGACGTGAAAGCTCGGCACCGAGCCGCGGTCCGAACCGGGCCGTCAGCTCGCGTTCGGGAACCCTCGCGAGCTCGCCGAGAGTCTTGATCCCGAGTCCCTCAAGGCGTGCCGCCGTCTTCGGTCCGATGCCCGGCACCAGCCCCGGCGGTGCGGCGGCGAACCGCTCGCAGGCGCCTTCCCGCGTGAGCACGACGAAGCCGCGCGGCTTCTCGGCGTCAGAAGCCACCTTGGCGACCAGTTTCGAGGGACCGATTCCGATCGAGCACCCGAGCCCCTCTTTGCGTTCGATCTCCCCGCGCACCGTACGCATCGTGGCGTGCGGCGCGGGCAGGCCGGTCAGATCGAGATACGCCTCGTCGAAGCCGACCACCTCCACCCTCTCCACGCGGCGGCGGAGGATCGCCATCACGCGGCGGGAAACCTCGCGGTAGAGGGCGAAGTCGGGTGCCACGAAGACGGCCTGAGGGCATAGTCGGCGGGCGTGCGCGGCCGGCATGGCCGAGCCGACGCCGAAGCGCCGGGCCTCGTAAGAGGCAGTCGTGACCACCGCCCGTGGTCCGCTGCCCGCGACGACCACCGGCAGCCCCCGCAGCTGCGGTGCCCGGCGCAGCTCGACCGCCACGTAGAAGGCGTCCATGTCGATATGTGCGATGACGTGGGGCTCGCTCTGGAAGTCCACCGCGACCCCGATCGTACGTTTGGCCGCGGCGGTTTATCTCTCGTGCGCGGCGGGGCAGCTTTGCGCCGGGGAAGTAGCGCGGGGCGCTGCCTCATTGCGGCGATGGCATTAGCCTGCGGAAGCGATGGCACTCGGGTCGTTCTCTCGCGGTGCGCTTGTCGAACTTTCGGCCGGTGATCTTGGTCGGATGCTCAAACTTGACGAGACCCTGTTCGTTGAACACAAGAGTGACATTGGCGACGACACCGCCTACGGGCTCATAAGTGCCGTCGCGTCGTTCGCGAACACGGTCGGTGGGTGGCTACTCATCGGGGTAAAGGATGGGCGCCCAACCGGCGCCGCGGGTCGTTGGGCGGATCCTGAGCGGTCTCCGACGCTGGTTGATGCAGTTCGCACGAGGCTTCGGGGAGAAATCGATTCTTTGCCGCCGTTCGAAGCGAGGGTGATCGAGGTTCCCGACGGCCCGGTTGGCGTTGTGCGTGTATACGAATCCGCGGATACGCCACATGTGGTTTTAGCTTCTGGATCGGTCTTCGTACGGGAGGTTGTTGGCAAGAGCGATCTCTTTGAACCCAAACGGCCGGGCGGCGGTGCTCGCGGCGAGCGCGCATACCGGGCCGAACGCGTTCGCAGTCGCGCTCAGCTTCTCGACCTCGCTGCCAAAGGTCGAGAGGCCAGCGCACGCGTTGGTGAACTTCTCGATCCGGAGCGGCCACTCCCGCTTATCAACGCCGCGCTAGGTCTTAGCTTCGGGAGAGATCCCCTCAACATAGTTCGGCCTGAGGTCGTCAGCAAGCGAGGCTCCGTGGTGGTGAGGCTGGTGCCATACACCCCGGCCCCGCGCTTTCGAGGCTGGGCAACCACGGTGAGTGGAGCGTCGGCGCTTCTAGACGCCGCTAAGGAACTCTCTGACTTGCATGGGCTCGCGCCGAATTCGGTAATGCCGGATCCGGCTGGAGCGTCGTTCCTGGTTGGGCCGCGACTCGATGCGCGACACCAGGATGCCACGGGAATTCAGCTTGAGACGGCATGTCGTGTGGTGATCGACGGCGCAGGCGTCGTTGGAGCGGCGTTTGAGCTGGGTTCGCCCTCGAGTGACGGCTTCCGAAGGCCGGTACGGCTCGATGAGCTGGCGACACGGTACATTGGTCCGGTCCTGAAGGCGGCAGCGGACGTGCTAATTGCGGGGGAGTTCCTCGGTCGCGCCCGATGCCAGATCGACCTCATTGGTGTTGGAATGGCCCTGCTCGTGGAAGGGCAGAGTTCCAAAAAGGCGCGCTCGTGGGTCCCGACAGCGGCCGACCTGGCACTTCCAGCCGACGAGGCGGAAGTCCACTCGGTGGCGCTCCGCGCTGCATATGCCTTCGGCCGCAGTGCTGGTGTCGCCGCATGGGATCCGTCCATCGCATGAGTGCCGCGCGCCGCGCGGCCCGACCGATACTCGAACGCCACGCGACAGCTTCGCAACGCGCACGGTCGGGCCGAGCCGGACCGCGAAGCGAGGCATCAGCAGTCGTTGCCCATGTGGCGCAGTCGCCACGTAACCCACGGTGAGCGGGCCGCCCAGACTTCAAGGTCTTGCGCGCAGTGCATGAACTCCCGCGCGAGCCGCGACTCAGACGGCATGGCGAGTATCGCCCCCCGCAAGTGCTCGACTAGGTTGCGCACTGCCTGGCGCTCGGCCTCCTCGATTTCGGCGTCCTAGCGTGCGGCCATGCACAAGCAATCCAAACGGAGTGCCGCTAGAAAGTGCAGTACCGGAACGGCGACCGGTACCACCGGCCCCGCACCTTCACATATTGGTAGATACCGGCATACCAACCGGGATTGATCCTCTTCTGCCACATGGTCCCAGAACCACCGACCTGGCCGGTTCTGTACTTGTACCAGTCAAAGATGGGACGATTGTCGCGGTTCCACCAGAGGGCGCTATACCCCGCTTTTTCCCAGCTTCCCCCACTCTCACGGCGTGCATACAACACATCCTGCGTCCAGACCTTCCCAAGCCCAGTGTCGCCAATGAGCGGGAAACCGATCGTAATCGTGCCTCCTTGATAGCACTCTACGGTTCCCCAGGTGATGCCGAATCGTGAACGCGCGGCAGACGCTGGCGACGCGATTAGGAGTAGCAACATCGCCGTAACGACGGCCACCCCGCCACTCAAACGCTTCATGCTTGACCCTCCAAATGATGTAGTGCTTGTCCCACACCTAAGTCCGGAATGCCTGATGCGTTCATTCCTCATCAAAAACCTTTTCACCGCGGCCCCACCCGGTTGAAACTTCGGACCACCACGCACACCAACACCCCCCCGGGGTGGTTGTAGTAAGCGCGCCCTAACCGCGCACCGCGGCCACCTCTTCCCGATCCGGAACCTAACAACCCCCGGACGCGATTCGCCCCAGGCACGCACCCCAGGGTTTAGCCAGACGAGAGGCATCTTCGTACCCCGCAAGCGCGTCGGAGCCCTGCGATCGTGCCCCATTCCCATCGCGCAAACACCATAGCCTTCTCCCGTGACTCGCCGAGAGCAGGAGACAGGGGCCAGAGCCAAGCACTGCTCCTCGTCCGATCAAAAAGCAGCCGCGTCGCCTTCTCAGCAGCCTGCCCGGAGGCTGCTACCCCCGACTGAGCGAAGGACAGCATCGCGAACCGGCCCATCCGGCAAGCCGTGACACGAGGCAACGACGCCGACTGCGGGGGGATACCAGGTCACGGCTCCCCGCCGTACTCCGACTGCTACCTAATTGCAAACCTATCCATGTCGATATGCGCTGTGCAGCGATCGGGCATCCTCCGAGAAGCGTACGAGCGCGTCCAGACAAGCCTCGATCGGCGACGGCGCGCGAGCCGCCGTCAGCACCAGTAGCTCGTTGCCACTTCGAGCACGCGGCGAGGCCGCACGTAGCGTCGACTGGACGCGCGGTGGTCAGGATCTTGCTCGCGTCAGGATCGTGTCCACTTGGTCCCGTTCCAGTGCAGGATCACCGTCCTCGAGTAGTCAGGCTCCACGAGGTCGATGGAGGCCACGGCCCAGGCGTCTGAGCGAGACACCGCGCTGACGCCGTTGAGCTGGGTGCCGGTGCTCCCGCCAGGGTTCGGAGCGGGCACCTTGTTGCAACCCGCGGTCGTGCAGCGCACTATTAGTGGGACTTCCTTGACCTTGCGCCAATAGAAGTACCCGACCGCCCACGCGGAGGAGCGCAGCGCGCTTACTCCCATAAGAGAACTATCGGCTCCGGGGCTGGGGCTCGCGATCTGGGTCCACTTGGTGCCGGTCCAATGCGCCACCAGGGTCTTCGGGGCAATGGTGCCTCGGTGCGTTCCTGCGCCGACGACCCATGCGTTGGACCCAGACGCGGCGCTCACGCCGGTAAACGAGCTAAGAGAATTGGGATTAGGTGCCGCCCTTTTTACCCAGCTGGTCCCATTCCAGCGCTCGAGCAGGGTGCCGTTCTGGTCGGCGCCGACCGCGAACGCTGCTCGATCGAAACCGGCACTCACGCCATAAAGCGCGTTGAAGGCGGTGGGATTGGCGCTCGACACGCGCGACCAGCGGACACCGTTCCAATGCAGCACGACCGAGCTCTCGCTCTCGCCGTTCGGCGGGAAATAGAACCCGACCGCCCAGGCATCCCTGGCCGATACCGCGCTCACCGAAGTCAGCTGGCTCCCGGTCGGTGCCGCCTGCGGACCCTGGCTGGAAACGCGCGACCAGCGAGCGCCGTTCCAATGCAAGATCAGCGCCCTCGTGTTGCCGTGGACGGTGTAGTAGGCGCCTACCGCCCAAGCATCCGAGGCAGTCCGGGCGCTCACGCCAAACAGGGTCGGACCCCCACCGACGCTGGGGCTCGTCACCTCCTTCCAGGAGCGGCCGTTCCAGTGCAACACCAGCGTCTTGCCACTCATGGGGGTATCACCGACCGCCCAAGCATCTGACCGCGAGTCAGCACTAACAGCGAACAGTTGTCCCGGATAGTTCGTCACCGGTCTTGTCGCGACGGCTGATGCTGCTGCGCTACCGGCACCACCCATCGCGAGGCTGGCGCTGCAGATCGCGGCTGCCAAGCAGAAAAAGCCCAGGGGTCTCAGAGTCCCCAGTCCGCGCATGACACGATCCTATTCCCCGGTGGCGTGGAAAGGAAAGTGCTCGGTCGGCGACTACGCCGCCGGCTCCGGCGAGCTGACGCTCGCGGAGGGATGGGTGCGCGTGAGCCGGCTGCGCGCGCTCTCCATCAGTGACGGAGACGGTGGCGTGCTGCTGAGCGCGTCGAGCAGTGCAGCGCCCGCGATGCGCTCGCACCGGCAGCGCGTGAGCGCCCTGACGGTGGCCGTGCGCGAGCCCCCCTGCAGCACACCGATCTCGCCGAAGTAGCTCGGCGCCTTCATCTTGCGCACGAAGCGCTCTGGGCCGCCGGACTCGCCGCGGGCGGTGACATCGACCTCGCCGTCGGCGAGCACATAGAGCGCGTCCGCGGGATCGCCTTCGCGTACGATCTCCGCCCCGACGGCGAACTCGACCGCCTGCGCCAGACCCGCGAGCCGCTCGAGCAGTGGCCTGGAGGCCGCGGCGAAGATCTCCAGCCGCTCGAGCAGGGCCACGCGCGCGGAGATTTCCTCAGCGCGCACGGCTCCGCCTCGGTCGATTGCAACGAGCGCCGGCCAGCCCAGTAGCCCGAGCGCCGTCGGCCCCAGCGCCATCGTCAAAAGGGCGCCGTTGAGGCCGACCGCGCCCACTACCGCCGGCGTGATCAACGTGCCCAGCGCGATCGCGCCGATGAAGCAGGAGGAGAAGATGCCGAACACGCGCGCAAGTTGAGCGGCGGGCACGGCGCGCTGCAGCGCGGTGATCGCGAGCACGTCCACGACGAGCGTGGAGGCGCCGCGCAGGATCTCGACCGCGAAGGCGAGCTCCGGGCTATGGATCACCGTCAGAAGCGCGGTCGGCAGGCAGTAGCCAGCGGTCCCGGCGATGATGATCGGCGCCAGCCGGCGTGAGCGCGCAAGCCGGTCGATGGCCGCGGCGATCGCAATCCCACCCAGCCCCAGACCGGCCATCAGATAGCCGAACCCCTCCGCGCCGGTCCCCAACCGGTGGGCCGAGACACCGACGAACAGCACCGTGTCAGTCCCATACACGAAGCTGACCAGCACGCTGAAGGCGACCAGCGTGCGCGCCGCCGGCAGCGAGACAATCGTGCGCGCGCCGACCGCCATCTGCCGCAGTGGCCCCGCCGCGCCCCCCTCGGTTACGTCCACCGGTCGGCTGCGGGCGCGGAGCCGCGAGACGATCACGGCGGCCGCGACGAAGCTCGCACCGTTGATCGCGAACACCCACGCCGGGGAGGAGAACAGCAGCAGCACGGCTCCCACCGCTGGCCCGGCGATCACGACCAGGTTGTCGATCGTCCCGTTGAGCGCATTGGCCGCGACGAGCTCGTCCTCGCCCACGACCGAGGGGATCGTGGCGGCGACGGCCGGGTCGTAGACGACGTTCGACGCCGCCGTCAGGCCCGCAAGCACGAGCGCGAGCGCAACCGGCGCGCCGGAGGCCGCAACCACGGCGAGCGCGCCCTGCCAGATCGCGCACAGCAGGTCCGCGCCGACCATGAGGCGGACGCGCTCGGTACGTTCGGCGATGACTCCCCCGTAGGGGCTCAGCACGAGCGCGGGCACGAAGCGCGCTAGCCCGGCCGCGGCCACCCAGGCCAGTGACCCGGTTCGGTTGAAAACAAACGCCAGCAGGGCGACGTTGTATGCCCAGCTGCCGGTGGCGGACACGAGCAGCCCACCCAGCAGGAGGCGCAGGTCGCGCGTGGCCAGGGCGGCCCGGTAGGGCGAAAGCCAGCGCTCCAGCAGGTTGGCGCGAGCGCCCTGTGCCAGCAGCGCGCTCACCCCGCGGAGGCGCCCAGACGCGCTCGCAGATCGGCGAGGAGCCGGGGCCGAGGCTCGATGCCCGCGCCCCGGAAGGCCGCCTCGAGGTCGGCGAGCACGGCCTCACGCCGCGCGCGATCGGCGAGTGCCTGAGCCACCAGCCCGTCAATCGCGCCTCGGGCCTGCGGCAGCTCAACGGCCGCCTGCACCCACGCCATCGGGGCTGGCGGGACGATCGCGATCAGCTCGGCGAGCTCCTCTTCTGTGAGATACGTCATGGTGATCTCTTGACGGATCACCGCGGCGGAATCTTCCCTGCCGATCCACAAGCCGCTCGGTTAATTGCCAGCGCTGGGACGAGCCGCGGCGAGCTCCGCCTCCTCGGCGAAGTGCCCGCGCCTGCCTCGCCGGTTCGCGGTCACCTCCCACGACCAGGTTTATGTCAACCAGATGGGACCCCGCTCTGGCCGCGGCCGCCGCGAGCCGCGTCGCCACCACCGCGTCCGCGCGCACTTCGGCGGCGGCGTGGGTCGTGATCGCCGATGAGAGCTGCGCAATGCTGAGCGCGCAGGCGGCAAGCTCGAACGGGGGATCCGCGGCCTGCTTGACGGACTCGCCCAGGCGCCGGTCCCACAGGTCCTCGGCCATCTCGGTCGCGTCCTCCCCGCCCCGGTGCGTTGCCAGCGTCTCCATCGCCTGCGCGTGGGCCTGCGTTCCGCGCTTCACCAGCCGCAGCGCCCGCACACGGAGCGCCTCCGCCTGGGCGCACGCGCCCGGGGCTTCATCCCAGTCCGGCCGGGAGCGGTCTGCCGCGGCGGCGGCGAGCGCGGCCGCCCAGGCCGCCACGAGCGCCGCAATCGCTCCGCCGGGGGGCGTCAGGCTCGTGTCCGCAAGCCGCTCCGACAGCGCCGCGGTCTGAGAAAGCAGGTCGCATTCGAGCGCTTCCGTCATGGCAGGGAAGATATTCCGCAATTCTCCGTCTTGTGGACATCCGTCAAAGCTCCATAGGGAGGGACACCATGCAGGAAGAGGGCAAAGACCAGGTCGAGGACTCCGAGGAGGTCGAGGCACACAAGCACTTCGGTCCCGAGGAGCCCGGGCGCATGGCCCGCAGCGACCAGGGCGAGCAAGCAGAGGACGAGGTCGAGGCGCACCGGATGCACCGGGGGTCGCCCGAGGAGTTCGGCAAGAAGTTCTAGGCGCCTGTGGCGTAAGCCACTTTTTCCGGCTGGGGGCCCTTACGGGGCGGCTGATGCCGCCCCGTTTGCGTCTAGCCGGTGCGCGCGAGGATCTGCGCCACGTCGTCGAGCAGTCGCACGCCCAGCCCGCGGCGCTCGCCGTCAAGGCGCTCGAGACTCATCGCCAGACGCACGACGGCGTCGAGCTCGTCGCCCGACCCGGCGAGCAGCCTGTCGATCCGCCGCGCCTGGAGCAGCAGGTTAAGCGCGACCGCGGCCTGGCCCGCGAACAGGCCAAGCAGGTCCATCTCCGCGACGCTGAAACGGCGCCGCTCGGGTCGGTCGAGCACGTTCAGGACTCCCAGCACGCCCTCCTCGCGCAGGAGCGGCGCGGCCATCAGTCCCTTAGGCACGTAACCCGTGCGTCGCGCCTCGTCGACGGCAAAGCGCGGATCGGTGGCCACGTCCTCCACCACCAGCGGTTGCCCCGACTGCGCGACCCATCCCGCGATGCCGGCGTCGGCCGGGATACGGCGGCCCACGAGCGTGTCCTCACCCTCGCCGGTGACGGCTTCGAAGACCAGCTCGCCGGCGCTCTCGTCGAGCAGCATGATCGAAGCGGCGCGGGCGCCGAAGATCGCCCGCGCAACCTCCACTATCGCCTGCAGGAGCGGCCGGTGAGCCTCGCGTGCCGCCAGCGCCCCGGCCGCTACGGCGGCCCTCAGGTCCTCGGCGGGCATCAGCGGCTCTCCCGCATGTTGCTCGCCGTCTCCCGCAGCACGGTCTTGAGCTGGAAGGGCGTCAGCTGGGGATGCTTGGCCAGAATCAGGGCGCATATCCCAGTCATGTGGGCGGTGGCGAATGAATTGCCGGCCGCGATGATGCTCGTGCCTTCGAGCCACGCGACCTCGATGTCCATTCCCCGGGCGAAGAACTCCACCGGCGGCTCCGGGTTGTAGAGAAACTCGAACGGGTCGTCCCCGTCATGGCTCGCCACGGAGACGACCGACGAGAAGCGCCAGGGGTAGCTGCGCACGTCGAGATTGTGGGCCGAGGCAACGAACACGCTGCGGCCGAAGTACGCCTCGTCCGCGATCTCATGCAACAGGGCCGCGGTCTCCCGCTTCGGTGTCGACAGGCTGAGGTTGACGACCTCGCACCCCTGCTCGACCGCCCAGCGCAGGCCTTCAAGCAGCGCCGCGGCCCCGCCCCGGGACCCCGCGCCAAGCACCCTCACGCTCCACAGCTCGCACCTCGGAGCGAACGAGCGCACGATGCCGGCGCACGCGGTGCCATGGCCCGCCAGGTCGCCCACGTCGTCGTCGTTGACGCTCAAGTCGCCGCTCGCCATCCTCTCGATCGCCACGCTGCGCTGCACACCGCCGACGAGCTCGTGCCCACCGTCGATGCCGCTATCCACGATCGCCACGCGTACGCCGGTGCCGTCCGAGCCGCGCCAGGCCCATTCGCGGTCGATCCGGTGCGGCCAGGAGCGCGGGAGCACTCGGGCGCGAGGGTCGTCACGTCGCAGGCTCCACGCCGGAAGATCCGTGTCCGCGGTGCTCATCGCTCGCCGAGCTGCTCGCGGAGCTTTGCGAGACAGCGGCTGATGCGGCTGGCGATTGTGCCCATGGGGATCTCGAGCGCCGCGGCGATCTCCTGATAGCTCTCTTCGCGGGCAAAGAAACGGTCGAGGATCTCCTGGCAGTGCTCGGGCAGCGTGGCCATCGCCGCACGCACTTCGAGCGCCAGGTCGATGCGCTCGAGCATCGCATCGGCGCCGGCCGCTCCTGCCCCCACCGCTTCGTCGCCCGGTCGTTCGCGGCTCGCCGACCGCAAACGGTCGATCGACAGCCTGCGCGTCAGCTGGCCAATCCAGGGACGGATCGCGTCCTCGTCGCGCAGCCGCTCGAGGTGCTCGAAGGTACGCGCAAACACTTCCTGGAAGACGTCCTCGGCGTCGTGCTCAGCGAGCCTATAGGCCTGGGTGGCGATCGCGTAGACATAACGCGAGAAGCGCTCCACGAGCACCGCCCAGGCCCGTTCGTCGCCTTCACGACAGGCGCGGACCAGGTCGCTATCGCTGGCGTTCAGAGAGACCGTCACGGTCACGCCACGGTCAGGAGCGCGGCCCCCAGCAGGCACAGGAAGTGCAAGCTCTGGTCGACGGCCACCGTCAGCGCGGGGGCAGGATCGACCGCCCGCTTTACCTCCCGCAACCAGCCTTGCACCAGGCGGCCGTCGTCGACGAGCAGGTGGGGAACCGCGATGGCGGTGCCGGCCATGGCCGCCCGCCAGACGCCCGTCCGCCTCGCAATCCACGTTAGCGCCGGTGAGAAAGCGGCGGTGTACACGCCGACGTGCGCGAGCAGGGCCCCGCGCGAGCGCGAATCGCTCAGTCCGCCCCCCTTGTTGACCGCCTGCCACTCGGTCTGGAGCAGGAAGTCCCCAGTGAGATGGGAAGCCAGCAGGGCGAGCAGCACCGCCGGCCAGCCCAGTGCTCGCGGCTCCCCCGGTTGGTCTCGCGCTGGTGTCATGTGGCGACCAACGTCAAGGCCCAGAGGTCACGCCGTCACTTCGACCTGGGACTCAAGCCGCGCAAGCCAACGCACGGCGCCCAGCTCTTCGTAGATGGCCCGGGCCTCGGCGAGCGCCTCGGCATCGTCCCGGCGGCGCGCGCGTTCGCGCAGCGCCCGCGCGAGCAGAGGCCGCGCCCCGAGCGATCGCAGCAACCCGATCGCCTCGTCCTCGAAGCGCTCGACAGCTTCGTGATCTGCGCGGCGGTGCGCAAGCTCGGCGAGCAGCCGGGCCCGCCCAGCACGGAGCAGAGGCCAGACCCGCGCAGGCGGCAGCGCGTCGACTACGCCCGCAAGCTCCGAAAGGGCCGCTTCGTCTCCGAGCGCGATTGCCGCCTCGACGCCCAGCTCATAACCGTCCTTCGTGGCGTCGCCGCTGATCGCTTCACCGGCGAGTGCCAGGCGAGCGAATTCCAGGGCCTCGCCCGGGGCGCCCCGCTCGATGGCTTCACGGGCGAAAACGAGCCCCGCACACACCCGTTGATCGACATATGCCGACTCGCGTGCCTCGAGCGCCAGCTTGTGGCATCTCTCCAATGCCGCCTCGTCGCCACGGGCGGCCGCGATCGAGATGATCGACGCAGCGGCGAAGACCGCGTCCACATACGGCGAGCCGGCTATCAGCATGGAGGCGGCCGCCGACGCCTGGTCCCAGCGACCAAGCACCGCGAGCGACCAGACCTGCTGCCCGATCAGGCGCAGCTCCCATTGCCGGTCCCCCCGCTCGCGTGCGATCACGAGTGCTTCGGCCACCTCATCGTCAGCCTCTGCGAACTGATCGCGTTCGATCGAGACCTGGGCTAGGTTCACCCTTGCGCGCAGCACATTGCCGGTTATGTCGTACTGCTGCGCAAGCGTGAGCGCCTGGCGTAGGACGCCGATGCCCTCCTCCTGGCGATGACGGTAGATCAGATACACGGCGCGCGTGATCAATGCGTCCGTGAGCGCCGACCACGACTGCTCCTGCTCGAGGGTGCTGAGCGCATCTTCAAGCAGCGGCCCCGCCTGGTCCAGTTCGCCCCCGAAGACCGCAATTGCGCCAAGCTCCGCGAGTGCTTCGGCATGCAAGAGCTGATTACCGTCGTCCTTCGAGCAACGGAAGGGGTCCAGGACAGCCTTGGCTTCCTCCAGGCGTCCGAGATGGCGCATGAGCGTGGCAAGCGCCACCGCTGCGCGTCCTCCGGTCCGTACGCCGCTTGCTTGGTATAGCTCGATCGCGCGACGTAAACGCCGCTCGGCGCCGGCCGGGTCACCGCTCTGCCGCAACGCGCGGCCCGCCTGCTCGAACAACGTGGCCCGTTCCAGGTCTTCCTCGGCGAGCTCGGCAGCCTGCTCGAAATACCTCTCCGCCTCGGGTCCCAGAGCGAGCGAAGCGGCGGCCTGACCGGCTGACGTGAGCCGCTCCCGAGCCGAGGCGCGGAGCTCGCCGACGTCCTCGGAATCGGGATCGGCCCGAATCGCTTCTAGGTAGTGCGAGGCCAGCACCTCCGCGATGTCCCTCGCCTCGCCAGGCCAGGTCTGCTCCAGGTACCGCGCGGCGGCGAGGTGCTTAGCCTTGCGCGCCTGGCGTGCGAGCGTTCCGTAGGCGACCGTGCGCAGCAGCGCCTGGATGAAGACATACTGTCCCCGCTCAGGCGAGCGGGGATCATCATCCCGGGCCACTATCTGCTTGCGCACTAGGGCGTCGAGTAGTTGCTCCACCTGTGACTCGGGGAGACCTCCAACCGCCGCCACCGACGTCGCGGAGAACGAATGGCCTAGCACCGAGGCGTCTTGCAATAGCGAGCGCTCGGCGGCCGACAGCCCGTCTAGGCGCGACGCGACGAGCGCATGGAGGGTCTCTGGCACCTCCAGGTCCGAGAGATCCCCCGCGACGTGATAGCGAGCGCCCTCCTGCACCAGCACGCCGCGGTCCTGGAGCATGCGGATCGTTTCGACCGCGTACAGTGGGATCCCCTCCGAGCGCTCCGAGATGCGTGCGACCACCTCGTCGGGGAGACCCGGCGCCAAACCATCCAGAAGGGCCTTGATCTCCTGCGGCGCAAGCGGTGAGAGCGTGAGCGGCTCCCAGCCGGCCCTGCGCTCGCGGAGCTCCAAGCGGCCCAGTGCAAGCACGAAAATCGGGTAGTCCGCGGACCACTCGAGCACGTAGTCGATGAAGTCGAGCAAGCCGCTGTCGGCCCACTGCAGGTCTTCGAAGGCGAGAATCACCGGGCCCTCCTGCGAAATTCGCTCGAAGAACAGCCGCCATCCGGAGAATAGATCGGCCCTGTCCGCGTCGGGGCGCTCTTCGAGACGCAGGAGGTGGGCCAGGCGCGGCTCGACCAGCCGTCGCTCGCGTTCGTCGGGCACATACTCCTCGACAATCGCCCGCAGCTTCTCTCGCGCCGCCCCCGGGCTCTCCTCCTCCTGGATTCGTGCCCTGAAGCGGACCATCTCGGCCAGGGCCCAGTACGCCACTCCCTCTCCGTAGGAGAGGCAGCGACCCTGATGCCACAGCCGGAGCTCCTGAATCCCGTCCAGGTACTTGAAAAACTCCCATAGGAGCCGGGACTTGCCGGATCCCGCCTCGCCCACGATCGCGACGCGGCGAGCACGGCCTTCGCGTGCGCTTTGCTCTCCGGCCTCGATGATCGCCCGGAGCTCGCGATCGCGCCCCACGAAAGGCGCCTCGAGCCCGGCGCTGCGCCGAGCGCCACCGGCGCCCGCCACGACCCGCAACGCGGTCCACGCGCGCACAGGCTGCTCGCGGCCCTTGACCTCGTGGCTGCCCGCATCCTCATAAGCGATCGCCGCCTCCGACGCGCGCCGCGTCGTCTCATCGACCAACACCGTCCCCGGTTCCGCGATCGACTGCAGCCGGCTAGCGGTGTTGACGGTATCCCCCAACACCATCCCCTCCCCCTCAGCACCAACCTCAACCGCCGCATTCCCCGTCAACACCCCCGCCCGCAGCCTGAGTCCGGGCATCCCCACCTCGTCTCCCAGCGCGCCCACGGTCTGGGTCAGCGCCAATGCTGCCCGCACTGCCCGCTCAGCGTCATCCTCCCTCGCAACAGGCGTCCCCCACACCGCCATCACCGCATCCCCGATGAACTTCTCCACCGTCCCGCCATAGCGCTCAATGACCGTGCGAGAACGATCGAAGTAGCTCGAGAGCAACTCCCGCACCTCCTCCGGGTCACGATGCTCCGAGAGCGTCGTAAAGCCCACCAAATCCGCAAACAAGACCGACACCAAACGACGCTCAGACACCGACTGGCTCGACGCCGCGGGCGCGGCGCTGGCCGTAAGCGGTGCCGCGCACTGCATGCAGAAGCGTGCGCCCGCCACGACGGGGGCTCCGCAGTTGGGGCAGATCCGTTCAAGCGGTGCGGCGCAGTGGACGCAAAAGCGCCCCACAGCCGGCGTGAGCTCGCCGCACGTGGTACATCTGATCTGTTCAGCCGCGCTCACGCGGGCACCTCGCGGGCATCGCCGATGCGCTCGAGCCAGCGGCTCGCGCCGAGTTCGGTGTAGATCGCGCGGGCCTCGGAGAACGCCTCGCCGTCGTCGTGGCGCCGCGCGCGTTCGAGCAGCGCCTGCGCAAGCAAGGGGCGCGCGCCCACGGAACGCAACAGCGACAGTGCCTCGTCTTCAAAACCCAGCGCGCCGGCGTCGTTGCCCCCCCGATGCGCGAGCTCGGCCTGAAGACGGGCGCGGCCGGCGCGCATGAGCGGGGTCGCACGCGCAGAGGGCAGCCGCTCAGCGAAGTGCTCCAGCTCCGTGATGCTGCTCTCCTCGCCCAGCACGAGCGCCGCCTCGGCGGCCAGCGCGAAGATCGCCTCGATCACCTCCCAGCTGACCGATTCGATCGTCGATGCGCCAGGGGAGACTTCGAGCAGGACGCCCCTGGCATGCGCCATCGCCTCGTCGGCCGCACCGCGCTCGATCGCATCGCGCGCAAGTACCACCGCCGCACCCACGCGCAGATCCACGTAGGTGGACGCCCTTAGCTGCTCCGCCACCGATATGCAGCGTTTCAGGGTCTCCTCATCACCCCGCGCCGCCGCGATGTGCGCCACGAATGCCGCGGCCTCATTCGCATCGACGTCCGCCTGCTCGCGGAGGAGCGGCAGTCCCACCTCCAGGGCCTCGTCCCAGCGCCCCAGCGGGTACAAAGCGGGGACGAGCTGGCCGAGCATCTGCCGCTCCCACAGCCTGTCGCCTCGCTGACGCGCGATCGCGAGCCCCTCCTTGATCTGCGCCAGAGCCTCGGAGAATCGGTCCAGCTCGATCGAGACCTGGGACAGGTTCCCGCGGGCGCGGAGCGCGACCGCCGGCAGGTCCCGCCGTTCCGCCAGCGCGAGCGCCTGACGCAGCACGCCCTCGCCTTCCTGCCGGCGCCCGTTGAAAAGTAGGTAGACGCCACGGTGGACGAGCGCGTTGGCCAGTGCGGGCCATGCCTGCTCGAGCTCGAGGACGCGCAGACCCTCCTCGAGCAGCGGCTCCGCTTCCTGCAGTTCTCCCATGAAGACGAGCGCCGCCGCTAGTTCCGTCAGCGCCTCGGCCTGCAACACCTCGTCCGCGTCTTCATGGGCTCGGAAGCTTTCGAGCAACGACCGCCCTTCCTCCAACCGCCCCAGATAGCGCAGCAGGGTCGCCAACGCGACCGCGGCCCGGCCGCCCGTCGCCCTGCCGCCCTTTTTATAGAGCTCGACGGCGCTGGACAACCGCTCCTCGGCGGCCTGGGCATCGCCGCTGTGCCACAGCGCGCGCCCGGCGTGCTCAAACAGGTCGGCCCGCTCGAGGTCATCGTCCGCCAGCTCAGCTGCCTGCTCGAAATAGCGATCGGCTTCCGGGCCCAGCGCCAGCGACGCCGGCTGCCTGACCCGCGTGATCGAGCTGTTCGCGCGCCGAAGCGCGCAGCTCCCCGACGTCCTCGGCGTCCGGGTCGACACGAATCGCCTCCAGATAATGAGACGCCAGCACCTCGACGATGTCCCTTGCCTCCCCTGGCCACGTGCTCTCGAGGTGCCGTGCAGCGGCAAGGTGCTTGGCCTTGCGGGCCCGGCGCGACAGTGTGCCATAGGCAACAGTTCGCAGCAGCGCTTGGAGGAACACGTATTGGCCGCGCTCGGGCGAGCGCGGGTCGTCGTCCCGGCCCAGGACCTGCTTGACGACGAGCCCATCGAGGACTTGCCTGACGTCCGCCTCGGAGGAGCCGCTCAATGCGGCAGCATCCGCCGCCGTGAAGGACTGGCCCAGCACCGAGGCGTCCTGCAGCAGCGAGCGTTCAGCCGACGAGAGCCCATCGAGCCGTGAGGCGACCAGCGCATGCAGGGTCTCGGGAACCTCGAGGTTCGAGATCTCGCCGGCAACGTGGTAGCGAGCTCCCTCCTGGACGAGCAGGCCGCGGTCCTGCAGCATGCGGATCGTCTCCACCGCGTACAGCGGGATACCTTCCGAGCGCTCGACGATCTGCGCCACGAGCTCGTCGGGCAGACCCGGCGCGACCGCCTCGAGCATGTCGGCGATCGCCCGCGGCATCAGCGGCTCCAGCAATAACGGCTGCCACGCGGGACGGCGCTCCAGCAACTCCGGGCGCCCGAAGCGTCATTACGAAGATCGGGAAATTCGGCCGACCACTCGAGCAGGTAGTCGATGAACTCGAGCAGGCCGCTGTCGGCCCATTCCAGGTCCTGGAAGGCGAGCACGACCGGGGCCTCCTGTGAGAGCCGTTCGAAGAACAGCCGCCAGCCCGAGAACAGATCCACACGGTCAGAGTCCGGACGCTCCTCGAGGCGCAGCAGGTGCGCGAGGCGAGGCTCCACCAGCCGCCGCTCGCGTTCGTCGGGAATGAACTCCTCCACGATCGTGCGGAGCTTCGCTCGCGCTGCAGCTTGGTTCCTCTTCCTCCTGGATCCGGGCCCGCCCGCGCACCATCTCCGCCAGCGCCCAATACGCCACTCCCTCGCCATAGGACAGGCAGCGGCCCTGGTGCCAGAAGCGGACCTGCTGGATGCCGTCCAGGTACTTGAAGTACTCCCACAGGAGCCGCGCCTTGCCCGAGCCCGGGTCGCCGACGATGCATACGTGGCGCGCGCGGCCTTCCTGGGCGCTCTCCTCGCCCGCCTCGATGATCTGCTGGAGCTCGCGGTTCGCGGCCGATGAAGGGCGCCTCGAGCCCGGCGCCCCGACGTGCGCCGCTGACGCCGGCCACCACCCGGAGCGCTGTCCAGGCGTGGACCGGCTGCTCGCGGCCTTTGACTTGGTGCGTGCCCGCGTCCTCATAGGCGATCGCGGCCTCGGAGGCCCGCCGGGTGGCGTCGTCGACAAGGACCGTCCCCGGCTCGGCGATCGACTGGAGGCGCGAGGCCGTATTGACGGTGTCGCCAAGCACCATGCCCTCGCCCTCGGCCCCGACCTCGACCGCCGCATTGCCGGTCAGCACGCCGACCCGCAGCCGAAGCTCGGGCATGCCCACCTCGCTCGCCCAGCGCCCCCACCATCTGCGTCAGCGCGAGCGCGGCCCGCACGGCCCGCTCGGCGTCGTCCTCGCGCGCCACCGGCGTCCCCCAAACGGCCATCACCGCATCGCCGATGAACTTCTCCACGGTCCCGCCGTAGCGGCCGATCAGCGTCCGGCAGCGGTCGAAGTAGTGCGAGAGCAGCTCCCTGACCTCCTCCGGGTCACGATGCTCGCTCAACGCCGTGAAGCCCACGAGATCGGCGAACAGCACCGACACCAGCCGCCGCTCGGAGACGGGCTCGGCGGAGGCCGCCGGCGCGGCAACAGCGCCGCCGCCAAGCGCGGTCCCGCACGCCGGGCAGAAGCGGTTTCCCGGGCGGGTTCTCGGCCCCGCAGCCGGGGCAGCTTCTCAGCTGCGGCGCCCCGCACTGGGCGCAGAAGCGATCCGCGCGGCCCGACCTCCGCGCCGCAGGCGGCGCACGAGCTCATGCCGCCACCGCTGGTCTCGAGGGCGCGCGCTCGGTCTAGCCACGGCTCGGCCCCAAGCTTCTCGAACACGGCCGCGGCCTCGTCGCGCAGCTTGCGACCTCGTCCCGTCCGTCCGGCGACAAGCAGCTCGGCATACTCGAGCTGTGCCCGAGCGAGGTAGAACGGCGTCGCCAGCTCGCGGAACAGCGTGATCGCCCGACGAAAATGCTGATCCGCCGGCATCGACATCGCCCTTGCTGCGCGGCAAGGCGAGCGCGTGCGCGTGTGGCCTCGGCGCTGAGCAGCGGCAGCAGCTGCGCGGGCTTGAGCTCATCGACCGCGGCTGAGGAGCTGCTCGACGTGGCGATACTCGCCGGCAGCGAATGCGCAATCGATGGTCTCGGCGAACAGCGATGGCGTCTCCGAGGTACCGCTCAGCAGCCTCTCGCGCACGGCCGCGCGCAGGCGTCCTCGAGCGCGCCGGCGCCCGCGCTGGTCTCGCGCGCGATCACCGCCCGCGCGACCTTGTGCGCGACGGCCTACCGAAGGCCATTCCAGCTGGCATCGCCAATTCGCTGCATCGCAGCGCCTCGAGGCCGCTCGACATCGCCCCGCGCCGCGAGCACCACCGGCGCGACCACGGCCAGTCTGAGCGGCCCAGATGTCATCGGCCTGCTCGAGCAGCTCGTCTGCGTCGCTCGAGCACCTCGTCCCAGCGGCCGAGCGCGCCAGCGCGATCAGCGCTTTGCGCGAGCAAGGACGGCGCTCGACCGGCCTGTCGCCCCGCCGACGGGCAAGCTCGAGCGCATGCGTCAGCATTTCTTCGGCTTCGGCGAAGCGCCCTGCGGCCATCACGTTGTCGGCCAGGTTGTAATAGGCGCGCCCCGCCACTGCGCCGAGGTCGTGCTCGACCGCGAGCTTCATGGCGTGCGTGAGCAGCGCGGTCGATTCCGTCGGACGGCCCACCTCGGCCAGCGCGTTGGCCTTGGTGATCAGGGCAACCACGAGCATCGCTGCTCGAGCCGCAGGCCGTCGGCGATCCGTCAGCGCAGCGTCGGCCTGCTCGAGCGCCTGCATCGTTGTCACCGCGCATGAACGCGAGTGCGGCTTTCCTCGCGCCGAGCTCCGCGACGCGCCTCGTCGTCGCTGCCGTCATCCACGGCGTCGTACGCGCGCACGATTCGCTCCCAGGCCTCCTCCATGCGGCCCATCTCCTGCAGTGCCAGCGCGGCCAGGCCGTCGACCTGAGCCGCCTCGCGGCGCAGGCCGGCCTCTGGAGCAGGTCGGCAGCGCCGTTCAACAGCGCAGCGCATCGTCAGCTCGCCACCCAGATGGGCGGCCGTCCCGGCCTCGCGCAGCAGCCGGCCGCGCCTTGCCGGCGTCGGCGGCGAGCTCCGCCGCGCGCTCGAAGTGCCGCCGGGCCTCGGGCCCGAGCGCGAGCGACAGCGCCCGGCGGCCGGCGTCGGCCAGCGTCTGGCACGCCGACGCGCGGATCGCGTCAGCGTCCGGCGGCGTCGGGATCGGCCTCGATCGCGTCGAGATAGTGGCTGGCGAGCACCTCGGCGATGTCGCCGGCCTCCTCCCCCCAGGTCTCTCGCAGATGGCGCGGCGACGGCGAGATGGCGCGCCTTGCGATCGCGCCGCGAGAGCGTGGTCGAGCGCGACGTGCGCAGCAGGCGCCTGCAGGAAGACGTACTGCCCCCGCTCAGCCGACAGCGGCTCGTCGACGAACGCCGAGCACCTGCTTGGCGACGAGCGACTCGAGCACCTGCTCGACCTCGGCCACGGGCCGCCCGACGACCGCGGCCAGCGCGGCCGGCGTGAACGATTGCCCGATCACCGCGGCGTCCTGGAGCAGCGAGCGCTCGGCGGCGGCAGGTTGTCCAGCCGGGAGGCGACCAGCGCCTGCAGGGTCTCGGGAACGTCGAGATCGGTGACGTCGCCGGTGACGACGTAGCGCGCGCCCTCCTGGCGCCAGCAGCCCCGGTCAAGCAGCATGCGCACGGTCTCGACCGCATACAGCGGGACGCCCTCGGAGCGGCGGCGGATCTGGGCGGCGAGCTCCTCGGGCAAGCCCGGGACCAGACCAGCGAGCAGCTCGGCCATCGCGTCGTCGTCGAGGGGTTCGAGCGTGATCGTGGGCGTCCAGACCGGGCGGGCGCGCAGCAGCTCGGCCGCCCAAGCGCGAGCATGAACAGCGGGAACTCGGCCGACCACTCCAGCAGGTAGTCGATGAAGTCGAGCAGGCCGCTGTCCGCCCACTGCAGGTCCTCGAAGACCAGCACCACGGGCTCATGGGCGGCGATCCGCTCGAAGAACAGCCGCCAGCCCGAGAACAGGTCGGCGCGGTCAGGCGCGGTGCGCTGCTCGAGGCCGAGCAGGTGGGCCAGGCGCGGTTCGACCAGCCGCCGCTCGCGCTCGTCGGGCACGTGCTCCTCGACCGTCGCGCTCAGCTTCTCGCGCGCGGTGGCGGGGTCCTCCTCCTCGAGGATCCCCGCCCGGGCCCGCACCATCTCCGCCAGCGCCCAGTACGCGACCCCCTCGCCGTAGGAGAGGCAGCGGCCCTGGTGCCAGCGCACCACCTTCTCGATCCCGTCGATGTACTTGAAGAACTCCCACACGAGCCGCGACTTGCCGGACCCGGCCTCACCGACACCGACACCAGGCGGGCACGACCCTCACTCGGCGGTGGCCTCGAACGCCTCGATGATCAGCTGCAAGCTCGCGGTCGCGGCCGACCAGCGGCGCCTCCAGCCCGGCGCTGCGGCGGGCCCCGCCGGCGCCGGCGACGACGCGCAGCGCCGTCCACGCGTGGACCGGCTGCTCGCGGCCCTTGACCTCGTGCATGCCCGCATCCTCATAGGCGATCGCCGCCTCGCTGGCCCGGCGCGTGACGTCGTCGACCAGCACGGTGCCCGGCGCGGCGATCGACTGCAGCCGGGAGGCCGTGTTGACGGTGTCGCCGAGCACCATCCCCTCTCCCTCGGCGCCGAGCTCGACGGCGGCATGGCCGGTGAGCACGCCTGCGCGCACGCGCAGCTCGGGCATCCCGACCTCCTCGCCCAGCAGCGCCACCGCCTGGGTGAGCGCGAGCGCCGCCCGCACCGCCCGCTCGGCGTCGTCCTCGCGCGCCACCGGCGTCCCCCACACCGCCATCACCGCATCGCCGATGAACTTCTCCACCGTCCCGCCGTAGCGCTCGATCAGCGTGCGGCAGCGATCGAAGTAGTGGCTCAGAAGCTCGCGCACCTCCTCGGGATCCCGATGCTCGTGAGAGCGTCGTGAAGCCGACGAGGTCGGCAAACAGCACCGACACCAGCCTCCTCTCCGATTGCCCCGGCGAAACGGCACCGACGGCCGACGCGCGTCCCTGCGTCACGCGCTCGCCGGTCAGTCCAGCCCCGCATTCGGCGCAGAACTTCGCCCCGGACAGCACCGCCTCGCCGCACGCCGGACAGAACGCCTGTACCGGCAAGCCACAGTTGATGCAGAATTTCTTGCCCGCCGGTGTCTGCGCGCCGCAGTTGGTGCAGGGCGCTCTCGCGACGCTA
>CAWEGZ010000003.1:0-502972 GCA_963808655.1 uncultured Solirubrobacterales bacterium
CCTCTCCTATGTCAAGCGGTTGTCGCTATTTGCGGGTTTCAGCGGGTGCATGGCATGAGCGCTGGGGCCACACCGCCGATGTCGCTGACGGGCCGTCGGGACGGTGGCCGCGGGGGTATGTCTGGTAGCGCTGGCGGCGCGGTCGCTGGGGTTTCGGTCGCATAGAGCAGTCGCCAGATGCGCCGGGCGAGGTGGCGTTTGAGGCAGCGGATCGCTTCCTTCTTGGTCTTGCCTTCGCGGTGGCGGCGGTCCAGGTAGGCGCGGGTCGCGGGGTCGGTGCGGGCTCTCGAGAGCGCGATGATGTGCAGCGCGCGGTTGAGCTGGCGGTCGCCACCGCGGTGCAGCCGGTGGCGCTGGGTGTTGCCGGAGCTGGCCGGGATCGGTGCGGTGCCGGTGTGGCGCGCGAAGCACGCGTCGGTCGGAAACCGCTGGGCGCCGGCGGTGTGGCCGATGATGATCGCGGCGGTCACGGGGCCGCAGCCGCGCTCGGCGAGCAGCTGCGGGGAATGACGCTCGATCAGCGTCCTGATCTCTGAGAGCAGCTCGGTCTCTTCGCGGTAGATGTCGCAGATCCGCTTGTGGATCGCTTTCGCGACCCGGACCTGCGGGCTGCGCGGCAGGCGCGCGAGCCCGCGAGTGACCTTGGCGCGGATCTGCGGGCCGATCAGTCCGGCGGGCCGGATCTGCGCCTCGAGCTCGGGGGCGATCTGCACCAGATGCCAGCGCAGTCGGTTCACCAAACGGACGCGCTCGTTGACGAGCTGGTCGCGGTAGTCGCCCAGCAGGCGGATCTCGTGCGCCTGCTCGTTAAGGAACGCGACCGGCAGCGTGTCGATTCCCTCTCTGAGCGCGGCGCGAGCGATCGCGATCGCATCGATCGGGTCGGACTTCCCCGGCTCGCGCACCGCGCGCCTCGAGGACTCGGTCAGGCCCGGCGCGACCCGCACGACGCGGTCGCCCGAGGCAACCAGCGCGCGCTCCAGGCGCCCGGCCACGTGCCGGCAGTCCTCGACCGCCCACACACGCTCGTCGTCGAGCTCGGCCGCGAACCGCAACGCCTCGAGCGACCCATCATCCGAGGCCGCGATCGTCACCTGCCCGCGAGTCGCGCCGGTCGCCGCGTCCAAGGCCACCAGCGTGTGCTGGCGCTTGTGCGTGTCCACCCCGATCACGATCATGTACACCGTCCCTTCGTTGGTTGTTGTGGCCGACGGAGTGGATCTCCGGCGGACACACCTCAGTCGGGGCGATGCCACGCTCCTATCAAGTCACGCCGGCGATCCTCGGCGGCGGCGGGCGACACGGCAAAAGCCGGTCAGACCAAAGTCGACAGGCGAGAGAGTGAGTCAGCCCGCCGCCGACCGAGGAGCCAAACCGGCCAGCCGGACGGAACCGACGCCGGCGCGTCAGGTTCTCACTGAGGCGAGGAGGCGACAACCGGTGCTTTAGCTGCCCACGGCGACAGTGATTTCCACCGCCCGGCCGGGGAGTGCGGTCTCGTTCTCGAGCTTTAGCTGGGTAGCCATCCAGGCTCACGCACATGCGGGTGCGGATCTGCACCATGAGCTCCTTTCCTGCGATCTAGCCGTGGATAAGGCCAGCGCACGACTCCAAACTCATCGCGAGTACGCGGCTACGGCATCGCCATCGCCGAGGGCGGCTTCGGCAGCGTCGGTGGGATCTGTAGAACCCTCTTACAGCTTGACTCTGCTCCAGGCAGCGTCTCGACCGGGTAAATCGCGCCCGTAGCTGTCGGGGTTGGTGCCGAGCGTTTCGGCGGCTTCGGCCGCGATCTTCTGGACGATCACCGTGAGGGGGAATATGGAAAGCGTTTCGCCAAGTTCGAGGCGCGCGAACTCGTGTACCTCCGCGCCTTGTGCTTTGGCGACGTCGGCTAGTTGCTTGAGGCGGTCAGAGTTGGCCCCGCCGTCCAGGCATACAAGCGAGTCATCGGGACCGAGAGCAACCGCTGGCCCGTGCAGAATGGACTCGCATGCGAGCCCTTCGGATGCGACCAGTGCGGTTTCTCTGATCTTCAGCGCGCCCTCCGCGGCTGTCCAAGCGTTGATTCCTACGCCGGCGAATTCCAGAAGCCGCCTGGGCGGTTTCACGCCCACTGGATCTTGCGCGAGCTCCTGCGCCACGGCCTCGGGGACGTCGTGAAGCGCTCCCAGGGAAGCTCCAACCTGCTCAGCGAGCTGGGCGACGCGCATCACAGCAGCGAGGTGGCTCGCGGTAAACGCCGAAGAGGCCTCCTCCGGCACCGTCTCTAGGTCAGCATCCGGGTTTCCACGCTTGGATATCACCACCGTGGCAACACCCGCTGCTCGGGCCCGCGCGAGCACGTCTGAGGTAAACAACTTGGTTCCTCGGTGACTGAGCAAGAGCAGCGCGTCGTCCTTCCGGGGAAGGGGCTGGCCCGCGGCGGCGTCAGCGGCCGGGACAGCCCACGCGTCAACGCCGCCCTGCCGCAAACACCAAGCGCCCTGATTGGCGGCGTGCCAGCTCGTGCCAGTGCCGACGACTAACACTCGCCGCCCTGCCAACCGCTGCGCCGCGGACTCGAGTCCTCGTCGATCGTCGAGCATCCGCAGTAGCACCTCGGGCTGCGTCGCCATCGTCTCACGCATCAAGCTCATCCCGCCCACTTTCTTCCAAATTGACCCAACAGGAGCGCCGCTCGCGCAACACCGCCCCGGTTCCTCGGATCCTGGGGTGAAAAACGGCGATCATGCCACGCCCGCAAGGTATTCGATGCGCTGGGCGAGCCTGTGCGGCGACGAATAACCGAGTTGCTGAAAGATGGTCGCGTTCGGTGGGCGACCTCCCAATGGGTGCCGGCCTATGTGGCGTCCTGTGTGCCTTCTGCTTCGGCTGGTGGTGGACGAGTGCTCACCCCTTGCAGGCGTCTGGTCAGATAGCGACGCTCGGCCTCGGTGCGCGCCAGGTTAAGCGCTTCTCGGTATGCGTATGCGGCTTCGGGTTTGAGGCCCAGCCTCCGCAGGAAGTCTGCGCGGGTCGCGTGCAGGAGGTGATAGTCGCGCAGCTCCCCCGACGCTGCCAACCGGCCGACGAGCGCTAGGCCATCCTCCGGACCGGTTGCCATCCCCACTGCAACGGCGTGGTTGAGCTTGACGAGTGGGTTTGCTGTGACCTCGAGCAGCCGCTCGTATAGGGCGGCGATCCGGGACCAGTCGGTCGCGGCAGCGTGTCGCGCATTGGCGTGGCAAGCCGCTATGAGAGCTTTCAACTGATAGGCCCCGATCGCATCTCGGCGGACGACCGCGCCGAGGATCGTGTTTGCCTGGTCAAATCTCAGCCAGGTCCCAGCGGGAGCGATCTTGTTCCTCCAGCGTGATCACGTCCCCTGACTGGTCAGGGAGGAGTACGGGCGCAAGATCCCCGAGCACCGCGTCAAGCTCGCAGCCGAACAGGCGATCGAGGATTCGGGCGTGCCGTACACGTTCTGGCGGCCTACGTACTTCACGAACACGCTGCCGCGCCACGTACAGGGGCGGGTGATCGTGGTGCTCGGCCGCCAACGCCGGCGAATTCATCCGGTGTGCGCGGAGGACTTCGCCATTCAGGTCGTCCGCGCCTTCGCGACCCCGGAGGCCGCTAACCGCAGCTTCTTCGTTCACGGCCCCGAAGTGCTCACGCTCCACCAGGCGCTCGGCATCTATAGGCGGATCGTCGCTCCGGACAAGCGGCTGGTGACCGTCCCGCTCTCGGTGATGTCGATGATCGACCGCCTGTTCATGCGAGGCAGGCTCGCCCCGAACCTGCAGATCATGCGTCTGCTTGCCCGTCTCGGCGAGCGCGGCGACCCGACGGAGGCGAACGAGCTGCTCGGCGGGCCCTCGACAACGGTCGAGGAGTGGTGCAGCTCGCAGGCGTCGGTTCCCGCCGGCACCCGGGGATGAACGGACTGCGTTATGCCGGCGGACTGCTCGCCGGCAGCGAGCTCACATCGCGCGTGATCGTCCACCCAGCCCTGTGGCGGCTTCCGCAGGAATCGCAGGTGAAGGCCGAGAAGCTGATGTACCGAAGATTCGGCTCAGTTGACCCATTCTTGATGACGGCGACGGACGCTGCCGCTCGGCGATTCCGGAGCGGCAGCAATCTGGAAAGCTCGCAGACCCCGCGCGCAACGCAGGCGCTCCAGGACGGCTGTGGCGGGCTGAAAGCGGGTTCCGACGTACCACCCGTGACGCTTTCAGTCGGGCGACCCGTTAGCGATTCGCTCCTGCAACTGTGCGTGCTGTGCTCAGAGCGGCGGGACCCATCGAGATCCGATCCACGTTCCTTCCTCGCCGGTGCGATGGTCGGTTAGCGGGCGTTCGTGCGCGCCGTAGGTCCGCAGCTCCGCAATGCCGTCAGCGCTCATGCGCACCACGAAGATCCTCGGGAGATCGGTGAGTTGCAGCCAGTCCTGGAGCTCATAGGTAGCGTCCACCTCGGCGATCCACACGTCATCGATGTGCCACTGATCGGTAATCCGGTGGGTGGTTGACCGCAGCTCAGAGAGAAAGCCCGACAGCAACTCCTGTACCGCCTCGGTGCCTTTGCTCCGACGTCCATCTGCACTCAGGACTTTGATTTCCGGCCCGAGGAGCGACACCACGGAATCGAGATCGAGTTTGTCGATGGCTGCCAGTAGCTGCGCGATCGGCGACTGTGTCATAAGACCGCGATCCTAGGTCATGACAATGTTCGGCTCGTGCACACGCCGCCCAGCCGGCGATCGGGTCATGGTCGCATGCGCTTGCCATGGTGCGCGTATGCTCGGCCTATGAGCTCCCCCCCGGCGCTTCGGTCTCATGAGCAAGTTGCGCTGGTCCTACGCCGAGCGGGGTACTCGGATCAGTTCATCCACGAGCTCCTGAGCCAACTCCCTGACCCGATCGATCTTCGACGCGACCAGCAAATCCTTGCGCGCTACGGCTTGAGCCCAGAAGGACTGATGGATCGCTTTGGCGGCAGTCCCTAAGAGCCAACCGGACTCGTCTGGACCCCGAGCGTATCTCGCCGCCACGCCTTAGCTAGGAGCGCGCGTCGGCGGCACTGACGGCGGGGTACAAGGAGCCGCTCGATGTCTGGGGTCTGTGTGACCTGCGGGTTATCGTCTCAGCGTGTACCTGCATATGCCCACTGGGCATCTCGCGCACGAGCCGGGGGCAAGCCGCGATCGCAGAAAACTCGGCTTGGTGGTGCTTTGCGTCGCGATGTTCATCAGCGCCATCGACTCGACGGTTGTCAATATCGCACTGCCCGCGATCTCGCGAGATCTCGATGCGCACGTCCAGCCCTTCAGTAAGTGATCGACGGCTTTCTCGTATGCCTCGCCGGGATGCTGTTGGTGGGCAGTGGTCTGGCCGACCGGTTCGGGCGCCGACGGATGTTTCTGCTAGGCCTCGCCGGGTTCGGAGCGGCCTCGCTTCTGGCCGCGGCCTCGCAGAACGTGGCAGAGCTGATCGCGGCTCGGGTGCTGATGGGGGCGGCGGCGGCGTGTGTGCTGCCCCCCGCCCTGTCCCTGATCGCCGTCATGTTCTCAGCCGAGGAGCGACCCCGAGCGCTGGCTGTGTGGACCTCTGTGGCCGGCGTCGGCTTCGCGCTCGGGCCCGTACTCGGCGGCGTCCTCGTCCAGAGCGTTGGTTGGCAAGCCGTGTTTCTGGTCAATGTCCCGGTGGTAATCGCCGCGCTACCGCTGGGGGCGCTCTCGTTGCCTGAATCCCGGCGGCCCGGAGCGCCGGCGCTCGACGCCATCGGCGTCGACCTTTCGATCGTCGCGCTGGCGCTGATCGTCTTCGCGCTGATCGAGGGAGTCCACCTGGGATGGAGCAATCCTGCGGTGCTGGTGGCGGCTGTCGGCGGCTTGGCTGCTGGCGTGGCATTCGTCCGCCACGAGCTGGTGCGGCGCGCTCCGTTGTTCGACGTGACAGCACTGCTGCGGCCGGTTGTGGCGACAGGTGCGCTTGTGATCGTCACTGTCTACATCTCGTTCTTCGGCCTGTTGTTCCTGCTCTCTCAGTACCTGTACTACGTGCGCCACGAATCCACGCTCTATTCAGGTCTCCTACTGGCTCCGCTCGGCGTCGTCACCGTGGTGGTCGCGCCGCTCGTTCCGCGACTCATGGGTGTGGTCGGCAGGCGCGTGACAGTCGCCGGGGGCCTCGCGGCAATGTCCGCGGCGGTGGCGCTGCTGTTGTTGATCCACCGCAACACAGGCCGGCCGTTTGTACTGATCGGAGTGGCGGTCTTTGGCGCCATGATTCCCATGACCCTCATCCCTGCGACCGGGGCGATCATGGCGGACCTCGCTGAGGACAAGGCGGGCGATGGCGGCGACGATCAACCAACTCGCGCGGCAGATCGGCGGCGCGCTCGGAGTGGCAATCATCGGCAGCGTATTCGCCGCCGTGTACGCACACCGCGTCGAAGCTCAGCTGGCGGGCTTCTCAGCGACAGCCAGGCAGCACGCCGGCGCCTCGATCCAACAGGCCAAGGCGCTAGTGGCAGGCGTTGGCCCGGAGCTCCACCATCAGCTCCTCGCTCGGATCGACCATTCTTTCGACGTCGCAGCGCGGGTCGGCTTAGTTGTGACCGTGGCGCTCCTGATCGTGGCGGCCGCGGCGGCAACGCTTCGACTCGGCTCGCGTGGGACGCCTGAGGCCATGCCACGCGTGGCTACCGACGCGTAAGGCTGGTCGCGATGGCGTCCGCTCTTGCTTACGCGTCGCTCGGTGATCGGTGAGTCGGTGAGTTGGAGATGACCGTGAACTTCTTGAATGGTTCGCTAAACGTCCAGATCGACCGCGTGCCCTTGGGAAACGAGGCGATGTCGCCCGCCTTGAGTTCGATGAGTTCGCCGGTTTCCATGAGTTCGATACTCACCGAGCCCTCGATGACATAGAACGATTCATCCCCGGTGAAGAAGTACTCGTAGCGCGCCGGGGCCTTAGTGCGCCAGAGGCATGCCTCGTGTTCATTGCCATGGGATTCCTCGTTTCGAAGCTCGTGGGCTTCGCCGATCTGCTCACCATGAATAAACATCGGCTGATACTCGATCGCGTCCAAACGATGGACCACATACCGAGGCGGTGCAACGGACATCACACTCTCCTCTTGCTCGCTCACATCGTGAGGACTATGAGCCCTCGGTGGGCCTGCCGCAAGGCGGCGAGATCTCGCTCGCGGTTCGCGCTCGGCACGGCAGGGTGCGGGCCTACTCGATTTTTCGATAGATCAGCTCGAAGTCGGTCGTGAAGTTCTGGCCGTCCTCGGCCTTCTCCCAGCGGCCGGTGATCGTGTTGCCGTCGTCTTCGAACGTCGCTGTCAAGGGTTGAGGAACGGTTCGCCCAGGCGCCACAGCCTCCCACTTGCCACCGCCGATCTTCGAGCGCTCGATCAGGTGGGGGCGAGAGTCATGCCACGCGATCGTGACCCGCGCCCCCCCGGCCAGGGCCCGCCTCGCCTCGTTGATAGACCTGCACCTGGACGCCATCTGAGCCGGCTCGCCTGGTCTCCGCAAGCTTGAGCTTCAGGCGGTTGATCCCGTCAGGGAACAGACGCCTACCGCGCCCCAGCACCGTCGGAAACAACATAAGCCGCAGCTCATCGACGAGGTCCTCCGCCAGCAGTGTGCCGACCAACTTCCCGCTGCCCGCAACCAGAATGCTGCCGGCGATCCGCTGCTTCAGCCTGGCGACCTCCTCCGTTATGTTGTCCGAGATCACAGTCGTGTTTTGCCACTCGGGGTCCTTGAGGGTTGTGGAGACGACGTATTTTGGGTCGCTGTTGAGCTTGTCCGCGAACTCGCCCTCCTGCGACGGCCATGCCTGCGCGAAGCCCGCGTAGGTGACGCGGCCAAGCAGATGAGCCTCAGCGTCCATCAGTTCCTCCATCTTGAACCGGTTTCCGTCCTCCCCACGGTCGTACTCGAACGTCCAGCCGCCGTGCTCGTAGCCTTCCGCGCCACCGGGGTCCTCGAACACGCCATCGACCGACACGAACTCGGTCACCACTAGCTTGCCCATGTGCGCCTCCTTTCCGTTTGCCTTCAATGACCGCGACCGGGCCTCAAGCTAATCGCTACCCGGCGCTGGCCTAGCGTGGATCCATATGGCGCCGGCGAGCCGTTAGGCGAGCCGGGCGCGGACCCGCGCACCGGCATAGCCCCTACCTGCTGGTATGTGCGGGGTTTAGGTGCCGCGTGTGCGGAAGGATTTCTTCGCGCAGGGTTGCTCTCCTTTTGCGGCATGACTTGTGCCCTCTTTCTGTCTATGACGCCGTAACAGCTGCATAACGGCGTTACGCCGCTGTTAGCCGCGGCGAACACCGGCTCTCTCTGTCCCGCCGCGAATACGGTCAGAGCGCCGGAATCTGACGGTGACTTCGAGGCCGCCGGAAGGTCTCGCGTGCGCGTCGATCGTGGCGCCGTGAGCGTCGGCGATGGCGCGGACGATCGCCAGGCCGAGGCCGTGGCCGTTCGAATGGCGGATGCGGTCGGCGCTGGTAGTCCGGAATGGCTCGAAGAGGTGCTCGAGACTCGCTTCGGGCACCAGAGGCCCGGTGTTGACAACAGTCAGCGTCGGTTGGCCCGATGCCATTGTCGTCAGCACGCTGACGCTTCCGTTAGTCACGTTGTGGCGCAGTGCGTTGTCAATCAGGTTCGCTACCAGCAGCTTGAGGAGCGTGGCTTCTCCGGAGGTGGCGGCAGCCCCCAGGGAGGTCTCCACCGCGATCTTCTGTGACTCAGCGAGCTCTCGGCGCTCGGCCGTGGCGATCTCGGCGATCGGGGCGAGGTCGAGTGGCTCCGATCGCTCGATCCCGCGCTCGCTGGTCGCGAGCGTCAGCAGCGCGTCCATGAGCCGTTCCTGTTGCTTGCCCAGTTCCAGGACGTGCTCGCACGCTGCCCGCAGCGACTGGGTGTTTGCATCGGGGTCGGCGAGTGCCACCTGTAGCAGGGTTCGCTGTCCGGCGAGCGGAGTTCGCAGCTCGTGTGATGCGTTTGCGACAAACCGACGCTGCGCCTCAAATGAGGCCTCGAGGCGGCCGAACAGCCCGTCGAGCGTTTTCCCGAGTTGGGTGAGCTCGTCGTCAGGTCCCGTCAGTTCGAGGCGCCGATGCAGGTTGGTAGCGGAGATCTCCTGTGCGGTTGTGGTGATCGCCCGTAATGGGCGTAGGAAGCGACCTGACAACCACCACGCGCCTGCCACCGCCGCGGCCGCGGCAACCAGGCCAATACCCGCGACGAGCAGTGCAGCGTGCGACGGGGTGGTGGGTGGCGGGGCGCTGTTGGACGATGCGGACTGCGAGCCCTGGCCTATGAGGACTCCCGTGGCGCCCAGGGCAATCGCCAGCACTCCGAGGAAGAAACCGGAATACAGGATTGCCAGCTGCGCGCGCAGGATCGGTCGCTCTGTGAACAGGCGGGCGCGGAGCTTTTGGCGGATATTCATCGGGAATGGTTCTGTGGTCACTGGCTGTCTCCGATGCGATAGCCGGCCTCGCGAACCGTGTGGATCACGGGCGGCTCGCCGAGCTTCGTGCGCAGTCGCCGCATCGTGGTCTTGACGGTCGTCGTGAATGGGTCGGCGGCCTCGTCCCAGACCCGGGCGAGCAACTCCTCGCTCGAGATCACCTCTCCGGAGGAGGACATCAAGCACTCGAGCACGGAGAACTCCTTAGGGCTCAGCTCCAGACGACGTCCCGCCCGAGATGCGGTCCGCTTGCCGCTGTCCAGTGTAAGGTCGCCGTACTCGAGGGTCGGCCGGGCCGCGGGCGTTGAGCGCCGCGCGAGCGCTCGGACACGCGCCACGAGCTCGGGGAAGTCAAACGGCTTACCCAGGTAGTCGTCGGCGCCGAGGTCGAGGCCCTCGACACGGTCTCTTAAGGTACCGGCGGCAGTAAGCATCAGGATTCGGCTGTCGGCGCCGTCGGCGACGATCCTTCGGCAAATTTCGTCGCCGTGGACGCCGGGCAGGTCGCGGTCGAGCACGACCACGTCGTAGCGCGTGATCGTGAGCCGCGCGAGCGCATCGGACCCAACGAGGACGACGTCCACAGCCATCCCTTCGCGGCGGAGGCCCGTTGCGATCGACTGGGCCAAGGTTTCGAAGTCCTCTACGACGAGCACTCGCATGGACCGAACGATGCCATGGCCGAGGTGACAACCAGGTGTCGATCGCAAGCACCGAGCTGACACCGGCGGTGGCGTACAACCGCGTCGCAACAACGCCAGTCCACCAGCAGAACGGAGAAAGCAAGTGAGCGACGCAATGATCGAAGTCACCGGGTTGCGTAAGCGCTTCGGACAGACCCTCGCCCTCGACGGCATGACCTTCACCGTCCCTGCGGGGCGGGTCACTGGGTTTGTCGGCCCTAATGGGGCAGGCAAATCAACCACGATCCGGGTCACCCTCGGGCTCGATGAGCCCGACGAGGGTCGCGCGTTGGTTTCCGGACTGTCCTACCGAAGCCTGCGTCACCCACTTCGCCATGTCGGCTCGTTGATCGATGCAGGTGCGCTGCAGGCGAGCCGCTCCGGTCGTAATCACCTCCTGTGGCTCGCGCGCTCGCAGCAGCTCGATACCCGCCGTGTGGACGCAGTGATCGAGCTAGTTGGGCTCGGAGACGCGTCGCGTCGCAAGGCTGGGGGCTATTCGCTTGGCATGCGGCAGCGACTTGGGATCGCGGCAGCGACGCTGGGTGACCCACCGGTGCTGATCCTGGATGAGCCGTTCAACGGGATGGACCCGGAGGGAATCATCTGGGTCCGCGGGTTGCTGCGCTCATTTGCCGCCGAGGGGCGGGCGGTGCTGGTGGCCAGTCATCTCCTGAGCGAGCTTGAGGGGATGGCAGACGATCTGATCGTGGTCGGCCGCGGCAAGGTCCTGGCCAACGCCAGCATCGAGGAGCTCCTAGGCAGCTCGCAGGTACCGGCCGCGCAAGTCATCCCCCGGCGACCGACGCTCGAGGATGTGTATCTGCAGCTGACCAGCGGTGAGGCCGAGTTCAGGCCTGCGTCCGGGACCGAGGTGGGACGATGACCGCCGCGAGCTTGCGAGCGTCCGTTGCGCCGCCGCGTGGCGGCCGCGGTTTTCCCGATGCGGTCCGTGCCGAGTGGACGAAGTTCCGCACGGTGCGTGGGTGGGTGATCGGCCTCATGCTCGCGGCCGGACTGTTGGTGCTGTTCGCTTATCTGACGGCAAACGGCCAGCACAGCGGCATTTGCACCGGACAGGCAGGCGCTCAGCAATGTGGAGCTGGACATCCCCACGTCCCGGTGGGGCCGGATGGCGAAGCCGTCGCCGATAGCTACTACCTAGTCGGGCGACAGCTGAGCGGGAACGGCACGATCACCGCCAGGGTCATGTCGTTGTCCGGGGTCACAGCGTTGAACGGGGGCACATCGTCGAGCGGGGGCTCGAACGCGCCGGCCAACGCCGCTCCCTCGCTGACGCGGACCCGTCCCGGCCTGGCCGCCTGGTCAAAGGCCGGCGTCATCATCACACCAAGTACCCGGCAGGGCTCGCCGTATGCAGCGGTTATGGCAACCCCCGGCCATGGCGTCCGCTTCCAATACGACTACACCCACGATGCGGCTGGCTTAACGGGCGCGGCCTCTGCGACCTCGCCCCGCTGGGTGAGGCTGAGAAGGACAGGTGACACTCTCACTGCCTACGACTCGGCGGACGGCACGCATTGGCACAAGGTCGGGGCAACTTCGCTCGGCGGGCTACCTCAGACCGTCAACATCGGGCTGTTTGTCACCTCGCCGGTCACGTTCGGTGGCTCGGCCACGAGGGCAACGGCGAGGTTCGATCACGTCACGCTCGACGGCATGAATGTCGACCCCAGTTGGCGCGGACAGGGCGTCGGGATGGGCGCCAGTGACTTCTACAACGTGCTTGGGAGTGGCAGTTACGACCGCATCGGCAATGCGTTCGTGGTCAGTGGGTCTGGTGACATCGCCGCAGCGGTGACCGCCAGCGTCGACACCGCGGCGAGCATCCTGACCCAGGCGTTGATCGCCGCCCTGATCGTGATCGTGGTCGTGGCCGCAATGTTCATGACCAGCGAGTATCGCCGCGGCCTGATCCGCACGACCCTTGTGGCCGTCCCTGACCGGGGACGAGCGCTGGCTGCGAAGGCGCTTGTGATCGGGGCCGTCGGATTCATCGCTGGCTCGCTCGCGGCAGCGATCTCAATCCCATTGGGTGATCACGTCGCGGCTACCAATGGCAATTACATACTCCCCACCAGCGCCATCACTGAGGCTCGGGTGATCTTCGGCACGGGTGCGATTCTTGCCCTCATCGCTGTGGCGGTCCTCGCGACGGGGGCCGTGCTGCGCAAAACCGCAGCCACCGTCCTTGTGGGCATCGTCGTGTTCGTCCTGCCGGCGGTGCTGGTCATTCCCTATGTGGCCGGATCGAGTAGCGGCAGCAGCCCGCCATTACCGCTCTGGCTACTGCGCTTGAGCCCTGCCGCAGGTTTCTCGATCCTCCAGTCGCTCCCGCGGTCCTCACAGGTCAGCTATCCATACACGATCAGCAACGGCTACCTCCCGCTCTCGCCGGGCATCGGTCTAGCAGTGACCGCGGCGTGGGCGCTGGTGCTGCTGTTGCTGGCCGCGCGACTGCTCTCCAGGAGGGACGCGTGACCGCCGCGCTCCAGGCGGAGTGGACGAAGTTCCGGACGTCGACCGCCAATTTCTGGATCCTGCTCGGCGTCGTGGCGGCGACGGTCGGGATCAGTACGGCCGCCGGTGCGTTTACGCATGTGTCGGGCGTCACCCGCGGGGGTGACGCGACCAAGCTCAGCGTTTCCGGGGTCTACCTCGGCCAGGTCGTCGTGGCGACGCTCGCAGCTATCGCGATCTCGGAGGAGTACGCCAGCGGATTGATCCGTGTGACGCTGACGGCGATTCCGTGCCGAGTCGCGGTGCTAATGGCTAAGGCAGCGAACGTTGCCGGGCTGACTGCCGTGGCGAGCATGGCCGCAGTGGCCGGCTGTCTGGCGATCGGGCGCTTGATGCTCCCCAGCGAAGGACTCGACCCCGCGCACGGCTATGCGCTCATCTCGGTCGGCTCCGGCGCGACCCTGCGGGCGGCGGGGGGAACCGTGATCTATCTGGTTTTGGTGGCGTTGCTGAGCCTCGGCGTCGCGACGCTGATACGCGATACAGCGGTCTCGATCGGTGCGCTCGTCGCGCTCCTGTACGTGCCGTCACTGCTAGCGCACATCGTGGGCGGGGCAATGGGCCGGCACATCGAAGCGATCGCGCCGATGAGCGCCGGTCTGTCGATCCAGGCCACGACACATCTGCATTCCCTTCCGATCCAGCCCTGGGCGGGGCTGGGCGTCCTCGCCGGCTGGGCCGCCGGCTCGCTGCTGCTCGCCATCACGATGTTGCGCGTTCGGGACGCCTAGGCAGGGAGTGTCGTGCGTCTGTCGGTTCTCGCCCCTCTGACGGCCTCAGCGAGCTCGCGGACCGCCGCGTCGATTGCGGACTCTGGCATCTGTGCGTAGCCGAGGAGAAGTGTGGGAGCGTGTGTGTGCTCGTCGGTGCTGTAGTCGCTCATGGTGTCGATTTGCAGTCGTCGGCGTCGGGCCTGCTCGCGGATGGCCTCTTCATCGTCGCCGTCGGGCAGTTCGACGGTGACATGCAGCCCCGCAGCCACTCCTCGAATTACCGCCTCCGGAAGTGTGTCCGCGAGGGCCTCCACGAGCGCGTCGCGACGAGCCCGATAGCGCACCCGCATACGTCGCAGATGCCGGTCGAGCTCGCCGCGCGCGAGGAAATCCGCGAATGCGTACTGCTCGATGCGGGCGGTTCCTCGGTCGGCGAGCAGCTTCTGCTCTCGAATGGCGTTCAGCAAGGCCGTAGGAACCACTAGCCACCCCAGGCGAAGCGCCGGTGCGAGCGTCTTGCTCACGGAGCCGGCGTATACGACCCGGTCCGGATCTAGGCCCTGCAGTGCGCCGATCGCCGCGCGGTCGTAGCGGTATTCCGCGTCGTAGTCGTCTTCGATCGCGATTGCGGAACGCTCGCGCAGCCATGCAACCAGCGCGGCTCGTCGCTCGCCGCCCATCACGACGCCGGTGGGATGCTGATGGGCGGGCGTTACCACGACCGCGTCGGCCGCCGCCCGCCTGAGGTCGTCAACCCGAATTCCGGCAATATCGACCGTGACCGAAACAGGCTCTAAGCCGGCGCGCTGGGCGACCTGCCGGTCCTCCGGATTGCATGGGTCCTCGTGCGCTATCCGACGGGAACCGCTGGCGGCGAGCGCGCCGCAGACTAAGCCGAGGCTCTGGGTATAGCCGTTGGTGATGACGACTCGCTCGGGGTCCGCGATGACTCCGCGCACGCGCCCCAGGTAGTCCGCCACGGCGCGGCGCAGCGCCGTCACGCCGAGCGGGTCGCCGTAGCGCAGATCGGCATCGGTGATGGTTGTGATTGCCTGCCGCAGCGATCGCAGCCACGACTCGCGCGGAAAGCCTGAGACGTCAGGCGTGCTGGGGCGAAAATCAAATCGCGGGCGAGGCGCCGAGGCCACCGCGTTCGTCTGGTGCGCGCCCGATGTCACCGCTCCGCTCGAGACCCGGGGGCGCGCGCCCTGGCGCAGAGTGAGATAGCCCTCGGCAGTTAGCTGGGCATATGCGTCGACCACCACGCGGCGGGAGACGCCAAGCTGTCGCGCCAGGTCTCGGGTCGAAGGGATGCGCCCGCCGGGGCGCAGCGTGCCGTTTCGGATCGAGGTCCGAAGCTGGTCCTCAATCTGGGCGCCAAGTGTCCGCGAGCTGGCTCGGCGTACCGAGAGGAGGAGTTCGATCGGCTGACTGGTCTCGTCTAGAGGAATGATTCTGGATCTTCTTTCTGAACCAGTTGCACCGTAGCATCGCGGCGTGCACTCGATCCTCTCAACTCCCGGGCCGCGCCGGATGTTCGGATTCTCGATCGTCGCGCGACTACCGCTGGCGATGCTGGGCATCGGCCTGGTCGTCCACGTCCAGCGCCTCACGGGCTCGTTTGCGGCAGCCGGATTGACGACGGGCGCGTATGCGGTATCGGAGGCAATTGGCGGTCCGCTGCTCGGTCGGCTCGCCGACCACGGCCGGCAGACGCCGGTGTTGCTCGCGAGCTCGTCGGTCGCCGCAGTTCTCCTCGGAACCATCGCGGTCATGCCCGCCACCACGCCTCTCCCGCTGTTGCTTGCACTCGCGGCCGGCATCGGCCTGGCGACGCCGCCGGTGGGCGCGTGCCTGCGTGGCCAGCTCCCGACGCTTATGCGCAATCGGGATCAGCTGCAGGCGCTCTACGCGTTGGAGACCTCCCTCACTGAGCTGACCTGGGTATGCGGACCGCCGCTGATCCTGTTCGCCGGCGCACTGTGGTCGACCGGCGGGGCGCTGGCCCTCGCCGGGCTGGTTTTGGTCGCGGCGACCGTGGGGTTCGCCACGCAGCCCGCATCGCGCGCCTGGCGACCGGAATCGGCGATCGGGCAGCGCCGGGGAGGCGCGCTGCGCAGTCCGGCGATGCGCACCCTGACGATCGTCTTGTTCTGTTTCGGCGTGCTCCTGGGTGCCGACGAGGTCGCGGTGACCGCGAGCGTAAAGGCGCTCGAGGGCACAACGACCGCGGCCGCCCCGCTGCTCGCCCTGTGGGGCACCGGATCATTCGCCGGCGGCCTGATCCTGACTCGGTTCAGCGGCGGAGCCCGGACCGCCTCCGGAATCGTGCTCTGCCTCGCCGCGCTCACGGTCGGACACCTGGCGCTGATTCCGGCCGGTGGCAGCGTACTTGCCCTCGCAGGGGTTCTGCTCATCGCCGGCGGCGCGATCGCGCCGACCGAGGCCATCGTCTACGGGATGGTCGACAGTGCCGCGCCGAAGGGCACTGTGACCGAGGCATTCGCGTGGCTTGCAACGGCAATGGCCGTCGGAAGTGCGCTCGGAGCTGCCGCCGGCGGTGGACTCACGGACCAGGTCGGGCCGGTCGGGGCATTCCTGCTCGCCGGAGCCGCGGGTGCGCTCGCGGCGCTGACGGCTAGCGCGCGCGCACGCACGCTTCCCCGATTGCGGCAGTCGCCGGCCACCGAGGCTCCCCGCACGAGTGCACCTATCTCGACGTGCACCGCACCGCTGACGGAAGGAGCGGTGGGTCGATGACCCCGCCCCGCGTCCCCGTCCGCTGTATGAAGACGCGTGAGACCCAAGCCGGCACGACACGGGGGTGTGCTCAGCGCCGGATGCCGGCCACGAGCGCGTCCCAGTTACCGGCAGCGATCCGTTCCTGGTCCGCCGAATCGAGCCCCGAGCTTTGAAGGAAATGCTCAACGCCGCCATTAGGGCCGGGTCGGTATGGGTAGTCGGTCGCGAACAGGATGCGCTCAACGCCGATCACCTCTAGCGCCCATCGCAGGTAGCGCTCGCTGTAGACGCCACCGGGCGTGATGTACGCGTTTCGACGAACGTACTCCGAGAAGCGCAGGGGGAGCTTGGCCTGCAGCGCCAACCCGTCGGCCCGGTCGAGATAAAACAGGACGATCTCGCCCCAGTGGCCGAGCACGACTTGGAGTTCGGGGAAGCGGTCAAACACGCCGGCGAGCGCCATGCGGAGGAATTGCACGCCGGACTCGTAGTGCCAGCCGATGCCGAACGTGGCAAACGCGTAGTCGATGGCGTCGTCGAAGCCGCTGTAAAGCGCGGCTCGGACCGACGGCTGCGGGATCTGCGGATGGATGTACAGCGGGGCGCGGAGCGACTCAGCGGCCTCGAAGATCGTCCAGTTGTCGCGATGGTCGAAGTTACGCTCTCCTGTACGGCCGAAAAGGAGTGCCCCATTCAGACCGAGCTTGGTGACCGCCCGCTCAAGCTCCTGAGCGGCTGCGACGGGCGCCGGGGTGGCGAGCGTGGCGAAGCCCTGGAACCGCTCCCGCCGGGCTTTCACCAACCCCGCGATGTGGTCGTTCGTTTCGGTTTGCAAACGGCTGGCCTCGTGGGGCGGAAGGCCGTGAAGTCCAGGAGAAGTAAGCGAGATCACCTGGACATCGAGACCCGCCTCGTCCATCGCCGCGATCCGCTGTGCTCCGACCTCGCGAAGTCGCTCCCCCAATTCCCCCGGAGGAGCGCTGGCCCGCGAATCGTCGCGCGCGGCGGTGTCGAGCCCCCTCCACGCCGCGAGGACCTCCTCGGTGACGAAATGCTCCTCAGTGCCCACCGTCCTCATATCAGTGCGTACCCGCGTTCGATGTTCTGCTCTCTTCGACACGCACAGCACAGGTCTATCCGCCCTGACTCGGCAGCGCAACACCGAACGCGGCAAGCTACGGGGATGAGCGATTACACCGTAACCAGGCCGGACGAAGTCGACGACGCGTACGAGGGCAGCGACGTGCCGGGCGAGTTCAGGTCGCTTACCGAAGCGCTGGGATGCGATCAGCTCGCCGTGACGCTGATCCGGATCCCACCGCACAGCGACTTTGAGCAGGGCTCAGGTCACCGTCATGAGGAGCTCGAGGAGGTCTATATCGTGGCGCGGGGCACGCTGACGATGCGCTTCGACGATGACGTGATAAAGGTCGGAGCCGGCACTGTTGCGCGCGTGGCTCCGGAGACCAAGCGCTCGCATCGCAACGAGGGCGACGAGCCAGTCGAGATGTGGGCGGTCTCACGCCTGGGCAAGAGCGGGGACGCCAGGAAAATCGAACACTTCTGGGAAGCCTCGCCAGAGGCTAAGCAGACGCGCGGCTCCTGAGGTGCCGCCGTACAGACGGGCGCGGTCACTCCGCTCGCAGCACTGCCGCCACTGAACGGCGGCCGCCGACCCGGGCGGGGATAGCTGTAAGGGTTGCGACGACGAGGAGCGTGGCGGGAATCACGGCGAGCAGCAATGGCAGCGGTGGTTTCGCTTCCGACAGGTGGCCACCGGCGAGCTGGTAAAGGAGAAGCCCGGCGGGGATTCCAACACATGCTGCGGCGAGTCCGGGTAACAGCTGCGCGGTCGTCAGGCCCGACATGATCTGGCGCGGGGTGGCGCCGAGGGCTCGCGCGAGCGCTGTCGCAGCACGCGAATCGATCACCGTGGCCCAAGCGGTAAAGGTCGCGCTGATGGCCGCGAGGACCACCAGAATCACGCTGAGCACGATCAGGACATGGTTGGCCCGGTCGCCAATGCCGGTGGCGGTGAACAGTCCCGGGGGGCGATGCGCTGGTCTTTGACGGCGAAATCGTGTTGCACCGTGAGCACGGCGGCTCGCCCGTCATGATTCTCTCCTTGTGTCCAGTACCTTGCGCAGGCTTCGAGCCAGCGCAAATCGGCTTGCAGCCTCAGCACGACCCCCTCCAGAAGCAGCCCCGCGACGGAGCCGTCCGGCTGTTCGAGCGCGGCGCGCTGAGCATCTCGGAGGCCTAGTAGGAGCGCGCGCCGTTGGGCGTCAACGATGACCCCGCTCCGAGCCATCTCCCGGCTACCAGCTCGCCCTCCTAAACGGTGTTCGTCTGGATTACGCCGTCGTCGCGGTTCGCGCGATCAGGTGCCGATCACACGGAAGACCGGATGGTCAGCTGAAATGCGGCGCAATTCCCCGTCTGAAGAGTCTGATCCCACTCCCGCGAAAAAGACGCCGACCTCGAACTTCCATTTCTTCAGATAGGCGCGGAGCAGCGGCGGCTTTTCGTCGTCGGCAAGTTCGACCGCCTGAAACGGCTGAGTGCGCCTGCCGACACGCAGCCTCCCCTGACCGCTAGCGCGAAGATTCTTGACCCATTGCGTGTGACCACGAGGCGCGACCAGATATTCGGCGCCCTCGTGGCGCAGGACGTTCACCGGGGTCTGTCGCCACTTGCCCGACCTGCGTCCCTTGACCTCCAGGAGGCGACTCCCATATACGCTCACGCCCAATCGCGTCAGGGAGGCGACGAGCCGGTTGAAGACGTGAGCGGTGAACCAGCCCGGACGCTGGTAGTGCTCGGCCACGCGACCATTGTCCCAAACAGATCGTGGACGAACACGGTTTGTGGCGTGTTCCGATGAGGCCTGCCTCGGCGTGGTCATGGATGACGCGGCAGCGAAGCTCGGCTATAGCGCCCTTCGTGTCGAATTCGTGACTCGGAATCACATCCAGCCGCTGAACGGCGAGACTACGGCCATGAGTGAACGAACATCCCAAATCGCGCCTCTTCTCCATGAGGCTGGTGAGACCCATCACCTCGTGTATCGGATCGTCGACGGGGACGACCCTGACTGGGCTTCGTGGTACGCGAACTGGCTCATCAATTTGTCCGAGCTGCCGCAGCTCCTCGGGAATACTCCGGTGCGGAGCGAGCTCGTATGGCTACTCGTGACGCTGGACAAGGAGTACACGGAGGCAAATCCTGGTCTCGACTGGCCCCAGTGGTACGCGGAGCGAATCCTCGCGCGACTGGGTAAGCAACCGAAGTAGGTACATGGCGAGGCCCGCGAGCCTCCGATCTCGGCGACCACCCCCGCGTGACCAAGCTCATCCGCGGTTGCGCGCGTAATTTTGTGCGGTAGAGGAGGTGCGCCGCGTGCTCGTTGGCGGCTCGGATCGAGCCGGCCCGGACTGATTGGTTCGCTCGGACCCTTTGTAGGCGAGCGCACGCGACGGGTTGGCTCGCGGCAACGACTGGCGTCTGATTCATGCGCAGCAGCCCACACCCGGCCGCCCCGACCAGGAGCACGGTCGCCAGCCCACCGTTAATAAGGGTCGATGTTCCCTTGGACACAGTTATTCCTCAATACGATCCAACCAGCCTCCTGTCACTCAAGCGCCTAGGGCGTGCCGTGTCGCCGGTAGTCTTTCCCTCCTATGGACGAGGGATATCCGATCGCGTACGAGGTGCTCGAGATCGGCGTTCCCGTCTATGCGTCTGGCGGAGAGCAGATCGGCACGGTCGACCGCGTCATCGCGGCGCCGGAACAGGACATCTTCCACGGGATTGTGATCCGTACTGAGAGGTCCCGGCGGTTCATCACGGCTGACCAGATCGGTGAGCTGCACGAGCGGGGAGTCGACCTGGGGATCGATGTTGCCGAGGCGGCGACGCTACCCGAGCCCGGTGGAGCGGCGCCAGCATGGCGTGTGCACGAACCAGGGGTCAGGCAGAGCCGTTGGCTGGAGATGCTCGACCTGCTGGGCGGCAAGGGACGCCACCGCCGGGATTGGGACCAGGAGGGCTGACCAACCGCTTGTGGCGTACACGGCCGCGGGGCGAAGGAACCCGTATCAGGAGCCCGATGCAGGTACGCCCAGTCGGCGGAGGGAGGTTTCTACTCGCTAGGCAGGAGTCTTAGCGGGTGTCGGACCGGCCACGACGCGCTCGTCGTGGAGGCGGCCTACTTCCCTGTCGCTGAGACCGAGCACACCGGCCAGGATCTCGTCGGTGTGTTCGCCCAGCAGGGGTGCGCGCGTCGCCGCCAGGCGCTCGGCGCTCGTGAATGCAAGCGGCGCGCCAGGCATCAGATACGTCCCGATTTCCGGTTGCTCCACCTCCGAGAACATCGGGTTGGTCGTGGAGCAGCGGGGATCGGACTCGACCAGCTCAGTGAACGTCTGATACGGGCCCCATGAGACGCCGTGCCGGTCGAAGATGTCGCGCACCTCGTCGAGGGTGCGCGCGAGCACCCACGGCTTGAGCGTCGCGCCGATCACTTCCCGCGCGGCGAACCTATCGCCCTCCAGGTCGAGATCAAGGTCCATCAGGCGCGCGATTGTCTCGAACGCGGGGGCGAGTCCGGTCGCGGCCGTCAGGTTTCGCCACTGACGCAGGGTCAGGCCAACGATCATCACGCGATGGCCGTCCTTGGTTGCGAAGTCACGGCCGAAGGCGCCGTAGAGGTAGTTGCCGTCCTTAGCGCGCTCGTGATGGTTGATCTGGACCTCAGCGATCTTCCCTAGGTTGCCGACCATCCAGAACGCGACATCCGATACGGCGATCCGAACGTATTCGCCGAGGCCGGTGCGCGAGCGCTTACGCTCAGCCGCGAGCAAGCTCGCGGTCGCGAGCGCCCCTGTGATTGCGTCCCAGGCGGGCAGGAGGTGGTTGAACGGCACCGCGAGATTTTGCGGACCCGTTGCCCATGGAAACCCCGTCGCGGGATTGACGGTGTAGTCGACGGCGGAGGAGCCGTCGTAGTTCCCGACGATGTTCACCATGACGAGATCGCTGCGCCGGGCCGCGAGCCGCCCGTAATCGAGAAAACCGCGCGCGGGGAAATTGGTCAGGAAGAGCCCCGCGTCGGGTCCGGGAGCCGTGATCAGCGCGCTTACGAGCTCGCGCCCGGCATCGCTGCGGAGGTCGATCTGAATCGATCGCTTGCCCTTGTTGAGGCCGGCCCAGAACAGGCTCTTCCCGTCATCAGTCACTGGCCACCGCCCGCGATCGAGCCCGCCCCCCAGCGGATCGAACCGGATCACGTCGGCACCCAGCTGCGCCATGGTCATTCCGCCGAGCGGAGCGGCGACGAACGCCGACCCCTCGATCACGCGCACGCCCTCGAGGATTCCGGCCATCTACCAAACCTCCTAGTCGCGAGCGCGCATCATGCCCACCACCCGGACGAAAGTCCAATCGAGGGCTGAGACCCGTCGCTCGAACAAGGCCTATCACCGCCAACCACCCCCACCAGCCGCTCCGGCCGGGTGCTCGTCCGGTCGTGCAAGGGAGAGCGATCTGTGCGAGGGTGCGGTGAGCGGGCCACACGCGGGTTGGATGGTCCTCCCGACCACGATTTCCGCCGCCAGGCGGGCGACCCGCGCGCGGCTGCGGCGCTCGACGAGGTCGATGTCGGACAACGGAGGAGCCGGTTCTCACCCCAAAAACGCGTGCCGGCTGTCCCGCGCGTTCGTCGCTCAGTTCACGTCGCGGTGGGTAAAGCGCCATACCCCGATCACGAGCGGGAGCACCATCCATAGAGCGAGCGTCGTGCCGGCGTGCGCCCAGTCAGAACCGCTAAACGAATGCTGGGCGAGCGGCCCGAGCACCGTGCCGATGGCAAGCCAATGGTCGAGGGTCGCGAATGGGTGGATGGTCGAAGCAAGTGCGTCCCAGGCTGTTGGGAGCAGCAGGTAGGTGACGAGTGCGGGTGCCGAGAGCATGATCGCGGCCCCGAACGCGACGCCGATCACCATGGTGGCCGCCAGGAACAGCAGGCCCTGAGCGAGCACCACGATCGAGAGGCCACCGGTGCCGCCGGGCGCGGGCAGCAGCTCGCCGAACACGACGCTGCACGCGAGACACACGGCGAAGGCGGCGAACGCGAGGATGATCGCGGCCGCGAGCTTGGCCGACAAGATCCGCCCGCGGTTGGGGACGAGCGTGAAGGTCGTCAGCACCGTGCGCTGCGACCACTCGCCGCAGACCAGCAAGACCCCGAGCACCGGCAGCAGGATGGCGGCCGGCTGGACGGAGTTGTCGAATAGTTTGGCGAGCGTTGAGTCGCGCCCGCCGTGGACGAGTGAAGTGATGATGACCGTGAGCAGGATGACGGCGGCGACTGCGGCGGTGAACCACAGCCCTGAGCGGGTGTCGAGCATCTTGCGCAGCTCGATGCGCGTCAGGCGGCCGAATCCCGGCCGGCGCTCGTCGGCGGGAATCGCATATACGGGAGTGGCGATCGCGCTCATCTGTTGACCTCCTCGAGAGTGGTGAGCTGGGTTGGAGCAGGTGCGGGGGTGCCGTTACGTTCGCCCGTCTCGTCCTCGGTGAGCTGGAAGAACAGTCGCTCGAGCCCACCGTCGCGAGTGGCGCTGAGCTCACGCAGCGCCACGCCGGTCGCCAGAGCGACTTCGCCGACGGCATCGGCGGAGGCATCGGCAACCAGCGTGCCGTCGTCGGCGACCGAGACATCGATCGAGCGGTCGCGCAGCGCGCTGCGGAGCGCCTGGTCGTCGACCGCGCGCACGCGCGTGGCGGCGGGTCCGCCAACGAGTTCCTTGCTGGCACCTTGGGCGACGATGCGCCCACGGGCAATGATCACGAGGCGGTCGGCGATCGCCTCGACCTCGTGAAGCAGGTGGGAGGAGAGCAGCACCGTGCCGCCGCGGGAGGCGAAGTCACGCAGCAGACCGCGCATCCAGCGAATGCCGACGGGGTCAAGGCCGTCTGCCGGCTCGTCGAGAATGAGTAGCTGCGGACCGCCGAGGAGCGCTTGGGCGATCCCGAGCCGCTGGCGCATGCCCAGCGAGTACTGCCCGACGCGCTTGCGCGCCGCGGCCTTGTCCAGGTCGACGAGCTCGAGCATCTCGTCCACGCGGCGGTCGGCGACCCCTAGCAGCTTCGCCGAGAGCGCGAGCGTCTCGCGCCCGCGGCGGCCGTCGTGGACAGCCGAGGCATCGATGAGCATGCCGATGTGGCGTCCGGGGTTCGGGATCTCGGCGTAGGGACGGCCGAGCACTTTCGAGCGACCCGCAGTGGGATGGGCCAGGCCGCACAGCATTTTCAACGTAGTCGACTTCCCGGCGCCATTAGGCCCAAGGAAGCCAGTGATCGTGCCGGGGGTACAGGTGAAGGAGACATCCTGCACCGCGGCGCGGTCGCCGTAGCGTTTGGTGAGGGAGTCGGCTTCGATCATGGTCACACCCTTCCGATGTCTGAGTCGTATAGGTCCGCGAACCGTGCGAGGATCGGCAAGATCACACGCTGCATCGCCGGCGGCGGGGAGGTCATGACTGTCTCGTGGCGGTGGCGTAGCGCGAACGCGGCGATCCAGACGGCGTTGCGCGCGCTCGTCGGCATGCCGCGCGCATTGAAGACGCCGTCGCGCGCAGCTTGTGCGGACTCGGTAAGGAACTGCTCGAGATCCCCGGCGGGGAGAACCTCGGCGCGAGCGCGCGCTGATGGCTCGCTGGGGTTACGAAGCTCGTGTCGCACTCCGGGTGCCACGCGCACCGGCCCGTCCTCGACAGTCAGCCACCGCCAGCGGCCGTCCAGCTTGAGATGGACCGCCCCGTCGAGCATCTCCCAGCGCTCCTCCAGCGTGGGGTGAAAGTGCTCCGGCAGGTGCGCCCCGGGCTCAAGCCAGGCGTGCACCCACAGGTTCTCGCCCTCGCGCTCAAAAGCGTAAGAGGTGTGGTGGATCGGGTCGTGGATCGAGGGGAAGGGGTTAGTCCCAATCGCGGAATGAGCGGGCCTCCCGGAGGCGGAGATCGACCCGGGTGTATGAGCGTTTTGGTGAGCGGGTGTCATGGCCGGCCACGCTACGGGCAGTTGGCCGCTCGCGAAACGCCCCACGGGGGGAACGTTCGGTCCCCCCGCGGGAGGACGCGGAATCCCTCTTCGGGGGACTCGACCGGATCGCTCCCCCGCGACTCGACCGGATTAGGTCCCGGCGGCGGGCGTCGCGGGCCGGTCTGATGGCGGTGGCTGCTCGGTGGCGGCGCTGTACGGACGGTGTTGCGCGATCGCGGAGGCGAGGTCATCGAGAAAGGTGTGGATGGCACGCAACTCACGCGGGCTGTGGCGGGCGAGCAGCGCATGCTCGATATCGCCCAGTGGCCCGAAGAATTGCCGGCCGCGTTCCCGGGTCAGACCGGTGGCCTCGACCAGGACGCTGCGGCGGTCGTCCGGGTTGCGCACCCGCCTCGCCAGGCCGGCGCGTTCAAGGCGATCCAGCGCGATGCTCATGCCCCCAGAGGTGAGCATCATGGTGTGAGCGAGCTCCGAGGGCCTCAGCGGACCTCGGCTTGCGAGTAGGTCAAGGCAATGTAGGTCTGTGCGGTGGATGCCGAACTGCTGCGCCGCACGCCCGTCGAGCGCGTCGATCTCCGTAGTCAGCCGACGCAGCGCCGCGCGCGTGGCCTCGACGTCTGCTGAGCGCTTTTGTGAGCGATTGTGGCTTGACATTACCTTTGTCAGAAAGTATCTTTTTGAGAAAGCTAATTCTATGCCGAACGCGATCAGGATTCAAGGGCGGGAACGCGGCGCAAGCAGAGCCGGCGACGGCAAATCACCACGCGGCGCGGACGGAAAGATTGAGCGGTTGACCCGGTGGGTGCTGGCTCACCGTCGGACGGTCGTGCTGCTCTGGATCGGATTGGCGGCTGCGGGCGGCACGACGGCGTCGCTGACCACGAGCCGGTTAGGCAAGACATTCGACCTCCCGGGCCGACCGAGCTTCGAGACGGGCGTGCGCGTGGGGGCGCTGTATCGCGGGGAGGCGGGCGGCCAGGACCCGACCGTGCCGGTGATCACGGCGCCTGCTGGGCGAACGCTCGCGGGACCGTCGGGGCGGGCGCTGCTACGGCGCCTGGAGCTGGCGGCCTCCCACCACGGGCGCTACCGGGTGCTCGGCTACGGCACTACCGGCAGCCCGCGGTTTCTGACGGCCGACCGGCGCAGCGCATACATGTTGGTGTTCACCGGTCAAGCTGGCTTCGGCAGCCCCGATCCGACGCCCGCGATCACAGCTGCCGTCCGTGCCGCGATGCCAACGGGCTTCTCGGAGCGGACTACGGGGATCGACCAACTGCAGTCCTCGACCGGCCAGAACGGCGGTAATGGTGTATTCGTCGAGACCTTGCTGGGCGGCCTCGGCGCGCTCGTGGTGCTGGCGATCGTGTTCGCCTCAGCGCTGGCAGTGCTGCCACTGATCATGGCAATGGTCGCGATCCCGACGACGTTCCTACTGCTGCTCGGGCTGACGGAGCTGACGCCCGTCAACTTCGTGGTGCAGTTCCTGATCGGCCTGGTTGGGTTGGGTGTCGCGATCGACTACTCACTCTTGGTTACGACTCGCTGGCGCGAGGAGACCCAGCACCGGTCTGGGGAGGAGGCTGTCGTGGCCGCGATGAACACGGCGGGGCGGGCGGTCGCATTCTCTGGGGTGACCGTCGCGATCGGTCTGCTCGCGCTGGTGCTCTTGCCGGTGCCCTTCCTGCGTAGCATGGGGTGGGGTGGCGTGCTGATCCCGCTGGTGTCAGTCGCCGGGGCGCTGACTCTGCTGCCGGTGTGCTTGGCGAGCCTCGGGCCGCGACTGGATCGTCGTCGGCTGCGACGGCGCGATAGCGCCAGCCCGCCATGGATCTGGTGGGCACGTCTGGTAAACCGAGCGCGCTGGCCGGCGGCAATCGCCGGTCTGGCGATCGTGGGCGCGCTAATTGCGCCCGTGTTCAGTTTGAACATCGGTAATCCTCTGTCGAGCTCGCTGGCGCGCTCTGGTCAACCGCACGAGGGCCTTCAGAGGCTCCGCTCCGGCGGCATCCCCACCGGGGTGCTGGACCCGATCGTGGTCCTGGTCGGCAGGCCGGCCGCCGCCGGACAGGTAGCTGCGCGACTCGGAGCGCTTCAGGAGGTGTGGGTGGCTCTGCCGCCCTCAGGCCCGGCCGACGCGCGAGCCGGGACTGCGCTCGTGACGGTCCTGCCGAAGCCCGAGACCGGAGCGCCCGGCGGCACGGCATTGGTAGCGCGCGTGCGCGCCACCTTGCACAGCAATCCTGCGGTGCTCGGCGTGACCGGCTCGGGCCCTGAGAGCATCGACTTCAACAACGCCATCTACGGCAACTTCCCGCTGCTACTCGCGCTCGTCGCGCTGGTCACGTTCGTAGTGCTGGCACGAGCGTTCCGCAGCCTGCTGCTTGCGGCAAAGGCCGTGGTGCTGAACCTCGCCAGCCTCGGCGCGGCCTACGGCGTGCTGGTAGTGATCTGGCAACAGGGCCACGGCAGCCACGCGCTGTTCGGGCTGCCGGCCACCGGCGCGATCACCTTTTGGGTGCCGATCGTCGTGTTCGCGTTCCTGTTCGGCCTGGCGATCGACTACGAGGTGTTCATCCTCAGCCGCATGCGCGAGGCGTACGACCAGACCGGGGAGACCTCGACCGCGGTGATCGAAGGGATCGGCCGCACTGGCCGGCTCGTTACCAGCGCGGCCGTGATCCTCACCCTCGCGTTCATCGCGATGTCGACCGCGCCGCTGTCGTTCCTGAAGATGCTCGCGACTGGCCTGGCCGCGGGGATCCTGATCGACGCATTCATCGTCCGCGCCCTGCTGGTTCCCGCGCTCGTCTCGTTGTTCGGGCGCTGGAACTGGATCCTCCCCCGCCCCGCGGCAAGGGCGCTCCGCATCGCCACCCCGAACCGATCGCGCTGACTGAAATCGCGGCCCCGGCTCGGGGTGGCGCACTACAGGTCCAGGACGTCGTCGCAGGCATCGACGACGTCCGGATCGTGCGAGGCGATTACGACGGCGGCCCCCTTACGAGCGCGCTCGATCAGCAGCGAAACGACCAGCGCCCGGTTGTCGGCGTCGAGCTCCGCGGTGGGCTCGTCGGCGAGGACAACGTCGGCGGCAGTCACGAGGGCCCGTGCTACTGCGACCCGCTGCTGCTGCCCGCCCGAGAGATCCTCGACGAGGTGGTCGGCGACGGGGGTCAGCCTCACGCGCTCGAGCATGGCCTGAACGCGCGAGCGCACCTGAGCGCGCGGCACTCGAGCTGCCTGCAGCGCGATCGCTACATTCTCACGCGCCGTCAAGGCCGCCACCAGCCCGTAGCTTTGCAGGACGAATCCAAACCGGCGGCGCAGGGCGACATCGCTGCCGGGAGTCACGCGCGCGCCATCGAGGCTGACCGTGCCGCCGGACGGCGCGACGAGGCCGCCGAGCATTGTCAGTAGTGACGACTTACCTGATCCGGACGGGCCGCGTACTGCGAGCACCCGACCGGATGACGCCTCCAGAGAGATGCCATCGAGGATTGTCCGGTCGCCGATGGCGTAGCGGAGATCTTTGCCGGTGAGAACGACGGTCATGACGACTTCTCGGAGCGCGGTACGAGCGTGATCTCTTGTCCGTCGCGCCGGACGTCGAGCAACGTGCCTGGCGGGAACTCCTCGAACAGCTCCGGCGGCAACTGCAGCGACCCGTCCCGCCCCACGACGGCGTACTCCTGCCCATGCACGCCCTCGCTCCCGACGCGTCCGTCACGGATCGTGACAGTCCGCGCCGAGCGGGCGGCCACCGATGAGTCATGCGTGACGAGCACGACGGTGCGCTTGAACTCGGCGTTTACCCTCGCGAGGAGTTCTGTGACGCGCTCGCGACCAACAGCGTCGAGTTGGCTGGTCGGCTCGTCGGCAAGCAGCAGCTGGGCACCCGAGGACAGCGCAGCCGCGATCGCGACGCACTGCTGCTCCCCACCCGACAGCCGTCCGGTCACCCGGCCGGCGAGTGCCGCCAGCCCGAGTTCTTGGAGCAAGTCGTCCGGTGACTCACCGGACGGACCGGCGGCGAAGGCCACGTTCTGGCGGACGGTCGCGTAGGCCAGAAGGTTGCGCGAGGGGTTCTGCAGTACGAGCGCCACGACCGATCCCCGTAGCCGGGCGAGCGAGCGCGGCGCCATCCGGCCGACGTCATGCGGGCCGATCAATACCCGTCCGGCCGATGGGCGCAGCACCCCTGCTAGCAGGCCGAGCACCGTCGATTTTCCCGACCCCGACGGGCCGAGCAACGACACGAACTCGCCCGGATCGACGTCGAGATCGATGCCGCGCAAAGCGACCACGTCGTGGAGGCCCTCCCCCGACGCTGGATAGATGTGAACAACCCCTTCGCATCGCACGCGAACGCCGGCGGCCTCTCTCACTGCTGTGCCCCTCTCAGCTGGCTTGGCGTCGCGGCTCGCTCCACCAGCCTCGCGATGGCGACGCTGACGGAGGCGAAGATGACGACCAACACGATCGCGAGCGCCAGCAGCAATGCCCAGGGCAGTCCGAACACCAGCGGCGGACCGGTCGAGGTGTTGACGAAGACCGGCGTGCTGGGCAGTGCGAGACCTGAACCGACCAGCCCCGCAGCCAGCCCGACGAGTAGCCCAATCCCCAAAACGCTGCCCTGCTCAACAGCCGTAGCTCTCCGCAGCGCGCTGGGCGAGACCCCGACCGCCTCGAGCGCGGCCAACTCGTAGCCCCGCCGGCGGACGGACACCACCCGTCCGACAGCCGTCGCGCCGATGGCGAGAATAGTGGCGGCGAGCGCGGCGATGAGAAACAGCGCGTCGGCAAACGCCGGCCCGCTGTGATCGAGAGCCGAGCGATAGGCGGACGAGCGGATCGTGCGGATCACCTGGACATGCTCGCGGGCCAGCCGTGTGGCCATGTCCGACGGCGCAGCGGACGACAGCCACACCTGGTACTGCGTCGTGGGGGCGGCCGAGTTATGCATCGCAGCAAGGGCGGTCCCAAAATCGACCATGATCCCGTTGCGGTCGACCTGGGGCAGCGTGACCGACCGGATCGAGCCGTCGACCGACACCGTCTGGCCGTCCAGCCCGACGGCGACGACACTATGGATCTGGTTGCCCTGGTAGAGCGCCGCTGTCGCCGACGCGACAACTCCGGGGAGGGCGGTCGGGATCGCAGCCGAAATGACTGACGGCCATGTCGCCGAGCCCGAAATCTGTCGGACATCGACGGATAGCAACCCGCCGGGGGAGCCGATCGCCACCGGTCCCTTGCCATCCCCTCGCCACCGGTTGCTGTCGCCGAAAGACACGACCGGCCGCCACCCGCTTTCCGAGCGGACGGATGCGCCGATGACCGCGTCGATGTCGCTCACCTGCGTGCCGAACGGGTTGTTCGGCGTGTTGGCTGTGAGGTCGAGAGCGGCCAGGCGGCAGCCTCTCGCGCACGTGGAGGGCAGCGAGACAACGTACGAGCCGTTGCCAGGCACGACCGGTGCGACGACACGCACCGCTTGGGCGTGATCCGGTTCGGTGAAAGTCACCGCGAGGTGGACCGGCTGGCCGGGATGCTGGGTCAGGTCGATCCGCAAGCGCAGCCGCGTCCCGGTGACTGTGACCGGCGGCGTGCGCCCGCCGGCGAGACGGTGCAGTACCGATCGCAACGGAACCGACGAATTGCCTGAAACCCACGTCCCGACCGTTGCGAAGCGCGCGGTGTCGACGGCGATCAGCGGCGGTAGCTGGTCGAGGTTTGTGTATGCCACCGCCATCGAGTGCCCGCCCGGGTCGGCCCGATCGACCGCTGTCCGCAGATCGGAGACGCCGGTGCCAGGCCGGACGAACAGCACGGTGCGAGCACCGGCTGTGTTCAAAGCGCGCAGCGAGCGGTTGTGGCCCGCGTCAGCCCAGGTGGTGACCGCGAACACAGCGATGCACACCGCCACCGCGACCACCAGCACCGCGCGGGTCTCGGCCGGGCGGCGCAGGAGTTGGCGGACGGCAAGGAACGTCGCGAGCCGTCGCGAGTCGCGCGTCCACCGCGCCAACGGCCTGGCGAGGAACGGCAGCAAACGAACCGTCATGACAGCGGCGGCGACGGCCAGTAGCGTCGGGGCCAACACCGATAGCGGGTTCGGCCTACCGGAGTTGAGGACTCCACCGACCTCCAGCTCGATCAGCCCGGCCACCGCGATCGTCACCGCCGCGGCATCGGCGACCAGAAGCCCTCGTGGTGAACCGGGCGTGGCAGCGCCGAGACGCATCAGTGCCCCGACCGGCGTCATCACGATCCTGTGGGCGGCCACGACCGCGGCCAGAACGCCGCCCACCAAACCAAGCGCCGCGACGGCGAAGGCCGCCGGTGGGAACGTCACGTCGACTGGATGCCCGAGCAAATGTGCAGCGAGCAGCCGGACGACGACCCAGGCCAGCAGCGCTGCTACCGGCGCCGCCGCCAGCACCAGTGCGACCGGCTGGGCGACGCTCTGCACCAGGACACTGCCGGTCGAGCGCCCACGCAGCTTCGCCAGCGCGACCTCGGGTCCTTGGGCCGTCGTGGCGTTCGCGACCACCGCATAGAGCAGAAACATCGCGAGCAGCGCAAGCTGGGCCGTCGCCACGGTCACCAACGTGCGCGCGGGCGATGTCTCTTTGGCAGCTCCGTGAAGGATGGTCGGGAGACTGGTTGTCACGGCAGCGACGGGCGCGCCGGATGTCGCTGCTTGATGCGAGAGGTGAACGACAGATTTATTCACCTGCGCGATCGTCGCTCGCAATGCGCCCGTGTCGTCGTAGCCCACCTTTCGGGTCAGTAACGCCATATTTGCCGACAGCGTCTCCGGCACCTGCTGCAGCCGGGACGACAGCGCGGCCGACGTAACGAACAATGCGTCACCCGGCGCCGGACCGTTGCCCGGCGACGGCTGACCGAATCGGAACAGGTCCCATCGTTCCCAGAACGACCCGCCGCGCGCGAGAGGGCGGTATATCCCAACGACGCGCAACCGGATCACAACACCGTTAGACGCGGTGGTTGAAAGCGCGCCCCCGACCCGCAAGTGTTCGGCCGCGGCGGTGTTTGCACTGATCAAGGTCTCCCGGGTGGCGCTCCCGGACAGGCAACGGCCGCGGACGATGCGCACGTGGACGCACAGATCCTGGACGGACGCGATCTCGCCCTTGAATGACGGTGGCACGCCGCCGTAGGTGACATCGACTTCCTCCTCCGACACCGGCCGCGCGAATAGGCGATTATGCGCGACTTCTCCGGCGAGACCCCGCACCTGCGCATTCCAGTCGACGCCCGGAAAGCCGGGAAGGCTATTCACTGAGACGAGGACGTCGCGCTCGAACACGCTTGCGTGCTTCAGATGCGTGGTGAGCACTGTTTCATCGACCGCGTGGAGATAGACCGGCCCCACCGTGGCAGCGAGGATCGCGATGACCGCGACCACGAACACGGTGACCGACGCAGCGGCCCGCCAGCGGATCGCGCGCAGGGCGAGCCGCAGGATGAGCACACGCGATTCTCTCGACACGCGTTGATTCAAGCGGGGGCCATCAGCGCTTCCACACCCGCACCTCGCCGATCGCGCGCCTGAGGCCAAGATGCGGTCTCAGGCAGCCGCGCAGATCCAAACTTGCGTTCCTATCCGCCTTGATAAAGCGAAGAGGGCCGCCATCGCGCTCAAAACTGCGCAAGCACAGCGACCATACGCTGGGAGATCTTGGCGACGTTGGGTGCGTCCGGGGTGCCGCGGAGTACGCGATGAGCTCGATTGTGACGAATGAAGCCGAACGCATGGCGAGAGTGACCGCCCCGCGCGAGAGATCACGACGCGCGAGGTCGAGGCGCTGCTGGCTCAGATCGCGCGCACAGGCGTCTCGCCGCGCGTAAGTCAACAAGACCCCGCTCATCTGTGCGATCTTCAACTGCGCCCGAACGAGATTCGACCCGGGTCGCGGTCGACCGAGCGGCTCAACCGGACTCTCCATCGAGGCTTTCAGTCCTCAATGGAGGTCCGGATGAACTCGCCTCGGCTGGTGCGCCAGGGCCACCTCCCTAGACGTGCAGAGCTGGCTGGAGCTCTCGTTCGCGCTGTTCTTCGGCGAGCCGGTCGCGCTCGGCGAAGAATTCGGCGCCTTCGATGCTGAACTGGGGCACGGCGCGGTCGAGCCAGCGCGGCATCCACCAGTTGGCCTTGCCCATCAGGATCATCAGCGCCGGCACCAACAGGCAGCGCACCACGGTGGCGTCGAGGATGACCGCGACGGCCAGTCCGACGCCAAACTCCTTGACCGTGGGGTTGCCGTTGAGCAGGAAGCTGCCGAACACGAACACCATGATCGCGGCGGCCGCGGTGATCACCCGCGCGCTCGTGACCAATCCGGAGATGACGGACGTGCGGTTGTCCTCGCCCTCGTGCACGTGCTCCTCGATCTGGCTGACCAGGAACACCTCGTAGTCCATGGACAGCCCGAACAGGATCGCGAACATGAATAGCGGCACGTAGGAGACGATCGGCACCGCGCCGCTCAAGCCCATGATGCTGCTCAGCCAGCCGTACTGGAAGATCGCGGTCAGCACTCCGTAGGAGGCGCCGATCGACAGGAGGTTCATCACCGCCGCCTGGGCGGGCACGATCGCCGTGCGGAAAGCAACGATCAGCAGTATGAAGCTGAGCGCGATCACCACCAGAATCTGAAGCGGCAGCTTGCTCGAGATCTTCGCGGCCAGATCTTCGTAGGCGGCCGTGGTACCACCCACGTAGGCGCGCATGTTGGTGCCCTTCTCAGCATTCGGGACCGCGGTGTGGCGAAGGCTGTCGACGATCTTGGTGGTGTCGTTAGACGCGGGGTTGTACTTGGGAACTGCGCTGAAGTACGCCGTGGTCCCCGCTTTATCGATGACCATCGGCGACACGGTCGACACGCCCGCGGTTTTGGAGACGTCCTTCTGCAACGTCTGCAAGCGCGGATCGGTGGCGCGAGGGTCGCTCTGCGATGAGCTCGAAGAGCTGCTGGAGGAGCTGGTGCCCGACGATGGTTTTGCGCCCGACGAGCTAGAGGCACTCTTGGAGCTCGAGGAGCCCGACGCGCCGTTGGAGCCCGACGTGTTCTTGGAGCTTGAGGCGCTCGACGATCCGCCTTTGCCTGAGCTGGCTGAGGATGACGAGCTGGACCCCGATGCTGGCTGAGCGGGCGACCCCAGCTTGACGGCGATCAGCAAGGGACCGTTCACTCCGGGCCCGAACTTGTTTGCGATCAGGTCATAGGCTTGCCGCGCAGTGGTCGAGCTCGAAAATGCCGCGACGTCCTGCTGGCCCAAGGTCAGCGACAGCAGCGGGATCGACAGCGGGAGCAGGATCGCCAGCGCCGCCAGCCCGGTCACGACCGGTCGCTTGGCGATGTCGTTAGCCAGCTTCGCCCACAGGCCCTTCTTTGCCTCCTCGGCGGTAGGCGGATGGTGGATGCGCAGCGAATTGATGTGCGGCCCGAGGATCGCCAGGAACGCTGGCAGGAGCGTCAGCGCCGCTGCCACCGCTACCACAACCGCGACAGCCGCCATCAAGCCCATAGTGGTGACCAGCGGAATGCCTGCCACCGCGAGCGAAACAAGCGCGATCGTCACCGTGCAGCCGGCGAAGAACACAGCGCCACCCGAGGTCGCCACCGCGCGAGCGATCGACTCATTCATCTCTAGCCCGTCTTGCAGGCCGCGGATGTGGCGGGTCACGATGAACAGCGCATAGTCGATTCCCACTCCCAGCCCGATCATCGTGGCGAGCGTTGGAGAAACCGTGGGCACGGTCAGTACGTGGCCGAGCATGCGGACGATCGACAGAGTCGTGGCCAGCGCGAAGATGGCGGTGAGGATCGGCAAGACCATGGCGGTGATCGTCCCGAAGGCGAAGGCCAAGATGAACATCGCGGCGATGATCCCGATCAGCTCGCTCGACTCAGTGGAGGGCTTAGAAACTTTCAGGCCCAGCTGCCCGCCGGTCTGAACCTCCAGTCCCGCTGCCTGAGCGGGCTTGGCCGCCGCGTTGATGATCGTCTGCGCCTGGCTTTGCGACAGCGAACCCGGGCTGACCTTCAAGCCAACAGTCAGATAGCCGGTGGACTTATCTTTGCTAAGCGCCGAGGCGCCCTGGGGGGTTAACGGGTTGACGACCGACCTCACATTGGGCGTCTTTGCCAAATCGGACGCCGCAGTGTTGACCGCGCTTGAGTACTTCGAATCGGTCAACTGGCCGTGCCTGGCGTGCAAGACGATCGGACTCGTCCCGTTGGCCTGAACAGGGAAGGGCCCCTGAAGGCGGTCGGTGGCATGCTGACTACCCGTCCCCGGCAACGACAGATCATCACTGGTGTTGTCGCCCATCCGCTGCGAGACGGCGACTACGGCGATGGTGAGCACAAGCCAGACCAACAGCACCCACCAACGTCGTCGGGTACACAACCCGGCTATCCGATAAAGCACACTTGCCATGCCTCGCCCCTTCCTTTCCCTCGGCGGTCGTGCCCGCCGTTCTAGTTGGCTCGTGGCATCGTCCGTGTGGCCGTCACTGCTCACAAGAGGGAGACCCCGTGTATTTTCCCTACCGTTATTGGGGGGCCCCTCGCTTCGGGGAGGCTCGGAGCTAGTCGCCGAGCGCCGCCGCCAGCTGGAATCTGGACCGGATTCCCAGCTTCTGGTAGGCGCTGCTGAGATGACGCTCGACGGTCTTCTCGGTTACGAACAGCGCCTGCGCGATCTCACGATTGGTCTGGCCGTCTGCGGCTTGGCGGCAGACACGCCACTCCGCGCCAGTTAGCGCGCTGCGTCCCGTCAGCTCGAGGCGCGCACGGCGACCCGGGCCTGCTTGCAGCGCTGCCCGGGCGCGTTCCACCAGTGTGAGCGCGCCGCACTCATCTGCAAGCGTGATCGCGCGGCGCTGGGCATCGCGTCCCTCCCGCCGGCGACCGACCCCGCTCATTTCGCTTCCCAAGTCGTAAAGCGCGTGCGCAAGTTCGAGTCTCGCTTGGCTGTGCTCGAGGACCGACACGGCTTCCTCCAGCAACCCCAGCCGGTCGCCTTGGACAGTGGCCTGCGCGGCGGCCCGCAATGCGATGCCCAGCGACCTGCGTGATCCCACGCGCCGGGCCATCTCGAGCTGCTCGCGCGCGAGCGTCCCCGCCAACTCGTTCTGGTCAAGCGCCGCAAGCGCAGAAGCGGCATACGCCTTCCAGTCACTTGGCCAGCGCACTCCAAGTGCCTCAAGCCGCTCGCCACACCACAGCAGGTCTGCGACGCCTTCTCGCACATCGCCGCGGGCGAGGCGCAGCCGCCCGCGGGCGATGAGGAACTCCGGGACGTACGCGCGATCGTCAGCGATCCCCAGGGCTTCGCCTGTTCTTGCCAGGTCAAGCGCATCGTCAAGCGCGCCGCGCTCGATGCCTACGACGATCGCCACGGCTATGAGCTGCAGCACCGCGAAATGCGGTTTGTGGACCAGTAGCAGGCCCGTGTCGGCCTCGACCTGCGCCTCCTGCAGCGACCCCTGCGCGAGCGCGATCGCGGCGCGCTGGGCATGGATGATTCCCTGTCTGGTTGTGTGGCCCTCGGTTCTGGCGCGCTCGAGAGCCGCGTCCAGCGCTCGAACGGAAAGGTCATAGCGCTCGGCGTGTCGCAGCAGTTCAAGCGCCAAGAAGGCGGAGGCGGTCTGCGCGCTTGCGGGAAGGCCCGTCACCAGAGCACTCTGCACTGCATCGGCGACGGCCGCCACAGGAGCTCCCGCAAAGAGCTCCACCTGTGCGGCGTGGATGCCGACGACGGCCTCGAACGGCGGGTGACCCCTTGATTGCTCCCGAAAGCGCTCCAGGTGAAGAGCGAGTTCGCCGCGCAGGCGCGGAACTGCCGTGGCGACCATCAGCAGCTCGCAGGCCAGCTCCAGGGAACGCTCCTGGTCGAGCGGCCTGAGCGCGTCAGCGAGCGATGCCAGCGCCTCGATCGCGGCTTCCGCCGAGTGTCCGCCCGATACGACCGCACACCGCGCCAGCGTGGAGGCCGCCTCAGCGCGCGTCGCGAGGCTGGCGTCTGAGGCCAAGCATGCTCGGAGGTGCTCCTCCGCCGCTTCAAACTGCATGGCGGCTACCTCGTAGCGACCGAGCTCAGCCAGGATCTCGGCGCGCTCCTGCTCTTCCGGAGACTCGGCGAGCGCTCGACGCAGGCGAACGGCCGCCGCCGCCGGAGCACCGCGATGCGCTGCGGCCACTGCCGCAGACTTAAGCATCTCGATCCGCCGCTGATCGCCTGTTGCGGCGGTCAGTAGCAGGTGAGTGGTGATCCGCTCGAGCGAAGCTCCGCGTGCTGTCAATGCGTCAGCGGCGGCGGCGTGGCGAGCCTGGCGCTCACCAGGCAGGAGATCCTCGTACAAGGCCGAGCGCACAATCGGATGAATGAATCCCAGTCGCTCTCCCCGGGCAAAGATGTCGGCCCGCACCAGGTCGTCCGCTGCCGCGCGGGCGGCCTCCTCGTCAACGCCAGTCACTTGGACCACGAGGCTGAGTTCGCTGCCGTCTCCTAGCACCGCGACCCCTCGGGCCAGCTCGGTCGCAGTCCGTCCAAGCGCAGCGAGCCGGTGCAAGATGAAGCGGCTCACGGCCGTGGGTCCAACCTCCTGGACCGCATTTGCCGCGGCTGACGATGGCGCGACCCCCGCGGCCTCGAGCGCGCGCAGCAGCTCGCGCAGGAATAACGGATTGCCGCCGGTGGCCGTGTGACACGCCTGGCAGAACTCCTGATCCGCGCCGCTACCCAGTCGCTCCCGCGCGAGGTCCCCCACCGCCGACTGGCTGAGCGGCCGCGGATACAGCGCGGTGGCGGAAGGGCGCGAGGCTATCTGAGACCAAAAGGCGACGATGTCGGGTTCCGCAGGATCCGGGGGGCGTCCCGCGAGAATCATCGCTACCGGTAACCCCTCGATGCGTTCGGCCAGGTAGCTCAGAAAGCGCAGAGACTCCCGATCGGCCCACTGACAATCGTCGACCAACACCACCAGGGACACCCGGTCGGCAAGGTTCACGATCAGCCAATAGAGGCTGTGCAGCGCCTCAAATCCGACGTCGATGGGTTGCGCCGCAGCATCGTCTGACCCGAAGAGGCGGGCTGCCGGACGAGCGGCGCCGCTGAACAGATCGTCCCGCCCGTCGAACTCGTTCAGCGCGGGCTCCAGGAGCTGGCGCACGACGCCGAACGCAAACTGTCGCTCGAGCTCCGAACCCCGGCCCTCCAGCGACAAGATCCTCGCTTGATCGGCCATGGCCCGCGCCTCGCGCACCAGCTCTGTCTTGCCTACTCCAGGAGGACCCTCAATCAGCAGCAACGTGCCGTCGCCCGAGCCGCCACCACCCAATCCTCGGCGCAGCGCCTCGAGCTCGTGCTCCCGTTCGAGCAGAGCTCCCACCGTCGTAGACACGGCCCGACAATACCCCGCCCCGAGGCGACCCGAACCGGTCCCAGCGCAACTCGCGGGCCAAAACCCTCGGGTAAACCCTAGGGGAACCTCCCTTGTGGCCGCTGCGGCGTGCACGAATGATCTCGTTCGTGAAGACCGTCAGCGAACTCAACAAGCGCAACGTCCGTCTCTTTATCGAGGCTGTGTGGAATCAGGGACGGCTCGAGCTAATCGATGAGCTCATTGCGGCAGATTACGCGGGTCGCTCGTCAAGCCTTCACTCGCGCGTGCTCGGACCGCAAGGCGTACGCCAGCTCGTTTTGAGCAAGCGCCGCGCCCACCCGGACCTGTACGTCAAGATCGAGGACCAGATCGCAGAGGACGACCGGGTTGTCACGCGCTGGCAGGCAGAAGCCAAGAGACCGGGGACCTCCGACGCAGCGCTCCAGGCCATGCGCTGCTGTTCGGGAATCTCAATTATCCGGCTGCTTGCCGGCAAACAGGTCGACTCGCACACCGAATGCACCCCCATCGCCGGGAAGCGCGGCGATGAGTAAAGATCTCGCCGTCGTGCTCGTCACGCGTCGAGAGTGACACTGCGCCTGCGCCTGTGCGGACGCCTAAGCGTTTGAAGGGCGTTTTGGATGCGCGCTTGGCGCTTCCGCAAGAGGCTCAGTAGCTTGGCTGATTGCCTTGCTGTGGCGACTATTCGAGACACGCTCGGCGAACTTCTGCACGACTCCCCCACCGAGAGCACCGATCGCCAACAGGCCGTCGAACAACACGTCCGCGTCGATGCTCTCCCAGCCATTGCCCGTCCAGTAATCGTCTTCGAGATTCAGCCAAAGTGCGAACTCATCGAGAGTCAGAGCCGCTCCAGCGCCAAACCGAGCCCCGCCTGCTCATCGAGATCGAGCAGCGATGTCAGAAGCTCTTCGCCGCCTCCCCAAGGCCTTTCTGAACGTCCTCCGGCGTCATCACGGGCAGAAGCTCAATCGAGGCACCCACGGTCATGAAGAACGGTTCGGCAATCGCCGGAATGTCCGAAGGCTCCTGCAGATCGAAGAAGATCAACCCGGTTCGCCTACCGTCGATGGCAGTGAAATAAGCCGCCTCGGGCTTGATTTGCCCCATCACACGTTCGAGCATCTGCCCGAACGAGCCATCCTTGATCGCGCGGTTTCCCGCCTCCACGTCCATCTGCATCTTGAGCAGCATCCGCATTTCTTGTCTCCTAATCGGTAGGTGTTAAGGTCACCCTAAACGACTCACGGCGCTCGAGACGGCGCGCGGAGCATCGCCGTCGGATGCCAGTGCTCCTCAAGTGGCTGGGAGTGCATGCGCGCAGACGCCGACTGCCGTTAGACGCGCGGGATGCTCTGCTGGAAGCGAAAGACGTTGGCGGGGTCGTGCCGGAGCTTGACCTCGGTCAGGCGTTTGAAGTTGCTGCCGTAGTAGGCGGCCTGCCAGTGGGGTTGAGCGCGGTCGATGAAGTTCTGGTAGGCGGACCCGTTCGTGTGTGGACGGAGCTCCTCGGCAAGCCCCTCGATCCAGGCCAGACCACGCGCCACTGTTCGCCGCGAGTCCCGCGGCGTCCACTCTGTCTCAGTCGCAAGCACCGCGAACGAGTTACGGTGAACGAACGCCGTTGAATCGGCGGGTACCCGGTTAATCGCACCGCCAGAGGCAAACATCGCCGCTCCGGCGCCATCCGGGTTGCGACTGCCCGGCCACCGCTCGATGGCGCGCAGCAGAACGTCGACCCCCTGTCCGTTGAGCGGCCAATCAAGAAAGGCCGATTTCACCTCGTAGGCGATCTCAGGAGTGCTGTGAAAGAAGTACGCCTTGGCCTGCCAGAAGGTCCGCTCCGCAATCAGCTGGCTCTTGATCCGTCCGGCCCGCAGCGCCGGTGCAAGCAGGTCGACCAGCTCATGTTTTGGCCCGAAGTACTGCCCGAGCGCAGAGATTGTCGGCGCTTCCTTGCCGCCGGTTCGCGGGTCCCCCGGCCTACCGACCCCCAACCGCGCTGAGAACTCCTCGGGCGCCCGCTGGATCACCTGCTGGAACGCCTCGAACACGGCAGGCGCGTCCGCCCAGTCCCATGAGATGTCGTACAGGGTCACGTCCGACACGGGCGTGGTCGCGAACGTATATGAGGTACACACCCCGAAGTTCCCGCCCCCGCCGCCGCGCAGTGCCCAGAACAAATCCGAGTTGCTGCGCTCGCTGCAGGTGAGTAGGCCGCCATCCGCAGTGACGACTTGTGCCTCGATGAGGTGATCGCACGTCAATCCCAGCTTCCGTGAACTGAACCCGATCCCTCCGCCGAGCACCAGCCCGCCGATCGCCACCGTCGGGCACCGACCGGCAGAGATCGCGACGTCGTGCGGCTGGAGAGCCGCGTAAATCGCTGTGTTCCGCGCGCCTGGCTGAGCGGTCACGGTACCCCTAGCGTCGTCCACGGACACCGTCCGCATGCCACCGACGTTGACGACCAGGCCCGGCCCGACGCAGTAGCCGGCGTAGTTGTGCCCGCCAGAGCGAACCGCGACCGAAACGCCGTTCTCGTGCGCCCACGCAACCGCGGTCCTCACGTCCTGGACGCCCGAGCACAATGCGACGCCACCTGGATGAATGCCGGCGTAGCGGAGGTTCAACGGTTGGCTGATCTGCGGGTAGCCGCGATCGCCCGGTCTGACGAGCTTGCTGCCCAGCTTGGCCGCGAGCTCATCCCAGCGCGGTCGGGAGGTGCCCGCCGATCCGCAGCCGGTCAGGACTTCGAGCTGTCCCGCCACGGACGCGACGAGCACCGAGCCGCCTGCGCGCCGCAGGAATACGCGACGTGTGGTCGTGTTCGCAGCGGGGACTGACACCGGGCATCAACCTAACGGATGCCGCCACCCAGGCCTTCCGCATGAAACACAAAACCCCCCGGAGAAACCGGGCCTTTCTTGGAGAAGCGGCTGGACGACTCGAACCCGCGATCTCTTGGATGAAAAGCAGGCGTCCTGGTCGTCTTAGGAGGCAGGCAGCCATTCAAGATGGGCTGGCCAGGGCGCCAGAGTAAGGTTGAGCACCGCGATGCAGCGTCGTCAGTGGTTCAACAGGTATATGTACATCAGGTTCGCGTTCCTGATCGTGCTGCTCGTGGCGGTACTCGTGCTTCATGCCCGCGGCTCGACGCTCATGGTGCTGCGGGTGGCCCGGATCGCGCTCATCGCTCTGCTCGTCCTGGGCGGTGGTGCGCTGGCACGCCGCCGGGGCCGCTAGTCGATCGGGTGCCGCGGCTCGGAAGGGCCAAGCGGCGCAGGAGGCGAGGCGCCGCGCGATAGTCGTTTGCGTCGGCGACGACAGGAGGCTGATCGCGTGCCCGGGTGCAGCTGGGCGCGAGTGATGTTCTCGCGCAAGCCTTGGACTCCGATCGCGCTGTGTCACACATGGCTGACGGCCGCTGGGGCGAGCAGGCGGTTTCCACCACCCGCCACGATGAGCACGTAAACGGCTTGAGCACCGCTGCGGCGCTTGCCGAGCTTCGGTCGTAACTAGAGGCCGCATGTCAGCGGGCTCGACACAGCGGACACTTGGTGCCGTTCCAGCGCACGGCACCGCAGCCGACCGAGAAGCATCCCTTCGAGGACCAGCACGACACCGACACCTGGGTATTCACAGTTGACGGGACAGGGGTCTTCTTCCAGCTGCCGCTCGCCAGAGCAGGGCCCGGCACCAACCAGCACGACCCCTGGCGCGATCGCCTCGCCATCACCACCAGCGATGCGCATTGCCGCGCATCCCGAAATTCTCTACAGAGGCAACCCGAATGTGGGGGAGTCTCCTCACCCAAATACTGCAGTCTGGTCACGTGGACCGGGCTAAAGGCGGGAGCGGACACACGCTGTGCTGTCACATGAGTCGAGGCTAGTGTCGGAATTCTGACGGGCTTACAAATCCTGGGGTGGTCCCCTGGGGTGAGCGTCTATGTGTCGGGCGTAGCGTGGCGGCATTGCTGGCGTCGCGGCTTACCCCCACGGCCGCCTGTGAAACGACTTACGATCGGAGGGCACATGCAAGTAGGGGCCAAGGGCCGACGGGCCCACAGTCTTTTGGCGGGGCTCGTGACGGCTACCGCCGTGAGCATGGTGGTGGCAGCGTCCGCCAGTGCGACGACAGCGCACATCAGTGGTGTCACGTGGGGCGGTAGCCCCTCGTCGCCGACTGTCACTATCACTGGATACGGGTTTGGAGCCAGCCCACCGACCAGTCATCGCCTTCCGTCGAGCTGTGGGAAACAGACTGGCAAGGATTACGGCTCAGCGCTCTGGTTCCAGGACGACACAGGCAACTGGCGAGCGGGCAAGGGGAATGGCAAAGAACCATCGAGCTGCGTCGGCTTGATCGTCTCACGTTGGAGTAAGACTTCGATCACGCTGAGCTTCGGTAGCACGTATGGCAATTTCGGGTGGTCCGCCAACAACGCAGACAACTTCGTCTGGACAGTGAATGGTTATGTCTGGGGAGGCGTAATCAGCTATCCCTAATGTGATCCTCCGCTCCAGGCGCGCTGTCTGGCCCGCCTGAGGCGGGTGTCCGTCCCTTGGCGGCGGGGTTTCCTCAGAGGGGAGGGTCTTCTCGGTGTACGAGCGCGCAGCGGTTCGCTGGCTGGCCCCTTTGCGCTAGAGGCGACACAGGTCACGACCGAGGCACCGCGGCTGTCCGCTGACGCGCTTGACGCGCCTACCGCGCTGATCCCCCTCCAAGACGCGCCCACGATTACCGCCAGGTGAAGGCGCTTGTTGACGAGCTCGAGCGTTGATCCATCTTCGCTCGCCTGCCGTATGCGTTGATGCCGGCCGACGCTCCGTGTCGGTGTGGGGGCGCACGTCGGCCGGCAACCTCAATGGCCGCATTCGCGGTGCAGGCGTGTGCGGTCGCTCTCAAGCTCCGCAGCATCTCGTTCAGTCTTGTCGCAGTCCTCGGGGCTTGTGATACTGAAACGCGCCCAGCGAGGGATTTGCATCCTCGACTCCCCGCTTAGCAGGCGGGTCCTCTACTGGCCGCAGTACCTGGGCTTGAGCGGAGTGGTCGGCGTCGCTAGGCCAAGGGTGCGCCGACCGCTTCCGCCTACTCTGGCTTCAGGATGCGAGGAGGTAGATCGCGCCTGCCCGTCAAGTAGGCAGGCCCGCGTGCGTAAACACGGGGACGCTGGCACCAGGAGGTCTAGTCTCCCAGTGCGCCGCAGCGAGTATCCCAATACCTGCACGGATGCCCGGAGACCCAGCCCGAGCCTGTCTATGCGGCTGCGGACAGTCACTCGCTGGCCGGCGTCCGCAAACCAGGTACGCCACTGCCGCCTGTCGCAAGCGCGCCAGCCGTGGCATCGTCGCCACGGACGGCGAGCATGCGGCGCGCATCAAGGCCGCCCAAGAGTCTTACGAGACGCTTCGCCGCGCTTATGAGTCCGCGTCCGCGGTCGCCAAGTATCCGACGCGCGTGTGGGACCACGCTGAGTGGATCCCGCGCTCACATCCGCGCAATCGACAGCTAATTGAGGCAATGAATCGGAGGGCTGATAGGTGGTGAACGACCTGGTGAGCGTCGTCGCACGCTTGAACGCGCGTCGCATTAAAGGCCGTATCTCGGTTGATGAGCGAGCGTTCGACGAGCTGTTGTCGCTGATGCACGAGCGGGCGTTCAACGATGGCTGGCAGGCGGGCAAACGGTTCGTCGGCGTCGAGCAGGGCAGGCAGTGGGATGCTGCCGAACGCTGACGTTGACGCCTGCGGGTTCTGTGGAACCGTGCGAACGCGCAATCGAGGTACCACACTGCTGACGACCAGACTGATGCGTGCCGATCTCGCTGAATTGCATCGCATTGCTTCCAGACGGGATGACGGCACGAGTGTGGAAACGCTGCTCGCCGTGATCGTCCACGAAGGCGGCGTTGAGGTCAATCTCTCGCGAAGTGCTGCCGTTACCTGTCCGTCCTGCGGCACGGAGTTCGGTCCCAAGCTCCGAATGGAAGGGCGACTTGGACAAGCGCTCACGAATTTCGCGCTCAAGCGGTCCCAACGTGCGCCGGAACGCTAGCGCAACCTCAGATCACAGATGACAACATCGCGATTGGGTTGCGCGTTGGTGCCTCGAGCAATTCGCCAGTGCGAATGAACTTGTGCGCCAAGACGCAGCGACGTAACGATCGACTTCGACACGACGCACCAGCATGTTTCGCGTCTTGTGCGTGGCGAGCAGCGTCAGGAACTGCCGCGGGTGGATTGGAACGGGCCGAGCGTGACGATGGCGCTGCGGGCGAAGCTTGAGCGCGCCGAACTGGATCCCGGGGAGGACCCGCTGGCGGCGACGGCGATCGCTCTGGCTGAGAAGCTCGACGCCGTTCGCAGCCCCTCGACCGGGCAGGCGGCGATGGCCACGCCTGGCATCGCGCGTACGCTTCACGAGACGGTTGGCGACCTCGGGCTTGAGGAGGCCGCCGGTCCGCGGCTGGGGCGCTTGCGGGGCGAGGAGGCCATGTTCGTAGCTGCGGCGCTCGGCTACCCGAACCCGAGCGAGGTTGACGTCAAGCGTTTTGACGCGATCGAGGCATTGGTGCTGAAGCGCGGTCGTCGGCTGGCGGGCTTGCCGCCGCAGCTTGGCCTGGATGTCGTAGTGGACGGTTCGATCGAGGCGCGACGGCGGAGGGCCGCGTGACATGGCGGCGGCGCAAGAAACGGCTGCCGGATGTCTCGTCAACAATGATTCCGGGCTTCCGGGCGGTGCGCCGTGCGGACGGCGCAACCTTTCATTTTCCGCCCCCCGGCGTGGAGGCTAAGGATGTTCCCTTCACGTTGCCGCTGACGCTCGAGGATCAGCGGCGGAGACAGTTATTCGGGTATCCGCTGTTTGACGACTGAACTTGACTTGCGCCGCGCGGTTTCATGCTTCCCGGGCGGCGCAAACGCGCGCACGTTCTACGCGTGAGCGCGGTGACGCGCGCACGCTCCCAATCTTTCGGTTGATGCGGCGCGCGGCGGGGGGCCGGCCTAGGTGTCCGGCCTATGGAGGTTGTGAACGCGGCTGATCGGCGGCCGGTTTCCTAGAGAGCTGTGGGGGCGTCTGCGGTTGTAGTAGCGAAGGAAGGATCTCAGAGCCCGGGATCGGTCGATCGAGGCTGACCAGGAGTGGGCGTAAGCCCACTCGCGCTTGAGCGTTTGAAAGAAGCGCTTTGCCTTCCCGTTCCAGCGTGGCGTGTAGGGCGGCGTGAAGATCTGGCGAGCGTCGACGCGCTCGAGCTCCCTCCGAAAGACGTAGGAGCGGTAAGCGTTGCCGTTATCGCTCATTACCGCTTCGGGCGGGTCGAGTCCGAGTTCCTTGAAGTGCTCAATTGCCCTGCGCATGAACGCGGCGGTCGTCTGGGCACTTTCGTCAGGCTGCTGCTCGACGTAGGCGTAGCGGGAGTGATCGTCGACGCAGGCGTGCAGGTAGACCTTGCCTGCCCCGCGACTGCGGTGGCGGCGATCAGCGGTCATCCGATGACCTGGGCGTGCGAAGCGTGGAAGCTGAGCCGTGTCCACGTGAAGCAACGCCCCGGGCCGGGACCATTCATAGCGGCGGTAACTCTGGCGCGGTGAATGCCGAAGACGAGACAGGCCGTGACGGCGCAGCACCTTCCAGATCCTCGAGCGGGCGCGGCGAACGATTCCGGCCAGGCGCCCCGGGCCCAGGCCGGTCTGGCGGCGAGCTCGCAAGATCGACTGCTCCTGGGAGCTCGTGAGCCGACGGGATAGGAGCAGCCGAAGCACTTCGTCCGGGCCGACGGCTGCGGGCGACTGCCTTCGTGGCAAAGGAGTTACGCGCTGGGACGGTGCCGGGTGACCGCTTCTACGATCGGAATTTCGAGGTCGTCGGCTGGAGCGCACGGAAACGCGATCACGCGGATTACCTGATCGTGATCGTCTCAACGGACGATGCCAGAGAGGACCGGTTGGGAGTACTGTCCGGCAACAATGAACTGGGATCTGCGACACCGGAAGTCATCGCTGGTGATCCGGCTGCTGCTGGCCGTTTGGATCACCGCCGTCGTCGTTGTGCTCTGTGCCACGGGACGTTGGTGGGGCCTGGTGTTCGTCGTCCCCCTGCTTGTTGATTTGTACCTGCTCCGCCGGATCTTGGCGGCCGGCTCAGGCCGGTAGCGCGGCGTCAGCGGAGTTCGGGGTCCTGAAAGGCCGCGGGGCGGAGCATCGGTGCGCTGGTTTCGGAAACCGCGATCTCGCAGACGACTGCTTTCCCAATCTGGGCTCATGAGACGGAATGGCGCCGGCGGGAAGGCCTTACCGGCAGTCGCATCAGCTGGCGATTGCATTGCCACGAAAGCAGCACTCTCCCCGGTGGAACCGAGAGTGTCGGTTCGATCGAGCAGCAACAGTCTCGACGGCGGTGCTGCATTCTGAGGAAGGGAGCACTCCGCGCGAAGAGTCAATATGTTCAGACCTTGAAGCGGTTTCTTGAAGCGCCGCTTCAACCGCGGCGGGTTCGACAACCCCGGCTCGGACTCTTGGATAGCCATCAAGCCGTACGGCCAGAACATCGTGACCCCCCCTCGAGGCCATGTTCAACGGATACGTCGATGCCGGTACAAGCTTTCAGGCCGCGGCAGGAAGTCACGATCCGCCGCCGGGAGTGGCACCGGGATCACGTCGGTCAATGAACGCTATTCCACCTGATGAGTCGATTTCCGCCGGCCGTGCAGCGGACGTGTCCCACGTCCGCAGGGGGGTTGAACCAGGAGTGACAGTGGTAAGGCGGAACTGTGCAGCTGCCTGGCCACCGGTTGCAAGCTGGCTTGCGGAAGAACCCGTGAAAGACGGGTCGTGCACCCGGACAGCTCACGTTTCGGCTCGCGGTCAGATACCAGCCTTTGCCAAACGGTACGTAGCCGCAGTAGTGCGTTCTTGATGACGCAGCGGCAGGCGAAACAGAACCAAGAAGGGCCGCCGAAGCCGCAGCGCCAATCGCGAGCGTCGCCACGCCGCTCAGTGCGAGGGCGCTCACGCCCCGTTGAATTCGGCTTTTCACGCCCTCTCTCCTATGTTTGTGCGGTGGCAGTGGCCGACCGCCTCTCTGCCCCTCTGACTGAAAACCGCCCGGAAACCGAGAAGAGCTGAGGGCTCACCAAACGCATCACGATCCTACCATATTTCCGATCGCCGAACTCGGAATTCGTGGCCCGTGAACGCGGCGAGTGGGCGCCGACACCGGGGCGTCCGTGACGGATTCGAACCCAGAGCTCGACCCGCGACGTCTCCGGTCTCGCCTTGAGAAGCTCGACGAGCATCCCGAGCTCGTCGAGGAGAGCCTGGATTTTGCGCGGACGCATGTGGCGGACGATCGCTTCCACGCTCCGGACGCCACCGACCGCACGATCGGAATGGCGACGCCTCGATCACGCGAATCGCTGACGCCGGACGAGCGCTTCGCCACGAAGGCAGTCGCCCGCAGCCGCCGGCCCGAACGAGCGCAAAGGCGACAGAGGACGCCCTGCTTTTTGCGAATAGGAGGGCCACAACCGAGCGCCAACGAGACACGTGCTCTGATGTGTTCGCGGTGCTCAGGCAGCTCTGGCTAACGCGCGCCTGGACCGCACGGCATTAGGCTCCGCGCCGATGGGCTACGCGAAGAAGAATCTACGGGAGGTCCAGGACTCGGCGCTCAAGCACGGTCTCTCGAACACTCAGGAGGCGCGCTTCCCCCGGGAGGAAATAAGGGCGGAGCAGACTGGCGTCAACTACCTGATCATCAAGCCGGGTCAACGCGAGGCCTTTGCTCACAGGCATCGTGAAGCCGAGGAGGTCTACGTCGTGTTGGCCGGTTCGGGACGCGTCAAGCTCGATGACGAGCTAGTAGATCTGACAAAGCTAGATGCGGTGCGGGTCAGCCCCGGGACGGCACGGTCATTCGAAGCCGGTCGCGAGGGTCTCGAGGTGCTCATCTTCGGTCCACGCGTCGAGGGAGACGGAGAAATGGTTCCGAACTTCTGGGGCCCATAGCGATCACCTCAACCGATCCAACTAAACCAGACCCCCGCCCGCGGGAGCGAGACCTGCTCGCTTGCAACGCGGGCCGCCCAGCCGGCCGTAGCCGTACTTCCGCATCGCGCGGCATGGGGAACTGCCAGAGCGCGTCTCGCCCGGCCTCGGCTAGCGTTGCCAGAGGCCCTGTTCCACTTCGCCGTGGATCACTATTGCGAAGGTGCCTTGGTTGCCCTGTCGGGTTGGGGGATAGGCAATCATGGCGCCGCACTCTTCTGCCTTCTTCGCGGCTTGGTGGATGTCTTCGACCTCGAGGTATGTCCGCATGATCGGCTGCTCATGCGCCGCCAGCGGCTTCCGGATGCCGACCAGAGCTCCGTCCGTGTCGGTCGCGACACGGGCCCGCCCGAGGTCGGGATCAGGGGGACCGAAGGAGAGTCCGTACATGCACTGGTAGAGCCCGGCCAGGGTGTCTACGTCGTTGCTGACGATCTCCAAGTAGTGAACGCCCATCTGGAATTCCTCTCTCTCTAAGCATCTGCCGCCGGCCGCTGATCGGACCCATCCCCAGCGAGATCGACATCAGCTCCATCAGCAGTCCGCGGCAGGAGATTCAGGCCACTTGCCGAGGGCCTCAGATACTCGCATCCCGAGTCCCCTTTGCTCACACCGCGGCATTCCGCCGCCGTCCCTCCAGAGACCCCCTCCGCGCGGAAAGCGTGCATCCCCGCGATCGCTTGCACGTTCACGCTGCCCGTGGCCGTTGCAATCGCTTTGGCGACGTAAGAGGGCCTTCGGCCGTGCTGGCGTCCTACGACTGCTTCGGCGTGAATCGGAATACTCAAGCTGTCGTCGCGGAACCGCTGCGTAAATCAAAAACGCCGTCGAGTCGGGCCCGCGCGCGTCCCAGACCGGCAGGTTACGCATGGCAGTGCGCTGATTATCCCTCGGCTTGATTCAGTTCACGCATGCATGAGATTGCGACTAACACGGTCACCGACTATGAATGGCGACTGCCTCACCACTTGCTGCCGTTCTTCGCCACGCATCGCTCTCACAGATCACCGTAGCCGAGGTCGACCGCTACAGAGCGGCGAAGCTCGCGGAGGCCGGCAACCTTCGCGAGCGGATAGCAGCCGGCGAGAACGTTCGCCATGAGCACGGCCAGCGCCAACGTCCACTTTCGCCGGGCACGATCAACAAGACGCTCGTCTTGCTTTCTTCGATCCTGGAGGTTGCTGAAGAACGTGGCCTGATCGACCGAAACCCGGCAAGCGGGCGCAGACGCCGCCTGAAGGCCGCAAAGCCTGCCCGTCCATACCTGGACACGGCTACGCAGATAGCGGCGCTGCTCGACGCTGCCGCCGAACTCGATGCCGAGGCCCAAGGCCATCCGCAGATCGAGAAGCGGCTCGTTCCACGCCGTGCGATCGTCGCGACCCTGTTGCTGAGTGGTCCGCGGATCGGCGAGCTGATCGAGACGCGCTGGGCGGACGTCGACCTGGCAAACGGCCGGATCCAATTCGACTCGAAGACTCCGGCTGGTCGCCGTTGGGTGCGGCTGCTGCCGGCGCTGAGAGACGAACTGACGGCTCTGAAGGTGCGGAGAGACCCCAACCCTCGGGACTACGCATTCGGGACCGCACGCGGGCGCAGGCAAGCAGAGTCGAACATTCGTAGCCGCGTGCTTTCCAGAGCGGTCGAGCGCGCGAATGTCCGGCTTGAGGAGGCTCGCGAAAGCCCGATTCCGAACCTCACGCCGCACGGGTGCCGGCGCACGTTCGCCTCGGTGCGCTACGCGCTCGGCGCGTCACCGGCCGAGGTTATGGCCGAGCTTGGGCACACAAGCCCGACGCTGGCGCTCGCGGTTTATGCCCAGGCTATGCGTCTGAACAACGAGGAGCGGGAGCGGCTACGGGCGCTAGTGGAGGGTGTTGATTGGGCACCAATGGGCACCAGCGGCGCCGTGACCGGCCCCAGGCCCCAGCACTCAAGCCCCTAGACACGAGAAAAACCCCGCCTTAGCGGGGCTTCCTCGAAGCGGCTGAAGGGACTCGAACCCTCGACCTTCTGCATGGCAAGCAGACGCTCTAGCCAACTGAGCTACAGCCGCGCGTCGGCGCCAGTATAGCCCTGGGGGTATGCCCGGCTGTGCGTCTGGCCGCGGCGTCTAGACCCGGGAGAAGCGAGCCGCTCTGCGAAGAGGCATCTCGGTTCTGGCCGTTAGCTCGCCAGAACCGCAGCTTGACTTCTCGCCGTCAGCTCGCCAGGACCGCAGCTCAACCTCTCGCCCTCGGTCGCGTGCAGCGTCAGCTTGACTTCTTGCCGCCCTTGCGCCCGGCCGCCGCCTTTTGGGCGCGGTTGCCGCCGCTGCCGGAACCGCTGCTTTTGCGCGAGCGGCTAGATCCACTGCTCTTTCCGCCGCGGCTGGAGGAGCCGGGGGAATTGGAGATTGCCGCCGCACGCGACTTGCTCATTCCCTTCTCGCGCAGGCCCTCGTACTGCTTGTCGTTTTTGACGCTCGAACCGTGATCCTTGGCCACCGAAATCTCCTCTCGGTCGAATCGTGCAGTCTCTCGCTACCCGCGGACGCTTGCCGTCACGCAGGTCCGGCACGCTTGCCGTCACGCAGGTCCGGCGAGTGCGTGCTCGCTCTGGACCCCGTGGCCTCGCTCGCCTGGCCACCGTGCCCGCACCACCAAGATCTCCTCGACGGCCGCTTCGCCCACCAGCCCCCGGCGGCGCAACACCTCCACCCGAGTCCGCATCCGTCGTCCGAGAGGCCCCCGGTGCCGCATGGCGATCCTTACCTCGTAGCCGAGCCCGGAGAGCGCCCCGATCGTCTCTTGCTCCGAGCAGAGCGAGGAATGTACGAGCAGCAGAATTCCACCCGGCGTGAGGTGGTGGTGGGCATTGCGGCAGATCCGATCGAGAAATGCGCGACCGGAGGGGCCGGCATCCCAGGCCCGCCTAGCCCCGCGGCGCGGCAACCGCGCGCCCTCGCTGACGAGATACGGCGGGTTCGAGACGATCATGTCGAATCGCTGCGCGGGCACGGCGCCAAAGAGATCTCCGCGCACCGCCATGACGCGTGCCCCATTCAGCCTGGCGTTCAGGCGGGTGGCGAGGATTGCGCGGCGTGAAATGTCGACGGCCGTCACGTGTTCCGCCCCCGACTGAGCCGCGACGATCGCCAGGAACCCGCTTCCCGTGCACAGATCCAGGACTCGCGAGCCACTGTGGAGCGGCTCCTGCCGAAGCTGGTGGGCGAGCATGAAGGCGTCGCTCGGTGGCCTGAGGACGCCGGGAAGATTCACCAGACGCACGGCGTGGTCTGTCTATCCTGCCCGCTTGGCCGCCAAACCGCCCAGCGTTGGAAGCGAGAGTTTCTGGCCCCCGTCAGCCGAGGAGCTGCGCGCGGCCTTCGACCGCGGCTCGCCGTATGCGGTCGGGCTCGAAGACGAGGTGATGCTGCTCGACCCTGACAGCCTGGAGCTCGCCCCGATCGCGCCCGAGATGATGGAGCTGCTCGACGGCGATCCCCGGTTCAAGCTCGAGCTTCCCGCTTCCCAGCTCGAGATCGTGACGCCACCGCTCGCTACCGTCCAAGAGGCCGCGGAGGCATTGATCACGGCACGGCGGACCCTGGCCCAGCGCACTGGCGGGCGTGTCTGCCTCGCCGCGTCCGGCGTGCACCCCTCCAGCCCCGGCGTCGGCGAGCTCAACCAGTCGCCGCGCTACGAGCGCACGATCCGGGCATACGGTCCAATCGCGGCCCGCCAGCTCGTGTGCGCGCTACAGGTGCACGTCGCCGTGGCCGACGCCGATCAAGCGCTGGCGGTCTACAACGCGGCCCGGTCCTACTTGCCGATGCTGGCCGCGCTGGCCGCCAATGCGCCCTTCTATGAAGGGCGGGACACGGGCCTCGCCTCCGTGCGCCCGAAGCTGTGTGAGCTCCTCCCACGCCAGGGTCTGCCCCCCGCGCTCGGGAACTGGGAGGATTACGCGGCCGCCTTTCGCTGGGGCGCGGCCAGCGGCGCCTTCCCCGACGCGAGAACCTGGTGGTGGGAGCTGCGGCTACATCCGGGCTTCGGCACGCTGGAGTTCCGGGTGCCCGATGCTCAAAGCACCGTCGCGGACGCGGCGGCGATTGCGGCCGTGGTACAGGCGCTGGTCGCACTGCTGGCCGAGCGACACGATCGCGGCGAAGAGCTGCCTGTCGCTCCGCTGTGGCGGATCGAGGAGAACCGGTGGTCGGCCTGCAATTACGGGGTCGAGGGCCGCGTAGCCGATCTTCAGACGGGTAGCCTTCGACCTACGAGGTATTGCTTGGAGGAGTTGTTGGCGGAGCTTGAGCGGTTGGGCCCGCGCCTCCATTCGGAGGCTGCTCTGTCGCGCGCGCGAGAAATGGTGGAGGTAAATGGCGCGATCGCACAGCGGCGGGTCGCTCGCGATGGTGGGATGCGGGCGCTCGCGGGCTGGCTTGTGGAGCGGTTCGCGGCGTGAGCGAGGCGGGATTCGGATGATCGCGCCGAGCGTGGGGGAGGGGACGATGCGGCGGCTGCCGTCTGCGCGGGGCTGTCTCAGCGAATATCTGCTGGAGGAGCTGCCGCGCGCTCTGCACGAGCTGGGCGGGTTCGCCGCGGAGCCGTTCGATGACCCGCTGGCAAACGAGGATCTGCAGCTCTCGCTCTACCTCTGCTACGAGCTGCACTACCGCGGGCTGCCGGGCGTCGATGATCGCTGGGAGTGGGAGCCATCGCTTTTGCGCCTGCGGGGCACGCTCGAGCAGCAGTTCGAGCAGGGGCTGCTCGCCGCCGTGGAGTTGGGCGACGAGGAGGCGCCCGCGGATGACGTCGATCTGGCGCTGAGGGCGATCGCGGGGCAGGAGGGCTCGCCGCTGTCGTCGTACATGCAGCGAGAGGCCTCCCTCGAGCAGGTGCGCGAGTTCCTTGTGCACCGTTCGGCCTATCAGCTCAAAGAGGCCGACCCGCACTCGTGGGCCCTACCGCGACTCTTCGGAGCGCCGAAGGCCGCACTAGTCGAGGTTCAGGCGGACGAATACGGGGGCGGCCGCCCGGAGTGGATTCACGCCGAGCTCTTCGCCCGGGCGATGAAGGCGCTGGGCCTCGACGCAGCCTACGGCGCCTACCTTGACTTGATCCCTGGTCTCACCTTGGCGACCGTCAACCAAATGTCACTCTTCGGGCTGCACCGGCGCTGGCGCGGTGCTCTCGTCGGACAGCTGGCGTTGTTCGAGATGACCTCCTCGATCCCTAACCGCCGGTATGCGGACGGTCTACGACGCCTTGGCCTGAACGGAGATGCCACCCTGTTCTTCGACGAGCACGTTGAGGCGGACGCCGTGCATGAGAACCTCGCCGCCGTCGATTTAGCCGGTGGGCTCGTGCGCCAGGACCCGCGTCTGTGTCCTTCGCTGCTCTGGGGGGCGCGCACGCTCGTCCATCTCAGTGAGCGCTGGGCGTCCCGGCTACTCGACGCATGGACGGCCGGCGAAAGCTCGCTACGGGACCAGCTTCAGCCCGAGGCGCTCGAGCTCGCGCAAGCCGTCAGGGATTGAGGCGGGCGAACCGCCAGCGCGGAATCCGACCAGCTTGTGCGTGCCGTCGCAGAAGGGACGCAATCGCGACTTCCCACAGCGGCACAGCGCCACCGCATCCCGCCGGTTGTCGAGCTCCTGTCCGCGATCATCGACGATGTGCGCGTGGCCGCGGACGAGCAATGGGCCGTCGCGGTAGGGCGTGATCAGCACGTCTCGGGAGTGAGACACGCGCGCTAACTTCCCCGAACCGGCCGGAAATAGACGCGCGGGATGAACACAGGGGTTGCCGTGCGATCAGCTCAGAGGCGACGACCGGAATCGAACCGGTGTGGACGGCTTTGCAGGCCGCTGCGTAACCACTCCGCCACGTCGCCGCAGGGAGCAATTAGCGTAGCGTCGCACGAGGTCCTGAACCTCGTCGCTCACCCTCTCAGCACGACGGCGTTGCCCGCGGGATCCCGCACTCGCAACCCGCGGGCGACTTGTTCGACTGCACGGCCCGTCACGCGCAGGCGACCCGCCAGCTCCTCCAACGTGGGCTCGTCCGGCAAGCGAACCTCGAACTCTCGCAGCCCGATCGCCCCCGCCGCCGGCGGTGCGGCGCCCGCGCTGTTCCACACGTTCAGACCGATGTGGTGGTGATAGCCCCCGGCGGACACGAACAGCGCTCCGGGATATCCGCGCACCGTGACCTCAAATCCGAGCGCGTCGCCGTAAAACTCTTCAGCTTCGTCCAGATCGGCCACCTGCAGATGCACATGACCGATACGCGTTCCCGCCGCGACCGGCTCGCTCAGGAGTGGGCTGGCGGACGACGGCCGGGCACCCAGATCGCCAGTGCCAGCCAACTCCTCTGCCAGGTTGTCCAAGTCGAGCGGGAGCGTGGCCATCCGCAGTCGCCCGTCGGACTTGGGCCACTCGGACCGAGGCCGGTCACGGTAGATCTCGATCCCGTTCCCGTCGGGGTCGGCCAGGTAGAGCGCCTCCGATACGAGATGGTCGGACGCTCCCGAGAGTGGCCAGCGCTGGATTGCCAGACGCCAGAGCGAACGGGCGAGCTCGCCCCGGGAGGGAACCAAAATCGCCAGATGAAATAGGCCCGTCGCTCGATGGTTGAGCCGGGGCGCGCTCGGATCGCCGTGGAGCTCGACGAGCGCCTTTCCGTCCGGTCCGGCGAGGACTGCGAGCGCGTCCTGCTCGACCGCCGTTTGGAGCCCGAGCGCCTGCTCGTAGAACGTCCGCGAGCGTGCTAGATCCGAAACGGTCAGGCGCACTGTGCCGATCGAGGTGTCGGGGGGGATCGCGTACTTCTCCGCGGTACCGACCAATGTGCCCTCCGCGGTCGAGCGCGGGCCCGAGGTCATTCGATTGTGCACTTACCCTCGGGGGAGGCGCCGGGAAGCCGGGAGAGCAGCGCGGCCAGTTGCTGCACCTCGTCGGGGCTGTAATGCGATAGGAAGAGACGGCGGATGCTCGCCACGTGCGTGCAACCCGCCTGGCGCAGCTTCTTCAAGCCCGCGCCCGTAAGCGATGCATATGAGATGCGGGCGTCCTGCCGGCAGGCGATCCGCTCGATCAGCCCGGCGCCGACCAGTCCATCCACGAGTCTCGTGATCCCCGAACGGGTCAACATCGTCCGCTCGGCCAACGCTGACATCGGCAACTTCTGCTCTGGCGCCTGAGCGAGGTACAGCAGAACCTCATAATCGCGCGTGGTCATGCCGTGCTCCGCGACGAGTTCGGCGTCCAGCGCGCGCAGGATCGAGGCGTGAGTCTGGAGGTAGCTGCGCCAGGCGTCGAGAGCGGCGCCTTTCAAGTCTGTAGCGGAGATCACTGCCATTACCATCAAGTCTAGTTGACGAGTCAACTGGATGGGCCCGGAAATTCGCCGAAAATCCCCTGCGCACCCCTCCTCGCCGCATCCGACGCCGCGTTGATGTTCCCGGCTGATGCCAGCGCCCTCGTAGTGACGCGCGAAAGGACTGCATCTGCTGGCATTCCTGCTTGACCGAAGGGGTAGCTTGAACATGTTGGAGACGGTGCCAAGTACTGCGAAAGGGAGCTGAGCGGATGACGGGTTCGGAGATGCGTGGCAGCGACTCCGGCAGGAGCGTTGAGGCCGATATCGCGCGCTACGCCGATCAGGCGTCTGTGGAGCTGTCGGCCGCACAGGCGAGCGAGACCGAGAGCGAGCCGAAAAAAGGGCGGCGGAGTTACGGGACGATCAGCTCCGCTGACCGCACACGGCTGATAAAGGAGGCGCGTGAGTCAGACTTCCCGACCGCCCTGCGTGGGTATGAGCGCAGCGCCGTGGACCGGTATGTGGTGGAGGTCAGCCGGCTGATCACCGAGTTGGAGATGACCGCGTCGCCCGAGTCCGCCGTCAGGCGGGCGCTGGAAGAGGTCAGTGAGGAGACTCGCGGACTGCTCGAGCGGGCCCACCAGACGGCTGAGGACATCACGGCGCGATCCCGCGCGCGGTCGGATGACCGCCTCAGGCAGGTCGAGGCTGAAGCGGAGGAACTGCGTAAGGCCGCAAACGATGAGGCCGAGGCCACCCGTGAGGCAGCTCAGCGCGAGGCCGATGCTATGCGCGACGCTGCCCAGCGAGAGACTCATGAGCTACGCGCCGCTGCCCAGCAGGAGTTGGCATCGATGCGGGAGATGGCCACGCGTGAGGTCGGTGAATTGCGGGAGACCGCGACGCGCGAAGTCAACGAGCTGCGCGAGGGGGCAGCCCGCGACGCCCAGCAGACCCGGACTGCCGCCCGCGAGGAAGCGGACCGGCTGCTCGGTGAGGCGCGGCGCGAATCCAAAGAGTTGCGTGACGAGGCTGAGGGCCGCGCCCGTGAGCTGGCCCAGAGTGCCGAGACCATCTGGCGCGAACGGCGCCGCCTGGTCGATGACATGCGGGCCATTGGAGAGCAGCTCTCCTCGATCGGAGAGGCCGAGGCAAGGCGGTTCCCGCAACTGAGCGAGGCGATCCCGCGCGCCGCTGTTCCCTCCCGGGCCGATAAGGGGTCAGCTACGGGGACAGGGCCCGCCACCAGTGGCGAGTCCGAGCCGCTGGCAAGCAGGACCAATGGCGGTGGAGGTCAGGAGGCGTCAGGTCAGGAGGCGTCGGCGTCCGGCAAACGCACGGAGCCGGGCGTCTCGGCATCCAGCGGGAGCACGAAGCTGGATGACTCGGAGTCCATCGAAAGCACCGAGTCGGTGAAGCCCGCCGAGGCCGAATAACGCGCGGGGCGAGCTGCTCCGGCTTTAGCCGTCCAGGGGAGGGGTAGCGCCCGGCTGTGGCGGACGCGATCGCTGTCATCGTCAAGGCGCTGGCGGGCGGTTTGCTAGTTGTCCTGTTCTCGTTGCTCAGCGAGTCGCTTCAGCCGAAGCGCTTCGCGGGTCTGTTCGGCGCGGCTCCAGCCGTGGCGGTTGCCGGACTCGCGGTGACCCTCGTCAGCAAGGGGGTCGTCGACGCCCGCGACGGCTCGCTCGGCATGATCGCCGGCAGCGTTGGCATGGCGGCGTATGCCTGCGCGGCCGTCCTTCTGTTGAAGCGAACGCGATCCCTTGTGGCCTCGGTGGCCGGCCTAGTCGTCTGGCTTGGAATCGCGGTGACAGTCGCCGTGCCGCTGATATGAGCCAGAGCGAAGATCAAAAGCTCACCTGGTTCGACGCGCCGGAGGAGCCTCCAGGGATTGAGATCGCGCGTGCTCGCCAGGTATCCGTGCGCCACCTGCTGGTGCGCTTCGCGTTCGGCGCGGGGACCTCGGCGGTCGCCGGAACGATTTCCATCATCTGGAACTCCAAGACTGCCGGCGTGATGCTCGCCTTCCCCGCCATCCTGGCGGCCAGTCTCACTCTGATCGCCAACGAGGAGAGCCGCAGGGCCGCCCGGGAAGACGCACGCGGGGCATTTGTGGGGGCGATCGCGCTTGCCGCGTTCGCCCTCGTCGCCTACTCGGCGTTTGGTCACCTCGCCTCGCCGCTGGTTCTACTCCTGGCGCTGCTCGCGTGGGTATGCGTCGCCTGCGGTCTCTACCTCGTCCTCTGGGCCCCGCGCCGCGGTGTCTTTGCCGCTAGGCCTTGGTCCAGGGTGCGCCGGTCAGCGCCTTGACGCGCAAGCTGCAGCTGTCGCTGGGGTTGAGCTCGGTCACCGTGAGTCGGCTTCCGGAAATTCGGTACGCATAGAGCCCGGTCGTCGGCTTCGACTGACCGGGGCACTTCGGATCGGCGCCGAATCGCATCCGCCCGCTCGACTGCCTGCTCCCCAAGATCAGGCCCGCGGCGGCGGGAGCACCCTTCGGATTCGTGAGGTTGACGTTCCTGGCGTTGAAGACGAGACGCCACCGTCCGCTCGAGGCTCCCTTGCGGTCGACCGCGAGCTTCCCGATCTGGCTGGCGGTGGGGCCGGTGAAAATCGCAACCCAGGTGACCTGCGACCTACGCCGCTGAAGACCTTTGCGCTTCAAGTCAACAGTGGCCTGATGGTGGGAGGTGGTTGAACCGCAGGCACTCAGGACCGGCGCGGCGAGCAACGCCACCGCGAGCAATGCCGGCATCCACCGGGGTCGCCCTGGCCTGTGGCCGCGGACGAGCCGGCGAGCTGCATTAAATGAGAGAGCGGACATCGCATCGCTTGAATACCCCGAATCGCATGCCTCTATCGCGGGTACCTCTGCCTCCCTAGTCCGAGATACGCTCCTCGATCGCCAGGGAAGGCTCCACGCGTATGACCAAGTCCGATTTCGACGCCCCCAACTTCGGTTCCACGGACGCATTCACGCTTGGAGTTGAGCAAGAGGTGTTCCTGGTTGACGCAGCCGGCCGGCAGCGGAACATGGGTGCGCATGTGCTCGAGGCGCTGCCGGAGTTCGCGCGCGGGGAGGTTTCGGCCGAGGTTCACGCCTGCCAGGTCGAATTGATTTCGGGGGTGTGCCGCTCCGCCGAGCAAGCGATCACCGACTTACGCGATCTACGCGACGCGTTGCTCGAGATCGGGGTCGGGCTGCTGGGATCCGGTACCCACCCAACCGCGCGGGAGGGGGAGGCCGAGATCACTGACAAGGAGCGCTACAACTTCATCTCGGCTCTCCTCGGCGACGCGATCGTTGATCCGGTGGGCGCTCTGCACGTGCACGTCGGCATGCCGGATGCCGAGACGGCGATCCGTGCGTTCAACGGGCTGCGCCCCCATGTACCGCTGCTGGAGGCGCTCGCAGCGAACTCTCCTTTCCGTCACGGGCGCACCACCGGACTCGCCTCGGCCCGCGAGATCACCCTGCGCGCATGGCCCCGCTCCGGCGCGCCGCGGGCATTCGCGGACTGGGCCGACTTCCGCTCGATGGCGGATCAGTTAACGCGCGTGGCGGAGGTGCCCGACTACACGTTTCACTGGTGGAAGCTCCGCCCTCACCCGAAACTCGGCACGGTGGAGCTTCGGGCGCTGGACGCGCAGGTCTCGCTGGCTCACACCGAGGCACTGGTGAAACTTGCGCATGCGCTGGCACGCCATGTAGCCGAGTCGCCGCCGGACTGGAGTCCAGCGCCCGAGATCCTCGAGGAGGCATCCTTCCGCGCCGGCCGTGATGGCCTCGACGCCCGGCTCCCCGATCGGGACGGCATCCTGCGTCCCGCCCGCGACCTACTCGCCGCGCTCGTCGACCGCGTGCAACCTGACGAGGATCCGGCGCTGACCGCGCTGCTAGCCGAGGGCGGCGGCGCCGGGGTACAACGCGCGAGCGCCGGCCAGGACGGCAACCTGGACAACGTGCTGAGCGAGCTCAGGCACCGCGCTCAGACCTAGAGTGGCCCTCCGCCACACCTGCGGCGTGTTATCTCAGCCTCGGGGTGTTGAATTCCCCAGTGGGAGGGCTACTGGCACGGTTCACAGTGCACTACACCGAGGGCAGCACGTTCCGGCGGCACGTCTCGGAGGCCGAGATCAGCCGTTAATTAGTCGCGGCGATTGGAGCTGGCGGGAGCGTGCGAATATCGCCGACCAAGAGCAGGGAACTGACCGCTAGCAGTTCCACACCACCACACACGAACAGCGCGGTCGAATTGCCAACAGCCGTGGCAAGCGGGCCGATCAAGGCATAACTCAAAGTTCGTAGGGCGAGCGATCCGAACCAGTCATAGGAGCTGACTCTCGATCGCATCCCTTCGGGAATGTGCTGTTGCATGGTGGTCTCCCACAAAGCGTTGAAAACCATCTCTCCGATGCCTGCCACCAGCGCGGCGATGGCGATCAGCGCCAGCGCCGCAGGGATGGCCATCAGAAACGTGGGGATCACGGGCACAATTCCGATAACCGTCGCCACCAGCAACGGACGCCGGGGAGAAATGCGCAGCAAGGCCGAGCCGCCTATCAGTGCTCCGATGCCTTGCATGGCCAGAATGAGCGCCCACCCGCCGGGACCGCCGAGATGTCGCTTGACGAGGAGCGCTCCAAGAACCATGAACCCGACGGTGGCCGCGTTGACGATCGAGATTGCGACGATCGTCGACCACAACCACGTCCGAGAGCGGACCTCGGCAAAGCCAGCGCGAAGGTCGTCAACGAACCGTTGAGCGGAGCTTGCCCGGGTGTCGCGATGGACACGCGCGAGCAGCAGTGCGCTCGCTCCATACGTCCCAGCGTCGATCGCCAGCGCCACACCGGGGCTACTGAGGGCCACCAGGCCCCCCGCGATCGCTGGACCGGCGATGCTCCCCGCTGCCATCGCCATCCCTCGCAGCGAGTTTGCCTGCTGCAGGAAATCGCCCGCGACGGTCGGCATCAAACCGCTCGATGCCGGGTTGAAGAAACCGGTGGCCGCACCCAAGAACGCCTGCGAGACGGCGATCTCAGCGACAGTTGCGCGACCGCTGATGAGAAGCACCGCGATCGCCCCTTGAGCCACCAGACGGACCACGTCGGCGCCGATCATCACCGTGCGACGGCTGAAACGATCGGCCACCACTCCGCCGGCCAATAGCGAGGCCACCAACGCGATCGTCCAGGCGGCGAGCACCACTCCGAGATCCGTCGCCGAGCCGGTCAGGTCTAGAACCGCGAAGGTCAGCGCCAGCGGCTGGATCCCGTCTCCCAGCAACGAAACCAGCGCAGCTCCGAACACGAGCCGAAAATCGCGCCCCCGCAGCACGTCGAGCCTAGGCACCAGCCGCACCGACCGATAATGGCCTACTCAGGCGCTAGTTGGTCCCGCCCCTCGGCGCCTGAGCGCGCTGTTTCTACGATGGGCGATGCTGGGCTCGAACCAGCGACCTCCGCCTTGTCGAGACGGCGCTCTCCCAGCTGAGCTAATCGCCCGCGAGGCGCAAGCGTAGCGTGCCCGAAGCCCCTCGTTAGCATCCGGCGGCCATGGAACTCGAGCTCCCTGATGGGAAGATCCTCTCCTTGGAGGACGGGGCCACCGGCGCCGACGCCGCCGCTGCCATCGGGCCCGGGCTCGCAAAAGCCGCTCTGGCGGTCAAGGTCGACGGCGAGTTGCGCGACCTGGCGCGAGCACTCCCGGAAGGCGACGGTCGGGCCGCCAAGCTTGAGATCGTCACCGACCGCAGCGGTTCCGAAGCCGTCCAGCTGATCCGTCACGACGCGGCGCATGTGCTGGCGACCGCGGTGATGGAGCTTTACCCCGGCGTCAAGATCTCGATCGGCCCGCCGATTGAGGACGGTTTCTACTACGACTTCGAGTTCCCCGAGGGGACCTCGCTGAGCGAGGGCGACTTTGAGCAGATCGAGGCCCGGATGAAAGAGCACATCGCGGCCGGGGAGCCGTTCGTTCGCCAGGACGTGTCCGCCGAAGATGCCCGCGCGCGCTTCGAGGCGGAGGGGCAGGACTACAAGGTCGAGCTGATCGACGACCTCGTCCGCGACCAGCACGTCGCAACCGTCTCGCTTTACACCAACGGCCCCTTCACCGATCTCTGCCGCGGACCGCACGCGCCCTCGACCAAGACGGTCAAGGCGTTCACGCTCCAGTCGGTGGCCGGCGCCTACTGGCGGGGCGACGCCCGCAACACGATGCTCACGCGCGTGTATGGGACCGCCTTCTTCTCGCGCGAGGAGCTGGCGCGGCACATGGAGCGCGTCGAGCAGGCGAAGGCTCGCGACCACCGCCGCCTCGGGCCCCAGCTGGGGCTGTTCATGTTCTCCGAGTTCAGCCCCGGAGCGCCGTTCTGGCTTCCTAACGGCATGGTCTTGTGGAACGAGCTGACCAAGCTCTGGCGCGAGGAGAACGCGGCCCGCGGCTACCGCGAGGTAAAGACGCCGATTCTCTACGACGTCGAGCTGTTCAAGGCCTCCGGCCACTGGGACGTGTATCGCGAGCACATGTACTTCACCGAGATCGAGGGCCGCACTTTGGGCCTGAAGCCGATGAACTGCCCGGCCCATATTCAGCTCTACAAGAACGAGCGCCGCTCCTACCGTGATCTGCCGATCCGCTTCTCCGAGCAGGGCCTGGTCCACCGCCACGAGCCCGGGGGAACGTTGCATGGGCTGCTGCGTGTGCGCCATATAACCCAGGACGACGCCCACATCTTCTGCCCGGAGGAGCAGGTGCCCGCCGAGGTCAACCGCTGCCTCGACTTCGGCCAGGCGATCTACGACCACTTCGGCTTCGAGCCCCAGGCGGAGCTCTCCACCCGGCCCGACAAGCGCATCGGCGCGGAGGAGATGTGGGATCGAGCCGAGGGCGCGCTCAAGACCGCGCTCGATCAGCGTGGCGTCGAGTACCGCATCTCCGAGGGCGAGGGCACCTTCTACGGTCCCAAGATCGATTTGCACATGACCGATTCAATCGGCCGCTCCTGGCAGCTCGGCACCGTCCAGCTCGACTACGTGATGCCGGAGCGTTTCGACCTCACCTACACGGGGGCCGACAACGAGGACCACCGTCCGGTGATGATCCACCGCGCGCTGATGGGCTCGTTCGAGCGCTTCATCGGCATCCTCATCGAGCACTACGCGGGCGAGTTTCCGACCTGGCTTGCGCCCGTGCAGGCGATCGTGCTGCCGATCGCGGACCGCCACCTCGAGTACGCGCAACAGGTCGACGCCCAGCTGCGCGACGCCGGCGTGCGGACGGAGCTCGATTCGCGCGGCGAGTCGATCTCGAGGAAGATCCGAGAGGCCGAGCTGCGCAAGATCCCGTACATGCTGATCGTCGGCGACCGGGAGATCGAAGCGGGTGAGGTCGCGCTGCGGGAGCATCGGGGGGGCGATCGCGGCGCCGTTGGAGTCGGGGACTTCGCGGCGCGCGTCGCCGACGAGAGCCGCAACCGGGCGCCGAAGGGGAACACCTGAGAGCCGTTCGGGCTTCAAAACCGCCGCTATACTCACCTGAGTTGATTCAAGTACATCGCCACACCCTGTCCGGCACGGCTTGACGTCTCCTCTTTCTCTTAGCTAGTGCCGGTTCCGAGGAGGTTTGACCGGCGCCCGCCGGAACGGGACCAGACCCGGATCAACGATCGCATCCGCGTGCCTGAGGTGCGCCTGATCGGCGCGGACGGTAACCAGGTGGGGATCGTGAAGACCGACGACGCGCTCCGCTACGCGCAGGAGCGCGATCTCGACCTGGTCGAAGTCGCACCGGACGCCCGCCCGCCCGTCACCCGGGTGCTCGACTACTCGAAGTACCGCTACGAGCAGTCGCAGAAGCAGAAGGCAGCGCGTAAGCATCAGCAGCAGGTCACGATCCGCGAGATCAAGTTTCGCCCGAAGATCGCCCAGAACGACTACGACACGAAGAAGGCCCACGTGACGCGCTTCCTGCGCGGCAAGGACAAGGTCAAGATCACGATCATGTTCCGTGGGCGTGAGGTGACCCATCCGGAGCGGGGGACCGCGCTGCTCGAGCGACTCGCCGGCGAGCTCTCGGAGATCGCGGTGGTCGAGCAGTCGCCCATCCAGGATGGCCGCAACATGACCATGTTGCTCGCGCCCTCGAAGGCCGTGCTGGCGGCCGACCGCGAGCGCTCCAGCAATGGGGCCGGCGAGCCGGAGACGGTCGCGGCGCACGACGGCGCGGCCAGCGCCGCTCAGGAGCAGAGCTAGAGCGCGCCACGCGCCCAAGAGCTGCGGCCCCCGCGGGCTAACCCGAATGCCCGTCTGGTTTACTAATCCTCGACATGCCGAAGATGAAGACTCACTCCGGGACCAAGAAGCGCTTTCGCTCGACCGCCACGGGCAAGCTCCGCGGCCGCCGTGCCTTCTCGACGCACATCCTCGAGAAGAAGTCGCCCAAGCGTAAGCGCCGGCACCGCCGTCCGGCGATCATCTCGGCTCATGATCGCGACCGGGTGAGAGAGCTCCTGGGGGGCAAGGGATGACGCGCGTCAAGCGCTCCGCCCACGCGCGCAAGAAGCGGCGCGCGACGCTCCAGCTCGCCAAGGGCTATCGCGGCGACGCCAGCCGCCATTACCGCAAGGCCAAGGAGGCGGTGCTGAAGGCCGACCAGTACGCCTACCGGGACCGTCGCAACCGCAAGCGCGACTTTCGGGCGTTGTGGATCACGCGCATCAATGCTGCGGCGCGGCAACATGGCCTGTCCTATTCGCAGTTCATCCGCGGCGTGAAGCTTGCGGGCATCGAGCTGGATCGCAAGGTGCTGGCGGACATCGCCGTCCGTGACGCAGAGACCTTTCGACGCTTTGCCGACCGCGCCCGCGAAGCGCTGGCGGCCGGCTGAGCGCTCGCTCAACCCACCACCAGCCAGACGGGCGCCCTTCTCGAAGAGGGCGCCCTTTTTAGTTCTGTAGGCAAGATGACGATCACCGGCCAGCACAATCCGAGACTCAAGGAGATTCGCAAGCTGCGGATGCGGCGCCGGTGGCGCGAGCGCAGCGGCCTGTTCGTGGCCGAAGGCGAGGATCTGCTGGCGGCCGCCGATAGGGCCGGCTGGGAGCCGATCGAGCGCTATGCGGCCGCCGGGAGTGGCCTCGAAGGCACGGAGGTCGAGGCCTCGTTGCTGAACTCGGCATCGGGGATCGCGTCCGGCACCCGAGCGCTCGCCGTTTACCGGGAGCGGTGGGCGCCCAGCGCCATGGGTCCGTTATGCGTCTGCCTGCACGGCGTTCACGATCCGGGCAACGTCGGCGCGGTCCTGCGGGCGGCCGAGGCATTCGGCGTCGCCTCCGTAGTCCTCGAAGCGAACACGGCCGATCCGTTCGGGCCGAAGGCGGTCAGGGCATCGATGGGGGCGATCTTCACGGTGCCGCTGGTCAGAGCCTCGAGGGTCGCCGATCTGCCTGGCGTGAAGATCGCGCTGGTCCCCGGAAGCGGGGTTCCCCTGAGCGAACTTTGTCCCTGTACCACCCCCCGGTACCAAGGGGACAACGTCCTCACGCTCATGGTGGGCTCGGAGCGTGAAGGCCTCCCGCAGGACGTCATCGAGCAGGCCGACCACACAGCCCACATCCCGATCAAAACGAGCTCGCTCAACGCCGCGATGGCGGCGACCGTGGGGCTCTACGCGCTTACGATGCGACAGTCATGAGCGCCCTGGATCGGATCGCCCAAACCAGACGAGAGGCCGAGGAGGCGATCGCGCGCGCGAACTCGACCGAGGAGCTCGAGCAACTCCGCGTCCGCTACCTGGGACGAAAGGCCGAGTTGCCGAATCTGCTGCGCAATGTCGCCCAGCTGCCGGCCGATCAGCGCGCGGCCACGGGCAAAGCCGCCAATGAGGCCCGCCAGACGCTCACGCAGCAGATCGATCAGAAAGCCGGCGAGCTCGCCAGCAGGGAGCTTGAGGAGCGGCTCGAGCGCGACCGGATTGACGTCACCCTCCCCGCGGATCCGCTGCCTGCGGTCGGTCACCTACACCTGCTCACACAGACGCGGCGCGAACTCGAAGACGTGTTCATCGGGCTTGGCTTCAACGTCGCCGAGGGTCCCGAGGTCGAGACCGTCTACTACAACTTCGATGCGCTCAACCACAGCGTCACACACCCCGCCCGACTCGAGACCGACACGTTCTACGTCCAGCCGACGGAGGACATATTCGACCCCGGCGCGGTGGTCCTTCGTACGCACACGTCGCCGATGCAGATTCGCGCGATGGAGCAGCACCCGCCGCCGCTGTACATCGTCGTTCCCGGTCGCTCCTACCGGCCGGATTCGGACGCCACGCACGTGCCCCAGTTCCACCAGATCGAGGGGCTCGCGGTCGACACCGACGTGACACTGGCCGACCTCAAGGGCACCCTGCTGCGCTTCGCGCGCGCGATCTTCGGCGAGGACCGGGAAATCCGGCTGCGGCCGCATTTCTTCCCCTTCACCGAGCCGAGCGTTGAGCTCGACGTCTCCTGCTTAACTGCACCGACGGAGTTACTGACGGCGGCGAGCGCTGCCCCCTGTGCAAGGGCACCTCGTGGATCGAGCTGCTCGGCGCGGGCATGGTGGATCCGGGGGTGTTCGAGTACGTGCGCGAGCACGGCTACGACCCCGAACGGGTGCAGGGCTTCGCCTTCGGCATGGGGATCGAGCGGATCGCGCAGCTCAAGTACGGCCTCCCTGACATGCGCCTGCTCTACGACAACGACGTCCGCTTCCTGGAGCAGTTCTGATGCGCGTCCCGCTCGAATGGCTTTCTCAGTACTGTCGGACCGACCTGGCCCCGCAGCAGCTTGGCGCCCGGCTGGCGCTGACCGGCACCGAGGTCGAGCGGATCGAGCGCCACGGACCTGGGCGGCTCGACCTCTACCTCGTCGGCCGCGTGCTCGAGGCGCGCCAGCATCCCCAGGCCGACCGGCTCAAGGTCTGCCTGGTCGACATCGGCGACCGCGCGCCGTCCCAGATCGTCTGCGGCGCCCCCAACGTCGACGCCGGCCAGAGCGTCGCTGTCGCGCGCCCCGGCGCGGTGCTGCCCGACGGCCGCACGCTCGGCCAGGCGAACCTCAGAGGCGTCGAATCGGACGGCATGATCCTGGCCGAGGACGAGCTCGCGATCGGCACCGACCACGAGGGAATCCTGGTGCTGGAAGACCACGCCGCGCCCGGGACGCCGCTCGAGCAGCTGATCCCGATCGCGACCGACGTGCTCGTGCTCGAGATCACGCCCAACCGGCCCGACTGCCTCGCCATCTATGGCGTCGCGCGAGAGGTCCACGCTGCCACGGGAGCGACCCTCAACCCGCCGTCGTGGGCGGACGATCCTGGGACGGGAGGACCTGTCGAGCAGGCTGCCGTCGAGGTCCAGACGGACCTCTGCCAACGGTTCACCGCGCGCGTGTTTGAGGATGTGCACATCGGTCCCTCGCCGCCCTGGCTGAAGGCCCGCTTGATGGCCGCCGGCCAGCGCCCGATCTCGAACGTCGTCGATATCACCAACTACGCGATGCTCGAGACGGGTCAACCGCTGCACGCCTTCGACCTCGACCGCGTCGCCGGACACAAGTTGGTCGTGCGCGCCGCACACCGGGACGAGACGATGCGCACGCTCGACGGCCAGCTGCGCACGTTCGACGAGCAGATGGTGCTGATCGCCGACGGCGACGGCCCTACCTCGATCGCGGGCGTAATGGGCGGCGAGCGCTCCGAGGTCTACGCGGACACGACGCGAGTCTTGCTCGAGGCGGCGACCTGGAATGGCCCTAACGCCCACCGCACCTCGCTCAAGCTCGGGCTGCGCACGGAGGCCTCGAGCCGCTTCGAAAAGCAGCTTCAGCCCGAGCAGGCGCTCGAGGCGCAGGCGCTCGCCACCAAGCTGATGCTCGAGTGGACGGGCGCGCGCCTCGCGCCTGGGACGATCGACATCGGCGGGGTCGGCCCAGCGCCGGTCACGATCCGCCTCCGCGAGCAGCGCGTCAAGGGCCTGCTCGGCATCGAGATCCCCCTGCCGCGCTGCAAGCAGATCCTCGAGGCGCTCGAGTTCACGGTCACGGATGCCGAGCATGGTCTCGACGTGGCGCCGCCGCCGTTCCGCCGCGACGACGTCAAGCGCGAGGCCGACGTGATCGAAGAGGTGGCCCGCATCGACGGCGTGGACAGGCTCCCGGCCACGCTGCCCTCACGGCACGGTGCCTTTGGGCAGCTCACGCGCCGTCAGAAGATCCGCCGCCAAGCCGCCGACGCGCTCGTCGCCCAGGGGCTTGACGAGGTGCTTGGTTGGAGCTTCGCCTCGCCGGCGCTGGCAGCACGCCTGCGCCTCAGAAACCACCGCGCGGTCGAGCTGCTCAACCCGATGTCCTCCACGGATGCGCAGCTGCGCACGACGCTGCTCGGCTCGCTGCTCGACATCGCGGCGCGCAACCGCGCACGCGGAGCGCATGCGCTGCGACTGTTCGAGATGGGCGCGGTGTACCTGCCTAGCGCGCAGCGGCTGCCGGACGAGCCGCACTATCTAGCGGCCCTGATCAGCGGCCCGGTCAGGCCGCCGAGCTGGCGCGAGCAATCGCCGGCGGAGGCGGACTTCTACGCCGCCAAGGGCATCCTGCGCGGCCTGCTCGAGCGGCTGAGGGCGCCCTGGACGGTCGAGCGCGGGGCGGAGCCATTTCTCCATCCCGGCCGCTCCGCCGCCATCAAAGCCGCCGGCGCGACGGTCGGCTGGATCGGCGAGATCCATCCGCTCGTGCTGTCCGAATGGGAGCTGAGCGACACGGTAGCCGCGTTCGAGCTCGACCTCGACGCCCTCGCCGAGCGGCTGCCCGGCCCGCCGCGCTACGAGGACGTGACCAGCTTCCCGAGCGTGCGCGAGGACATCGCGGTGATCGTCGCCGACACCGTCGACGCGGCAGCGGTGATCGGGATCGTGCGCGCGACTGGCGCGCCGCTGCTGCAAGCGGTCGAGGTATTCGACGCCTACCGGGACCCTGAGCGCATCGGCGAGGGCAACGTCTCGATCGCCCTGCACATGGAGTTCCGTGCGCTCGACCGCACCTTGACCGACGAGGAGGTTGCAGAGCGTCGCCGCGCGATCGCCGAGGCGCTTAGCCGGGAGCTCTCCGGACGGGTCAGGGATGCCTAGCGTCTCGGTCTTCGGCGCGACCGGCTTCACCGGCGCGCTCTGCGCCCACCTACTCGCCCGCCATCCGTGGTTTGAGCTGAAGGCGCTGACCGCCCGCGCCGAGACGGGTCGCACACTCTCGGACCTCTACCCCCGCTACCGCGTCTCGCTCGAGCTCGAGCAGCTCGAGCTCGAGCGCCACGCCGGCGTCGACGCGGCCGTGATCGCCTACCCCCACGGCGAGGCCGCGGAGCTGGCGGGGGCGCTGCGCGAGCGGGGGGCACGGGTGGTCGACTTGAGCGCGGACTTCCGCCTCCGCGACGCCGCCACCTACGAGGCCTGGTATCGAGCCCACCCAAGACCAGAACTGCTCGACCGAGCCGTTTACGGACTGCCTGAGCTCGGGTACCGCGAGCGGATCCGGAACGCCGACCTGGTTGCCAACCCCGGCTGCTACCCGACGGCGGCGCTGCTCGCGCTGCAGCCCCTCGCGCGCGCGAATCTGCTGGAGGATGTGGTGATCGACGCAAAGTCCGGCGTCTCGGGCGCGGGCCGCACGGCCACAGAGAAGACCCACTTCGTCACGGTCGACGAGAACGTGAGCGCCTACGGGGTTCCTCGCCACCGCCACACGCCCGAGATCGAGCAGGAGCTGTCGAGGATGCTCGGCGCCGAGCTCGAGATCACCTTCACCCCGCACCTGCTCCCGCTCGACCAGGGCGAGCTGGTCTCCTGCTACGTGACGCTCCGCGACGGCGATGAAGCTGACCTCGAGCAGCTGTATGCCGACGTCTACGCGTCGGAGCCCTTCATCGAGCTGGCGCAAACTCCACCGGGCGTCCGCGACGTGCGCGAGACGAATGTGTGCCGCGTCTCTGTCCACCGCGACGCGCGCACCGGCCGCGCGATCGTGTTCGCCGCGATCGACAACCTCTGGAAGGGCGCCGCCTCGCAGGCAGTCCAGAATCTCAATCTGATGTTCGGGCGTCCCGAGGGCGAGGGGATCTCCTGATGGCAGACGAGACCTTCTTCCGCTCTCGCTGGATCGAGAAGCCCGCGCACGTGACCGAGCTCGAGGCGAGCGCGCTTCCGCAAGGGTTTCGCGCCGCCGGCGTGGCCGCTGGGCTGAAGACCGAGGGGCTCGACGTGGGCGTGCTTTGCTCGGACGCCGAGGCGACGGTGTCCGCCGCCCGCTTCACCACCAATGCCCGTGTGGGCGCGCCCGTGATCGCGTCCAAGGGAGCGGACCTGCACCGGCTGCGGGCCGTTGTCGCCAATTCCGGCGGCTCCAACACCGGCGATGGCGAGCGGGGCCTCGAGACCGCGCGAGCCACGCAGAGGGAGGCCGCCGAATCGCTCGGCATCGGCCCCGATCAGGTCGGCGTGGCCTCGACTGGGCTGATCGGCACCGAGCTTCCCCGCGAGCCGCTGCTCCAGGGCGTGCGCGACGCGGTAACCAGGCTGGGTCCGGACACGGAAGACTTCTCGCGCGCGATCCTGACCTCCGACCGCAGGCGCAAGTGCGCCTGTCTGCGTGTCTCGCTGCCGGGCGGGACCGTAACCCTCTCCGCGCAGGCCAAGGGCGCAGGCATGATCTCGCCGCACTTCGCGACCATGTTCTGCTTCGTCCAGACCGACGCCGCGATGGCCGCGGACACTCTGGATCTGCTGACCGGCGTGACGGTCAAGCGCTCGTTCGACCGAATCAGCGTCGACGGGCAGCTCTCCACTAGCGACACGGTCTTCGCGCTCGCAAGCGGCGCGGCGGGCGTGCGCGTCGAACCCGAGACCGAGGACGAGCTGCGCCTGGGCGAGGCAATGGACGTGCTGCTGCGCCAGCTCGCACTCGAGATCGTGTCCGATGGCGAAGGCACCGAGCGCGTGGGGAGGATCGTCGTACGCGGCGCGGGCGAGATGGTCGAGCCCGTCGCGCGCGCGATCGCCAACTCCAACCTGGTCAAAACCGCGCTCCACGGGGCGGACCCGAATTTCGGCCGCATCCTCCAGGCGGCGGGGATGGCTTACGCGCCCGCCTCGGGCCTCGTCGCCGACCTCGAGATCGAGGGCCGCCTCGTGTGCAGCGCAGGCGAGGCGATCGTGGCGGATCTGACGGAGTTGAATGAGCTGGTCCGGGGCGCGGAGGTCGAGTACACGCTGACGCTCCCCGGAAGCGGCGGCGAGACCGAGGTCTACTTCTCCGACCTGTCTCCACAGTACGTGCGCTTCAACTCGGAGTACTCCACATGAGGACCGCGCCTCCGAGGAGGACCACATGAGAGACGTCGGCACGCTCCTCGAGGCGCTGCCCTACATCCGCGAGTTTCACGGCAGGACCGTGGTCATCAAGTACGGCGGCGCGGCCATGAACGACGCGGCTCTGAGGGAGGAGTTCGCGCGCGACGTTGTACTGCTGAGCTACGTGGGCATGAACCCGGTGGTCGTGCACGGGGGAGGCCCCGAGATCACCGCCTACATGGAGCGGCTGGAGCTCCCCGTCCGCTTCGTCGAAGGGCTCCGCGTCTCCGACGAGCAGACGGTCGAGATCGCCAAAATGGTTCTGGTCGGCAAGGTGAACAAGGACATCGTGCTGCGCCTGGGACGCCATGGCCAGCCGGCCGTGGGGCTCTGCGGCGACGACGGGCTGCTGTTCCGCGTTGCCCGTCAGGCCGCCCCAGGCGGCGAGGACATCGGCTTCGTGGGACGCATCGAGCGCGTGGACGTGGACGTGCTGACCCATGTTGCGCGTGACTACATCCCGGTGGTGGCGAGCATCGGCGCCGACGTCGAGGGGCGCTCGTACAACGTCAATGCGGACGAGGCCGCGAGCGCCGTCGCCGGCGCGCTGGGGGCCTACAAGATCATGTTCCTCACCGACGTGCCAGGCTGGCTCAGCGACCCGGCCGATGCCGGGAGCGTGATATCCGAGGCCTCGGCCACCGACGTGGAACGCGCACTCGCCGACGCGAGCATCTCCGGCGGCATGCGACCCAAGCTCGGGGCTTGCCTCGAGGCGATCCACCGCGGCGTCTCCTTCGCCCACATCGTGGACGGACGCGTGCCCCACTCGCTGCTGCTCGAGCTGTTCACCGACGCGGGGCAGGGGACCAAGATCACATGACGGAACCGGCCGGAACATGTTCCGGCCGGCCGGTCGGCACATGTGCCGACCGGGACGGGCGCGCATGCGCGCCCGTCAAAGAATTAGCGGAGCTCGAGCGCCGCTACGCGGTCGCCGCATACGCGCGCTTTCCCGTGCACTTCGTGCGTGGGGAGGGCTGCCGTTTGTGGGACGAGGGGGGCCACGAGTACCTCGACTTCCTCGCCGGCATCTCCGTTCTCAACGTGGGCCACTGCCACCCGCGCGTGCTCGCGGCCGTGCGAGAGCAGGTAGCACGTCTCACTCACACCTCGAACCTCTTCTACTCAGAGCCCGCCCTGCGCCTGTGCGAGCGGCTGTCGGAGAGCTCGCTCAAGGGCAAGGTGTTCCTCTGCAACTCGGGGGCGGAGGCCAACGAAGCGGCGCTCAAGCTGGTTCGCAAGGCGCGCCAGGGCGGCGAGATCGTGGTACTCGAGGACGCCTTTCACGGCCGCACCTACGGTGCGCTTTCGGGTACTCCTCAGGAGTCAAAGCAGGCTCCGTTCGCGCCGCTGGTCCCGGGATTTCGGGTCGTGCCCAAGGAGCCGGCGGCGCTCGAGCGCGTGGTTGACGAGCGCACCGCCGCGGTGCTGCTCGAGCCGATCCAGGGCGAGAGCGGCATTCACGTGCTCGATGAAGCGCTGTTGCGCGCCGCTCGCGACGCGTGCGATCGCACCGGCGCGGCGCTCGTGTTCGACGAGATCCAGGCGGGGATGGGCCGGACCGGCACGCTCTGGGCCTACGAGCGGACCGGCGTGGTTCCCGATGCGCTCACCGCCGCTAAGTCGCTCGGAGGCGGGCTGCCGATCGGCGCGCTCGTCACCGGCCAGCGCCTTCAGGACGTGCTCGCGCCCGGCGATCACGGCTCGACCTTTGCCGGCGGCCCGGTGGCGTGCGCGGCCGCGCTGGTCGCGCTCGAGCTGTGCTCGGCGCCGGAGCTGCTCGAACGTGTGCAGACGCTGGGGGAGCGGTTGGCGACCGGTCTGGCCAAGCTCCCCTTCGTGCGCGAGGTACGCGGGCGCGGGCTCATCCTCGGCTGCGACCTGGACGGCCGCTCGGCGCCAGACCTGGTCCGGCGGGCGCTGCTCGAGCAGCGGCTGGTGCTCGGCGCGACCGGCCCGGAGACGATCCGGTTGGAGCCGCCACTGGTGGTCTCCGAGGCGCAAGTCGATGACGCCCTCGGTCGGCTAGGTTCCCTCTAGCCCTAAGCGCGATGCACGAGTACCAGCCAACAGCCACCTATCTCGCCGACCCGGCCGAGGTGAACCGCGTGCTCCTGCTCTACTCCGGCGGTCTCGACACGAGCGTGATGCTCAAGTGGATCCAGGAGCGCTATGAGGCCGGCGTGGTCGCGCTCACGGTTGACCTGGGCCAGCCGGGCGAGGACTACGACGTCGTCAGGGGCAAGGCACTCGAGCTCGGCGCTCTGGAGGCCCATGTGGTCGACGCGCGCGCGGAGTTCGCGCGCGAGTACGTGCTGCGGGCGATCAAGGCCAACGCGATCTACGGCCAGGGGTATCCGCTGTTCACCGCACTAGGCCGGCCTTTGATCGCCAAGCTCGCGGTCGAGTACGCCAAGCGCCTGGGCTGCGACACGATCGCGCACGGTTGCACGGGCAAGGGCAACGACCAGGTGCGGATCGAGGCCACGATCGCGACGCTGGCGCCCGAGCTGAAGGTGATCGCGCCCGTGCGCAGCGGCATGATGGGCCGCGAGCAGGAGATCGAGTACGCGCGCGAGCGGGGGATCATGGTGAAGGGCGGCACCGAGACCGTGCCGTACTCGATCGACGACAACCTCTGGGGGCGCTCCAGCGAGGGCCGGTGGATCGAGGACCTGGACCACGCTCCCGAGGACGACGTCTTTGGGTTGGTCACGCTCCCCGAGCGCGCCCCGGACGAGCCCCAGGTGGTGCGCGTCGCATTCGAGCGCGGCGTGCCGGTGGCGCTCGAGGGCGAGAGGCTCGAGCTGGTGGAGCTGCTTGGGCGCCTGAGCGCGATCGGCGCTCGGCACGGGGTGGGCATCGTCGACCACATCGAGGATCGCATCGTGGGGCTCAAGGTGCGCGACATCTACGAGGTTCCGGCGGCGGCGATCGTGCTCCCCGCCCACCGCGAGCTCGAGCGCCTGGTGGGCACGATCCACCAGAACCAGCTCAAGCCCGAGCTCGACCAGAAGTGGGCCTATCTGGTGTACGCCGGCCTATGGTGGGAGCCGCTGCGTGCGGACCTCGACGCGTACATGGAGTCAGTGAACGACCGCGTCACCGGCGAGATCGCGCTGAAGCTGTACAAGGGGAGCGTGCGGGCGGTCACGCGCTCCTCTCCGAACGCCGTCTACGACCCACAACTGGCCACGTTCGCGGAGTCGGGCGGCCTCTTCTCGCAGGCGGCCGCCCCCGGGTTCATCGAGCTCTGGACGCTGCAGTCGCGGATGGCCTGGCGCATGCGGGAGACGGACAAGGGGGGTTAGGGCCCGGGCCCAAGCCGCGCTCGCGATTCGGCGGGCGCCAGTGATCCGTCCGGGGCTGTCCGTACCTTCGCGGCCGTGGGCGAGCGAGCCGAAACGCACGACGTCGCGGAAGCGCGAGTGGTGCAGGTGCCGGTCGATCTCGTCGAGTTCGAGGCGCGCCTGGTAGCGGTTGAGCGGCGGCTGCGTGAGCAGGAGGAACGTGACCGCATGTTGCTGGGGGTGGCGGAGAGCCTCCAACGGCTGACAGAGGCCCTGGGTCCGCTGCTGGAGGCGGTGGGCTCGTCGCCCGCCGCGCCATCTGCGGTGCAGCACGCGCAGCCCGCGACGACCGTGCCCATGGACCCGCCGGTACCGCAGGCCCCGTCCGCGCTCAGCCCTGAGCGACTCGCGCAGGCGCAGGCGCGCATGCGCGAGGCGGCGGCCTGTCCATCGTCCGCAGTTGTTCCTGCCGTACCGCCTCCGGGGCGGCGCTCGTGGATCCTGCGCGCCCTGCGGCGCTTGGCCGCCGACGATCCTGATGCTGCGGGCGAACTGCTCGCTGCCCTGCGGCCGGCGCATCGGCTGGCGGGTCTCCCGATCGCCCCGGAGCTTCCCCAGCCAGCCGTGGCCGTCGCCCCGGTCGTCGTCAGAGGGCGGCTGCGCCGCCGGGTCGGCTGGGAGCGTGCGCAAATCGACTGCGAGCTGCGCACCATCTCGGCGCTCGCCAAGCTCGCCAGGATTCGTGCCGCTCCGGCTGCGCTCCAGACTGCCGGCGTCGTGCTGGAGCCGCCTCTGGCGCTGAAGCTCCTCGCGTGCGCGATCGAGCCGCGGTGGACCGCGTCTCACCGCTTCACGATCGTCCACGCGGAGAGCGGCGCGTGGCTGGACGTCCGCGATGGGATCAGCCCAGCGGCCGGCCCGGGGCCGCGCCTCGATAAGCCCACGACTCAGATCCGCTGCCGTCCTGACGACCTGTTGGCGCTCCTGGCGGGAGACGGTGAACTGGTCGCGGAGATCGAAGGCGAGCGGGAGCCACTCGAGCTCGTGGGCCGTTGGCTCGAGCGCGCCACGGCACGTTCGCTATGAGCGAAATCATCGCGCCGCGCGCCTAGCTCGCGTCCGGCTGGAGCCCTATGCTCAGTCGCCGCGTGAGCATCTCCTGCGCCCATCTACACGTCCACTCCGAGTACTCGCTGCTGGACGGGGCGTGCAAGATCGACAAGCTCGCGGAGCGGGCGGCCGCCTTCGGTCAGCCGGCGCTCGCGCTCACCGACCACGGCGTGATGAACGGCGCGGTCGAGCTGTACACGGCGTGCCGCAAGCATGGGATCAAGCCAATTCTGGGCTGCGAGGTCTACCTAGTCGAGGACCACCGCCGCCGCGGTCCCGGCAAGCAGGAGCAGTTCCACCTGACGCTACTGGCGGCCAACGCGACCGGCTACCGCAACCTCGTCAGGTTGTCCTCAGCGGGCTTCCTGGAAGGTTTTCAGCGCGGCAAGCCGGCCGTCGACATGGAGCAGTTGGCGGCGCACGGAGAGGGCGTGATCGCGCTCTCGGGCTGTCTGCAGTCGCGGCTCTGCCAGCACTTGCTCGCGGGGCGCGCGGCCGAAGCCCGCGCCCACGCCGAGCAGCTGCTCGCCGCCGTGGGACCGGAAAACGTCTACTTCGAGGTGCAGAAGAACGGCCTCGACGTGCAGGAGCAGGTCAACGAGGGGATCGTCCGCATCGCCCGTGAGCTCGGGCGGCCGCTCGTGGGCACGGGCGATGTCCACTACCTGCGCCGCGAGGACTACCGCAACCACGCGGCGTTGCTGTGCGTGCAGACGAAGTCCACGCTGTCGCAGCCCAAGCTCAGCTTCCAGACCAACGAGTTCTACCTGCGCTCCAACGAGGAGATGGCAGGCGCGTTTGAGCAGTGGCCGGAGGCGTTGCACTCGACGATCGAGATCGCGGGGCGCTGCGACGTCGAGCTCGAGCTCGGACGGCAGCTGATCCCCCGCTACCCGGTGCCACAAGGCGGCGGCTCGGAGACCCAGTACTTGCACGAGCTGGTGGAGCGGGGTCTGCGCGAGCGCTACGGCGACCCGCCACCGGCGGCGGCTCGAGAACGCGCTGAATACGAGCTCTCCGTGATCGACAGGATGGGTTTCTCGGGCTACTTCCTGATCGTCTGGGATTTCGTCAAGTACGCCAAGGACTCCGGCGTGGCGGTGGGACCGGGGCGCGGATCGGCAGCGGGCTCGATCGTCGCCTATTGCCTGCGCATCACCGACGTCGATCCCCTCCGTTACGGCCTTCTGTTCGAGCGCTTCCTCAATCCGGAGCGCGTCTCGATGCCGGACATCGACATCGACTTCTCGGTCCGCGGCCGAGAGCGCGTGATCCGCTACGTGACCGAGAAGTACGGCAGTGAGTCGGTCGCCCAGATCGTCACTTTCGGCAAGATGTTCCCGCGCGCTGCCACGCGTGACGCCGCGCGCGTGCTGGGCCACGAGTACGCGATCGGCGACCGCCTGGCCAAGCTGATTCCCGAGCCAGATCAGGGACGGCCGCCGAGCTTCGAGGACTGTCTGAAGGCGGGGCAGCTGCTACAGGCCGAGGTGGAGCGCGATGGCACCGCCAGGCAGATTGTCGACGTCGCGCGGGGACTCGAGGGAATCGTCCGCAACTCCTCCATCCATGCCGCCGCGGTCGTGATCGCCGATCGGCCCCTGACCGAGATCACACCCCTTCAGATCGCCGATGCCGGGGTCGACGAGCAGGGCGAGAAGGTCTACCGCACGGTCACCCAGTTCACGATGAAGCCGATCGAGCAGATCGGGCTCTTGAAGATGGATTTCCTGGGCCTGCGCAACCTCGACGTGATCGAGGACGCGCTCGACATCATCGAGCGCTCCACGGGCGAGCGGCCTGATATGACGACGCTGCCCCTCGACGACGCGAAAACCTACGAGATGATGGCTCGCGGGGACTCGGTGGGCGTGTTCCAGTTCGAGTCCGAGGGCATGCGCGAAACCCTCAAGCGTCTGGGGCCGTCCGAGTTCGAGCATCTGATCGCGCTCAATGCGCTCTACCGGCCGGGGCCGATGGAGCAGATCCCGGCCTACACGCGCGCCAAGCACAACCCTGACACGGTCGTCTACGCCGACGAGCGACTCAGACCGATCCTCGAGTCGACCAACGGCGTCACCGTCTACCAGGAGCAGGCCCTGCAGATCGCCAAGGAGATCGCCGGCTTTAGCGGCGCGAAGGCCGATGATTTGCGCAAAGCAATTGGAAAGAAGAACCGCGAGGCGATGGCGCGGCTCAAACCCGAGTTCTTCGAGGGCTGCCGGGCGTCGGGCACGTCCGAACAGGTGATCGAGCAGCTGTGGACGATCAACGAGCGCTCGGCTGACTACTCGTTCAACAAATCCCATTCTGCGTGCTACGCGCTGATCGCCTACCGAACTGCGTGGCTCAAGGCCAACTACCCGGCCGAGTACATGGCGGCGCTGATCTCATCGGTGATGAGAACGAAGGACAAGGTGCCCTTCTTCGTCGCCCAGGCCGAGCAGATGGGCATCCAGATCCTCCCTCCGGACGTCAACCTCTCCGATCACGAGTTCGTCGTCGTCGACGGCAACATCCGCTTCGGGCTCGATGCGGTCAAGGGCGTGGGCTACGCCGCGGTTGAGGCCATCAAGCGCGCGCGGGAGGAGGGAGGGCCGTTCCGGGATCTGTGGGACTTCTGCGCACGTGTGGATTGCCGCGCGGTGAACCGCAAGGCGATCGAGGCGCTGATCAAGTGTGGAGCGTTCGGGTCCACGGGCGGCTCCCGCAAGGGGATGCTGGCGGTGCTGGAGCAGGCCCAGGGGTCCGGGCAGAAGGCCCAAGCCGACCTGGCGTCGGGGCAGGGCTCGATCTTCGATCTCGGCGGCGGCTTTGGCGGTGACGGCGGGGGGGGCGCGGGACCGGCGATCCAGGTGCCTGCCCACCCGGCGATCCCCTCGGAGGAGTTCGAGCGCCCCGAGCTGCTTGCCTACGAGAAGGAGGCGATCGGTCTCTTCATCTCCGCGCATCCGCTGAAGGAGGTCGGCCCGGCGCTGCGCGAGCGGGCGGACTGCGCGCTCCCCGAGCTGGGCCAGCGCCGCGACGGCGAGTGGGTGACCGTCGGCGGCATCGTCACTCAGGCCAAGCGCATCCGCACAAAGAAGGGCGACTGGATGATGTTCGCAACGCTCGATGACCTGGAAGGCTCGCTCGAGCTGGTGGTGTTCGGCAACGCCCTGGAGGACGCCGACGGCGCCCTTGAGCCGGACACGATCGTGCTCGTCCGAGGGCGGATCGATCACAAGGATCGCGACAAGACCTGCCTCATCGCCCAGCAGGTGGAGCGCTTCGAGCCGACCGCCGAGGCAATCCAGGCCGCCGCGGCGGCAGCGGCACAGAGCGCGGCACCGCCGCCGCCTCTGTGCCTGCGCCTCGATACGACCGCGCTCCGGGCCGCCATCCTCGGCGAGCTCAAGGAGCTGATTTCGGGCTACCGGGGCGAGATCGACCTGGTGCTCGAGCTCGAAACCTCTGCGGGCCGCCGCCGCCTGAGGCTCGGCCCGGAGTTTCGCGTCGAGCGCAGCGTCTCACTGGCCGCTGAGCTCCGCGCGCTGTTCGGGGAGGCGCTGCTCGACTCAGGCGTGCGACAGCCGGCTTCCGCCGCGGCCTGACCACCCCTATCCGCGGCTGGCGTCCCCCGGAAGCCACGGACCTCGCCAGCCACCGAACCCTGCGGCCACGCGCTTTGCCTCCGCCGGGCCCCAGGAGCCCGGAGCGTAGGGGTGAATGGGCGGCGGCGAGTCGAGCAGCGGTTGCACGATGCGCCAGCACTCCTCGATGTTGTCCTGGCGCGTGAAGTGAGAGCTGTCGTCCTCGAGCGCCGCGTGCAAGAGCACCTCGTAGGGCGTGGGCCCCTCGCCGCCCTCCCGGGCGAACTCCATCTCCAGCTCGATCTCGCTGGTGCCGCGCTTATCGGCGCGCATCGCGTCGACCACCAGCTGGATCCCCGTGTGCGGATCGATCCGGACCACGATTTGGCTGGGCTCAGGCTTACGGTTGCCGGGTGAAAGGAAGCCCAGCCTGGGCGGGCGCTTGAACACGAGCCGGACCTCGGTGTCCTTCGTCGGCAGCCGCTTCCCTGTGCGAACCAGGAAAGGCACCCCCGCCCAGCGCCAGTTATCGACCTCCAGGCGCAGGGCCGCATACGTCTCCGTCTGCGAGTTCTTCGCCACGCCGTCGATCTCGCGGTAGCCCTCGTACTGGCCGCGCACATAGTGCTCGGGGTCGGCGGCGGTCATGGCGCGGAAGACCGCGCGCTTGTAGTCCTTGACCGTGGCGGGGTCCGGCCCTGCCGGCGGCTCCATCGCCACCGCCGCCAGCACCTGCAGGAGGTGGTTGACGACCACGTCTCGCAGCGCGCCCACGGGATCGTAGAAATGTCCGCGGTCCTCGACGCCCACGTCCTCGGCCATGGTGATTTGCACCGAGCCAACGTAGTACCTGTTCCACACCGGTTCGAGCATCGCGTTGGCGAAGCGCAGGTAGAGAATCTCCTCCAACCCCATCTTCCCGAGGAAGTGGTCGATGCGGTAAATCTGAGACTCTTCGAGGTACTGGTGCAGCTCGGCAGCCAGCTCTTGCGCCGAAGCGAGATCGTGGCCGAAGGGCTTCTCCACCACCACCCGGCGACCACCCGATACGAGCCCGGCGTGCGCCAGTCCCTTCACGACGGTCGCGAAGAGGGAGGGGGGGATCTCCAGATAGAAGGTGGGATTCTGGGCGTCACCGAGTGCCCGCGCGACACGGGCATAGGTCTCGTCATCGCCGAAGTCACCGCTCACGTAGTGGAGCTCGCGTGCGAAGCGCTCGAATTGAGCGTCGTCGAGATCCTCGCCGCTCGCGATGATCGCCTCGCGTGCGTGGTTGCGGAGCTGCTCGTCGCTCCAGTCATCGCCCGCGACGCCGATCACGCGACAGGCGAGGAGGCCTCGAGAGGCCAGCCGGTAGAGCGAGCGGAAGGTCATCTTCTTGGCGAGGTCCCCGGTGATCCCGAAGACCACCAGGGCGTCGGACTTGGCGTGGGTCTCACTCATCGCCGCGAGAAGCTATCGCTTGCGGGGCTTTCGCGTCCCCGATGGCTTCCCGGCGCCCGATTGCTTGCGCGCCTCCGAGGGCTTCCCGGCGCCCGATCGCTTGCGCGCCGCGAGCCCACGTTTGCGCAGCTTGAAGGCCAGCTCCACGTCTTCCCTGCCGGGAGCACCTTCGATTCCCGTCTCCAGCAGGCATGGGAGACCCTCGAAGCGCGGCTCCGAGAGGAACACGCCGCATCCGCGCTCGCCAAGCTCGCCCTGGCCGAGCAGCGCATGCCTGTCTCGATTCGAGCGAAACGGCGTCATCGAGTCGTTGCAGTGCAGGGAGCGCAGCTGCCTCAGGCCGACGGCGCGCTCAAATTGATCCAGCGTCTCGCGCAGCCCGTCCGCGGTACTGATGTCGTACCCCGAGGCGTACAGGTGACAGGAGTCGAGGCACACGCCCAGCCGCCCGTCGCCGCCGGCTGCGTCAAGCAGGGCCTCGAGCTCTTCGAAGGACCTTCCGAGCGTGCCACCGGCTCCCGCGGTGTCCTCGAGATGAAGCTCGCAGTGCTCGGAATCGGCCAGGGCGTCGCGGATCACCTTGCCGGCGCGCTTGATCGCGCGCGGGGCCTCGCCCTTCTTGGCCGATCCGGGGTGCAGGACGACCCCGGCGGCGCCGATGCCATCCCCCACCCGCAGCGACTGGACCAGCGAGCGCAGCGACTTCTTCCTGATCTCCGCGTCCTCGGAGGCACAGTTGACCAGGTATACGGCGTGGATCACGACCCTCTCGATCGGGCTCTGGTCGAGCGCCGTGCGAAAGGCGGCGAAGTCGTCTTCGCTATAGGCGGTGGGGCGCCACATGCGCGGAGATTGATTGAAAATCTGAATCGCCTGGGCCCCGCGCTCGACCCCGCGACCGACGGCCTTCTCGAGACCGCCGCTCTGCGAGACGTGGGCGCCGATTAGCATCCGGGTGAGCTTTCCATGCGTGTTCGCTTTGCACCATCGCCGACCGGGGCGCTCCACATCGGCGGCGCCCGCACAGCCCTCTACAACTGGCTGCTGGCGCGAGGCCAGGATGGCGCACTCGTGCTGCGGATCGAAGATACCGACAGAGCACGATCCACGCCTGAGAACGTCGCCCAGATCCTCGACGCGCTCGACTGGCTGCGGCTGGACTGGGACGAGGGACCGATTTATCAGTCCGAGCGGGCCGAGCGCCACGCCGAGGTGATCGACCAGTTGCTTGCGGGTGGCCACGCCTACCGCTCGCCCGCCACCACCGAAGACGTGAAGGCCTATAAGGAGCGCCACGGCGCGGAGCGCGGCTTCCGCGGTGAGCCCTCGGATGTCGGAGCGGTGCGGCTGCGTGTCCCGGACACGGGGGAGACGATCGTCGACGACGTGATTCGCGGGGTCACGAGCTTCCCCAACGCCAGCCTCGATGACCCGGTGATCGCCAGAGCCGACGGCTCCGCGCTCTACAACTTCGCGGTCGCGGTAGACGACCTGGATGCCGGTATCAGCCACGTCGTGCGAGGCGAGGACCATCTTTCAAACACGCCCAAGCAGCTGCTGGTGTTCGAGGCGCTTCAGGCGCCCGCGCCGCGATACGCCCACCTGCCGCTTCTGCACGGACCCGACGGGCGCAAGCTGTCGAAGCGCCACGGGGCCGCCTCGGTCCAGGAGCTGCGGGCCGCCGGCTACCTGCCTGAGGCGGTTGACAACTACCTCGCGCTGCTCGGTGCTGGTTTCGCTGCGGACCGCGAGCACTTCACACTTGACGAGCTTGCCGAGCGCTTTCGGCTCGAGCGTGTGTCGAAAAATCCGGCGGTCTTCGACGAACGCAAGCTCAGGCACATGAACGGCCAGTGGCTCCGCGAGCTGCCCCCGCCGGAGCTGACGCGGCGCCTGGAGCAATACACAGGGCGCACAGACTTGGCCCCGGCGGTCGCGATCGCCCGCGAGAAGATCCAGACGCTGGCCGAGTTCTGGCCGCTGGTCTCGTTCCTGTATGACGGTCCGGTCGACGATCCGGCGGCGTTTGAGAAGACCTTCTCGCGGCCCGGGGCCGCCGAGAACCTGCGCGCGGCCCGCGATGCCCTTGCCGCCACGGAGCCGTTCGACATGGCGGGGGTGGAGGCAGCGTTGCGGGGGGTCGTCGATCGCCTCGAGACTTCTCCGGCGCGTGTGTTCCAGCCTGTGCGTGTAGCGATCGCGGGGACCACGGTCTCGCCCGGCATCTTCGAGAGCGTGGCGGTGCTCGGGGCGCAGGAGACGCTCGCGCGGATCGACGGCACGCTCGAGCGCCTCGCGGTGGCGCGGTAGGTGCCAGAGCTCCCCGACGTCGAAGGGTTTCGTCGCTTCCTGTCCCGGCATGCAGAGGGACGAGCGATCGTCCGCGTAGAGGTGCCCGATCCGGCGCTGGTTCGCAACCGCACGCAGGGCTCGCTGACCCGGAGGCTGGTGGGTCGACGCTTTGGTCGGGGGCGTCGCCATGGCAAGTGGCTGATCGTCCCGCTAAGTCAGGTTGGCGCAAGTCCGCGAGCTGAGACAAACGACGTGCCCGAGCTGCTGATGCATTTCGGCATGACCGGCGCGCTTGCCTGGTCGGACAGCGATACCGATCGGCACCGCCACGACCGGGTCATCTTCGTCTGCGAGGGGGGCGAGCTTCGCTACAACAACATGAGGCGCTTCGGCGGGATATGGCTGGCGCGCGATCCCGAAGAGCGCGGACGCATAACCGGACCGCTCGGACCCGACGCGGCGGCACTCCACTACGAGCAGTTCGCCACGCTCCTGGATGGCCGCCGTGGTGGCGCCAAGGCAGCGCTTATGGACCAGAGCCTGCTCGCGGGCATCGGCAACCTGATGTCCGACGAGATCCTGTGGCGCGGGCGCATCGATCCCCGCACCCCGGTCGGGCGCCTCGACCACAGGCGGCGCCGGCGCATGTATGAAGCGCTTCGGGCGGTCGTCAGCGAGTCGAGTCGCTATGGCCGTGTCCCGCACGGTGAGCGGTGGCTGACGCGGGTCCGAGACAATCGCGCCGCCCGCTGTCCGCGCTGCGGAGCCAGGCTCCGCTGGGCGCAGATCGCCGGCCGAACGGCTTGCTGGTGCGGACGCTGCCAACGGTAGACGACTGCTCCCTCAAGCCGCGTAGCGGGTCTGCCGATACAGAGGCAGCCGCCAGGGGCGGCGGCAGGACGCACATGGGCCTCCAAGGGATATTTGATGAGGCGGGAGCCAGGGGCCGATGGCTGGCGTAGCGCTCGAGCTCGTGCCGGGGCCCGAGCCACGGACGGCGCGCGAGCGCCGTCACAACGAGGGCCACGGCCGGCGTCTCACTGCGGCTTTCGAGGGGCTCGAGGGTTTCCCGGTGCTGGCCGAGTCGCGCAAGCGGTTGCTGGCGCTGTTCGCCGCGGCCGATCCGGCCCCTGCGGATGTGGTGGTGGCGGTCGAGTCAGACGTTGCGCTCACGATCGCCGTCCTACGGATCGCCAACCACTTCCCGGGACGGCGCCGTGGGCGGGTGGAATGCGTGGCGGAAGCGGTCGAGGTGCTCACGCCCCGCACTGTGCACGCGATCGCGCACGGTGCGCAGACGTTCGACTTCTTCGAGCCTGCCCTCACTTGGCAGGGAATTCCGGACCGCTTCAGGCTCCACGCCGGAACGACGCGCTTGGCGTGCGACCGCCTGGTACGCGAGTTCCGCTCCGCCGCGCGGCAGCGCCTCGTGGCCGCCTCGCTGCTGCATGACATCGGCAAGCTGGTGCTGATCCAGGCCTACCCCGGGTACCCGCAGCGGGTTCACGGCGATGCCGCCACGCCGGAGGAGCGGGTGGAGCGCGAGCGCCACGAGCTTGGCGTCGACCACGCCGTCGTGGGCGGGGTGCTGGCGCGCCGCTGGGGATTGCCCGACTCGCTGGCGCGCGCAATCGAGCGCCATCATGAGGAGGAGGCCGACAAGGACACCACCCTGGTGCGCCTGGCGGACATGATCGCGCACTATGCGATGGGCGACACGATCTCTCCGGCGCAACTGCTTGCGGTCGCCCGCAGGGCGACGCTCGGGCCAACCCATTTACGCGAGGTGATGTATGACGTCTCGCTGCCGGTGGCCGGGGTGGCGAACCGTCACGGCGGCGAGTGTCCACTCTCCTCGCGGGAGGTGCAAGTCCTGCAGGGGCTCGCACAAGGGCGGGTGTACAAGCAGATTGCCTCTGACCTAGGGCTCTCCACCAGCACGGTGCGCTCGCATCTCCACAACATCTACGGCAAGCTCGGGGCTGGGGACCGGGCGCAGGCGGTGCTGATCGCCACCGAGCGCGGCTGGATCTGAGCGGTCGGCCAGGGCAGCTTATGCGGCTCGATGTGAAGGCCGCCCTCGCGAGCGCCTTGCCCTACCTCCGAGCGTCCCGCCCTGGCCCCGCGAGCGCCCCGCCCCCCGCGATCGCCCCGCCTGGCGCGAGCGCCCGGCCCCCCCGCGGGATCCCCAACGCCCGGACGGTGCAGGTGCGATTATCGGCGGAGGCATGATCTCGATCACGACCAAGTCGCCGTACGCGCTCTCCGCGCTCGTGGAACTCCAGCTCCACGGCGGCACCGACCCGGTCCCGATCGCCGAGCTGGCCCGGCGCCGAGATATCCCCGTGCAGTTCCTGGAGCAGCTGTTCGCGACGCTGCGTCGCGCGGGTGTGCTGCGCAGCCAGCGAGGAGTGGGTGGAGGCTACGGCTTCGCGCGCTCTCCCGGCGAGGTCACTGTGCTGGAGGTTGTGGAGCTGCTCGATGGCCCGGTCGGTCAAGGTTCGAGCGGCGTGTTCGCAGAAGCAGCCGAAGCGGCCCGCGCCGTACTCGCGGCGGCCACGATCGCGGACGCGGCGGACGCGGAGGCGCGCGCTGCTGGCGCGCCGATGTACCACATCTGAGACAGCGCCCGTCCCTTCAGGACAAAATGGCTATTTGCAGGTCTTTAGCAGGCTCGGGAACGCTCAGAGACGGTCAAAATCGGAACTGCCTGCCGCGCAGCGCAACCCTGCGGTTGCGATTGCTTGAGGAGACCGGCAAGCTGGTCAGTCGGCTCGGCGAGCTGATCGAAGAGCAGCGGGTGCGCGAGGCTGACGGTGGCGGCACGCTCCCGAAAACCGTTCGGCAAATGCGCGGATACGACGATTCCGACCTCGCTCCATCGTGGGTGCGCGGGGACGAAGCTATGTATCGATGGCGCGCCCGGCCCGTGACAAGCTCGACACGAACCCAGCCCCAGCTCGCGCTTGCTGCCTAATCTTTAGCCAGCCGGGCCCGATCAAAGTTGGGATGATGGCCTGCCCGACCCGATCCGGAGACTCATGCTTGCCCGCGTTGCCACCTTCGATCAACTCACTCCCGACGATCTCGATTCCGAGGCTGTTCAGCGGCTTCGCGACACCGTCCGCAACACAGTCGGCTACGTCGCCGGCTTTCACCTGCACGACCCCAAAACGAGCAAAGGAATGTCGATCATCGTCCTCGAGGGACCAGAGGCTGCGAAGGCTGTAGGCGAGGCCCTCGCTCGTCGCCCCGAGGATCAGCGAGTCGGCATCGATCCAGACCACGTCGAGTTCTTCCAAGCCCAGCCGTTCTAGCCGGTCACACCTCCACGCTTCATCCCGGGCAAAGGTGGGTCAACGCGCACGAAGGCGCGCTAGACCGCATCACGCTCCACGAGTGCAGACACACCAGAAGCGAGCGGCGCCGTAAGAGGACGGGTCTGGGATAGGTCTGTAGGCAGATAGTCACTCGCTGCCTGGTCGCTAGCCGGTCCAGGCCTTGCCGTTCCAGTGAATGATCCATGTTCGCGGCACGCCGCCGTTCGCGCCGTAGTTGCCGACCGCCCAAGCGTCATTCGGAGATACCGCCACGACCGCGTTCAGGGCCGTGCCCTTTGGCCCATCGTGGTTCGGGCTCGGTTCCCGCGCCCACCTGCTGCCATCCCAGCGCAGGGCAAGCGTTTTCTCCGCGAATGCAGATGCGTGCGCGTAGTAGCCCACCGCCCACGCATCAGATGGACTCAGCGAGCTGACTCCGTTGAGAGTGTCTCCCTGATGCGCGCCTTCAGACGGCGGCGTGAAGACCTTCCGCCAGGAGGTGCCGTTCCAGTGCAACGCAAGCGTGCCGCTGCCGCTTGTGCTGTTGCCGACAGCCCACAGATCCGATCGAGAGGAGCCGCTCACCGAAGCGAGTTGAGGGTACGCAGAGAACCCGCCAGGATTCGGGCTTGCCGCTCTGGCCCAGTTCCTGCCATTCCAGTGAAGAATTACGGTTTCTGTACCAGAGTCCTGCTGAACGCAGTGAGAGCCCACGGCCCAGCCGTCGCTGCGCGATGCGAACCAGATCCCAAGGAGGCCACCACCGCAGCGAAAGCGGTGCGAGTACGCCACCGACCATCTTCGGCCGTTCCAGTGCAGAAGGCTGTTTGGGGCGGCAGCCCAGATGTCATTTCGGGATATGCCGCTGATCGCGTACAGCGGCATGCCCTGTAGATGATTGGGGCCTGCTACCTCCGTCAGAGTTCTGCCGTTCCAGTGCAGTAACAATCCCCGCGCCCCGGAAGCAACGGAGCCCGCCGCCCAAACGTCGGAGCGAGAGAGAACACTCACGCCGGTCAGGGTGTTGGTCGTGGAGTGCGGCAGCCCCGTTGGACCGGGTATCCGCGTCCAGGTGGTGCCGTTCCAGTGCAGCACCAGGGTACCGGTGGAACGAGCACTGACGACGTCGCCAACTGCCCACACGTCGTTCGGCGAGCCGGCGTCCACGGCCTTGAGCGTGCCTGCATAGGACGTCCCGACGGTGCTCGCGGACGATGCTGGCGCCGCTGCAGCTGAATCAAAGCCGAGCCCCAGGCAGCCGGCGAAGCAGGCGATCACCCGGAGCGCCGCCAACCTGCACCCAACGGGCCTACACCCGAACGCCCTCATACAGCCCACACGCGCGCAGAACATCCCAGCCCCCACACCGAGAGCCCGGCGGACCTTCGCCGCCGCCAGCTCAGGTCGAACCTACCACGGCATACCGGCGTCCGGGGGAAAACACGGACTCTCGGACATGCTTGCACCGAAGCTCCTGCCCAGCTCGATCCGGGATCTCTGTAATAGTGGCCGGATGCGGGGTGATGTGGCTTTCCGCTCCTGCGGAGCGCTTCTCTAGCCGCAGTATCCCGTGCGCAAGGTGCTAGTGACCGGCATGTCTGGGACCGGGAAGTCGACCGCACTAGACGAGTCGAGCAGGCGCGGTTTCCGAGTTGTCGACACGGACGCGGGTGGATGGACCGTCTGGGACCAGGCTGAGGGCGGATACGTGTGGCGAGAAGATCTCATCGCCGATCTCCTGTCGATCAACGAGGGGCCGACGCTGTATGTCTCCGGCACGGTCTCGAACCAGGGCCGCTTCTATCGGGACTTCGATGAAGTAGTGCTGTTGAGTGCTCCGGCAGAGGTTCTCCTGAGCCGCGTCTCCACTCGCACATCGAACCCGCACGGGAAGTCGCTGGAAGAACGGGAACTCATGCTCCGGCACCTCGCGGAGGTGGAACCTCTGCTGCGGGCGACGTGCACACACGAGATCGACGCCACGCGTCCCGTCGGCGAGGTCGTGGCGCATCTGGTCGAGATCGGCGTGGAGGAAAGCGCCTAACGCGTCGCGCGCTCAAATTCGCTGGCCCGCGTCCCGCGTGCGAGCGCGCTGGCCGAGTGAAGATCGCGCCGCGCGGACATCTGCTCTTCCAACCGCAGCGAACCTGGGGTACGCTTCCTGCGCGTCTCGTAAACGATCAGCGACCGGAGCCGTGCCTCGTTTTCGGTTCAAAGGGCCGGGCAGATGAGCAGCGGAGAAATCATTGCGTTGGTCTGCGTCATTTCCGTCGTGCCGCTGTGGGCGGCGGTGAGCATCGTTCGGTTCGCGCTCGGGACGTGTGAATGTGGAGTCCTGCTAGATCCGTATGCCGACAGCGGTGGCAGCGACGACAAGCGCGGCGACTGCCCGATGAAGCCGCACGGCCCTCGAGATGAGGGTGGCGAAGGACCGGAAGGGGCGGGGCCGCGAGGCGACAAATCCGACTGGTGGCCTCAGTTCGAGCGTGACCTGGGGCGCTACGTAGCGGAGCAAAGATGCCCCGCACGCCGCGGTCGCGATATTGAACGAGTCGAGTAGGGGCGCTAGCGGGACTTAGACCCGCGCGCAGCGGCCTCCGAGCCGACAACACCCTGGGCCCGACGCCGATATGCGCCCCCGGCTCGGCCGCCTGCGCGCCGCTTCCCCGGGCAGGTTGACACGGGGGCGAACATATGTTCGTGACCAGCGAAGGCAGTGCGTACGTCCGCTTCCGCCGAGCGCTCGATTCAGGCAACGAGCTGCTCGTCCTGACCACGGCCCGAGAACTGCCCAAGGTTGGCCTTGAGGATGCGCTACGGATCTGCCTGCTTATACGTGGTGGCGATCGGGAGCGCTACGAGCGGGCCGCAGTGCGGTGGCTTGGCCGCTTTGCACTCGAAGCTCGGGGCGTGACGATCCATGCCCTGCGGGTGGCTGCGGACGCCCTGGATGAGCTGCCTCGCCGGCCGGGCGAAGCAATGGAGCAATTGCAGCGGCTGTGCATCGAGCACAAGCTCGCCTGACCTCACCCATCCAACGATCCCGTAGGGTTCGCGGGCCAGTGTTGACGCGTGTCCCCACGAACATCGCCGAGCACGTCGGCCGCACGCCAGTTCTCGAGCTGACCAGGATGGGAGTCGAGGGAGCCGAGGTGTTCGCCAAGCTCGAGGCCTTCAATCCGGGCGGCAGCGTCAAGGACCGGATCGGCGTCGCCATGATCGAGGCGGCCGAACGCAATGGGCTCATAGAGCCGGGTCGAACCACGGTGGTGGAGGCGACAAGCGGCAATACCGGCATCGCACTCGCATTCGTGTGCGCGGCAAAGGGCTATGACCTGGTGCTCACGCTGCCGCAAGGCATGAGCCGTGAGCGCGAAGGCCTGCTGCGGCTTTACGGCGCGCAGGTCGAGATGACCGAATCGCTCGGGGGAATGACCGAGGCCGTCGCCGCCGCCCAGCGTCTTGCCACACGCGATGATGTGTTCCTTCCCGACCAGTTCTCCAATCCCGCCAATCCCGATGTTCACCGGCGCACTACAGGCCCTGAGCTGTTCGAGGCGCTCGATGGGCAGATCGACGTGTTCGTGGCGGGCGTCGGGACCGGCGGCACGATCACGGGAGTGGGGGAGATGCTCAAGGAGCGGCGCCCCGAATGCCGGTTGGTGGCAGTCGAACCGGAGGGTTCCGCGATCTTGTCAGGTGGCAGGCCCGGGCCGCACAAGATCCAGGGAATCGGGGCCGGGTTCATCCCGGCGGTGCTGAATCGGGATCTGATCGACGAGGTGATCGCGGTCAGCGACGAGGACGCGATCCAGACCGCGCGTGAGCTCGCGCGGAAAGAAGGGATCCTCGCCGGCATCTCCGCCGGCGCTGCAACCTGGGCGGCGCTGGAAATTGCGCGGCGACCGGAGTCGGCGGGGGCGCGGATTGTCACGGTGCTACCGGACTCGGGCGAGCGCTACGTCTCGACGCCGTTCTTCGCGCCCTGATCGCCACTCGCGGGGGCGGTGTCCCAGGCCGGCGCCCCGCGGGGACGCCTAAACACCCCGGTAGGCTTGGTGAATGGCCGCCCTCGATGCGATTCGGCGCACTGCCGCCGAGATCCGCGGTGACGTGACCGCGGCCCGAATGCGCGATCCGGCCGCCCAGGGAGTCGCTGGGCCTACGATCCTTGCCGCGTGGCCGGGCGTTCATGCGGTCCTGGCCCACCGTCTCGCGCACGCACTCCAGCGGGCGGCGGTGCCGGTGCTGCCCCGCCTGATCGCGACCGTGGCCCGGTCCGTGACCGGCATCGAGATTCACCCGTCAGCGAGCGTCGGACACGGGTTCTTCATCGACCACGGCATGGGGGTGGTCATCGGCGAGACCGCCCAGATCGGCGACAACGTGACCCTCTATCAGGGAGTGACGCTCGGCGGCACGGGCTTTCGCACCGGCAAGCGCCATCCGACTGTCGAGGACAACGTCACGATTGGCTCAGGAGCCAAGCTGCTTGGCCCGATCAAAGTTGGTCACGGGTCGAAGATCGGTGCCAACTCCGTGGTTATCCACGACGTGCCCGCGAACTCCACGGTGGTCGGGAACCCGGGTCATCCCGTGCGCGTCGAGGGCCGGCGGCCCGAGGGGCCGGACGCCGATTGGGTCCATCTGCCTGATCCCATCGCGGACGTGTTGAGGAGAATGGCTACTCGCGTCGCAGCGCTCGAGCGAGCCGTGGCGACGTTGAGCGCCGAGCCCGACGGCGAGCGGATCGATGTGGCGGCCGATCACGACGGCGAGGGGATCGAGGCCGGTAGAGCCTCCGCGGTCGGGCCGAACCCCGCGGGTGGTTAGCCCAAACGATGTCTGCCTCCGTTCCTCTCTCGAACGGAACCGGACATAGTCCAGACCGGTGGGACGGGCCGGACCTAGCTTCGCTGCATCGCCCCCAAGCCGCCTGCAACGCCTGTCTCCAGGTCCTCCCCTGCGTTCACGTGCTCGAGCACGCGTCCGACCCATTCCTCGGAGAGTGAGTCCGCTTGCACCGAGAGTCGCGGAGCCCCGAGGGGCAACGGCTCCGGGGCCGGGATCCCAAGATGATCGAGCACCCGGTGCACGACGGGCTCGGGGTCAGCCGCTAGCTCCTCGTAGGTGACCTTCAGCTGCGGCGGCTGGCCGAGACCCAGGAAATAGGCGTCCCAGGAAGCATCGTGGGCGGTCAGAAGACGGATGAGATAGTTGATCGCGCGGAAGGAGAACATCGGTTCGCCAATCGGGCCGCGCTCGTCGTCTTCCCGGCGCCATGCCTGGGTCTGGACCGCCTTCCACAGCGAGACGGCCTGGCGGACCTTGTCCTCGCGTGTGATCTGGATGTAGCGCAGGCCGGGAAAGGCGCGCGAGAGCAGCGCCGGAAGGGGCAGCTCGCCCATGCCCTCGATGCTTCTCAGCAGCGTGCCGAAGTCGCCGAGGTATCCCCACATCAGCTTCGCGCCGAACACCCCGTTGGGGGTGGTTCCCTGCTCGAGCGTCCAGTTCAGGTAGCGGGCATAGTCGCTCGGGTCCCAAAGCGGATTGGCCGGCCTCACGACGCCGTCTGGCATCTCACGAAAGGCGAGGCGCTCGACGATGTTCGCGTGGCGTTCGGGGTCAAAGTATTCGTGCGGCCGCCGCGGTACGCCGGAGTGACGCAGCGCTTCGAAATACTCTTCGGGATGCCCGGCGACACCGGTCTGGTCAAGCAGCTCGCACAGCAGCGTGCTGCCACTCCGGGGCGTCGCGCAGACCAGGTACGAAAGCATCGGCATCGCTAACACCATAAAGTCTGGCGAATTCGTTGACAATGCACAATCGTCATCCGAACATCCTCTATCTTCATTCCCACGACACGGGGCGGTACGTGCAGCCGTACGGGCATCAGGTGCCGATGCCAAACGTACAGGCTCTCGCCGACCAGGGCGTTCTCTTCCGGCAGGCATTCTGCGCCGCCCCCACGTGCTCGGCCTCGCGCGCCTGTCTGCTGACCGGCCAGTACGGCCAGACGAATGGAATGCTTGGCCTCGCCCATCGCGGCTGGTCCTTGCGCGATTACAGCCACCACATCGTGCACACGCTTCATGACGCCGGCTACACGTCGGTGCTGATCGGGGAGCAGCACATTTCCAAGGACCCCCAGGCGATCGGCTACGACGAAATCATCAAGATTCCGACGACGCGTGTCGAGACGGTTGCCCCACTGGCCATGGAGGCTTTGCGCCGGCCTCGTGATCGACCGCTGTTCTTGTCGGTGGGTTTCTTCGAGACCCACCGGGAGTTCATTGGTCCCGGCTCGCTGCGCGACGTGCATTACTCGCTGGTGCCGGCGAACCTGCCCGATACGCCCGAGGTCCGGGCGGATATGGCGGGCTTCAAGGCCAGCGCGCGCTCGTTGGACCACGGCGTCGGTCTGGTGCTGAATGCCCTGGACGAGAGCGCTATGGGCGACGACACGCTGGTGATCTTCACCACCGACCACGGCATGCCATTTCCGGGCGCCAAGGCAACTCTGTACGACCGAGGCCTGGGGGTGATGCTGATCCTGCGCGGACCGACGCCGTTCGACGGCGGCAGGGTGATCGACTCCCTCGTGTCCCATATCGATCTCTTCCCTACGGTGTGCGACTACCTCGGCCTGGCGCGGCCTGACTTCCTCCAGGGTGTGTCGCTGCTACCCGTTTTGCGCGGGGAGCTAGCGAGCGTGCGCGAGGAGATCTTCGCCGGCTCGACCTGGCATGCCGCGTACGAGCCGCAGCGTGCGATCCGGACCGGCCGGCACAAGTACATCCGTCGCTGGGGCGCTCAGCTCACGCCCGTGCTGCCAAACACCGACGACAGCCCGAGCAAGGAGCTGCTGCTGCGCTACGGGTGGGGGGACCGCGAGATTCCGAGAGAGCAGCTATTCGATCTTGTCTTCGATCCAAACGAGGCGCACAACCTGGCCGCCGATCCCGCCCACGAGGCCACGCTGGTGCAGCTGCGCCACCGCCTGGTGGAGTGGATGCGAGAAACCGATGATCCCTTGCTGGCTGGTCACGTGGACCCGCCCCCGGGAGTCGAGGTCAACGACCCCAGTCAGGGATCGGCTTCAGAGCCAACGATAGAGGTTGCCAAGAGCGGCGAGGGCCCCGAGGGCTTCGCCTAGCTGCCCTCGCGACCGGCGGGCTCCCGCTCGCCGAGCGCGACCGGCTCTTCCTCGCGGCGCGGCGCCCTCCGCGTCTGGAGCCGGCCCACCGAGATGTTGCGGCGCGCGCGCACCAGGTACAGGGGACGGCCCTTGACCTCGTCGTAGATGCGCCCCATGTACTCGCCCATGATTCCGATCGCGATCAGCTGGATCCCGCCCAGCAGCAGCACCGCGATCGTGATCGTGGCGAACCCGGGGATGTAGGAGTCCACCGCGCGTAGCACGATGACAACCGGGATCGCGATGAAGGCGAGCGCGGAGAAGACGAAACCCGTCAGGGTCGCCAGCTGCAGCGGCCGGTGGGAGAAAGAGAAGATCGCATCGAGCGAGAAGCGGATCATGCGGGCCAGCGTGTACTTGGTTTCACCCGCATAGCGGGGGTCGCGCTGATAGCTGACAGCGGTCTGCGTGAAACCGACCCAGACGGTCATCCCGCGCAGGAAGCGGTTGCGCTCGCGCATCGAGTTCAGCGCGTCGAGCGCGCGGCGGTCGAGCAGGCGAAAGTCGCCTGCATTGCTCTCGAGCTCAACCTGAGCGAGCGCCCCGAAGAGCGAATAGAACCACTTGGCGGTCTTGAGCTTGAAAGCCGACTCGCCGGCGCGCTGCTCGCGGACCGCATACACCACGTCGCAGCCGGCTCGCCAGCGCTCGACCATCTCGGGAATGACCTCGGGCGGATCCTGGAGGTCGGCATCCAGCATCACGACCGCGTCGCCGCGCGCGTGATCGAGGCCGGCCGTCAGGGCGGTCTGGTGCCCGAAGTTGCGCGACAGGAAGACCACCGACACGCGGGGGTCGGCCGAGGCCAGCCGTTCGAGGATCTGGGGAGACGAGTCGCGGGAGCCATCGTCCACCAGCAGGAGCTCGAAGTTGATGCCGCTTAGGGCAGCGCACACCCGGCCGTAGAACGTCTCGATCCCCGCTTCTTCGTCATAGATGGGTGCGACCACGCTCAGCAGCCGCAGGCTGCGCCCGCCATCCGGATTGTGCTGGAGCCCTGTGGCCATCGCGTTTATGGTAGGCCCCGGTCGGGCCGACTCCGTCAAGTCGGCGTGCCGATGTGGGGGATGTAGCCGACCAGCTGAATGGCGAGGATTACTCCCGAGAACACGAGCGCGCTTCGCCACAGCGGGCGGCTCGAGCTGAGCGCCGCCAGCGGGAGCAGCCACGCCACGTACCACGGCAGCAATGAGCTGGCCGTGATCAACATCGCGAGCGTCGCCCATCCGGCCCCATCGAGCCAGTCGAGCGTCCCACGCCAGACGCGCAGCAGAAGCCACCCGCACACTACGACGAACGCGGCGGCGAGCACGAGTCCAACCACATGGCCAGCGGTGGGGAGATGGAGCACATTCGTGATGAACCCCGGGATGCTGTGCCAGTCACCGTCCCGCTGACTCTGCGCGATCGTGGCCGGCAGATGCAGTGGTCCGACGCCGAAGAGGAAGCCACTGATGACGGCGACCGCCGCTGTCAGGAGCGCCGCACCGAACAGGATCTGACGCCACCCGCGGTTGCGCTTCCCGGGCTCGCCCACCAGAGCGAATGGCACCAAGAGCGCTCCCGTGAGCTTGACCCACGTGCCCGCGGCGAGCAGCCCGCCTCCCGACCAGTTGCGCCGCTGCACGAGCGCATAGACGCCGGCGGTCGAGGCGGCGAGCATCAGCAGGTCGTTGTGGGCTCCTCCCACGCCGTAGACCACCATGAGCGGGTTGAGCCCAACGAGGGCTGCGGCTTTGACCGGATTGACTCCACGCCATCTGGCTGCGTTCCACACGAACGCGACGGTCGCCAAGCACGCAAACGCGGCGATTGCCTTGTATGCCAGCACGCTGGCGGCGATCGACAGCGGTGCAAGCCCGTATGAGATGGCGGTGAACAAGGGGCCGTAAACCGAAGGCGTGTTGACCCACTTGGCGCCAATGAACGGATATAGGGGGTCCATCGCGATCGCATACGGACCATGCAGATACGGGTTCGCGCCGTAGAGGGTGCCCATGCGCCCGTACGCGCCATAGCTGAACACGTCCGTCGAGAGCAGTGGCGGGGCCAGCAGCATCAGGGCCACGAGCGCGGCCACGCAAGTCAGCACTGCCCTTGAGGAGAGGTACTCGGCACGGCGCACCGCGTAGACATACGAGACGAACATCACCGCGAGCGTGACCATCACGCCGACGCCGCCGAGGTTGATCCCGCTCCCGCCGAACGGACCCGCGAGCCAGGCGGGGATTGGCCGTACCGAAAGCGGCAATAGAGCATCCGTGTTGGCCGCGCTGAGCGCGATCAATAGACCCGCCATCAGGAGACCTGCGAGCGCGAGCTTGCCTACCGGCTCCCGGAACGCCAGGCGGCGCGCTGCGCGGCGCGCCTCGAACTCATAAGTGCCGTGCTGGGGCGTGGCGCCGACAGGGCTACGGACACTCATGACCTAAGGAATGCCTGCCAAGAGGGTTCGTTTCACCCGGACCATGTTTATGTCACGTTAGGTGGCATCGATCGATACCTCGCTCATGCGCTCCGTTACGCCGCGCGGCGGACGCCGTCCAGGCAGGCGTATGCCGGGACAGCTACAGGGGCAAGGATAGTTTCCCAGACGAAGGGTTTCGGCCCAAAAGCGCCTAGCCCTGCGGAGCGCTGCTGGAGCTCCCCGCAGGAGAGCGTCCCTGCGACCGTGCCTCGCGAGGGCTCCAGCCGCGCAGGCGGGGTACCAGCCGCATCGCCTCGAGCGCGATGTCGGCGGACATCTTGCTGGTCCCCTCCTCGCGATCGGCGAACACGATCGGCACCTCGACCACTTTGAAGCCGGCGCGTAGTGCGCGGTAGGTCACCTCAATCTGAAAGCCGTACCCCTCCGCCCGGATCGTGTCCAGGTCGATTGCTTCCAGCACCTCGCGGCGGATGCACTTGAACCCCCCGGTCAAATCGCGGATCGGAACCCCGAGGATGGTCCGGGCATAAAGGCCGCCGCCACGACTGATGGCGCGGCGCAGCAGCCCCCAATTGCGTACGCCGCCGCCGGGGACGTACCGGGATCCCAGGGCCATGTCGGCGCTTGAGACGGCTTCAAGCAGCGCGCCTAGGTAGCGCGGGTCGTGGGAAAAATCCGCATCCATCTGAACCAGCAGCTGGGCTCCGGCTTGGAGCGCGTGCGCAAAGCCGGCTCGGTAGGCGTGACCCAGGCCCTCCTTACCGGCGCGGTGGAGAACCTCGACCCAGTCGAGCCGTGCGGCCAGCCGGTCGGCGAGCTGGCCGGTTCCGTCGGGCGAGTTGTCGTCCACGACCAGGATCCGGTAGCCGTCGGCCGCCGCTCGCTCCAGCTCCGCGCCGACGGCGGGCACGATCCGCTCGAGGTTCGCTGCCTCGTTGTAGGTCGGCATCACGATCCAGGTGTGCGCGGGCATGGTCGAGAACGGTAGCTGTCCGCGGTTGGCCGCGGTTGAGAACGCAGCTATCGGGGGCGCGAGCTAGGCGGTGGGGTCAATCGCAGGCCGCGGCTCAGCGCTTGCCGTAGGCGACCCGATTCCAACTCGGCTCAGGGGCGAGCTCGATCGGCTCTCCGCCGCGCTCGGGCTGGATGTAGAGGAAGCCGTGGCGCTCGTCATCGAAGATGATGTCCAGCTCGCCCTCCTTGACGCGCTGATCGAGCCAGGCGCCGCGGAAGATCAATCTCCGCAGCCAGTGCACCAGCGACCGCTCGGAGGGCCCCACCAGCTCGGGCCAGCAATCGTTGACGTGCTCTCCGAGTGGCGAGGCGGGGTCGGTGACCTCGCCGTTGACCACGAGGCTCACGAGATCCTCGGCCTCATCGTCCGCGACCGGTCCCCACAGGAACCCGAGCTTGCGAGCCGCCTGCTCACAGCGCTCTCGGAAGTCGCGCTCGTTGAAGGTGAATCGCAGCTCGCCGTACTCGAGCACAAAGTCCTCTCCGGAGCTGTAATTCCCACGCCGGTACATGAGCCGTCGGGATCATATGTGGCATTCCTGCTCGGGCGTTCGCCTGAAAGCGATGTTGCAGATTCGTCACCCCGAGGGGGGTGAAAAGTACTCGCGGGACTGCTCCGGGCTGCATGAACGAGCCCGCCTCGACGATCCTGATCGTCGAAGATCACGCCGCCACCCGGGCGTTCTTGGCCGACAATCTCGCGGCGGACGGCTATGAGGTTCTGGAGGCGGACTGTGCCGGCGACGCCGAGCGTGCGATCGCGTCCGAGTTCCCTGACCTGGCGGTGCTCGACCTCGCTCTGCCGGATCGCGACGGGCTCGAGCTCCTGCGCGATGTCCGCTCCTCAGACAGGATCGCGGGCAGGTTCGATCCGGACCTGCCAATCCTCGTCCTCACCGGCCGGGTCAGCGAGCTCGACTGTCTTCGAGGCTTCCGGCGAGGCTGCGACGACTACTTGAAGAAGCCCTTCTCCTACGCCGAGCTGCAGGCGCGGATCGATGCCCTTCTGCGGCGCGGGCAGCGGCCGCCCGGACCCGGCAGGATGAGGCTCGGACCGCTGGAGCTCGATCCTCTCGCCCGCCAAGTGTGGCTGCACGGAAAGGAAGTCAAGCTCGCGAAGAAGGAGTACGCACTTCTGCGAGCGCTCGCCACGGACCCCACGCGTGTGTTCACGCGCGAGGAGCTGTTGCGAGGGGTTTGGGGGTACAGGTCGATGGGGAGAACGCGAACGCTCGACTCGCATGCCTCCCGCCTGCGGCGCAAGCTGGCAGTCGCCGGAGACCGGTTCGTGGTGAATGTGTGGGGAGTGGGGTACCGGCTGGTGGATGGGACCCTGCCGTGAGCTCGGCAGTCGCGGTTGCTGGATGGGGGACCGCGGCGGCCGCGCTCGCGGGAACTGTGATCGTCGGACTTCGGGGGCTGAGGCGGCGAGAGCGCGTGGCGCGTGCGGCACACGAGCTGCGGGGGCCGCTCACCGCCGCCCGGCTGGGTGTCGCCCTCAGCGCGCGGCTGGGAGGACTGGCCGGCGCGCGCCTGCGTGCACTCGAGCTCGAGCTCGAGCGCGCGTCGCTGGCACTGGACGATTTTGCCGCGGCCGGAAGGACCGGCGTACCACCACGCGTCGATGAGGTCGACATCGCGTCACTGATCGCGGACTGTGCCGAGGCGTGGCGGCCGGCCGCGCTGGCTCGCGGAGGCGCCGTCGAGCTGCGCTGGCCGGAGAGGACGGCGTTCGTACATGGCGACAGGCTGAGGCTTGCACAGGCGCTCGACAATCTGATCGCGAACGCCATCGAACACGGCGGCGGCGCGGTAGAGGTCCGTGGCCGCCTCATCGCGGACTGGATCCGGGTGGAGGTTCGTGACGGCGGGCCGGGGTTTCCGGTCCCACTGGCGGACCTGGTTCGCCGGGCCCGGCGCGGGCGGGGGTGGCACGGACGCGGCCTGGCAATTGCCGCGTCCATCGCCAGCGAGCACGGGGGCCAGCTGCGGGCGGCGCCGAGCCGGCACGGTGCGCGGCTGTTGATTGAGCTGCCGCTGGCCGCCGGGTGCGGCGCCGCGCACGCCGAGTCGGTGCCCCAGCCCGGCGCCTGAGGTCGGGTCAGAGGCTCTGGGCGTAGCGTGGCCCGACCCTGAGGTCGGGCCAGACGCGCTGGGCCCGACCCCGCAGCCCGGCCGCATATACGAACTCCAGGCCAGCCCGGCGCCCTCGCCGGCCAAACCGCGCTCCGGCCATCCCGCCGCCCCAGCCGCCCAAACCGCGCAACTGGCCAGCGCGGCGCTCAGCCGCCAAACCGCGCAAGCTCGCGCCCAGACAGCTCCGTTGCATCAAAACGTGCAAGGGAGACCGGAGCTCGAGGAGCTCTAGCGACCACGGCGAAGCCCCGTAGCGACGGGGTTTTAGGGCACCGATGTGCGCTCAGGGTGGCCTGGTGGGGCGTCGAATGAGATTTAGGTTGCAAAGTGGGGGAGAGTGGGATAAGGTGGCGACCGCATGCGGAACCCGGGTGGCAGGGCTCCTCCCACCCGGCCACCCGGGTTCAGATCCGCTCTCGAACGAGGACACTTGACTTTCCGCGGAACGTTCGAACACGCGCTTGACGCCAAGCACCGTCTCACCGTTCCCGCCAAGTTCCGCGCGGCGCTGGCCGACGGCGTGGTGCTCGCCGCCTCCCCGGAGACGAGCCCCGGCACCCCGCGCTCGATCGCTGTCTGGACTCCGGCCGCCTATGACGAATACACGACCGCTGCGCTCGAGAACCTCAGGCCGATCTCGCCCAAGGCGCGCGAGCTCAGGCGCTTCTTCTTCGCCAACTCCCACGACACCGAGCTCGACTCGGCCAACCGCGTGATGATCCCGCCGCCGTTGATGCGCTACGCCGGGCTCGGCCGCGAAGTGGTCGTCACCGGCGCCGGCGACTGCCTGGAGGTGTGGGACAGAGGCGCGTATGAGTCCTATAGCGAGGACATCCGACATCGCATCCCCGAGATCGCTGCCAGCTTTGCCGACACTCCTTGACATGAACCAGACGCACGTGCCGGTGCTCGCCGGCGAGCTGATTGCAGTCCTCGACCCCCAGCCCGGGGAACTCGCGGTGGACTGCACCCTCGGTGCCGGCGGTCACGCTCGGCTGATCGCCGAGCGCATCGGCTCGGGCGGTCTGCTGGTCGCGATCGACCGCGATCCGACGGCCGAGGATCGCTTCGAGCAGCTGGCGGCCGAGGTCGCCTGCCAGACACGCTTCATCCGCGCGGACTTCGGCACCGCACTTGAGTCGCTTCGTGAAGAAGGGCTTGTCGCCGATCTGGTGTACCTCGACCTGGGCATGTCCTCGATGCAGCTGGGCGCCGCGGAGCGCGGCTTCTCCTACGCCTACGACGCGCCGCTGGACATGCGCATGGACCCCGAGCAGGAGCTGACGGCGGCCGCGATCGTGAACGAGTGGGACGAGCGCCGCCTGGCGAGGGTCCTGCGCGAGTACGGCGAAGAGCGTTATTCGGGGCGGATCGCGCGCGCCATCGTCCGCGCGCGCGACCACGGGGAGCTCGATTCCACCCAGCAGCTCGTCGAAGCGATCAAGGCCGCAGTGCCCACGCCCGCCCAGTTTGCGGGGGGCCATCCGGCGCGCCGCACGTTTCAGGCGCTTCGGATCGCGGTCAATGACGAGCTTGCCCAACTCGCAGCGGCGCTGCCCGCAGCCTGGGAGCTTCTGCGCCCGGGTGGGCGGCTTGCTGCGATCGCGTTTCACTCCCTCGAGGACCGCCAGGTGAAGCGCTTCCTCGCCGCCCGGGCCAGAGGTTGCATCTGCCCACCCGAGTTGCCGGTGTGCGTCTGCGGCCGCACCCCCGAAGCCGAGTTGCTCACCCGCCGAGCCCTGGCTCCCAGCCCGGGCGAGGTCGCCGCAAACCCCCGTTCCCGCTCCGCCCACCTGCGGGCGGCACGCAAGCTGGAGGTCAAGCAGAGATGACGCCACCCGGATCTCGATCCGCCACCGCGGCGGCCACCTCGCCGCCGAGACGCGCGAGCGCGACGCACCGGGTTGCTCCCAGGCGAGCGCCCAGCCGCCAGAGCCCAGCCCCGAGGCGGATCTCGGGGCCGGTCGCGCCGGCACAGCGTCCCCCCAGGCGGAGCGCCCGCGTCACGCCGTCTGAGCGGCTTGCCGCGGTCCTCCGCTCGCTGCCGGACCATCCCCTCCTGGATCGCATCGTCCGGGGGCGCTTCTGGATCCCGCTGCTCGGCGTGATGCTGGTGGGGATCGTGGCTATGCAGGTCGAGCTGCTCAAGCTGAACGCGTCCACCGGGCGCTCGATCGAGCTGATCAGCTCGCTTCAGAGCCGCAACGACATGTTGCGAGCGGATGTGGCGTCAGCGTCTAATCCGGACCGGATCGAGCGCCTCGCGAGCCGCATGGGAATGACCATGCCCGGTCCCGAAGCGATTACCTTCGTGAGCGCGCGCTCGGCCAGCTTGGGACGGGCCATCAGCGGCATTCACCTGCCAGACGCGGCCGTGTTCCAGGCGGCCGCGCAGGCGAGTGGAGCCACAGCGACGCAGAGCGGTCAAGCAGCCACGCAGACGAACGGCCAAGCGACGACCCAGCCGAACGGCCAAGCGAGCACGCCGACGAGCGGCCAAGCGGGCACGCCGACGAGCGGCCAGACTGGCACGCCGACCAGCGGCTCCAGCACTCCCGGCGCACCCCCCGCGACCGTGCCGTGAAGCCGCTCGCCCCGATCGACCGCCGCCTGCGGATCCTGTTCGTGGCGTTCGTGGGTCTGCTCGCGCTGGGCGTGCTGCGGGCCACCGAGCTCGGAACGATCAAGGCGTCGGGCCTACGGCGGGCGGCGGCGACCGAGCAGGTGACCGTGAAGACGGTGCCCGCGCCGCGGGGCACGATCATGGATCGCAACGGCGTCGAGCTGGCGCTCTCCGAGTCCGCCGACGATGTCGTGGCCGACCCATACCTGATCAAACAGCCCGAAACGGCGGCCTCGCGCCTGGCGCCCCTGCTGCAGGTACCGGTCGCGAAGGTGATGGCGGAGGTGGCGCGTCCCCACACAGGTTTCGTGTACCTCGCCCACGCGCTCCCCGCAAACCGTGCTCAGGCGATCATGAAACTTGGCATCAACGGCATCTCGCTTGTGGCCGAGCAGCGCCGCATATACCCGCGAGGGACGATGGCTGGACAACTGCTGGGCGCCGTTGGCTGGGGTGGCAAGGGCCTCAGCGGGCTCGAGTATCTGTACAACCGCACGCTCGCCGGTCGCAATGGCCTGCGCAAGACCGTCGCCGACGCGCTCGGACAGCCGATCGCGATCGATGACCTGCGGCCGACCGTGGCCGGTAAGGGCATCCGCCTCACGATCGACTCCTCGCTGCAGAACGAGGTCGAGCGCGCGCTCGCGGGCGTCGCTGCGAAATACCGGCCGAAGGCCGCCACCGCGATCGTGATGAATCCCAACACGAGCCAGATCCTCGGGCTCGCCAACTGGCCGCGGCTCAACCCAAACAACCCCGGCGCCGCTTCGCCACAAGCCTTCAACGACCTCGCCGTCCAGTTCGACTACGAGCCGGGCTCGACGTTCAAGGCGTTCACTGTGGGGGCGGCGCTCGAGGACCACCTGATCACGCCGTCGACACAGTTCGGCATCCCGCCGGTGCTCAACTACGGCGGCCGGCAGATCCATGACGCCGAGGTACACGGCTTCGAGAAGCTGACCGTTGCGCAGATCCTCAAGTACTCGAGCAACATCGGCGCCGTCGAGATCGGGTCCAAGCTGGGCGCCAAGCGGTTCGATTACTGGGTCCACCGCTTCGGCTTCGGCAAACCAACCGGTGTCGACATCCCCGGCGAGGAGCAGGGAATCGTGCGCCACTGGTGGCAGTACTCGGGCTCCTCGATGGCCAACCTCCCCTTCGGTCAAGGCGAAGCCGTGACGCCGATGCAGATACTTCAGGCCTACGCGGCGATCGCCAACGGGGGCATCTTGCGCACACCCCAGATCATCGAGTCAATCGGCGGCAAGCGGCTGCGGGTACCTAAGGGGAGGCGGGTCCTCTCGCCGGCCGTCGCGAAAGAGCTGCGCGTCATGCTTCGCGGCGTGTTCGCCGATGGGGGGACGGCATCGGGCGCGGCCATCCCGGGCTACGACATGGCGGGCAAGACCGGTACGGCCAACGTTGCCGTAAACGGCCGTTACTCGAACAGCGACTTCATCGCCTCCTTCGTCGGCATGGTCCCGGTCAACCACCCGCAACTACTCGCGCTGGTGGTAGTCGATGAGCCTCACGGCGGAATCTACGGTGGCTCGGTGGCGGCGCCCGCCTTCCAGCAGATCGTCGGCTGGGCCGTGCCCTACTTCGGAGTCGATCCACGCTAGAAGCGTCGGCACGGTGCGAAGTTATGCGGGCTATACGGCGCAAAACCTCGAACCGTCCGTGCTCGCACCGGCCTTCCCCCTAGCCCGGCGTGCGAGTGGGGGCTAAGTACACTCAACGGGCGATGCGGCTGGACGAGGTGATTTCCGGCGCCCCGGCCCCCGCTCGCGACATCGACGTCACCGACCTTGCCTACGACCATCGTGCGGTGCGGGCGGGGACCCTGTTCTTCTGCGTCCCGGGCATGACGCGTGACGGGCACGAGTTTGCGGGCGAGGCGGTGCGGCGCGGCGCGGTGGCGCTGGTATGCGAGCGGCGCCTGGATGCCGGCGTCCCCGAGGTGCTCGTGCCCTCCGTGCGCGCCGCGATGGCGCCGGCGGCCGCAAGACTGAACGGTGACCCCACGTGGAAGCTCGAGGTAGTCGGCGTGACCGGCACGAACGGTAAGACCACCACCGCCTACCTGATGCGTTCACTGCTCGAGGCCGATGGCCGCTCCTGCGGTCTGCTCGGCACCGTGAAGAGCGTGATCGGCGGCGTGGAGCACCCCGTGGTGCGTACGACGCCTGAGGCGATTGACCTGCAGCGCACATTCCGCGCGATGGTCGACGCCGGCGACCGCGCCTGCGCGATGGAGGTCTCCTCACACGCGCTCGCGCTACATCGCGCGGACGCGATCCACTTTGCCGTCGGGATTTTCACCAACCTCTCGCGCGACCACCTGGACTTTCACCCCACGATGGACGACTACTTCGCCGCCAAGCGACGCCTATTCACCGAGCTTGGGGCGCGCCTCGCCGTGGTCAACATCGACGACGCACGCGGCCGAGAGCTTGCGGGCGGCCTCCCGGATCCGATCACCTACGCCATCGAGCACCCGGAGGCCACCTTCCGCGCGGCCCAGGTGCACACCGGGCTCGAGGGCTCGCGCTTCGTGGTCGAGGGCCCCGGCGGCCCGCTCGCGCTGAGCTCGCCCCTGCGCGGCACATTCAACGTCTACAACGTGCTGGGCGCGTTCGCGGCCGCCACCTCGCTCGGCATACGCGCGAGCACGGCAGCCGCCGCGATCGCCCGCGCCGGCCAGGTCCCGGGCCGCTTCGAACCGGTGGACGAGGGGCAGGAGTTCGCCGTGCTCGTCGACTACGCGCACACGCCAGAAGCGCTCGACAATGTGCTCCGTGCCGCCCGCGGGCTGACCCGCGGCCGCGTGCACGTGGTATTCGGAGCCGGTGGCGACCGGGACCCCGGCAAACGCGCCCCCATGGGCGAGATCGCTCGCCGGCTCGCGGATCGGGTGATCGTGACCTCGGACAACCCCCGCTCAGAGGATCCTGAGGCGATCATCGCGGCGATCCTGCAAGGGACTGGCCCGGACGTCGGCTGGAATGCCGACCGCCGAGAGGCGATAGCCGAAGCGATCGCGGGCGCCCGGGGCGGCGACGTGGTCGTGATCGCGGGCAAGGGGCACGAGCAGGGACAGGAGTTCGCGGACGGTGAAAAGGTGCCCTTCGACGACCGCACCGTGGCGCGCGAGGCCCTTCGCAATGTCCAGGACACCTCTCTCAACCTGGGTGCGGCGTGAGGGGCTGGAGCGCGGACGAGATCGCGTGCGCGGCGGGCGCGCAGCTGACGACGCCGTCCGCAAGGCCAAAGATCGGTCCCGAGCGTGTCACGATCGACTCGCGCCAAGCCGGGCCAGGCGCGCTGTTCGTCGGCCTGAAGGGCGCACAGCATGATGGCGGCAGCTTCGCCGGGCAGGCGCTCGGCGGTGAGGCTTGGGGCGTGCTGGTGTCGCCGGAGCACGCCGGGGCCTTGCGGCCAGGACCACAGCAGACGGTGCTCGCCGCCGAAGAGCCGCTGCTCGCGCTCCAGCGCCTAGCCGCGGCGTGGCGGGATGCCTTGGACGCGAGCGTGATCGCGATCACCGGCTCGACCGGCAAGACCACCACCAAGGACCTGCTCTGCGCGCTGCTCGCGCCATGGCGAAGGATCGCCGCGACGCGCGCCAACTTCAACACGGAAATCGGGGTCCCGCTGGAGATCCTCGCGGCGCCCGCGAACACCGAGGTGCTCGTGCTCGAGCACGCCATGCGAGGGCAGGGCCAGATCGCTGAGCTCGCTGCGATCTCAAGGCCTGACGTAGCGGTGATCGTCAACGTCGGCCCTGTGCATCTCGAGCTGCTGGGGTCGATCGAGGCGATCGCGCAGACCAAAGCGGAGCTGATCGAGGGACTGCGCGAGGACGGCACCGCGGTGGTTCCCGCCCAGGAGCCGCTGCTCGACTCCTATATCCACGGGGTGGCGCATGTGATCACGTTCGGCCCCGCGGGAGACGTGCGGTTCCGCGGGACGGCCCCGAAAACGAACGGCCAGGGACTCCCGGCCGAGCGGGTCGAGATCGACCTGGCCGGCCGCGTCATAGAGCTCGAGGTGCGATTCCCGCAGGCCCACCTGCGCTCGAACCTGCTGGCGGCGGTGGCAGCCGCAAGCGCGGTCGGCGTCGTGCCGAACGGCCGCGTGGAGGTAGCTTTCTCGCCCGGCCGTGGTCAGCGCACCGAGCTCCCCGGCGGTGTCACCGTGATCGACGACTCGTACAACGCCAACCCCATGTCCGTGCGCGCCGCGCTCGAGGATCTGCTGGCCACCGCGCCACCGGGCGGGGCGACTCGCCGCGTGGCGGTACTAGGCGACATGCTCGAGCTCGGGCCCGGCGAGCGCTCCTATCACCTGGAAGCGGGCCGTCAGGCGGCGGCGGCCGGGGTCGACCTGCTGGTCACGGTGGGGCCTCGGGCCGCAGCGATGGCGGAGAGCTTCGACGGCGAGAGCTATGGCGCGGCGACGGCGGCCGAGGCAGCGCCGCTGGTACGCGACTTGGTCAGACCGGGAGATGTGATCCTGGTCAAGGGCTCGCGCGGCGTCGGCCTCGAGGCCGTGTGCTCGTCGCTGACCGCGGTCGAGAGCTGATGGTGGCATTCGCAGCCGTTGCGGGCTCGGTCTCGGGCCGCGTCTTGATCGCCGGCACGGCCTCGCTCCTGATGTGCCTGTTCCTGAGCCCCAAGTTCATCGCGTTCCTGCGCCGGCGCGAATTCGGGCAGAACATCCGCGAGGAGGGCCCTCAGGGTCATCTGCGTAAGGCGGGCACGCCCACGATGGGCGGGATCATCATCTTCGCGGCGATCGCGGTTCCCTTCCTCGTGCTGTCGCACCGCGACTGGCAGGCGATGGGGGTGTTCGGGGCCGCGATCGCGTGCGCGGCGGTCGGCTTCCTCGACGACTTCATGAAGATCGTGAAGCGCCGCTCGCTCGGCCTGCGCGCCCGGACGAAGCTGCTCCTGACGGCCGTGATCGCACTGGGGCTGTGGTGGATCGCGACGCAGAAGGTGGGGCTCGCCCCAACCGTGCGCCTGCGCTTCGTCGATGTCACGATCGATCTCGGGCCCTTCTATCCGGTTTTCATCTTCCTCGTCCTGGCGGGCTCCACCACGGCGGTCAACTTCACTGACGGGCTCGACGGCCTGGCGGCCGGCTCCGCGGCGATCGTGCTGATGGCCTATGTCGCGATCACCTTCATCAGCAGCAATAGCGGCGACCTCACGATGGTCGCGGGCTGCCTGGTGGGCGCCTGCATCGGCTTTTTGTGGTTCAACAGCTTTCCGGCCAGCGTCTTCATGGGCGACACCGGCTCGCTCGGCCTCGGTGGCGCGATCGCCGGGTTGGCTGTCATGACCAAGACCGAGGTGCTGTTGATCCTGATCGGGGCGGTGTTCGTGATTGAGGTGCTGTCGGTCGTCGCCCAGGTGATCTCCTTCCAGACGTTCCGCAAGCGCGTCTTCCTGATGGCCCCGCTGCACCATCACTTTGAGCTGAAGGGCTGGTCCGAGACCAAGATCATTCTCAGGCTGTGGATCGTGGCCGCGGCCTTCGCGGCGGTCGGCTTCGTCGTCTTCAAGCAGTCGATCGGTACATGAACCGGGAGACGGGACGCCCGCCGGACAAGGGCCCGTCGATCATCAGCCCGCCGCACCCCCGGGGCGCCGGGCCGTGAAGCCCAGGCCGCCGCTTCCGCCCGGCCCCTTCTTGGTCCTTGGCCTGGCCCGCTCGGGGCTGGCCGCGGCGTTGGCGTTGCGAGCCCGCGGAGAGGAGGTGATCGGATGCGATGCGGGCTCGCCCCGCGACGAGAATCTGCGCGAGGCCGCCGAGAGGCTTTCGCGAGAGGGCGTCGAAGTACACCTGGATGCGTCAGGCGACGCCTTTGCCGCCCGCGCCGGGACGCTCATCAAGAGCCCCGGCATACCTAGCACCGAGCCGGCGGTGCTGGATGCCCGCGCCCGCGGGGCGCCCGTGCTTGGAGAGCTCGAGCTCGCCTGGAGGCTGCTGCCCAACGAGTTCCTGGCGGTGACGGGAACAAACGGCAAGACCACCGCGACCGAGTGGATCGGCCACATCCACCGGCGGGCGGCGGAGCCGGCGGCGGTAGCCGGAAATGTGGGTACCGCTGCCTCGACCCTGGTGGGGACGCTCGACGCTGACGCGACCGTGGTGTGTGAGGCCTCCTCGTTCCAGCTCGAGGACACGGAGGCCTTCTCGCCTGAGGCCGCGGTGCTGCTCAACCTGACCCCGGACCACCTCGACCGCCACGGCACCTTCGAGGCCTATGCCACGGCGAAGCTGCGCATCTTCTCCCATCAGGAGGAGAGCGATCTCGCAGTGATCCCGGACACGCTGACGCGCCTGCTCGGCGAACTCGGAGTCGAGCCGCCCGCGCCCCGAGCTCGCCAGGTGACTTTCGGCACCAGCGCGGACGCCGCGCTGCGCGAGGCCGACGGCCGGCTGTGGTGGCGTGGCGAACCGCTCATTCGCAGCGACGAGCTCTCCCTACCGGGGGCGCATAACCGACAGAACGCGATGGCTGCCGCCGCGGTAAGCCTCGCTCGCGGCATCGACGCCCGGGCTGTCGCAGCTGGACTCCAGGACTTTCCGGGCGTAGCCCACCGGCTCGAGCTGGTCGCGACCCAGGCCGGGGTGGCCTACGTCAACGACTCCAAGGCGACGAACGTCTCGTCCACGCTGGTCGCACTCGAGGCCTACGACGGGGCGTCCACCTCATCGCCGGCGGGCGCTCCAAGCAGCAGGACTTCGAACCGCTGGCCCCCCTGGTGGCGGCGCGCTGCCGGGCCGTGTACCTGATCGGCGAGGCGGCGGCCGAGCTCGCTGCCGCGCTCGAGCTCACCAACGTGCCGCTTCACCAGGTCGGAGACCTCGAGCACGCGGTGAGGGCCGCGCGCGCCGCTGCGGGCCCGCACGAGGTGGTGCTGCTCTCGCCGGCGTGCGCGAGCTACGACGCCTACCGCAACTTCGAGCAGCGCGGCGCCCATTTCAAAACGTTGGTGGGGGCCGCGTGAACTTGGCCGCGTCGCTGCGGCAGCGCAAGCCCTCCGCCCCGGCCGCCGAGCGTGGCCGGTCGAGGGGCGCGCGCGCCCAGGCGACCGCGCCGCCGATCGAGCACCGCATGCTGATGACGGCGGCGCTCTGCCTGCTGGCCTTCGGCGCGGTGATGGTGTACAGCGCCTCCTCGCCCGCGGGGGTGCTGTCCGGGCAGGGCCTCGGCACGGGCACCTTCATCCGCTACGTGGTGTTCGCCGGCCTGGGCCTCGTCGCGATGCAGGTCTTCTCGCGTCGCGGGCTGGCGCTGCTCGACGAGCGCGTGTTGAAGGCGTTGCTGATCGGATCGACGGCCCTACTGCTGCTGGTGCTGGTGCCGGGATTCGGCAGGGATGTCAATGGTGCACGGCGCTGGTTCGCGGTCGGGCCAATCGAGTTCCAGCCTTCGGAGCTGGTCAAGCTGGCACTGGTGCTCTACTCGGCTCGCTACTTGGCGGACAACCCGAAGCGCATCGGGTCACGCCTCGTGCCGCTGATCACCCCGATCGCGATCGTCGCCGGGCCGGCCTGCCTGCTGATCCTGGTCGAGCCGGACATGGGCACAACCCTCGTGATCGCCTTCACGCTCGCTGCGCTGCTGCTGGCGGCGGGGATCCCGCTGCGCCAGCTCTGCCTGATGGCCGCCCTGGCTGTGGGGATCGTGCTCCTGTTCGCGCTCGTCCAGCCCTACCAGCGCACGCGCCTGGAGTCCTTTCTGAATCCCTGGGCCTCGAAATCGACCGCTGGCTTTCAGGCCGTACAGGGGCAGATCGCGCTTGGCTCAGGCGGCGTCTTCGGCGTGGGTCTGGGCCGCTCCGTGCAGAAGATCTTCTATCTGCCGGAGGCTCCCACCGATTTCATCCTCGCCGTGGTGGGGGAGGAGCTCGGGGTGGTCGGGATCGGCCTGGTCGCGGTGCTCTACGGCATGCTCGGCTACGCCGGGTTCCGTACTGCCCGCCGCGCCAAGGATCGGTATGCCAAGCTGCTCGCGAGCGGTCTCACCTCGCTGATTCTTTGCCAGGGCGTGTTGAACATCTTCGTCGTGCTGGGGCTCGCCCCGCTGACCGGCGTGCCACTGCCGTTCATCTCTTATGCCCCGACCAACCTGTGCGTGATGCTGGCCTCCGTGGGCCTCTTGCTCAATATCGCGCGGCCGGCGAGGCGCCTGCAGGTGGTGGAGGCCCCACCACGTGACGCAGACGCCGATCGTGATCGGCGCCGGCGGGACCGCGGGGCACGTCGTGCCCGCGCTGGCGGTCGCCGACGCGCTGCGGGCTGAGGGGGCGCGGGTCGTCTTCTTCGGCGGCGAGCGGGCCGAGGTTCAGCTCGTGCCCGCCGCCGGCTACGAGCTCGAGTCGCTCACGATCAAACCGCTGCCGCGCACGGGGCGGCGCCTCGCTGCCTCGGCGCAGGCTGCGCTCACCGACGCTGGGGCGCTGACGCGCGCGGTGGGTCTCCTCCGGGAGTTGCGGCCCGCGGCCGTGCTGGGGGCCGGTGGGTACGTGGCGGGTCCGACGGGACTAGCCGCGGTCATACGCAGGCTGCCGCTGGTGCTGATGGAGGCCGACAGTCACCTCGGACTGACGAACAAACTGCTCGCGCCATTTGCCAACCGCGTCTGCTTGGCATTCCCGATCGATGGCCGAGATCCTCCGCGCTATCGCGTCACAGGCCGCCCCATCCCGGTCCCGGCCGGTGACCGCGACGCCGCGCGGGCCCGCTTCGGCATCGCCCCCGACGAGAGCTGCGTGGTGGTGTTCGGGGGGTCGCAGGGGGCGCGGTCCATCAACCGGGCCGCGCTCGAGGCCTTCGCCGGGGCACAATTCCGAATCCTGCACGCGGCCGGTGAGCGCAACCTCACCGAGCTCGAGGCCCCCGGGCCCCGCTATGACCTTCGCGGCTACATCGAGAACTTCGCTGAAGCGCTGCTCGCCGCGGACGTGGTCGTGGCGCGGGCAGGCGGATCCGTATTCGAAATCGCCGCCCACGGCCGGCCGGCAGTGCTGATCCCTTATCCCTATGCGACCGCCGACCACCAGGCGCAGAACGCGCTCTTCATGGAGCGGGCGGGGGCGGCGGTGGTCATCCCTGACCGCGAGCTGACCGCGGCGCGACTGGCCGAGGAGGTGGGCGCGCTGTTGGGCGATCCCGCCCGGCGCGTGAGGATGGGCAGTGCCGCGGCCGCCGTGGCAAAGCCGCAGGCCGCGCACGAGATAGCCGCAGAGGTGCTCGCTGGGGCGCGCCAGCGGGCGGCCCGGTGACCGAACGCGAGTTCGCCGCTCGCCGGCTGCACTTCGTCGGCATCGGGGGGGTGGGGATGAGCGGCCTGGCCTTGGCCGCGCACCAGCTGGGGGCCAGTGTCACGGGGTCCGACCAGGCGAACTCCACGTACTTGGAGGCCCTCAAGGAGCACGGGATCGAGATCAAGATGGGCAATGCCCCTGAGAACGTCCCCGAGGGTGCCGAGGTCATCTACTCGACAGTGGTCCCGCCCGAGAACCCCGAGCGCCGGGCCGCGCGCGGGCGCGAGCTTCACCGCTCCGAGCTGCTCGGTCAGCTCGCCGCGCTGAGACGAGCGATCGCGATCACCGGCACCCACGGCAAGACCACCATCGCCGCGATGACCGTCCATATCCTGCAGGCGTGCGGCCTTGACCCCGCCTATGTGATCGGGGGTGAGCTGCGCTCGGGCGGGCCCTACGCGGCGTGGGGGAGGGGCGAGTGGATCGTCCTCGAGGCCGACGAGTCGGACCGCTCCCTGCTCAACCTGCGGCCGGAAATCGCGCTGCTCACGAGCGCCGAGCTAGACCACCACAGCGCCTACGCGTCGCGACTCGAGTTGGAGGACACATTGCGCGAGTTTGTGGCCCGGGCGAGCGGCGCGGTGGTCGTGTGGAACCGGCCGGCGCTGCGGGCGCTCTGTCCCCCTGGAGCGATTCCCTACGACGCTCCCGAGCCTTTGCTCGAGCGCGGATTGGCCCGGTTTGCGTGGCGCGGCTTCGAGGTCACGCTACGGGTCCCCGGCGCGCACAATGCGATCAACGCGGCCGGCGCGCTCGAGCTGGCCGCGCTCGCGGGCGCCGACCCGGCCACCGCAGCCGGCGCGCTCTCAGGCTTCGCGTCGGTCCATCGCCGCCTCGAGCTGGTCGGGGAGACCCCCGGCGGGGTCCCCGTCTACGACGATTATTCCCACAACCCGGCCAAGATCGAAGCGGCAATCGAAGCGGTCCGCACATTCCAGCCCCGCCGCGTGGTGGCGGTGTTCCAGCCTCACCGCTATTCGCGCACGGCCGTGCTCTCGCGCGAGCTCGGCGCCACCCTGGCACGCGCCGACGTCGCCGCCGTGCTCGATGTCTATCCCGCGAGCGAGCGCGCGGAGGACTACCCGGGCCTGAGCGGCATACGCGTCGCGGAGGCCGCCGCGGAAGCCTCCGGGGGGCGTCAGGTCGCGTGGCTGCCGAGCTTCGCCGACGCCCGCTCCTTCCTCGAGGCGACGCTGCGAGCGGATGACCTGTGCCTGGTCATGGGCGCAGGCAACATCGACGAGCTTGCGCGCTCGCTGGTGCGTTGAGCCCTCCCTGGGGGAGGGGACTGTGCCTGAAGCGCCGCCGGGACACGATCTACGCTGCGAGCCGTGGCAGACCTTCCCGAAGGGGTGACACCCGCATATCCGCTTGCGCGGCTGACCACGGTCCGCACCGGAGGATCCGCCGAGTTGTTTGCGCGCGCGGGGACGCTGGAGGAGCTCGAGCGCCTGCTCGCCTGGGCCGCCGAGGACGGACATCCGGTAGGGGTCATCGGATCGGGGTCGAACCTGTTGGTGGCGGACGACGGCGTCCCCGGCCTGGTCTTGAAACTCGATGAGGAGCTGAGCAGGATCGAGATTTCTGGCACGCGTATCGATTGCGGGGGCGGTGCCCGCCTGCCTTCTGTGGCCGCACAGGCGGCGCGGGCGGGTCTGGCCGGGATCGAGTTCGGGGTCAGCATTCCCGGGACGGTCGGGGGCGCCGTACGTATGAACGCTAATGCCTACGGCGGCGAGCTTCAGCGCGTGCTCGAGTGGGCGGATGTGGCCACCCCGACCGGGACCGAGCGCCGCACCCCTGAGCAGCTCGGGTTCTCCTACCGACGCTCGACCGTGGCGCCGGGCGAAGTGGTCGCCCGGGCCTCGTTCGTGCTCGAGCGGGCGGAGCCGGCGAGCGTCACCGCGGTGCTCAAGGACCTGCGCCAGCGCCGCAAGGACACCCAGCCCTCCGGGATCCGCACCTTCGGCTCGACTTTCAAGAACCCCGACGACCCGCCCGCGGAAGGACGCACCGCCGGACAGCTGCTCGATGCCGCGGGCTGCCGGGGCCTGCGGATCGGGGGAGCCGGGTTCTCGCTCAAGCACGCGAATTTCATCGAGAACCACGGCGAGGCCACCACGGCGGACGTGGTCGCGGTGATGGCGGAAGGCCGCCGGCGCGTCAAGGAGCGCTTCGGCGTTGTGCTCGAGGCCGAGGTGCAGGCGCTCGGTCCGGTCTCGTTCCCCGCTGAGTGGGGGCAGCAGTGACACGACGCCGGACCACCACCGCGCGTAAGCGAGGACCGCTCGTGTCGGCGGGCCGGGTTGCCGGCCGCGTGGTGCGGCGCATCGGTCCGCTGCGCCTGCTCGCTGTGGCGGTGCTGGCGGCCGCTTTGGGGGCGGGCTGGCTGTGGCTGCGCGACTCGTCGCTGGTGACCGTCAATCAGGTCAACGTGACCGGCATCACCGGTCCAGATGCGGGGCGCATCCGCGCGGCCCTGGTCTCGGCCGCGCGCACCATGACTACGCTCGATTTTCACGTCTCCCACCTCGACACTGCGGTGGCGCCCTACCCCGATGTCAAAACGCTACGAGTCGCCACCGACTTTCCCCACGGGGTGCGCATCCACGTCGTGGAGGAGCTGCCGGCCGCGGTTCTGAGCGCGGCGGGACATCGCGTGCCGGTCGCCGCCGACGGCGCCGTGCTGCGCACCCGTAGGCCCAGGGGACCGCTGCCCGTGATCCCGGTGCGGGCTCTGCCGGTGGGGTTCAGGGTCGCCGATGCCATGAACCGCCGCGAGCTCGCGGTCGTCGCGGGGGCGCCGGCACGGTTGCGCGCGCACATCGCGCAAGTGCAGGAAAGCCCCGCCCACGGGATCGTGGTCAAGCTGCGCGCCGGCCCGAGCGTCTACTTCGGGCCTGCCGACTCGATCCACGCCAAGTGGCTCGCGGCCATCGCGGTACTCGGAAACGCCGGCTCGGCCGGGGCGACCTATATCGACGTGACGGACCCCTCACGGCCCGCGGCCGGATAAGCAAAACGAGACCTAACCCTCAACCTTAGCTTTACTGTCCCTCCAGCCGAACTGTCTGGCGCTGATCGAGAGTTGGGCGTTTTGCAATCGCTGTTGCGTTTTCCGACCCGGCCATTGACTTCCTGCAGCGCCAGGCCATAACGTGCCAAACTCCGCTTCGGCGCATACGCGCGCGGAGAACACTCAACTAGGCCTAGAGGGTTCGCACGAGAATGGAAAGCGGCAGCTATCTGGCAGTGATCAAGGTGGTCGGCGTCGGCGGCGGCGGCACCAACGCCGTCAACCGCATGGTCGACGCGGGCCTGCGCGGAGTCGAGTTCATTGCGACCAACACCGACTCGCAGGCGCTCGCCATGTGCGACGCCGACATCAAGCTGAATATCGGACACGAGCTCACCCACGGGCTCGGCGCCGGCGCCAACCCCGATGTGGGCAAGGGCGCGGCGGCCGAGTCCCGCGATGAGATCAAGGAGTCGCTGAAGGGCGCCGACATGGTGTTCGTGACCGCCGGGGAGGGCGGCGGCACGGGCACCGGAGCCGCCCCGGTGATCGCCGACATCGCCAAGAACGAGATCGGGGCCCTCACCGTAGGGGTCGTGACGCGCCCGTTCTCGTTCGAGGGGACGCAGCGGGCCAGGCAGGCTCAGGCGGGCATCGACGACCTCTCGGATCACGTGGACACGCTGATCGTGATCCCCAACGAGAAGTTGCTCGCGATCGTCGAGCGGCGTACCACGATCCTGGACGCCTTTCGCGAGGCAGACAACGTCCTGCGGCAGGGAGTTCAGGGGATCACCGACCTGATCACGATCCCCGGGCTGATCAACGTCGACTTCGCGGACGTGCGTACTGTCATGCGCGATGCGGGCACCGCGCTGATGGGAATCGGCACCGCGGGCGGCGAGAACCGTGCCGCCGAGGCGGCCAAGATCGCGATCTCGTCGCCGCTACTGGAGGAGTCGGTGGAGGGAGCGATGGGGATCCTGCTGAACATCTCCGGGGGCCAGGACCTCGGCCTGTTCGAGGTCAACGAGGCCGCGGAGATCGTCACCAGCGCCGCCGACTCCAACTCCAACATCATCTTCGGTGCGGTGATCGACGACTCGCTGAGCGAGGAGGTGCGCGTGACGGTGATCGCCACCGGCTTCGACCACGGGCGGACGCGGACGCGGATCCAACGCGGGATGCAGCCGGCCGCACCGCGGCGTGAGCGCGAGGTGACGATGGACGAGCGCCAGCGCTCCTCGCTTGAGATCTCCGATGACGAGATCGACATCCCGGAGTTCTTGAAGGATCACTAACAGGGAGTTTGGGGGGCGAGCATGCTCGCCCCCTGCCGGCGGCGCATGCGCCGCCGGGGCCGGCGCACATGTGCGCCGGCCAGCCCTCAAGCCCCTCGGTGGCGCTCAGTCCCACTGCTACAGTGCAGCCCGCGATGGACGAACGCTCGGCCGACGCCGAGTCTGACCGTGAGGATGCGGGCCAGACGCGGGGATGGATGCGGTCGCCGCTGGGCCGCGTGCTCGCGGAACCGCTGGTCGACCTCGTCGCGACCGCCGTTGCGCGGCTCGAGCCGCACGTGGCCGACGTCAAGCTCGCCGTGAGGCCCCTGCGCCGCGCTCGCGCCCGGCTCCCGATGCGCCCGGTCGACCGCTGACCTTGTCGGTGCGCGTCACCCCGCTGCACGAACGGCACGTGGCCGCCGGGGCGCGGATGATGCCGTTTGCGGGCTTCGAGATGCCGGTCCAGTACCGTGGCATCCGCGAGGAGCACATCGCGGTCAGGCGTGCCGCGGGAATCTTCGACGTCTCGCACATGGGCGAGGTCGAGACGCGCGGCCCCGACGCCGAGCGCTTCCTGCAGCGGATGCTCTCAAACGACATCGCGCGGATCCCCGAGGAGGGCGCCCAGTACAGCGTCATGTGCCGCGAGGACGGCGGCGTGCTCGACGACCTCTTCACCTACAGGCTGGCTGGCGAGCGCTTCCTGACCGTCACGAACGCCGCCAACCATGAGCGCGACTTCGCCTGGCTCAAAGAACACGCCGGGGGGTTTGACGTCGAGATCTCGGACTGCGCCGAGAACTACGCGATGCTCGCCGTGCAGGGGCCCGAAGCCCGGGGGCTGGTGGAACGCTTCGCAGACGGCCCGCTGCCGCCGCGCATGCGCTGCGCAGAGCGCGCCGTGGCGGGCGCGACGATGCTCGTGTGCGGCACGGGCTACACCGGCGAGGACGGGGTCGAGCTGCTGCTCGAGCCCGGGGCGGCGGTGGCGCTATGGGACGCGCTCGTCGATGCCGGCGCCACCCCCGCGGGGCTCGGCGCCCGCGACACGCTGCGGCTGGAGGTGTGTTTTCACCTCTACGGCAATGACCTGAGCGAGGACCGCGGGCCGATCGAGGCAGGCCTCGGCTGGTGCTGCAAGGAGGAGACCGGGTTTATCGGCTCCGAGGCGGTGGCGGCGGCGCGCAGCTCGCCGCCCCCCGAGCGGCTGGTGCCGTTCGTGATCGAGGGCCCGGGTATCGCGCGTGGGGGCAACCCGGTGCTCGGCGGCGGACAGGTCACCAGCGGCACGTTCTCTCCCTGCCTGGAGCGAGGCATCGGCATGGCGTACGTTTCCGCTGGCGAGGCGGAGCCTGACACCGCGATCGAAATCGACGTCCGGGGCACCATCCGCCAGGCCACGGTCGAACGTAAGCCCCTCTACCGAAAGGGATCCTGAGATGGCGCAAGCGAGCTACCCGGACGACCTCCTCTACCACTCCGAGCACGACTGGGCCCGGATCGAGGGCGACGAAGCGACCTTCGGGATCACCTGGTACGCGCAGGACCTGCTCGGCGAGGTGGTCTACTTCGATCTGCCCAAGGTAGGAGCGACGGTGTCGAGCGGCGAGGCCTACGCCGAGGTTGAGTCGGTCAAGGCGGTCTCGGACGTGATCGCGCCCCTCTCGGGAGAGATCCTGGCGGTCAACGAAGCGCTCGCGGACGAGCCCGAGGCGATCAACGAAGATCCCTACGGGAAAGGGTGGCTCGTGCGCGTGAGCTTGTCCGCGGCGGACGAGAAGGAGGGGCTCATGGACGCCGGCGCCTACGAGGCGTCGCTAACGTGAGCTCGGTGGCTCACTGAGAGCCCGACGAGCACCAGCCGAGGAGAATCTTGAGCCGCTACACCTCCACAACCGAAGCCGACCGTCAGGCGATGCTGGCCGAGATCGGCCTCGACGCGGTCGAGGAGCTGTTTGCCGACGTGCCCGAGAGCCTGCGCCTGCGCTCCCCGCTCGCGCTCGACGCGCCCCGCTCGGAGCAGGAGGTCTACGAGGAGCTGCGCGCGCTCGCCGCTCGCAACACCTCGGTCGAGGGTGAGCTCTCGTTCTTGGGCGGCGGCATGTACGACCACTACGTCCCTGCGGTGGTCGACGCGATCACCCAGCGCTCGGAGTTCCTAACCCCGTATACGCCCTACCAGCCCGAGGTCTCACAGGGCACGCTCCAGGCGATGTTCGAGTATCAGACCGCCATCTGCGAGCTCACCGGGCTCCCGGTGGCCAACGCTTCGGTCTACGAAGGACCGAGCGCCGTGGCGGCCGCCGGCTACGTGGCCAAGCTCGAGAATCAGAGGCGCAAGTTTGTCGTCTCCCGCGGCGTCCATCCTCACGCCCGTGAATCGCTCGCCACGCTCGCACACGCCTGGGACATGGAGGTGGTCGAGCTGGCGCTCGAGGATGGCCTGACCGCGGCGGCTGAGCTCGACGAGGAGACCAGCGCCTTGATCGTGGCGCAACCGAACTTCCTGGGCGCGGTCGAGGACCTCGAGGCGCTCGCGGGCCACGCTCGCGCTGTCGGGGCACTCACGATCTGCTCCTGCGATCCGCTGGCGCTGGGGATCCTGAGGCCGCCCGGCGAGAGCGGGGTCGACATCGCCGTCGGCGAGGGGCAGCCGCTCGGTGGCCGGCTCGATTTCGGTGGTCCGTCGTTCGGGTTCTTCGCCTCGACCGAGGCGCTTTTGCGCCGGCTGCCCGGCCGGATCGCCGGCGAGACACGCGACCAGGATGGCCGGCGCGGGTTTGTGCTCACGCTCCAGACCCGCGAACAGCACATCCGGCGCGAACGGGCCACGTCCAACATCTGCACAGCCCAGGCCCTGAACGCGCTCGCCGGCGTCGTGTATCTGAGCTGGCTGGGGCGTCAGGGCGTCGCCGAGCTCTCCGAGCTGCTCGTGCGGCGCACGGCCTACGCCCGCGAGCGGCTGGGCGAGATCGAGGGCGTCTCGCTCGTGCACTCGCAACCGGTGGTGCGCGAGTTCGCGGTCTCGCTCGACGCCCCCGTGGCGGCGGTGATCGAGTCCTGCCGGGCGCAGGGAGTCAATCCTGGATACCCCCTCGGGCCGGACTATCCCGAGCTCGAGCGCGGACTGCTGGTGGCGATCACCGAGCGCCGCACGCGCGCCGACATCGACCGGCTGACGGAGGTGCTCGCAGTGGCGGTGGCGGCCGAGCGCGAGGCGGTCGAGGTGCGGGCATGAGCGAGGCGAAGCCGAGCGGTTACTGCGGGCAGGATGCCCGCAGTCGTGGTCACGGGCGCCGACCGGAGGGAGGCAAGGGTTGACCCGCCGCGCGCAGGCTCGCTGGTTTTCCGAGGCGGCCGACGACGAGCTGACGATCTATGAGCGCTCCCGACCGGGACGGCGGGCTTTCGTCGCGCCCGAGGCGGGCGTCCCCGAGCGACCGCTCGACGAGTTGCTGCCGGCGCGCCTGCGACGCGCGCAAGCGCCGCGCTTGCCCGAGGTCTCCGAGCCCGAGCTGGTGCGTCACTTCAACCGTCTGTCGAAGCGCAACTTCGACCTCGACACGGGCTTTTACCCGCTGGGCTCGTGCACGATGAAGCACAACCCGAAGCTGCACGAGCGCGTAGCGGCGCTCGACGGTCACGCCAGGCTGCACCCGCTCCAGGATCCGAGCCGGGCTCAGGGCGCGCTCGAGCTGATGTGGCGCCTGCAGCAGAACCTCGCCGAGATCGCGGGCCTGCCGTACGTGTCTCTGCAGCCTTCGGCCGGGTCCCACGGCGAGCTCGCCGGAGTGCTGTTGACCCGCGCCTACCACGAGGATCGCGGCGAGCGGCGCCTGAAGGTGCTCACTCCCGACACCGCGCACGGCACCAATCCAGCCACCGTGACCATGGCCGGGTGCGAGGTGGTCAAGGTAGGGACCGACGCGCACGGCAACGTGGACCTCGACGACCTCCGCGCCAAGGCCACCGAGGAGGTCGCGTGCCTGATGTTGACGAACCCCTCGACGCTGGGGCTGTTCGAGCCGGGGATCGAGGAGATCGCCAAGATCGTCCACGGCGCTGGGGCGACCCTCTACTACGACGGCGCGAATTTGAACGCGATCATGGGCATCTGCCGGCCCGGCGACATGGGCTTCGACATCGTGCACTTCAATTTGCACAAGTCCTTTACCCAGCCCCACGGAGGCGGCGGCCCGGGGGCCGGCCCGATCGCGGTCTCCGGGCGCATCGAGCCATTCCTCCCCCGCCCGGTGGTGGTGCGCCGCGCCCCCGAGGGCAACGGCGCCGAGGCGTTCTACGACCTCGACTTCGACCGCCCCAAGTCGATCGGCCGGCTGCGCGGCTTCCAGGGCAACTACGGCGTCTTCGTGCGTTCCTACGCCTACATCCGCTCGCTCGGCGCCGCCGGGTTGCGCGACGTCTCCGAGACCGCGGTGCTGAACGCCAACTATCTGCTGGCGCGGCTCAAGCGGGAGGGAGTGGCCGAGTATCTCCCGGCCGCATACGACCGCATTTGCATGCACGAGTTCGTGCTCTCGGGGTCGCCGATGAAGCGTGAGCTCAAGACCAGGACGCTCGATCTAGCCAAGCGGCTGCTCGACCACGGCGTCCACCCGCCCACGGTGTACTTCCCTCTGATCGTCGACGAGGCGCTACTGGTAGAGCCGACCGAGACCGAGACCAAGGAGACCCTCGACCGCTTCGCAGAGTTGATCGCTGCGATCCTCGCCGAGGCGCGCGACGACCCCGAAATCGCGCGCGGGGCGCCTTACCTCACTCCCGTGCGGCGCCTCGACGAGGCCGGGGCCGCCCGGCGGCCGGTGGTCAGACAGCCCCTTTAGCGCGCCTCACGGAGCACCGGCCCGCGACAGGCAGCGGGCGCCGCATTCTGCGCCCAGCGCCGCCGCCCCGTCGGGCCCCAACCCGTCGGCGAGCCCGTAGGTGAAGCCGGCGGCGAAGGAGTCGCCACAGCCATAGGTGTCCCTGACCGGGCCGGGCGCCACGGCCAAACCCCAGCGGCCCGAGGCCCCTTCCGAGCTCCACCAGTGGCCTCCGCGCGCGCCCTCGGTGCTCACGAACAGCCTGGCGCGAGCGCCGAGGCGCTTTGCCCATTCGCGTTCGTCGGCATCGTTGCCGGAGAACACCAGCGCGTCGAGGTCGGGTCCCGGCCGCGCCAGCGCGGTCCTGGCCCGGGGGGAGGCCACCACCACTTTCGCCTCGTGCGCTCGCTCCAGGGCCTCGACATCGCCGGCCGTGAAGTACACGCCTTGGACTTGGCGCAAGCGCTCCCAGGGGAGGGCGTCGGAACCGAGCGGGTCGAGGCGCTTGCCGATCGTGATGATCGTCCGCTCGGTCTCGCCTTCAAGCAGCGTGACGGCTCGTCTCGTCGCCTCCCGGCGCCAGGCGACGTGCATGGACACTCCGCGGGCGGCGAGCTGGTCGGCGGCCGCGTGGCCGTGCACGTCGTCGCCGAGCGCGCAGAAGAAGTCCACCTCCGCACCGAGCTCCGCCAGTACGGCGGCGACGACGCCGCCGCCGCCGGCGGCGCGCGCGAAGCTCTCCCGCGCGTGTACGACTTGGCCGGGCTGCGGGTGCTGGACGAGGGGGATGAAGTCGACCCACTCGATATGGCCGATGACCGCCAGGCGATCAGCCATAAAATCGCTCCACGATCAGGCGGCGAGGGACTCGAGCGCGATCGCCGCCGCGACCTCGGCGCGTTCGCGCAGCGACGGCGCGTGCACGAACTCCCCGGGGGTGTGGGCGCCCCCGCCACGCGGACCCAGGCCGTCGATCGTCAGCGGGATCGCGGCCGCTAGGTGGCTGGCGTCGCTGGCGCCGCCGCGGCCCTTGCCTTCAAGGGGCCGCCCGAGGCGTCGACAGGCCCGCTCGATCAGGGCATCGGTAGCAGCCCGCGTGTCCATGCCTGGCCACTGCCGCAGCAGCATCGGCGCGAGCGCCACGCCGTTGGTATCCCGCGGCACCGCCGCGAGCACGGCCTCGAAGGCGGCCAGCTGGTCGGCGCGGATGTCGAAGATCAGCTCGCCGGCAGCGGGTACGACGTTGAAGACCTCGCCCGAGCGCATGATCGTGGGGACCACGCTGCGGCGGTCGGGTCCGCCAGGGTCGTGCAGCTCCGAGACCGCCATTGCGGCTCGCGCGAGGGCCAATAGAGCGTTACGCCCCTGATCGGGCGCGCTGCCTGAGTGGGCGGCCTGGCCGGCGGCGGTGATGCGCAGCGTGCCTGCCGCCTTCCGGCGCACGATCACCCGCTCGCCGCCGTCGGGGCCACGCTCGCCGGCCTCAAAGCAGAGGCAAGCGTCGAAGCCGGCGAACCGGTCTACATGGGCGAACTTCGTGGTGCGCCATTCCTCGTCGGTGACGAGCAGCACGGCCAGCTCGGCGAACAGCTCGGCGTGCTGCGCGAGGAAGCGTGCGAGCCCCAGGGCCAGCACCACCCCGCCCTTCATGTCGGCGGCTCCTGGACCGTAGAGCCGCTCACCGTCGCGGCGCAGCGGACCGTGAGCGTCATGCGTCACGACCGTGTCGAGGTGGCCTAGCAGCAGCAGCCGGCGCGTGCCGCGGCCGCCCATTCGCGCCAGCAGGTCGGGGGCGCACGCCGGCGTCGAGCAGGGCAGCCGTTCCACCTCCGCTTCGGCGGGGAGGAGCGCCGTGCAGATGGCCATCGCCTCCTCGGCGCCGGCCAGGTCGCCGGAGGGCGTCGAGACGCCGACCAGCGCGTCGAGCTCGCGCTCGGCGCGCTTGGCGATCTCGTCACCGGCGGTGGCGATCGTGGGATCCATGGACCGTCCCGAGTGTCGCATCTGCGCAGCTACTACCCACTTAGTAGGTGTGCGCGCTGCGCCCGCCGCGCTGGGCGGCGGCGATCACGGTCGCGATCTGGGGGGCGTCCGAGAGCTCCATGGCGGCCACGGTCACGCGGATCGCCGGACGTGAGGCGAGTCGGTGGCGAGCTCCCGGGGAGACCTGCCAACCGTTATCGAGGAGCGCGCGGAGCACCGTGTGCTCGTCGCCGACGGGCACCCACACGTTGAGCCCGGAGACGCCCTGAGCCTTTATGCCATGGCCGGCGAGGGCCTCTGTGAGCGCCTGGCGGCGCCTGCGATAGCTGGCGGCGGCCCGCTCCCCGGTTTGGCCGATCGAGGCGCCGCGCCACAGCTCTGCGACGGTCGCCTGGAGAATGCCTGAGACCCAGCCGGTCCCCAGCCGCTGTCGGCCCTCCACGCGGGCGAGCGTCTGCGGATCTGCCGCCAGCAGGGCAACTCGGAGCTCGGGCGAGAGCCACTTGGATACCGAGCGGACGATCGCCCAGGGATGGCGCTCCATGCCGGTCAACGTCAGCGCGGGCGCGCCGGCCGCGGGCCCGGCATGGTCGTCTTCGACTACGACCAGCTCGTGGTGCTCGGCGACCAGCGCGCGCAACGTGGTGGCCCGGGCAGGGGTGAGCGCCGCACCACTCGGGTTCTGAGCGCGCGGGGTCACCACGAGCGCGCGCGCACCCGCCCGCAGGGCCGCCGAGAGCCTTTCGGGCCGTGGTCCCTCGTCGTCGACGGCCACCGGATGCGGGTCGAGCCCCATGGCCGCGACCAGATCGAGCAGGGGCGGGAAACCGGGGTCTTCGACGGCGATGCGGTCGCCGACGCGCAGATGGGCATCGAGCACGCGCTCGATTCCGTCTAGCGCTCCTCCCACCACGGCGAGCTCGCCGACCTCGATCCCGTCGCCGGCAAACGCGGAGCGGGCAAGCTCGAGCAGCGTCGGGTCGTTGCCCCGCCCGAGCTGCTCGCCTGAACCGGCCCGACGCGCCACCGCGGCGAGTGCCGGCTCCAGCGCGGGCAGAAGGGCATCGTCGGGGAAACCCGTCGAGAGGTCCGCCACCCCCGGCGGAGGCGACGGTGCGGCCGGCAGCAGCAAGGGTGGCCGCGGCCGAACGTGGGTGCCGCGGCGGCCGTCGGCGTGAAGGATGCCCCGGCGCCCAAGGTCCCGGTATGCAGCCGCCACCGTCGCCGGACTGAGACCGAGGTGTCGTGCCAGCACGCGTACCGTGGGAAGCCGCTGACCGGGTTGGAGCCTCCCCTGGGCAATTGCGCCCTCGATGTCCTCGCGCAACCCGCGCGCGTCGCCCGCGCGATATAGTTCTAGCTGCATATGGAGAATGTACTGGAACAAAACTCGGGAGTGAATACTGATCGTCGTGGTCGGGGTAGCTCGCCCACGAACGGCGCCTTCCGCACCACCAAGCGCACACGCGTCCGGCGCAAGCCTGCGCGAGGGAGTTACGAGCGCTCGGACGTGTTCGGGATCCTCGACCAAGCGCTGATCTGTCACGCCGCGTTCGTGGTCGACGGGCAGCCGTACGCGATGCCCACGATCCACGCCCGGCGCGGGGAGACGCTCTACCTACACGGTTCGAACGGCAGTCGCATGCTGCGCGCAGCCGGCGCGGGCGAGCCGCTGTGCGTGACGGCCACGATCGTCGACGGGATCGTGCTGGCGCGCTCTGGCTTTCACCACTCGCTCAACTACCGCTCGGCGGTCGTGCTCGGCGCCGGGCGCCTCGTGTCCGACCCGGATCAGAAGCGGCTCGCACTCGAGTCGGTCGTCGAGCACATCATGCCCGGCCGCACCGCCGACGCGCGCGGTCCGAGCGCGAAGGAGCTGCGCGCGACCACGCTGGTCGCGATCTCGCTCGAGGAGGCCTCCGCCAAGGTTCGCACCGGGCCGCCGGTGGATGACGACGAAGATCTTTCGTTGCCCGTGTGGGCGGGGGTCCTCCCGCTCGCGCTCAAGCCCGGCGCGCCCATACGCGCCCCGGAGCTCGCTGAGGACGTCCCCGTGCCCGGGTACGTCACGCGCTGGCAGGGCTGATCGTCGGCTAGACCCCTTCCCGCGAGGCTCGATCGCCCCCCGGCAGAGGATCGATAGCCCCCCGGCAGACGATCGATCGCCCCCCGGCAGATCAGTCTGGGAGATAGCTTCAGGTTTTTGAGGGTGATCTCCCAGAGTGCGCGGCGTGGCCGTGCCGGAGCGGACGCGCCAGGACGGCGGACGCGCCAGGACGGCGGGCGCCTGACGCCAACCTCCAGCGGCGGGCTGTCATGCTTCGAAGATGACGTCCGCGCACACCACCACCGCGCCCGGCCCCGCTCGCCGAGGTCTCGGGGGCGCGCTCGACCGCCGTCGGCGGCGATCGGCTGAGGGCCTGGCGCTACTAGCCCTGATCGTCGTGGCGATGTGGCTGATCGAGGTGGTCAACGCCCTGGACGGGAATGGGCTCGAACGTGGCGGCGGCATCTATCCACGCAACCTCGACCACCTGTGGGCAATCTTCACCTCCCCGTTTCTGCACGTGGGCTTCGGTCACCTGATCGGCAATACGATCCCGTTCCTGTTCATGGGCGCGATCATCGCCTTCCGGGGCGCGGCCCGTCTGGCGCTGATCACGCTCATCGTGATCGTCGTGGGCGGGCTCGGAACGTGGCTGATCTCGCCAGGAGGAACCGACACGGTGGGCGCCAGCGGCATCGTCTTCGGCTATGCCGCCTACCTCCTCACACGGGGCATCTTCGACCGGCGCGTGCTCGAGCTGCTGACCGGCGCGATCGTGGGCCTTCTCTGGGGGTGGGTGCTTATCGCAAGCCTGATCCCTCACGGCAACGTCTCCTGGCAGGGCCACCTCACGGGCGCGCTGGGGGGCGTGCTGGCGGCCTGGGTACTCGCCAGCCGGGATCGCCGCCACGGCCACCGCGAGCCGCGCTGGCCGGGATTTCCCGGCGGGCGATCGCGCCCCCAGGCCCGGCCGCCGTCGCCGGCCCGGACGCCGTCGCCGGCCCGGACGCCGTCCCAGGCCGGGCCGCCGTCGCCGGCCCGGACGCAGTCACCATGATCCGCATCTTCTCGGGCATGCAGCCGACCGGGCGCAAGCACCTCGGCAACTACATCGGCGCGGTCACGCAGTACGTGGCCGGCCAGGAACGGGGCGAAGGGATCTACTGCATCGTCGACCTCCATGCCACCACGGTCGCCTACGAGCCGGAGAGCCTGCGCCAGGCAACGTACGACGCCGCGGCGACTCTGCTGGCGGCGGGGCTCGATCCGAGTCGCTGCATCTTCTTCCGCCAGGGGGATGTCCAAGAACACGCCGAGCTGTGCTGGCTTCTGTCGAGCGTCACCGCTGTCGGCGACCTCAACCGCATGCACCAGTTCAAGGAGAAGTCCGCCGCGCAGCGCGAGCTGGTCAGCGCCGGCCTGTTTTTCTATCCCGTGCTGATGGCCGCGGACGTGCTCGCGTACCGCGCGACCGAGGTACCGGTGGGCGAGGACCAGCGCCAGCACGTCGAGCTGATGCGCGACGTCGCAGAGCGGTTCAACGCCCGCTTCGGCGAGGTCCTGGTGGTTCCGGAGGGTCGCTACCTCGAGGTGGGCGCCCGCATCATGGACCTCCAGTACCCCGAGCGCAAGATGTCGACCACCGCGCCGAGCCCCCAGGGCACGGTCTACGTACTTGACGAGCCCGAGGTCGTCACGCGCAAGCTCCGCTCAGCGGTCACCGACTCGGGCCGAGAGGTTGTGCGTGCCCCGGACAAGCCTGGCGTCTCCAATCTGATCGAGATCCTGGCCGCGGTGCGAGGCACGCGCCCCGAGGAGATCGAGCGCGAGTTCGACTCCGCAGGCTACGGGGCCTTCAAGCAGGAGGTGGCCGACGCGGTGGTCGGCTATCTGGCGCCCGTGAGGGAGCGCTATCAGGAGCTGCGAGCAGACGAGGCCGGGCTCGAGCGGACTTTGACCGCGGGCGCCGAGCAAGCGCGCGCGATCGCCTCTGCCACCCTCGCGGACGTGCGAGAGGCGATGGGCGTGGGGCCGGTCCGAGCCCGGCGATAGCTTTCACCCGTGCGCCTGGCCGATCTCGAGCTGGACCTCGATGTCTTCGCCGGTCCGTTCGACCTGCTGCTGACGCTGATTCTGCGCGAGGAGGTGGACCTGCTGGAGGTCGATCTGGCCGAGATCGTGATCTCGTACATCGACCATCTGGAGCGTCGCGCGGAACTCGATCTCGAGGCCACCACGGAATTCCTGGTGCTGATCGCGGCCCTGCTGGAGTTGAAGTCGCGGCTGATGCTCCCTGGCGAGGAGCTCGACGAGCTGGAGCTCGATCCCGGCGAGGCCGCCGAGGAGCTGCTCGCGCGGCTGCTCGACGCCCATCGCTACCGCGACGCGGCAGCCGCCCTGCGCGAACGGCTGGACGCCGAGGAGTGCTATCGCTTCCGCTCAGCGCCCCTGCCGCCCGAGCTCCGCCGCTCAGCTCTGGTGGACGCGCAGACCGCGTACGACCCGGCCTCGCTCACGGGCGCGATCGCCGGCCTGTTGCAAGTCCCCGAGCCGGTGGACACTCGCCACATGGTCGCCCCCCGGGTGACGGTGGCCGAACGCCTCGCCCGGCTGCGCGTGCTCCTCCGGCGCGGCACGTTCGACTTCGAGGATGCCATCGAGCGCTCGGATCGCGTCACGGTCGCGGTCACCGTTTACGCGCTGCTCGAGCTCTACAAGCAGGGCGAGCTCACCTGGCGCCAGGAAGAGCCCTTCGGCCAGATCACGGTCGAGCGCCTCGCGGGCCAGGCGGATCGAGCCTCCGCACCGACCGCGCGCTGGCTGGCGGAGGTGCCCGCATGACCGAGCGGCTCGAAAGGGTGATCGAGGCGCTGCTGTTCCTCTCGCCGGATCCTGTAAGCGCCGACGCGCTCGCCGACGCCACCGGCGAGGAGCTACACGCGGTCGTCGGCGCGGTGGAGGGACTGCGGGAGCAGCTCGAGTTCGATCGCCGCGGCCTGGTGGTGCGGGGGCTCGCGGGCGGCTATGTGCTCGCCACTCACCCCGACGCGGAACCTGCGGCGCGCCGGCTGCTCGCCAAGCCCCGGACGCCGCCGCTGACGGCGGCCCAGGCCGAGACGCTCGCGATCGTCGCCTACCTGCAGCCGGTGACGCGCCCCGAGATTGCACGCATCCGCGGGGTCAGCGCGGAATCGGCGGTCGCGACGCTGCTCGAGCGGGGCATGATCGAAGAGAGCGGACGCTCGCAGTTCGGCGCCGTGTTGTATCGCACCACCGAGCTGTTCTTGCGCCTGTTCGGTCTGGACTCGCTCGAGCAGCTGCCCGCCGCGTCCACCTTCGATCCCTCGCCTGAGGTCCAGGCCGAGCTGCGCGAGCGGCTGCTGAAAGCGGGCGAAGCCCGTGCCGCAGGCTGATCCGAGCGGTGGCGAGCGCTCGTCCGCCAGCGAGCCGCTGGAGGTTCGATCCGCAGTGCTTCCGCTGGACCGGGGTCGCGCCAAGCGACTACAAGCCTCCGGAGAGCGCGCGGGAGCGCGACCGGCCTCAGGCGCTCGACGAGGCCGAATGGGGGGCGCTTCGCGCCAACCCTGAGACGGCGCCGTACGTCTTCTGAGCGCCCTCGGCGCTCGGCTCCTGCGTGCCGGCGAGCGGCGCCGCCAGCTGGCCGCAGGCCGCCTCGATTTCGCGGCCGCGCTCCACGCGAACCGTGACCGTGAGCCCGCGCCGCTCGAGCGCCGAGCGGAAGGCCGCGATCGCCTTGGGGCTCGAGCCTTCAAACGCCGACGAGGTGGGGTTGTAGGGGATCAGGTTGACCTTGAAGATGCGCGGGTCGAGCGCATCAGCGAGCGCCGCTGCCTGCGCGTGGGCGTCGTTCACGCCCGACAGCATCACGTACTCCACGAACACCCGCCGGCGTTTGCGCAGGTAGTAGCTCCGACAGGCCTCGAGCACGTCCCCGATCGGGTAGCGCTCGTTGACCGGCATCAGCTCACTGCGGAGCGCGTCCTCGGCTGCGTGCAGCGAGAGCGCCAGCCTGACCGGAAAGGGCTCGGCCTCGAGCCGGCGGATGCCGGGAATCCAGCCCACGGTCGAGATCGCGGTGCGACGGTGGGCGACGCCCAGCTGTGGGAGGTGCCGGCACGCCTCGAGCACGGAATCCAGGTTGAGCAGCGGCTCGCCCATGCCCATGAAGACGGCGTGGTCGGGCCTGCGTCCCGACGCCAGGCGGGTCAGAAGCAGCACCTGATCAAGGATCTCCCAGGGGCTCAGGTTGCGCCCGAAGCGCATCTGCCCCGTGGCGCAGAAGGTGCAGGTAAGCGGACAGCCTGATTGCGAGGAGAGGCAGACCGAGGTGCGACCGTCGCGATAGCGCATCAGCACCGACTCGATGGGCCGTCCGTCGCCGGTCGTGGCGAGCACCTTCAGCGTGCCGTCGCGGGCCCGGCTCTCCCGCTCCACGCGCAGGGTGGAGTAGGGCACGCGGCTGTCCAACTCGGTCCGCAGGCGGGCGGGCAGGTCGGTCATCTGCTCGAACCCCTCGGTGCCAGAGAAGGCCCAGCGGAGCACCTGCCGCGTCCGGTAGGGCGGCTCGTTCAGTTCGGCCAAGGTGCGCTCAAGCAGGGCTACGTCCATGGCCTTATGGTGGCAGCCGGCTAGGGGGCCCTTTGATGACCTGGGAGGGTGGCGGCCAATTAGGGGGCCTTGATGACCTGGGAGGTCCCCTGCGGGAGCACGTCACCGTGACCGTCCAAGGCCTGGAGCTCGAAGTACGGGCCCTTGGCCGCGCCGATGTAGATCTTGGTCTCGAAGCTGGACCAATGCACGGACGGCTTCACCTTCACAAATGGCCCCGTTTCGCTGGAGGAGCCCAGGACCCGCCAGCGCCTCACCCGGGTCGCGCCGTTCCAACTCACGTACAGATTCACGTGGCCGGACGACTTCGCTTTGCGTACCGCGACTGCGGGCGCCCACAGTGGCTCCCCGACCCAGTCGCTGAAGCGGTAGGCGCGATAGGACTGCACGTGCCCGCGGAAGGAGCCCCCGAAGAGCTGCCTCCCGCCCGCCGTGTACTCGGAGAAATGCGACGATGACCCCCACCCCACGAACACATTGTGGTTGTGAAGCACCTGAACGCTGCCCTGGCTGGCGGCGAAAATCGCATGTGGCCGATGGAAGTACGAGTGCACCAACGTAGCCCGGTGCGAGCCCAGGCCGACGTGCAGCTCGAGCCCGCGCGACTGGCCGAGCGCGGCCCGCGAGTTGTCGTCGAACACCGTCAGCAGTCCGTTTCCGTGCAGCGTCGCGTCGTGCTGCAACTCGAAGCTAGCTCCGGGTCCCATGCTGAAGTTCGAGTGCTTGCCGCCCAGCTCCCAGGCGATCCGCCCCGTCTTCTTGTCAATCGCGAAGACCGCAAACATGTGGCGAGCCGAGATGATCACGCGGCCGTTTGCGAGCTGCTGGATCGAGTTGAGATGAAAGAAGTCGTATGGCTGGCCGGGCGTGTAGGGCTCATACGAATAGTTGACCGGGACGTGGCCGAGCGCGTGCCATTCCCATATGACCTTGTTGGTCTGAACGTCGATCTCCTGGATGATCCAGTCCAAAGCGGTGCCGTTTGGGGGCCCCCCGACCGAGGTCAGATTCGCCTCCACCGGCACGCAGATGGTCGCGAAAGCCACTCCCTCACGGCCCTGATGCCCGAGTGTGAACTCGTGCAGGTCGGTGCCCACCTTCTGGTAGCCCGAACCCGCGCGGACCACATGAATCTTCTGGTAGTGCTCGTTGTAGATCAGATCTTCCCCGCGGCCGACCCCTGGGGGCACTACACGACCCTGCCAGTACGTCAGGACCGGATGCTTGTCATAGGTCTGGACGCGGGCGTTGAAGACCGAGCCGTGCGCGGGGAAGAAGTACAAGAGCTGACCATGGGGCTTGAGGATGTACGGGCCCGGGTGGCCGCTGTTCTGAGCGTCCAGGACAATGTCTCCCTGCGCCGGATCCCGCACCTTGCCACGGATGCTGACCACCGGCGGATGGAGCTTCGGTGCCGAGACGAAGCTGCGGGTGACTTTCTTTGCGCTGCTGGAGGGCGAGTCGGCGAGACTCGCGTCGCTCCAGCGCGTCCCCTTGCCAATCGCCGCAATGCGCGCCACCGCGAACGAGAAGCGGATCCGCTTGGCGCCCGGCGCCCCCGACGCGCTCCCAGCCTGGGCCGAGCGAAACTCGGCCGTGACCGTGACGCTCTCGCCGGGCGCAAACGGCCGGTAGGGGGAGAACGCCGTGCCCTGACCTGCGGGCTGAGCGCTCAGCCGGCCGAGGTGCAGGCCGCTGCGGGAGCCCACGACATGGACTGCCGCGATCTGCGTTGGCCTGACCTCGGGAAAAGCGATTCTGGCCCCCGGCGGAACGTCGGGCGTGCCCGGAAACGGCAGCACGTCGAGCGCCTGTGTGGTGGCGGAGGGTGCGGAGTGGAGCGCTCGCGTGAAAGCGGAGCGCGCGGAGGGGCTCAGCGCGGAGGCCCCGGCCGCAGCTGCCAAGCACCCCGCCGCGCCCAGCAGCGCAGCCCAGGCAAGAACCCTAGCTCCGGGCCCCCGCAGAATCGCCCCCTCGATATGACCAGCCCACCGCGCCCAAGTGTACGCCCGGGCGCGGTGGGACAGGTATTTCCTTCGGAAGGGTGGCGCTACGGCGCCTTGACCACGGCGGAGGTGCCGTTGTTAAGCGGGTTCCCGTTCGAGTCGAGGGCCTGCACCTCGAAGTAGTGGTTGCTCGCGGTCGAGACCGGGATGCTCGTCTCGAAGCTCGACCAGGGCACCGTGGTGATGGGCGTCAGCGCCGACGACGTCGGTCCTCCCAGCACCCGCCAGTGGGCAACTTGCGTCGCGCCGTTCCAGCTCGTGTACAGGTTGTCCTGGCCGGAGGTCGAGGACGACTTGGCGACCAGTGCCGGCGGGCTCTGCGGCTGGCCCGTCCAGTTGTCGAACCGGTAGGCGCGGTACGACTGGACGGGGGAGCGGAACCAGGCCTTGAAGATCTGGGTACCGCTCGCGGTGTATTCGGAGAAGGTGGGCGCGGCTCCCCAGCCGACGAACACATTGCCGTTGGAGAGCACCTGCACGTTGCCCTGGCTGCCCGCCAGCACGGGCGGGGAGTGCAGGTAGGCATGGATCAGGGAGGCGTTGCCCGGATTCAGCTGGATCTTGAGCGCACGCGACTGGCTCTCTTCCTTGGTGCCCGCGCCCCCGGCGAAGGCATCGTCGAACACGGTCAGCACGATTGTTGGCATGCAGCTCCACGTCGTGCTGCCATTCGAAGTTGGCCCCTGAGCCCATCTTGAAGCTCGGATGCTTGCCGCCGACCTCCCAGTTGACCTTGCCGCTCTTCCCGTTGATCGAGAACGCCGCCCACACGTTGCGCCCTGAGACGATCAGGTTGCCGCCCGGCAACTGCTGGACCGAGTTGACGTGGAAGTAGTCAAAGGGCGTGCCCGACTTGTACTTCGCGTAGGAGTCGGAGACGGGCACGTGCGCGAGCGCGCTCCATTCCCACACCACATGGTTCGTGGCGATGTTGATCTCCTGCACGATCGAGTCGAGCACGGTGCCGTTCGCGGGACCGCCTACCGAGGTGAGGTTCGCCTGCACCGGCGCGTACACGGTCACGAGCGCGTCGCCCTGCGGCGTGACACTGAACTCGTGCTCGTCGATGCCGTCGCGCTGGTACCCGGCCCCCGCGGTGACCTGGTGGATCTTCTGGTACTTCTCATTCAGCATGACCCCCACGCCGTTGCCCGTGTAGGACGGCGGGACCAGCCGCCCCTCCCAGTATGTGAGGACCGGCTGTCCGCCATAGGTCTGCACGCGCTCGTCGAATGCCGCCGGGCCGGCTCCCGTGCTGGCGGTCGGATGCTGCCACAGCAGATCGCCGTCCTGGTTCAGTATGTACGGGCCGTTCTGCCCGGAGTTCTGGGCATCGAGGAAGATGTCGCCCGCCGCTGTATCGGTGTCCTTCTCGATCAGCTCGACGATCGGCGGATGCAGGTTCGGCGCTGAGACGAAGGAATGGGTGACCGGTGGTGAGGAGCTCGACTTCGCTCGCGCCGGAATCATGCCGCTGTCCTGGGCGGCGGTCGCGGCGCTGCCAGCGGATGTGCTCGTCCCCGCCGCCGGCCGCGCCACTCGGAAGGAGAAGTGGAGCACGCTCGAGCCGGGGGCTCCGGAGGCGGCGCCGGCGGCCGTCGAGGCCAGCGTCGCGGTGACCGTGACGCGCTCTCCCGGTGCGAACGCCCGTGCTGGAGCGAACTGGGTGCCCGCGCCGGCGGGCTGCGCACTGAGCGCACCCGGGTGAGCCCCTGTGCGCGATCCCACGGCCCTGACCGACCTGATTTGGCCCGGGGTGAGCGCGGGGAAGTCGATCGGTGTCCTGGGCGCTGCGTCGGGCGTGCCCGGGAAGGGCAGCACGTCGAGCCCGCCGTGCGCGACCGGCAGCCCCATCCCGGGGCTCGCCGCGAGCGCGACCGAGCCCCCGGCAATCCCCAGCGCGGCGGAGGCGCCGCCGAGCGCCGCGACGCCGCAAACGACGGCCAGCACGCGGCTTCCACGCGCTGCTCTTCGAACTCTTCCATTCATGGTCATCCCCTCCAGGTGATCGTCATGACTTCGCCTCGGAAAATCCCTGCCCATCGGCCCCGATCAGGGAACGGTAGCGGCCGCCGAGGTGCCGTTCGCCAGTACGTTCCCCTTTGAGTCCAGCGCCTCCACCTCGAAATCCCCTCTACTTGAATGAAATTGGAGCCGGCGATCAGAGGCTCGGGCTTACGGCCCGGCAATAACCGCGGAGGTGCCGTGCGGCAGCAGGCGCCCCTTGGCATCGAGTGCCTGCACCTCGAAGTACTGCGCATCGCCGGTTGCGATCGTGGTCTCGAAGCCCGACCACGGAACGTGCGTGACCCGCTTCAGCGACGTGGGGGAGCTGCCCGCGAGCAGGCGCCACCTCGCCACCCGCGTGGCTCCGTTCCAGCTCACATATACCTTCGCCTTGCCCGATGTCGATGAGGGTTGCACGGCGATCGCGGGTCGCTGCAACGGCGCACCCACCCAATCGCCGCGGAAAGCACGATAGGAGTGGATCGGCGCCACGAACGTGCCGCCGAAGAGCTGCGCGCCTTTGCGCGAGTATTCGGAGAAGTACGGGCTGTAGCCCCAGCCCACCAGCACGTGGTGGTCGCCGAGCAGCTCAACGCTGCCCTCCGCGGCGGCGAGCGTGGACGGGCGGTGCGTGTAGGCATGCACGAGCTTCGCGCTGTGCCTGCCGACCGAGATGTGGATGACGAGCGCCCGGGATTGCTTCTCCCTCCGCGGCGACGCGCCGTCGTCGAACACCGTCAGGATGCCGTGCGCATGCAGCCTGGCGTCGTGCTGCCAGTAGAAGCGAACGCCCGGGCCGAGCCTGAAGGTCGAGTGCTTGCCGCCGAGCTCCCAGGTGATCTTGCCGGTCTTCTTGTCGATCGAGTAGACCGCGCAGGTATCGCGGGCGGAGATGATCAGCTGTCCGTTCGATAGCTGCTGGATCGAGTTCAGGTGGAAGTACTCGTAGGGCTGACCGGGCGAGTACTCCTCATAGCTGTCGGCGACCGGGACATGGTGGAGCGAGTGCCATTCCCAGACGACCTTGTTGGTCTTGATGTCGATCTCCTGAATGATCCAATCGAACGCGGTGCCATTAGAAGGCCCCCCGACGGAGGTGAGATTCGCCTTCACCGCCTTCCAGATCGTCACGTACGCGACCCTCTCGCGGCGGTCGCGGGTGACCAGGAACTCGTGCAGGTCCGTGCCTTGCTGCTGGTAGCCGTCGCCGGCGGTGACCGTGTGGATCGTCTGGTAGTGGTCGTTGAGGATGGCGTCGTCGCCCTGTCCCGCGCACGGAGGGCAGGTGAGCTTGCCCTGCCAGTAGGTGAGCACGGGCTTGCCGTCATACCTCTGTGCCGCGACATCGGCTGCCGCCGTCCCCGAGCCCTGGGCGGCCGTCGGCTGATAGAAGAGCAGGTCGCCGTTTGGATTCAGCATGTACGCCGCGTTCTGGCCCGTGTCGTCCGCGTCGAGGAAAATCTTGCCCTGGGCCGGGTCCGGGTCGCGGCCTTTGATCCTGATGACGGGAGGATGGAAGTCCGGCTCGGTGATGAACGAATGGGTCGACTTGCGAGAGGAGACGCTCGGCGCCGGATCCGCCCCGCTCGGTGCAGAGAAGCCCCTGGCTGCCTGGACGTGCGATGCCACGGTTGCGGTTTGGGCGATGTTGAAGCTCCAGTGGATGTGTTTGGTGTGGGGGGCGCCGGTGGCGGTGGCGGCTTTGGTGGTGCGTAGGGTGGTGGTGACGGTGACGTGTTCGCCGGGGGTGAAGGGGTGTTTGGGGGTGAAGGCGCTGCCTTGTCCGGCGGGTTGGGGGCTGAGGTGGCCTGGGTGGGTGCCGCTGTGTGAGCCGGTGGCTTTTATGGATGCGATTTGGTTGGTGGGGACGGCGGGGAGGGTGATGTTGGTGGCGGGGGCGGCGTCGGGGGTGCCGGGGAAGGGGAGCACGTCGAGGCCTTGGGTGGGGGCGGCGGAGACGGGGTTTGGTGCGGCGTGCGCGGAGGGTGTTGGGGTGTGGGTGTGCGCGGCCAGGGCGGTGGGACCCCAGGCGGCCAGGCCGCCGAGGGCGGCCGCCAGGCCGGCCACCAAAGCCACCACACGCACATGAGCTCTCAAGCAGATTCCCCTTGTGTGAGCGCCCCGCGCCCGAATCGGTCGGCAGCCCGACTCCCCGCCGGGCAGTCTAGGTCTTTACCGCTGCTGAGGCGCCATTAGCCAGTTGATGGCCGTGAGGCCCGAGCGCCTGAACCTTCAGCCACTTGTGACGGGTACTCACGGAGATTCTGGTCTCGAAGGCGACCCAATCCCGTCCCGTCACGCGGCTGAAGTGGCCGCTGCGGCCGGAAGAGCCGACGACACGCCACCTCGCCACGGCGGTGGCTCCGTTCCAGCTCACGTACACGTAGTAGTGGTTGGGGGATGAGGCCTTCCTGACCGCGACCGCCGGCCGCTGGAGCGGGAGGCCCTTCCAGTTCGAGAAGCGGTAGGCGCGGTACGACTGCACGGGCACCCGGAACGCGCCGCCAAAGACGAAGGCGCCACCCGAGCTGTATTCAGAGAAGAAGGGACGCGAGCCCCAACCCACGAACACGTGGTGGTCGGGAAGCAGCTGCACCGCGCCTTGGCTGTAGGCGAGCGTTGGCGGGTTGTGCGTGTAGGCGTGGAGGAGCGTCGCCGTGTGCTTGCTCGTCGAGATGTGGAGCACGAGCGCGCGCGACTCGGGCTCCTCGGGCGGCGGTGCCCCGTCGTCGAACGCGGTGAGGATGCCGTCCTTGTGCAGTGTGGCGTGATGCTGCCAGTAGAAGCGGGCGCCGGACCCCATGCTGAAGCTCGAGTGTTTGCCGCCCAGCTCCCAGGCGACCTTGCCCGTCTTCTTGTCGATCGAATACACGGACCAGGTGTTGCGGGCGGAGATGATCAGGTGGTCGTTCGACAGCTGCTGGATCGAGTTCAGGTGGAAATAGTCGTAAAGCTGGCCGGGCGAGTACTTCTGGTAGCTGTCCGTGATCGGGACATGGTGGAGCGAGTGCCATTCCCAGATGACCTTGTTGGTCTTGATGTCGATCTCCTGGATGATCCAGTCGATCACTTTGCCGTTGGCGGGTCCGCCGATGCTGGTCAGATTGGCCTTGACCGGAGACCAGACGGTCACGAATGCGACGCCCCTGTGGCCCTGTCGGCCGAGCGTGAACTCGTGCAGGTCGGTGCCCTGCTTCTGGTAGCCGTCGCCGGCTGTGACCGTGTGGATCGTCTGGTAGTGCTCGTTGAGGATGATGCCCTTGCCATGTCCGCAGCCGGGCGGCGACTGGACCGCGCCGCGCCAGTAAGTGATCACCGGTCTCGCGTGGTAGCTCTGGACGCGCACATTGAAGATCGACGGTCCTCCGCTCTTCTTGGTCGAGGGCTTGTACCAGCGCACGTCGCCCATCGGGTTCAGGAAGTAGGCGGCGGGCTGCCCGCTGTTCTCGGCGTCGAGGAAGATGTCGCCCTGGCCCCGGTCGGTGTCGTGCCCGCTCATCTTCACGATTGGCGGATGCAGGTGGGGCGCGGTGATGTAGGAATGCGTCAGGCGCGACGAAGCGTTCGCGGGGCGCTCGGGAGCAGAGGTCCGGCGAGCAGCCGATGCCACGGTTGCGGTTTGGGCGATGTTGAAGCTCCAGTGGATGTGTTTGGTGTGGGGGGCGCCGGTGGCGGTGGCGGCTTTGGTGGTGCGTAGGGTGGTGGTGACGGTGACGTGTTCGCCGGGGGTGAAGGGGTGTTTGGGGGTGAAGGCGCTGCCTTGTCCGGCGGGTTGGGGGCTGAGGTGGCCTGGGTGGGTGCCGCTGTGTGAGCCGGTGGCTTTTATGGATGCGATTTGGTTGGTGGGGACGGCGGGGAGGGTGATGTTGGTGGCGGGGGCGGCGTCGGGGGTGCCGGGGAAGGGGAGCACGTCGAGGCCTTGGGTGGGGGCGGCGGAGACGGGGTTTGGTGCGGCGTGCGCGGAGGGTGTTGGGGTGTGGGTGTGCGCGGCCAGGGCGGTGGGACCCCAGGCGGCCAGGCCGCCGAGGGCGGCCGCCAGGCCGGCCACCAAAGCCACCACACGCACATGAGCTCTCAAGCAGATTCCCCTCTGACTAACTACTACTGCTGGCCGCTACCGGCCGGCGACAACTCGCGAGGTGCCGTGTGCCAACGCGTGGCCCTTGCCGTCAAGCGCTACCACTTTGAAGTACTTGGCCTTCGAGACCTTGATCGTGGTCTCAAAGCCGGCCCAGGAAACCACCTTGACGCTTGAGAGCTTCGACTTGCTGGAGCCGGCCAGTACGCGCCACTTCGTCACCAGGCTGGACCCGTTCCAGCTCGCATAAATGCGGTCGCCACCGCCTTTTGAGGCTTTGCGGACGGCGACATTCGGCGGATTCGGCGGGCGGCCAATGAAACCGGTGGAGCGGTAGGCGCGGTATGACGAAATGGGCCTCTGGAAGTCTCCCTTGAAGATCTCCGCCCCCCCCTGTGTGTACTCGGAGAAGCCCGGGGCCCCGCCCCAGCCCACAAACACATTGTGGTTCTGCACCACCTGGGTCGAGCCCATGCTCGTCGTCAAAAACGGGGGCGAATGCACATAGGCCTGAGCGAGCGTGGCGTGCCGGCTCTGGATGTTGAGGTGGACCGCGATCGCGCGCGACTGGCTCTCGTTCAGGCCCCCGTCGCCGGCCCCGTCGTCGAAGATCGTCATCAGTCCGTTCGAGTGCAGGGTCGCGTCGTGCTGCCAGTAAAAATGAGTGCCGCTGCCCATCCAGAAGTAGGAATGGCGGCCGCCCAGGGTCCAATCGATCTTGCCCGTCTTCATGTCGACCGAGTACACCGCCCACATGTGGCGCGACGAAATGAGCACGTGGCCGTTCGGGAGTTCCTGGATCGAGTTCATGTGGAAGTAGTCCCACGGCTGTCCGGGCGAATAATGGGCGTACGAGTCGTAAACGGGGACATGGCTGAGCGCGTTCCATTCCCACAGCACCCTGTTGGTCTTGATGTTGATCTCCTGCGCGATGCAGTCGAACACGACGCCGTTGGAAGGCCCGCCGACCGAGGTCAGGTTGGTGTGAACCGGCGCGTAGACCGTCACGAAGGCGTTGCCGTTGGCGCCGATGCTGAACTCGTGCAGGTCCACGCCGTTTGACTGATAGCCGGCCCCGGCGGTGACGGTGTGGACCCGGCGGTAGTGCACGCCCAGCATTACTCCCACCCCGGTGCCGTCTCCAGGCGGGAAGTTGAGGTGGCCCTCCCAATAGGTGAGGTAGGGATGCTTTTCCCAGTACTGGACGCGGAAATCAAAGGCGGCCGGGCCCTTTCCGTGCCCCGGACCTGAGGTCGGGTGATACCAGCGCAAATCGCCATTCGAGTTCAGGAAGTAAGGCCCGTTCTGACCCGTGTTCTGTGAGGTCAGAAAGATGTTGCCCGAGGCGTGGTCGGTGTCCTTCCCGACCATCGAGATGCTCGGCGGGTGGAAGTCCGGCTGGGTCACGAACGAGTGCGTGTGCGGGGTCGAGCTGACGTTCCGCGCGGAGCTCGCGGCGCTCATGCCCAGCGTGTCGGGACTGGCCGCGGTGCCGCCGGCTCCGGGCGCAAACGGGCTCGAATACGTGCGCACCTTGGCGGGTCGCCCGATCGTGAAGGAGAAGCGCAGCTTGCGCGATCCGGGCGCACCCGAGGCGGTGGCCGCCGCCGGCGAGCGCAGCAGGGCGGTGACCGAAACCCGCTCGCCCGGTGCGAAGGGGCGCCGCGGCGCGAACTGCGTGCCGGCATTCTGCGGCTGGGCGCTGAGTCGTCCGGGATGGAGCCCGGTGCGCGACCCCACCGCTCTAACCGCGGCGATTTGCCCCGCCGCGACCTTGGGGAAATCGATCGGCGTTCGCGGCGGCGCGTCGGGCGTGCCAGGGACCGGCAGCACGTCGAGCCCACGCGCAGCGTTCTGCGGTGAGCCGGCCACCGCGGCCGCCCCACTGCGGGAGGAGGAACGGGCCGCGGCCACGTTCGCTCCGAGGGCGCCGAAGCCGCCGGCGAGACTTCCCGCGGCTACGACGGCGCACACAGCCCGGATGGCCGGGCGCCCCACAACATCCCCCAAACGCATCCACACCCAGTTAACCACACGTTCTTAAGCGGGACGTCAGTAGGTTGCGCTGGCAGAAGGTGAGCCACACTTCGAAGTGGTCATGCGGCTCGCCAAGTACCTCGCCACGGCCGGAGTCGCCTCGCGTCGAGCGGCCGAACGGCTCATTCAAGAGGGACGCGTCGCCGTCGACGGCGAGACCGTTACCGACCCTGCGCGCGCCGTCGCGCACGGTCAGCGGGTGGCGCTCGATGACGTCCCCATTGGACCCGCCCCGGCTCAGGTCGTGTACGCGCTGCACAAGCCACGCGGCGTCGTCTCGACGGCCCACGACCCCCAGGGCAGGCAAACGGTCCTCGAGCTCGTCGACTCGACGAGGCGCCTGTACCCGGTCGGCCGGCTCGACATCGACACCACTGGCCTGATCCTGCTGACCAACGACGGGCAGCTCGCCCACCGCCTCACCCATCCGCGTTTCGAGGTGCCCAAGACCTACAGGGCTCTGGTCGCCCACCCGCCTGTGCGTGAGGGCGCGCTGCGCGCGCTGCGTCGCGGGATCGAGCTCGAGGACGGTCTCACCGCGCCCGCCCAAGTCCGTCAGATCGCCAACGGTCTCCTAGAGCTCACCCTGCGCGAGGGACGCAAGCGGCAGGTGAGGCGCATGTGCGAGGCCGCCGGACACCCGGTCAAGCGCCTCGAGCGCGTCGCCATCGGCGGCCTGCGGCTCGGCAACTTGAAGCCCGGGTCGTACCGGCGGCTCACCGACGACGAAGTGGAGGCCCTGCTCGACCTCAGCGCTGGAGCAACAGATCGTCGTACTTGAGGCTCGTGTTGGTGAGCGCGCGCGAAATCATCTGGGGCGTCACGCTGACCTGATGCGCGGCAACCATGCGCATGATCGTGAACTGGTAGATGTGGCGCGTCCAGATCACCCGAAAGCCAGGAAGCGTGTAGCGCCTCTGGAGCCGGGAGGGGGTGAGGTTGCAGGCGGCTCCCCACCAGCAGAGGTTGACGCGCGGGGCCGCGATCGCGATCACGTCGAACTCACCAATCGAGTTCGCCCCCACGTACTTGCTGAACTTGTTCGTGCCGTGGTGGGGCCAGGACTTCAGCTGGGGCATGTAAAGCGATAGCGGCAGCACGTCGCGGTAGCGCTGGATCAGGATCGCGCGGGTGCCGACGGCTGACGCCGGCCGCGCACCGAGCACGCGGCCGACGCCGCGCCAGTCCGGGCGCTGAAACTTGCGATTGGCCGCCACCGCGATTGCGCCGGTAAGCCCGATCGCGCACAGCACGACGGTGCAGAAAAGGCCCAGGGCACGAGCCCGGCGGGCCGCCAGTCCGCCCGCCACGGCCACGGCCGCCGGCATCCACAGGGAGATGATGTTGCGCGTGATGAGGTCGTCGATCCCGCCCGCCACCAGCAGCAGGGCGAGGACGAAGCCGCCGAGCGCGATCGAGAGCGCGACCAGTGCCCCGCTCCGCTCCACACGCTCCGAGCGCGCCAGGAGCATGAGGAGCGCCACCAGCGCCGCGGCTTCGCCCACGCGCGTGAGGACTTGTTGCGCCGGCAGCTGAAAGCCGACCGTGAACTGGGGGATGATCTGGTCGAGGCGCGGAGCGAGCGGAATCGGCGCGATCCAGCTGGCGTGCCCGGTGGCGTTCTGGTTGATCGCCAGCCACAGCAGCGGCACCGCCAGCACGACCAGCACCCCGATGGCTCCCAGCAGCGGCCGCATTCCTGGCCCGCGGCGGTTGTAGTAGAGCAACCAGATCGCCTCGGGCACCACCACGAGCGCCGCGTAGTACTCGGTCGCCAACGCCAGCACGCACGCCACCGTCCACGCCGCCAGCGCAGCACCGCTGGGGCGCTCGCGCGCGAGGGCGAATGTCAGCAGCGAGAGCCCGGTGAGTAGCACCACCGCTTCGTAGGCGCGGGCCTCCTGCGAGTACCAGATCAGCATGGGGCTGAAGGCAGTCAGGGCGGCTGCGATCACCCCCGCGCGCCTCGAGATCAGCTTCGCCGCCGCGCCGTAGGCGACCGGCACTGCGAGCACCCCGGCGACCGCCGAGAGCGAGCGCAAGCCGTCCTCCCCGAAACCGAAGATCCGAGCCCAGACCCAGGCCACGGCGTAGTACAGCGGGGGGGTCGACTCGTAGTGCTTGATCAGCGAGAGCATCGGCCCCGGCGAGAACGACACCAGCTGCGCCGTGTTGGCCTCGTCGAACCAGAAGCCCTGATGGGAGATCAGCGCGAAGCGCAGGGCTGCCGCGGCGACCGTCAGCGCGGCGACGATCGCCCCTTCCGCTCCCAGCGGACGGATGTCCACGCGGGCCGACGGGGGCCCGCGGAACTCGCGAGTCAGTGTGCCGACGCTCACCGGCCTGAGGGTAGAGTCAGTGTGCCGACGCTCACCGTGGTGTCAGGGTACTTATGCCCAAAACCACAGACGGGTGCCACGCTTGCGACCATACCTTCAGTGGTTCCGTTAGCAAATGCACCCACATTCGAGTCGTCCCTGGCGGCGCCTAACGTCGTCCCCGCCAGCCATCCGCCGGTGGCGACTCTCGCTGTCGCCACACTTACGCATAGAACCCAGTGACCCGCCCACGGACGATGAGCCGGCAGGGGTCGGCAGTGGCCCTTCCACGGACGCTCTCGGAGCGCCCGCGACTCTCGCTGCCAGTTTCGCTGACCGCGCTCGGCCCCTTCTTCGCCTGGTTCGCGTTCGGCGCCCTGATCGTGGCCATCGCCGCAATCGCCGTGTACGCGGCGGCGGGACCGTCAATCCTCGTGCCGCGCTCCACAGCCACGTTCCCGAGCTGGCTCGCCGGGCCCCTGCACGGACTGTTCGGGTCGCTGCCGCAAAGTCAGCCGGCGCTCGAGTTCGGCATGAGCGCCGTGCTCGTGGGCATGGTCGGGGCCTACGTGATCGGCCTGCTGGCGGTCCGCACCGTTTCCATGCGCGCGCTCTGGATCGTGTTGGGCGTACTCATCGCGCTGCTGCTGCTGACGCCGCCGCTGCAGCTCACCGACCTCTTCAATTACTTCGGCTACGCGCGGCTCGGCGCCATGCACGGCCTCAACCCCTACACCCACGTGATCGGCGAGATCCAGCGCGACCCGGTGTACCTGTTCAGCACCTGGCATGGCCTTCACAGCCCCTACAGCGAGCTGTTCACAGCGCTCACGTATCCCCTCGGGCTGCTGCCGCTCTCGGTCGCCTATTGGATCTTCAAGGTCGCGCTCGCGCTCTCCAGCATCGGCTGTCTCGCCGCGATCGCCGCCTGTGCACGGCGCCTGGGGCGCGACCCCAGGCCAGCCGTGGCACTGGTGGGGCTGAACCCCGTCTTCCTGGTCTACGCAATCGGCGGCTTTCACCTCGACGTGATCATGCTGTGCGCGATGAGCGCCGCGATCGCCATGTTCTTGGCGCGCCGCGACCGTCCCGCGGGCGCGCTGATGGTGGTGGCCGCGGGGATCAAGGTGACCGGTCTGCTGGTGCTGCCGTTCATGTTCGTGGCCGGCCACGACTGGGGGAGGCGGGCGCGGCTGGTGCTCGGCGCGCTGCTGGTCGCGATTCCGCTGGCGGTGATGAGCTTCCTGCTGTTCGGCGAGACCCTCCCGAACGTCTCCGATCAGACCCAGATCCTGACGCCGTTCAGCATTCCCAACCTGGTGGGGCTCGCGCTGGGGGCGGGGGGCGGTACACACACCGTGATCCGCTACCTGGAAGCGCTTGTCGTCCTGGTCGCGGTCTACCAGCTGCTGCGCCTGCTGCTCGACCCGAAGCGTGACTGGCTCGCCGCCGCCGGCTGGACCACGCTGGCGCTGATCGCCAGCGCCTCCTGGCTGATGCCCTGGTACATGATCTGGCTGCTGCCGCTGGCGGCGCTCGCGCGCAGGCCGAGCCTGCGTGTGGTGGTGGTCGCGCTCACCCTGTTCATGGTGCTGACGCTCGGTCCCGACACGACCTACGTGCTCGGCCACAACAAGGTCAACCTGCTGAGCACCCCGGCGGGGCAGGCCTCCGTCAAGCTCACGCACCAGCTGACCTCGGGTCCCGGCCCGTGAGCCACGCCGGGGCGTCGAGCGACGCGATGCTCTCGATCCTGATGCCGGTCTTCAACGAGCGCGAACGCGTAGGCGAGGCGATCGCGCAGGTGCTCGCCGCCGACTTGCCGGCCGCCTTCGAGCTGATCGTCGTGGACGACGGCTCCACCGATGGGACCGGCGAGGTCCTGCGGGACCTCGCCCAAGACGAGCGCCTCCGCGTGCTCGCTCACGACGGCAACCGCGGCAAGGGAGCAGCGGTCGTAACCGCGCTCGCGCAGGCGCGGGGTGAGTTCGCGACCGTCTTCGACGCCGACCTCGAGTACGACCCGGACGACCTCGCGCTGCTGCTGCCGCCGCTGCTCGAGGGCCGTGCAAATGCCTGCTTCGGCGTGCGGGCGTTCGACGGATACACGAGCCATTCGTTTCTGTACGTGCTCGGTAACCGGGCGGTCACGCTGGCCTGCAACGTGCTCTTTAACGTCTACCTGCATGACATCATGACCTGTCACAAGATGATGCGAACCGAGCTGTTTCGCAGCCTCAAGCTACGCAGCGCCGGCTTCGCCATCGAGCCCGAGATTGCTGCCCGGCTGGTGCAGCGGGGCGAGCGTATCTTCGAGCTGCCGGTGCACTACCGGGCCAGGGCCACCGACGAGGGCAAGAAGCTGACGGCGCTCGACGGCTTCCGGGTGCTCGGCACCTTGATCCGCTGCCGCGTCTCAAACCCTGAGCCGCGGCGATCGTCGACCGGCCATTGCCTTAGCCCAACGAGATGAGCACGATGCCCGCCACCACCGCCACCGCGCCCGCCAGGCGCTCAGCGGTGACGCGCTCGCGTCCCGAGAGCGCCAGCCAGGCGGTCGCGAGCACCACGCTCGACTCGCGCACGGCCGCGACCGACGCCGCCGAAGCAATCTGCAGCGCACCCAGGGCGAGCGCGTAGGCGCCGAAGAAGCCGATGCCCGCGATCACGCTCGCGGGACCGATCGCGGCGCGCAGGGCTCCGGCACCCCTCACGCGCAGGGCGCCCGCCACGTAACCGAACGCGACCACAGCAAAGATCACCTCGATGTAGGCGATCGGGTTGGCGTGGGCGATCCCGTGCTTGTCGATCAGCGTGTAACTGGCGATGCAGCCACCCACGGCCAAGGCGAGCCCGAGCTCATGCACGTTTCCGGCGCTCTTTAGCCCGCGCACGAGCACTATTCCCACCGCGATCGCGAGCACGCCCACGGCCGCCACAGCGGACACCGCCGCGCCGAGTGCGAGCACGCTGATCGCCAGCACAATCACCGGCGCAGACCCGCGCGCGATCGGGTAGACGAAGCTCATCGTCATGCGGGCGTAGCCCGAGGCGAGCAGCACGAGGTACAGCAGCTCGAACGCGCTCGAGGCCGCGATGTAGGGCAAGGCGCTGTCCTCGACTCTCCAGGTGAGCGCGGCGACGGGGGCGAACACGAGCACGCCGACCACGATCGCTACGGCGGTCGCGCTATGGGTGTCCTCGTGCCCTGAAAGCAGGATGTTCCAGCAGGCGTGCACCACGGCGGCGGCGAGCGCGAGCAGGAGGGCTGAGATCGGCATGGGAGTTACAAAAGGCCCTGGAAAGGCGTCCTAACGCAATTTCAATCCGGGCGGTGGCTGACATTTAGCAATCGCGGCGATATTGCCGCTCATGGCACTACGGGAGCTTTCGGTCGTGATGCCGTGCCTGAACGAGCAGGACAGCGTCCCTGAGTGCGTCGAGCGCGCGTGGCGGGGAATCGAGCGCACCGGCCTCCGAGGAGAGGTAGTCGTCTGCGACAACGGCTCTAGCGATCGCTCCGTCGAGCTGGCCGAGCGGGCGGGCGCCAGAGTCGTGCACGAGTCGAGACGCGGGTATGGGCGGGCATACATGACCGGCATCGAGGCGTCCGCCGGTGAGATCATCGTGATTGGCGACTCGGACTGCTCATACGACTTCTCCGAGCTGCACAGATTGATCGGGCCGCTCAGCGAGGGCTACGACTACGTCCTCGGATCCAGGTTCGCCGGGACGATCCTTCCGGGTGCGATGCCCTTCCTGAATCAACACCTCGGCAACCCCGCCCTGACCGGGCTGCTCAACGCGCTCTTCGGGCTCGATACCTCCGACGCCCACAGCGGCATGCGGGCGTTCACCCGAAGTGCCTACGAGCGGATGCGACTGCGATCGGAGGGGATGGAGTTCGCCTCGGAGGTCGTCGTCGCCGCCGCGCAGGCAGGGCTGCGGGTCACGGAGGTGCCGATCACCTATCACCCGCGTACGGGCGATTCCAAGCTTCGTCGCTTCAGAGACGGCGCTCGGCATGTGCGCTTCATGTTCGCGGAGGCGCTGTTCCCGCAGCCCCGAGGAGCGCCTCCGCAGCCTGCTCTCAACGGCAACGGGTGCGCGGCGGGCGATGCTGATACCTTGCTCGCCGGCCCAGCGGACGGGGCAGGGAAGGACTCCGGGACCTCCGCCAAGCTAGCCCAGCGGTGATCGACGACAGCGTCACGGCCCCCCAGCGGGCAGGGGAGGCTCAGCGCTGGGCGCCTGCCGACCAAGACCAGGTCCCGCCCACCCTGGGCGGCCTCGTCGATCGCCTCCGAACCGGCCTGTGGAGATGGGTTCGCGGCTCAAGTACCACCATCCGCCAGCACTGGCTGTTCGCCCTGTTCGTGCTCCTTGGCCTGGGGCTCAGGGTGGTCGTCTCGATCGCCTACTGGCCCGGGATCGAGCTCTATGCCGACTCCTACGACTACCTGCGGGTAGCTCACGCCGTCATCCCGGGAAGCTGGCACCCCTCGGGGTACCCCTTGCTGCTGACGGCTCTCTCGGTCACCGGACAGCTCGGCTCGGTCGTGGTGGTTCAACACCTGATGGGCATCGCGATGGGCTTGATCGTGTACCTCCTCGCGCTGCGGCTGGGAGCGCGGCGGTGGCTGGCGGCGCTGGCCGCGCTCCCCGTGCTGCTCGACGGCTACCAGCTCGCGCTCGAGCAGTTCATCCTGCCGGAGGCGCTGACTAGCCTGCTGCTGCTCGGCGGGCTGGCGATGCTGTTGTGGCGCGAGGAGGTGGGGGCCCGGCGGGGGGCCGTCGTCGGGCTGCTCTTGGTAGCCGCCGCCGTCACCCGCACCGAGACCCTGCCCGTGCTCGCGGTGGTGTTCGTGTACCTGCTGCTGCGGGGCCGCCGGTGGCGGACGCTGCTCAGCTACTGCGCGGTTTGCGGCGTGCTGCTGGTCGCATACGGCGGCTGGTACGCGGCCACGTACGGCAGCTTCGGCTATTCGAACTACACCGGCTTCTGGCTGTACGGCAGGGTCGCTCCCTTTGCCACCTGCCTCTATGCGATGCCGGCCAAAGAGGCGAAGCTGTGTCCGGCTCGACCCGTGGGTAAGCGCTCGAACAACAGCGAGTACTTCGCGGACCAGGCCCGCTCGCCGATCCGTTTCGTGCACCGCCTCGGCAACCGCTCTGCGCGCAGCGCGCTGGGCGAGCGCTTCGCGGTCACGGTGATCGAGCACCAGCCGCTCGCTTACGCCGGCGCGGTGCTGGCGGACACATGGCACTACTTCGCGCCCGGGCGGTGGATGACCTCGGACATCATCGACATGCAGCGGTGGCGATTTCCGCCGCCACACCGCAGCCCCCAACGAGGCAACTACCACGTGCGGATTGCTCGAGAGGGGTTCGGCTCCAAGCGCATCATTGCCTCGCCTGACAGCGCGCTCACGGCCTTGCTGCGCACCTACCAGTGGTACGTGTACATGCCGGGGCCGGCGCTGCTCGCCTGCCTCATCGCCGCGCTCCTCGCCGGGCTCGGGCTGGCCCGGCGAGCCGCGGGCGGGCGCCACGCGCGCTGGTCGGGTCTGGTGCTCGCCGTAAGCGCGGTGGCGCTCGTCCTCATCCCATCGCTGACGGTAGGCTTCAGCTATCGGTATGGGCTACCGCTGCTGGTTCTCCTGCCTCCGGCGGCCGCCGCGGCCGCGCAGCTCGGTCTCGACTGGCTGCGCGGAGGCGCCCTCGCGCCTGCGCGCGTCAGGTACGAGCGGTGAGCAGGCGCTTGCCGTGACCTGACCCGCGGACTCGTGCCAGCAGCACGTCGAGGCCCACGTCGGCCCCAATGATCCCGGCGGGCGGCAGCAGCACAAGCATCGGTATCCCTGTGCGGTAGCTGAATGCGGCGCCGAGCGACGGTACGAACACGATCACGAAGCCCGCGATCGCGAATAGCGCCGCCGCCCAGCGGGCATCGCGCCGCCGGCGCTTGCGGCTCAAAAGCCCCGCCGCTGCTGCCAGCCCCCCGATCAGAGCCGCTAACAGCACGGGGCCCTGGGTGTACATCACGCTCTGGTAGCCACGTAGGAATCCGTATAGGCGCGGGCGAGGATGCGAACGGATGGGGCGATTGCCGAACCCCTTGTCCGCCACCGTGACGTCGAAGCGGTCGGTGCCATAGGAGATCCGTCCGTCCGGGAAGCGGAATCGCGCAAGCTCGATGCGCGCCGCGGTCATCCACCGCCCTGGTGTGAAGTAGTGCCAGGTGTCGGCGAGGACCGCGCCGGCGTAGTCGAGAGGCTGGTGCTCGATGACCGCAGTGGCGAACCGCCTGGCCAGCATATTTCGCTGGCTGTGGCTCCCAAGCCCCCGCTGGTAGAGCGGCGACTGCCTGTACCAGGTGTAGAACTCGGTGTCCTTCGTCCTGCGCGAGACTGGCTCACGGGGGCACAGGCGTCCCACCTCGGAAGGGAGGTGGTACTTGCAGGTCGCAAATGGCGCCACGCGCGCGTACAGCATGTAACCCGCGTAGTCCGTGTACCCGAACGAGCCGTACGTAGCGCCGTACCAGGCGCCATAGCCGATCAGGAGCGCGAGCGCGACCGCCACGTACGCGCCGAGGGGTCGCCATCGCTTGCGCAGCAGGAGGTACAGACCCGCAACTGCGATCAGGGGAGACGCCGCCACCCTGGTGAGGGTCGCCGCGACCAGCAACACGCCGATACCCGCGGCTCGGCGCCCGGAGATGCACTTGTCCCACGCTATGAGCGCGAGGCCGACCAGCACCAGCACGTCCACGAGCGTCTCGGCGAGGATGAACTGCTCTATGTCGAGCTGGTAGCCATCCAATAGCACCGGCAGCGTCGCCACCACGGCGAGCCCCCGGCGCACCCCCAGCCGGAGCAGCAGCGCATAGATCAGGACCCCCAGTCCTAGGCCGAGCAGATGCTGGACGATCGGCACGACGCCGAGCGGCCAGAGCACCGATAGCACCCGCAGGAACAGGCTGTAACCGAAGGGGTGCCAGGTGCCGGGGGTCAGTGAGGCGGCATTGGCGAGGTAGCCGAATGAGTCCCCGCCCAGCTCGAGGCCCGGCCAGTACGCCAGCGTGACTAGGACCCGGAGCGCGGCGCCGATGCCGAGAACGATCAGGAAGGGACCATGCCTGGCAAGCAGCCTCGCCCGCGGCCTCGTCTCCAGGAAGCGCGCAAGCCCGTGGGGCGGTCGCAGATGACGCTCCGATAAAGCGACGCCCATCCGCGAGAGACTAAGCGTTCGTTGCATTTGGATCTATGTTCGGGCGCGCACATGTGCGCGCCCGGGGCGAGCGAACATGTTCGCTCGCCGGCCGCCGCGCATGCGCGGCGGCCATCAGACACAATGCCGCGCCCATGCGGCTCTACGCGCTGCGGGGCGCCAACACCGTGAACCAGAATGACGCGACCGAGATCCTCGGCGCGACCGACGAGTTGATCCGCGAGCTGATCGCGCGCAACGCGCTGCACACCGAGGCGATCGTGAGCTGCATCTTCACGATGACGCCCGACCTCGATGCCGAATTCCCGGCGGTCGCCGCCCGGCGGCTCGGCTTCGACCGGGTGCCGCTGCTGTGTGCGCGGGAGGTCGCGGTGCCCGGCTCGCTGCCCCGCGTCATCCGCGTGCTCATGCACTACTACGACGAGGACGACCATCGCCCCCGACACGTGTATCTGCATGAGGCGCGGGCGCTGCGCTCGGATCTAGACGCGGCCCAGTAGCCGCTCTCGAGCGTCCACCGCGGACGGTGAGGCGAGACGTATACCCTCCGCCAGATGCCGCTCGAGTTCGCCCAGCGGATCCGCAGAATTCCCGTCTACCCAGTCGCCTCGGGCTACGACCTGGGGCCGAACGTGGCGCTGCTGGCCTCCAACGAGTCCCCCTTCGGCCCGGTGCCCGAGGTCTTCGAGGCGGTCGGCAAATCCGTTCTGCGCGCCAACCGGTATCCCGACCCGTCGTACCAGCCGCTGCGCCGCGCCCTCTCCGATCGCTACGGCATCGCGCCTGAGCGAATCGCGCTCGGGAATGGCTCCTGCGACATCCTGCTGGCGACCGCCGAGGCGCTGCTCGAACCCGGCGCCGAGCTCGTGTACGCGTGGCCGGCGTTCTCGATTTACCCGCACGTGGCGGCAACCTCGGGCGCGCGCGCGATCGAGGTGCCGCTCGACCTCGATGACCGCCATGACCTCGCGGCGATGGCGCGCGAGGTCACCGTGGCCACGCGACTGGTGCTCGTCTGCAATCCCAACAACCCGACCTCGACCGCCCACAGCCTGGACGCGATCGTGGGCCTGCTGGAGCGCATTCCGCAGCACGTATGCGTGATCCTCGATGAGGCCTACGCGGAGTTCTCGCTCGCGCTGGGTGACACCTACGCTTCGGTGGAGCTGCTGCGCGACTGGCCGAACCTGGTGGTGCTGCGGTCCTTCTCCAAGGTTTATGGCCTCGCGGGGCTCCGGGCCGGCTACGCCCTGTGCGGCTCGAGCGAGTTCAGGCAGGCGGTCGACCAGGTGCGCCAGCCGTTCCACCTCAACATCGCGGCGCAGGCCGCCGCGACCGAGGCGCTCCGCCACCAGGACGCGGTGGAGCAGCGGGTCACCAACATGCTCGCGGCGCGGCTCGAGCTCGAGCAGAGCATCCGCGAACTGGGGCTGCCCCTGGCGGAATCCGATGCCAACTTCCTCTGGGTGCGTCTGTCTGACGGCGACGAGGCGGCCGAGCGGGAAGCTCAGGTTGTGGGCGGACTCGCCGAGCGTGGTGTGCTCGTGCGCGCGGGCGCCTCCCTGGGCGGCCCGGGAGCCATGCGGGTGACGGTCGGTACTCCGGAGGAGAACCGGCGCTTCGTCGCGGCCCTGCGCGAGTTGCTGTAGCGGCCTGCGTCTGCTACATCTGTCGCCACCATGCGACGCGGCCGCCGCAGCGCCAACTCTGAGCTCCGGTATCTCTCCGGGGGCGCGCTCAGCTCCTCGCGTCTGTGGTGGTGGCGATTTACCTAGGCGCTCGGCCGCTCGCTGCCCTCCGCCCGCTCCGGGCTTCCCGCGTCCAGCCGAGCGCCGCACCAGCTCGCGACCCCGGATCCGCACGCGGCCGCCGGCCGCTGGGACGGGCCTTCCCTACAGTTTCCAGCGCCGAAAGGAAAACCCCACGATGATCGGAACCACAGCCAGCCAGTCGGTGATCCCGCGCGAAGCGGTACGCGACCGGCGCATCGCGCGGCTCGAGCCGCTGCTGCCGCCGCGCGAGCTGCTCGGCGAGCTGGCACTGTCCGAGGGCCAGGCCGAAACTGTCGTGCGCGGCCGCGAGGCCGTGCAGGCGATCCTCAGCGGTGCCGACGATCGCCTGCTTGCTGTGGTGGGGCCGTGCAGCGTGCACGACGTCGACGCCACGCTCGACTACGCCCGGCGGCTGAGCGCCCAAGCGCGCGAGATCGAGCGCGACGTATGCGTGGTGATGCGCGTCTACTTCGAGAAGCCGCGTACCACCACCGGCTGGAAGGGGCTCATCAACGATCCGTACATGGACGGCTCGAGCGACGTCAACGCGGGGCTGCGGGTGGCCCGCAGGCTGCTGCTCGAGGTCCTCGCGCTGGGGTTGCCGGTGGGCTGCGAATTCCTTGACCCGATCACCCCGCAGTACATCTCCGACGCTGTCTGCTGGGGCGCGATCGGGGCCCGCACCACCGAGAGTCAGATCCACCGCCAGCTCGGCTCAGGCCTCTCGATGCCAGTGGGGTTCAAGAACCGCACGGACGGCGACATTCAGGTCGCGGTCGATGCCGTCAGGGCGGCGGCGGTCGCGCACGCCTTCGCGGGCATCGACGTCGATGGCACCCCTGCCGTCATGTACACGCGCGGCAACGAGGACTGCCACATCATCCTGCGCGGCGGGCGCGAGCGGCCCAACTACGAGCGCGCGAGCGTCGCCGACGCCCTGGCGTTGGTGCGCACCGCGGGACTGCCCGCACGGGTGGTGGTGGATGTCTCGCATGACAACAGCGGCAAGGATTACCGCCGCCAGCCGGTGGTCGCCGCCGACGTCGCGGATCAGATCAGAAGCGGCAGCCGGTCGATCGTCGGCGTGATGCTCGAGTCATTTCTCGTGGCCGGCCGTCAGGAGCCCACCGCCGAACCCCTCACCTACGGTCAGTCGATCACCGACGGTTGTATCGATTGGGCCACCACGGTCGCGACGCTCGAGAAGCTGGCGAGCGCCGTCAGCGAGCGGCGCCGCGTGGCGGCCGGCTAGAACGCAACCGGCGTACATGCAGGTCGCGCTCATCGGACTGGGCCTGGTTGGCGGGTCGATCGCCGGGGCGCTTCGCGACCGCGCCGGCGCCGTCGTTGCGGGCTTCGATCCCGACGCCTCCGCGCTCGAGCTGGGGCTCGCTCGCGGCATGCTTGACCGCGCCTGCACGACCGCAGCGGGAGCGCTTAGGGACGCTGAAGCGGCGTTCATAGCGGCGCCGGTGGCAGTGCTTGCTGAGGCCGTCGGCGAGGCGCTCGATGAGGCCCCGGCGGACTGTGTCGTCACCGATGTGGGCTCGCTCAAGCGCGCGATCGTGGCCGCTTACGACGACCCGCGCTTCGTCGGCGGGCACCCCCTGGCCGGCTCGGAGCACGCAGGGGCGACGAACGCGCGCGAGGATATGTTCGCCGGCGCGACCTGGTATCTGACCCCCGGGCCGAGCACCTCGAGCGCCCTCTACGAGCGGCTGTGGGGGCTGCTAGAGGCCATCGGCGCGCGGCCCAGGGCGATCGATGCTGACACCCACGACGCCGTCGTGGCGACGGTCTCTCAGCTGCCCCACGTGCTGGCGGGCGCGCTCGCCGCCCACGCCGTCGCCGAACTTCCGGCCGCCGAGGCGACGCTCTCGTGCGCGGGCCCCTCCTTCCGCGACGCTACGCGCGTGGCGGGCGCTCCCAGTGAGATGTGGACCGACATCTACACCGCCAACGCGGATCTGCTGGCGGCAACCATGGGCGATCTCACCGAGCGCCTGGACGCGTTCCGCGCGGCGCTGCTGGACGGCGACCGGGCCCGCATCACCGCCTTCGCCGAGGGGGCGCAGGCGGCCCGAGCGCGGCTGACGGGGGACTCACCATGAACATGCGCTTCGATCCCGCCTCGAGGTTGCGCGGGCAGCTTCGGCCACCCGCGGATAAGTCGATCTCGCACCGCGCGGCGCTGATCGGCGCGATGGCCTCCGAGCCGGTGCAGATCCGCAACTACCTCGACGCCGCCGACACGGCCGCGACCCTGCGCGCGGTGCGCTCGCTGGGGACGATGGTCGAGCGACGCGACTCGGAGCTGCTGATTCGCGGCGGGGGATTGCGCAACGTCCAGCCACCGAGCGCACCGATCGACGTCGCCAACGCCGGCACGCTGATGCGCCTCCTGCCGGGCTGGCTTTCGTTCCAGCGGGGGCACAGCTTCACGCTCGACGGCGACGACTCGATTCGGCGGCGGCCCATCGATCGCATTGCCGAGCCACTGTCGCTGATGGGCGCGCAAGTAGAGGCGCGTGAGGGCCGGTACCCGCCCCTCACGCTCCACGGCACCCAGCTGCACGGGATTGAGTACGAACTGCCGGTCGCGAGCGCCCAGGTCAAGTCCTGCCTACTGCTGGCGGGGCTGATCACCGACTCGACCACGGTGATCGAGCCGGTCGCCACCCGCGACCACACCGAGCGCATGCTGGCCCGCGCGGGCGCCCCGATCGAACGGGCGAAGCTCGCGGATGGCCGGCTGCGGACGACGGTGGGCAACGCCGACAAGCTCGAGCTCGACCCGGTGGAGGTCCCCGGCGATCTCTCCTCGGCCGCTTTCATGATCGTGGCCGGGGTGCTCGTGCCGGGGTCCCGTCTGGTGCTGGAGGGTGTCGGCGTCAACTGGACGCGGTCGGGCTTCCTGCGCATCCTCGAGCGCATGGGCGCGATCGTGCTCGCCAGCCCCGAGCAGAAGGGCTCGTTCGACGCGCACGAGCCTGTCGCCGAGATCGACGTCAGCCACTGCCAGCTCGAGGGCACGGATGTTGGGCCGGAGGAGGTCCCGCTCGCGATCGACGAGCTGCCGCTGGTGGCCTTGCTCGCATGCTTCGCGGAGGGCGACACGGTGGTGCGCGGGGCGGGGGAGCTGCGACTGAAGGAGTCGGACCGGATCGCGGCCGTGACGAAGGGCCTGCGCGCGCTTGGCGCGCAGATCGAGGAAACGCCGGATGGCTTCGCGGTGCACGGCACCGGCGGACTGGTCGGCGGCAGGCTGGAGGCGCGGGGCGATCACCGCCTGGCGATGCTCGGGGCGATCGCCGGCCTCGCCTCCAAGGACGGGGTCGAGGTGGTCGGCATGGAGGCGGCCGCAGTCTCGTACCCCAGGTTCTTGGACGACCTCAGCGCCCTAACGACATGATCGTCGCGATCGACGGGCCCGCGGGCGCCGGCAAATCGAGCGTCGCGCGGGGGGTGGCGCGCGCGCTTCGCTTCACGTATCTGAACTCGGGCTCCATGTATCGGTCGGTCGTCCTGGCCGCGCTCACGCAAGGCGTGGAGCCCGCACAGATCGCCGGCACGCTGCGGATCGAGCCGGGGGAGCGGGTGTTGGTCGACGGCCGCGACGTCACCGAAGCGATCCGCTCGCCGGCGGTCTCTGAGGCGGCCTCGCGGGCGGCCGCCGACCCGGAGGTGAGGCGCGCGCTCGTGAAGCTTCAGCGCCGGCTGCTGGAGAGCGGCGACTGGGTGGCGGAAGGGCGCGACATCGGCACGGTGGTCGCGCCCCACGCCGAGGTCAAGGTGTTTTTGACCGCGAGCCCCGAGGAGCGAGCCCGCCGCCGGGCAGGCGAGCTGGGCGCCGAGCCCGAGACCGTGCTCGCCGAACAGGCGATCCGCGACGAGCGCGACGCGACGCGCGCACACTCGCCGCTGAAACCCGCCCCCGGTTCGGTGGTGCTCGACACCACCGAGCTCTCGCTCGCGCAGGTGGTCGCGCGGGTCGTGGAGCTGGTCGAAGCTACGCTCCGATCGCGATGAAGGTCGCGATCATCGGTTATCCGAACGTGGGCAAGTCCTCGCTCGTCAACCGGCTCTCCTCGAGCCGGGAAGCGATCGTGCACGAGCAGGCGGGCGTGACCCGCGATCGCAAGGAGGTCTCGACGGACTGGAACGGGCAGGAACTCACCCTGCTCGACACCGGCGGCGTCGACCTCGAGGATTCCGACGAGCTGGCGCGCCAGGTCCAGGGCCAGGCGCGCCTTGCGCTCGCGGAGGCCGACGTGGCGGTGCTCGTCACGGACGCCCGCGCCGGTCCGCGCCCCGGCGACTACGAGCTGGCCGCACTCCTGCGGAGGGCGCCGGTACCGGTCGTGGTGGCGGCCAATAAGGTCGACACAGTGCGCGATCTGCCGGCGGCGGCGGAGTTCCATGGCCTTGGACTCGGCGATCCGATCGCGGTCTCGGCGGCGCAGGGGCTTGGCACCGGAGATCTGCTCGATCGGGTGGTGGAACTCGCCCCGCCCGAGCAGGAGCGCGCGCTCACCGACGAGGACGCGGTGGTGCGCTTGGCGGTCATCGGCCGCCCCAATGTGGGCAAGTCATCACTGGTCAATCGCTTCGCCGGCGAGGAGCGGGTGATCGTCTCCGAGCGCGCCGGCACGACGCGAGACGCAATCGACATGCGCCTCGAGTTCTCGGGGCGCGAGCTCGTGCTCGTCGACACTGCCGGGCTGAGGCCCGAGCGCAAGGTGGCGGGCTCGCTCGAGTACTACACCACGCTGCGCTCCAAAGCGGCCGCCGAGCGCGCGGACGTGGCGCTCGTCGTCTGCGACGCCACCGCGGGCGTGACCACGCAGGACCTGCGCGTAGCCGAGCTGGCGATGCGCGCGGGCTGCGCGACCACGATGGTGCTGAACAAATGGGACCTCCGGCCGGACCTCGACCTCGACCATCAGCGCGCGCGGGTCGCTCAGAAATTGCGTCTGCGGCCGCGGCTGCTGACCGCCAGCGCCCAGACCGGGCGCAACGCGGGGCGTCTGTTGACCGAGGCGGTGGCGCTCGCCGACCGGCGCGCGGCCCGTATCCCCACCCCACGCCTCAACCGCGCGCTCGCAGAGGCCGTGGCCGCGCGGCAGCCTCCCGGTCGCCACGGCCAGCGCCTGAACCTGCTCCTGATCACCCAAACGGGGGTGCGGCCGCCGCGGTTCTCGATCCAGGTCAACTCCCGCCAGCGACTCACCCGTGACTATGCCTACTTCCTGGAGAACCGTCTGCGCGAGCGCTTCAGGCTCGAGGGCGTGCCGGTCGTGATCGACTTCGTCTCCCGGCACGAGCGTCGCGAAAGCCGTGAGAGCCTGATTTATTCGTAGCGTGTCAACGACGGGCTCAGAAGTGAGCAGGCCCGAACTGGCGGGGGCCACGGGTCGCCGTGCGCGTCTGCTGCCGGCGGCCGTGGCGGCGGCGGTCGCGGTGGCAGTGGTGGTAGTAGTGGCGCTGATCGTGCTGCCCGGGTCGACCGAACCGCCCGCCACGGGGGCGGCGGGCGTCGTGCCCGGCGGCGCGCTCGCATACGTGCATTTCTCCACCGACCACTCCCGGCCGGCGGTGCGCGCGGCGCTGCGCCTGGGAGCGCGCTTTCCCACCTTCCCGCTGCTGAGCGGCCTCGTGACATCGCGCGTGACCGCGTTGCTGGCGGGGAGCGGCGGATCACCCTCTACCAGCAACTACCAGCACGATGTCCGGCCATGGCTGGGCAAGGAGGCCGCGATCGCCTTTCTCAACACCACCACTTCCACCGCCGGCTCGGAAATCGTGCTCGACGTCACGAAGCCGGCGGCCGCCCGCGACTTCCTGACCCGCGCGGGCGCCGCGTCCGCGGGCACCTACCACGGGACCACGCTGTATCGCCTCCGCAGCGGCACCGAGGTGGCCTTTGCGGGCCACTACCTGATCCTGGGCGCAGCCGCGACCGTGCAACGCGCGCTCGACGCCTCGAGCGGGCGGGTACGCTCACTCGCCGCGACGCCGGCATACGATCGCGCCGCCGCGGGGGAGCCCGCGGGGCGGGTGCTGGACGCCTATTTCTCGGCGCCCGGCATCACCCGCCTGCTGGCGCCGCAGGGAGGCGTGATCGGCGCGCTGGGGGCGCTGCTGTACGAGCCCGGCGAGGTTGGGACCACCTTGTCTGTGTCGCCCTCGAGCGCGGGGGCAGGCGTCTACGTGCACACCGCGCTTGGGCACTCCGCCAGCGCGAGCCGCTCCTTCACCCCCTCGCTCGCCTCCGAGCTCCCCACGGGGTCGATGCTGCTGATGGACGTCACGGGCCTCGACCGGGCCGCGCCGCGGGTGCTGAGCGCCGGCGCAACGGCCGGCATCGCGGGCAGGCTCGGGACGCTCCTCGGTCGGCTCGGCGCAGCGCTCCACGCCGAGGGGGTAAACCTGCACCCAATCGAGTCGTTGTTCGCGGGCGAGACCGCGGTCGCGCTTGTGCCCGGCAGCGGCGCGACACCCACGCTGGTCATCGTCGCGCGCGCGCCGGATCAGAGCAAGGCGCGCAGGGAGCTGGCCGACCTCGAGGCCCCCCTGGCGACGCTCTTTCCCGCGCCCAAGCAGGGGTCCGGACAGGTGCCGCAGTTCAGTACCCAGCACATCGCCGGAGTCGCGGTCCAACAGCTCGCGCTCGCGCAGGGCTTCGTGCTCGACTACGCGGTGTTTCGCGGCCTGCTGGTGGTCTCCACCAGCCTCCAGGGGATCGGGGCAGTCGCTCACCATGCGGGCTCGCTGGCCGGCGATCCCGTCTACGCACGCACCCTTGCCGGCCAGCCTCGACCTGTTAGCTCGCTAGTCTTTGCCGACTTCAACCAGCTGCTTCGCCTCGCCGAGCGAACGGGCCTGGCCCGCGGCGCCACTTACCAGGCCCTGCGGCCGGATCTCTACCGGATCCGGGCGGTTGGGCTTCAAACGACGAGGGGGCAGCACGATTCGACCGCTCAGATCACGCTTGAGGTTCCATGACCGCGTTCTCCGATAACGAGTTTCTGTTCACCTCCGAGTCCGTCACCGAGGGGCATCCGGACAAGATCGCCGACCAGATCTCCGATGGAGTTCTTGATGCGGTGATGCGCGACGACCCCACCGGACGGGTCGCATGCGAGACGCTCGTGAACACCGGCTTGGTGGTCGTCTCGGGCGAGATCACGACCGAGACGTATGTCGACATTCCAGCGGTGGCGCGCGAGACCGTCAAGCGGATCGGCTACACCGACGCCGAGTATGGCTTCGACTACCACACCTGCGCCGTCATCAATGCGATCGACAAGCAGTCACCGGACATCGCCCAGGGGGTCGATCGGGCATACGAATCGCGCACCGACCCCGCCGACGACGACGAGCTCGACCTAGCCGGCGCGGGCGACCAGGGCATGATGTTCGGGTACGCCAGCTCCGAGACCGACGAGCTGATGCCACTCCCGATCGCACTCGCTCACAAGCTCGCGCGGCGGCTGGCGGACGTGCGCAAGGCCGGCACGCTCTCCTACCTGCGCCCCGACGGCAAGACGCAGGTCACCGTCCGCTACGTGGACGGGTGGCCGGTGGAGGTGGAGAAGGTCCTGATCTCGACACAGCACCGCGACGGCGCCGAGTCGCTGCTCAAGGACGACCTCTGGGAGCACGTCGTCGAGCCCGTGCTACCGCGAGAGCTGTACGAGCCCCGCAACCTGGAAAAGCACTTCCTCGTCAACCCGACCGGCCGTTTCGTGATCGGCGGGCCGATGGGCGATTGCGGGCTCACCGGGCGCAAGGTGATCGTCGACACCTACGGCGGCATGGCCCGGCACGGCGGAGGGGCCTTCTCCGGCAAGGATCCCTCCAAGGTCGACCGCTCGGCCGCCTACGCCGCCCGCTACGTCGCCAAGAACGTGGTGGCCGCCGGCCTGGCCGACCGCGTGGAGGTGCAGGTCGCCTACGCGATCGGCGTGGCGCGACCCGTCTCGGTGATGATCGAGACCTTCGGCACCGAGAAGATCGGCCGGGCGCGCATCCTCGAGCTGATCTCGGAGCACTTCGACCTGCGCCCGGGGGCGTTCCGCCAGTACCTGCGGCTACACCGGCCGATCTTCCAGAAGACCGCCGCCTACGGCCATTTCGGCCGCGAGGACCACGACTTCACCTGGGAGCGAACCGATAAAGCGGACGCTCTGCGCGCCGCCGCAGGGCTCGACGCCACCGCGCTGCAGGCATAGGCGGCTCAGCCGCGGGCTTCACGAGCCCGCGCGCGAGCTCGCATTCGGGCTCTGATGGCGGGCGCCAGCAGCACCAGCCATGTCAGCTTCGCCAGCGTGACGTCGGCGAACGCAATTGGGATCGAGGCGAGGAAGATGGCCGGGGCCAGCGTCCAGTGCTCCCGCTCGGCGATCTCGTATGCACGCGTCGGGTCGAGCAGATTGGCCCGCAACGCGTGGGCCCGTGTCAGCCCCGCCAGGACCGTCAGCACGGCGACGTTGCTCGCGTACAGCACGATCGCGGCGGCCTGCTCACCGTATGCGCCGAGCACCCGGGTTGGAAAAGGCAGGAGCGCGACAAACGCCAAGTAGGCGAGGTTCAGCACTGTGATCCTGGTGTCGATTTTCGCCAGCGCCCGGAACAACCGATGGTGCTGGATCCACAGCCTGGCGATGACCGCAAAGCTGATCCCATAGGAGATGAACTCGTCACCTTGGTGGCGCAGCCGGTTACCCAGCAGGCCCTGGTGCCCAGGCGTCAAGTGCGGGACCGTGAGGCTCAGTACCAGTAGCGTCAGCGCAATCGCGAAGACGCCGTCGCTCAACGCGACCGTACGGTCGTAATCGAACGCCCGCTCGCTGGGGGTTTCGCTCTCGCCGAACGTCTCCTCGGCAGCCACGGAGGAAGTATCGGGGGAGCCGCGGTCGCCATCTCATCGCGCGACTCAGGCGGGAGCCTTCGAACTGCGCGCGCGGCGTTTACCGCCGAGTGGCGCGAAAACCTAGGGTGCCACCCTGGGGCGAAGCCCCGCTTCAAAGCGAGAGACTTGACCTTCATACGCGTCCCGCGCAATGACCCGGACCGGGGTATTGGGACCAAATCACGAGGGGGTTACATGCGTTTTCGTTTAGTCGCAGGGCTGTCCGTGTGCGCAGCGCTGCTGATGGCGGTGAGTGTGCAGGCGGCAGCAAGGTCGAGGCCGGCACCATGGCCAGGCGTGATCCTCGGCCATGGGACACACCCGTCGGCCCACCTCGGTGCGCCGCGCTTCACGGCCTTGCCGTTGAGGGGCGTGAGCCCCTCCTCGCTCGCAGCTCAGATCGCCGCGGGTAAGACGGTCCAGACCTGGGGCGCTTCGATCAACTCGGGCCTGGGCGGCACGTACAGCTACAAGATGGTCGGCAAGAACCCGATGGTCAAGCAGTCGAGTGCGACGGCGAACATCGGCGTGGACGTGATCCCGGTGAGTCTCAAGTTTCTGGACACTGGCACCACGTTCGACCCGACGAAGAACAACTCAAGCTGCCTCAACGGCAGCGGCAGCGCCAACTCGCTGTTCAAGGCCTCGCCGATCTTCAACAAGCACTCCTACACGGTGAGCGGCAAAAACATCGGGAACGTGCAGTACGAGGACAGCTTCCAACGCGAGGAGTACGCCAAGTACATCCTCAACTCGGGCGCGATCAACCCGGGCTACCACGTCAATCTCAGCCCGGTGAAGTTTGAGTCGAAGGTCTCGCTCACCGTGGGGACCTCGGCGGGCGCGACCGACTCCGGCGGGTGCGCGGGGAAGGTCGGAGTGCTCACCATCAACTCATGGGACACCTATCTCCAGAAGACGCTGCTTCCCAAGCTCGAGAAGTCGGGTGAGGTCAAGACCACACAGCTCCCGGTGTTCCTGTTCTACAACGTCGTGATGAGCGAGAACGGAACCTGCTGCGTCATCGGGTACCACTCGGCCCACCAGGCCAACGGTGGTGTGCAGACGTATTCGACCACGGACTACGTGGAGAAGGGACTCTTCAGCGGCCCGCTCACCGACCTCTACGCGGCCAGCCACGAGGTCGGGGAGTGGATCAACGATCCGTTCGTCAACAACGCCACCCCCGCCTGGGGCCATGTCGGGCAGGTGAGCGGCTGCCAGTCCAATCTGGAGGTCGGCGATCCGCTCAGCGGACAGCCCTCGGTCAACGTGAAGATGCCCAACGGCGTCACCTATCACGCCCAGGAGCTGGCCTTCCGCGACTGGTTCTACCGCACACCATCGGTGGGCCTGAACGGGTGGTTCTCATCGAGAGGCACCTTCAAGAGCAATGCGGGTGCCGTCTGCCACTGAGCTGACGGACGTCCGCCTGTGAGACAGGGAGGGCCCCGCTCCGGCGGGGCCCTTTCTGTCCCGCCCGCGCTCGCTCTACCGTTGCGAGCCGATGCGGATCGCTCGCGTAGAACCCCTCACTCGCACCCGCGCGGTCCGCGGGCCCTTCGACTACCGCCTCCCTCCGGAGTACCCGGCTCTGGACGTCGGCGCGCTGCTCCGCATTCCGTTCGGGCGCAGCCGCACCGTGGGGGTCGTCGTGGAGCTGGCGAGCGAGTCGGCGGTCGATCCGGAGCGGCTCGCCGAGCCCGAGGCAGTGCTTCCGGACGCGGTGCCCGCCGACCTGGTCGCGCTCGCCCGATGGATGGCGGATGAGTACTGCTCGACCCCCGCCCGTGCGCTCAGCCTCGTGCTCGCGCCGGGTGCCCGCCGGCGGGTCCGGCCCCGGACCGTACGGGCAGTTGCAGCGGGAACGAGCAACGGGACGCCCCACCCAGCGCCCGCGCGGCTGACCGGCGGGCAACGGGAGGCGCTCGCGCGGGCACTGGCGCTGCTGCCGTCCACGGAGGACGGGCAGCAGTCTCCCGGCGGCGACGCGAGCGACCGACGTCTGCTGCTCCACGGCGTCACGGGCTCGGGAAAGACCGAGGTCTACCTTCAGGCCGTCGAGGCCACGCTCGCCGGCGGCCGAGGCGCGATCGTGCTGGTACCCGAGATCGCGCTCACGCCTCAAACCGTCGCCCAGTTCACCGCGCGTTTCAGCGACACCGTGGCCGTGCTGCACTCAGGCCAGCGTCCGGCGCGGCGCCACGATGAATGGTTGCGACTGAGGACCGGGACGGCCCGTGTTTGTGTGGGTCCCCGCTCCGCCGTCTTTGCTCCGATCCCGGAGCTGGGGCTGATCGTGATTGACGAGGAGCACGAAGGCTCCTTCAAGCACGAGGGCGACCCCCGCTACGACGCGCGCGCCGTCGCCGAGCAGAGGGCCAAGCGGCACGGCGCGCTGCTGCTGCTGGGAAGCGCCACCCCGCGGCCCGAGACAGTCCACAGCGTGCCCAGGGTCAGGCTGCCCGAGCGGGTTGACTCACGGCCCCTGCCGCCGGTCACGTTGCTCGACATGCGCGGTTCCCACGGCTCGCTCCACCCCGAGACCCGCGCGGCGCTGGCCGAGCTGCGCCGCGCCGGCCAGAAGGGGATCGTGCTGCTCAACCGCCGCGGGTGGTCGAACTTCCTTTCCTGCCGCTCGTGTGGACGGGTGTGGATGTGTCCCAATTGCGAGGTGGCGCTCGTGCTGCATCGCTCCGGGCACGTCGCGTGCCATCACTGCGGCCACCGAGAGCCGGCTCCAAGCCGGTGTCCCGGGTGCGGCTCGATCACCGTGGCCCGTCACGGGACGGGTACAGAACGACTCGAGCATGAGCTGCAAGAGGCGCTCGCCGACGAGCACTTCGCGGTAGTCCGCCTCGATGCCGACGCCGAAGGCGCGGAGGGCCGCGAACGAGCGCTCGAGCGCTTCCGCACCGCGCGCAGCGGTCTCCTGATCGGGACCCAGATGGTGGCCAAGGGGCATGACTTCCCGGAGGTCACGCTGGGCGTTGCGCTCGACGCCGACCAGACGCTTCGCTTCCCCGACTTTCGTGCCGAGGAGCGCACCTTCGCGCTGATCACACAGCTCGCCGGCCGCGCTGGTCGAGGCGACCATGGCGGCCGTGTGCTGGTGCAGACGCTGACGCCCGACGCGCGCGCGATCGGGTACGCCGCCGGCCACGACTCCGAAGGCTTCCTCGCCGACGAGCTTTCTCGCCGCCGGGCGCTCGACTATCCGCCGTTCGCCTCTCTGATCCGAATCGTTTGCGCCGCCGCCGCGGGAAACGTCGCGCAGGCGGCGGCCGTCAAATTGAAGGCGCGTGTCGCGCCGCCCGGCGCCGTGGTCCTGGGTCCGGCGCCGCTGTTCGCAGTGCGCGGCCGTGCTCGCCGGCAGCTGCTCGTCAAGGCCACCGACCGCCCCGCCGCGATCGCCGCGGTGGGCGGGGCTGTCGAGGACCTTGCGCGCGAGCGGGCGCTGATGCGAGAGGTGAGTGTCTCGGTCGATGTCGACCCGGTTTGAGAGCTTCTCACGGCGGGCGCGCGGCCTAAACTGGATCCGTGAGCGAGGAGCATGGCGTCGCGGATCCCGAGATCGAGGGCCAGATCACCCGTGAGGCCGATCTCGACCCTGAGATCGAGGCCCGGCGGGCGGCTGCGCTCGCCCGAGTACGGAAGTTCGGCGACCCGTCGCTGCGCACGCGCGCGCACCAGATCGACAGGTTCGACGAAATGCTCCGCGACGAGGTTCGGCGGATGGGGGAGATCATGGACGGAGCGCTGGGAGTCGGGCTGGCGGCCACCCAGCTGGGCGTCCTGCACCGCGTGCTCGTCTACCGCGTCCCGCCGGCGCCCGAGCCGGCCGCGCTGGTTAATCCGGAGATCGAGTGGGCCGGCCGGGAGCAGGAGATCGCCGAAGAAGGCTGCCTGAGCCTTCCCGGCGTGCTGGTCGATGTGGAGCGACCGATCCACGTGCGCGTGCGAGCGTTGAATGACAATGGAGCGGCGATCATGATCGAGGCTTCGGGGCTGGAGGCGCGGGTAATCCAGCACGAGATCGACCATCTCGATGGCGTGCTGATCCTCGACCGCACGACGCGCGAGCAACGCAAGGAGGCAATGCGAGCCCTGCGCGAAGTGCAGGCCGCGTAGCCCACCCAGCGTGCGCACGGTCTTCCTGGGGACGTCTGAGTTCGCCGCCGCGGTGCTCGAGCGCCTCGCGCGCTCACCCCACCGCCCCGGGCTGGTGGTCACGCGTCCCGATCGCCCCCGCGGGCGCGGGCGCCGGCTGGCCGCGCCGCCCGTCGCGCGCGCGGCCGCGGCGCTGGAGCTCAAGCTCTTCCAGCCGGAGTCGATCAATGACGAGCAGGCGCGAGCGCGGATCGCCGCCGCGCAACCCGAGGTGGTGTGCGTATGCGCCTTCGGCGCGCTGATCAAAGAGCCGCTGCTCTCGGAGCAAACGATGTTGAACGTCCATCCCTCGCTGCTCCCGCGTTGGCGTGGCGCGGCGCCGATCGAGCGCGCGATCATGGCGGGCGACGACGAGACCGGGGTCTCGATCATGCGCGTCGGCGCCGGCCTCGACAGCGGCCCCGTGTGTGCGCAGCGGAGCGAGCGGATCGATCCCGCCGACACTTATGGGACCCTTGCCGCCCGTCTGCAGGAGCTCGGGGCGACCCTGCTCGTGGGCACGCTCGATGACCGGCCGGCGTGTCACCAGCAGGACGAGGGAGGCGCCACCTACGCCGAGAAGATCTCGGCCGCCGACCGGCTGCTCGACCCGGCGAAGCCGGCGACTGAGCTGGAGCGCACCGTGCGGGCGCTGGCGCCCCACATCGGCGCTCGCCTCGAGCTCGCTGACGGCACTGCGCTCGGCGTGACGGCGGCGGCGCTCCTCGACCGCGGCCCGCCGCAGGGCTCGCTGTCGCTGAGCGGGCAAAGGCCCGTGCTCGGGTGCGCCAAGGGCGCGCTCGAGTTGTTGTGCGTTCACCCGCCCGGGCGCCGCTCGATGAGCGGCGAGGCCTACCTGCGCGGCCAGCGCGAGCGATGACACCCGCAGCCTCGGCGCACGTGACCCGCGTCTCGCCCGCGCGCAGCTGTGCGTTCGCGGTCGTGCGGCGCGTCTTCGAGCAGGGCGCCTACACGGACCGCGCATTGGGAGCCGAGGCCAGCGCCCTCGATCCGCGCGACCGCGCGCTGGCCATGCGTCTGGCCTATGGGACGGTCCAGCGGCGGGCGACGCTCGACGCGGTCGCGGAGCAGCTCACCGGGCGCCCGCCGCGGCGGCTTCAGCCGGCAGTGCGGGCGGCGCTGCGGCTCGGCTTGTTCCAAATCCTGTTCATGGACGGGATCGCCGACCACGCCGCGGTCAACGAGACGGTCGAGCTCGCCAAGGCCGCCGGGGCCCCGGGAGCGCGGCTCGTCAACGCAGTGCTGCGCCGGGCCGCGCGCGAGGGGCGCGAGCTGCTCGCGGGGTTCGACGATGAGTCCGCGGCCGGGGCCGCGATACGCCACTCGGTGCCGCTCTGGCTGGCCGAGCTGGTGTGGGCAGAGCGGGGTCCTGAGGACGCTCGGGCGCTGCTCGGGCGCATCAACGAGCCTCCCGAATCGGCGCTGCGCGTCAACACGCTGGTGGCCACGCCCGCGGAGGTCAGGGAGCAGCTGCCGGTGGAGAGCCGTACAGCGGCGGGGATTCCCGAGGGGCTCGTCCTTTCCGGCCCCTTCGCGCTTGAGAACTCGGAGCTGTGGCGCCGGGGTGCGCTGATGGGACAGTCGCGCGGCTCGATGGCGGTCGCGCGCGCAGTCGCTCCACAACCGGGCGAGCGGGTGCTCGATCTTTGCGCGGCCCCCGGCGCCAAGACCACCCACCTCGCGGCGCTGATGGGTGATCAAGGAGAGATCGTCGCTGTTGAGCGTCATCCCGGGCGGGCTCAGGCGCTCGAGCGGACCTGCGCCCGGATGCACGTGGGCAGCATCCGTGTGGAGCCCGGCGACGCCACCACGCCGCGTGACGACGGACCCTTCGAGCGCGTCCTGCTCGACCCGCCGTGCTCCGGGCTGGGGACGCTTCAGTCGCGACCGGACATCCGCTGGCGGACCGGCCCCGAGCGGATCGCGGAGCTCGTGCGCGTGCAGCGGCGCATGCTCGAGACCACGGTGGGATCCACTTCCCGAGGCTCGCTGATTGTCTATTCGGTGTGCACGTTCTCGCGCGCTGAGACCGTGGAGGTCGTGGACGCCGTGCTGAGCGAGCACCGCGTGCTCGAACTCGAGAGCTCGTTCCAGTTGCTTCCCCACCACGACGGGACCGACGGCTTTTATGTGGCAACGCTGCGCCGCCGTGGGTGAGACGTCCGGCGCTCCGGGAACACGATCTTTACGCTACGGACGGTGAGCGACTCTGAATTCGTCAAGGGGCCGGCCTGCCCGAACTGCGGTGAGCCCTGGCTCAGGCCCACCGCGGTGGCCGGCCGCTACCGCTGCCTCTGGTGCCTTCACCGCTACGAGCTCGTGTCGGTGTGCCCGAACTGCGGCGAGCACTCCACGATCGTGCGCATGTCGAGCACGGCCGCCGTCGCCTGCAATCACTGCCAGGGCAGCATGCTGAGGGCGGTCTAGTGCCCGAAGGCGAGTCTGGCGGGGGCGGTCTAGTGCCCGACGGCGAGTCTGCCGCGGGCGTCTTCGCCCAGCGCCGGGTAGCACCCTCCATCCTTTCCGCGGACTTCGCGCGGCTGGGCGCGCAGGTCAAGGAGGTCCTCGCCGCCGGCGCGCAGATCATCCATGTCGACGTCATGGACGGCCACTTCGTACCGCCGATCACCTTCGGCGCGGTGATCGTGGGAGCCCTCTCCGATCTCGTGCATGACGCCGGCGCCGCAATCGACGTCCACCTCATGATCGAGCGCCCCGAGCGCCATGTGCAGGAGTTCGCCCGTGCTGGAGCGGACAACATCACCGTCCACGTGGAGTCGACGCCGCATGTGCACTATGCGCTGGCGATGATCCGCGAGCAGGGCGCGAGCGCCGGCGCGGCCATCTGCCCTGCAACATCGGCAGACACGGTCTCCGAAGCCGCCCGCCAGGGGCTCAACGTGGCGCTGTGCATGAGCGTCGACCCGGGGTGGGGGTCCCAGGAGCTGATTCCGGCCTCGTTCGAGAAGCTCAAGCGGATGCGCACCGCGCTGCCGGCGAATGTCGCGCTTGAGGTCGACGGTGGGGTCCATCAAAGGACCGCCGCTGCCTGTGCCGAGGCGGGCGCCAATCTCCTGGTCGCGGGATCGGCCGTGTTCGGCTCTGAGGATCCCGGAGCCGCGTACGTGGAGATCGCCACGGCGGCTGGTATGTAGAGAGCAGCGTCCAGTCGTTACATTGCTTTAAGTGACCGCTGCCCCACGAGGCTTCCGCTCGCCGAAGTTGCTCGCGATTGCCGCGCTGATCGCAGTGCTCGCGCTGGCGGGCTGCGGATCCTCTTCGACGAAGAAGGTCTCCGCGACCGCCTACGTGCGCTCGGTCTGCACGAGCACCGCGAGCTGGTTCCGCTCGATCCAGACCGCCGGCGGGAGCCTCCAGACGAAGGTCCACAGCTCGCACTCGATCCCCTCGATCAAGACGGCGTATGTGTCGTTCATCGACACGCTCGTGCACTCCACCGGCCGCACGGAGCAGCAGCTGAGGGGGGCGGGGGCGCCCGACGTCAAGAACGGCAAGAGCGTCGCCTCCGAGGTGGTAAACGCCTTCGACCGCGCCCGGCGCGGCCTCGAGAACGCCGCCAGCGAGGTCCGCAAGGCTCCGACCAGCAGCTCGACCGCATTTGAGTCGGCTGCCGGAGGCGTCCAGTCGACCATCCAGCGCTCGCTCGCGAGCATGTCCTCGCTTGCGCCACAGAAGAATCCGCAGCTGCACGCGGCCGCGGCGAAGGACCCGAGCTGCCAGCGGCTCCGCTCGCTGGGTTAAGACGCGGGGCGCGGGCCGCGTGGGCCCCGGAGAACGCGCTTCGCGTGGGATGTTCTTCTGCATATATGGGACTGAGATCCCACGCGTTTGTTTTCGCGCCCTAGGACGCGCGACGAGGTCCACGCGTGGCTATGCTCCGCGAGCCCATGACACCCGTGACCGAGACCGACCGGCGCCACCTCGCTCGCACCATCGAGCTGGCGGAACGGGGGCGGGGGAAGGTCAGTCCCAATCCCCTCGCAGGTGCCGTGCTGGCACGCGAGGGCGAGACCTTGGGGGAGGGTCATCACACGGCCTTCGGGGCGCCCCACGCCGAGGTCGAGGCGATCCGCGCTGCTGCCGGCGCAGACCTGCACGCCGCGACCATGTACATATCACTCGAGCCATGCGCGCACTATGGCAAGACGCCGCCGTGCACCGAGGCGATCGTCGCCGCGGGCGTGGGCCGCGTGGTGATCGCCTCGGATGATCCCAGCGAGCACGCCGCCGGTCGCGGGTTGGGCATTCTGCGCGACGAGGGCGTCGAGGTGCTGATCGCCGACGGTGACCTGGCCGCTCGCGCCCGCCTCCTCAACCAGCCCTTCCGCAAGCACGCCCGTACGGGCCGTCCATGGGTGCTCTCCAAATCCGCCATGACGCTCGACGGCAAGGTCGCGACGGGGACCGGCGATTCGAAGTGGATCTCCTCATCCGAGAGTCGAACGCTCGCCCATCATTGGCGCGCGGAGGTGGACGCCGTGGCCGCGGGAATCGGGACCGCGCTCGTCGACGACCCGCGCCTCACGGCGCGGATCGACGGCGTCTCTCGTCAGCCGCGCCGCATCGTGTTCGATTCGTGCGCTCGCCTGCCGCCCACCTCGAAGCTAGTTGCGGAGGCGCGACGCGTGCCGCTCACGGTGGTGGTCTCCCGCGCCGCGCCCCGTCAGTCCACCGACACGCTCGAGGCCCACGGCGCCGAAATCTTGGTGGCGTCGGGTGAGAACGAGACCGCTCGCGTCCGCTCCGCGCTGAAGGCGCTCGGCGAGGCCGGTATCTCCTCGATCCTGCTCGAGGGAGGTCCGCGCCTGGCGGGCGCCTTCCTCGACGCGGGCGAGATCGACGAGCTGCGCATATTCGTGGCTCCGCTCGTGCTTGGAGGGCGGACGGCCCGCTCGGCCCTCGAAGGTGAGGGCGTGGAGACGGTCGCTCAGGCCAGCCGCGCGGTGTCGGTGGAGGTGGAACAGGTCGCCGGGGACATGCTCATGACCGCGCGGCTCAAAGAGTGGTAGCCGGCCGATGTTCACCGGCATCGTGCAAGCGCTCGGGGAAATCGAGCGCATCGACCGAAACGGCGATGGCGCGCGCCTGAGCGTCGCCACGGCGCTCGCGGAAACGATCGCCCCGGGCGACTCGATTGCCGTCAGCGGCGTATGCGTGACCGCCCGCCCCGCGGGGCCTCGTGCCTTCGACGCCGATGTCGTGAACGAGACTCTTGGGCGCACCTCACTGTCCGGGGCTGAATGTGGGATGGTGGTCAACCTGGAGCTGCCGCTGCGGCCGTCGGACCGCTTGGGGGGTCACATCGTCCAAGGCCACGTCGACGGCGTGGGTACCGTGAGCTCGGTCGTCGAAGACGGCTTCGCGCGCGTGCTGGAGGTAGAGCCCCCGGGCGAGCTCCTTCGCTACACGGTGGAGAAGGGCTCGATCGCGATCGATGGCGTCTCGCTGACCGTGGCCGGGATCAAGGAGCGATCGTTTACGGTGTCCCTAATCCCGGAAACACTCGAGCGGACCACGCTCGGCTCGGCGAAGGGCGGCACCCGTGTCAACCTGGAGGTCGATTTGCTCGCCAAATACGTGGAGAGGCTGACCGCGCAATGAGCTCCACCAAGAGCGCGTTCGCCACGATCGAGGAGGCGATCGAAGACATCCGGCGCGGGCGCATGGTCGTCGTAGTCGACGACGAGAACCGCGAGAACGAGGGCGACTTGACGATCGCCGCGCAGTTCGTGACACCCGAGGCGATCAACTTCATGAGCAAGGAGGGTCGCGGCCTGATCTGCCTGGCGCTCACGCCCGAGCGCTGCAACGAGCTTGGCCTGGACCTGATGGCCGCCAAGAACGAGTCCGCCTTCGCCACCCCGTTCACGGTCTCGATCGAGGCGCGGGAGGGCGTCACCACGGGCATCTCCGCCCACGATCGCGCCCGCACGATCCAGGTCGCCATCGATCCCTCCTCCTCGCCCCGGGACCTCGTCCAGCCGGGACACGTCTTCCCGCTCAAGGCCCGCGCCGGTGGTGTGCTCGAGCGAACCGGCCAAACCGAGGCCGCGGTCGACCTCGCGCGGCTCGCCGGCCTCAACCCGGCCGGAGTGATCTGCGAGGTCATGAACGACGACGGCACCATGGCCAGGGTCCGCGACCTCGGTCCCTACTGCGAGCGTCACGACCTCAGGATGATCACCGTCGCCGACCTGATCGCCTACCGGCGCCAGCACGACAGGCTCGTCGAGCGGGTCGTCTCGACCGGCCTGCCCACCGCATTCGGGGAATTCGTGGCGATCGGCTACCGCTCGCTGGTCGACAACAAGCATCACGTCGCGCTGGTCAAGGGAGACGTCGCGGGCAAGAGCGACGTGCTGGTGCGCGTGCACTCGGAGTGCCTCACCGGCGACGTCTTTCATTCTCTGCGCTGTGACTGCGGCGAGCAGCTCTCCTCGGCGCTGACGATGATCGAGCGCGAGGGCATGGGCGTGCTGCTCTACTTGAGCCAGGAGGGACGCGGCATCGGGCTGCTCAATAAGCTGCGCGCGTACAAGCTCCAGGAAGAGGGTCTCGACACGGTCGACGCGAATCTGCGCCTGGGCCTACCAGCCGATCTGCGCGATTACGGAATCGGGGCGCAGATCCTCAGCGACCTCGGGCTCACCAGCATCCGCATCCTCACCAACAACCCGAAGAAGATCTCGGGCATGTCCGGTTATGGGCTCTCGGTCACCGACCAGGTCCCGATTGAGCACCTGCCAAACCGTCACAACGAGGCCTACCTGCGTGCCAAGCGCGACAGGCTCGGCCACATCCTTCATCACCAGGGCCTGCCGCTCGACGAGGAGATGCTGCGCGCCGAGCATCAGCAGGATCGCCGTCGCGCGCAGGACGATTGAGCTCCGCGGCGGGCTCCACGCGCGTCGCGCTGTGCGTAGCGCGCTTCTATGCGGAGCTGGCGGACAGGCTGCTTCAAGGAGCGCGTGCCGCGCTGTCCGAGGCCGGGGTGGCCGACGTTGAGCTGTTTGAGGTTCCGGGGGCGTTCGAGCTGCCGCTGGTGGCCAAGTACGCAGCATCCTCGGGCCGGTTTGAGGCAGTGGTGTGCCTGGGGGCGGTGATCCGCGGAGAGACCGACCACTACGCCTACGTCTGCGCCGAAACGGCGCGAGGCATCCAGGCGGTGCAGCTGGACACCGACGTGCCCTGTGGCTTCGGCCTGCTGACCGTGGACACGATGGAGCAGGCGCTCGAGCGAGTGGTAGGGGGGACCAAGCGCGATACCGGCCGCCACGCCGTGGAGGCCGCGCTCGCCGCGTTGGCCGTGCGCCGGCGGCTCGCGCAGCCCTAGGCCGCGTTGGCCGTGCGCCGGCGGCTCGCGCAGCCCTAGGCCGCGTTGGCCGTGCGCCGGCGGCTCGCCCAGGCCTAGAGCAGTCGGCGACTCGCGCAGCCCTAAACCGGCTCCGTCGAAGCCGTGCTCGTCGAAGGCGGAAGGGCCCGAGCGATCACCGCCGGGCCGGCACCGGGCGCCGCGCCTCTGCCGGGATGCGGATGGGTGGCCGGAGGTCGGGGCGCGCGCGATGGGGCCGGCCGCTCGGGAGCCTTCTTAGACGGCGGATGCGCTGTGGGCCGGGAGGTTGCATGCCGCGTCGGATGAACGGGTCCCTCATAGATCGGGATCGTGGGCCGCGTCGCCTGACCCGTCGCGTGCGCCTGCTGCCCCCGGCGACGGTTCAGGTGCGTGCCGCGGCGCTCGACAGCCAAGCCATGCGCCTTTTGAGTCGGGCGCGCCGCGAGATTGGGGCGGTGCTGCACGCGATTCACCGGCGTAGGTGCGCCTCCCTGCGCGAGGCCGAGCCCGACGCCCGCCAGCGAGGCGGCGAGCGCCGCTGCCGCAACCGTCGCAACTTGCCGGCGCTTCACCGCTCGTCCGGGCTTGGGCCGCGATGGCCATCTGGTGACGTGGCGCTTGGCCAGCGCACGCTCGATCGCGCTCGCGCACTCCATCGCCGAGGGCCATCGCTCGTCCTCCTGCTTTGCGAGCGCACGGGCAAAGACCGCGTCGAGCGCCCGCGGAAGTTCCGGATTGCGGCTGCTGGCGGCCGGTACCGCGCCCTCCCGGTGCTGGCGGATGAGCGACGCGGTCGGCTCGGCCGCGAAGGGCCGCTGGCCGGTGAGCAGCTCGAAGGCCACCACCCCAAGCGCATAGCGGTCTGAGGCCTGCGTGGGGGGCACCCCGGAGGCCTGCTCCGGGGACAGATAGGCCGCGGTCCCGAACCGCTCGGGTGTGCTCCCGTCCTCATCGCTCAGGAGGCGCGCCAGGCCAAAGTCCGAGACGTGGACCATGTGCTCACCGTCGAGGAGAAGATTGGCGGGCTTGATATCGCCGTGGACGACGCCGTGGCGGTGCGCATAGTCGAGACCCGCCGCCGCCTGACGGATCCAGACCAGGGCCCGTTCGGCGGAGACCGATTGGAGCCGGAGCGCGTCGGCCACCGTCCCGCCGATCAGGTGCTCCATCACGATGAATGGGGGCGTAGGCGAGCCCGTGCCCCCGCCCACGTCATAGATCGTCACGATGTTGGCGTGCGATGAGAGGCGGGCGCCCGCGCGCGCCTCCTGCGAGAAGCGTCTCACCGCCCACGGATCTTCCAAGTAGGCCCCACTCAGCACCTTGATCGCCACCTTGCGGTGAAGCAGCGAGTCCCACGCACACCAGACGGACGCCATGCCGCCGTCCGCCAGGTGGCGCAGCACCTGGTAGCGCTCGGGGAGGACGGTCTCAGGCTGGCGTTTGGAGCTCACGCTGGCAGCAGCGGGGATTTTGCCAGTCGGGCGCCGTGCTGCCCAGCTCTCGCGTGCGGTAACCCGGTTTCGGCCGAGACCGGCGCGCGGAGCACCGCGCTCTATACTCGCCCGCCATGCCCAAGGTCTGTCATGTCTGCGCCAAGGGCCCGGCGTTCGGTCATCGCCGTAGCCACTCGATGGTGGCGACGAAGCGGCGCTTTGATCCCAATCTTCAGCGTGTCCGCATCGACGACGGCGGTACGCCACGCCGCGTCTATGTGTGCACGCGCTGCCTCAAGGCCGGAAAGGTGACCAAGGCGCTCTAGCGGTCCCGCCCGCCGATGCTTTAGGTTCTGCCCGGATGGCCGACTCGAGCATCGTTCGTTTCCGTGCGGTGATCGAGGCCGGGCTGGCGGCGCTCGAGGGACGTCGGGAAGAGGTCAACGCGCTCAACGTCTTCCCCGTAGCCGATCACGACACGGGCGACAACATGGTGCTCACGCTGCGCGCGGTGGTGCAGGAGCTCGACCGTTTGGGCAGCGCGTCGCGCAGCGGGGAGGTCGACCGCGCCGACATCGTCTCCTCGGTTGCCCGAGCGGCGCTGCTGGGGGCCCGCGGCAGCTCCGGGGTGATCCTCTCGCAGCTCGTTCGTGGCGCGGCGGAGGAGCTCGCCAGTCGCCCCGGCGAGCTGGTCGATCCTGTGCTGATCTGCGCTGCCATGGCGCGCGCCGGCGACCAGGCCTACGGCTCGGTCCGCAGTCCCGCCGAGGGCACGATGCTCACCGTGGCGCGTGAGATGACCGCCCGCATGGCCTCCGAGCTCGCCCACATGCGCGAGTCGCGGCTGGCATCGGATGCCTCGGCGCCAGAGCAGAACGCCGTGATCGCGGAGCTGGTCGCGCGCGCGCTCCAGGCGGGCCACGAGTCGGTCGAGCGGGGCCCGGAGTTGCTGCCCGTACTGCGCGAGGCGGGCGTGGTCGACGCCGGCGCCTACGGCTTGGTGGTGATGCTTGCCGGCATCGTCGGCGCCCTGCGCGGCGCGGTGCCATCGCCGCCCGAGCGCGCTGCCGGTGCCCGCATCAGCCCTCCCCAGCACTTCTCGACCACGTACCGCTACTGCACGAACTTCGTGGTCAGCGGCACCGGGCTCGACGCGCGTCGCTACGTATCCGAGCTCGAGGCCCTGGGCGACTCCGTGCTGGTCGTGGGCGACGCCGAGACGATGCGCGTCCACCTGCACACCGACGACCCCGATGCGGCCACGGTCCTGTTCGGGCCCGCCGGCGCCATCTCGCATCTGGACATCGCGGACATGCGCAGCGCACCCGTGGATGAGCGGCTCTCATCCCGCCCGGGGGAGGGGCAGGAGGTCTGCGGCCTCGTCGCGGTAGCCGCCGGCCCTGGGATCCGAGCACTCTTCGAGAGCTTCGGCGCCGAGGTGCTGGACGGGACCTCCTGGTCCCCGGGGCGCCGCGACGGCTACGAGCGTCAGCTGCTCGTCGCGATCCATGCGCTGCCGTCCGACGAAGCGATCGTGCTGCCGAACAGCCCCGAGGCGCTCGATGTGGCACGCCGCGCGGCCAAGCTGTCCGAGAAAACCGCCTACGTGATCGATTGTCATTCCCACCAGGCGGGTCTCGCCGCGGCCGCGGTTATGGACCCGCGCCTCGGCGCGCGCGAAAACGTCGAGCGCATGAACCGGACGGTGGCCCGCCTGAGGACGGGCGCCGTCGCCCCCGCCGCGGCGGATGACCGCGATGGACGCTTCCGCGCCGGTGATGCGGTCGCCTTCCTCGGCGACGAGCTCGTCGCGTGGGGTCAGCCACGCGAGACCCTGCGGGCCGTGCTGGAGAGGCTCGCCGAGGGGGCGGAGCTCATCACCTGTCTACGCGGCGCCGAAGCACCGCTCGATGACCGCACCGTTGAGGCGCTGGCCGCCGGCGAGGTCGAGTTCGAGCTTTCGCCGGGGGGACAGCGCGGGGCGTGGTGGCTGCTGGCCGCCGAGTAGCGCCGCGCTCCCCATCATCATCAGCACCATGCCGGCGACCGGGTTTGCCAGCTCGCGCGCGCTCACGCCCGACGAGCTCACCGACGCGCCCGTGCGCTATCCGCGGCCCTCGCGTCTCCAGGATCCGCTTGAGCTCGCGGGCGATAAGCCCCGCAAGGCCGCGGCGGCGCTAGGCCTCGAAACTGTCGGCGACTTGCTGTGGCACCTCCCGCGCGACCGTCGCGAAGCGCGCTCGCTCTGTGAGCTCCAGCGCGGCGAGGCCGCCACCGTCGTGGTCGAGGTTTCATCAATCGCGTCGCGTTCGGTCAGACGCCGGGGCATGCGGCCCCTCGTCGAGGCCCTCGTGACCGACGGCACGGGCTCGGTCAAGGCCACATTCTTCAACCAGCCCTGGCTGGTGCGTCGCTATCCGCCGGGGACGAGACTGCTGCTCCACGGCCGCCTGCGCTCGCGCGGCTCCTTCGCCGTGGAGGCGCACGCTCGGACCGGCGAGGCGCTCGGCGGCGGCGCCGGGCTGGTCTCCCACTACCCGGCCACGGACGGGCTCTCATCGACGCAGATCCATTCGCTCGTGCGCGATCACCGAGCTCAGCTGCGTGAGGTCATTGAGCCGCTGCCCGCCCGGCTGCGGGCCGGCGAGCGCCTCGCGGAACGCCAAGCCGCTCTGACCGCGCTGCACTTCCCTGATCGAGATGATCAGCAGCTCGAACTTGCCGACCGAGGTCCTGACCAGCCCGACCACCCAGCCCGCCAGAGGCTTGCATTCGAGGAGCTGCTGGTGCTCCAGCTCGCGCTGTTGCGCCGGCGTGCAGCCCGTCAAACGCGGCTGGCGCCCGCTCTCGAGGAGCCGCGCACACTCACCGAACGGTGGCTTCAGGAGATGCTGCCGTTCCGCCCCACCGATGATCAGCTCCGCGCGCTGGAGGACGTGGACCGCGATCTCGCCTCGAGCAGGCCGATGCAGCGATTGCTGATGGGGGAGGTGGGCTCGGGCAAGACCGTGGTCGCGCTCTACGCCATGCTCCGAGCGGTCGAGCACGGCCGGCAGGCCGCGCTCATGGCCCCGACCGAGACGCTCGCCGAGCAGCATTTCGCGACGCTCAACCTGCTGCTGCCGGGCACGGCGATTCCGGCGGCGCTGCTCACGGGCTCGACCCCCGTCAGGCGGCGGGCGGACATTCTGGCGAAGCTCGAGACCGGCGAGCTCCAGCTGCTCGTCGGCACCCATGCGCTGATCGAGGAGCCGGTCCGCTTTGTCTCGCTGGCGGTCGCGGTGATCGACGAGCAGCACCGCTTCGGCGTCTCCCAGCGGGCCCGCCTCGACCGCAAGGCGCCCGCCGAGCAGAGCCTCCACACGCTGCACATGAGCGCCACGCCGATCCCGCGCACGCTCGCGCTCACCGGCTATGGGGACCTCGATGTGACCGTCCTGCGCGAGCTCCCCCAGGGCCGCAAGCCGGTCGAGACCTTCATCTGCGCGAGCGCCAGCGAGCGGGCGCGCGCGTACGAGCGCCTCCGCGAGGAGCTCCGCGAGGGACGCCAGGCGTTCGTGGTATGCCCGCTGGTGGAGGAGTCCGAGGCGCTCCAGGCGCGTGCCGCCACGGGCGAGTTCGAGCGTTTGCGAAGCGGTGAACTGCGCGACTTCGAGCTCGTGCTGCTACACGGACAGCTGCGCCCGCACGCCAAGCAGGCCGCGATGGCAGCCTTCAGCTCGCGCGCGGCACAGGTGCTCGTCGCCACCTCGGTAATCGAGGTGGGGATCGACGTGCCGAACGCGACAGTGATGCTGATCGAGGACGCCGAGCGCTACGGCATCTCCCAGCTGCACCAACTGCGCGGCCGCATTGGGCGGGGAGGGCACGCCTCGGTCTGCCTGATGTTCGGCGCCAAGGGCTCCCCTCGGCTGCGCGCGCTCGCGGCCTGCGCCGACGGCTTCGAGCTGGCGGAGACGGACCTGCGCCTGCGCGGGGAGGGGGAGCTCGCCGGCGTGCGCCAGCACGGCGCGACCCAGTTCCGAAGCGCCGCGCTCCCGCGCGATGCGGCACTGCTGGAACGGGCGCGTCTGCACGCGCGGCAGATCGGCGATCGCGACCCGTATCTGGAGGAGCCCGAGCACGCCCTGCTGCAAGACGCGCTGGCCGAGCGCTTCGGCGCGGACGCGCTGGCCCCCATGCGCGGATGAGGGTCGTGGCCGGCTCGTACCGGGGGCGCACGCTTCACGCGCCCGTAGGACGCGCCACCCGGCCGACTCAGGATCGGGTGCGCGAGGCGCTCTTCTCGGCGCTCACGAACGTGATCGGCGCGCGCGTTCTGGACCTGTTTGCGGGCTCGGGCGCGCTCGCCATCGAGGCGCTCTCGCGCGGCGCGGCGTCGGCGACTCTAGTGGACTCCTCCCGGGCCGCGATCGCCGCGATCCGCAGGAACGCGCAGGACCTCGGCCTGGCTCCCGAGGTCCGGCATCAGACCGCCGAGGCATTCCTCGCGCGGGCACGGCGCGAGCGTCGTCATTACGATCTCGTGTTCGTCGATCCACCATACGGCCGCGCGAGCGGCCTGCGCGATCGGATCTCGGCCGCGCTCTCGCCGGTACTGGCGCCGCAGGCGCGGGTAGTGGTCGAGAGCGATATCCGAGCGCCGCTCGCGCTGGATTTGGCGCTTCTATTCGAGCGTCGTTACGGCGACACGCTGATCCGCATCTACGGCACACCACAACCGCATCCCGGCTTGAGACCACACGGATGACACCCGACAACCGCACCGCGATCTGTCCAGGCACGTTTGACCCGATCACCAACGGCCATCTCGACGTGATCTCGCGCGCTGCCGCGATGTTCGATTCGCTGATCGTGGGCGTCGTCAATTTGCCGTGGCGCAAGGGCAACACGATGTTCTCCGCCGAAGAGCGAGTGCGTTTCGTTGAGAACGCCACACGCAAGTTCGGCAACGTGAAGGTGGAGCCGTTTTCGACCCTTCTGGTGGCGTTCGCACGTGAGCGTGGGGCGATGGCGATCGTGAAGGGGCTGCGCGCGATCTCCGACTTCGAGTACGAGCTGGAGATGAATCAGCTCAACCGCAGGCAGGCTCCCGAGATAGAGTCCGTTTACCTGATGGCCTCTGCCAAGTACAGTTTCCTGCGCTCTAGCGGAGTCAAAGAGCTCGCGACATTCGGAGGAGACATCGACGAACTGGTGCCCGCGGAGGTCGCCAGGGCGTTGAAGGAACGGCTTAGCCGCTGACGAAACTGAGGTTTGCCATGGATGTCCTCGTACTGATTGACAAGCTTGACGATCTCGTGCACAACGCCAAGCCGGTCCCGCTGACCGACCAGGTGCGCGTGGACAAGGAGGAGATCTACGACATCCTCGATCAGATGCGCGCGACCATCCCCGAAGAGATCAAGCAGGCGCGATGGATCGTCAAGGAGCGTCAGGAAATGCTTGCCGAGGCCAAGCGCGAGGCGGAGCGCATCGTCAAGGAGGCACGTGAGCGTCAGGAGCGGCTGATCTCCTCGGAGGAGATCACCAAGCAGGCAGAGCGCGCCGCCGAGGACATCGTCGAGGACGCCCGCGCGCGCGAGCGCGAGATCCGTCTCGGCGCCGAGGATTACGCCGACGAGATCCTCAACACGCTCGAGGTCAACCTCTCGAAGTTCATCGCCGCGGTGCAGCGCGGACGCGACCGGTTGGCGGGCAAGGAAGAGCCCGTCGAGGTCTCCTAGCTGACGGCCACGGTGGCCGTCGTCGAAGTCGTCGAAGCGGACATCACCGCGCTCGAAGTCGACGCGATCGCCAACGCGGCCAATACGCAGCTGATCCATGGCGGCGGCGTGGCGCGCGCGATCGCGCGGGCGGGCGGCGCGGCGGTCGAGCGCGAAAGCTCCGAACGCGCTCCCATCGGCCTGGGCGAAGCCATCGAGACGGACGGTGGGGAGATGCCTTGCCGCTGGGTCATTCACGCGGCGACGATGGAACTGGGAGGCCCCACTTCCGCGGACGTGATCCGTCGCGCCACCGCCAGCACGCTCGCCAAGGCTAAAGCGCTCGGCGTGCACTCGCTCGCGCTGGTCGCGTTTGGCACGGGCGTGGGCGGCTTCCCGATTGGGGAAGCGGCCCGGATCGAGGTCGAGGAGGTGCGGGCACACCTTCAGGGCGAGAGCGATCTCGAGCGAGTGGTGTTCGCGGTCCGTGGCGCCGAGGCCGCCGCGGCCTTCAGAGATGAGCTCGAGCGCTGAGCGATGGCCTACGACGAAGACCTCGCCAACCGCATCCGCGAGCTGCTGGCCGAGGAGCGCGGCGTGACCGAGCAGAAGATGTTCGGTGGCCTGGCGTTCCTCGTGGGCGGGCACATGGCGGTCGCGGCCAGCGGCCAGGGTGGGCTGCTGGTGCGGGTGGATCCGGCGGAGGGCGAATCGCTGCGCTCGCGGCCGCACGTAGAGCCGATGGTGATGCGGGGACGGGAGATGGCGGGTTGGCTACGGGTCGCGCCCGAGGGCGCGAGGACCAAGCGCCAGCTCGAGCGCTGGGTCGCGCACGGCACCGGCTATGCGCGCTCGCTGCCGCCCAAAGGTCGCTAGCGGATCGAGAAGCCGCTCAGGCCCTGTGGCTCCTCCTCGTCGACCTCGACGCCCTCGACGTCGGCGCTCGGCGGCCCACTCCCGAGGAAGCGCACAACCCGCTCCACCGCCTCGGGCGCGCCTTCGAGCACCGCCTCGACCGAGCCGTCCGGCATGTTGCGCGCCCATCCGGAAACGCCATGCGCCTCGGCCCGTTCGCGGGTCGAGTCGCGAAAGAAAACCCCCTGAACGCGCCCGTGGACGGTGACGTGGCGTCTGACCAGGTTCTCGTTCATCGAGCGCGATTCTCGCAGCCACAAATCCCCACTCGTCCACGGCCGCAGCGGGGCTTGGGGAGAGCGGGCCGCTCACGACCCACATTCCTCCGTTCCTCCGGGGAGCGATGCGCAAATGGGGATTTCGTGCGGGCGCGCTGGCCGCGCCCACGCGCCCGCGCGCTTTTCCGTCCGCCGGGGGCGGCATGCTTAGCGGCTCACATGAGTGCGCTCCTCCTCATCATCGGCCTGATCGTCGGCGCCGGAGCCGTGGCGCTGGCGCTCGCCCCCCGGCTGAAGCGCCTGGTCGCGCAGACCTCGGAGCTCGAGCGCGAGCTCGTGCGCGCGCAGGCCGACCTCACGCATGAGCGCTCGCTCGCGGAGGAGCGTCTCAGCACGCTCAGCGACGCCCAGGGCCGTCTCTCGGACACCTTCAAGGCGCTGAGCGCAGAGGCCTTGCAGGCCGGCATGGCACAGCTGTCCGAGGTCGCCAAGGCCCAGCTCCAGAGCGCCCACGCCGAGGCCAGAGGAGATCTCGAGAAACGCCAGCAAGCCTTCGAGCAACTGATCTCCCCGCTCAAGGAGGGGCTGGGGCGGGTCGATGCCCAGCTCCGCACCCTCGACCAGGAGCGCCGCGAGTCTCGCGGGGCGCTCGAACAGCAGCTACGGACGCTCACCGAGACGGGGGAGAGGTTGCGCACCGAGACCGGGGCGCTTGTCACGGCCCTGCGCAAACCCAACACGCGTGGCCAGTGGGGGCAGATGCAGCTGCGCAACGTGGTGGAGCTGGCGGGGATGGTCCGCCACTGCGACTTCATCGAACAGGTCTCGCTCTCGGGCGAGGACGCCCTGCGTCCGGACGCGATCGTGCGCATGCCCGGGGGCAAGCACGTGCTGATCGACGCCAAGGCGCCGCTTCAGGGCGTGCTCGACGCCTACGAGGCGCGCGACGAGGAGGAGCGCCAGCGATACCTGCGCGACCACGCCCGGCTGCTGCGCAAGCACTTCCGTGCGCTGGCCGACAAGGCCTACTGGGACCAGCTGGACTCCGCGCCTGACTTCGTCGTCATGTTCCTGCCCGCCGAGCACCTGTACGGCGCCGCGCTCGAGGTCGATCCCACCCTGATCGAAGACGCCATGGCCCGGCGCGTGCTGATCGTCACCCCCACGACTCTGCTCGCGGTCCTGTACGCCGTCGGCTACGGATGGCAGCAGGAGCGCGTGGCCGAGTCGGCCCAGGCGGTCTCCGAGCTTGGCCGCGAGCTCCACGGCCGGCTGGCCAAGCTCTCCGGGCTCTTATCCAGGCTGGGTGCCCGGCTCAACAGCACCGTGCGCGCTTACAACGAGGCGGTTGGCTCATACGAGGCTCGCGTGCTCCCCGGCGCGCGCCGCTTCGCAGAGCACGGCGTGGGGAGCGCCGGGGGAGAGCTGAAAGGCCTCGAGCAGGTCACGATCAGCGCGCGCACGGTCGCCTCCGACGAGCCGCCTCCCGAGGACGACGAGCCCGCCGGGCCTACGGTGCACCCGCTGCGCGCGGCTGGCTAAGCGGGATCCAACTAAGCTCGACCGTACTCACGCGGGCGGCCACCTACGCGGTCCTGCCACCACCGCCAGAGGTCGTCGCGCTGGTGCGGGAGCGGGTCGGCCGAGGGTTTTTGCGCGCGCACGAGCTGGAGCGCCTCGTCGATGTCGAGGTCCTCGCGCGCGGCGAGCAGCGCGGTCGCGATCGCCGGCGAGCGCTGCCAGCCAGCCCGGCAGTGCACGTAAACGCGGTGGCCCGTCTTCAGCCAGTCGGCGATCGTCGCGACGGCCCGGTCGATCAGTCCCGGCGGCAGGCCCCCGAAGTCAGGGAGCGGCAGCCGCAGCTCCTCGATCCCCAGCTCGGCGAAGGCGCGCTCCAGCGCTTCGCGCTCGCCAAGCCGGTACTCGCCGTCCTCGACGAGGTTGAGCACCCGGTCGACGCCCGTCCACTGAAGCATGGCGACATCCTCGGAATCGAGCGGGTAGCAGCCGATCAGCAGTCCGTCGGAGACGTCGGCGAAGCCATAGGTGCGAAACCACGTGGACACGCTCTAAATGATGGCGTGATTGCATTTACGCGCGATGAAGGGTCGGCTCTCCGATCTGGGGTTCCTGCTCCGCACTTTCTCCTGCGCGGGGATGCTGCGTCCCTCGCGCCCCGATCGCGTGGCCCGCTTAGTGCTGGCGCTGGTGCGCTTTGGCACCACGCTGGCGGCCGGATACATCGGTGCCGCCGCGCGCTATCCGGGTCGGCGGGCGATCGTCGACGAGCTCGGCACGCTCAGCTTTGCGGAGGTTGATCGCCGCACCAACGCGCTCGCCAACGCCTTCGCCCGCCACGGCATCGGCGCGGGCCAGGGCGTGGCGATCATGTGCCGAAACCATCGCGGCTTCATCGAGGCGAGCGTGGCCTGCTCCAAGCTCGGCGCCCATGCCCTCTATCTGAACACCTCGTTCGCCGCGCCCTTGGTGAGCGCCGTGGTGCAGCGCGAGGATCCCGTCGCGGTCGTCTACGACCAGGAGTTCACGGCGATCGTGCAAGAGGCTTGCGCCGGGCGCCGGGCGTTCGTCGCCTGGCTCGAAGACGGCGAGACGGCCGTCCATCCCTCGCTCGAGGATTTGATCGTGGCCGCGCCGGACAGCACCCTGCGCCCGCCCTCCGAACCCGGGCGCACGGTGATCCTGACCTCGGGGACGACTGGGCCGCCGAAGGGAGCCAACCGCGCGAGCCCGGGATCGCTCGCGCCCGCGGCAGGTTTGCTCTCCCGGATCCCCCTGCGCGCGCGGGAGGTCACGCTGATCGCCGCGCCGCTCTTCCATGCCTGGGGATTCGCGCACATGTTCCTCTCGACGCCCCTCGGCTCGACGCTCGTGCTGACCCGCCGCTTCGACGCCCGCGAGACGTTGAGGGTGATCGCCGAGCAGCGCGCGGACGCGCTGGTCGTGGTGCCGGTCATGCTCCAGCGCATGCTCGAGCTCCCCGAGGAGGACTCGCGCGCCTACGACACCTCCTGCCTGCGCGTGATCGCGGTCTCGGGCTCGGCGCTGTCGGCGACGCTCGCGCGACGCGCGATGAAGCAATTCGGCGAGGTCGTCTACAACCTCTACGGCTCGACCGAGGTCGCCTGGGCCACGATCGCCGACCCGGCTGACCTGCGCGATGCGCCGGGGACCGCCGGGCGTCCGCCGCGCGGCACCAGGGTGAGGATCCTCGACGAGCAGCGGCGGGAGCTGCCGCTCGGCGAGAGCGGCGAGATTTTCGTGGGCTCCGAGCTGCTGTTCGAGGGGTACACCGGCGGCGCCGACAAGCCCCGCTTCGGCGCGCTCATGTCGACCGGCGACATGGGCCATTTCGACGCAGGCGGGCGCCTGTTCATCGACGGCCGCGACGACGACATGATCGTCTCGGGCGGCGAGAACGTTTATCCGGGGGAGGTGGAGGAGCTGCTCGAAGCAATGCCCGGCGTGCGCGAGACGGCGGTGGTGGGAGTCGACGACGATGAGTGGGGGCAGCGACTGCGGGCCTTCGTGGCGACGCACGACGGCGCCTCGCTCGACGAGCAGGCGGTCAAGGGATACGTGAAGCAGAACCTCGCCGGCTACAAGGTTCCGCGCGATGTGGTGTTCGTCGAGGAGCTGCCTCGCACCGCCACCGGCAAGGTGCTCAAGCGCGAGCTGCGGATCCGGGATTGATCAGCTGGTCGGCGAGCATGCTCGCCGACCCCGGCCGGAACATGTTCCGGCCGGCCGGGCCGATCATGATCGGCCCGGAAGGGGTCGGCACATGTGCCGACCCGCGGCGCCGCACATGCGCGGCGCCGCACACCATCTCTAACCTGAATCCATGCCCGTGTGTACTGACACATTCGACCTCCGCGGGCTTCACCTCAGCTCCGGTGCCGGCCGGCGCCTGGACCTGTATGTGAGCATCGACCCGTTCGTGCTCGGTGGCGAGCGCTACGAGGTCGAGCCCGCGCTGATCCCGGTGAAGCTCGACGTTTCCCGCACCACCGGCGAGGGCTATGCCCTGCGTCTGCGCTTCGACGCCACGATTTCGGGGCCGTGCATGCGCTGTCTCGAGCGTGCCAGGCCGACGGTCGCCGTCGAATCGCGCGAAGTCTCCCAACCTAGTGGTGACGCGGAGCTCAAATCGCCCTACCTCTCCGGGGAAGTCCTGGACCTCCGCGCCTGGGCGCGCGACGCGCTCGCGTTGGCCTTGCCGGCCCAGCTGCGCTGCCGGCCGGACTGTGCCGGCCTGTGCCCCGAGTGCGGCGCTGACCTGAACCGCGCCGGCCCGGACCACCGCCACGGGGAGCCGCGGCCCGACCAGCGCTGGGCGAAGCTCTCGGAGCTGCGCCTGCGGTAAGGGTGTCTAAGCGCATCTGCGGGCTTGGCCGGCTGGCGGGTAAGCAAGCGGCACGGCTACACTGCCTGACCGATGGCTGTTCCCAAGCAGAAGCAGTCGCACGCCCGTACGGCTCACCGCAGGGCTCAGCACAAGGTCAGCGCGCCCGCGTACAACGCCTGTCCGCAGTGCCACAGTCCCAGGCTGCCGCATCGGGTGTGTCCCGTGTGCGGCTATTACAAGGGCCGCGAGGTAGTTCGGACAGACACGGCTGAGCCCTCCGCCTAGCGCCAGATGGTCAGGGTGGCGGTCGACGCGGGCGGGGCCGACCTCGGTCCCGCGGAGGTTGCAGCCGGTGCGGCACTTGCCACAGAGCGGGGAGTCGGCGTGCTGCTGTTCGGACCGCGAGCAGCGATCGGAGCGGTTCCCGACGGCGTTGAGCTTGTGGATGCGCCGATCTCGATCGCCAAGGCGGAGGACCCCGCTTACGCCGTGCGCTCGACGCCGGAGGCCTCGATCGTGCAGGCCACCCGGGCCGTGGCCGAAGGACGCGCGCAGGCGCTGGTGTCCGGCGGCTCGACCGGCACAGCGCTGGCCGCGGGGCTGTTCAACATCCGCCGCGATCGTGGCATCTACCGGCCCGCGCTGGCGCTGCCGCTGCCGATCCCCGGCGCCCGCCCGGTGCTGCTGCTCGACGTCGGCGCAAACGTGGCCTGCCGCCCGGAGCACCTGATCCAGTTCGCGCACATGGGCGGAGCTTTCTGCCAGGCGGTGCTGGGCTTCGAGCAGCCGCGTGTGGGCCTGCTCTCAAATGGCGAGGAGCCGGGCAAGGGGACTCCGGAGCTGATCGCCGTCCACGACCAGCTGATGGGACAGGGCGGGACCGGCCTGAACTTCGTCGGCAACATCGAAGGCACGCAGATCACTTCGGGCATCGCGGACGTCGTGGTCATGGACGGCTTCACCGGCAACATCACGCTCAAAGTGATCGAGGGCGTCTCGGCGCGCACCATGCGCGCGATCGACGAGCTCGCCGAGGACTCGCTCGGCGCGCGGGTGGGGAGCCGGCTGCTTGCGCCAGCGATGCGGCGGCTGCGCGAGGAGATCGATCCCGAGACACCGGGCGGCGCCTACATGCTGGGGCTGCGGCAACTCGGCGTGGTCGCCCACGGTCGCTTCACCCGGCGTGGCTTCGCGCACGCGATCGAGGTTGCGGCCCGGGGCGTGCGCGAGGATGTGGTCGCGCGCACGCGCGCCGCGCTCGAGAAGGCCGGTGCTTTGCGCAGGCAAGGCCGCGCTGTCCAGGCCGAGCTCCCGTCCGAGCACGCCGCTAGCTTCTGGTGAGCTATGGCCCCGGCTCCTGAACGCCACGCGGACCTGGATCGCGTCAAGGTTGTAGCCCTGATCCGGGCCCACCTGGCGGAGGAGCTCGAGCTCGATCCCGGCACGATCGACGAGTCCACGCGCTTTCGCGAGGACCTCGAGGCGGACTCGCTCGACCTCTACACGCTGGTGCAGGAGCTCGAGGACACCTATGGGGTGAGGATGTCCGACGAGCAGGCGGCGAAGATCCTCACGGTGGGCCAGGCCGTTGACTTCGTGCTGGCCACCGTCGGCCCCGGCGCTCGGGCAGCCGGATGACGCGGGGCCGCGAGCGCGCCGATGCGACGAGCCTCCAGCAGCTTCTAGACGGGCTTCCCGAGGAGCTGCTCACCACCACCTTCACCCACGCCTCGTGGACGCCGCGCCGCTCGGAGTCCTACGACCGGCTCGCGTTCCTGGGCGACAGCGTGCTCTCGCTGGCGGTGACCACGCACCTCTATCCCCGCCTCGACGCCGAGGAGTTCGGCGCCGGCGAGCTCACCAAGATCCGCGCCCAATCGGTCTCGGGCAGGTCCTGTCGCTCGGTCGCCGAGCGGCTTGCGATCCCCGCGCGTCTGCGTGACGCAGCGCCGCCTGAGGCGGGCCCCACCGTCGAGTCGCTGATCAGCACCGAGCGCGTCATGGCCTCGGTGATCGAGGCCGTGATCGGGGCCTGCTATCTGGCCTATGGCTACGAGCACATCGCGCCCGCGGTGGTCGAGGCGTTTGCGCACGAGATCGACGCCGCCCTCGAGCACCCGGGCGATTACAAATCGACGTTGCAGGAGCGCCTGGCGCGTCGCGGCGAGCTCGTCTCCTACGAGGTCGTCGATGAGCTCGGCCCGCCGCACGACCGCCGCTTCCAGATCAGCGCCGTGGTCGCCGGCGCCGAGGTCGGTCGCGGCGTCGGGCGCAGCAAGAAGGACGCCGAGCAAGAGGCGGCCCGGGAGGCGCTGGAGAGCCTGAGGTGAGGGTTCCGGGAGCCTCATGTACCTGAAGTCGCTCACGCTCAAGGGCTTCAAGTCCTTCCCCGACCGCACCGTGCTCGAGTTTCGGCCCGGGGTGAGCGTGATCGTCGGGCCCAATGGGTCGGGCAAATCAAACGTCACCGACGCGGTCCTGTGGGCCCTCGGCGAGCAGTCGCCGGTCGCCGTGCGCGGCCAGTCGATGCAGGACGTCATCTTCGGGGGCGCGCCGGGACGCCAATCGGCCGCCCGCGCGGAGGTGGAGCTCGTTCTCGACGACAGCGAGGGGGTGCTCGGCCTACCCAGTCCCGAGATCTCGATCCTGCGGCGGCTCGACCGCGCCGGCGAGGGCGAGTACCGGCTGGCAGGCGCCCGCTGCCGACTGGTCGACGTGATCGAGCTGCTCTCCGACACGGGCCTCGGCAAGGAGATGCACTCGGTGGTCTCGCAGGGTCGGGTGGAGTCGATCGTGACCTCCAAGCCTCGCGAGCGGCGTGCGCTGGTGGAGGAGGCGGCGGGCCTCGGCAAGCACCGCAAGCGGCGGCGACGCACGCAGCTGAAGCTCGAGCGCACCCAGCACAACCTCGATCGGGCCCTCGATGTGGAGCGGGAGGCGCGGGCGCGCCTGCGCCCGCTCAAGCGCCAGGCGGAGGCCGCGGAGCTGCACGCGCGCCTCGAGCGCCAGGCGCTCGAGGCGCGCTGGGAGCTCGCCCGGGATGACGCCCGCGCGCTCGACGAGACCCTGGAGGCCTCCGAGCGCCAAGTCGCGGAGCTGCGCGAGCAGCGCGGGCGCCTGGAGGAGCAGCTCGAGCAGGTGGCTGGGCGCCGCGGCGCCGCCGAACAGGCGCTGAGCGCGCGCGGGGCGCGCCGCGAAGAGCTCTCCCGGCGCTGCTTTCAAGCGCGCACCGCGGGCGAGCGCGTGGGCGATCGGGTGCAGGCCCTGTCGAGCGCGCTCGCCGCGGGCGAGACCCGGCTGGCCCGCGGCCGGAGCCGACTCCAAGGTCTGCGCGCCGACGCCGCCGACGAGCGTGGCCGCAGCGCCGAGCGTGAGCTCGAGCAGCGAATCAGCGCGCTCGAGGCCGCGCTCGAGCAGGCCGCGCGCGAGCGCGAGCGCGAGGTCGCACAGGAGGTCGAACAGCTCGAGGGCCAGCGCGCCCAAGCCGAGTCCGCAGCACAGGCCTGCGAAGAAGCCGCGCAGGGCGCGCTCGCCGCCCGTGAGCGGGCGGAAGAGCAGGCCGAGCACGCCCACGCGACGGTGACGGAAGCTGTGCGGGCGCTCGAGCGGGCGCGGCTCGAGGCGGCGCGGGTGGGGTCTGAGCTGCACGCCGTCAACCGCCTGCTGCGCGGCCATGAGCTGGCCGCCGGCGGCGTCACCACGGTCGCCGACGAGCTCGAGGTCGAGGAGGGCTACGAGCTGGCGCTCGCGGCGGCGCTGGACGGGCGCCTGCGGGCGGCGCTCGCGCCAGATCAAGGCGCCGCGCAGCGGCTGCTGGACGAGAGCGCGGCCGCCGGCGGACGGGTGCTGCTGGCGGCCGAGGTGCCACGCGCCGGCGCGCCCGGCACGCCTCCCGCTGCCGGCGCCGAGCCGCTCGCCGGTCGGGTCCGCGGCGAGAGCGAGGCCGCATCCGCGGTCCGGGCCCTGCTCCACGACACCTGGGTGCTCGAGCGCCTCGAGCAGCTCGATGAAGGCTTCGCCGGGATCGCCGTGACTCGCTCCGGGCGCGCTTTCTCGCCGCATGGGGGCGAGCTCTGGCAGGCGCCTGCGGCGGGCGATGAGCAGGTGCTCGCGCAGCGGAACCGCCGCGACCAGCTACTTCGTGCGACGGAGCGCGCCGCCGAGGAGGAGCTCCGCGCGCAGGGCGCGCACGAGCAGGCGCTCGGCGAGCTCTCGGACCGCGAGGCCGCGCGTGAGCGGGGGCTGTCCGAGCACCGGGGCGCGCTTCGGGCCCGTGACGAGGCGCGGGAGGCGGTCCGCCGGCTCGAGCAACTGATCGAGCGCCGGCGCCAGGCGGCGGTCGAGGACCACGGCGGTCGCCGGGCGCAGCTCGAGGCCGAGCTTCGGGCGCAGCGCATGATGCGCGAGCGCTTGCAGCAGGAGCGAACCTGGCGCCGCGACGCGCTCGCGCGCCTTGAGTCGATGCTCGCCGAGGAGGAGCAGCGCCTGCCGGCGGTGCGCGATGCGCTCGCGGCGCTGGAGGCGGTGGCGGAGGCGATCTCCGTGCAGGGCCAACGGTTCGAGCAGGAGCTGAGTGAGGATCGCGAGGCGGGTGAGCAGATCGCCGCCGAGCTGCGCGCCTGCGCCCAGCAGGAGGCCGGGCACCAGAGCGAGCTGCACCGCTCGGGCGAAGCGCTCACGGATGCCCAGGTTGCGGCGCAGCGAGCCCGAGACCGCGTGCAGGAGGCGGCCTCGGAGCTGCGCGAGCTGGCGGCGCGCCTCGAGCTCGAGCCGCAGGTCCGGGAGCACCCGCTCGCGGGCGACGAGCGCGAGGCGCTCGCCGCCCGCATCGAGCGTCTCGCCCGCCGCCGCGCCCAGCTTGGCCCGGTCAACCCGCTGGCGGCGGCGGAGTACGCCGAGGCCGTCGAGCACGTCGAGGAGCTGGAGGCGCAGCGCGAGGACCTCGAGACCGCGCTGCGGGAGCTCGAGAAGCTGATCAAGGACACCGACCGCCAGATCGAGGAGTCCTTCGAGCGCACCTTTGCCGCCGCAGCAGAAAATTTTGACGAGCTTGTGGGGCGGCTCTTCCCCGGAGGCAAGGGGCGGCTGCGATTGATGTCCGAGCGCTCGGGGCCGGTGGGCGCGCTCGGCGGCCAGGCGGTTGAAGATGGCAACGGCGAGGCTCCGGGAGATTCCGCCGAGTCCGGGCACGAGGAGCCCGAGCCCCAGGGGATCGAGATCGAGATCATGCCCGCGGGCAAGCGCATGCAGCGGCTCTCGCTGCTGTCCGGCGGGGAGAAGTCCCTGACCGCGCTCGCCTTCCTGTTCGCGGTCTTCCTGGCGCGCCCTTGCCCCTTCTACATCTTGGACGAGGTCGAGGCCGCCCTCGACGACCTCAACATCGACCGCTTCCTGGATCTGCTGCGTTCCTATTCGGACCGTGCCCAGTTCATCGTGGTCACCCACCAGAAGCGCACGATGGAGGCTGCGGACTCGCTGTACGGCGTGGTGATGGGCGGCGACGGCGTCTCCAAGGTCATCTCCCGGCGGCTGCCGGCGGCCGAGGCGGCGTAGCCACGCGTCTGGCCCGCCAAGTGGCGCGTCTGGCCGGCCGTCGCGATGCCGTCTGACGTTTCGCCGGGGTGCTAGGTGAGCTCGATCAGCTGACCTAGGTCGAGCTCGGCCGCCCTGCGCGCCACCAGGGCCGCGACCGCGGCATCCTCGGCGCCGAGCCCGGTCAGATCGGCGACCTTCACGCCTCCAACGACCCCGGCGCGGGGGGCGGCAGTGTGCGTTGCCGCTGCACCTTCGGCGGGGAGTAGGTCGCCGAGCCACCCAGCGTGCGCAGCCGCCGCGGGCGCATGGTGAAGCTCACCTATGCGCGCAGCCTGACGCGGATCGTCGGCGACCAGGACAGTCGCGCGCTCAAGCAGCGCCGTGTCGAGCTCCTGCTTGTTCGGCATGTCCGAGCCGACCGCGACGAAGGCGCTCCCCGCCTTCGCCCATTCGGTTTGAACCACCGGCCGCTCCGACGGCGTGACTGTGATCACCAGGTCCGCGTCGTTGACGGCCTCGCGCGCATCGGCTGCGGTCTCGACACGGAGGCCGAACCGATCGTGCATCTCGGCGGCATAGGCGCAGGTCCGCGAGCGATCGCGGCCGAAGACGATGAGCTCGTCAACCTGCCGCAACTGCAGGAGGTACTCGAGCTGCATGCGGGCCTGCATCCCTGTTCCCACCATGCCAACGCGGCCGATTCTCGGCGGTGTGAGCGCGGCCGCGGCGAGCGCGCCGGCGGCGCCGGTGCGGACGTCGGTCAGGTGGCCGCCGTCAACGACGATCGTGTGCACCAGCCCCGTCTGCGCGCTCGACACCAGGCTCAACCCAGAGGACACCGGCAAGCCGAGAGAAGGATTCCCATAGAAGCCGGTGGCGACCTTGACTGCCCAGTCGCCGCTTGAATCGAGCTGAGCGCCCTTGACATGAGCCTCTCCGCGGGCCTCGGAGAACGCAAATGACATCGGCGCGGGCGCCTGGACCCGGCCGTGAGCCACCGCGATCAGAGCGGAGCGCACGGCTTCGATCACCTGCGCGGGAGCGAGGCAGGCGACCACATCGTTGCGGCGAAGCACTCGCACCGCCGGACGAGTTCCGACAGCCCTCACCTCGCAGCGGCTGCGCGTGGGCGCTCCGGGGACACCGGCCCGCGCTCCCGCAACACCGCCTTGATCGTGCGCAGCGCCAGCGCGACGTCCTGCTCGGTGTTGAAGAAGTGCGCCGCGAGCCGCGTCGAGCACAGCCGCGGCGAGACGATCACCCCCGAGCGGGTTATCCAGCCCGCGACCTCCTCGCCGTCGAGGCCCGGAAAGCGAGCGCTGACGATGCCGGTGCGGTGAGCATCGTCGCGCGGGGAAAGGACCTGCGCACCAAGCTCCTCGAGACCCTCGTGCAGCGCGGCGCCCAAGCGCAGGTCATGCGCGTGGATCGCCTCAACCCCGATCCCCTGCACATACTCGATCGCGCTGGCGAGCGCCACACCCGCGCCGTAGGCCATGGTCGAGTACTCGAGCCGCCGCACGGGCGAGCCCGCCAGGTGGAGGCTCGAGGCGTCCATGGTGTAGGGGTCCTGCGCACTCTTCCAGCCCACGAACGGCGGATCGAGCCTGTCCCACAACCGGGGGCCGATGTAACAGATGGCGGCGCCAAACGGGCCGCACAACCACTTGTAGCCCCCGCACACGATGGCGTCGATGCGACCGTTCGCGACGTCGATCGGCACCGCCCCCATTGACTGCGTCGCATCGACGATCAGCCACGCGTCGTGGCGCTCGGCCAGATCGGCCAGCTCGCTGAGCGAGAAGCGATAGCCGGTCGAGTACTGCACCTGGCTCACGCAAATCACCTCCGTCGTGTCGTCCACGAGCTCGGCCACAGCCTCGAGCGAGAGCTGCTTGGGGTGCTCGCTTGCCCGCACGAGCCGCACCTGAGCACCGGTCGCGCAGGCGACGCGCATCCACGGGTACGAAACGCTCGGGAATTCGAAATCCACGGACACGATGTTGGTCCCGGAGGACGGTTGCAGCGACCAGGCGATCTGAGACATCGCCTCGGTCATGCTCGTGGTCACGGCCACCTGCTCCGGTGACGCGTTCAGCATCGCCGCCGCCGCGCGACGTGCCGCTTCCAACGCGCCCACCTCAGTGGGTTCGTCGAACCAGGTCGTGCCGTAGACGCCCAGCTTGCGGCCGAACTCCTCGGCGGCGAACTGCGCCGAAAGCGGCATCAGCCCGATCGAGGCGGTGTTGAGATAACAGAGTTCCTCCAGCGCCGGAAACTGGAGATGTCGGGCGCCCGCCAGGGAGTTCGCGGTTCCGTCCACCGAGGCGCAAGCCTATCGGCGCGTGGATGGACCAGCCCGGTCGCCGCGCTGTTACCTTCCGCCGCTAGCCATGGCCAGGGAATGGAGCGATCTCTTCATCGTCGACGGGCACGCAGCTCAGCGGCTGGAAGCAGGCGATAGCGAGGAAGAGCGCGAGCGCCGCGGTGGGCGCTTCCGCCGGCTGCGCGAAAACCTGCGCAAGACCCGGCAAGCGCTCACCGTCGAAGTACAGGCGACGCTGTTCGAGGATCCCAACGAGGAGACCTGGGAGCGGCTCGAGGAGGCACTGATCTACGCCGACGTGGGGGCGCGCACCACCGCTCAGGTCGTGAGCGAGCTCGAGCGCGAGGCGAGCGCGGGCAGCCTGACCGGCGGCGGCCAGCTGAGCGAGCGCCTCGTCGAGCTGCTCGCGGACACGGCCAAAACGGGCGAGGACCGGATCGACGTGCGCGCCAAGCCCACGGTGATCCTGATGGCGGGCGTGAACGGCACCGGCAAGACGACCACGGTCGGCAAGCTCGCCTGGCATCTGTCGCAGCAGCTAGGCCTCTCGGTGGTGGTGGCGGCGGCCGACACCTTCCGCGCCGCCGGGATCGAGCAGCTCGAGATCTGGGCGGAGCGTGCCGGTGCCGGCTTTGTGAGCCGCCATCCCGGCGCGGACCCCGGCGCGGTCGCCTACGACGCAGTTGAGCGCGCCCGGCGCGACGGCGCGGACGTGGTGCTGATCGACACCGCCGGCAGGCTCCACACCCAGCACGACCTCATGGCCGAGCTGGCCAAGGTGAGCCGCGTGCTCTCCAAGCAGATTCCCGAGGCGCCCCATGAGACGCTGCTCACGGTCGACGCAACCACCGGTCAGAACGGCTTGCGCCAGGCGCGTCTGTTCTCGGAAGCCGTCCCGGTGAGCGGGCTCGTGCTGACGAAGCTCGATGGGACCGCCAAGGGAGGGATCGCGCTGGCGATCGCGCAGGAGCTTGGGATTCCCGTGAAGCTGATCGGCGTGGGGGAGCAGCTCGAGGACCTGCGCCCCTTCGAGCCGGCCGAGTTCGCGCGGGCGCTGATCGCCGCATAGATCCGGCGCTAGCCTCACCGCAGGGTGTTCGAGACACTTTCCGACAAGCTTCAGGCCGCGCTCTCCGACGTACGCGGCCGCGGCACCCTGACCGAGTCCGACGTCGCCGCTGCCATGCGGGAGATCCGCCTCGCACTGCTGGAGGCTGACGTCAACTTCAAGGTCGTGCGGGACTTCACCTCCGCGGTCAGGGAGCGCGCCATGGGCGCTGACGTGGTCGGGCAGCTCAATCCCGGCCAGCAGGTCGTGAAGATCGTCTCGGACCAGCTGACCGAGTTGATGGGCGGGGCGGGCCGCGACCTCAGCTTCTCGCCGCGGCCGCCGACGGTCGTGGTGATGGCGGGCCTCCAGGGCTCGGGCAAGACCACCGCCACCGCCAAGCTCGCCCGCTACCTGCGTGAGCAGCACTCCGCGTCGGTGGCGGTCGCCGCGTGCGACGTGCAGCGTCCGGCGGCCGTCGAGCAGCTGATCAAGGTCGGCCGGCAGGCGGGGGCCGAGGTCTATGAGCAGGGCACGGGACGGGACCCGGTGGAGATCGCCTCCTGGGCCCGGGAGCGAGCCACCACCGAGGGCAAGGATGTGCTGATCATCGACACCAGCGGGCGGCTGCACATCGATACCGAGCTGATGGATGAGCTGCAGCGCATCAAGAAGCAGACCAACCCGCACGTCGTGCTGCTGGTGGTGGACGCGATGACGGGCCAGGACGCTGTCGCCGTGGCGGAGCAGTTCGGCGACGCCGTCGGCTTCGACGGCGTGGTCATGACCAAGCTCGACGGTGACGCACGTGGGGGTGCGGCCCTATCGGTCAAGGCGATCACCGGCAAGCCGATCCTGTTCGCCTCGACCGGCGAGAAGCTCGACCAGTTCGAGCGCTTCCACCCCGATCGCATGGCGCAGCGCATCCTCGGCATGGGCGACGTGATGACGCTGATCGAGAAGGCCCAGGACGCCTACGACGAGGAGCAGGCGGCCGACCTCGAGCGCAAGCTCCGCAAGCAGCAGTTCGGGCTCGACGACTTCCTCGACCAACTGCGCCAGGTGCGGCGGCTGGGACCGCTTCAATCGCTGCTGGGGATGATCCCCGGCGTCGACAAGGAGCTCCGCAACGTTCGCGTCGACGAGCGAGAGTTCGACCGCATTCAGGCGATCATCCTCTCGATGACGCCCGCGGAGCGGCGGCGCCCCGAGCTCATCAATGGCTCGCGGCGGCTGCGGATCGCGCGCGGCTCGGGCACCAACGTTCAGGCGGTGAAGGCGCTGATCAAGCAGTTCGAGCAGATGCGCAAGGTCATGCGCCAGGTCGCGTCCGGGCGCATGCCCGATCTCGGGTCGCTGATGGGCGGAGGCGCTCCGCCGGCGCCGACCCGCCGCGCCCGCTAACCTCACCCGAGCGCATGGCAGTAAGACTCAGATTGACCCGCGTCGGTAACCGCAAAAACCCCATCTGGCGGGTGGTGGTCGCCGACCAGCACGCAAAACGCGACGGTCGCGTGATCGAGACCGTGGGCCACTACAACCCGCAGACGAACCCCTCCACGGTCGCCCTGGACGAGGAGCGGGTACGCGACTGGCTGGCGCGCGGCGCACAGCCCAGCGGCACCGTCCGCAAGCTCCTGCACACCCAGGGACTCCTCTAGCAGAGGCCTCGAAGGCGATGAGGGAGCTGCTCGAGCATCTGGCCCGGGGACTCGTGGAACGTCCGGAGGCGGTCCGCGTGAGGGAGGTACAGGAGAACGATGGCTCCTTGCTGCTCGAGGTCTCTGTCGCCGACGACGACTACGGGAAAGTGATCGGCAGAGGGGGCCGCACCGCGGCCGCTCTGCGCGCGGTGGTGAAATTCGCCGCCACTCGCCGCGGACGCCGCGTGTTCGTGGACATCGTCGACGCTGCATGAGATGGCTCCGAGCCGGCCGGGTCGGGCGACCGCACGGACTTGACGGCAGCTTCCACGTAATCGAGGCCCGCCCGCAGCTGCTCGTAGCCGGGCAGACGGTCTATGCGCGCGGCGTCGAGCGCGAGATCGTGCGCCGGGCGGGAACCGAGACGCGCCCCATCGTGCGACTTGCACAGGTCGAGGGGCGGGCCGCCGCCGAAGCCCACCGCGGCGAAGAGCTGCTGTGCCCCCAGGAGGCGGCGCCGGCGCTGCCGGAGGACGAGTGGTGGGCGGACGAGCTGCAGGGCCTCCAGGTGCTGACGCCGGCTGGACCCTTTGGCCGGGTGCGCCGGCTCGAGTCGTTCCCCTCGTGCGAGGCCTTGGCGGTCGAGCGCGCGGGCGGCGGCGAGCTGCTCGTGCCGCTCGTGCGCGACGCGGTCCCACGCGTCGACATCGAGCGCGGTGAGATCGAGATCGATCTGCGGTTCCTGGGGGAGGGGTAGCCGCGGAGATCGATGTTTTTACGCTGTTCCCGGACGCGTTCGCGTGGTTCGGTCGCCAGCACCACGTCCTCGCTGCTCGGGCGCACGGTCATGAGCTCAGCTTCGTCAACTACCGCGACCACACGCCGTTGCGCGCCGGGCAGGTGGATGACACGCCATTCGGGGGGGGCGCGGGCATGGTCCTGCGCGTGGACGTGGTCGAAGCCGCCCTCCGGGCCCGTTATGACATCGACCCGGTGGAGCTGCCGGCGCGACGGCGTGTGCTGGCGCTGACGCCGTCCGGGCGGCTGCTGGACGAAGCTCTCGTCGCCGAGCTCGCCGCCGAGCCCGCACTCACGCTGTTGTGCGGCCGCTACGAGGGCTTCGACGAGCGCGTGATCGAGCACTTCGTGAGCGGTTGCCTTTCGATCGGCCGCTACGTGTTGGCCGGGGGCGAGCTCGCAGCGATGGTCGTACTCGACGCGCTGGTGCGCAAGCTACCGGGAGCGCTGGGGGATGCATCCTCGCCGGTGGAGGAATCGTTTTCGGCCGCTCTCCAGGGCGCGCCCGAATACCCCCACTACACCCGTCCCGCCGAGTACCGCGGCTGGCGCGTGCCGGACATCCTGCTCTCTGGCCACCACGCCCGCATCCAAGAATGGCGCCTCGCCCAGAGCCGCTCGCGGGCGCAGGAGAGCGGATAGCCGCGGCGAACGGTCCGCTACCATAGGCGCCCGCGCGGTCGGGACACCGCACCCGAAGCTTTCCCGCCTCCTGCCGGCGGTCTTCCCGCTTTCCATGAGCACCGTCATTGACACCCTTGAGCGCGCCCAGTTGCGCCGCGTCCCGAGGTTCGACTCGGGCGATCGCCTGCGCGTGCATTTCCAGGTGATCGAGGGCACGCGCCGGCGCACGCAGGTGTTCGAAGGCGTGGTGATCAAGCGCCAGGGCCACGGCGTCAGGGAGACCTTCACCGTCCGAAAGCAGTCGTTCGGCGTCGGCGTCGAGCGCACGTTCCCGGTGCACTCCCCCAAGATCGAGCGGATCGAGGTGGCCGCCAGAGGCGACGTCCGGCGCGCAAAGCTGTATTACCTGCGCGAGCGCGTCGGCAAGCGCGCTCGCGTCCGCGAACGGCGCTCGACCGGCCCCGAAGAGGTGGTGGAGCGCGAGCTTCTGTACACCGAGCCGCCGCCTGGGGCCGATGGGACAGGCGCCGAGGAGGCGGCTGAGGTTGAGGCTCCGGCGGCCGAGGAGTCGCCCGCCGCCGAGGTTGAGGCTCCGGCGGCCGAGGAGTCGCCCGCGGCCCCAGCCCCGGCGGCTGAGGCGCCCCCTGCGGAAGAGGGCGAGGCCGTCGCACCCGAAGGCGAGGGCGAAGCGGCAGCCCCCGCGGCCGCGTCAGAAGGTCTTCGTGACGGTGCCGAGCAGGACGAGCAAGGCTCGTCCGACGGTGCCGAGGACTCAGACGAAGCAGGGGAGTGAGCCGGACAAGGCGGTCGCCGGCCTCCGTCGCGGTCGAGTTGGTGCTGATCGTGGCGGCCGCCGTGGGCCTCGCCTTCGTGGTGGAGGCTTTTCTCGTCAAGCCCTACCGCATCCCCAGCGCGTCGATGGAGCCGACGCTCGCGATCGGCCAACGCATCCTTGTCAATCGCGTCGGCGCCGGCTCGCAAAACCTGCATATAGGGGAGATCGTGGTGTTTCACCCTCCGGCCGGATACGCCCAAGGCTGCGCGAACCAAGTGCAGGGCGAGGACAGCGCGGGTCAGCCTGGCGCTCGCGCGTGCGACCTCGCCGGGCGGCATCCCTCCTCGCTGACATTTGTAAAGCGCGTGGTCGGCCTTCCGGGTGACCGGATCTCGATCCGCGGCGGGCATGTGATCCGCAACGGCGTCCGGGAACACGACGCCTACATCAGGTCCTGCGGGTCTCAGGCCATTTGCAACTTCTCGGGCACGATCACGATCCCCCGTCGCGAGTACTTCATGATGGGGGACAACCGTGGCGAATCAGATGACAGCCGCTTCTGGGGCCCCGTCCGCTCCTCATGGATCATCGGCAAGGTGTTCTTCACCTACTGGCCCCCCGACCGCATCGGCTTCATGTAGTTGACCATGCCCGGCCGTGCCCGAACTGCTTCGCGATCCGGCCTCAAGTCGCTGATCGAGCTCGTCTTCACGGTCGCCATCGCGATCGGCATTGCCCTGCTCGTGCAGGCCTTCATCGTCAAGCCCTACCGCATCCCCAGCGGTTCGATGGAGCCCACGCTGACGATCGGGCAGCGAATCCTGACCAACCGCCTGGCCGGCAATCCCAGCCTCGGCGACGTCGTCGTGTTCCACCCGCCCACGGGGGCAGATCCGGCCAGCAACACGTGCGCCAACCCCAATCAGGGACCGGGCCACTCACAACCATGCGGAAAGTCGGTGCCGCACGAGTCGACCGATACGTACATCAAGCGTGTGGTGGGGCTCCCCGGCGATCGGATCTCGATCGTGAACGGCCACGTGATCCGCAACGGCCACCGCGAGAGCAATTACGGTGCCACCTTCTCGGGCTGCGCGGGCAACGACGAGTGCAGTCTTCCGTCGCCGATCACCGTTCCGCCCGGCGAGTACTTCATGATGGGCGACAACCGTGGTGACTCGGACGACAGCCGCTACTGGGGACCGGTCCCGTCGAGCTGGATGATCGGCATTGCTTTCTTCACCTACTGGCCACCAGACCGAATCGGGTTCCTCTAGCAGCCCGGAACGCGACGCCCCCCGCGCCAGAGCGGCTGCGAGGGGCAAGCAACGTCGCACGGGCCGGCGCCTGTTCGGCTTCGACCGCGGGCTCGGCGTCAGGTTCGTGGCAGGCGCCGACGAGGCCGGCCGCGGCTCGCTCGCCGGGCCGCTGGTGGCCGCGGCGGTGCTGTTCGACCTCGAGCGCTTGCGTCCCGCCGACGTGCGCGCGCTGGGCGCACTCAACGACTCCAAGCAGCACACGCCCGAATCGCGCGCGGAGCTGGTGGGCGTGATCCTGCGCATCGCCGCCCGAGTCGCGATCGTCTCGCGGTGCGCGCCCGGGATCGATGCGCGCGGCCTGCACGTGACCAACCTCGCAGCCCTCCGCGACGCGCTGCGCCAGGTGTGGTGCGACGGCTGCATCTGCCTCAGCGACGGCTTTTCGCTGGGCGCTCCGGGTCACCACGCGGTGGTCGGTGGCGACGGCCGTAGTGCCGCGATTGCCGCCGCGTCCGTGATCGCCAAGGAGACCAGGGACCGTTACATGCGCCGTGCAGACGACGCCCATCCGGGCTTCAACTTCGCCGAGCACGTTGGCTACTCGACGCCCGAGCACCGCGAGGCGATCGAGCGCCTGGGCGTTTCCCCACTGCACCGCCTTTCCTTTCAGTCGATCGCCTACCAGCAGATGAAGCTGGCGTAGCCTTTCTCGGTGTCCCGCGGGCGCGTCTGCGAATGGCGGAGCCGGTGTCCACCGAGGCCTAGAAGGCGCCTTCGAGGTGGTCCAATCGCAGTAACTCGCCGCGACCGTCTACCGTCACACCGATCGCATCGAAGCGGACCGCCGGGGCGTAGGGGCGCCTGAAGCGCTCGCTCATCCAGCTCGCGGCCATCCGGCGCACCTGGGCGCGCTTGCGCGGATGCAGGGAGTCAAAGGGCACGCTGTGCGATGGCCCCACAGGACGGTCCGCGGGAGGGGAGCGTCGCGACTTGACCTCGCAGAAGACGAGCGTGCGCCCGTCGAAGGCGACGATGTCGATCTCTCCGAAGCGGGTCCGGTAGTTGCGCTGCAGAATCCCGAAGCCGCGGCGCACTAGGTGGTCTGCCGCCAGCTGCTCCCCGAGCCGTCCAAGGGCGCGCCGGTCCATCCATCGAACGTACGCCGGAACGCGTGACGGGTGGGATACCCGCTGTGACAATCCTGTGCCGGCTGGGAGCCCGGGTGGTCACAGACTTTCCACCCCACGTCACCCACGCGTGCGCGCTTAGTTCATAGCTTTGTGCGGATGCTGGCGCGCGTGTGCACGTTTGCGATCGACGGCGTCGATCCGCGACAGGTCTGGGTCGAGGTCGACATCCGTTCGGGTCTCCCCGCCTTCACCATCGTGGGCCTCGGCGACGTGGCCGTGCGCGAGTCACGCGAGCGCGTCCATTCGGCGATCGAGAACTCGGGTTTCAAGTTCCCGCAGACCCGTATCACCGCCAACCTCGCGCCGGCGTTCCTGCGCAAGGTCGGCCCCGGGTTCGACGCCGCGCTGGCCCTCGCCGTGCTCGCCGCCAGCGGGGAGGTCCCCGCTGGGCCAATCCGCTCCTACGCGGTCTTCGGTGAGCTCTCGCTGACCGGCGAGCTGCGCGACTCGCCTGGGGCGCTGGCGGTCGCCGAGGGCGCCCGCCAGGCCGGTATTCGCCAGCTGATAGTGCCCCGCGCCCGGGCTCGCGAGGCGGCTCTAGTCGAGGGCCTCCGTATCGCTGGCGTGGACAGCCTGTCCGAGGCGGTGAGGATCGTCAAGGGCGCGGAGCCGCAGCCGCTGCCGCCCCCGGCGCCGCGCGGAGACCCCCCGGCCGCCGGTCCAGACCTAACCGACATCCGGGGTCAGGCGACGGGGGTGCTGGCCATTCAGATCGCGGCTGCTGGAGGCCACAACCTGCTGCTCGAGGGACCGCCGGGCACCGGCAAGACGATGCTGGCGCGCAGACTGCCTTCGATCCTGCCCGAGATGACCCGCGCGGAGGCGCTCGAGGTGACCAGGATCCACAGCGTCGCCGGTCTCCATGCCGACGGTCTTCTCGCCGCGCGGCCGTTCCGCAGCCCCCACCACACCATCTCACCCGCGGGCCTTGTCGGTGGTGGCTCGCCGCCGCGGCCGGGGGAGGCGACGCTCGCCCACCCGAGTGTCCAAATAGACACCCACGGACATCGGGCTCGATTGAGCTTATCCACCAACGCGGTCGGGACCCTGGAGCAACCGTCGCTGTTGGATCGAGAGGACGTCTCCTGATGTGGTTATTCGTGAAGTCGTTCGCGCTCGGCGATGCGACGCAGCCGCTGGTCGAAGCTGAGGAGCTCCGCGCCTGAGGAGAGCGCGGTGGCAAGGGACAGCGCGTCGCCGAGGCGCAGCGCGCGGTGCCGGGCCCGCAGCTGCGCTGCGCCCCGCGCCAGCGCTCGGTCGAGGTCGACCACGGTGACGTTGGCAGTGGCGAGAAACTCGTCGACCTTCTCGCCACTGCCGCGCTCAAGCGGGCGAACCATGACCTCGGCGTAGACACTCGCACCCACGAGCAGCCGCTCACCAGCGGCCATCTTGGCGCGAATCTCTTCAACCGCCCGCTCGTGCTGGGCGTCCCCAGGGTCAAGGAACGCGATCAGCACGTCGGCGTCGAGGGCTACTGCCGCCACTCTCCGCGGAGCCGCTCAAGATATCCAGCCGGGTAAGTGCCGGCCGGCAGCGAACCCGCGTAGCGCTCGATCAGATCGTCCGCGCGCTCAAGCTCGATCCGACCGGGAGCAACGGCTCGGATCACGACTTCGTCGCCGGCATCCAGACCTGCTTCGTGCAGAATCCGAACCGGAATCGTCACCTGACGCTTGCTCGAAACCTTGCTCATAGCTTTACCAATACTGTAGCTGGTAAAGCGAGGTCTCAACAACAAAACGCATAAGACCCCGGGGTTCAGGTGCCGCAGATCGGTTCTCAGCGCCGCCTGCCCCGGGCCTGGTTTATGGTGGCGCCGGGCGCGGTCGCGGTCAAGGTCGCCTTCGACTCCCTTCCCTTCGCTTCGCTCGGTGACAGCGACCGCGCCCGGCGCTTCGTTCGGGTGAAGGTCCGGGGCAGGGGGTGGTTGGACTTGACGGCGAGCTTGGGGGAGGCACGCGACTAGATCGATAGCGAAGGACGCATCGCCGCCCTCGTCACGCGGATTGGATCCGTTGCAGCGTTCTGCGCGACTGCCGTTTGCTCAATCTCCAGTGTGGAGAGTGAGGGCGAAACGTTGAGGCCTCGTTCTCAAGCCGCGCCTGGACCTCATAGTGAAGAGACGCCGGACGGCGGCGCTGTCACCGAGCGAAGCGAGGGGAAGGGAGCCGGAGGCGACATTGACGGCACCGCCGTCCGGCGTCACGATCGAGGAGGTCCCGGGCGAGCAGGGCGTGATGCTGGTATTCGATTCTCTCCCCATCGCGGTCAGTGTTCGTGCCATCGAGCCCGGCCGGGGGATGCCGGCGCTCGATCCGTCATGCGCAAGAGCTCATGATGGCGAAGGCCTCTCGGATCGAAGTTCCTCGCACTTGTCTTGAGGCGTCACGCCGCTCCTCGCAGGGGAGACAGTCGTGGCACTGGTGGGGGTCGACTCGCACACGGCCAAAGGCAGCGACCCGAGAGCTGCCGAAGGCCGGAGCGCACCAAGGGTCGGCGCGCATCGCATCACGCGTGGGTCTCCCGAGCCGAGCTCGAGGATTGCCCCGGAGCCCGTGAGATCATGGGCCTCGTACGCGTGATCAGATCGCGCCGGTAGAAGGTCAGGGCATGCGACGGACATCGATACGCCAGTGACCGTAGCGCCCGGCCCAGAGCCCGTCCATAGCTGCCCGTCAGCTTGTCGCAAACGTTTGACAAAGCCCGCCGCCGCCAAGCGGCGTCGGGCTTTTCTCGCCGCGTCACTGCCTCGCTGGCGCTCGGCCAGTGACGCGGCGGACCGCGCGAGACACCGCGCCCGAACATCCTCGCCCTGAGTCCGGCCTCCGGCCGGACACCGCTCTGGGAGCTAGCCTGGCGGCTCGCTCCCACGCGGGAGATGCGGCGACTCACGGACAGCTTCGGGTGTAGCTGCCTCATACCGGGATCTCGGCGGCCAAAAGTGCCCTCGATTGCATCTGGTCAGCGCTCGCTCTCGGCACGCGCGCGCCGCGCTCGCTTGCGCCAGACCCTGCGATCGCTTTTGGGCGCAAGGAGCAGTCCCTCGCGAGCCGTTCGGGTTGACCGCTGCCTGGTGTTTCGTGCGTCCCCGGTGCTTGCCACGGCGGCGCTATGAGCTAGCACGCCGGCGAGAGCCGGCTCGTCAACGGGTGCAGCGATGGCTGTCGGATGCCGATGCGACGGTCTCCGACGGCGCTACGGTTCGCGCAGTCCGGTCCGCGCCTTTTAGCGGGGGGCCGGAACCGCGAACGCGCGCGACGTCGGCTACCGGGAATCAGCGGTTGCGCGGTTTACGGCTATTTGCGGCTACCGCCGCGGCACCGTCAAAGCGCCACAGCCGTCGCCGAGCGCCCGCGGACAGGCAGCGCATGCTGCTAAGACATGAACGCGAAAGCCAGACTCATATCGGGGAGGCTCCTCCCACCGGCTCACATCGCCACTTCGGCCAAGGAGACGCCGGTCATCGATTGACAGCCGAGCAGCTCGCCGCGGCCTAGCGGGTGTTGCGAGGCCAGCTTTCGCGTGTCCGGGAGCGCTCCTTCGCCTTGGCCGGTTCACAAGCCAGCCTCCGCCAGTTAGCTGCCGAGCAGGGCGAGGGCTTTGGTGATGTCGGGGTCGTTCCCGGTGGCCAGGTCCTTGGCGGTGTAGGGGAGGTAGTAGTCGGGTGCGACGCCGATCCCGTTGATGATCTCGTGGTCGGCGCTGACGAAATACCTGGCGGACAGGAAGAGCGCGCTGCCGTCGTCCAGCAGGTAAACCTGTGGGTGGCCGGATGCGATGCCGCCGGTGCGGGTGCCGATCAGGATGCCCAGGTGCAGGTCCTTGATCGCGCCGGCGAACTCGTCGCAGGCCGATTCGCAGTTGCGGTCGGTGAGCACGGCCAGGGGCAGGTGCAGCAGCGGCGTCTTGCTATCGGGGTAGTTAGCGGTGCACCTGTCGGTGATGGTGCAGTCGTAGCTCAAGGCCCTGCCGTGCTCGAACGCGCCGAGCAGTCTGGCCACCTCAAGGGATGAGCCGCCGTCGTTGCCGCGCAGATCCAGGATGACCCCGCGCAGCTTCGCCGTCTTCGCCAGGCGCCGGATCGCGTCCAGGACCTCGCTGCCCGTGCCGGAGTTAAACGATGACATCGCCACGTAGGCGATGTGGCCGCGCAGCAGCCTGTCGGTCACGTCCCGCGGCGGAGTTGCCCGGTACGCGGCCGGGGTGATCGTGATCGTGCGAACAGCGCCGGTGACCGGCCAGCGTAAGCTGATCCGCACCCGCTGATGCTGGGGGTAGAACTGGTTGACCAGGCTGACCACGCCGGGGATCACCATCCCGCCGATGAATGGCGGCGCCCCGTCGACCGCGGTGATGATGTCACCGGGCCGCACCCCGTGCTTGGCTGCCGGGGAGCGGGGGTCAACGGAGGTGACGAACAGCGGTGGCAGCGCCTCCCCCGGGGCGGCCTGCCCCCCGGGTAGGAGGCCTTGCGCCAGATCCGCGCTGGGCGAGGCGGTGATCCCCAGCCCGTAGTTCTCGCCAGGCGGCAGCTGCGGTGGCGGGTAGATCCAGCCGTCGTGGCTGTCGTGCAGGGTGGCGATCATGCCGGTCATCGTGGCGACGGCGACCTGCTGCCGCAGCCCCTCGGGGATGCTGCCGATGATGCGGCGGTACACCTCGGCGAACGCGTCCCAGTCGCGGGCGCGGTGCCCGGTCAGCGCGGGCATCGTGGCGTCCGGCTGGTCCAGCCGGCGTCGGTCAAGTTGCTGGGTCAGCCCGGCGAACGCCCCCCGCAGCATCACCCGGTCGTCCAGCAGCGGCCCGGCGTAATAGTGCTTGAAGATGCAAAAGTAGGCCTGCCCGATCGTGGTGACCGTCGTCGGCTTCGTGGCGGGCCCGGCCTGCCGACCATGGGGAGCCCGACACGGAGGTGGGGTGCCGCCCGCCAGCCGCGCGCCGGGCGCCCCAGCCGCCCCGCCGACGGCGGTGCACGCGACGGCGAGTGCAGCGGCGACGCCTAGCCCGGACGCCACGGCAGGCCAGCGTACGGCCGTCTGGTAATGCTTCACAGTGCCCTCCTTCTGTTCGGTTGACGGTCTTGTGTTCGGTTGATGCCTGCCGAGGGTCAGCTGTTGCCGCTGTTGCCCCCTGGGGGCGCAGGGGGCGGGTTTCCGGACCCCGGGCCCTCCGAGCCGCAGCTCCAGACCTGACCCTCCGAGCGGCTGTTGCCGCTGTTGCCGGCGGGGGACGGCGTGGGGGGCGGTGTGAGTACCAGCTGATGGCCCGCGGGGACCTTGCTCGGATCGATCCTCCAGTGAGCTCTCGCGGTCTTCGCCGCCGACCCCGGGGCTCCCCGCCCACCCATGGGAATCGAGACCGTGGGCTGACATCCGCCGGGCGTCTGCTGCGTCACAGTCGCCCTGATCCCGAGCTGGTGCAGCCGCGCGTTCGCACCAGCGATGCCGCTGTAGCGCCGGATCGAGATCGTGACCGTGCCGTCATGGTTGCGGGTCACCGCGAACGCCGGCGAGGTGGTCGTCACGCCGAGCACGAGCGCCAGCGCGGTTCCTATCCCTGCCAGACCGAGGGTGGAGCCGGCGAGCACGCCAGGCCGCGCCCCCCTTTGCGTGGCCGTTCGTCGCCCGAGCCGGCGGCGGCGGTGATCGGCGTCTGGGGCCGGGCGTTCATGGTGCTGGTCGGCGGTGATCGCAGCCAGCAGCGCCTCGCGCTCCTGGTTATCGACCATCGTGCGGGTGTTACGGGCGGCTCGTGGACGCGCTACTTGGAGCCGCTCGAGTTCAGGGGCAAGTCGGGTCATCGGTTCTCCAGGTTGATCGGGTATTGCACTGCCATCGGGGTTTCGCTCGGGCCGGGTGGACGTGGCCCTAGCCCGGGCTCTCCGAGAGTGGCCAGAGCGGCTCGCAACCGTTGGCGCGCTCGATGCAGACGGACGCCGACGGCCAGTCTCGAGCAACCCAGCACGACAGCGATCTCGGTGTTGGTCAAGCCCTCCCAGGCGACCAGCCGTAGTAGCTCCTGGTCTGCCGGGCGCAGCGTCGCGAGCGCGCTCAACACCGCGTCTTGCACCTCGCGGTCCTCGCCTCGATCCGGCTGCGGCTCGAAGCTCTCGCGTTGCGACGCGAGCTTGCGGATCAGCGACGCGTAGCGCCCGGCGGCCCGCCGCTCGTCCGCGAGCGTCCGGCGGCACACCCCCAAAAGCCATCCACGCGGCTGCTCGGGCAGCTCCTCCCGCCGCCGCCACGCGACAAGGAACGTGGCCGCGGCCGCATCCCGCGCCACCTCCGTGCCAGCGCGCGACAGCGCGTAGGCCAGCACATCGTCGAAGTGGTCGCGAAACGCGGCCTCGAACCGTATCCGGGATTCCTTGTCCGTCACGCCGCTCCGTGGTCTTCGGTGCCTATTGGCCGTTCTGTAAGTTGATAGTGGCCGGCACGCCGCCTCCGATTACACCTCGTGCCGATCCTCCACCGGTAACGGCAACCCCCGAGCCGGCTACGGTCACCCAGACCCGGTCTGCGCAGCGCACGCGGCCTGCCCCGAGCAGGCGGAGGAACCTTGCTCGAGAACGCGCAGCGCCAAGCTCTCCTCCGCGATCACCTCGGTCATCTGGACGGCAGCCGCCATCGTCGCCCTATGCGAGCATCAGGGTCCAGCGGGGACGCTAGCCCAAGGCGACCGTGCTTGCAGCACCTGTTGGCGGAGAGGCACGGTCGCCAACCGCGACGAAACTGCCCCTACTCAAACGAAGCAGCCACCACGTCAACGCCCACGCCGCTGCCGCGCCCGGCTCCTTCCGGACAATCTTCGGTCAGCAGATCATGGCCCTCTCCCGCGACTGTATGAGGATCCCGCCACGGCGCCCAGGACGCTCGCGTTAGCCCCAAGAGCAGTCGTGCCGTCCAATCGTGGTGGCCCATGCGAAAGGCGGGCGCCCAGCGGCACGAGGGTGCGAGACGCGCCCGATGGTTTTCCAGAGATGGCACAGACTTGCCAGTCGCGATCACTAGCTTTAGTGCGTGACCGCCAGCGAGCTTCAGTCGCTGACTGCCATTCAGCGCATGGCCCGTGAAGCCGCCGAGAGCTCAAGACGCGAGCAGGGCCTGCCTCCGCGGGTGACAGATCCGGCTCTCCTCCAGCGGGTCGCTGAGATCGTGCGTTCCGGCGGCCAGGCGCCTAATGGCGCCACACTAGCTCGAACCGGCTGGGGTCAAACCGGTTGAAACCGCGCTTGCCGGGTCGCACGCGCACCTCGGCAAGCACCGCTGCGAGGATGGCACGTTGGCGGTCGAAGCCGAGCCCGGGCCAGCGCCTGTGAAGCATTCCGGAGCGCCCGACGTACTCGGCGAGGACCGTCACGTGGCCGTTCTGCGCGCTTCGGCGCCGTGCCGAGTCCAGCTGTTGCTGTATCGGCTCGCGAGCGACCAGCCATTCGCGCATGCCGATCGCGCCGTCGGCGTAAGCGCCAGCGAGCTCGTCGAGCTTGGTCTCTGCCCCGTCGATCTGACGGTCCCAATCGGTGGCTTGCTGGTGACCATTCCCTCGGATCGCCTCGGCGAGCTCAGGGGAGTCGAGCTGCCACAGCACGGCCTCGACCACGAACTCCTCCAAGGGCTCCGCGAGCGCGTACACGCAGCCCTTGCCCGGGAGGCCGGGACCGTGCGGGCAGATGTAGCGCCGCTGGCCGTCGCCCCGTGGGCGGGCGACGAGCGGCGCCCCGCAGACGGCGCAGCGCAGAAGCCCCCGCAGAAGGTAGGTGCGGGCGGGGCGCGCGGCGCGCCTCGCAGGATCGTCGAGGAGTGTCCGGATGCGACGCGTCTGCTGAGGTGGGATGATCGCTGGCCACCGAGCGTCCGCCACGACCTCGCCGTGGTGCTCGCGCTGGCCGCTGATGCGCGCAGAGCGGAGCATCCGGCGCAGGGGTGTGGGGCTCCATGGGCGACCGGTTGGTGTGGTGATGCCGCGCTCGTTCAGGTCCTTACAGAGCGACCGCAGCCGTCTCGCCGGCGATCAGGCGCTCGGCGAGCTCGCGGATGACCTCGGCTTCGGCCTCCCGCACCGTGACGAAGTCAGCCTCGAAGCCAAACGGCCGCGTGCCACCGGCGGCCACGCCGCCCTCGCTCGCGAGCTGGAGCGCCTTACGCTGAAGACGGCGAGAGGCGGCGTCCGACTGATTGCGAGCCACCGCGCCGAGGATGCGCGCCTTAAGACGGCCGTCGTGCGTGGCGAGATCAATGTCGCCCGAAACGCTTGCCAGCTGGGCCACGCCTGCCGCGTCACACACATCGAAGAACTCCTCGAGCTCGCGCGGCTGGCGGTGTAGTCGGTCCTGGTGGTAGACGACCACCGCGTCGAGGCGACGGGCACCGATGTCGTCCAGCATCCGCCGGTACTCGGGGCGCTTGTTGCCCTTGTAGGCGCTCAGGTCGTTGTCCACATACCGGTCGACGACCTCCCACCCGCGAGACCGCGCCAGCGCCTCGCAGTCCTCGACCTGGCGGCCGACGCCCGCTTGGGTCTCGTCGCGGTCCTCGCTGATGCGCGCATATATGCCGGCTCTCGTCATACAGGTGTCTTATCAGACGCTCGCCCACCACGGCGTTCTGTTTCTCGATGAGCTGGCCGAGTTTCAGCGCTCGGCCCTTGACGCTTTGCGGCAGCCGTTAGAGGACGGCTTTGTCACGATCGTGCGGGGCCAACGGGCGCTCTCGTTCCCGACCACCTTCATGCTGGTAGCGGCGACGAATCCCTGCCCGTGTGGGTTCGCGGGTGTGGGAGAGCGATGCCGCTGTGGCGAATCCGAGCTACGGCGCCACCAGCGCCGCCTGAGTGGCCCGCTGCTGGATCGCCTCGACCTGCTCGTCAACGTGCAGCGTCCGAGCGAGGCGGAGCTGTGCGGGCCGCCCGCGGCCACCTCGGCGGCCGCGCGCGAGCGCATTGCCGAGGCACGCGAGCGCCAGCGTGCGCGACTGGCGGGCACCGGCGCGCGCTGCAACGGAGAGATGGACGTCCGGGCCATCCGCCGATTGGTCTCACTCGAGCCCGAGGCTGAGCAGATACTCGCTCAGGCGTATGCCGTCGGGGCTCTGAGCGCGAGAGGCCGTCACCGCCTTCTGCGCGTCGCGATGACCATCGCGGATTTGGCGGGGGCATCGCGTGTCACGGGCGAACACCTCCTGAACGCGCTGGCACTGCGCCAGCGCGTCGGCGTGGGCGAGGAGCTCGGCGCCGGCGTATCACTCGATTCAGGTGGAGAGATCGCAGCCTGAGGATCGCGCCTGCGACCGCTGCCTGGCGCGATCCTGGCTTGTCAGCGAACTCGGCGGCCACCTTGACCGCGCTGGCAGGGATGCCGCCGCCGCGCTGGCGCTGCCAGACGGTGAGCTGATCGAAGCCCTCGCAGGCCGCCACGGTGCTCAGTTCGCGGAGCGCCACGACCGGCTCGATCTGGAGCCGCTGCGTACTCGCTCCCGGGATGCGGGCGTGGCCCTCGTCTGCCGGTGCGACCCGGAGTACCCCGCGCGACTGCGTGCGCTCGACGCTGCGCCCGCGGTCCTGCACGTGGCCAGCGGGCTGCGGCGCGCCCTCCGCCTGCTCGAGGGGGATGCGGTTGCCATCGTCGGCGCCAGGCGCGCCTCGGCCTATGGGCTCGAAGTGGCCCGCGCGGTGGGACGCGATCTGGCCGCGGTCGGCATCACCGTCATCAGCGGCATGGCTTTGGGCGTCGACTCGGCCGCCCACGCGGGGGCGCTCGCGGCCGGCGGGCAGACCGTGGCCGTGCTCCCGGGCGGTCCGGATAGGCCCTACCCCGCCTCCCGCCGCGCTCTGTACGGCCGGATCATCGCCGCCGGCGCGGTCATCTCTGAGCTACCCGCCGGCACCGCCGTCCGGCGCTGGGCGCCCCCGGCCCGCAATCGCATCATCGCCGCAATCGCCGCCATGACCGTGGTGGTCGAGGCAGGCCACCGCTCGGGGGCGCTCATCACGGCGTCCTGGGCGAGCGAGCTAGACCGCCCGGTGGGCGCCGTTCCGGGCCGCGTGACCTCGGAGCTCGCCGCCGGCCCCAACGGGCTCATTCGTTCGGGCGAGGCTTTTCTCCTGGAGCGCGCCCAGGATGTGCTCGACGAGCTGTATGGACGGGGTGTCGTCAGCGCCGCAGAGCGCTCCCGGCCATCGCTGCGGGATGAGCTGGCGCGGCTGCTGGAGGCGGTTGCGGCGGGGCACGACACGCTGTCTGCCCTGGCCAGGCAGGACTTCGCCGCCGATCGGCTCCTGGCCGCGCTCAGCGAGCTCGAGTTGAGCGGCTACGTCAGGCGGGGACCAGGGGGGAGGTTCGAGGTTTTGCCGTAGGTGGTGGTCTCGGCTCAGGCCACACCGCCTAATGGTTTGCCAAGCTCCTCAAAGACATGGCCCCGACCCGCATCCCACGCGTGCTCTCGATCGCCGGCTCCGATTCCGGCGGTGGTGCCGGCATCCAGGCCGACCTCAAGGCGTTCGCCGCCTGCGGCGTGCACGGCATGACCGCGATCACGGCGCTGACCGCTCAAAACACCGTGGGCGTCACGGCGGTCCACACCGTGCCCGGCGAGATCATCTTGGCGCAGGTCCGGGCGGTCGCCGAGGACATCGGCGTCGACGCCGTGAAGATCGGGATGCTCGGCACGACCGCCACGATCGAGACCGTCGCAACAGCCCTCGGCGGGCTAGATCACGGCACCCCGATCGTGCTCGACCCGGTGCTCGTGTCGGAATCGGGAGCCACGTTGCTCGATCCCTCCGCCCGGGAGGCGCTCACCGAGCTGCTGCTGCCGCTCGCCACGGTTGCGACCCCCAACCTTCCCGAGGCGCGGGCGCTCACTGGGCTGACAAACGCCGAGCCTGGGGAGCTCGCCCAAGCCCTCCGCGCCCTCGGTTCGCGCACCGTCGTCGTGACCGGCGGCCACCGCGAGTCCGGGACCGATGTGTTTTTTGACGGCGAGCAAATGGTTGAGCTGCCCGGCCCGCGCCACCCGGGCGGCGCGGCGCACGGCTCCGGTTGCACCCACTCGTCCGTTCTCGCCTGTGCGCTGGCTTGGGGATGGGAGCCGCTCGACGCCGCTCGGCTCGCCCGCGACAGGGCAGCGGAGGCGGTCAAGCATGGTCTGAACAGCGTCGGCGCCGGTGCCGGACCGGTCGATCTGCTCGCCCGTGCCGGGGTCGAACCCGCGCTGCCATAGGGTCCGAACGGCCCCGAGTACCCCTCCCGTCCGACGCGAGATCGGAGACTTATAATCGCGGCCGTGCGCTTTCTGCGGATGAGGCCCGGCCACGGTGAGGTGATGATCGCCGAAGGTGACACGGCAAGCGCCGAGGACCGCGAGCGGCTGGTCGAGGAATTCCGTCGGCAGCTGGATCAGGGCCTATGGGCGGCCGTGCCGGATGATGCCGGGGCCCAGGGAGGTGCGCGCATGGTGACCTCGTTCGAGGACATTCCGTCGGCGACCGAGCGCGTGATTTTCTTCCCGCGCGCGGCCGGAGGAGCGCCGCTGCCGGGGGAGGCGCGCGCCGTCGGAGGGGCGCCGCGGCCGGGTGAAGCGGACCCCACCGGCGGGTAGCACCGCCCACCATGCTTCTCGCGCTCGCCGCAACGGCCCTCGTCGTGATCGCGCTACTGGCCGAGGAGTTGCATCCGCTGCTGACGCAGGCATGGCGCCGGCACAAGGCTCGAGTGCGCGTCGTTCCGGCGCCGGCCTATGACCCGGGCCGGGAGCGGCGCGCGGAGCAGCGCGCGCGCGAGCTGCTGCGCTCGTGCGTGAGCGAGGAGGAGTGGGCGATGTATCGCGAACTCGGCTTCGTCCGCGTGTGGGGCGGGCTCATGGACGGGCCCCAGGGCACGGGAGGCGCTCCATATGGCTACTTGATCTACCCGCACAAGCCCCTCGTCTCCTACCTCGCCCAGACCCACCGCCTGCTGCATGAGTACTGCGTGACCTTCCCGGACCTCGAGCGGCCCTACGGCTCAGAGCTCTTGCCCGACTCGGACGACGTGCTCGCCAAATGGATGGCGCTGACCGGCGACGAGAAGCGGCTGCTCGCAGAGGCCAACATGCACGTGGTCGGCCGCCAGCACGCACCGGAGAAGGTCAAGCGCGATCTGTGGCGCCTGCACCAGTGGGAGCGGGCTCGGATGCGTCAGCGCCCCGGGAGCGCGCCGGGCCTCGGGACGGACAAGGGCGGCGCGGGGCCAGCCCCGGCCCGGCCCAACTAGTAGGTGAGCGAGCACGAGCACCAGGCGGCGTCCGGGGCCGCGCGCAACGGGCGAGGCGCTGCGACGAGCGACTTCGACGTAAAGCACCGCAGCCGGGCGCTCACGGAAGGCCCCGCTCGCGCGCCGGCGCGCGCCTTCTTGCGGGGCATCGGCTATGACGAAGAGGCGCTCGCGAAGCCGCTAGTCGCCGTCGCCAACACCTGGATCGAGACGATGCCGTGCAACTTCCACCTGCGCGCTCTGGCCGCGAAGGTCAAGGAGGGCATTCGTGCCGGCGGGGCCACCCCGATGGAGCTCAACACGATTGCGATCTCAGACGGAATCACGATGGGCACCCCCGGAATGCGCGCCTCGCTGGTCAGCCGGGAGCTGATCGCCGACTCGATCGAGCTCGTCTGCGACGCCCACATGTTCGACGCGGTGATTGCGATTGCAGGCTGCGACAAGACGCTCCCCGGCACGGTGATGGCCCTGTGCCGCCTCGATCTCCCCAGCGTGATGCTGTACGGCGGCTCGATCATGCCGGGCACCTACCGAGGTCAGCGGGTCACAATCCAGGAAGTCTTCGAGGCGGTCGGCGCCCACGCCGCCGGCCGTATCGCCGAGCAGGACCTCCGCGAGCTCGAGGAGCGGGCCTCTCCTGGCGCTGGAGCCTGCGGCGGCCAGTTCACGGCCAACACGATGGCCATGGCCTTCGAAGCGCTGGGGATCTCGCCGCTCGGCGTCTCGACCGTCCCGGCCGAGGATGGGCGCAAGGCGCAGGTCGCCTATGAGGTGGGCGAGCTCGTGGTCGACGTACTAAAACGCGGGCTCAAGACCAGCGACATCATCACGCGCGAGGCGCTCGAGAACGCGATCGCGGCCGTGGCGTGCAGCGGCGGCTCCACCAACGCGGTCCTCCACCTGCTCGCGATCGCCCGCGAGCTGAACGTGCCGCTCGAGATCGATGACTTCGACCGCATCTCAGCGCGCACGCCGCTGCTGTGCGATCTGAAGCCCGGGGGCCGCTTCACCGGCCCCGATCTCTACGCGGCGGGTGGCGTGCCGCTGGTGCTGAGACGCTTGCAGGAGGCGGGTCTGTTGCACGAGGGCGCCCGGACAATCACGGGCCGCACCGTCGGCGAGCACGCGGCCGGCGCCGAGGAGACCGCAGGTCAGGAGGTGGTGCGCCCGCTCGCAAATCCGATCAAGTCAACGGGCGGGCTCGCCATCCTGCACGGCAACATCGCCCCCGAAGGAGCGGTGATCAAGATGGCCGGCCATGAGCGGCCACTCCACACCGGTCCAGCGCGAGTATTCGAATCAGAAGAGAACGCGATGCGTGCGGTCACCGAGAACGAGATCTTTCCAGGAGACGTGCTGGTGATTCGCAACGAGGGGCCGGCGGGGGGCCCGGGAATGCGCGAGATGCTCGCGGTAACCGCAGCCCTTGTGGGCGAGGGCTTGGGAGAGGAGGTCGCGCTGATCACGGACGGCCGCTTCTCGGGAGCAACGCGGGGGCTGATGGTCGGCCACGTGGCGCCCGAAGCGGTCAGGGGCGGGCCGATCGCTCTGCTCGAGGACGGCGACGCGATCACGATCGACACCGAGTCGCGACGGCTGGTCGTCGACCTTCCGGATGAGGAGCTCGCAAAGAGGGCCGCGGCGTACCGCGCGCCGCCGCAAGCCGACGGCGGGGTGGCCTTGCGTAAATATTCCCGCCTGGTCTCAAGCGCAGCCGAGGGAGCCATTACGCGCTAGGCCTCAGCACGTGGAGACCCTAAAGGCATTCTAACTGTAGCTGCGTTGACGCGCTCGCTACCATTTACCTGTCAATAGGTGCGCGGGGTCGGGGAGGAGCTTCTCAAGCACCCTGGAATAAGGCATTCGACTTGGCCAACGTCTCTTATCTTCGCTCTCCGAGCGCGCATGAGCAGCGCCTATTGGCGTACGACCGGCTGGGCTCGCGCCGCCGGCGTCGGCCGAGTCCTCGGGTCCCGATCGTGCTCGGGTTATTTGTGGTGATCGGCGCCTGCGCGGCGGCAGCGATCCTGTTCGCGACCTCGAGCCCCAGCCTTGCCGCCGGCGGCGCCGGCCTGGCGAGCGTGAAGCTGCCCTTCGGCGGCGGCACGATCGAGCACGTGAGCGCCAGCGCTGGACCGCAGTCGGCTCCGGTGCCGGTGCCGGTCACCTTGCGCGGGAACGAGATTTGGCCGCGCACCACGCTGCGCACCGGCCAGCGCATCAGGCTTCGGGTCGACGTGCGCCGACCGGGCACGATCTCGTGGCTCACCGGATCGACCCAGACCGTGACCCTCACAACCGTGACGCCGAGTTCCCAGCTGCGCTCGCGCTTCCTCACCCTGCACCGCGGCCAACCGCTGCGAGTGGACTTCAGCACGCCGGTGCGGACGATCAGTTACGGCCCGGTCGGGCTCGTTCGCCGTCACAGGCTGACGACGCCACAGTTGAGCGTGACTCTGCCGCGGGCCTCGACCGCTGGTTCGATGATGGTCGCGGGCGCACCCCGTCCCTGGGAGCGCGCGAGCGAGGAGGCCGTCAGCTGGTTCCCGGCCGGCCTGGTACGCGCGAGCGCAGTCGCCAGCCCCGCTCCTGGCTCCCCACTCGGCCCTGACCAGCCGATCACCCTGACCTTCTCCAAGCCCGTGAACTCCGCGCTGAAGAGCCGTCCCGCGCTGACGCCCGGGGCGACAGGAAGCTGGCGCGTGACGGGCAGCCACACGCTGACCTTCCAGCCCAGCGGGTACGGCTACGGCCTCGGCGCAACGGTGAAGCTCGGACTGCCCGCCGGCGTCGGCCTGGTCGGTGGCCACACCACGGCGGGAGGTTCCGAGGCGAGCTGGACAGTCCCGCAGGGTTCGCCCTTGCGACTGCACCAGCTGCTGGCGCAGCTCGGCTACCTGCCGGTCAACTTCACTTACAAGCACGGGGCGCCCGGGTCAAGCGCAGCGGCACAGCTCAATGCCGCAGTGCATCCTCCGGCCGGCACCTTCAGCTGGCGCTGGAGCAACATCCCTGCGGCCCTCAAGGCGGAGTGGTCGCCGACGGCCTACGGCACGATGACCAAGGGCGCGATCATGGCGTTCGAGGCGAGCCAGGGCCTGATCTCCAACACCTACGCCAGCCCGACCACTGACGGTATCGCGACGCCGGCGGTCTGGCGGGCGCTGATCAAGGCGGCCATGGCCCACCAGCGCTCGAGCTTCGGCTACACGTATGTCAGCGTGAGCGAGGGCAGTCCCGAGACTGAGACCACCTGGCACAACGGCAAGGTGGTTGAGCATGGGCTCGTCAACACCGGGGCCGCGGGGAATGGGACCGCCCAGGGCACCTTCCCCACGTTCACTCACCTCCGTGTAACCACCATGAGTGGCACCAACCCCGACGGGTCGCACTATTCCGACCCCGGGATCCCGTACACCAGCTATTTCAACGGCGGCGACGCCCTGCACGGTTTCATTCGCGCCTCCTACGGCTTCCCGCAGAGCCTCGGCTGCGTGGAGATGCCCTTCTCCGAGGCGGGCGCGGTGTTCCGCTATACGCCGATCGGCACGCTGGTCCACGTTTTTTAGGCCGGACCGCCCCGCCGGTCGACTTCTCCCAGGTCTCATCGCGCGACGCGCGGTTAGCCTCGCGTGAATGCGGGTCCTGATCTTTCATGGCTACCTGCTGCGCGGTACGGGATCGAACGTCTACAACGCGAGCCTGGCGGCGGCGCTCGTGGGCCTCGGGCACGAGGTCGACCTGCTCTGCCAGGAGCGTCACGCGGACGAACTCGGCTTCGTGGGCGCCGTCGGCGACTGGGACGGCGGCCGCCTCCGCCTGAAGCGCACGAGTGACAAGCGCTGCACCGTCTACCGGCCGCCGATCGAGCTACTGCCGGTATACGTGCCCGACCGCTACGAGGGCATGGATGCCCGGCCCTTCCCGGAGCTCCGGGACGAGGAGCTGCAGACATACGTGGATACGAACACGCGCGCGGTGGCCGAGGTCGTAGCGCTCAGCACTCCGGAGGTGGCGCTCGCCAACCACCTGATCATGGGCCCGGCGATCCTGGCCCGAGCCCTCGCCGGCACCGGTGTCCCCTACGCGGTCACCATTCACGGCTCCGCGCTCGAGTACACGGTGAAGTCCCACCCTCGCTTCCTCCCGTGGGCGCGCGAAGGCCTCGCTCCGGCCAAGGGCGTGCTGGTCGGCTCCCGCCACACCGCCGAGAGCCTGTGGACGGCGCTCGCAGAGCCCTCACTGCCGGCGCGCACCCGACTGGGTCCGCCGGGAGTCGACGTCGGCGCCTTCCGGGCGCTCGCGCCCCACGAGGCGCGCGGAAGGCTGGCCCGGCTGGCCGAAGAACTCGACGTTCACGCGCTCGCTCAGCGCATCGACACGCGCGAGGCCGGGGCCCACGCCAGCCCGCAGCGGCCGTTGTCTGACTTCGAGCGCGATCACGCCGCAACCGCCCTCGTGCTGCGGGCGCTCGCCGAGTTGCCGCCCGAGTCGCAGTTGGTCGCTTTCGTGGGCAAGCTCATCCCCGCCAAGGGGATCGACCTATTGCTGCGTGCGTGGCCGGCCGTGCTCGCCGAGGTCCCCGAGGCCAAGCTCGTCGTGGTTGGCTTCGGCTCCTGGGAGGAGGAGGCCCTCGAGCTGGCCCAGGCATCCGGAGCCGAGAGCTCGATTATGTTCACCGGCCGGCTGGAGCATGCGGAGCTCCAGGCGCTGCTGCCGTTATGTGAAGCGCTGGTCGTACCGAGCACGTTCCCGGAGTCTTTCGGGATGGTCGCCGCCGAAGCCGCCGCCTGTGGGGTGCTTCCGATCAGCGCCGCCCACTCGGGTCTGGCCGAGGTCTCGCGCACGCTCGCGGCGAGCCTGCCCGAGCCGGTTGGCGAGCTGCTCTCCTTCGAGCTCGGTCCCGGCGCCGTCGCGGAAATCGCCGAGAAGGTCATCCGGTGGCTGCGAACGCCCATCGACGTACGCCTCGCGGCGCGTACGCTGCTCGCGCAGGCGGTCGCGAAGCACTACTCCTGGCAGAGCGTGGCCCGTGGCGTGCTCGCGGCCGCGCGCGGCGAGCTCGACGCGCTGCCGAGTCCAGGCAGGCTCCCGCCCGCAGAGGGCGAATAGCGACGGCGATGGGCGATGAGCTCTCACTCGCCTGGCGCGAGCTGATCGATGCCTTCGAAGCCGAGCTGGGCCGCCAAGCCATGGCCGCCAATACGCGCCGCGCCTATCGCGCAGATGTCACCCAGTTCGCGCGCTGGGCGGGCGCCGGTGGACTCGAGCCGGGTGCCGTCGACACGCGCGCCCTGCGTCGCTTTGCGGCCTCGCTCTCTGAGCGTGGCCAGGCCCCCGCGACCGTGGCCCGCAAGCTGGCGGCACTGCGCGGCCTGTTTCAGGCCGACATCGACCGCGGCGAGCGCAGCGATAACCCGGCCGAGCTGCTGTCGGCGCCCAAACGCCCGCACCGGCTCCCGCACGTCTTACGCGCCGACGACGTCGCCGCCTTGCTCGACCAGATCGGCGCGCGCACGCCGCTCGAGCTCCGCGACCGAGCCATGTTCGAGCTGGCCTACGGCTGCGGGCTGCGCGCGCAGGAGCTTGTCTCGTTGCCAGTCAGCGCAGTCGACTTCGACGCAGAGCTCGTCCGGGTCGAGGGTAAGGGGAACAAGACCCGCTTGGTCCCTACCGGCGAGCATGCCCTGCAGGCCCTCGAGCGCTATCTGGCGCGGGGACGGCCGCAACTCGCGCAGCGGTCCGACGGCCCCCTGCTGGTTTCAAAATCGGGCCGGACGCTTCAGACTTCGGATGTCAGGCGGCGATTGCGGCTGTGGGCGCGGCGCGCTGCGGCCCGCGTGGGCGACGGCTCAACGCTCGCCGGTACGCATCCGCACGCCCTGCGCCACTCCTTCGCCACCCACCTGCTCGATGGCGGGGCCGATCTGCGAGTGATCCAAGAGCTTCTCGGTCACAGCACCATCTCCACCACGCAGGTTTACACTCGGGTGGAATCAGCGCGGCTGAAATCGGCCTATGCGCAGGCCCATCCACGTGCATGAAAGCGGAGCGGAGCGGTATCTGCGGGCCGGAAGCCCGCAGATGTCATCGAAGCGCCGACCGGAGGGAGGCAAGTGGTTACCTCGGACGCCACGATCAAAGCGGTCGAGCTGCGCGAGCTGTGGCGCCGCTACCGAGCCACCCGCTCTGAGCGCGCAAAGGAATCGCTGGTGCTCGCGTACGCGCCGCTGGTCAAGTACGTGGCCGGTCGCCTCGGCTCTGGCCTGCCCGCACACGTGGAGGAGGCGGACCTCATTTCCTACGGACTCTCAGGGCTGACCGCCGCGATCGAGCGCTTCGATCCCGGACGGGAGACCAAGTTCGAGACCTTCGCGATCCCCCGGATCCGCGGCGCGATCCTCGACGAGCTGCGCGCGCTCGACTGGGTGCCGCGCACGGTGAGATCGCGCGCGCGCGAGCTTGAGCGCGCCAACGTGCGACTCGAGGGACGTTTGCTGCGCGCGCCCTCCGACGATGAACTGGCCGCCGAGCTTGGGATCACGGTCGATGATCTCCACCAGGCACTGCTCGAGATCTCGCGCTCCACGATCGTGGCCCTCGACGAGCTTTGGAGCACGCAGGACCGCTCCGGCGAGCAGGTGTCGCTGCTCGAGACCGTGGCGGATCTCGAGGCCCCCGATCCGCAGGCGGTCTTCGACACGGCCGAGCGCCAAAACCAGCTGTCCGAAGCGATTCTCGCTCTGCCCGAGCGCGAGCGGCTCGTGATCGCGCTCTACTACTACGAGGAGCTCACTCTGCGCGAGATCGGCGAGGTGCTTGGGGTCACCGAGTCGCGGATCTCACAGCTCCACGCCAAGGCGGCACTGCGCTTGCGCTCGAAGCTTTCCGGCGAACTTGATTAAAGTGGCCGGCGCACATGTGCGCCGGCCTGAGCCGGAACATGTTCCGGCTCACGGGGCCGCGCATGCGCGGCCCCGAACATAGGAGAAGGAGAGGAGAGGAGCATGCACAAGCCCGCGGATCGAATCCGGAACGTGGCGCTCGTCGGCCACCGCGGTTCCGGCAAGACCTCCCTGCACGACGCGCTCTTGTATGAGGCCGGGATCATCAACCGACTCGGCTCGGTGGTAGACGGCACCACCGTATCCGACGCCGATGACGACGAGAAGGCCCGCCAGATGTCGATCTCGGCGACCCTGTCGTCGTTTGAGTGGCAGGAGCGCAAGGTCAACCTGATCGACACGCCCGGCGATCCTAGCTTCGTCGCAGACGCGCTCGGTGCGCTGCGCGTATGCGAGTCGGCGATCTTCGTCGTCAACGCCGTGATGGGGGCCGAGGTCCAGACGATCCGCCTGTGGCAGCGTGCTGCCGAGCTCGATCTGGCGCGCCTCGTGTTCGTGAACATGCTCGACCGCGAGCGCGCCGACTTCTTCCGCGCGCTCGAGCAGCTGAAAGGCGCCTTTGGCTCGCATGTGGTCGCCACGGAGATCCCGATCGGCACGGAGCACGAGGTCTCTGGCGTGATTGACCTCGTCGACATGAAGGCCTACCAATACGAAGGCTCCGGGCGTGAGGGCTGCAAGGAAATTCCGATTCCGGACGACCTTCAGGCACAGGCCGAGGAGTACCGCGAGAAGCTGATGGACGAGGTCGCCGAGAACTCGGACGCGCTCATGGAGCGCTACCTGGAGGGCGACGAGATTTCCCACGCGGAGATCGTCGCCGCGCTCAAGGACGGCACCAACCACGGCGGCATCTACCCGGTCACGTGCGGCGTCGCCACGCGCAACCTCGCGACCAACAGGCTGCTCGATGCGATCGTCGACGACCTCCCCTCGCCGGTGAAGCACGGCGGCCTCGAGGTGGGGGAGATGACGCTCGAGCCGGTCGACGACAAGGAGATGTACGCCTACGTGTTCAAGACACGGGCGGATCCCTTCGCCGGGCGCATCAACCTCTTCCGGGTCTATCAAGGCGTCCTCAGCCAGGACTCCCAGGTGCTCAACACGCGCACCCACGGCAAGGAGCGGGTGGGATCGCTGCTGACTTTCGAGGGCGCCAAGAGCGGTCATGCCAACGAGTTCGGACCCGGCGACATCGGCGCTGTGGCGAAGCTCAAGGAAACGCGCGCGGGCGACTGGCTCTCCTCGGGCGACGAGGCGGTGGAGATGCCTCAGATCAAGCTGCCGCCGCCCGTGATGGCGTTCTCGATCGAGCCCAAGAGCAAGGGCGACGAGGACAAGGTCTTCACTGCGCTGCGCCGGCTCCAGGAGGAGGACCCCACGATCGACCTGCACCGCGATCCCCAGACCGGCGAGCAGATCGTCGCGGGCCTCTCGCAGGTCCACGTCGAGGTGATCGTGGAGCGGCTGAAATCCCGCTTCGGGGCCGAGGTAAACCTCAAGCCCCCGCGGGTGCCCTACCAGGAGACGATCCGAAAGCCGGCCAAGGCCCACGGACGGCACAAGAAGCAGACCGGCGGCCGCGGCCAGTTCGGCGACTGCCACATCGAGATCGAGCCGCTCGAGCCCGGCGACGGGTTTGAGTTCGTCGACGCGATCAAGGGCGGCGTGATCCCCTCAGGCTTCATCCCCGCCGTGCAGAAGGGCGTGCTCGAGGCCATGCACGAGGGCGTGCTGGCGGGCTATCCCGTCAAGGACGTGCGCGTGCGCCTCTATGACGGCTCCTACCACACGGTTGACTCCTCGGAGATGGCCTTCAAGGTGGCTGGCTCGCTGGCGATGAAGCAGGCGCTTCAGGAGGCTGCGCCGGTGTTGCTGGAGCCGATCATGCTCGTCACCGTGACGGTGCCGGAGGACGCCGTCGGCGACGTGATCGGCGATCTCAACTCGAGGCGTGGCCGGCCGCTCGGGATGGGGCCTGCGGGCGCTGCCATGACCGAGGTCAAGGCCGAGGTGCCGATGGCGCAGATGCTCTCGTACGCGCCGGACCTGCGCTCGATCACGGGCGGGCGCGGGGAATTCACGATGGAGTTCGAGCGCTACGAAGAGGTTCCCGGGCACCTTGCAGGCAAAATCGTGCAGGAGGCGAAAACCGAGCGCGAGGCGGTCAAGGCGTGACCGTTCGCTTGCAGGCGGCGAGCCGTGAAGACGGGCCTTATCCTGGCGAGGTACGGTAGGGAGTCAGCGTGACGACTAGAGACATCCGCGTTTCTACCCAGCACACCACGTGCGACGTATGCGGGCGAAACCTGCTGCGCGGTGAGCATGCCGAGCGCTATGTCGCCGGCGGGGAGCGCTACTGGGTGTGTGATCTGTGCGTACCCCGTGCGCTCGAGGACGGCTGGGTGCGCGAGGGCCAGCTCCCGGCGCACGAGCCCGAGGACGACGGCCGCGAGCGCCGTCGGCCACTGCTGCCGCGGCTCAAGGCCCGGCTCGGCTCGCTGCGCACCGAGGAGGACGAGCACGAGTTCGAGGAGGAGCGCGACCTGGGCTATCCCGTATACAAGGCTCAGCGAGAGGGCCCGCTTGCGCGCGTGCGTGACCCCGAGCTAAAGCGCGAGCCGCGCGAAGTGGGGCGCGAGCCGCGGCACGTGCACGCCGTGCCGACCAGCCATGAACAGAAGGTCGCGGAGGCGATCCGCGCGTTCAACGGCTCTGAGCACACGCGCACGATCGCGGGCGTGGCGCGCTCCCTGGGTCCGCCCGCGGTGTCGGTGCGGCCCTCCGATTACGAGGCCAGCGTGGTGCGGGTGGTGGCCGCCTGGGAGCTTTGCTGGTATCGGTACGAGATTGAACTCGCGGACGAGCAGCCGAGCGTGCGAATCGCGGCCCAGGGCTCCGAGCTCGGCGAGTTGGAAGAGGCCGAGCTGGAGGCGAACGCCGGCGCCGACGAGGACGGCGTCCTGGCCCTGCGCAGGTGAAGCCGATCGCGGTGGCCGCCGACCACCTAGGGGGCATCGGCAGGTGATCTACTGCGTGATCCCCGAGGAACTGGCCGATCAGCTCTACGACAAGCTGCGGCGCTACTACGCCGACGATCCCGGCGTGACGGTGATCGTGGACCGTCGGCGCTCCTCCCGTCGGGAGCGTGGTTCTCCCTCGGGCGGGAGGCGCGAGCTACGTGATCGTCGCCGGGCGCGCGTGGCGGGCGAACTCCCGAAGCTGGCGGGAGAGTGACGATCCTTTCGCGTCCTTCCAGGCCCTCGCGCGCGTGAAGCTCGTGCTCAACGTCGATGGCGGGGCCCGCGGCAACCCCGGCCCGGCCGCGATCGGCGTGGTCGTCTCCGAGCCGGGCGGAGCGGTACTCGAGGAAGTCTCTGAGCCGATCGGGATCGCCACCAACAACGTCGCCGAGTACCGCGCGCTGCTGCGTGGGGTGACCACGGCGCGCGCGTTCGGCGCTGACGAGCTCGAGATCATCGGCGATTCAGAGCTCGTTCAGCGTCAGCTGACCGGCGCATACCGTGTCAAGCACGTCGCGCTCAAGCCGCTCTACCAGGAGGCGCTGCGGCTGTTGGAGGGCGTCCGCTGGCAGTTCCGCACGGTTCCTCGCGAGCACAACGCACACGCCGACGCCCTGGTGAATGCGGCACTCGACCAGCTACCCTCGTCACCGTGACCGATCCCATGTCCGAGCTCGCCGACGAGATGAGCGAGCTCGCCACGAGTCTCCGCAGCACGGCGGAGCGGCTGCATTCGGGAGAGCTGGAGCCGCAGGCGGCGCTCGCCGCGATCGAGGAATGCGCCCAGCTTGCCGCGCGCGTGGCCAGGGTCAGCGCCGCGATGGACGAGCGTGCGCGGGCGGCGGTCGAGCCCTTGCCCGACCTGCCCGGCCAGTTGCCGCTGCCGGCACAGCAGTAGTGGCGAGCACCGAGACAACAATCGAGTTCCCCCAGCATCTGCAGACGGAAGTTGAAGGCTATCTCGAGAAACTGCACTTCTCGGCCGACTCGACCACCGATGGCCTCCAGGACGCGATGCGCTATTCGCTGCTCGCCGCCGGCAAGCGCATCCGGCCGGTGCTGGCGCTCGCAACGGCCAGTGCCGTGGGCCTCGAGCCCACCTCGGTGCTGCCGCTCGCGGCCGCGCTCGAGCTGATCCACACCTACTCCCTGATCCACGACGACCTGCCCGCGATGGACGACGACGACATGCGCCGCGGGCAGCCCACCTGCCATCGTGCCTATGGCGAGGATGTCGCGATCCTCGCCGGCGATGGGCTCTACGCGGAGGCTTTTGCGCTACTGCTCTCAGAGCAAAGCGGCGAGCCCGCCCACGTGCTCGCCGCCGCGCGTGAGCTCGCCGTCGCCACAGGTGTGCGGGGCATGGTGGGGGGCCAGTACATAGACGTCGCGGGCACCGCTCCCGAGGGTCCCGCGGGGCTTCGGCGTCTGCACGAGCTCAAGACCGGCAAGCTGATTGCGGCGAGCATTGAATGCGTGCTGCTACTGGTGGGTACTCTTGGAGAAGAAACTTCCACAAGCTTTAGAGCCTTTGCGGGCGAGCTGGGTGTTTTGTTCCAGATCGTCGACGATGTTCTCGATGTGACCGGTTCAACGCGTACGCTCGGAAAGCCGCAAGGGAGCGACGAACGGCTGGGTAGGCGCACCTACGTGAGCGAATTCGGCCTCGAGGGAGCGCGCCGGCTCGCCGCCCAGTCGCACCAGCGAGCCCGTTCCCACCTCACCCGCGCGGCGCCCCACCAGGCGACCGAACTCGTCCAGATCACAGATTTCATCGCCACCCGGAGTCACTGAATGACAGACCTGTTGAAACGCATCCATCGCCCGGAGGACCTCCACTCACTCTCCGAGGAGGAGCTGCAGGCGCTCGCCCAGGAGGTGCGCGAGCACATCATCGACACCGTCGGGGAGATCGGGGGGCACTTTGGCGCGAATCTGGGCGCATGCGAGATCGCGGTCGCGCTGCACTCGGTGCTCGAATCACCGCGCGACAAGATCCTCTGGGACGTAGGCCATCAGGCCTATCCGCACAAGGTCCTCACCGGCCGCTCCGATCAGCTGCATACGATCCGCCAGTACGGCGGTCTGGCGCCGTTCTGCGCGATCCAGGAGTCCGAACACGACATCATGGGCGCGGGGCACGCCTCGACCTCGATCGGCTATGCGGTGGGCCTCAAGGAGGGAATGCGCCGCGGCCACGGCGAGGACGGCGGCGTGGTGGCGGTCGTCGGCGACGGCGCCATGACCGGCGGCGTTGCCTTCGAGGCGGTCCAGCACGCGGGGGGCCGCGGCACGCCGATCGTCGTGCTGCTCAACGACAACGGCATGTCGATCGCGCCTAACGTGGGCGCGCTCTCGCGTCAGTTCAACCGGGTACGGCTGAACCCCAAGCTGTGGCATGCACGCGAGGACTTGGAGGGCGGGCTGACCAGGCTGCCGGTCGGCATCGGGGCCGCCTTCGAGCGCCTGGGCCCGCACGTGAAAGAATCGCTGAAGGCGTTCTGGGCCCCCGGGCTGTGGTGGGAGGAGCTGGACTTCGCCTACATCGGCGTGATCGACGGCCACAACGTGCGCGCGCTGCGCTCCGCACTACGCGACGCGCTCGCCGCCGAGCGGCCGGTGGTGGTCCACGCCGCCACGGTCAAGGGCAAGGGGTTCGCACCCGCCGAGGAGGGCGGGCTCGAGGGCATGGAGAAGTGGCATGCGGCCAAGCCCAAGTCGATCGCGAATGGCCGCCCGGCGGCGACCAAGGCAGCGTCTAAGAGCTCGCCCTCGCCGCCCCAGTACACCCAGGTGTTCGGCGACGCGGTCGTGCGCGAGTGCCGGCGCGACGATCGCGTGCTCGGCATCACCGCGGCGATGAACTCGGGCACCGGGCTGAACATCCTGCAGCGGGAGTTGCCCGACCGGTACTTCGATGTGGGCATCGCCGAACAGAACGCCGTGCTGCTGGCGGCGGGGCTCGCGCTCCAGGGATGCAAGCCCGTTGCCGCGATCTACTCGACCTTTCTGCAGCGCGCCTACGACCAGATCGTCCACGACGTCTGCCTCCAGCGCCTGAACGTCGTCTTCGCGATGGACCGGGCCGGGCTGGTGGGCGACGACGGCCCCACCCACCACGGCGCCTTCGACATCGCATATCTGCGCTGCCTGCCCCACATGGTGCTGATGGCCCCACGCGACGAGGCCATGCTGGTGCACATGCTTCATACCGCGCTCGTGTACGACGACGGGCCGGTGGCGCTGCGCTACCCGCGCGGCTCCGCGGTCGGCGTGCCGCTGCCCGAGCATCCCTCGCCGATCGAGATCGGGACCGGCGAGATTCTGCGTGAGGGCAGCTCCTCGGCCGCGGGCGCTCGCGTCGCGCTGCTTGGCTACGGCACGGGCGTGGCCAAGGCGCTCGAGGCCGCCGATCTGCTCGCCGAGGACGGTCTGCTGGCCACCGTCGCGGACGCCCGCTTCGCCAAGCCGATCGATGCCGGGCTGGTGGCCCAGCTCGCCGGCGAGCACGACCTGCTCGTGACCGTTGAAGAGGGGGTGGTTGCGGGCGGCTTCGGCTCCGCCGTCTGGGAGACGCTGTCCGAGACCGGTCTGGGCGGCGCTGCCCCCGGCGCTGCGGCCCGGATCCTGCGCGTCGGGCTACCCGACCGCTACGTCACCCACGGAGCCCCCAAGCTGCTCCACGAGGAGGTCGGCTTCACGGGCGCCCGCATCGCGGAGCGGATTCGTGAGGCGGTCGCGGCGAAGACGGATCCCGTGGTGCGGTAGCTCAGCTCGACGGTCGCGCCTTGAGCCGTCCGCGGTCCGTACGAGTAATGAGGTACAAGCCGGTTTCGACCAAAAGCACGCCGAGCCTCTGCTGAATCCCCGGCGGCCGACCGCGACGATCAGAAGCTGCGCGAGCGCTGGCCGCATGGCGATCCCGAGCGTGGCGGCGGAGCTCGGAGAGGTGTGCGTCGACGAGCGTCTGCTGATGCCAGAAGGTCATGCGTGATCGCCTCCCCGTGAAGGAGTCATCGGATAGCCGACTATCAGCAGCTCCACCGGCAATGCTCCCTGCGGGCGGGCGGCCGGATCGGCCCGCCTCTCCTGGAAGCGGGCCAGGAGCAGCGCCAGCAGCTCCTCATTGAGCTCCTCGAGCTCATCGGCGGTCATCCACAGCACGTGCACGCTGGTCTCGGCGGCCTCCCGCCAGGCTTCGGGATAGCTGCCCCTGCTCTCTAGCCAGCTCTGATAGCGCTCGAGCTGACGCTCGCGCATCATCCGCTCCAGCGCGCCGGCGGCGAGCCGGGCCTCGGGATCGCCATGCTCCGTGGTGAAGCGCAGGCCGCGGGCGCTCATGCGCCAGGGCCGCGCGCGGCCGCTGCCGCCTCCGGCCTCCTCGACGAACCCGTATTTGGCCAGCTGGCGGAGGTGGAACGAGCAGGTGGTGGGGCTCTCTTCGATCCGCTCCCCGGCCTGCGTGGCCGTCAGCGGTCCCTCCAGCTTGAGCGTCTCGAGCAAGCTCAGGCGGACCGGGTGGGCGAGGGCGCGCATCGCGCGAGCGTCGGAGACCTCGCGCAGTCCGCCGCTCTCTATCTGCTGGCGCGATTTCTCGAGAGCCATATCTCGACAGTATTACTTCGAGAGAACACTGTCAAGAGATATCGTGCACAGCGCGGCCTCCAAGCGAGCGGCCCGCGCTAGGCGGGCCGCTCACGGGAGGAGATATGTGTATCTGTGTATCTAAGTGGACCCGCCGCTGGCCGCCTTGCGCGTCTGCGACCGGGAGGGCCGGGTCACACTGATATGGTGCCCCGAGCCGGAGCAGCGCACTGTGATCTAGGTCACTCCCGATGAAGCGCATCCGCCTCGACCAGCTGCTGCTCGACCGGGAGATGTTCTCCTCGCGATCCCGGGCCGCGGCCGCTGTGCTGGCGGGCGAGGTGCTGCTGCTGCCCGAGCGCCGGCGCGCCGAGAAGCCAGGGCAGCTGGTCACCGAAGGGACCGAGGTCGAGCTGCTGCCTCAGGAGCGGTTCGTATCCCGCGGCGGCATCAAGCTCGAGCACGCCCTCGCCGCCTTTGGCCTTGAGGTCGCGGGCCGTGAGGCGCTCGATGTGGGGGCCTCCACCGGCGGGTTCACGGACTGCCTGCTGCGCCACGGCGCCGCCGCGGTCATCTGCGTGGACGTCGCCTACGGCCAGCTCGACTATGGCCTGCGGACGGATCCGCGGGTAACGGTGCTCGAGCGCCTGAATGCCCGTCGGCTGCAACCCGAGGACCTCCCCTACGCTCCCGAGGTGATCGTGCTCGACGTGTCGTTCATTTCCCTGGCCAAGGTCCTGCCCGCGGTGCTCGCATGTGCCGCTGCGCGCTTCGACTGCCTGGCCCTCGTCAAGCCGCAGTTCGAGGTCGGGCGCGCGCAAGTGGGCAAGGGAGGAGTGGTGCGCGACCCGGATGCGCGCCGCCGCGCGCTCGTCGAGGTGGGGGAGGCTGCACGGGCGCTTGGTGTGGCTGTGCTCGCCTACACCAGCTCCGGACTTCCGGGGCCAAAGGGGAACCGCGAGAGCTTCGTATGGCTCGCCGAGGGTGGGCGAGGTGGTGTCTTGGAGCTGGAGCGGGCGGCGCTCGCGGCGGAGCCGCTGGCCGAGCCCGTCACCGGGGGTGTGGGTCGCGCGTCATGAGCAGTGCCGAAACGTTCCCCGAGTCAAAGCACATGGCCCGCCCGGTGCGCATCGCGACCGTACTGACCCACCAACGTCCCGAGGAGACCGGGCCTGCGCTCGAGCTGCTGCTCGACGTCGCCCGGCGCGCCGGGGCGGTGTTGAGGTTCGGCGCCGAGGAGACACGCAAGCACCAGCTGTTTCCCGTGCAGGGTCTGGAGCTCGATGCGGGGGACGGGCGCGATGCCGACATGTGCTTTGCGCTCGGCGGCGACGGGACGATCCTCACCGCCCTGCGCGCGTATACGGGCACAGGCATACCGGTCTTCGCAGTCAACTTCGGTGAGATCGGGTTCCTCGCCACCGTCGAACGCGAGCACGCGCGCAGCGGCTTCGAGGCCGCCTTCCGCGGCGAGTTCGAGGTCCTGTCGCTGCCCGCCGTGGCATTCTGCGACAGCGGCCCGCAATGGATGGCGATCAACGACATCTCGGTCCACCGCCAGCCGGGCAAACGGGTTGCGGACCTCGCCTACGCGATCGGGGCCGACGAGATCGGCCGGGTGCGCTGCGATGGGCTGGTGGTGGCCACGCCCGCCGGCTCGACCGGCTACAACCTCGCCAACGGCGGACCGATCCTGGCGTGGGGGGTAGAAGGCTTTGCCGTGTCGTTCATCGCGCCCCACTCGCTCACCGCCCGCTCGCTGGTGGTCGCGCCCCATGACGTGCTCACGATCTTCAACCGCTCCCAGCAAGAGCCCGTCGACGTGACCGTCGATGGCCGGCCCGCGAGGACGATCATGAGCGGCGAGGAGCTGCGGGTGCGCTTCCTCGACGACCAGGCCACGCTGGCCCAGGTCCCGGGAACGACGTTCTACCGCCGTCTGCGGGAGAAGTTCGGGCGCCTGGTGGCGCCGCTGTAGGGGGAGGTCGATGGGGCGGGGTTGGGGGCGTGCACGGGCGCCCAAAGCGCTCCCGGCCGCACCCGCGACCTCTCCAAACCCGACGGTAAACCCCCAAATCGGCCGTTACCGCCCCGGGTGCGGCAGGCTGCGCGTGTTCACGACTTGAAAGTCGCGACCGGTCAGGTGGTCGAGCAGGTGTAGCGCCGAGTTGTTCCAGTGCCGGTCGGGGGCGCCCGAGATGAACCACGGCGAGCCGTTGTCGGCGAGCAGCATCCCATAGCGCTTCAGCGCCTCGGCGACGATCCGTGCCTGATAGGGGAGGCCGCTGATTTTGACGCTCGACTTGAGCCGTACGCGCAGCCCCATCGGCGGGTACAAGCCGTGTCCGCACGTGGGTGCGTCGTGGCGGGCGGGGTACACGTACCGGGCCGCGGTGCAGGGCGCGGTGAAGCGCAGGGCGTGGTCGATCGCGCCATGCGCCACCTCGTCATAGCGCGCCAGCCCGGGCAGGATTGGGAGCCCCGCGGCGTCGGCCGAGGTCCAGCCGGCGGGACGCAGGTGGTTTGAGCGCAGGTTGAAGATCGCGCCCGAGCCGGCTGTCCAGTAGCGCCCGCCGTCATGCGGGTAGGCGGCGAACAGCTCGTAATCGCGACAGGAGCTGCGATCGACGACGATCACGTGGCGGTCGCCGGTGGAGTGGTGGCCGCCCTCGATGGGCACGTTCGGCGGCAGCGGATAGGGCCCCGGATTGGACTGCGAGGCGTAGGTGAAGTGGACAGGGACGCGGCGCGTGTGCTTGGAGGCGATCGCATAGGGGATGCCGATCGGCTCCCCGTCGTAGCGGCCCGAGCCGAAGTCCGGATGGACGGGAGCATTGAGCCCGATGCTGGCGATCAGGCGCGCGGAGTTCTTTGCCACCGGCAGGTGGTCGACCCGCTGGTTCCACGGGTTGTTGGCCGGGAACACCGGGCAATGCGGCGCTCCCTGAAGCCGCGGCGGAGAGCCCGTGCCCATCGCGGCCAGCGGGGGGAGACACGCCAGCATGCAAGCGACGCGGTGCATGGCGAGGCGATCTTACGCCCGCGCGGACGACCGACACCGAAATCCGCCCCGCTGCGAGGACCGCCGCCGGAATCGCGCGTAGCGACGGTCGCCGTCGAAAATCGCGGATCCGCCGGGACCCCTGGTAGACCGTGGTCGATGCTTGAAGAGCTACGCGTTGAGAATCTCCTCCTGATCGAGCGCGCCGAGCTGCGACTCGCCCCGGGGCTGAACGTGCTGACCGGGGAGACGGGGGCGGGGAAGACGATGCTGGCGCAGGCGCTCGACCTCTTGCTGGGCGGTCGCGCCCGCGGCGGGCTCGTCCGTCCGGGGGCAGAGGAGGCCTACGTGGAGGGCGTCTTTTCCCTGCCCTCCGAGCTCGATCTGAGAAACGAGCTTCTCGACCGGCTCCCCGCCGGCGCGGAGGAGCTCGTGCTCGCCCGCCGCGTCTCGCCCGACGGCCGCACCCGGGCATACCTGTGCGGTCGCTCGGCGACGGTCGCGGAGCTGCGCGAGCTCGGCTCGCGATTGCTCACCTTCTACGGCCAGCACGAACACCGCAAGCTGGCGATCTCGACCGCCCAACTCGAGCTGCTCGATCAGTACTGCGGCTCCGACCAGGCAGCGCTGCGCGCGCGGCTGGCCGCGGCCCATGCCCGCGTTAGGGCGGCGGAGGAGCGGCTGGCGGGCCTGAGCGACGCGGTCGGCGCGCGCGAGCGCGAGCTCGACCTGCTCACCTTCGAGCTCGACGAGATCGAGGCCGTCTCGCCCAGCGAGCACGAGGAGGACGAACTCGCGGCCGAGCGCGACCGCCTGGCCTCGCGGGAGCGCTTACAGATCGCGGCGATGGGCGGCGCCGAGGCGATCGCTCCGGAGGTGGGGGAGGGGGCGCTGGAGCTGCTCTCGGCCCCGTTGAAGGAGCTCGAGGTGGCAGCCGCGCTCGATCCCGCGCTCGCGACGCTGCATGAACGGCTTCAGGGGCTGGTCTATGAGGCGCAGGATCTTCACGGCGAACTGCGGGCGTACGCACTTGCTCAAGAGGCCCAGCCGGGCCGGCTCGAGGAGGTCGAGGAACGCCTGGAGCGTTTCGCGCGTCTGAAGCGCAAGCACGGCGGCTCGATCGCTGATGTGCTTGGGCATGCGGAGCGCTGCGCGGAGCGACTGGCTGAGCTCGAGCACGCGGACCTTTCCGTGCGGGAGGCCGAAGGCGAGCGCGACGAGGCCCGTGCCCAGCTCGAGCAGCTGGCGGCGGAGCTCTCCGAGCGTCGGCGGACCACCGCGCCGGAGCTGGCGGCGGCGGTTTCGAGTCGGCTTGAGCAGCTGGCGCTCGCGGACGCGGGGTTCACGGTGGAGGTCTCGCCGCGCGCCGATGGCATCGGGGCGCGAGGGGGCGATAGCGTCGAGTTCCGCTTCTCCGCCAACCCGGGCCTCGCCGCCGGGCCGATCCGCGAGCTCGCGTCCGGCGGCGAGCTCTCGCGACTGATGCTGGCGCTGATGACCGCGGCCGAGCAGCGCGAATACTCGGGCGAGCGTCAACTGCTGGTCTTCGACGAGATCGATGCCGGCATCGGCGGACACACCGCGCGCGCGGTCGGCGAGCACCTGCGGGCGCTCGCTCGGGGGCGTCAGGTCCTGGGCATCACCCACCTGCCTCAGATCGCGTCGCTGGCAGACCGGCACTTTCGGATCGACAAGCGCACCGTCAAGGGAGGGACTCTCGCCCAGGTCTCCGTGCTCAATGGCGATGCAGTAGTGGGCGAGCTTGTGCGGATGCTCGGCGCGAGCGAGCAGGACAGCTCCGCGAGCGAACATGCCCGAGCGCTGCTGCGAGCGGCCTGAGCCGCCCCGCGGGACCGGCCGGACGTCTCTATAGACTGGGAAGGCGGACATGGTCCACGGCGAGACGCGCTTCATCTTCATCACCGGCGGGGTGGTCTCCTCACTGGGCAAGGGAATCGCCGCCGCCTCGATCGGACGCTTGCTGGTCGCGCGTGGGTTCGACGTGCAGCTACAGAAGTTCGACCCCTACATCAATGTCGATCCGGGAACGATGTCGCCGTACCAGCATGGCGAGGTATTCGTCACCGAGGATGGCGCCGAGACAGACCTTGATCTCGGTCACTACGAGCGCTTCACCGACGCCAACACCAGCCGCGCATCCAATGTGACCGCCGGCGGCGTCTACAACACCGTCATCCGGCGGGAGCGTCGGGGCGACTACCTCGGCGCGACAGTGCAGGTGGTCCCGCACATCACCGACGAAATCAAGCAGCGGATCAAGCTGATGGCGGACGCGACCGACACCGACTTCGTGATCACCGAGATCGGCGGCACCGTGGGCGACATCGAATCGCTGCCGTTCCTCGAGGCGATCAGGCAGTTCCCCGTGGACGTGGGGCGCCGGCGCTGCATGTTCATACATCTGACGCTGGTGCCCTATATCAGGCACGCAGGCGAGCTCAAGACCAAGCCCACCCAGCACTCGGTCAATGAGCTGCGCCGGATCGGAATCGCGCCCGACATGGTGGTGTGTCGCTCCGAGGCCCCTCTGTCAGCCGACATCCGCCGGAAGATCGCACTGTTCGCCAGCCTTCCGGAGCAGGCCGTCGTCTCGGGCCGCGATGTCAAGGACATCCACGAGGTCCCCTTGGTGTTCCATGCCGAAGGCGTCGACGACTACTTGATCGAGGAGCACTTCGGCATGGAGGCCCCTGAACCCGAGCTCAGCGGCTGGGGCGAAATCGCGCGCCGCGCGGGCGAGGCCACCGAACCCCTGCCAATCGCTCTGGTCGGCAAGTACGTCAAGCTCGAGGATGCCTATCTGTCGGTTGCCGAGGCGCTCCGTCACGCCGCCATCCACCACGGCTGCAAGGTCGAGATCGAATGGATCGACTCCGAGGACGTGGGCTCGCATGAGGTCAGGCAGAGACTCCAGCAAGCGGCGGGGATCCTCATACCTGGTGGGTTCGGCGGCCGCGGGATCGAGGGCAAGATCCGGGCCGCGCAACTCGCCCGCGAGAGCGGGATCCCGTACCTGGGCATCTGCCTCGGCATGCAGATCGCGGTGTGCGAGTTCGCCCGCCATGTGGCCGGCATGGAGGGGGCCAACTCGACCGAATTCGATCCCGAGACCCCATTCCCCGTGATCGACCTCCTGCCGGAGCAGAAGGAGATCGCCGACATGGGAGGGACGATGCGCCTCGGCGCCGACCCGGTCAAGCTCCACGAGGCCACGCGGCTGCGCGACCTCTACGGCGAACCCGTCATCTATGAGCGCCACCGCCACCGCTACGAGGTCAACAACCATCTCCGTCGCCGGCTGCAGTCGGCGGGGCTGGTCTTCTCGGGCACATCTCCCGACGAGCGCCTGATCGAGGGCATCGAGCTCCAATCGGGCGCCCATCCCTTCTTCGTCGCCTCGCAGTTTCACCCCGAATTCAAGTCCCGGCCCGAGCGGCCGGCGCCGCTCTTCCGGGAGTTCGTCGGCGCAGCGCTCGGACAGCTCCACGCCCTCGCCGAGGCGCCGGACACCACCGCAGCCGAGGCAGACACCGCCCCAGCTGAGCGGTGAGGCGCTTGAGCGAGCGGGAGCGCAACCAGCTCCACGAGACTTTCACCACGCTCTGCCGGATCGAGTCGCCATCTCACCGCGAGCGCGAGTGCGCCGACTGGGTGACCGCGCAGCTCCGCGGACTCGGGCTGGAGGTGTCAGAGGACGGCGCCGGAGAACGCGCTCGCTCCGACGCCGGCAACCTCCTGATCCGGGTGCCCGGCCGGGGGCCGGGCTCGATCCTGCTCTGCGCCCACCTCGACACCGTGCCGCTCACTGCCCCGATCGAGCCACTGCTCGCGGACGGGGCGTTCGAGAATGCCAACGAGGGGATCCTCGGCGCCGACAACAAGTCCGCCGTGGCGATCATGGTCGAGCTCGCGCGGCGCGTGGTGACAGCGCCGGAGCCCCCGGAGACAGGGCTCGAGCTGCTCTTCACCGTGTGTGAGGAGATCGGCCTGGCCGGCTCGCGGGAGTTCGACGCATCGCGGCTTCAGAGCCGCTTTGGATACGTCTTTGACCATGCCACGCCCGTGGGCGAGATCGTGCTTGCCTCGCCGACGCAGTACATCATCACCGCTGAGCTGACCGGCCGCGCGGCCCACGCCGGCGTGCGACCCGAGGCCGGCCGCAATGCGGTCGCCGCCGCGGCGAAAGGCATCGCGGCGATGCGGTTGGGAAGGCTCGACGAGGGGACAACCGCCAACGTGGGAACGATCCACGGCGGGACAGCCACCAACGTGGTTGCGGAGCGCTGCATGCTCGAGGCCGAAGCGCGCAGCCTCGACCACGACACCGTGGAAGCGCTGGTCACGGAGATGGTCGACCATCTCGGCGACGCGGCCAACGCCGCCGAATGTGACCTCGATGTGACTGTCGAGCAGGTGTTCAAGGGGTATCGGACGCGTCCGAGCGCCCCTCAGGTCGAGCTCGCGGAAAGGGCTCTGCGCGCCTGCGGCTACGAACCCCGCCACATCTCCACGGGCGGCGCCTCGGACGCCAACTCGCTGGAAACCCAGGGGTTCCCATGTACCAACCTCGCCGACGGCACCCAGGGCAACCACCAGCCGGACGAGCGCATCCCTGTGGACGCACTCGACGGCATGTTCGACGTGGCGATCACGCTGCTGGAGGACGCCGCAAGTGTCGTTTGAGGACTCCTGCCCCAGCCACCAGAGGAGCTCGGATGTCTTTTGAGCCGCTCGGCAGCGAGATCCGCTTCGAGGGCAAGATGATCCAAGCCGGCATCGAGCGCTATCGCCACGACGACGGCGCCGAGGTCTCGCGCGAGAAGGTCTGGCACCCCGGAGCGGTCGGGGTGGTCGCGGTCGAGGACGACTGCGTGTGGCTCACCCGCCAGCCGCGGGAGGTGATCGGCGCGGAGGCCTCGCTGGAGATCCCCGCGGGAAAGCTCGACGTCGAGGGCGAGGAGCCGATCGAGAGCGCCAAGCGTGAGCTCTCGGAGGAGATCGGACGACGCGCGCAGCACTGGGAGGAGATCGTTTCCTTCTACACCAGCCCGGGCTTCGCCGACGAGCTCATAAAGCTCTATTTGGCCACCGAGATCTCCGACGACCCGGACGCTGAGCCCGACGAGAGCGAACGGATCGAGATCGTCCGCTGGCCGCTCGCGCGCCTCCAGGACGCGATTGACCAGTGCGAGGACGCGAAGACCCTCGTCGGACTCTTCTGGCTAGCCGCCCGCCGCTCTGCGTCCGGCCGCGCTTAGGTTCCTGCGGCGACCGCGACCCCTACTGCTCGTCCCAGACCTGGACCACGGTCTGGTCCGAAATCTGCTGCGAGTCGAGCCTGATGACGGTCGCGCACAGCACGTTCGTGCCGTCCGGATAGCGGCATGATTCGGTGAACGCGACGCCGGTGTCATCGATGACAGTGTGCTCCACGGCATGCGACATGTCGCGCGAGTACATGTCGTCGAGCCAGGTTCCGATGTCTCCGCGACCATGCAAGCGTCGCGGCGACCCCGGCGGCGAGAGCTTGTCGACGATCGTGACCGTCGCATCGGGTCCGTACATCGAAAGCTGAGTTGCCGCATCCCGTTGCTCGGCCGCATGCGCGAAGCGATCCAGGTCGAATGAGGTGATGGCGCCCATTTGTTCCTCCTCGGTTAGGAGGGCCGGTCCCATACCCGCCCCCACAGTTGGCCTATCTACTAGTAGATAGGCTGACGCTGGTGGGACCCTACCTACTGGTAGGTAAACTGTCAAGCGCATGAGCAGCGCGCGGCCGACCAAGGAACCTCGATCCGCCGAGCGGATCCTTGACATCGCCGAGCGCCTGGTGCAGCTGCGAGGGTTTGGCAACTTCAGTTACGGCGATGTGGCCTCCGAGATCGGGCTCACAACCGCGAGCCTGCATTACCACTTCCCTGGCAAGGCGGAACTCGGCAAGGCTCTGATCGAACGCTACAGCGAGCGTTTCGCAGCGGCGCTCGAAAAGATTGACCGCCAGCCGGATGACGCCCGCGCCAAGCTCGATGCGTACACGGGCCTGTACGCCGACGTGCTGCGAGGAAAGCGGATGTGCATGTGCGGAATCCTCGCGGCCGAATACCAGACGCTTCCCGAGGCCATGCGCGAGGCCGTGATCCGCTTCTTCGATGAGAACGAGCGTTGGCTCGCCGGCGTGCTTCGGCAGGGACGGGCGGAGGGGTCCTTCAGCTTCTCCGGTTCAGCGGATGAGGTCGCCCAAACGATTCTGAGCACGCTCGAGGGAGCGATGCTCGTGGCGCGTCCTTACGGCGACCTTGCGCGGTTCAACTCGACCGCGCAACGGCTGCTCGAGAACCTCAGCCGCGTCGACAGGACGACCCCCGTCTAGCGCGCTCTGAGCGCGCCAGACGCTCAACAGCCACCCCGGCGGCTCCGACTACTTGACGACGCGACCGTCGATCTGGTCGAAGTCACCAAGGCCGTTGCGCACGCCGCCGCCGCCCGAGAATTGCCACATGAGGGCGTGGCTACTCGAGCGGCGGACGCCGCCGAAGAATTGGGCGCAGCCCGAGATTCCGCGATAGCACCAGCCCGAGGGAGCGTGGGAGAGGTCGGAGGTCTCGGGCTCGTAGGTCCACTCGTACGTGTTCGAGATTCGGCTGGCGCCGCCAGTCCCGAAGATGCTCCGCCAGATCGAAGCGCCCGAGTAGACGCCCAGCCTGTATGAGGAGTGGTGTCGCACATAGCCCCAGAAGCCATTGAACTCAGCGCGGTTGACGGCCTGTCGCACGCCCCGCCGTTTGACCACGCCGCTGCAGGGCGAGGTGTACACCTCCCTCCAGCCGTTGTCCGTCGCGGGCGCGATTCCCGGGAATTCGATGTCCATGAACAGCACCGGGTAGCGAACCCTCTGGCTCGACGGCAGGCCGCGGATGTCTGAAAGCGCGCGGGCCGCCTGCCTCGCTCCCCACGATTTCGCCTCGCGCGCGGTGCCGTTGTAGCGCGGGTCCACCCCTGGACCGCCCATGAACCAGTAGGCGCCGGTCCCGACCCCGCGGTGATACCTCGTGAAGTTGACATTGGCCTGAGCGCTGTTGACCTTCGACCAGGCCATGAACGCCCCGTGACAGTGGAGCCACCAGGCCCAGCTACCGGCCATGCCGATGTAGCCGCCATAGCGGCCTCCGATCGCGGGTTCGCGGTACGGCTTGGAGCCGGGGACATGCATGAAGAGGCTGTCGCTTCCGTACCAGAACCCGCGCGGCGCGTCGTTTGCCAGCGCCGCCGGCGCGCTCAGGAGCGCAGCGACCCCCGCCGCAACCCCAACTCTCCAGATGCGCCCCACGCGCAAAGCCTACGCTCTGTAAGGCATGCGCGCGATGATCTTCCAGCAGCCCGGTCAGCCGCTCGAAGCGGTCGAGCTGCCGGAACCGGAGCCGGCTCCAGGACAACTCCTGATCAGAATCCACGCCTGCGGCGTATGCCGCACCGATTTGCACCTGCTCGATGGCGAGGTGGCGATCGCTTCGCCGCCGCGAGTGCTCGGGCATCAGATCGTCGGGACGGTGGTAGCGGGCGAGGCCACGGCGCGTGAAGAGAGTCTCGAGAACGGGCGCCGCGTGGGCGTCCCGTGGCTCGGCTGGAGCGACGGCGACTGCCGCTTCTGCCGCTCGGGACACGAGAACCTCTGTCCCCAGGCGCGCTTCACCGGCCGCGACATCGACGGCGGCTACGCCGAGTACGCCGTCGCCGACGCGCGCTTCTGCTTTCCGATCCCCGAGGGCTATCCCGACCTGCAGGCCGCGCCGCTGCTGTGCGCCGGGCTGATCGGCTACCGCTGCCTGCGCATGTGCGGCGACGCCGAGCGCATCGGCCTGTACGGCTTCGGCGCCTCGGCGCACATCGTCTGCCAGGTGGCGCGCTGGCAGGGCCGGCGCGTGTTCGCGTTCACGCGGCCGGGGGATGCCGCCGGGCAGACGTTCGCGCGCGAGCTGGGGGCGCTGTGGGCCGGCGACACCGCTCAAGCACCGCCCGAGCCACTCTGCGCCGCGATCATCTTCGCGCCCGCTGGAGAGCTCGTCCCGGTCGCGCTGAAGGCGCTCGACCCCGGAGGAGTGGTGGTCTGCGCCGGCATCCACATGAGCCCGATCCCGAGCTTCGACTACGAGCTTCTGTGGCATGAGCGCAGCATCCGCTCGGTGGCGAACCTGACCCGCCGCGACGGCCGCGAGTTCCTCGAGCTGGCGCCCGCGGTCCCCGTCCGAACCCAGGTCAGCGACTATCCCCTGGAGGAAGCCAACGAGGCCCTCGACGACCTTCGCCACGGGCGCTTCAGGGGCGCCGCGGTCCTCACGGTCTGAGGATCGTTGACCGTGCCCGATCCTAGTCGTCGGGCACGTTGTCCGTAAGCTCGCGCAGCCAGGTCGCGGCGGAGGCGTCGCTCGGAGCGCGCCAGTCGCCGCGGGGCGAAAGCGAGCCGCCGGAGCCCACCTTGGGCGCGTTGGGCATCGCCGAGCGCTTGAACTGACTGAACTCGAAGAAGCGCCGCAGGAACACTTCGAGCCACCGCTTTATCTCCTGGAGCGAGTACTCCTGGCGCCGCTGCTCGGGCAGCAGGTCGGGCCAGTCGCCCGCCTCCCGGTCGCGCCAGGCGTGGTGGGCCAGGTAGGCGACCTTGCTCGGGCGAAAGCCGAAGCGCAGCGTGTAGTAGAGGAAGAAGTCCTGTAGCTCGAACGGCCCGACGACGTCCTCCGAGCGCTGCCCCGGACCGCCGTCGGCGAGGTCGACGGCCGCACCGGCGATCGCCCCCGGGCGAGACGGCACCAGCTCCGGTGAGATCTCGGTCTCGAGCACCGAGCCCAGCACCTCGCTGGCGCCCGGACCAAGCAGCGAGGTATCGATCGCCCAGCGGATCAAGAACTGGATCAGCGTCTTCGGCACTGAGGCGTTGACGTTGTAGTGCGACATCTGGTCGCCGACCCCGTATGTGCTCCAGCCCAGGGCCAGCTCGGACAGATCGCCGGTCCCCACGACCAGCGCGCGGTGCTGGTTGGCGAGCCGGAACAGGTGCGAGGTCCGTTCGCCCGCCTGCACGTTCTCGTAGGTGACGTCGTAGACGGGCTGGCCCGCGGCGGCGGGGTGGTCGAGATCGTGGAGCATCTGCGAGGCGGAGGGGCGGATGTCGAGCTGGTGCGCGCTCACCCCGAGGGCGCGCATCAGCACACGCGCGTTCTCGAGCGTCAGCTCGCTGGTGGCAAAGCCCGGCATCGTGTAAGCGAGCACGTTCGCGCGCGGCAGCCCCAGCCGCTCCAGTGCCTGCACGCACACGGTCAGGGCATGGGTCGAATCCAGCCCTCCCGAGACGCCGATCACGAGCTTCTCGATCCCGGTCGCGCGCAGGCGCGTCTGAAGCCCTCGCACCTGGATGTTGTAGACCTCGGCGCAGCGCTCGGTGCGGCTGGCCGCCTCGGCTGGGACGTAGGGAAAGCGCTCGATCGCGCGGCGCAGAGGAAGCGCACGCTCGAACACGCCGAGTTCGAACTCGACCGTGCGCATGCGCCCGAGTCGGCGCCGATGATCGTGGATGGCGTCGCCGTAGCTGCTCATCGCGGCTCGGTTCTGCACGATCCGATCGAGGTCGATGTCGGCCGTGATCAGCTGCTCGGTGTCGGCGAAGCGCTCCGCCTCCGCCAACAGCTCGCCGTTCTCGAAGATTGCCGCCTGCCCGTCCCACGCCAGGTCGGTGGTCGACTCACCCAGGCCGGCGGCCGTGTACACGTAAGCCGCGATCGCCCGCCCCGACTGCGAGGCCGCGAGCAGGCGCCGGTAATCGCCCTTGCCGACCGTGATATTGCTGGCGGACAGGTTGGCGAGCACCGTCGCCCCCGCGAGCGCGCCATAGGAGCTCGGCGGGATCGGCACCCACAGGTCCTCGCACACCTCGACGTGGACCACGAGCCCGGGAAGGTCGCGCGCGGCGAAGAGCAGGTTCGGGCCGAAGGGCACCCGCCGTCCCAGCAGCGCGATCTCCTCGCCGACGGCGTCGCGGGCGGCGCGAAACTGGCGCTTTTCGTAGTACTCGCGGTACTCGGGCACGTAGCTCTTCGGCACCACGCCCAGCACCGCTCCGCCGTGAACCACCACGCCGGTGTTGAACACCCCGCTCTCGGTGCGCAGCGGCGCGCCGACGACCAGCAGTGGCAGCAGCGAAGCGCTCGCGCTGACGATCCGACCGAGCTCCAGTTCGACCGCCTCGAGCAGCGCCTGCTGATGGTGAAGATCGTCCACCGAGTACGCCGAGAGCCCCAGCTCTGGAAACACCAGCACGGCTACGCCATCTTCCGAGGCGCGTCGCCCGAGCTCGAGCGTCCGCTGCGCGTTGAACGCCGGCTCCGCCACCCGGACGTGCGGCACGGCCGCCCCGACGCGGGCAAAGCCATGGCGATAGAGCGAGAAGAACGACACACCCTGAGTATCGCTAACGCGCCGCCGGTGCCTGCAAGCAGGAGTGCTCCCCAAGGGCGCGAACTACCGAGTTATGACCACCACGACCGCGTCGCCCGCGCGGCGTCTCACCGAGCTGATGCTCGACTACCTCGCCTATCTCGAGCTCGAGCGGGGGCTCTCGCGGAACACGCTTGAGGCCTACCGGTCCGACCTCCAGCAGTACGGCGCCTATCTCGAGCGCCTCGGACTGGATCCCCTGGCGGTTGACACCCAAGGCCTTCGTGCCTTCATCTCCGAGGTGCAGGGGGAGAAGGGAGGCACCCCGGCGCCCGCCACCCTGCAGCGCAAGGTGGCCTGCCTTCGCTCCTTCTACCGCTACCTGCGCCGCGAGCAGATCCTCGACCACGACCCGGCCGCCGAATTGCGGGGACCACGGATGGGCGCGCGCCTGCCAAAGGTGCTGAGCCGTGACGAGGTTCAGTCGCTGCTGCGGGCGCCGCAGGGCAACTCTCCAATCGCGCTGCGTGACCGCGCGCTGCTCGAGACGATGTATGCCTGCGGCCTGCGCGCCTCGGAGGCGATCGCGCTCGAGCGCGCACAGCTCGATCTCGACGCCGGCATCCTGCGCGCGCGCGGCAAGGGCTCCAAGGAGCGGATCGTGCCGATCGGCTCCGTCGCGCTGCGCTCGCTGCGGCAATATCTGGACCGGGGAAGACCGCGGCTGGTGGGACTGCGCGAGGAGTCGCGCGTGTTCGTCAGCGTGCGTGGCACCCAGCTCTCCAGGCAGGGTCTCTACAAGATCATCCAGCGCCACGCCCGCAGCGTCGGGCTCGAGCGGAGCATGAGCCCTCACACCCTGCGCCACACCTTCGCCACGCACCTGCTCGCCGGCGGCTGCGACCTGCGCTCGCTGCAGGAGATGCTCGGCCACGCCGACCTCGGCACCACCCAGATCTACACGCATCTGAATCCGGACCGCCTGCGCGAGGTCTACTTCGAGGCCCACCCCCGGGCCCAGATCAAAGACCCGTGACGGTCGTCCACTTCGACGACGCTCCCGCGCGGGAGTACGAGCTGGGTCACCTGCGGGGACGCTGGTCGATGCTGGGGGAGGCGGCGGGGTCGGTGGGCGTCGGCCTGCGCCGGATCGAGCTGCCGGCCGGCGGCTGGTCGACGCCCGCGCATGAGCATGGCCTCGAGGAGGAGATCTTCTACGTGCTGAGCGGCCGGGGGCTCTCGTGGCAGCGAGGCCGCGCAACCGAGATCGGTGCCGGCGACTGCATCGTCTATCTGCCGAAAAAGGGGGCTCACACGGTCCATGCGCTGGAGCCGCTCGACATGCTCGCCTTCGGTCCGCGCCGCTCGGATGAGAGCGTGGGCTTCCCGCGCCTCAGCATGTCGCTGGTCGGGCGCCGGTTCGTGCCCTCCGAGCCGGGCGTGATCGAGGGCGTGCCCGCGCAGTTCGTGCGGGAGTCCGAGCTCGGGCCCCCCGAGCTGCCGCCCAGGCCGGATCCGCGGCCGCCCACGATTGTCAACCTCGCCGATGTCGAGCCGCGCGAGGTTCGTCGCCCCCGGATCTCGCGCACTCGTCGAAACCTCGGCATGGCGGCCGGCTCCGTCACGATCGGGCTCCAGCACGTCGAGGTGGCCCCCGGCAAGGAGTCGGCGCCGCTTCACTGCCACTCGCTTGAGGAGGAGCTGTTCGTGCTGCTGGCGGGGGCCGGCGTGGTCGTGCTCGGCGACGCGGAGACGCCGGTGCGGCCGGGGCACGTGATCTCCCGCCCCGCCGCCACCAGGGTGCCGCATGTGTTTCGAGCCGGCGATGAAGGGCTTACCTTCCTGGCGTTCGGCACCCGGGAGCCCGCGGACATCTGCTACTACCCGCGCTCCAACAAGATCAACTTCGGCGGCGTGGGAGTGATCGCGCGGCTCGAGCGACTCGACTACTGGGACGGGGAGGATTAGCGCCGAGCCCGTCCGGCCGTGGACCGGGCGGTGCTCAGGCCGCGCTCAGAAAGATCGCGATCAGGTCCGCGAGTGCCGCGGGGTAGTCCGCGGTGAAGCCGTGGCCGCAGTGGGGGAAGCGGGCCAGCCAGGAACCGGGGATCGCCTGTGCGAGCACGAGTGAGTTCTCGGCCGGAATCACCAGGTCGTCGCGGCCGGTCGCGATCAGCACCTGACAGCGAAGCCCGCTGAGCCGGCTCGCGATCCCGTTCTCGCTCCAGGCCTCGATTGCTCGCCATTGCTGTTGCGCGATCTCCACGGGGAACGCCGCGCGGGCGCTGGCGACCGTCTCGCCGAACTCGGCGTCAATCTGGCGGGCGCGTTCGGGCTCGAACAGCAGCGAGATCAGGCGAGTGGCCTGCTCGCGCGGGGTTCCCGAGAAGTCGCGCAGCTGCGCCTGAATCTCGGCGCGGCCCAGCGTAGTCGGTCTACCGCCGGCGCTCGTGGCCAACAGAATGAGCTTGCCTACCCGCTGTGGCGCCGCGACCGCGAGGGCGAGCGCGACGAAGCCGCCCATCGACCAGCCGAGCACGGCGGGGCGCTCCAGCGTCAGCGCGTCGATCTGCAGCGCCACATCGCTCGAGAGCTCCTCGATCGTCAACGGGGCTCCGTCGCGCCGGGGCCCGCCCACGCCGCGGTAATCGATCAGGATCAGCTCATGTCGCCGCTCGAGCGCGGCGAGGAACGTGGGATCCCAGTCGTGCCTGGTGGCGGCGAAACCGTTCAGAAGTACCAGCGGCGGTCCTTGGCCGCGGCGAGTGAAATCAGTCTTTGCTGTGCCCATCGCGGCGCAGCGGATCGTATTCGCAGCGGCGCTCGGGGGGCTGGCACATGTGCCAGCCCCATTGACAGAATCGGAGTGTGAACCGTCGCGCCTTCGTGATCGTGCTCGACGCCTGCGGGGTGGGCGCGCTGCCCGACGCCGCGGACTACGGTGACGCCGGGTCCAACACCCTGGCCCACCTCGCGCGCGAGGCCGGCGGGCTGAGACTGCCGACGCTGGCTCGCCTGGGCCTGGGCTCGATTCTGCCCTTGCAAGGTGTGCCCACTGCCACCAACCCCGTGCTCCACGGGCGGCTCCAAGCGCTCGGCCCCGGCAAGGACTCGACCGCGGGCCACTGGGAGCTGATGGGCGTGGTGGCGCCACGCGCGCTGCCCACCTATCCCGGGGGTTTCCCGAGCGAGGTGGTCGACCTCGTGCGCTATGTGAGTGGCCGTGAGGTGATCTGCAACAGCACCCGCAATGGCATCCAGGCGATCGACGAGTTTGGCACCCGCCACCTGCAGGGAGGCGAGCTGATCGTCTACACGAGCCAGGACTCGGTGCTCCAGATCGCCGCTCACACAGACCTTGTCTCGCCCGAGGAGCTGTATGCGATCTGCGCCCGCGTGCGCAGTGCGCTGCCGCAGGAGCACGCCGTGGGACGGGTGATCGCCCGGCCTTTCCGGGGCACCCCGGGTGCCTTCACGCGCACGGACGGCCGCCGCGACTTCTCGATCGCGCCTCCCTCGCGCAGCTACTTGGAGGAGGTTCGCGCTGCCGGTCTCGAGGTCCATGCCGTGGGCAAGGCGGGCGAGCTCTTCTGCGGCATCGGCGTCGACGTCCAGCACCCTGGAGCGACCAACGCGAGCGCCGTGGACGAGACCACGGAGCTGATGCAGCGGCTCGGCGCCGGGCTCGTGTTCGCCAACCTGATCGAGACCGATCAGGTGTACGGCCACCGGCACGACGTCGAAGGCTTCCACTCCGCGCTGCGAGCGATCGACGCCGCGGTCGCGCATTGGCTCGAGCTGCTCCGCCCGGAGGATCTTCTGGTGCTGACCGCCGACCACGGCTGCGACCCCACCGCCGCGCACACCGACCACACCCGCGAGTACGTCCCGCTGCTGGCGCGCTTCGGTGGCGGGCGACCCCGCCGGCACGACGGCCTCCTGGCGGACGTCGGCGCGAGCGTGCTGTGGTGGCTCGCCGGCCGCGTGAGCCCGGAGCTCCCCGGCGCCACCTTCGTGCGAGAGCTCGATGCCCGAGCTGCCTGAGGTCGAGACCGTCCGGCGCCAACTCGCTCCGCACGTGGAGGGACGGACGATCACCGACGCCGAGGTTCTCGACCCGCGCTGGACGATGCCCGAGCCGCCAGGCGCCGTGGCGGCGGAGCTGCGCGGCTCGGTGGTCGAGCGCTTGCGGCGGTTCGGGAAGTACCTCGTGTGGGAGCTGTCGGGGGACCGCCATCTGCTCACGCACCTGCGTATGACCGGGGCGGTGCTGTTCGATCCCGACCCGGAGCCGCTGCACGTGCGCGTCCGGCTGGCGCTCGATTCCGGCCACCGAGTGGTGTTCGACGACCCCCGTCGCTTCGGCACCGGCCATCTCCTGCACTCGAGCGCCGCCCGCGACGCCTACCTGCGAGGCCGAATCGGAGTCGAGCCCTTCACCCCCGAGTTCACCGCGGCCCATCTGTTCGCGCTCACCCGGGGGCGCCGGGCGCCGATCAAGGCATTCGTGCTCGACCAGCGCCGCGTGGCGGGCGTGGGGAACATCTACGCCGACGAGGCGCTCTTTCGGGCCCGCATCCACCCTCTGCGGCCCGCGGGCAGACTCACGCGGGCGGATCTCGAGCGGCTGCGTGAGGGCATCGAGGAGGCGCTCCAGGCGGGAATTGACGCCAAGGGCGCCTCGATCGACGACTTCCGCCACATCGATGGCACGCGCGGCGCCTTCCAGGATCGCTTTCTGATCCACCGTCGCGCCGGCGAGCCGTGTCCCCGCTGTGGGGGCGAGATCATCAAGCTGGTGGTCGCGGGCCGGGGGACCTACGTCTGTGAGCGCTGCCAGCGCCGGCCGCGGCGATCAGCTTAGGCCGCTTCCCCGTGCAGCAGCTCGGCCAGTTGGCCCGAGCGGTCGGCGGCGAGCAGCTCGTTGAAGCCCCCAATCGGTCGCTCGCCCACCATGACCTGGGGGAAGGTGAACATGCCTGTGACGCGCTGAAGCTCGGCTCGGCCGTCCGGATCGCGTGACAAATTGATCTCTCGGTACTCGATCCCGCGCTTTTGGAGCAGCTTCTTGGCGCCGACGCACGAGCCGCACATCTCAGTCGTGTACACGATCACGTCACCCACCTCACCAAGCATAGGAGCGAGTGGGGCGTTTGCCCCCAGGACGAGAGCATGCCCGCGCCGCTGAAGACCGAGGCGATCGTGCTGCGCTCGATCCGCTATGGCGAGGCGGATCGCATATTGCACCTCTACACGCCCGCGCGGGGCCGGATCGGGGCCATCGCCAAGGGCGCCAGAAGGGCCCGTAGCCGCTTCGGGGCCCGGCTCGAGCCCTTCCTGCACGTGCGCGTGGTGCTCCGCGAGGGCAGGGGGGAGCTGTATACGGTGACCGCCGTCGACACGATCTCCACGCACTCCGGGCTGCGTGAGCACGCCTCCACGCTTCAGGCCGCCGCGCACGCCTGCGACGCGGTCGGCCGCCTGTTCGAGACCGAGGAGCCTCACCTCGAGGTCTTCAGGCTGCTGCTCTCGGAGCTCGCCCTCGTCAGCCGCGGCACCGCGAGCGCGGGGCCGGCCAACGGGCTCGCCTTCCGCCTCAAGCTCCTCTTGGCGGCGGGCATCGTGCCGCAGCTCGGAGCCTGCGTATCGTGCGGCGCGCGTGAGGAGCTCGCGGGCTTTTCCCCCGCCGCCGGCGGCGTGGTGTGCGGCTCCTGCGAGGCGTCGTCTTTTCCGCTCGGGGCCGAGGCCTACCGCTTCCTGGTCGCCGCGCTCGGCAATCCGCTCGCTCGAGCTCCGGAGGCGGATGAGCTCGTGCTGCGTCAGGCGGAGCGAGCGATCCGCGAGACTGCCGAGCACCATGCCCACGTGCGGCTGCGGCCGCTGGTGGGCGCGCTCACGGGGCCCGTCATCGATCCCCGTCTCAGGGAAGCGGTGACTTCGGGATCGGCTTGAGCCCCCGCGTCCCCCGGATCAGTGGCAGCTCGAGGCTCGAGGGGTGAGTTGCCGAATGCGCGAGCTGGTAGATGCCGAGCAGCAGGTGCGGCGCCTGCACGACGGTGGGCAAGGCGTGGGGAAAGTCGGCCGTCTCGATCGTGATGCGCAGCCGGTGCCCGCGGGCGAGCGTGTCAAAGGTGGGGAAGACCTCGATCTCGTAGCGCGTAACCTCGCCCTGCTTGACCGGTTGCTTGGCCGCCTTGGTGTAGGGGTGGTACGGGAGCAGGGGAAGGTGTTCTTTGCCGTACCAGCTGAGCGCGGGGTCCACCGCGCGCTGGTCGCCTTCGAGCAGACCCTCGGTCAGCGCGTGCGACCTGCCGTCAGGCGCCACGTCGGAGACCTCCACCACCCATTCGGTGTCAGTCGTGTTGGCCGATGCGTACAGCGTCGCGCCGATCGGGCCGGCGAGCGTCGTCGCGCGCTGGAAGGGAGCCGTCGTGTAGTTGTGCACGCCCGGGCCGAGCTGCGAGAGGTGGTCGTTGGCCACGCACGGGTCGGTGAGGCCGAAGTAGGAGAGCACCAGCGCCCCGAGCCCGGCGGACCACTGGTCGGGCGCTTGCGAGCACGGCACCTCGGTGCCGGTGAAGACGAGCTTGTCCGGCTTGTCCGCCGCGCCCGGCTTCCGCGGGGCGAGCCCACCATGCGCTTGGAGGTAGTAGGTCCTGGCCGTGGCCTGGTTCAGGGGGTAGCGCGAGGCGTCGTACCAGCGCCCGCTCCCTAGATCCTCCAGGTGAAGCGGCGACTTCGTGGCGCTGATCCCGGTGGCCTCGCCCTTCAGCCAGTGATCGAACCAGGCCAGCGCGACGCCATTCATGTCGAGCCCGTGGTAGTCAAGCCCCTGGCCCGCGGTGACGTGGTACCACGGCCCTTGGATCAGCTGGTACCGGGAGGTGACCCGCTGGCCTTTGCGCATCGGGACCAGCAGCGGCCGGTGGTCGTAGGCGTTCTGAAAGCTCGAGTAGTTGACCAGCTCTCCGCGCTGGAAGAGGTCGTACCAGCCGCCGATCAAGAACGCCGGGATGCGGTCGCGCACGATCTGACTGATGTAGCGAACCGGATCGCGCGCCTTCCAGTAGCTCCCGTCGTAGGCACGTGGACCGCCGAGCTCGAGGCTGGTGAGCAGCTTGAGGTCGAAGCTCTTGAGGTCGCGGACATGATCGGCGAGCGCCTGAGGCATGTTCGGGTTGCGCTCGGCGGCCGGCAGGAGCACGTTGAGCGCGGCCGTCATGCCCAAATAGAAGGCGCCGAACTCGATGTCCGGAAAGCCGCCCGCGAAAGCGGTGTCGCGATAGATGTCGTTTCCAGCGATGATCGGGAACATCGCCTTGACGTGCCGGGAGCCGGCGTCGGCCGCGGTCTCGAACTGGTTGATGCCCATGTAGGAGGCGCCGTAGAGGCCGACCTTGCCGTCGGCGTGAGGCAGCTTGGCCGCCCAATTGACGAGCGTGGCGCCGTCGTGCCCCTGGACGGGGTCGAAGAAGCCCCATTGACCGTCCGAGCCGCCGGTGCCACGCACGTCGGCGATCACGTCGATGTATCCGCGCTGCACCAGGTAGGGAAGCTCCCCCGACAGCTGTCCCAGCGCGGTCGAGCCCGCGTACTTGCCGTCGTCCTTGCCGTACGGGGTCTGGGTCAGGATCACGGGGAAGCGGCCAGCTGCCGCCTCGCCTGTCTTGCGGTTCGTGGGGTAGTAGACGTTGGCGCGCAGGATGGTGCCGTCTCGCATCCGCACGGCGAGGTTCGAGTGCTGGCCGATCCCATAGCCTGCGGGTCCCGGTTGCCAGGCAAACGCCGCCGGCGCCTCGAGCGCGGTCGCGGCGAGGACCGCCGCGAGTGCCAGCACCAGCAGGCCTGCCCGGGGGAACGGTCGCGTTCTTCTCGACGGCACCGACATGCGTCGGGGCGAACTGTAACGGCCTTCTGACCGGAATGTGGCAGATCGGAGACGCTTGACGTACGGGGCGGGTGGCGATCTGCCCGCGGTGTCAGAATCGACTCGTGGCCGACTCACTGCTCCAGGCCGGATACGAACACCCGCGCGGGCCCGTGGCCGATGCGTTCGCCCAGCGGATGATGGCGCGCGAGGAAGCCGAGCTCTCTGCGCTGGCCGCACGCTCGTATCCGGCCACACGACTGCACGCAGAGCCCGACTGCGGGCTGCGCACGCCCTTCCAGCGTGACCGCGACCGCATCGTGCACTGCAAGGCGTTCCGCCGGCTCAAGCACAAGACGCAGGTGTTCGTGGCGCCGTTGGGCGACCACTACCGCACCCGGCTCACGCACACGCTCGAGGTCACGCAGGTCTCGCGCACGATCGCGCGGGCGCTGCGGCTGAACGAGGATCTCGCCGAGGCGATCGGCCTCGGGCACGACCTAGGGCATCCCCCCTTCGGACACATCGGGGAAGAGGCCCTCGACCGCTGCCTGGGCAATCGCTTCGACAAGCACTTCCACCACAACGAGCAATCACTGCGGGTGGTCGATGTGCTCGAGCGCGATGGCCGCGGGCTTAATCTGTCAACGTCGGTCCGCGACGGGATTCTGTGCCACTCCTGGCGCGCTGAGCCACCGTCCACGCTCGAGGGCGCGATCGTCCGCTATGCGGATCGGGTGACCTACATCAACCATGACATCGACGACGCGCTGCGGGCCGGCGTGCTCACCGCGGGTGACCTGCCCTCCGAGCCGATCGCGGTGCTCGGGTCAAGCGGCCCCCGCCGGATCGACGCGCTCGTGCACGATCTGGTCGAGCACTCTGAGCCTGCGGGGGAGATCGTGCAGGGCGCCGCCGCTGCGAGCGCCATGTCGAGGTTGCGCGAGTTCATGTTCGAGCGCGTCTACCTGGGACCCGAGGCCCGGCGCGAGCACGCCAAGATCGAGCTGGTGGTGCGCTCGCTGTTCGAGCACTATTGCTCGGCGGGCGACGAGATCCCGGACACGATCCCCGACGGCCCGATCGCGCAGCGGGTGACCGACTACCTCGCGGGCATGACCGATCGCTTCTGCATCCGCGCCTTCGAGGCGTTGAGCGTGCCGGCCGCGTTTGCGACGTGACGCGCTACACGGGCGACTCCCGCGACCGCGTGCTCGACGCGGTGGACATGGTGGCGCTGGTCTCTCCGCGCGCCGAGCTGCGCCGGCACGGCGTCAACAGCTACTTCGGTCTGTGCCCCTTCCACCAGGAGCGCACCCCGTCATTCCACGTCTCCCCGGACGAGAAGCTCTACCACTGCTTCGGCTGCCAGGCCTCGGGCAACGCCTTCACTTTCGTGATGGAAACCGAGGGTGTCGACTTCTCGGGGGCGCTCGAGCTGCTGGCCAAGCGCTTCGGCGTTCAGCTCGAAAGCGAGCGCGAGGACCCGCAGGCGGCAGCGCGGCGTCGGACGCGAGAGCGGCTCTACACGCTGCTCGAACGCGCGGCCGCGTACTACGCCCGCTACCTATGGGAGGCTCGCGAGGCCGCCCCGGCACGCTCGTACCTGGCTGGCCGCGGCCTCAGCGAGAACGTCCTGCGGGAATTCCGCGTCGGCTATGCGCCGAGCGCGTGGGATCGGTTGCTGCTCGCCTCGCGCGGCGCGGGCTTCTCGGACGAGGAGCTGGTCGCCGCGGGGCTCGCCCAGCGCTCCCGGTCGGCGCCGGGGCGCGTATTTGACCGGTTTCGCGGTCGGATCATGTTCCCGTCTGCGGACGCCCGCGGACGCGTGCTCGGCTTCGGCGCACGCGCCATGCGTGACAACCAGCCGCCCAAGTATCTGAACACCGCCGACGGCGAGCTCTACCACAAGCGCGAGATCCTCTACGGCGTCCATCTGGCGCGCCCCGTGGCCGCGCGAGCGGGGGAGATGATTCTGGTGGAGGGCTATACGGATGTGCTCGCGCTGCACGGCGCGGGCCTGCGCAACGCGGTCGGGATCATGGGCACTTCTTTCACCGAGGAGCAGATCGCGGCGCTTCAACGCATCGCGCCCGTGCTCGTGCTGTGCCTGGACGCCGACGCGGCGGGCCAGGAGGCGATGGTCCGCGCCGCTTCGCTTGCCGGCGCCCGCGCACTCGAGTTGCGCGTGGCGCCGCTGCCCGCCGGCCAGGACCCGGCTGATCTGGTGGCCGTCGAGGGCGCCGAGAAGGTCCGCGAGCGCATCGCCGATGCGATGCCGTTCGTCTCCTTCCTCGTCGAGCGGACCGTCGCGCGCTCCGATGCGCGCTCGCTCGAGGGACGCGATCGCGCCCTGCGCGAGCTGCGGCCGATCTTTGCGGCGCTGCCGCCCGGGCTGCTGCGCGATGAGCTGGGACGGCGGGTGGCTGACGGCCTTGGACTGAGTGGGGGGCAGCTGGGTGCGCTGTACGAGCGCGAGCGCGCCGGCCGCCGGGCGCCGTCTGTATCGAGTGCGGCGCCGGCCGCAGCCCGGCCCCCGGGACTGCTCGACCCTGCCGTGCGGGCGGAGAGAGCCTTCCTCGCGCTGTGCATCGCGCTGCCCGCGGCGGGGGAGGGGGCGCTGGCAAGGATCGACCTCGAGGAGCACATCACGAGCGTGCGCCTGCGGCGCGCGGCCAGCCACCTCGCGGGCCGGCTGGCGGCGCCACTGAGCGGGCTGCCGGACGACGACGAAGCACTCGCGCGGACGGTCGCCGACTTGGTCGAGCGCGCAGGCAGGGCCGGCGAGGTGAGGTCCGAGCACATCGAGCAGCAATGGCTCTACCTCGAGCTGGGACGGCTCGAGCGGGCGATCCGCCGTGCCCGAGGCCGGAGTCCGGCGACGCGCGGCACGCGCCCGCCTGGCACCGGGAACGGCGGCGCCGATGTGCAGCGCCTCGCTCGCGAGCGCGAGGCCGCCCGGGCGGCCATCCGCGAGCTCGACGCACGGCTCGAGCGGCCGGTCTAAGCCGGCCAGACCCTGCTCCCGCTACAGTTGACGCCGCTGACGGGCTCCGGGTTGAGCGGGTCCTCCCGGGTAGCACAAAGCCGGTCACTCCGGGGTAGCTCAATCGGCAGAGCGAACGGCTGTTAACCGTTAGGTTGTGGGTTCGAGTCCCACCCCCGGAGCTTCCCCAGCGGCGCCAATCGATCGATTTCAGTGAAGCGCTACCTCTGCAACCGCACCTGGAGGAGGGTGGGACCGAGGTCGCGCCCGTGCGGCGCGGCGTGAGCCCGCCGTTCAGGCTCGAGCAGCTCGAGGACTGGGAGCTCCACGGCGCCCAATGGCGTGCGCTCGAGCTGGGCAAGCGGCGCGTCGTAATCCAGCTGTGCACGTGCTTTGGCGAGCCGGTGGACCGAGTCGAATCCGAAGATCCCGACTTGATCGAGTACGTTCGCCACCACGGCGAAACCGAGCTCTAGAGAAACTGGCGGCCATGGCCCGCTAGCTCCCGGGGGGCAGCTTGCGCCGCGCGAACGCCTCGACCAGCTCAGCCGCGCGCGTCGCGCCGTCGTGCCGACGGCCCCACACAGCCAGCTCCGCGGCGCGCACCGCCAGCGCGGGGTCCGATAGCGCCCGGCGGACCGCGAGACGCAGCGACATGGGCGAGAGCAGCCGCCAGGGCAGCCGCACGCCAACGCCAGCCCAGGCCGCGCGAGCGGCATTTTCGGCCATGTCGCCGGCATGCGGAACAGCGAGCACCGGACAGCCGCAGCTCAGAGCCCGCACCAGCGTCCCGTGGCCGGCGTGCGTGATCACCAGCGCGCAGGCCGGCATCGTGCGCGAGTAGGACACCCATTCGACGAGCCGTGCGTTGTCCGGGACCCGCACGGGGCCCGCAAGCGGGCGGCGGTTTGTCGCCGCCAGCACGCGCACCGGCTCGCGCCCAAGGCCTTGGAGCGCCGTGCGCAGCAGGCGATGTCCAGGATCCTGAGCAGTGGAGGGCGCCACCAGCACGAGCGGATCGTCTCCCGGTGGCGTTGGCACGTCACCGTAGGGCGGCTCCCACAGCAGCGGGCCGCAGACGCGCACGTGCAGCGGCCAGGCCCGTGGGTACTCGAGCTGGGGCAGAGTGGCCACCAAGGTGAGCTCCGCGCTGATCCCGCCATACGGGCGCAGACGTGGCTCGAGGCCGAGCCGGGCGCGTGTCTCGTTGAGCTCGCGGCGACCCTGCTCGAGGCCGCGTCGCACCGGTCGCTCGAGCGCTGCCCATACTGCCCGGCCGAGAGGGGTGGCGGGCGGCCTGGCGCCGAGCGCGTAGGGCGGCATTCTGGGCGGCTGCTGGGGATACACATGAGGCACCAGCGTCGCCACTGCCAAACCCTCGAGCTCGGCGGCCAGCGCCGGCGCCAGCGTGAGGACGTCGTGAACCACCGCCTGCGGCGAGAGCTCCGCCAGCGCGCGAAGGGTCTCGGGCACGGCCTGAACGACCGCCTCGTATGGCTTTAGGGGCCGTTCGCGTGTTGGGAAAACCGGGTATTCGGGCGCCGCCACGAAACGCATCCCCGCGCCCTCGACGTACTCGCGCCAACGCCCCCAGGTCTCGAACAGCACCTCGTGACCGCGCTCGGCGAGGCGAGCGCCGAGCGCCAGCATCGGGAAGGCGTGGCCGGGGTCACCGAACGCCGCCAGGAACAGCCGCAAGGCTGAGCGTTCGGGCCTTGCGCCCGTGCCGACCAACTTACCGCTAGGCGCCCGTCTCGGCGACCCGCTGGAAGATGATCTCCGGGATCAAGCACCAGCGAGAGAGGCGCAGCAGCATGCGCACGGCCTCCGCGATGTCGTCCGCCTGGATCATGTGCTCCGCCGGCACCGCGTCTTTGACGTAATCGGTCATCGCGGTATCGACGAACGCGGGACACAGCGCGCACGACTTGACGCCCTCGGCCGCGAGCTCCTTGTTCATGGCCTGGGTGAAGCCGATCAGGCCGTGCTTGGTGGCCGAGTAGACCGACAGCCACGGCTGCCCTGACTTGCCGGCGATCGAGGAGGTATTCACGACCAGCGCGCCCCGCTCCTCCTGGCCGGCGCCCTTGAGCAGCTCGGCGCATTCGCGGTAGAAGAGCATGGCCGCGCGCAGGTTGACGGCGAGTTGCATGTCGACGTATTTGGTGCTCAGCTCGGAGACGGCCTGACCGATGCCGACGCCGGCGTTGTTGACGAGCACGTCGAGACGTCCGAAACGATCGCGGTGCGCAGCGACGGCCCTGCCCACCGCCTCCTCGGAGGAGACATCTCCTGCCACCGGGAGGACGTCGCCATGCGGCTCGAGCTCTTTGACGGCTGCTTCGAGCTTTTCCGGGCGGCGCGCGACCGCGGTGAGCGCGTAGCCCTCTTCGAGCAATGCGCGGCCGATGGCCAGGCCGATCCCGCTCGAAGCGCCCGTCACGATTGCCGCTGGCTGTGCCCTCTGCTGCATCGGTGGCGGCGGAGTGTAAGGATGCGCGGGTGGCGACGCCCGCTCATATCGAACTCTGTGGGGCGGTGGAGGATGGGTTTGAGGAGATCCTGACGCCAACCGCGCTCGAATTCGTGGCTGAGCTCCAGCGCCGCTTCGGCCCGCGCCGCCGCGAACTGCTCGAGCGCCGGGCCGACCGCCGGCGCCGCTTACGGGAAGGGCAGACCTTCGACTTCCTGCCGGAGACGCGAGAAATACGCGAGGGAGATTGGTCGGTCCCGCCGCGTCCGCGCGACCTGCACAGGCGGTGGGTGGAGATAACCGGTCCGACCGATCGCAAAATGGTGATCAACGCCTTGAACTCGGGCGCCGACGTATTCATGGCCGACTTCGAGGATGCGAATTCCCCCACCTGGCGCAACATGGTCTCCGGCCACATCAACCTGCGCAAGGCGATCGAGGGCACGCTTACGTACGACTCCGCCGACGGGCGCCATTATGCGATCGAGCCGGATCCGGCCACGCTGCTGGTGCGCCCCCGCGGGTGGCACCTTCCCGAGCGGCATCTGCTGTTCGAGGCCGAGCCCGTGGCGGGAGCGCTGTTCGACTTCGGGCTCTACTTCTTCCATTGCGCGCCGCGGCTGCTGCGCGCCGCCTCGGCGCCGTACTTCTATCTGCCGAAGCTCGAGTCCCATCGGGAGGCGCGACTGTGGCACGAGGTGTTCACGTTCGCCGAAGAGGCGCTCGGCGTCGAGCGAGGCACGATCAGGGCGACCGTGCTGATCGAGACGCTGCCGGCCGCTTTCGAGATGGAGGAGATCCTGTTCGAGCTCCGCGAGCACGCGGCGGGCCTGAACGCGGGCCGCTGGGACTACATCTTCTCGGCCATCAAGTCCTTCGCCGAGCGGCCGGAGATGGTTCTGCCCGACCGTGCCGACGTCACCATGACCGTGCCGTTCATGCGCGCCTACACCGAGCTGCTGGTCGCCACCTGCCACCGGCGCGGCGCTCATGCGATCGGCGGCATGGCGGCGCTGATCCCATCGCGGCGAGACCCGGAAGCCAACGAGCGGGCCCTTGACGGCGTCCGCTCCGACAAGGAGCGCGAGCTCGCGCAGGGATATGACGGAAGCTGGGTCGCCCACCCGGATCTGGTCCCGGTCGTGCGCGAGGTCTTCGAGCGGGGGCTGCAGGGCGCGGACAATCAGCTAGACAAGCGCCGCGACGACGTCCACACCACCGCCGCCGAGCTGCTCGACCTGCCCGCGACGCCGGGCGCGATCACCGAGGCTGGCCTGCGCACGAATGCGAACGTGGGCTTTCAGTACCTCTCGTTCTGGCTCAGCGGACGCGGCGCGGCGGCGATCAAAGCGCTGATGGAGGACGCCGCCACAGCCGAGATCTCGCGCGCGCAGATCTGGCAGTGGGTCCGCCATGGCGCCATGCTGGAGGACGGGCGTCGGGTCAGCGCCGAGCTGGTGCGCAAGATCCTGGACGAGGAGACCGGCGCGATCAGGCAGGCCGTGGGCGAAGAGACCTGGCGGCAGGGACGGCCGGCCGAGACGCGCGAGCTCTTCGAGCGCGTGGCGCTCTCCGAAGAGCTGATCGAATTCATGACGCTACCGGGCTACGGCTACCTCTCGTAGCCGTTGCTCGACTGGCGGTTTGTGTCTAGCTGCTGGCGGGGCGCTCGACGACTTCGACCACGTGCACGACCCGCTCGGTGCAGATCTCGTGCGCAATTAGCCCGGCGCAGGCCAGCGCCGCGATCACGAGTCCGTTCGCCAGCGTCAGCCAGCGGCTGACGTGCGGCGTGAACACGGCGACGCCCACGATCTGCCAAATCGCCACACTGGCCATCCCGCCTGCCAGCACCGACCACAGCCCCAGCCCTCTGCCCAGGATCTGAAACTCGAAGTACCCGGCCAAGTGACGCTGGTGAACAAGCCAAGCGACGAACAGCAGTGAGACCGAACAGCTCGCGATGCCAATGCCCAGACCGACGCCCTTGACGGCGCCCGGACCAAAGGCCACCGCGGCGACGATCAGGATGCCTGCGGCCCCCAGGGCCCCGAGATTGAAGAAGAAGCGATGCCGTCGGCCGACCTTCAAGTCTGACCTCCTGCCCAGAGCGTATCCCGCCCGGCGAGGGCCCGCAAGAGCTCTATGCACGTGGAGATCGCGCCCTCGATCGTGTCCCACTCGAGCACCTCGGGAGTGTCGGTGGGCCAGTGGTAATTGCTGGGAAATTTGGTGTAGTCGACCGACGCAAGCGTTCCTACCTGATACCCCGCGCGCAGCGCGATAAGCGCATCGGTCGAGGCAACGGTGCGCAACCCGCGCGCCGCCCGCACGCCCGCGGCCCGCGCGGCGGCCGCCAGCTCCTCGCGCGCCTGTTCGGGGTAGTCGCGCATGCGCAGCATGCCCTCCCCTTCAAGCACGACGAGCGTCGGACCCCCGAGGCATTCCAAGCACACGATCTCGGTCGCGGCGGGGTTGAGCTCGCTGAAATGCCGGCGCCCGAACCCACGCATTCCCTCCATCAGCGACTCCTCCGAGCCAGTGGACACCAGCCACACCCGTAGGTCCTGCAACGGCCGCCGCTCGAGTTCCTCCCCGATCGCGAGCAGCGCGCCGACCGCGCTCAGGTTGTCATTGGCGCCGGGGACCACGGAGGAGAAGCCGATGTTGGCCAGCGCGGCAATCGCCCCCAGGGCCAGCGTGGCGCCAGGTCCGAGCAGGCGCCGCGTACCGGTGAGCGCCGCCGCGCAGACGAGCGCCGGGCCGAGCCACACCGCGTAGAGCACCGGCAGCGTGTGGCTCGAACGCTCGTGCAGGCGGGGGGCGAGCCGCGCCCCCGCGCGGGGGAGCGCGGGATGAAAGATGAGGCCGCTGTGGGCGGCATCGTGGTGAGCGAGCAGGACGACCGTGCGCGGCGCGTGGGGATCGCCGGCCTGCGCCACGACGTTCCAGGTCGTCCGCAGCGGAAAGAGCGCGTGGCGGAACCAGAGGCTGCCGCCGGAGACCTCGTCCCAGACCGCCGCGGCGCCCACCGCTGCGAGGGCTGCGCCCAGAAGCCTCCGTCGTAGGCCGCCGCGTCGGGCAGCCCACGCTCCGCCCACCCCCAGCAAGTTGGCGAGCGAGAGCGGCCACCAGTAGCCGCCGCTGGCCGCTTCTTCCTCCACCGCGGTCTCGAAGCCAAGATCGTGCATGCGAGTGGCGATCCATTCCGCGGCGCGCCGCTCGCCGGGGGAAGCCGACTCGCGCTCAAAGCGCGACAGCGCCCAGACCGCCGCTCGCCAGCCGTGCGTCTCGCGCCGGGGATCGTGCATCGGCGGAGTTCTATAACGTCTTTCTCGGTCCCTTAGGTGATCCGCCCTCTCGGCAAGCGGAGGTGAAGCAGGTGGAGCAGCGGCAGACCCCTCACCACCAGGACGAGCAATCCGCGGTCGCTCGGCAAGCCACGACCGCGGCGGCGGAAGTACGCCCGGTGCGGACCCGCCGCGAGCGAGAGGCATTCATCCGGCTGCCGTGGCGGCTATACCGCGGTCAGGCCAATTGGGTGCCGCCGCTGCTATCCGAGCGCCGCCGTCACTTGGACCGGCAGCGCAACCCATTTTTTGAGCACGCGGAAGCCGAATACTTCCTCGCATGGCGCGATCGTGAGCCCGTCGGCCGGATCACGGCTCACCTCGACCACCGCTTGAGTGAGTTCCAGCACAACCGCTGGGGCCTGTTCGGTTTCTTCGAATGCGAACGCGATCCCGCGACCGCCGCCGCAATGCTGGATATCGCGGAGGGATGGCTGCGCGACCGGGATCGTGATCGCATGCTCGGCCCCTTCGACTTCACCACCAACCACGAATGCGGACTGCTCGTCGAAGGCCACGAGCTGGCGCCGCAGATCCTGGAGAACTGGCACCACCCTTATTACCGCGAGCTGCTTGAGGGTCAGGGCCTGACCAAGGCGATGGACTTATACAAGTGGGAGATCCTCGCCACCGACCGCAGGGAAGTCCTACCGATCATCGACGAGCTCGCCGACCGCCTCGAGCCGCAGCACGGGATCCGGCTGCGACGCATGCGTCGACGCAACTTCGAGGCCGAGATCCGCCGCTTCATGGAGATCTACAACGAAGCGTGGTCGCACAACTGGGGGTTCGTGCCGCTGACGGACGCCGAGCTGTCGCATATGGCCAAGGAGCTCAAGCCGGTCCTGGACGAGGACTTCGCCTGCGTGGCGGAGACCGCCGACGGCCAGGTCGCCGGGGTGTCGCTGTCGCTCCCCGACTACAACAAGATCCTGGCTGAGCTCAATGGCCGGTTGCTGCCACTGGGCTGGGTCAAGGCGCTCGTCGGGCGACGGAAAATTGATGAGATCCGCGTCTTCGCGCTCGGCGTCAAGCCCTCCTATCAACACACGGGGGTAGCCGCGGCGCTGTATCGGGATGTGTGGGAATCCGTCTTCCGCCGGAAGATCAAGCGCGCGGAAACGGGCTGGATCCTGGAGAGCAACGAGGCGATGAACCAAGCCATGGAGGCGCTCACCGGTCGCATAGTGAAGCGCTACCGGATCTACGAGCGCGCGCTCGAGCCGCCGACTGGCGAGCAAGCGAGCTGAGCCGCTGGGATGCGAACGTCGCGGCAGGAGAGCGTCTCAACCCCCGAGACGCCCTCGGCCCCCGTTTCTGCCGCGACGATGCCCGGCGACGTTGCCCCCCTGCTGCCCCCAGCAGGATCGCCGCCGGTATCTCTTGACAGGCATTATCGGCGTTCCTGGGAGATTTCGCACTAGGGTGGTCACCCCAGAGTTTTCTCCGCGCCAAACGGGGCTCTACCTAGGGTGAGCGAGCTCGACCGTCTCCATCATCGGCTCCGGCCCGCCGCCGGCCAGGCACAGGGCGCGCTCGTGTTGCTCCACGGTCGCGGCGCCGACGAGCTGGACCTGCTGCCAGTACTCGACGAGCTGGATCCGGAGCGCCGCCTGGTGGGGCTCGCGCCGAGGGCGCCGCTGGCGCTCGATTCGGGCGGCTTTCACTGGTACGTCTCCCGTAGGGTCGGCCACCCCGACCGCAGCACCTTCTTGGAGTCCTACGCCACCCTCTGCCGCTGGCTGGACGCGCTACCGGCGGTACTCCAAGTCCCCTCTGAGGCGATCGTGGTCGGCGGCTTCTCCATGGGGGCGGTGATGTCCTATGCGGTGGCGCTCGCCACGGGCCGCCCTTCCCCCGCGGGAGTGCTCGCGTTCAGCGGCTTCATCCCCACCGTGGAGGGCTTCGAGCTCGACCTTGGCGCGCGCCGAGATCTGCCCGTGGCGATTGGCCACGGAATCCAGGATCCGGTCATCCCGGTCGAGTTCGGCCGCGAGGCGCGGGCCCGCCTGGAGCAGGCCAGCGCCCGGGTCCTCTACCGAGAGTCCCCGATGTTCCATGCCATAGACCCGCTCTTCCTGCGCACACTCCAGGGCTGGCTGCAGGAGGTCGTCTGAGCGCTACGCCCCAAGATGGTCATCTGAGCGCTACGCCCCGAGATGGCGGCCTCATCCCGCTGCAAGCACCGCCTGGGCCGCATTGAACCCGGGGATCCCACTGACGCCGCCGCCCCGCCGCGCGCCCGCGCCGCATAGCCACACGTTGGCATGAGCCGTCTCGACACCCCAGGTTCCCACCTCGGCTTCGGATTCGGCGTAGGGCCAGGACAGATCGCGGTGAAAGATGTGGCCGCCCGGCATCGACAGCTCGCGTTCGATCTCCTGCGGGACCAGCGCCTCGATGCAGGGCTTCCCGTTCGGAGCGCACCATAGGCAGCCTTCAAGCGGCTCGGCCAGCACCCCGTCGATCGAGCGCAACGTCGCGGCAACTGCCGCGCGTTTGCGCTCCTCGAGCTCTCGGGCGAACAGGCGGGCCGGCATGTGCAGCCCGAAGAGCGTCAGCGTCTGCGCCCCCGCTGCACGCAACTCCGGCCCTAGGATGCTCGGGTCGGTCAGGGAGTGGCAGTACAGCTCGCATGGGGGCTCTGCCGGGATCTCTCCTCTCGCGGCCTGCTCGTAGGCCCGCTGGAGCTGCTCGTAGCCCTCGTTGACGTGAAAAGTACCGGCAAACGCACGGGCCGGCGGCACGTCGGGATCCCGCAGCGACGGAAGGCGGGCGAGCAGCATGTTGACTTTGAGCTGGGAGCCCTCGGGCTGCTCGGCGGGGGTGCTTCCGAGTAGGCCGTCGAGCGCCGCCGGCGCCACGCCAGCCAAGATGTGACGGCCCTGGATGCGCGTCCCGTCGGCACACGTGACCTCCGCCGTGCGGCCGTCGCTGGCGAGCGCTACGACCTCGCTACACGTGCGGATCTGCGCGCCCGCGCGCCGGGCGACCGCGCCCAGTTCGTCAGTAAGAGCGCCCATACCGCCGACGGGCACGTCCCAGCGCCCGGTTCCACCTCCGATCACGTGGTAGAGGAAGCAGCGGTTCTGACGCAGAAGCAGATCGTCCGCGGGCGCGAATGTCCCGATCGTCGCATCGGTGCAAACGACGCCACGCAGCAGATCGGAGCTGAAGTTGCGCTCGAGCGCCAGTGCCAGGGGCTCCTCGAACAGCGCCTTCCAAGCTGCCTCGTGGTCGATCAGCTTCCGCATCTGCTCGCGGCTTCGCAGCGGCTCGGTCAGGGTGGGGAAGACTCGCCGGGCTACGCGGGAGAGCAGCTCGTGGAAGCGCTGCCAAGCCTCGAATGCGCGTGGATCACCGGTGATGCGGCTCATTGATTCCCGCGTCACATGGTCTTCGTCGCTCAGCAGCAGCCCCGAATGGTCATGGGGCGAATACGCGGCGACGGCGCGGGGCCGGAGCGCCACTCGCAGGCCGAGCGCGTCGATGACCGTGCGCGGCAGCAGGCTGACTAGGTAGGAGTAGCGCGAGAGGCGCGCCTCGACGTCCGCAAACGGCGCGTCGCTGACCGCGGCGCCGCCGAGGCGGGCCAGGCGCTCCAGCACCATCACCGACAGACCGGCCCGGGCCAGCATTCCGGCCGCCACCAGGCCGTTGTGACCTCCGCCGATCACTACGGCATCGAATTGGGTGCTGTGCCGGGTGGCCGTTGCCATGCGGGCCGTAACGATCGCAGCCGCGCCACGATCAGGCGCGGCAGCCGCCATGCGGGCCTGCCGCCGGGAAGCCTGAACCGCTACTTCCCGCCCCGCAGCAGCAGTCCGCGCATGCGGTCGAAGTCCTCGTCGGTGAAATCGAGCCGCGTGGGCTCGGTGGTCTCGATGAAGTCGCGCAGCGTGCGGGCGAAGCGGAAGGGGTCATACAGCTGGGGGAAGTGACCCGCCTGGTCGAAGATCTCAAGCCGGCTCCCGGGCAGCCCTTCGTGCGCGACCTGCGCGTGCGACACCGGGATCAGCGGGTCACGTCGCCCCCAGATCACCAGCGACGGCAGGAGCTCGGCCAAGTACAGCCGGTCCGTGGCGCTGACACGCTGGCCTCCGATGTCGAGCACCGCCCGCATGGTGTGGACGAAGGCCATCCGCGCGCCCGCGTCAGCCAACGAGCCGTAGCCGCGGATCATCTCCGCGAGATCGGGGCCGGTGCGCAAACCCGCCCGCTCGAGCGCGCCTCCCACAAACGCGGCGAGGCCGTGAAGGCGCTCGTGCGCGATCCACGGCAGGACCATCTCAGAGCCGGGCAGGGTCGCGGCTCTGAGCAGCGCGTGGACCTCACGTCCCAGCCCACCGCTGGAGACCAGCACGAGTCGTTCGGTGAAGGGCGGGTACTCATAGGAGAACTGCATCGCGACGCCGCCTCCCAGCGAATGGCCGACGACTGTCGCCCGCCTGTGCCCGAGCGCGGCCAGCAGGTCGCGGACGCTGGCGGCGTAGGCGCCGAGTGAGTAGTCGCCGCGGGGCTTCGCGGACTCCCCGTGGCCGAGGAGGTCCGGGGCCACCACGGTGTAATGCTCCGCCAGGATCCGCGCCACGGGGTCCCACTGCCTGGCGCAGCCGACGATCCCGTGGATCAGCAGCACGACTTCGTCGCCCGTGCCAGCCGCGCGATAGCTCACGCGGTGGCCGTGCAGGACGACCTCGCGCTTGTGCGGTTCGAGCTCGTCCAGACTGGGGCGTCGGGGGCTGGGAGGTGCGTTGCTGGTGACGGTGATGGCTCGCTCCTTGACCCGGGGACACGTAGCTCTATAGGAGTTGGAGCGCGTTACCCCGGAAAATATGTCTCGGCTTAGTACCCGCGGTAGGGGGTTCAGTCACACGAGCCTCAGGCGCCAGCGCGCATAGACTGCAAGCGTGAGCGGAGGCTTGCCCCAGCTCGAATACGGGCAATGGGCCGAGACGTGCGACACGCTGCATGCGCATACGCAGCTGCTCGGCAAGCTGGCGGTCGCGCTGGCGCCTGCCGAGCCTCAGCTCCAGCACGCTGCTCTGCGACTGACCGCGCGCGGATGGGAGACCGCGCCGCTGCCCGCCCCAGACGGCGGAGGCGCCGTGTCAGTCACCCTTGACCTGCGCGAGCACCATGCCGTGGTCGACCACAGCACGGGGGAGGCACGGCGGGTGCCACTGGCGCCTGATCGGCCGGTCGGCGAGGTCACGCGGGATGTGCTCGACGCTGTCAGGGCGCTGGCTGGCCCCGTTCAGATTGACCCGACACCGCAGGAGGTGTGGTGGACCACGCCGCTCGATGAGGATGCCGAGCACGCCAGCTACCGGCCCGACGCCGTCGCCACCTACTTCGCGGCAGCCACTTACGCGGCGCGTGCGCTGGCGGCTTTCCGCGCCCCCTATCGAGGGAGGTCCACGCCCGTCAACGCCTGGTGGGGGTCGTTCGACCTGGCCGTGAGCCTATTCTCCGGTGACCCCGCGGAGCCGCCATCCAAGGACTTCATCATGCGCAATGCGATGGACTCTCAGGAGGTCGCCGTGGGCTGGTGGCCGGGGGATCCCAAGAGCCCCAAGGCGGCCTTCTACGCCTACGCCCACCCCGCTCCCGCCAGCTTTGGCGGCGCTCAGCTGGCGCCGCCGGAAGCCCGCTGGGAGGAGGCAGTGGGCGAATACCTGCTCGATTGGGACGACGTTCGCGCCAGCCCGGAACCGCAGCAGGCAGCGCTGAAATTCGCCCGCTCTGCCTTCCAGCATGCGTGCGTGGTATGCGGCTGGGACCCCGACCTCGCGGCGACCGCGAGGAGCGTCCCGCCGCCCGTCAAATAAGCGGTCCTACCACTTGGCCCACACCCACTCCACGCCGGTCACGCGCAGCGCCTTGCGCGCGCGCTGTCCGAGATCCCAGGTGCGTCCTTGCACGTACGGGCCGCGGTCGTCGACGACGCCGGTGATGCGGTGTCCGTTGTGGATGAACTTCACGTGCGTTCCGCACGGAAGGGTGCGGTTGGCGACCCCATACTTCGCGTGGAAGCCGCAGGCGGTCTGATGTCCTTCGTCGTAGTACCAGGAAGCGAGTCCGTGGTGGTAGCCGGGATGGCTGGTGGCCTGGCCACCGGCACTCCCGCCCAGGGTCGAGCCCGCCTCCGACCCGGGTGCGGTCAGCAGCAGGCCGCCGGCGCTCGCCGTCAATGCGGCCAGCGCGCACGCGCCATGGGCAAGGCGCAGGCGGAGTTTGGGTTTATGCAGCAGCTTGGGGCTTGGTCCCATTTTTAGGTCCTCCTGTTCGCTGTCGACCGGGGCCTACGGGGTTAGCTGTCGGGCTCGCGACCGCACCTGCAGCGCATCGTTAGCGCTGCCTGTTCTGCCGCTACGACCGCGGCCGCCGCTGAGGCGGGCGATCGATTCGCCCCTGCCCGGGAAAACCGGAGTGGATCCCCCGCTCGTCTCCGCACCGGGCGGGGACGATTCGGCAAGGTCGGTTGGGCACCCTACACCAGACGGCGGCATCGGTGACGCCCAAAAGGTGCGGCGCCCTGCGCTCGGCAGGACGCCGCGGGGCTTCGCTCCGCCCGTTCGGCGCCGCAGGCGTGTGCATGGACGAGGGCGCCGCGGCGCATGGACGAGGGCGCCGTGGCGCCCTAGAGGGGACCGTCCGCTCTAGGCGAGTTCCTCGCCGGCTTGGGCCATGCGCAGGCCGGGCGCGGGACGAGGTGCGTGGCGCGCGGAGATGTGGTGGATGTAGGAGGCGACCACGGCGTCGAAAATGAGCTGAGGGCTTGGCCGGTGAGCAGGAGTCCGCTCGCTGCGGGGCGAGCCGCCTCCGGACTGGGGGCCGTTCAGAGCAGGATTTGATCTGGTCATGCTGCTTGCCTTTCGATTTCAGAGGTATTCAGGGTTGGTAGGTGACCGTCCGCGGCCGGCGTCTCGGCCACGGTCAGGTCGGTACGTGGGCGACTGCGTCGCAGCAGCACAGGCGCAAGGGCGATCCCCCCGGCGATCACGGCGGCGCCGGCAAAAAAGCCGAGGTGATAGCCGCCGATCAGCGAGGCGGTGAGGCCATGATGAGCGATGAGCAAGCCCTTGGTGTGGTTGGCGGCGACGGTGCTGAGCACGGCCAGCCCGAGGGCGCCGCTGACCTGCTGCGACACGTTCGTTATGCCGGAGCCAAGCCCGGCATCGGCGGCGGGAACATCCGCCATCGCGATCGTCAACAGCGGCATGAACGCGTTGCCGATGCCGAGCCCGATCGCGAAACAGGCGATGAAAATGGTGGGGAAGAAGGCGGTCTGGGGGCCGACTGAGGCGAACACCAGCAGTCCGGCTACGGCGCTTGCCATGCCGGCCATCAGCACGGGTAGCGAGCCGAAGCGCTTTACCAGCCTGGCCGTGATGCCCTGAGACAGAATCGCCACTGTGATCGTCCAGGGCAGGAACGCCGCACCCGTCGCAAGCGCGCTGTAGTGCCGAACGTGCTCGAGGTAGAGGGTTCCCAGGAAGAAGGTGGAGTACATGCCCGTGACCAAAAAACCGCGGACAAGGCTGGCGCTGACCAGGCCGCGTAGGCGCAGCACGCGCAGCGGCATGATCGGGTTCCCGATGCGCGCCTGGAGAGTCAGGAAGGCCGCCATCAGTAGCCCGGCGAGCCCGCCAAAACCGAGCACCTGCGCGGAGATCCAGCCGTATGTGGCGGTCTCAACGATCGCGTAGATCGCGCTCATGAGCGAGGCGGTGACGAGCAGCGAGCCGAGCCAATCGACCCCATGGTCGAGGCCCAGGCCCCGGTCGGACCGAACCAGCGCCCGCCCGAGCAGGAATGTGACCGCGCCGATCGGCAGGTTGACGAAGAAGACCCAATGCCAGCTGAGTGCCTGGGTCAGGACGCCGCCGGCAAGGAGCCCGAGCGAGCCGCCGGCGACCGAGACGAACACATATGCGCTCATGGCCCGGGCGCGTTCCGCGGCTTCCGGGAACTCGGTGATGATGATGGCGAGGATCACCGATGCCTGGGCGGCCGCGCCGACACCCTGGACGAAGCGTCCAGCGATCAGCGCGCCCTGACTGGGCGCGAATCCGCACGCCAGCGAAGCCGCGGTAAAGATGACGAGCCCTGAGAGGAAGACGCGCTTGCGCCCCGTGAGGTCGCCCAGTCGGCCGGCGAGCAGCAGCAGGCTCCCGAAGGTCACGAGGAACGCGTTGACCACCCAGGTGAGGTTCGCCTGGCTGAAATGAAGTTGGTGCTGGATCGCCGGCAGCGCGACGTTCACGATCGTGACGTCGAGCACGATCATCAGCTGCGCCATGCAGACGACGACGAGCGCCGTCCACCGCCGGCGGTCGGACTCTGGCGCGAGGGAGGAGACGAGGTTCATACAAATCCCAACTGGTCGAAGATGAATTGGCAGTTGCCGAGAAACGAATCCCGAGCTAAAATGGAGGCCACCTCCGAAATATCTGGAGGCACCCTCCGGAACTATACGGAGGCACCCTCCGTTTGTCAAGCGAGCATCTGCGATGGCTACGACCGAATCGACCGACTTTCTGAGACGACCCCAGGACCCCGGCGCGTCCATGACTGACCGGCCGGCCGACGCCTCCGAACTGCTCACACGCCCCAAGCGGGCGGACGCGCGGCGCAACTATGAGAAGGTCCTGGCAGCCGCCCGCGAGGCCTTTGCGGAAGGTGGGGAGTCGACGGCGCTCGAGGAGATTGCGCGCCGTGCCGGCGTCGGCATCGGGACGCTATATCGGCATTTCCCAAATCGACAGGCGCTATTGGAAGCGCTCTATCTCAATGAAGTGGAAGAGGTTTGTCGCTCCGCCGCCCACGCCGAGGGCCCCGACGCTTGGGAGGCACTGAGCAGCTGGTTCGGGGACCTGATCGCATACTTCGGCACGAAGCGTGCGCTCTCTCACGAGCTGCTCAACTATCTCGATCAGGACGCGCCGCTGTTCCAGCAATGCCGTGCCTCGCTGTATGACGCGGGCGCTCCCCTGCTGAAGCGCGCCCAGGACGCCGGCGCGGTACGAGCCGACGTCGACTTCCCAGAGGTGATGCAGATGATGGTGGGCATCGCCAAGATCCCGTCCACCGATCCAGCGCAGACCGCGCACATCCTCCGCATCGCCCTAGACGGGCTTCGCTACCGCCCCGGGAACTGAGTCACCCGTCTTCGTGACTGTATGGCCGGGTCGCGCCGGGGCTCAGGGGCGCGATGGATCTGCCAGCAACGCGTCGATGAGGACCTCGAGGTCTCGTCGGTACGTGTCGCGATCGTGTGCCGCAGTCCAGGCTGCGGCGCCCCGTGCCAAGTTTGGATAGCGGTCGGGATCGGGACCGCCCCGAAGCTCCCGCTGCTGGCTGCGTCCCTCGGAGCTTGCGCCGGCGCGGACCAGCAGCGAACCGAGCGTGAAGTTCCACATCAGCCGGTACGCGCGCACCGCCGCCTCGATCGACAGCCCGGCGTCTCCCAGTGCCGCGTGGATCTCCTCCACCGCGTCCAACACGGACGGTGCCATCAGGCGGCGGCGCGCAAGCACCTCCGGGACCCAGGAGTGCTCCGCCAAGCTCTCGTAGATCGTCGACCAGAGCACCAGCATCGCGCCCTTCGGATCGGGCGGACGCGGTGGGTACACAAGCCGTGCGGCGAGGCGATCGACCAGCACCATCAGCAGCTCGTCCTTGCTAGACACGTGCCGGTAGGGCGCCATCGCGGAAACGCCCAGCTCGCTCGCCAGATGGCGCATCGTGAGGGCCTCGACCCCCGCGTTGTCGAGCAGGCGGATCGCGGCGTCAAACACCGCCTCGCGATCAAGCGTCGGCGGGCGACCGCGGGACGGACGGCTTGCCGTCTCGGGCGCCGATCCGCGCTCGCCCTCGGGCGAGGGAGTCCGGGGGCGGTTGGCGGACCTGGCGCCCGGCGACCGTTTTGAGAAGTCCTCTGGGGGAGAGCTTGACGGCATTTGTCTTACATGTATATTAATCGTCATGTCCCACGAAACCCCCACACTGGCTAGCGGCAAGATTTGCTACCTGGAGATCCCTGCGACGGACGTCGAACGCTCCTCGCGCTTCTACGGCGAGGCGTTCGGCTGGGAGCTGCGGAGGCGCGGTGATGGCGCGATCGCGTTCAACGACGCGGTCAATGAGGTGAGTGGCTCGTGGGTCACCGGCCGACCGCCCTCGGCGGAGCCCGGGATCATGGTCCATGTCATGGTCGCCGACCTCGAGGCTGCGCTCGCGGCCGTCCGTGCGGCCGGTGGCGAGGTGTTGAGCGAAGATGCGGCGCCGGGGGAGCGCGTGGGTCATGTGCGCGATCCGGCTGGCAACGTCATCGGGATCTACCAACAGCCCGGTCTGGCCGAGGCCGAGCGGAGGGTCAGCCCCGTGCCCGAGCACCTTCACACGGTCACGCCACGGCTCGCGCTGAGCGATGCCGCCGCCGGAATTGACTTCTACAAGGCCGCGTTCGATGCCAAGGAACTAGGCGAGCGCTTCCACATGCCTGACGGGACCCTGGTCCACGCCGAGCTGCTGATCGGCGACTCGGTGGTGATGGTCAAGGACGCCCAGGATGATGAGTTCAACGCGCTCTTGTGCACGTACTGGCCTGACGTCGACGCTGCGTGGGATCGCGCACTTCGCGCCGGCGCCGAGGTCATCCACCCGCTCGCCGATCAGTTCTACGGTGAGCGCGGCGGCCGCCTCGGGGATCCGTTCGGCAACCAGTGGATGCTGGCTGCCCGCATCAAGAACGTCACGCCGGCCGAGCTAGCCGCCCGAGAGCCGACCTAACGGTAGTCGGCGCTCGGGCCTCGGGCTTCGCTGGAGGAAGCTTGTAACGCTTTCCGTTGATCGCGAGGTCGTGCGAGGGCAGGGACTCGCGGTGGTCTCAGCCAAGCGGGTCCGCGCTGGGCACACGCGTGCTACGAGCGCCTGTGAACTCTGGAACTCGCCTGATGCGGAGCACATGTTGGGCGAGAGCGATGCGGTGCTGCTCTCGCGCGCGGGCTCTAGGAAGTTTTTTTTGTCTCTTGACTTGGCCACGAGCCCGGGGTTATGGTCGCTTATTCCCGGCGTGGAAATCGAGCAGGCGAAGGTCACCTAGCGGACAGAGGAGGCGTCATGCTCGGAAAGACGGTGCGCACGTGGTTCATCCGGCTGTCCGCGGTTGCGTTAGCGGTGGCCCTGATGGCAGCGGTCGGGGGAGGAGCGGCCGCAGGCTCTAGCGCCCAAGCGTCGAGCCAGAGAGCCGGCGCTGTCCGTTCGTACAGTCTGGGCACTTATTCCCCAACCTTCGCAGGCCCGGCGGCCACTGGCTGCAGTGTCGACTGCCATCTGCTGAGCGGCCCGTTGAACACGCCGTCCACCGCGGCGGCCGCGTCGGGTCACCGGGTGGGCACCGGCGCATCCAGGGCGCACGCGATGCCGCCGCCGGATCTACGGCATGTCCACCTCTCCGCGGCTGAACGGCGCCGGCTCGCCGCCCAAAGTCCCTCCAACCCGCTCCCGTCCGTGAGCTGCCAGCCGCTCGGCCCCGGCTGTGACCTGATCAGTACGTCGAAGGGTGGCGCCACCGGCGTGAAGGGCCTGAACGCAGTCGACAGCGCCACGCACACCACCAACACGTTTAAGGATGTTGAGCCCCCGGACCAGGGCCTCTGCGCCGGCAACGGCTCGGTGGTCGAGACCAACAACATCGGCGAGATCCTGGTCTTCAATACCGCTCTGAAGCGCAAGTCCGCGCCGATCTCGCTCGACACGATCATGGGGCTCACGAAGAAGAACTGGAGCAGCGGCGGAGACCCCTCCTGCGTGTACGACCCGGCGAACGGCGGGCACTGGTTCTTCACCGAGATCGTCTCGGCTAGCCCGGAGTCCCAGGGCGGCGCCTTCACCGGCTGCTTCGCGGGCGCGTCCAACGGGTGCTACGAGGGCATCGCAGTGACCGACGGAAACAGCCCGTTCGGCCCCTACCACGTGTACTTCTCGAACGCGGACTACAACCCGGCCCAGCCGGGCTATCCGTCCCTGCTCAACGACTTCGCGAAGATTTCGGTGACCCGGGACGCGTTCCTGATGTTCTACGACGAGTTCCCGTTGCTTCCGTCTTCGTTGCCCGGTTACGGCGGCGGGTTCTTCAACGGGGCGCAGGAGTTCGCGTTCCGGAAGAGCGCGCTGGAGCAAGGCTTGCCCACTGTGCTGGCCCACGGAAAGCCGAACCCGGCGGTCACGGTGGCGAGGGAGAACATGGGCTTGATCAAGACCCCGGACGGGACCTGCGCCCGCGACAAGGCGCTGCACATGGGCGGCATCACCTGCTGGGTGGCGGTGATTCCCGCGCAGCCGGCCGCAGGCCAGTTTGACAACAGCCATGGCGGCACCGGTTTCATGCTGGGCTCGCTGGACTTCTACGGGTTCGCAGCGATCTCGCCGACTTCCGGTGACAACCGGATCGCGGCGTGGGCCTGGACCGGACTATCCGCCCTCAATAGCAGCGGCTGCGCCAGCTGTACCGCCGGCATCCGGTTCACCGGCCAGCTGTTCTCCGGCGTGGACCGCTACTTCGATCCCGAGCTGACAGTAAACGGCTTCCAGGCCTCCCTCGGCGCGCAGAAGGCCGGCCCGATACCACTAGGCGACGACTGCAGTGTCTTGCCCAACACCACGGGCCCCTGCCCGGAGGGCGGGATCAACTCCAACGGCGACTTCATGACGCAGGTCGGGCAGGCGCAAGGCCAGCTCTGGGGAGGCACCGCGACCCAGATCGCCCAGACGTACACGAGGGCCAACGCGGAGATCCACCAGGGCGCGGTGTACTGGGTGGTCGGCACCCGCTCCTTCGACAAGACCCGCAACTTCACTTTCACCAACCAGGGGTACGTCACAGCGAAGCACGAAGACCTGGAATTCCCGTCCATCGCCGCTAGCCCCACCAGTGGCGGTCGGGGAATCATGGACTTCACGCTGAATGGCAACGGCGGCCCCACTGGCGCCGACCACGGCGGCTTCTACCCGAGCAGTGCCTTCGGCAGGCTGACCAGCACCTCCAAGGGCCTGGTCAACTCCACGATCAACGTCGCGAATCTGGGCAAGTCCCCGCAGGACGGCTTCAGCGAGTACCAGGGCTACCCCGGCCCGACTCGCCCGCGCTGGGGGGACTACAGCTGGGCGCTGTTCGTGCCTGGAACAGGCGGGCGGATCTACTTCGCCAACGAGTACATCCAGTACCCGAACTGCACCGGATCCGCGTTCAATCCCACCGCGATCGGTACCTGCGGCGGGACCAGGGACGGCCAGGCGAACTGGGGAACATCGGTCAACTACGTGAAGCCCTAAACAGAGCGACAGCGAGCTCGGACCAAGCTTGGTAGCCGGCCGGTGTTCGACCGGTGGCACAAGGCGGTCCTCGCGTGACGGGGCTGAATGCGAGCGTCCCTGTCGGTACGACGATTCAAATCGCTCGCGGATTGTCCTAGGCCACTGATCGTGTGGCTCGACGCCTCTGCGTCGCGCGAGTTCATCAGCCTTCAGCGACGAAATCGGAACCCGAGGCTTCTCGCTTGGAAGGATCTCGACGCCGCGAGCGGCATGGGGTGGTCATCCCAGAACCGTCATGTGTAGCGCTGTGTGGAGGCCGCGGCCGGTGGCGGTCACGGAAGGAGGTGGGCGCTGGCTCCGGTGGTGGGTGTGCTCAGGGGAGGCTGTCGATCAGCCTCAGCAACTCGTCCCTGCGGTAGCCCTCGCGGCGCGCGAGTCGTACCAGCTCGTGGGCTTTGGCGAGGACGGCGCTCTTCGGTCGTGCGTCGCCTGCGACACGGATACCGCGACCACGGCGGAACTCGAGCAGGCCTTCGTCGCGCAGCAAGCGCAGAGCGCGCAGGACGGTGTTGAGGTTGACGCCGAGCACGGCGGCGAGGTCACGGGCGGGGGGTAGTCGCTCGCCCGGGCGGGCTTCCCCGTCAGCGATCGCACGACGGATGTCGGCCGCAACTTGATCGTGCAGCAGGGCGGGGTCGCCGCGGTCAACCTTGACATCCAGCATTGTGCTAGCCATGATAGTACCAGTCGCTCATTCGTGCTATGACCCTCCTTGCTCCAGATGCGGCCCCCCCCGTTCAGCAGCTTGAGCTTGAGCTGCTGATCAGGGAGGCACGCCGGCGCCAGCGCAGGCGTCAGGCCTCGGTCGCGGTCATGTTGATCGTGGTCGCTGTAGGTGTGTATCTCGGCGTCCAAAGGCCGGCGTTTGCGCCGAAGCCTGGATCGTTGCTGGCACGCCCCCTGCACCTCCCGTCGCTTGGGCCTGGAGGCCGCTGCCCAGTGACCTCGGGGCATGAGGCGACCAGCGAGTCGTCCTTCGGGGGCGGCACGCTGGGTGGCGGGCCGGTGCGAGTGTCCATCGGGAATGCTGGTGACTTCCCCCGCGGGCAAGTTGAACTGGGCACTGGCGGTCCCGGGCACTGGTACGGGCTGGAGACGATTTGGTTCGCGATGTCCGGCTACAACGGTCCCTTTGTGGTCCGCGCGGCACGGCTGGGGCAGCCCGGCCCGATCGAGGTCCAGCCCGGCGGATCGGGGCTTGGCCCCGGCTCGGGTCCGCTCGTCGTTCCAACGCGGCCGACCGTCAATTCGTATCCGCCGCCTGGGTTGGGGACTTACCGGGGCTATCGCACCGTGCCTGGCAGCACCTGGGTCAAGTCGCCCGGCTGCTATGCCTGGCAGGTCGACGGCCGCGACTTCAGCGAGTTGATCGTCTTCAACGCGCTAGCGCCACAGCAGGGCCCGCGCTGATCCCAGGGGGCGACGACCTGACGGCTACAGCCCTTTCCGGAGGGGTCCCTGTGGCGCGTTACCGTTGTGGAGATGGGCGATGAACGCGAATCCCAACCGATACCCATCCGTGCGTCGGACGCCGAGCGCGAGCGCAGTATCGCGCTATTGCGTGATGCGGTCAGCGACGGTCGGCTCACGCTTGAGGAGTTCAGCGACCGCCTCGGCCTTGCCCAGGCCGCGCGCACCGACCAGGACCTGGCGAGTCTGGGTCGCGATCTGCCGGATAACTCTGCCGCGTCGGGCGACTCGGGCGCTGTCGCCGAAGAGCACCGGGCTTTCTGCTCGCATCTGATCCGCAGCGGAGCGTGGTCGCTGCCTCGGCGCTCGTCATGGCGCTCGATCTTCGGCACGATCGACCTCGATCTGCGCCGGGCAAGACTCGCTGGCCCCGAGACCGTGCTCGAGGTCTACAACCTCTTCGGCACGGTCACGGTGATCGTCCCGGACGGGGTCGAGGTGATCGTTCGCGGGGGCGGGCTGTTCGCCAGCCAGAAGATCGAGTCGCCGGAGCGACCGCCGGTCGCCGGCGGTCCGAGCCTGACGATCGATGCTCGCGGCCCTGGCGGCACCCTGTATATCCGTTCCCGCCCTCCGCGCCCGAGGTTGAAGGAGTCAATCAAGAGGACGGTGAACGAGTCGATCCAACGTACGCTCGGGCGCTGACTCGTGGACAGCGGTCAGCGCGCACCTACCTACGATCGCGGCGCAGGCGGTTGAGGATGCGCTTGATGAGGCCAGTGGGGTGCTCTGTTTCATCGTCCTCGCCGTGCACCTCGGAGTAACGCTTTGCCCTCTGCTCCAGCTCGAACTCGGTTTGCCGACTCAAGCCCTCGCCGGGAATTTCTGGGTGGGGCGGGACCGACATAGACGACTAAAGCCTACGCCCCTTCCGTTGCGGGTCAGGTCTTCGGGCAGGTCGCTGCACGCCGGGATAGCGCAGGCCTCTCGAACGGGGCATCCTGGTGGCGCTCCCCGGCCTAGCGACGATCTTCCTTTTGCTGGAGCTCCGCCACCTCACGCTCGAACTCCTGGGACTCCAACGCCTCGCGCTTCATTGCTTCGAGCGCCTCCGCCTCACGCCTCCGGCGCTCCCAATCCTCAAGTCTGCCCTGATATCCCCTTCCCAGCGACGTCGCCAAGAGTCCGATGAACCCAAGGACGGCAATAGCCGTGGCCCCCAGCGACACGCCACCGGCGATAAACCACGCAACCCAGAGCGCCGACCACAAACACAGCACCCATAACGCCTTACTCAGATACCACTTCTGTCCAGCCCCTCCGGGCGCATTATTTTTTCTCACGCGCCAGTGACACAGCGAGGCACCCGCCAGAGTGAGGCGATTTTGGCGCCCGCGGGCTCCGCGCGCAAGACCCTCGGCAGTCCGTCCTCAGGGGATGTGTCCGGCCACGACACCTGCTCGGCGCTCGACAGGAAGGGAAGTCGGGCTCCTCAAGTCGCCTTCAGCGCCCGGAAGCGGAACGCGCTGCCGCTGCGCTCAACGTTCGCCTGGTCCAGCCCGGCCCGACGCAGCCGTACCGGCAGGCCGTCAGGATCGATGGGGCAGAGCGTGTCGCCGATGTGGATCAGCCTGAACACGAGGCCGGTGCCAAGGCTGTCGGTCCCGGCGAACACCCCGCCGGGGCGCAGTACCCGCGTTACCTCGGCGACAGCCCGATCCTGGAGCTCGGACGACGGGATGTGATGGAGCATCGTGAAGCAGACGGCAGCGGAAAAGCGGCCGTCGGGGAACGGCATCGCCGTCGCATCTCCCTGGACGACGTCGACGCCGTCTCCTAGCTCACGCCGCAGCCGCTCGCAGTAGCGCGGCTCGAGCTCGAGCACCGTCAGCCGTCCGGTCCGCTGCGCGAGCACCCTGGTGGTCAGCCCGAAGCCAGGGCCAATCTCGAGGACATCGTCGCCCAACTGCACGCCCCCGAGCCCCAACGGCAGCAGCTCGCGCTCGACCCGGCGCGCCCATCGCCTCGACGAGCAGATCAGATCGTGGAGGCGGTTCATGACCCCAAGTATGAGCTTCACGCGTGGAGTCCGCCAGCCAAAACAGCGAAAGTCGCCCTGACCGCGGGGATGTCTGAGGAGACATCGAACCGTGCGGGCCTGAACCCTTTGCATCTGAGCTGACCCCGCAATGAAAGTCCTTGTCTGTCGGGATCAGGCAGCGACCTTTGAGCGCCTCCGGGTATCGGGATGATGCTTCAGGTCGCTGAAGAGCGTCGTCATTGGGCGCTTGGTGATGTTGCCGGTGGCCGTGGGGCCAGCGGTGGGCCTTGGCGAGCGGTGCGGTGCCAGGGGCGCTTGCCGGATAGCTGGGCGGCGGCTAGGAGAAAAACGGCGACGAATACGAGGTCGATTGGAATCAGCCCGAGTCGGGCGGTGGCGGCGGCGGTTACGGCGTCGAGGAGCTGGATCAGCGCGGTGAGGGTCATTAGCGCGGCGAGTATCCGTCGGTCGCGCAGCACGAGCATCACGATGAGCATCGCGGCCATCGCGAGATTGCGGGTGACGAAGTAGTCGGCGTAGCTCTGCCCGGCGGTGTTTAGGTGGTCGCCGGATGCGAGTAGGGCGGTCACGGCGCCGGTGGCAGTGAGCAGCGCGCCGAGAATCACGATCGGCGCTACCCACCGGGGCCAAGGCGTTGTGGGCCCGGGCCGGTCCTGGGGCGCGTCAACTTGGTCGTGGAGGTGGGCCTTCGTCATGGCTGGTTCTCCTTACGTTGTGGCGGGAGGTTGGAGAGGCGGGCGTCGCGGGTGAGCAGGCGGCCAATGAGCGCGACCGAGAACACCAGGGCGGTGATCGTGGCGAGCTTCTCGAACATGCCGCCCGGGCCGCCGTTGTTGGTGGCGCCAAACGCTGCGAGGAAAGCCACCATCAGCGCCGCGGCCAGGCCCGCGTATCTGGACCAGCCCTTCCAGTGGGGCTCATAGCTAAAGCGCCGCGCCAAGATGAACAATCCGGCGATCGTGGCAAGGAGGCTGAGGACGCTGGCGGCGTTGTGGATCTGGGCGTGGGTGGTCACGCTGGCCGGACTTGGCACCCCTGGCGGGAACCCGAGGGCAGGATCCTGGCTAAACAGGCCGGCGGTTATCAGCGCGAGTCCGGAGAGAACTTTTAGCGCTGGGTACGAACGAGCACCGAGGCCGGGGGCGAGGGTGGCGCGCCATCCTATCGCCGAGCAGCAGCTGAGCAATCCGAACACGATGAAGTTGGCGGTCTGCACCCAGCCGCCCGGGCCGAGGCTTAGAGCGCTGATCGGCTGACGCAGCGAGTCATAGCCCGGACGCAAGGCGCCGGCAAGTAGGAACGTGAGGTTAAACAGGACCGAGCCGAGCAGCCCTGCGGCGAGTAGCAGCCGGTGCGCAGTGGAGTTCGGGGCGACCCACGGGCCGCGACGGTCGGTTCCGCGCGCCCGGCGCAGCGGGGTCGAGACCGCGTGCCGAGGGCGTCGGGAGCCCTGCTGCTCACTTATTACAGTCATCTCTCCGCGCCGTCCCTTGGCATTCCGAATTAACGCTACGGCCGTAGCCTATCATGCGTTGCGCTACAGATGTAAACTTATTTCTTGTCGAGCCTAGGAGCAAGCGATGACGCAGACGACCCGCAACCCAACCTGGCCGCGTGCCGGACGACGACGTAACCCCCGCGGGCAGGGCGAGCGTCTACGTGAAGACCTGATCGAGGCGGCTAGCGCGCTGGTTGCTGAAGCCGGCGGTGCCGGCCAGCTCTCGATCCGTGCGGTCGCGGCCCGGGCGGGGGTGGCCGCCACCTCTGTATACCTGCACTTCGCTGGCATCGATGAGCTCAAGGTCGCCGTCGCCGAGCGCTGCTTCGCCGAGCTGGCAGTCGCCCGAGACGCGGCCATCGCCCACATCGAGGATCCCGCCGCGAGTCTCGTCGCCCGCTGCCAGGCCTACGCGCGGTTCGCGCTCGCCTACCCCGGGCACTACCGCCTGATGTTCGGCCCCGATCTTCCCCCCGCCGTGTTCACGCAGGCCTACGATTCCGAGCATTCGGCCAGCCGGATCGCCTACGACCAGCTCACACAGGCAATCCAGCGCTGCCAGCAAGCCGGAGGCGCCCACAAAGACAGCGACCCCGCACTGGTCACTGCGCTGCTCTGGCCTGCCCTCCACGGCCAAGTATCTCTGCGGATCGATCGTCCCAACTTCCCCCGGCCACCCCTCGACCAGGTGATCGCCGAAACCGTCAAGCGTCTCGTCGGCCTCGAGGTCAACGCCTGAGACGACCGATATCGATGGTCGCTCTCGCGCCAGTTCGGACGAGCAGGTGTTGGATCGTCGATGTTGCCAGTCTGTCAGGCACTCATCCGATTGTTGAACCCGCGGGCCGGTATCACCTGCTCTGGTGCGCGGATAGCGTAACGATGCATCGCCACGCCGTTGGCGAACACACGGTGCTCACGGAGATTGCAGTCGATCTGACCGTCCGTGCGGTCGAAAAGCGGGCGACCACGGCCGAGAACGGTCGGGTGCACGAACAGCAGCAGCTCGTCGAGTAGTCCATGCTCGAGCAACGCGGTTGCGAGCGTCGATCCGCCGACGCCGATCGGACCGTCGGTGTCAGCGCGGATCGCCGTGAGCTGCGCGATCGCGTCGGTGCCGCCGACCACCTGCGTGTTGTGCCCAGCTGAGGTCCGGGAGTTCGAGACCAGCACTTTGGGCATGTCTGTCCAGATCCGGCCGTACTCCTGCATGCACGGCTCGATCGTCGGATCGGCAGCGGCCGCCGGCCAGAAGGCCTCCATGATCTCGTAGACCACCCGGCCCTCGACCATCAACGCCAAGTCCCGAGCGAGAGCGTTGTACGCCTCGTGCACCTCGGAGTCGATCCGCAGCCAATCGCCGGCTCCGTGCTCCCCATCCGGGCGCTCGATCAACAGGTCGAGGCTGACATTCATCCAGTACACCGTCTGGCCCATGAAATTGGTCCTTCCTCATTGGTTGGAATTCTGCCCGGCCGCATACGCTGAGACCGGGGTCACGAGCCAGATTCATCGGCGCCCCAGGCGAGGCATCAGATCGACGCGCGACCGCGAACAAGCGAAAGCAGGACGAGGCCCAGCCAATCACTGCCTGGCCATCGTCGAGCCCAAATAACTCGCAGAACCCGGCATCAGGCCCGGGAAAATGGTCGTCCGGCTTGCAAACACGCAGCCCTGTCCCCAGACGGGAGAGGTTCGCGTCCCAGCGCGAAAGGGGGTGCGGGAAATGAGCGGCCGTCGCTCGGGCAAGCGATATTAGGAGGCGCTAACCGCGCCATGTAGGGACTGCCGATCGCGTCCTCTGCGAACGGCGTCGAGAAGGTGCGAGCTGGGATCAGTCCTTGCGTCCGGTTGCCGCCACACTGACTCCAAGGCCGATCATCACTAGACCGCCGACACCACCGATCGCTGCCAGCCGTCGCGGGGAACGCGCGAGCCACTGACCGAGGGTGCCGGCAGCGATCGCCCAGATGCCGTCGAGAACGAGTGCAATTGCTGGAAAGATAAGACCGAGAATCATCAGCTGGAGCGTCAGATGCCCGGAAGCCGGGCGCGTGAACTGCGGCAGGATGAACAAGAAGATCGCGATCGTCTTGGGGTTGGTGACCCCGACGATGGCTCCGTCGCGAATCGCTCGCAGCGGCCGCATCGGGCCAACTCTTTCCGCCATCGCTTCGGTGAGTGAGCGCCGGCGGCGGATCGCCTGTAACCCGAGATAGACGAGGTAGGCGGCACCAACCAGCTTGACACCGGTGAACACTTGCGCGGAGCGCTCGATTAGAGCGCCTAGCCCGAACGCCACCGCGATCACCTGCATCACCAAACCGACCTCGTTGCCAAGCACACTCAGCAGTGCTGTTCGGCGCCCGCCAGTGAGCGCTCGACTAATCGTGAACAGCACACTCGGACCCGGAATCGCGATGAGAATCGAGGCCACACCCGCAAACGCCAGCAAGCTTCGCATCGGCACCATCGCGTGGACGAACTTACATCAGCGGTCGGGCTCCGTCCAATCCCCCATCCCGTCGCACGAACGCGGATAACCAGAGTGCTGAGGACCGCCTACGAGCGAGCAACCACGTGACGAAGCCCATACCCGCCAGGAAAAACTCCAAGGAACTGCGTTCTGAGATTCGCAAAGCGGGTGCTTTCGGGTCCCGGCGCGAGAGTGCTCGTTGCGTGGCAGAGCAAGCGCGCGGGTCGCGTTCATCGCGAGAGTCATCGCACGTATTTCTGCGAATGAAACGCAGCGAGCACGTCGATCGGCGGGCAGTGGTTCAGCCGGGGTTTGCCGGTTCGATGAGCTTGCTTACTAAATAGGCATGCTTGCCGAGCTGCCGCCCGCGGGTGAAGCCGTACTGCTCGAATAGCTCGACCGTGGCGCTGAAGAGAAACCTACCGGGCGCCCGGCGGCCCACGGTGACTTCGGAGATCGCCTCGACGCGGCCGCCGCCGAGTTCGGCGATCTGCTCCAGCGCGCCCTCAAGCGCGGCGCGGGCGATGCCCTGCCCGCGGTGACGGCGGTCGACGTAGAAGCACTGGATCCGCCAGTCCGGACGAGGTGGAGGTTCCTGCTCGTAGACGCGGCGGTGCTTGACGCGAGCAAGCTCCTCGGGATCGCCGTACTGGCACCAACCCTGCGCGCGACCCTGCTCGTCGAAAATGAGGGCCGCGTGGGCCGCGCCCTCATGCACGCGACGATGCTTGTTGGCGCGGTTCTCCTCGGCATCAGTGCGCGAGAGGCCCTCGGGATAGCCGCCCATGCACCAGCAGCCACCGAAGACCCCGTTGTTACGCTCGACCAGCTCGGCGAACGCATCCCAGGTGGAGGGATCAAGCGGCCGTGTGGTGTAGGGCATCGAGCAAGCGCTTTCCGACTGGCCGCAGTACGTTACCGCTGCCTATCGCTAAGCCACGAAAGCAGGCTCGACACTCCGACGGTCAGTCAGTTCTGCAATTCGCCACAAGCGGGTTCGCGTCGCAAAGCGCAAGTGTGCCCCGAGGCTCGACTCGCCACTGAGCAGAAGTCCGGGTTTCCCCCGCGGGCTAGCGGTGGCAGGGCCGTCCCGGCCCGCTCTGCCGGGTCGACGGCGCCGTTAGGGCCGGGCCGGTGTCCTTCGCCGCGCGCGCGATCCTTGCCGATAGGAGACACGCGATCTAGGCTTGGGTCGCCGCGACACGCACAAGCTTCCCGAGAGAGAGGGGTTCTTGACGATGAGGAAGCAAAGGGTCATGACCATCACTGGCGCCACCGTCGTCCTCGGGTTGGCGGGCGTGGCCGCCAGTTCGGCGACGCAGGCCGCGCCGCAAGCCCGCGCCCGTCCGGCCGCGGTGGCGCGCCAGACAGCCACGGGGATTGACCTGCCTTCGACCGGCACGCCCAGAGATCATGGCAGGGCGGAGACCTCGAATCGCTGCGGGTTTGCCCATGCTGTGCCGATGGACCGCTACAAGGGCCTGCCCGATTACACGGCGGCGAGGGCGGCGCACCCTTATTCCGCGACGCTGTACACGACGCAAGGCAAGATCACCTTCCGGGCGCTGACAGCGGCCGCGCCGTGCACAACGTTCTCGTTCAGGTTCCTCGCCACCCGGGGGTACTTCAACGGGACGCACTGCCACCGGCTCACCATCCTGGAGATCTACGTCCTGCAGTGCGGCGACCCGACCGGGACGGGCTCTGGCGGCCCCGGCTATGTATTCAAAAACGAAAACCTGGCTGGCGCCAGATACCCCGCAGGCACCGTGGCTATGGCCAACGCAGGCCCCGACACCAACGGCAGCCAGTTCTTCTTCTGCTGGAAGGCCTCGCCTCGAATCCCGCCGGACTACACGCCGTTCGGCGTGGTCACCAGCGGGATGAATGTCCTACGCAGGATCGCGTCGGCGGGCGACGATAGCCAGAACGCCCCCGGGGATGGCTACCCGAACCTGCTCGTCAAGTTCCGCAAGGTGCGAATCGTCCTTACACGGTGACCGGGAGCCGGACATTTCTCAACCGAGCAAGATGAACGAAAGCATGCCCAGACCGGGCCTGGCTGTTGGGTGGGGCTCGTCCTCCGGGTTCAACAGCGTCTGGCGGACGCCTCGGTGGCGCCCGACGCCGCAGACGAATGCCTTTCTTAGCGCGGGCGGCCACCGCGAGACCGGACATGCCCGTCGAGGTCGGCGAACAAGAGGTCATGTCGTCAATCCAGGCGACCTTCGCGCTCGAGCTCCAATAGAGCGTTCCCCTGCTGTCGAATGCAGTCGTCGGGGCGACCACCGGTCAGCGGGGCGACGCGACGGGTGGCGAAAGCGCACTCGTTAGCGTTCCTCTCGTGACGCCGGCGCGTAGGGTTCTCATCGACGGGGATTTCTCTGCCCACGGGATCTGGAAGATCTTGTCGCCCGAGGAGCTGTCAGCTCCGGCGCCAGACGGCAAGTGGGGGCCTGCACCGCCCCCGAGCAGCCGCCCAGGGCCTTGGAGCAGCCTGCTGCCGACAGCCCTACTCGACGCCCTCCAGGGCTGGAATGACACCGGCGAGGCGCTCCTCGGTGGCGGTCTACCACCGGCCGGACCGGAGCTAGAGGCGTTCTGGCGGCGTGCAGCGGAGCTAGCCGAGCGAACTCAGGCATCCGCGCGATCGCCGATTAGAAAGCCAAACGCGCGTCGGCGAGACTGCATACAGCTGACATGAAGACGCGTCGCTGTGTGTTACTTCTTGGTGCCGAAGATGCCGCCACGCTTCTCAGGGATCGCGAAATCTGGCGGGGCCGTCGTCGGCAGCTGAGCCGGGGGCTTCGGAGCGGGTGGCTTCGGATCAGCAATCACCTCCGTGTATCTCCGCGGAATCGCTTGGCGACGCGAGCGCGTCTGGTGGTTCTCCCGGTCGTCTCATCGGCTTGCCGCCCTTCCCGCAACGAACAGGATCGCGCCGCGCTTCCTTGAGCTGCTTGCTCAAACGAGGATTCGCTCCCGTTTCCCCAGCCCGCCAGGGTCCGATCGCGACCCCCCACGCGTGCTTCTGGTCTTTAGCGATGGTCTTGGCGCCCTTGCCGTTCAGCTTGGCCTCAACGATCGTGCCTGCCTGGAAGTTGGCCCAGTAGAGGTGGCTGCTGTCGACAGCCATTCCGTACGGATGCTTCTGGCCCGTGGCGATGGTCTTGGCGCCGGTGCCGTTCAGGTTGGCCTCGAGGATCGTGCCGGCTTGGACAGAGTTGTCCCAGTAGAGGTGGCTGCTGTCGACCGCCACCCAGAATGGCAAGAGCTGGTCTTTGGCGATGGTCTTGGCGCCCGTGCCGTCCAGGTTGGCCTCGACGATCGTGCCGCGCTCCTCGCTCGACCAGTACAAGTGGCCGCTGCCAACCGCGACCGCGGCTGGGAAGCTCCGGCCCGTGGCGATGGTCTTGGCGCCGGTGCCGTTCAGGTTGGCCTCGACGATCGTGCCCGCGCCGGTGTTCGCCCAATACAAGTGGCCGCCGGCAACCGCCACTCCGTTCGGATCGCTCCGGCCCGTGGCGATGGTCTTGGCGCCGGTGCCGTTCAGGTTGGCCTCGACGATCGTGCCCGCGCCGGTGTTCGCCCAATACAAGTGGCCGCCGCCGACCGCCACCCCTGTGGGGCGTTTCTGGCCTGTAGCGATGATCTTGGCGCCGGTGCCGTTCAGGTTGGCCTCGACGATCGTGCCGGCGGCGTTGTCCGTCCAGTACAGGTGGGCACTGGCAACCCTGGATGGCCCCGACCGCGCCGCCGCGCCAGCCGCCCCACACACCAGCGCCACCGTCGCCAGCATCAAAACACGCCGCCCATGCGCACCCGCCGAGAACAACCCAACCTCACCCACTGAGAGTCATCCCAATCACCCGACCCTGAACGCCGCGGCGAGGCCGCCACGGCACACCGCGAGGCTAGCTCACCCACAGCGCGGTAAACAAGCAAGCTACGTTGGCGGAATGCCCGCTCCCCCGGCAAAAGGACAGGGTCAGCTGACCACTATCGGTCGCCAGAAAGCAGTGCTGTAGCCGATTCTCGGGCGGTCGCATTCGGCCCCGTCGGGGGGAGTGAGTCTCGTCCGGCCGGGTCTGGGTTTTGCTACTAGGCGATCGCTCCGAGGGAGCGGTCCGGGAGCAGGCGCCGGCGGTTGGTGAGCCGAGCGTGTTTGATCGTGGATCCGGTCGCGAGCACGACCATGGAGCTATCGCGGGTCCAGCCTGGCTGTATTTCCGCGAGCACGTGGCCGTGGCCGACCGCCGCATCGACATTGACCGAGCGCACTCGACCGGTCGCCAGATCCAAGACTGCAACGCTCCCCGACCTGCCGCGGTAGGTGAAATAGGCGAGCAGCCGGCCATTGGGGCTCAAAGACGGCTCCCAACCATGGGCCATTAGCCTTCGTCTGTGAGTCGAGGTCACAACTCGCTCGATCAGCAAATTCGGCCCACGGCCCGCTGGAACCAGCGTGAAGTACACATCGCTTGCGTGGGGGGATAGCGCCAATCCGTTGTTGGTGAAGTCACCGAATCGCGCAACGCTGCTCACGATGCGTCCGCTCAGAGCTGATCGAAGTCTGAGACCCCACTGCACCCCCGCGCCTGCCTCCGCGGCCGCGAACAGCCGACGAGCCGGAGGAAGACGGCGAGAGTTGGCGCCGGCATCCGCAGCAGCGCGACACGATGCTGCGTTCACGCTATGCCGGCGGACGCTCTGACTCGCGCTTGCCAGCGACCCGCAGCCGGCCGCCATCACGGCCGCGGCGAAAACCGCGATCAGCGAAGCGGCTCTCCCGCTATCAAGCGATGATGGCCGGTCCATGCGCTCTGACCGCAGACATTGCCCTACCTCGACGCTACGCCGAGCGACCCATTCCGGCACGCTCAGCGCGTCGCGCTAACACTCAGACCAAGATGCACTAACGCTCCACCTCGGCACCGAAACACCAGCTCGCGACGCATTGCGAGCATCAGCTTGAGCGCGGCCCATACACCGAAAGGCAAGCGTCCGAAGACATACTGCCCGGTCAGGACGCTCTTTCTGGGGATGCCGGCACGGCTTCGTGCGAGCTGCTTGCCGCGGGTTCAGCGCCCTGAACCGCGCGCGCCAAGAGCTCGCAAAGCGTTCTCCGCTCGTCTGCGTCGAGAGCGCGGAACACGCAGTCCTCGATTTGCTGCTGGGCGCGAGCTGCCCGTTCGAGCGTCTCACTGCCCTCCTCGGTGATGTAGACGCGATGGCGGCGGCGATCCTCGAGGTCGCGGCGACGGATGAGATACCCGGCGTCCTCAAGGTCATTGAGCAGCAACACGACGTTCTTGGCATCCATGCACAGCGCGTCGACGAGCTCCTGCTGAGGAGCGCCGTCATGGTCGCCCAGGTAGCTCAGCGCCATCAGGTGACGAAGATCGATGCCAAGCATCTCGGCCGAGCTGCGGCGCATCACCTGCTTGGCTAGACGGGCCACAAGCAACGACGTGCTCCGTCTACTCGGGCAATTCTCCAAGTTCATCCGCGCAAGTATACCGCAATTTTCCGTATTGTGCCCGCAGGAGCGATGATGGGCGAGAAGCTATCTATTTCCGTGGCAGGGATGATCCATGATATGGTGTTGATACATGCACCGCAACCCAAGGATCGCAATGAGACTTCCCCTGCTGACCCGACGCGCCGCCGACCGCTCTGGGCCGAGCGCTCGCCCCGACACGCCGTCGCCCAATCGATGGGCGGTTCTCGCCCTCGTGGGTGTCGCCCAGTTGATGGTCGTGCTCGACGCGACGATCGTGAACATCGCGCTGCCCTCGGCGCAGACGGCGCTGCACTTCTCCACCGACAACCGGCAGTGGATCATCACTGCGTACGCGCTGACGTTCGGGAGCCTCTTGCTGCTCGGCGGCAAGCTCGGCGACCTGTTCGGTCGTAAGTGGACATTGATCGGAGGGCTAACTGGTTTTGCCGTGGCCTCGGCGATCGGCGGCTTGGCGCAGTCCTTTGCCGTGCTTGTCGCGGCGCGGGCACTGCAGGGCGCGTTCGGCGCGCTGCTCGCCCCCTCGGCTCTTGGACTGTTGACGGTGACCTTTCAGGGAGCTCCCGATCGCCCCAAGGCATTCGGGATCTTCAGCGCGATCGCGGCGGGTGGCGCTTCGCTCGGTCTGCTGCTCGGGGGCGTCCTGACGCAGGCCATCTCTTGGCGATGGAGCCTCTACGTCAACCTCGTGATCGCGGTGCCCGCGGCAATTGCCGCGCTCCGGCTACTCAACAACGAGCGGCCGTCGGCGCGTGTCCATTTCGACCTGCCCGGCCTGGCCGCCGGCTCTCTGGGCCTCTTCGCCCTCGTCTACGGCTTCTCGAACGCCGAGACGCACTCGTGGTCAAATCCGATCACGATCGCTGCGCTCGCCGCCAGTGCCGCGCTTCTCGCCGGCTTCGTCCTGATCGAGCGACGGGCCGCGCACCCGCTGCTGCCATTGCACATCGTGTGGAACCGTGGCCGGGGAGGCGCCTACGCAACGATCGCTCTGGCGGGCTCGGCCGTATTTGCCGTCTTCCTGTTCCTGACCTACTACCTGCAGCAGAACCTCGGCTTCTCGCCACTGAAGACCGGCCTGGCCTTCCTGCCCATGACTGTCATGATCGTCCTCACCGCCACCACGGTGCAAACGAGGGTGCTTCAGCGCACCGGAGCCAAGCCGATCGTGATCGCGGGCATGACCCTCGGGGTGATCGCCATGCTCCTGTTCACGCGTCTGAGTCCCGGCGCCAGCTACGCAACTCACGTCCTTCCGGGTCTGATCATCATCGGCACCGGCATGGGCATGATCTTCGCGCCGGCGTTCTCCACCGCCACGCTGGGAGTCCGGAGCAGCGACGCCGGGATCGCCTCGGCGATGGTCAACACCTCCCAGCAGGTGGGCGGCTCCGTGGGCACCGCGCTGCTGAGCACGATCTTCGCGAGCGCCGCCGCCACCTTTGCCACGGCTCACGCGCACACCGCGCACCTGGCCACCGTGGCCTCGATCCACGGTTACACCACCGCGTTCGAGTGGGCCGCCGCGCTGTTCGGAGTTGGACTGCTGGTCGCGGTCCTGGTCCTGCCCTCTGGTCGGGTTCGCACCCGCCCCGCCGAAGCGCAGGCGCCGGCCGAGCTCGCCCTCAGCCGCCAAGGTGCCTAACGCAACCTCTGGCGGCCAGCGCGCCAGTACGGCGCCGCCGCCGCCGCCTGTAAGGAGATCTCAATGAGCAAGCAATCCAAGAAGACCACGTTTCGATCTGGAGATTTCATCTCCGAGCGCGCTACCCGCGGCGTCCTTAACCAGCGGCAAACATCCACCGCGGATGACGCCCGAACCTCCAATGAGGCGAGACGACCCGCCCCCCTGCGGCGCTGGTCGGTGGCCGACCTGATCGCCCAAGCAGCCGCGCGCCCGCGCGCCCCCATGACGTCGTCCTAAGCGCCACCGGGACGGCGATCGGTGAGGCTCTCCGATCGCCGTCCCGCCTACCCCAGGCAGGGAACCCGAAGCTCGTCTTCCCCGGCAGGCTTACGACCTGGGGGCTGATCGACGTGTCGGCCCGGGCGTGCTCGACTGGATCCGCCGGTCCTGCACGCGGCCGCGCCCGCCGGGACGACGGTGAACATCACCGGCTTTGACCAACTTCAGTCCACGGGCGGCGGTGGGTGGCGGTGTAGGCGCCGCACGCCGCGCCCCATCCAAGAGCGTCCGGTTACGCTGGAGCGGCGATGTCACACATCGTTGTGTCCAACCTCGCGTACGCGCATCCCGGCGGTGACCTGCTGTTCGCCGATGTGTCATTCAAGATCACGGCTGCGCAGCATGTGGGGTTCGTCGGCGCGAACGGCGTCGGCAAGTCGACGCTGTTTCGCGTGCTCGCGGGCGAGCTGCCCGCCGAGGATGGCAACGTCGATATCGGCACGTTCGCCTACATGCCACAGGACGTCGGCGTCCGCGCCGACGGCTGCACCGTGCGCGAGCTGCTGCTGGCCGCGGCGCCCGCACGATTGCGCGACGCGGGCCGGCGGATGCTCGCGGCCGAGCGCGAGCTGGCCGCCGGCGCGGACCCCGCCGGGGCCGGCATACGGCTGGGCGAGGCGATCAGTGACTGGTCCGAGCTCGGCGGCTACGAACTGGAGGGCCGGTGGGACGCGTCCTGCCGGCGGATCGTCCGCGCCGGGCTTGACGAGGTCGGCCCGCGCGCGACCACATGTCTCTCCGGCGGCGAGCGCAAGCGGCTGATGCTCGACGTGCTGTTCGAGAGCGACGCCGCGGTGCTGCTGCTCGATGAGCCCGATAACTTCCTCGACCTCCGGGCGAAGCTCGAGCTGGAGGCACGGATCGCCGCCTCGAACAAGACGATCGTGCTGGTCAGCCACGACCGCGATCTGCTCGGCGCGGCCACGAACGCGATCCTTACGCTCGAGGCCAACGGGACGTGGATGCACGATGGGTCGTACCGGACCTACCGGGAGGCGCGGGAGCGGCGCCAGGAGCTGCTCGGGGACCGGCTGGAGCAGTGGAGGCGCGAGGAGCGCCGGCTGTTTCGTTTCTACAAGACGATGAAGCAGCGGGCCGCGATCTCCGATGTGTTGGCCAACCGCGCGGACGCCGCCGAGACACGCTGGCGGCGCTTCGTAGACGCCGGGGCGCCCCCGGCTCCTGTCACCGACCAGCAGATCCAGGTACGCATCCGCGGCGCGGAGTCCGCCCGGATCGTCGTTGCGCTGCGCGACGTCGCGATTGACGGCCTGGTGTCCCCGTTCGAGGATGAAATCCACTTCGGCGAGCGAGTCGGTCTGATCGGCCCGAACGGCTCGGGCAAGACGCACCTGCTTCGGCTGCTTGCAGGCGAGCCCCTCACCCACGACGGCGAGCTGCGGATCGGCAACCGCGTTTCGGTCGGCCTGTTCACGCAACTGAACGCGCGCGCCGATCTCGCGGGCCGTGTGGTCCTCGACGTTCTGCAAGAGCGGCTCGGCGCCGTCGAGGCGTCGATGCGCGCGCTCGCGCGCTATCGCATCCAGGACGCCGCCCGCCGCACGACCGACACGCTCTCCGGGGGTCAGAAGGCACGGCTGGAGATTCTCTGCCTCGAGATTGAGGGCCACAACCTGCTACTGCTTGACGAGCCCACCGACAACCTCGACATCGACTCCTCCGAGGCGATCGAGGCGGCGCTCGAGTCGTTCGTCGGTACGGTCGTCGTGGCCTCGCATGACCGCGCCTTCCTGCGCCGGCTCGACCGCTTCCTGCTGCTCGCGCACGACGGGTCGGTGTACGCGCTCCCGGACGCCGAATCGGCGCTCGAGGCGCTCGCTGCGGCCGAGCGTGTGGGCGGAGCGCGGCTGGCGAAGCGGCTTACGCCCGCCTAGCGTCGTAGACGCGGCGGACGAGATGCCTGCTCGTGTCGCAATGCGCGAGTTCGCTGCGAAGCGAGCTGCTGAGGAAAACGAGAGTCCCCGTTTCCGCGCGGAGCGGGTCGCTGGTTGGTGGCCGTGCGGGTACTCGTCGTGCGAGGAAACCGGGGCAGGTCCGACTTGGCGGCCACGCGGCGCGAGGTGCCCAGGTCGGGCCGTGGACCCAGGCAACCGCTAGCTTTCGCGAGGGCGTCCCTCACCGATGATTTCTCGTCGGTTCGATGGTCTTGGTTCACATGACACCAACCACCTGCCACATGTCCATCTCTCTCGACGGCTTCGTTGCCGGCCCCGATCAGAGCCGCGAGAACCCGCTCGGCGTCGGCGGCCCGGAGCTCCACCACTGGCACCTGGACGAGCCCATCCACGAAGCCGACGCCCGCGTGCGCGAGGAGCTCATGACGCCCTGCGGAGCGTACGTGATGGGGCGCAACATGTTTGGCCCGATTCGGGGCCCGTGGGACGTGAACTGGCGCGGGTGGTGGGGCGAGGAGCCGCCCTATCACGCTCCTGTGTTCGTTCTCACCCACTACCCGCACGACCCGATCGTGATGGAGGGCGGGACGACGTTCCACTTCATCACCGAAGGCTTCGATGTCGCCTTCGAGCGCGCGGACGCGGCGGCCGGCGGCCTCGGCGTCGACATCGCTGGTGGCGCCTCCACCGTGCGGCAGGCGTTCGCGGCGGGCGTGATCGACGAGCTTATGCTCGACGTCGCTCCCGTTCTGCTCGGCGCCGGCGAGCGCCTCTTCGACGGAGTGCAAGACCCCGGCCTACAGCCGGTCGAGGTGATCCACTCCCCGCGCGCGACGCACATTCGCTACCGCATCGGCCGCTGACTCGCTTGCCTCACCGCACAAACAGATCTGACAGGCCACAGATCCAAGCGACCTGCTCCTCTCCAGGACCCGGGACGCGCGTTCGTCGCAAACCAGGGACCAGGTCGACCATCGTCGCCGGGAGGAAGGCGAGCGCGCGATAGCCGCGAGTGGATCACTCGATGGATGTCAGTGTGCGGTCCGGGACCCAGCCCTCACAGCCGTTGTTCGCGCGGCACCACGACCAGCCGCTGTCTTGATCCTCGCGCAGGACCTCGAGCTTGTCGCCGGCTTCGGTAGGCGGCTCTGTGGTGTCGTAGGCCGTCTTGACGACCGCGTTCCAGTCGAGTCGCTGACGCCGATATTGTCTCCAGACATGCCCGCAGTGCTTTCTCTGATCGAGTTCCCAGCCGATGACCCGGACCGCGCGCAACGCTTCTGGTCGGGGCTGCTGGGCGCGCCCCTGGCGGCCCGTGCCGAAGGCGAGGGGGAGGGCTGGCAGACCCAGGGAGGAGGACCGCTTGTCGGGGTCCATGTCCGCGGTCCTGGGCCGGGGGACTCGTTTTCGCTGCCCTACTTCGCCGTGACCGACCTCGACGCCGCGCTCGTGACGGTTAAGACCCTCGGCGGCACGATCGTCCATCCTGGCGCACGCTGGGCGATCTGCAAGGACTCCGAGGGAAGCCCCTTCGGTCTCGCGCTCGAAGGCTCCGTCCGCTGAAGCGAGCGCGAGCGGGACGCGATCCGGCGCCGGCGCCGCGGAGGTTCAGACGGGCATGTCCAGGCCGTTGCCTGTCGCTGGGTCGCCCGGGGCTAGCTTTTCCCCACGAGCGCGAGCACATGTTCACCGTGGCGCTCGACGAAGGCCGGGCCGACGCCCCTGATCGTCGCGAGCTCGGTGAGTGAGCGCGGTCGCAGTGCGGCGATCGATTCGAGCGTGCTGTTGTGAGCCACGGTATATGCGGGCTTGCCATTGCTGGCGCGTACCCGCCACTCGCACAGCGCCTCCAGCAGCCCGAGGTCGGCCGGATCGATGGCTGCGGCGTCTCGCGCGCGGGAGCGCGGGGCCCGCGCCAGGGTGAGCGACGCGGGATCGGGGAGACCGATCGTGTCTGGATCGCACACGTCACAGCAGCGCCCGGACGGCGCGCCCTGGCGGCTGTCGCCGAAGTGGTCGAGCAGCGTTCGTCGCCGGCATTCCCTCGATGCTGAGCTGAACGCCTCGACCGCACGATAGGCGCGCCAGGCGCGATCGAGCGCTACCCGGCAGATGGACGCCACTTCGCGAATATTCGGCGACACGGCAAGCGTCACTCGCAGCCGCCCTCCCGGCGCGGGCTCAAGCGAACATAGCCGCGCTCGCTCGGCGATGCCGAGGCAGACCTTGTCGCGATCGGCTCGGGGCGTGTCGATCACGGTGGTCTTGCCATCGCAGGCGGCCTTCAGGCGCCGCACGTAGGCGACCACGTCGTCGGCCACGACGGCATCGCCCTTGATGAAGTTGATCAGGCGGCCCAGGTCAGCCCGGCTGGCGAGCAGGATCGCGCGCGCGGGATGGCCGTCGCGCCCGCCACGGCCCGCCTCCTGGTAGTACGCCTCGACGCTCTTGGGGATCGCCCAGTGCACGACCGTGCGCACATCAGCCTTGTCGACGCCCATCCCGAAGGCGTTGGTGGCGACCACGATCTCGGCATCTCCCTCCATGAAGCGATGCTGCGCCGAGGCGCGCTCGTCCGCCGGCATTCCGGCGTGATAGCCGACCGCGAGCAGGCCCTCGGAGCGAATGCGCTCGGAGACATCCTCGACGTCGCGGCGGGTGCCGCAGTAGACGATCGCAGGCCGCATCGCCGGATCGGACAACGCGAGTGACAGCAGCATGTGCTTGCGCGTTTTGGACCCCGCCCCGTCGAGCGCTATCACGTCCAAGGACAGGTTGGGCCGGTCAAAGCCGGCCCGCATCACGTGCGGATCGCGCAGGCCAAGCCGCGCGCTGATCTCCTCGGCCACCTGCTCGGTCGCGGTCGCGGTACAGGCCATCACGGTCGGCGAGCCGAGTCGGTCAATCACCCCGCGAAGGCGCAGATAGTCGGGACGGAAATCATGACCCCACTCCGACACGCAATGGGCCTCGTCGACGGCGAACAGGTCAACGTCGCGCCGGGCCAGCGCCGCCAGGAACGCGGATGAGGCAAAGCGCTCGGGCGAGCACAGCACGAGCCGCGCCCGGCCGCCGCCCACGTCGGCGAGTGCACGAGCAACTGCGCCGCCATCCATACCCGACGCGATCATCGCGGCCGGATGTCCGCCGAGCACAAGCCGCCGGTATTGATCGGCCATCAGCGCAATCAGCGGAGAGACCACGACCGTCAGCGCGTCCGAGTTGATGCCAGGCAGCTGATAGCAAAGGCTCTTGCCAGCGCCGGTGGGCATCACCACGAGGCTGTCGCGGCCGGCGAGCGCGGCGGCCACCGCCTCACGCTGCCCGGGCCGGAACTCGTGCAGCCCGAAATGGGCAAGCAGCGCATCTGGATCGGAGGGCCCGTGATAGCGACGCTCCGGCGGAGCGCCGACGTCGATGCGGTCAAGGCCGCTAAGCGCGAGCTGCGCCGTGGCGTCGTGATCCAGGAGCCTCGCCGGCGGCGCCGCCGCCCGAGCCTTGGCCAGCGCCTGCGCGACATCAGCTTCCTCGGCGCGCTCCGCAGGAGGAAGCGACCGCCACAGCACTCGCAGCGCCTCGAGCTCCCCGGCCACCCCCGGATCGAACCGACTGGACTCGATGCGTCTCACAAGCGCGCGAGCGCGGGCGGAAAAGTCGTTCATCGCGCGCCAGCCTAGGCGCCGATTAGGACAATGCGATCGCAAACGACCAAGCACTCGTCGTCGGCGATCGGATCACTGCCGACTGAGCGGGCCGAGATCGTCGCGTTGTTGTATCTCACGACGCGAGCGCGGCTCTAGACTCGGTTGAGAGGCGCCACGCCAGTGTCGCCGGAGCTGACGTTGATAGCCGCGGGGGCGGCGAGAGTCCGGAAGCGGCGATCCCCAAGCCGGGACCGTGCGCCAATCAAAGCACCTCGAGGAGGAAGACACGAGTGGACCAAATCACGATGAGCGCCGAGGAACTCGAGACGGTCCAACGAGAGCTTGGCCAGCTTGAGACGGCCGGCCGCCGGAAGATCGCCGAGCGGATCAAAACGGCGCGGGAATGGGGCGATCTAAAAGAGAACGCCGAGTATCACGCCGCCAAGGAGGATCAGGCGCGCCTAGAGACGCGGATTGCCTCCCTGCATGATCAGATTCGAAACGCAACGGTGATCCGGATGAGCGCATCGGCCGAAATGGTGCAGCACGGCTCGACCGTCTCCTACACGGACCGGGGTACGAACTGTCAGCACACCTTCAGGATCGTGTCCTCGCACGATGCGCGACCGTCAGACGGCGCCCTATCAGCGGCCTCTCCCGTAGCAAGAGCGCTCATTGGGCGCGGGGTCGGAGACGTGATCGAAGTGCCAACCCCCGGGGGCGTCCGCACGCTCTACGTCGACTCGATCAGCTGAGCCTTAATAGTGCGGTTGCCGACTCGGTCGAGACGAGCACGACTGCCGGAGTACGCCGCAATGCGAGCGGGAGCTTAACTCGTGACGCATCGGTGGAAGCGAAAGTCTCGCTGTCCGCGTAGGCGCGGCGCGGATCGCTACGAGAGAGATCACCGGCCACCTTGCCCGGGTACCACCGAGGCCGAGACGACCGCGAGCACCACCAGACGCGCTCGCGAAGCAGGCGTCCGCTTGGCCGCCGCTCAGCAAGCCAAAGCGAGCGTCGGCGAGACGGCGTAGCGCTGACGGGGGGACGCGTCGCCGTGTGTTACTTCTTGGTGCCGAACATGCCACCACGCTTCTCGGGTAGCGCGAAACCTAGCGGGGCTGTCGCCGGCAGCTGACCCGGAGGCTTCGGAGCGGGGGGCTTCGGAGCGGTGGCGGGCATCGACTACAGGTTAGCTTGCCAGGCTGATCGTCCAGAGGATGACCTCAGCGGCGAGGAGCGCGCAACTGGCGTGAACCACTGGCATCCTCTCAGCAAAGCGGGCGCGCGAACCATTCGATCGTAAGCTTGCTCAGATGGTGAGACCGAGTCGCGCTCGATCAAACTCGACTGTCTGCGGCGGATCTTGGTTGATGTCGATGTAGCGAATCCACCTAGGGCGCGCTCGGATGTAGGTGATCCCGGGCCAGGCCGACCGCTGGCGGCCATCCGGGAATGACTCGAAGTAAAGCGCCTTCAATCCCTCCAGTTCTTCGCCCGTGGGCTCGTCGGCGACGCCTTCATACTGCACGGTCCGTTCGTCGCGGACGGTCGTGGCGCCGATGACAAACGCGATCCTCGGGTCGCGGCGAAGGTTGACCACTTTCCGACTCGAGGCCGCCGTGTCGAACACCAGCTCGAACTCCTCGGTCACAACGAACCCGACAAGCGCGGCCTGCGGAGCCCCGTCCCCGGCCACAGACGCCTCGACGGCGAGCAGATGCTCGCGCATGAAACCGAGAAGCTCCTCACGCGTCATTCGCTTCGATCCCACCGCTGCGGACTCCACTGGGTGCCCATGCAGCGGCCACGTTACTGCGTGCAATGCTCGGCAAGGGTTCGGGCCGTGGGCAAAGCAGGTCCAGTCGAGTGGGGGTATGACCCGCTCCCCTCGCCAGAACCGGAATGCGCGGATCCGTCGCAAACCAGACGCGCGGGTGGGGGCAGCCGCTTGGCGGAAGCGGGTGCGGCACGGTACGAGCGACCGGCTGACGGTTCATGCGCGCGGCCGCCCACAAGGGGGTCGAGCGTGACGAGCGCTCCGATCGGCTCCATGCGGCGTTGGCCGCGGCTCAGGTGAGCGGGGACTCTGCGGTAGAAATCGGCGCTGAAGCAACGAGTGATTGCCATGCCTAAGGGCGCGATGCCCGGCTCCCCCGCTGTGCTGGCGCTCGGCGCGCTGCTCGAACGTCACCCGACACGGACCGCTCCGCTCAAGCGAAGGTGCGGCTCCCCGCCGGATGCGGCCGGCCACCACGTCCCGCCGACGAGCGCCCTCGGCGGGCAGCGGGCATCGAGCCGATGCTCGGAGGGTCACGTACCCGCGCGAGCACTAACGCAGGTCTCGCCCCACGGAAGCATCGCGCCCTCCTCTTCGTCAGAACCGGGGCGCGCGCATCCGTCGCGAAGCAGTCGTCCGATCGAACTCATTCGAGAAAGCAAAGCGAGCGTGCCGCTTTCCGCGCGGAGCAGGACTCGACCGCTAGTGGCGGGCCTTAGTGCGCCGCGAGCAAAGCGGGTGCGGTGTCGGCGTTGAGTCAGGCGAAACGGCGTCAGTCGCCGCGTCGCCGGGCAGGAACGCGAGTAGGGCTGTGAGCTGCTTGGCCGCCACGGGAGAGTCGAGCAGGTCGCGTCCGAAGAAGTGATGCTGACTGCCTGCGATAACGGCCAAGGGCGGTGCCTGACGCCGCCCCGGCGGCCACGGGCGGGTGTTACCAGGGATGACGTGGCCGATGAGAAGCGCGGGGGAGCCCGGTCTCTGCTGGCGATGGACGTCGACGAGACCACTTTCTCCGCGCTGTTCGAGCGCCACCGGCGCGAGCTGCGGGCGTACTGCTACCGAATGGTCGGGTCGTTCGAGGACTCGGAGGACCTCGTGCAGGAAACGTTCGCGCGCGCCTGGCGGGCACGGGCGCGGTTCCGGCGCGAGGGGCGGTGGTCGTTCCGGGCCTGGCTGTATCGCATCGCGACGAACGCGTGCCTCGACCACGTGGCGCGTCGCGGCCCACGGGTGCTGCCGGTCGACGTCGCGCGCGCGGCCGATCCCGACGGCAAGGTTCCGCCGATCCCTGCCGAGGTGCGGTGGCTCGAGCCGTATCCCGATCGGTTGGTGGACCCGCACGAGGCGGCGGTCGCCCGCGAGACGCTCGAGATCGCGTTCGTGGCCGCGGTCCAGCATCTGCCGCCGCGGCAGCGGGCGGCGCTGGTCCTGCGCGACGTGGCGGGGTTCTCGGCGCGCCAAGCGGCGGAGCTGCTTGGGACGAGCGTGCCGGCTGTCAACAGCGGACTGCAGCGGGCACGCGCGCGGCTGCGCGAGCGCCTGCCGTCGCGGCGCGAGGAGTGGCCGCGCCCGGACTCGTCCGCCCAGCAGGAGGAGGTCGCTCGACGCTATATCGAAGCGATCGAGCGCCGCGACTTCGAGGCGCTGGCCGCGCTCGTCCGCGGGGACGCGCGGTTCTCGTTCCCGCCGCGCCCGCTGTGGTACGACGGGCTCGACGCGTTCCGGCGCGGCAGCGAGAAGCACGCCGCGATCGGCGAGCACCTGCTCGTGCCGGCGCAAGCGAACCTGCAGCCGGCGGTCGCGGTCTACCTCCGGGGACCCGGCGAGGCGCGCTACCGTCCGCTCGCGCTCGAGGTGCTGCGTGTGGTGGAAGGGCGAGTCGTCGAGGTCGTGGACTGGGGCCTGCCGGAGCTATTCGAGGCGTTCGGCCTGGCGATGAGTTTTCCGCCGTCGCACAGTTCCAACCAGTACGAGGACGAGTTCAACGCGAAGGAGGTCTGATGAAGATCGGGACAGAACAGGAGTGGCAGGCGGCGCGCAAGAAGCTGCTGGCCGCTGAGTGGGAGCTGGAGGAGCACGCCAAGCGCGTCGAGGAGCAGCGAGGCGAACTGCCGTGGGTCCCGGTCGAGAAGGAGTACACCTTCGCGACCGATGATGGGCCCAAGTCGCTGCCCGAACTGTTCGACGGGCGCTCGCAGCTGCTCATCTACCACCTGATGTTCGGGGAGGACTGGGCGGTTGCGTGCCCCGGCTGCTCGTCGCTGGCCGACGGGCTGGGCGGCGTGGTAACGCACGTAAACGATCGCGACGTGACGCTGCTCTGCATGTCACTCGCGCCACTCGAGAAGCTCATCGCGTACAAGAGGGATCGCGCATGGACGGTCCCGTACGTGTCGGCGCACGGCAACGATTTCCTGTTCGACTACGGCTTCGCGTTCCGCCGGGAGGAGATGTCCGGCATCGTCAGAGACGAGTTCGACATGGGGCAGCTGCTCCGGGAGGCGCCGCAATGGCTCCGCGACTACGGCGAGGACGTCGGCGCGCCAGATCTCGAGTCGGCCGTGTCCGTGAGTGCCGGATGGAGCGTGTTCGCGATGCGGGACGCTGCGCTCTACAACACGTATCGCGTGTATCCGCACTCGCGCCTCATCACGCCACTGTTCTCCGGGCTGCTCGAGCTGCTGCCGAACAAGGAGTGAGTCGCGCGCAACTTCATCCGCGTTTACGCTGCAAGAACATCAGGGTCGGCCGGACCCGCCGCCGCACAGCGGATGCTTAAACAGTCGGCCGCTGTTCGGTCATCACAAGTCCGCCGGGCGCCGCGCTCGGTTCCGCGCCACCGCAAGCCCCCGTATCCGCGCGGAGGTGGACTCGGCTGACGCCAGGACGGGGACGCGTGCCGAGCGAGAGCAGGTCTTGGTGGCCTGCCGCCGTTCCGTCGAATCTGAGCCTCAGCTCCAGTGTCGCTTCGCCGACGAGCGACGCGGAGTCTGGAGCGCCCGGTAGTTCTCGCTACCGGCGGGTCGCGCTCGGACGGATGCGGTAGGCGATGTAGAGGTGCAGCAGGATCGCCGGGACGAGCAGCAACAGCCAGAGCTCGCCGCGGTGGTAGCCGACGAGCATCGCGCTGATGAAGCAGAGCCAGAGCGCGATCACGATGCGTACCGGGAACATGACCTTCGCGTGTGCGCGCTCCCAGTTGCTAGGCAGGCGCGCTGCGAGCACGCGTCGTCGCAGGCCATGCGTGGCGAGATTCACCGCGTCCCCGGCGCGAGGCCGAACCTGCTCCGGACGGGCGCTCTGCATCAAAACGGCGAGCATCTCTTCTTCGTGCTCAGCACGGAAGGACTTGGGATAAAACGCCAGCCACCGACGGTAACGGCGCTCGAGTTGACGACGATGAGAAGTCATGAGGTCACCGTCCCTGGACGAAGGCGCGTCATAGCCGCGTGCGCGTTGGCGCGCAGGCGGTCGGCCTCCTCGGCGAGCCGCTCGGCGCCGTCGTGGGTGATGCGGTAATAACGGCGCAGGCGGTTGTCGACGATCTCTTCGCGGTCGGGCTCGATGAGTCCGTCCACAGTCAGCCGGTCGAGCGCTGCGTACAGGGTTCCGGCCTTTAGCTGGACCCTCCCCCCGGAGATCTGCGCCACGTCGGTCACGATCCCGTAGCCGTGCTGGCTGTCTCCCGCCAGCGCGGTGAGGATGAGAAAGCTTGCCTCCTGCATCGCCCTCTTATTCATGTACGCATCATATACAGTCCATCTACCTATGTCAAACAGCCCCGACCCGAGCGTTACGAGTCATAGACACCGCCAGCACGCGGCTGCGAGTCGCCTCCGCATTCGCCCCAATACCGGCAACACGAACCCGCCCCAGGCCGTCGCTCGAGAGCTAATCGCGGCAGCCAGCCGACTACCGCCGGGGGAGGCCAACGCAGAAGGTCCTTCCACCGATCGCGCACTCCCCATCGCCACGAGCGAGACCCTCGGCACCGCCGAGCGAGCCGATGAGCGCCCTGCTGACCGCGCTTAGGAGGGGAAGTCGCGTCGCGCCGGAGGTGCTCGTCGCAGCGGCAGAGCGGGCGCTCATTCTCAAGGACGTCGGCTTAATGCCTAAAGCTTGCGAGAGATGAGCGAGGCCGTCACTCTTGAGCATCCGAACGACGAACTCGAAGGAGGCCTGAACACATGTTCACGAAGAAGGGCGATTCGGCAGTCCTCGCCAAGCTCCGCGAGGCCCCCGCTCAGTACCGGGAGATCGGAGAACACTTGCACGCCATCATCCGGGAAAGCGCGCCGTCCCTAGAACCGATCGTGCGCTGGGGACTCCCCTTCTACGTCAAGGACGGCAAGGACATCTGCTACATCAAACCAGACAAGGACTTCATCGCATTCGGTTTTGGCGAAGTCGTAAATCCCGCTCGCGAGGAGGGCGCGAGCATGCACCCGGTCGCGTGGACCCTCACCTCGCTGGACGACTCGACGGAAGCCAAAATTCGCGCGCTCATCAAAAAGGCGGCGGCTTGATATCGGCTCGGGCCATGTCTGTGGGCGCGGCCCCGGCCCCCAACCCGCGCGAACGGGGTGTTTCGGCGAGAGGGGTGAGAAGTCGCGTCGCGTGAGCGATGCGGGACCTGGGCGCACGGGGCCGTTGCGCCGGTGGTAGCGGATGCGGAGGGGCCGGGTGGCCCTCGCTGACGGCTGTTAGTGTGGCGGGAGGCCGCGCCGCATTTGCGCTTAGCGTGTGGGGCCTCCGATGTTCTCGATGGTTTCTCGAGGCGACGTAGTGGAAGCTCGTGCCGGACTCTGGGCGGCAACTTTGTCCCGGCTGGCGGGCCTAGATCAAGGGAAACCGATGATGGTGATGCTCATGAGGCCTGGAGGAGATCAATGAGCGTTGGCAGGGGATCAGCTAGTTGTGGGATGGGCCGGGTTCTTGCGAGAGTCTCGACGCGGGCCACGGTGGTGGCAACTCTCACGGCCGCGATAGCTGCGAGCGCGGGGGTTGCGAGCGCTGAGTCGGGAAAGATTTCGGGCAGCCACATCGGTCAGCTGACCGCTGTTTCTTGCTCGTCAGCGAACGCGTGCAGCGCGGTGGGCTACTACGTGCCTGGCTACGATCATCCGGGGCCCGCGGTGGCTTTGGCGTATCGATGGAACGGCAAGCGCTGGTCCAGGCAGCACTCCCCCACCGTGTCTGGCGCTGGACTGCGGGCCGTGTCGTGCCCCTCGGCGAAGAGCTGCATCGCGGTCGGCTCCGCCGGGAGACGGGAGCTGGTGGAGCGCTGGAATGGCGCGAGCTGGACGTGGCAGCCGCCGCCGAGCACGGCTTCCGGCTATCTGTCAGCGGTGTCGTGCTCGTCGGCTAATGCGTGCACCGCCGTGGGCTCGTCGAACGGCTCGGCCTGGGCGGGGAGGTGGAACGGTTCGGCCTGGAAGAGTCAGACCATTTCGATCCGCCCGGGAGCGTCTCTAGACGGCGTCACTTGCCCCTCGGCGAAGGTGTGTTTTGCCGTCGGATCTAAATCCAACGGCCCGAATAACGCGGTGCTGGTGGAGCGTTGGAACGGCTCCGCTTGGTCCGAACAAAAGGCTCCCAGTCCAAGGCCAAGGTCCGGCGGCCCTCACCTGACCAGCGTGTCGTGCCCCACAATTCGTTCCTGCACCGCAGTTGGAAGCGACGGCTACGGCGTGTTGGTGGAGCACTGGAATGGGTCGAGCTGGATTCGCCAGACGGCGCCGCGGAGCCGCATCAACGCAGTGTTGGAGGGCGCGTCGTGTCCCTCTACGGAGCGCTGCATCGCGGTCGGCGAGAACAACTTCGCGCGCGCGGGCAAGGCGTTGGGCGTCTTGGTTGAGAGCTGGAACGGGAAGAAGTGGAGCCTCAGCAAGGCTCCGAACCCGGCCTTCTCACGAGGGCTCGCGGCGCTGTTGAGCGTGTCGTGTAGATCCGCGAAAGCGTGCGTCGCGGTCGGCGCTGGCGGCGACTTCTCAGACAACGTCGAGAAGCTGATCGCGGAGCGGTGGAACGGCAGCCGCTGGCGCCTCCAATAGATCACCCGAAACGCCGACCACCCGCCGGCACCAAAGCAGGAGGAGTAGCAAGACCCACCCAGCCGGTCTCGCAAATTGCCAGCCAGAGTAATTCGGTCAGGCGGCTTCGAGGTAGCGGCGGAGTGCCTCGCGGATTAGGGCAGAGGGTGTGGTTCCGTCTGCTTCTGCCCGCTGGAGTAGCTGACGCCTGAGCTCTGGGTCTAGCCGGACCGATTCGACGCTCGACGGCGCGTTTCCGATCGTTGGTCGCCCGCGCTTGTTGCGTCTGGCGATCAGTCGGTCGACGTCGTAGCCGGCTTCAGCTTCGGCTGCCAGCTTTTCGACGTCCTCGTCAGTGATCGGGCGTCCTGATTTGGTGTGACCGTAGGCGCGTCGCTTGGTCATGGTTCGAGCAGCCTCGCGTACTTGTCCCGCATGGGCATCGCATGGATCGCGATCTGGTTGCCGTCGGCAGTGATCATCACGACTACCTCGAGCAGGTTCGCTGCCGTATCCGGGCCGACGATGAGCCAGCGGTCTGGGTCGTCTCCGGCGTCTTCGATTGCAAGTGCATGGTCGATCGCGTGAAGGATGTCTTGGTCGGCGACGCCGTGCCTGCGCGCCGAGCCGTGAATCTCCACCCGCTTATTGTAATACAAAAAGGCCAGCCACGTCCCGGGCCTACAACCACGGGCGAGCTCCGCGGAACAAGGGTCTTCGCTACCCCGCTGATCCGCCGACGATCGAAGAGATCGTGGCGGTCATGCGCGCTGCCGGAGATAGCGCCGACGGCGCTCGCCTGCGTGCGCTAGCAAGCGTCCCCCTTGCCGCGCAAAGGAGGGCGATCAAGAGTCAACGAGGATGCTTGTGCTGCGGCTGGAGCGGGTGCGTGGGAACTCCAACCCTGAATACGGGATTGGTTACGGGATTGGCTCGCCCGTCGGTGCCATCGGCGGCCCGATGATCTCAACGCCAAAGTCCTGACCAACGCGAGCTAGCAAGGCCACGTCGACGGGTGCGGCTGACGGGAGCTCGGCGCTCTCAGCCAGTCGGCCGGCCGCTACGAAGTACTGCTCGAGCCCTGCGGGCGAGCAGATCGAGAGGATCCGCGCCGGCAGATCCCCCTCGACGGCGAACGTGTGTGGGATATCGCGCGGTAGGAATGTGTAAGAGCCGGGTCCCGCGGCGAAGATCTGCTCGCCGCAGCGCACCGTCAGATGCCCCTCAAGAATCCAGAACGCCTCGTCCTCGCGGTGATGTACGTGGAGCGGAGGGCCGGACCCCGCGGGCGCCAGCGACTCAGTCAATCCGTAAGCCCCGCCGGCGCTCTGTGCCGTGGCCTTCAAAACCATCAGGTTCTTCGTGAACCAGACCGACTGACCCTCGCCCGCGGGGACGTGGCAAAGAGCAGGCACGCCGGGTGTGTCCTGAGCATCGTTTGCCTGAATAGCTGCGGACAATGCGTTCTTTCTCCCTTCTCATGATGAGACAGGCACTCTGTAACCAGACGCTCGTCTCATTACGAGAATAGGGTACCGTCTGCGTCGTGTCAACCTCAGAGAACGAGACAGGCACCCCACCGCGGGATCCCGGTTCGAAGACCCGTGACCGGCAAACACGGCGGACGAAACGCGCGCTCCTAGTCGCCGCCGACGAAATCTTCGCCGAGGGCGGCGTGCCCACGGTCGCGGATGTCGCCGAACGGGCAGACGTCGCCCGGGCGACGGCCTACCGCTATTTCCCCACCCAGGAAGCGCTCCTACTCGAAACCACCTTCCTGGGGGACAGCGGTCCGATTAGGTCGCTGTCGGAGCTGGTCAACGAAATCCAGGACCCATCGCAGCGGGTCGCCGAGGCCGTCAGGCGCGCTGCGGCGTGGACGCTCGGTAGCGAAGCGCGTCTGCGCACGATTCTCCGCATGTCGCTTGAGCACGAGAGTGTCCAGCGGCCCGCTCGACGCCGGCACTACATCGCCCTACTGCTGGGGGACGTCGAAGCCGAGATGCCCCCTGAGGCGTACGAGCGGCTCACAGGCTCGTTGACGTTGCTGTTCGGTATTGACCCGATCGTCTCCATTCGTGACAACAGCGACATACCGTCGGGCCGGATCCCCGATGTACTCGCGTGGGCCTCCTATGTGCTCGTCCGCTCCGCGCTGGAGGGCTTAGGGCAGGCGTCGAAGCGACCGCAAAACGACGCCGCACCCCTGACAAGCCCGCGTACCCCGCCACAAGCTCGGCCGACCTAAGCGACATTCGGGACCGGCCGCATTCCCCGCAGCGACCCGAGCGTTTCGGGATCGACCTCACACACCGGGCCGTCGCTTCCTGGCCGCCCAAAGTGCCGGCAACCATGATCGCTCCTCGCCAGAACCGGCACGCGTGCATCCGTCGTCGCAAACCGAGCGTCCGGCAAGAAGGACAGCGCGTTGCGCGCTGTTCCGGGCTCTGGCGATCAGCTCTCTCACGCCCGGTTGGGGTCAGTGGCGGTAGTCGGTCGTCACGGGTCCGAGCTTCGCCAGATCTGGATAGCCGTTTGAGGCCCAAGTCCTCGTCTGTGCCGTTTTGGCATCGAGGACGATCGTGATCACTGAGTATGTGGCTCGCTTTGATCCACTTCCGGGTGGCCCTGGGGCTGTGACCGTGAAGTGCCCCTTGATGGCGATCAGGTATGCCCAGTGCCAGTCGAAGACGAGATCTCCTCCCGCAAGCAGATTGGCGGCAAAACGGGTTCCTTCGGCGTGTTGGATCAATGCCGGGTGCGGGTCGCCGTCGCCGGCCGCCGCTTTCAGCGCGATCCGCTTGATGCGCTGCTCGGGCAGTCGAGGAGCGGGGCCGGGATGGAATCGGAGAATTGTCAGCTCCGTACGGACCAGTCGATGATGGCGCAGACTGGCGGTCCGCCAGTGCTTCGGGAGCAGCTTGTAGGACATCGTGATCCGGTAGCGACCAGGCTTGAGATCGTCGTACAGGATCAATGACTGATGGTCCACGGAATGCGGCGTTACCGATATCCCGCCTGTCGAAAGGGAGCACGCAACAGGCACCCCATGTGTGCGAGTGATCGTCTTCCACCCGTGCGCCTCCCGCAGCTGAAGCCTGAAACAGAACGAGCGAAGGAGTGGCCGCGACGCTCTGTTGAGGACCGCCACCTGCACGCTCTCACCGGCCCTCAAGGCGTGATGCGGCAAAACCAGACGCACTGGCGCCTGCATATACCCCCTGCCACCGGCCGCCCACGCCGTCGCGCTCACCACAGCCGCCCCAAGCACCGCCCCTAGGACGACCAGACGCCCTCTACGTCTCATCCCGGCACAAGCGCCGCAGACCTGCTCCGGCGCACCTTCGCGACCGACGCGACTGGACAGCAAGCCACGGCGAGCGTCTCACCGCGACGTCCCCGGTCGTACTCGGTTCGGGTCTTCACGAAAGCCATACGAGCTAGCGCTCCAACTTGTGCCCAACGCCGCGTCGAGCCCACGAATGCTTTCAGTCATGACACGCTCGCTTCGCTCCCAAGCCCGTAGGATCCCATCCAACGGGCGGCGACCAGCGGAGCAGTCTCGAGGTGCCGGCGAGGACGACCGAGTGGTAGGGAGTGCCGGGGCCTCGGAGCTGGCGTTGCTTTCGTGATGGCGGTTGCCCCCGGGGGCCGTCGACCGGGGCTCTGTCTTTGCGATCGTCCTGAGGGCGACATGTGGGACCTGCTCGCTGTGTGGCGCCAGGTCAGCAGAAGCCGCTGCCCTCGTTTTCGCTGCACCATGGCGCATAGTCGAGCCCGGAGAACCGCCCAATGGAAGGGATTTTTTGATGGGAGGCGAGCGGCGCCCCCGCACCTTCCGCCCAGCCATGATCTGTCGCTCGGCCGACGGCACGATCACTGCGGTCCCCGCTGCCGTCGATGCGGAAGACATGGCTCGCAGGAGCCCGGGAGGGCGTCATCACGAGGCACTGAGTCCGCCGAGCTGGGGACATATTGGCCCCTTCCCCCCGATGGCCCGGCCAGGATTCGAACCTGGGCGCGACGGATTATGAGTCCGCTGCTCTACCACTGAGCTACCGGGCCGCGCGGGCAACGATGCGGGCCGCGCGGGGCGACGCTAGCACTCCGGTCAGGTACCCTTTCGGGCGGATGCTGGCCTTTGGTATTTCGGAGTCTTTCTCGCAGACGTTCGCGCTGGTGGTTACGTTTCTGGGCATCGGCGTGGTCGTCAACTTGTTGATCGTCTATATCGTCGCGCAGGTATTGGGCGAGCACCGGCAGAACCAGCAGCGCCGCCAGCAGTAGTCACCGCCGACGGTCAACGAGCGAGCGGGCGCCCATCCACGCGGAGACCTGCGGGACCGCACATACGGTCGAAGCAGCCGGGGCGCCTTAAGCTGCGATTGAAGGAACGCGGCCGGAAGGCGTCGAAACAGACCGCTGCCGATGAAGTCTGCCGCGACATCGTCCAACGCGACGTCCGCGACCGTTTCTCGAAGCGCGAACGGGTCGATCACGGCCCCGAAGCGAGGCTCGAGCAATAACGGTCACCAGGCGCTGTCGGCGTATATCCGCGCTCGTTTCGACGAATTCTCGCGCTCGCAGAAGGACGTCGCGCAGTACATCGTCGACCATCTCGATGAGGCGGCCTTCCAGACGGCGGAGGAACTCGCGCGGCGCGCCTCGACGTCCTCCAGCACAGTGGTGCGCTTCTCGCAGGCGCTCGGTTTCGAAGGTTTCCCCGAGCTCCAGCAGGCCGCCCGGGACGAGTACCGGCGGCGCCCGAACGATGCGGGCGGCGACGCGGCCGTCGCAGTGGCGCCGTTGTTCTCGCTTGACCACACCGAGTTCGAGTCCGCCCTGGCGGCCGACCACGTGAACGTGGAGGAGACGGCGCGCAAGCTCTCCCGCAACGCGGTCGAAGCTGCGGTTGATGCGATCACGAAGGCTGAGCGGGTCCTGATCGCGGGCACTGATCAGATGGCGTTCTTCGCCAGCTACATGCGGCATCTGCTGATGCTGCTCGACCTGCGTGCGGAGATCGTGGCGAGCCCCTCGCAGGAGGCGCTCGGCCGGCTCAGCCGCATCGACGAGCGCACGCTGGTCGTGGGTCTCTCAGCCGGGCGACCGCATCCTCTGATCACGCGCACGATGAAGCTGGCACGGCACCGCAAGGCGCCGACGCTTGCGATCACCGATGCGACTCTCTCGGAAGTCGCAAAGCTGGCGCGCATCAAGCTCTACTACTCCTCCAATACGCCCACATTCGTGCGATCGCACACCGCGCTGCTGTCACTCATCCAGGCGCTCGCGTATGGCGTTTACGCCCGCGACTCGCACCAGTACGACGTTCGCATCAAGGCCTTCCGGCTGAAGTAGCGCCCCCGGCGCCCACAGGCGCCGCCCCTTTACGCCGTTCGCTGCACCACAAGCGCCTGCGCCGCTTGGCCGACCGGCCCGCGATCGTCGCGCAACATCCCCGTCGCCAATCCGATCCCTTCGGGAAGGATGCGCGTGCGCGCATCGAGGTGGATCCACTCGCCGGTGGGTTCCCGCTCGACGTACAACGTGAGGTCCGGATTGATAAACAGATGGTCCTCCCAGGACACGATCGAGCTGATCCCGTTGCCGAAATCGGCCGCGGCGGCGAGGCGCTCCAACGCCGAGGTCTCCTCGCCGGCGACGAGCGGCACGCGCAGGCGAAACCACGCGCCGGCCGGCCCGGGTTTCGCGAAATGCCCAGAGGTGAAGCGAATGTCCATTGCGTCTGTGGCGAACATCGGTCGCGCGGCGACGACCGGGAAATTGACGGGCCTGCCGGCAGCGGGAGGGGGTAGGGCGGCGCCTGGAGCCGGTGCCCAACCGCTCTCGGCGCCCCGCACCCGCAGCGCCCGCGCATGCACCAGCTCGGTGCCGCCGTCATCGAGTAGCGATCCCTCGAGCAGTGCCGTGCGCTTGCCGCCGCGGACGATCTTCGTGTGCACGCTCAACGCACCCAGCGGGACCGGCCGCATGAACTCGTAGGTGACGCGGGCGAGGGCCAGACCGCCGCCGTCTCCGAGCTGCTCGAACGCTCGCATCAGGAGGGCCGCGGGCGCGCCGCCGTGCTGGGCGGCGGGGTCCCACGGGCCCCGCGCCAGCTCAGTCGCCACGAAGCGTTCTCCTGCTCGTACGAAGATCGCCTCGGGCATTGCGCGGACCCTAGACATTCCGGCCCTCTCATGCCGCTGGACGCGACTACACTGAGGTCGAGATGGCAGAAGCATTCGAGGCAGACGAAGCCGGCATCGCGCGCGACGAGGCCACCTTCACGGTCAAGGCCGGACTCGCCGAGATGCTCAAGGGCGGCGTGATTATGGATGTGGTCACGCCCGAGCAGGCGAAGATCGCGCAGGACGCCGGCGCCGCCGCGGTGATGGCGCTCGAGCGGGTGCCGGCCGACATCCGCCGCGACGGCGGCGTGGCCCGCATGTCCGATCCCGTGATGATCAAGGGCATCCAGGGGGCGGTCAGCATCCCTGTGATGGCCAAAGCGCGGATCGGCCATTTCGTCGAGGCTCAGGTGCTCGAGGCGCTTGACGTCGATTACGTGGATGAGTCGGAGGTCCTCACGCCCGCCGACGAGGCCAATCACATCGACAAATGGGCTTTCAGGGTCCCGTTCGTATGCGGGGCGACCAATCTCGGCGAAGCGCTGCGCCGGATCGGTGAGGGCGCGGCGATGATCCGCTCCAAGGGCGAGGCCGGCACTGGCGACATCGTTGAGGCGGTCCGCCACCTGCGTCTGATCCGGTCAGAGCTGCGCCGGCTCGCCGCGATCGATGAGGGCGAGCTTCCCACCGCGGCCAAGGAGCTCCAGGCTCCCCTCGAGCTCGTGCGTCAGGTCGCGCGCGAGGGACGGCTCCCCGTCGTGCTGTTCTGCGCGGGCGGCATCGCGACGCCCGCGGACGCTTCTCTGGTGATGCAACTTGGCGCTGAGGGTGTCTTCGTCGGCTCCGGAATCTTCAAGTCCGAAGATCCGGAGCGCCGGGCCCGCGCGATCGTGGAGGCCACCACGCACTTCAGCGATCCGGCCCGGGTCGCGGCCGCTTCCACGGGCCTGGGCCAGCCGATGACCAGCCTCGAGACGACGAAGCTCGAGCCCGAGCAGCTGCTCGCCCCGCGCGGCTGGTAGGCCGTGGGCCGGACGGTCGGGATCCTCGCCCTCCAGGGAGGCTTCGAGGCGCACGAGAAGATCGTGCGCTCGCTGGGCGCCAGCGCTCTGCAGGTTCGGACTTCGGCCGATCTCGAGGGGCTCGACGCGCTGATCATCCCCGGCGGCGAGTCGACCGTGATGACGCTAGGTATCGAGCGCGAGGGACTGGCTGAGCCGCTATGGGACCTGGTGCGCCGCGGCACGCCCGTGCTCGGAACCTGCGCGGGCATGATCATGCTGGACCGCGATCACCTCGGCGTGCTCGATATCTCGACCGAGCGAAACGCCTTTGGCCGTCAGCTGCGCTCGTTCGAATGCGAGCTTGAGGTCCCCGAGCTGGCCGGCGGGCCGGTGCACGCGGTCTTCATTCGCGCCCCCTGGGTGCGCGAGCACGGGAAGGACGTGGAGGTACTTGCAGCCGTCGACGGCCATCCAGTGGCGGTCAGGCAAGGCAAGCTGATCGCGGTTGCGTTCCACCCAGAGCTCGCCGGTGAGCCTCGGCTGCACGAGTTCGTGCTCGAGCTGAACGGCGACCGCTGAGCGCCTAGCGAGCGCCCGCAGGGGTGCGCTCGGAGCGGCGCACGTAGTTCTGGAACTCGCGCTCGAACGCGGCCCAGTCGAACTCTGGCATGCCGTCGGGTGCTGGCGGCGGCTGCTCGTCCGACGGATCCTCGCCCCCCTGGGGCGGGTCGTCTGCGTCGCTCCCGCGCGATAGCCACAGGGCCAGAGCGCACACGCTGATGCCGGCCGCGTACGCAAGCGCCGCGAGCGTGGAATGGCCCACCAGCGACGCCAGGCCGCCGACGCCGTAGAGCAGTAGCGCGCAAGCCACCAAGCGCCTCAGCTCAGTACGCGGAACCGAGCGGCGCGGGGCGGCTCCCCAAGCGCCCATCACGATCGCCGCGCCGAGCGCGAACGCGAGTGCCAGCTTCCACATCTCTGAGGCGGGCACGACCATGCGCCTACCCCCGATGATCGTCGCCGAAGCCGCTCAGGTCAAGGCCCCCTAACGGGCTGGCCGGCGAGCATGCTCGCCGGCCCCGGCGGCGCATGCGCCGCCGGCCCGCCGGAACATGTTCCGGCGGGAAGAGAATTAGGTCACCACGAGCCCGTGGCGCATCGTGTTCTCGGTCACCGCCCGCGGCTCGACAAACTGGAGCAAGTAATCCGGGCCGCCGGCCTTTGAGCCGGTACCCGACAGCTTGTTGCCGCCGAATGGCTGGCGCCCGACCTTTGCGCCCGTGATGCCGCGGTTGACGTACAGGTTTCCGACCGGGGTGCGGGCGGTGACGTAGCGGACGGTCGCCGGGTCGCGGGCGAACAGCCCTCCGGTCAGCGCGTAGGGGAGCTGCTCGACGATCTCGCAGGCCTCCTCGAGATCCGTCACCGGCTCCACGGTCAGGAGCGGACCGAACACTTCTTCGCTTAGGACCGGAGAGTCGGCCGGCAGACTGCTCGCGATCGTCGGCGGGCAGAACCAGCCCCGCTCGGGCACGGGCTCCGAGGAGGCCACGATGCGGCCCTGGCGGGCGGCGAGCTCGCGATAGTCGTCGATGCGCTTCTTGGCTTCCTCCTCGATCACCGGCGGCACCGCCGTGCGCAGATCTGACGCTTGCCCGACCACGAGCACACGGGCGGCGCCCGCGAGGCGCTCCAGCAGCGGCTCGTAGATCGCCTCGTGGACCAGCACTCGGGCGGCGGCAGAGCACTTCTGCCCGGCGTAGACGAAGGCGGAGGAGATGATCTCGGGAACGGCTTCATCGAGGTCCGCGTCGGCGTCGACCAGCACGCAGTTCTTGCCGCCAAGCTCTGCCACCACGCGCTTGATGTGGTGCTGGCCAGGAGCGGGCTCCGCGGCCGCGCGCACGATCTCGAGGCCCACCTGCAGCGAGCCGGTGAACGCGATCGTCTGCACCCCGGGGTCCTTGACCAATGCGGCTCCGACCTCGCCCCCGCCCGGCAGCAAAGAGATCGCGCCCGGCGGCACGCCGCCTGTGCGCAGCGCCTGGACCAGCTTCAGCGCGCAAGCCGGGGACTGCTCAGCGGGCTTCAGCACGACGGAGTTACCGGTCGCGAGCGCGCCGGCCGTCATGCCGCAGGCGATCGCCAGAGGGAAGTTCCAGGGCGATATGACCGCGGCGACTCCGCGGGCGGCATAGCGCAGCTCGTTGCGCTCGCCTGGCACCTGCACGAGTTGCCTCCCGGACTCGAGCTCGATCGCGCCGCGCGCGTAGTACTCGAGGAAGTCGATCGCCTCGCACACGTCGCCGTCGGCCTCCGGCCACGGCTTTGCGCACTCCCTCACCTCGAGTGCCGCCAGCTCGAGGCGGCGCTCACGCATCCAGGCGGCGGCACGGTGCAGCGCCAAGGCGCGCTCGGCCGCGCTGCGACGGCTCCAGGTCGGGAGCGCCTCGCGCGCCGCGGTCACGGCCGCGGCGACGTCCGCTGCCCGCGCCCCGGTCGCCCGCGCCACGACGCGCTCGGGGTCGCCCGGATCCGTCGAGGTGAACTCCTGTCCGGTGCGCGCTTCCTCGTCGCTCACCATCACCGGGACCGCGAGTGGCAGTTCGCGATCGAGCGCCGTCAGGGCTTTGCTCAGCTGAGCCCGGATTGTCGCTCGGCGCAGCTCGAGCACCGGTTCGTTGGCGAACGGCTCCAGCACTGTTGCGGGGCGGGGGGGTGTGTGCAGCGCGGTCAAGGGGCTTCAGACGAAGCCTAGACGCGCCGGAGGCGCTTGAGAGCCTCCTAGACGCCGCGCCGGCCGAGCACGTGGCGAAGCGTGCGCAGAATGATCTTGATGTCGTTCCAGAGCGACCAGTTGGCGGCGTAGAGATAGTCGACCTTGACCATCTCCGCGAGCGGTGGGCGCGGGGGACCGAGCACCTGCCAGGGGCCGGTCATGCCAGGCGTCAGCAACAGGCGGTCGCGGTGCCAGCCCTCGACGAGCGCGTCTTCGTCGAGGATCAGCGGGCGCGGGCCGACCAGGCTCATCTCGCCGCGCACGACGTTGATGAGCTGTGGGAGCTCGTCGATCGAGCAGCGCCGCAGAAAGCGGCCCACGCGAGTCACGCGGGGATCGCGCGTGAGCTTGAAGAGGCCGATCGATTCGTTCTGGTCCTCGAGCTCTGCCCGCGCCTGCTCGGCTCCGTCAACCATGCTCCGGAACTTGATCATCCAGAAGCTGCGGCCGTCGCGCCCTACCCGGGGCTGGCGGAAGAACACGGACCCTGACGAGTCGAGCTTGATCGCGAGGGCGACCACCCCCGCCACCGGCGAGAGCAGGACGAGGCTGATGCTCGAGACCGCGACGTCGAGCGCGCGCTTGATCAGCTGGGAGGAGAAGCTGAGGCCGGGGCGTCGTACGCCGAGGACCGTCATTCCGCCCACCGCGTCGAACTCCACGGCCGAGCCAACCACCTCGAACAGACGCGGCACGATCGACACCTTGACGCCAATCGCGGCGGTGCGCCTGACCAATTCGAGCGCCTCCTCGGTGTGCTCGCGGGCCGGGACCAGAAACACCCGGTCCACGCCAAGCGTGGCGACCGCGCTTTTGAGCTCGGAGAACGGCAACTGATCCTCGCCTTCCTCGAGCGGCAGGTAGCCGATGATGTCCAGGCGCGCCGCCGGGTCGTAGCTGAGCGCCTGCGTGACCCTGGCCCGCGACTGGGCGTCGCCCACGATCAGTGCCCTCTCGGGCGGCGCGAAGGTGGCGGCCAGCGAGCGGGCGCCGCTGCGGGCGATGATGAGACCGGCCCCGGTCGAGGCCCACAATGCCACGACCCCGGCGCCATGCAGGTCCATGTGCGTACCGGAGATGAACGCGACCGCCGACCATGCCAGCGCGAACACCGCCGAGAGGCCAAGCAGGCTGGGGGTCTCCTCGAGCGTGGACTTGCGCAAGACCAGCTCGTCGTGGTCGTAGCGACCGGCCACCTTCGCCATCAGCACGATGAACGGGACTGCGACGAGCGTTACGGTCGGGATGCCCCGTCCGGTGAACGCGCCGATGGTGAAGAGGCCCGCGAGTGCGGCTGCCATGTCCGCGACGCCAGCGTCCGCCGGAAGACGGTGTCCCTGCGAATCGGCGGGATCAGCACAGGCGCGGGAACCGTGGCGTCGGGGACCGCAGCGTCACAAGAACGGTGGCACAGGGACGGGCTAGCGGAGCCTCGGCGCGGGCCGGACCGAACTCTTCGGCAACTATTGGGGACCAGAGAGCTCGACCTCAGGGGTCATCTCGGCCACTGGTCCCCCACATTCTTGATCTCCTTTGGAGACGGCAAATTCAGGCAAATACCGGCTCTGGGCCCCCCGGCTCGGTTCCCGCATCGTGTTGCATCTTACGGCCGCAGGGCGGCCCTGCAAGTGGCATGTTCCTACCGTCCAGGCGCGATCTCGGCGCCATCAGCCGGGTAGAACACTATGGTGCCGCGTTTACCGTGCAGGCGCTAAGGGGCCGCCAACAGCGCCTCGACCGGGACGTTTCGCGCCTGCTCGTGCAGGAACGACTCGTTGCTCGTGTTCTCCAGCAGGCGGCGCACGAGGTAAGCCATCCCGGCCACGAGGTTCCCCACCGGGCAGTAGGTCCTGACCCGAAAGCCGTGCTTGGCCAGGGCATCCTGCAACTCGTCGCCGAGGCCGCGCAGCACCTGGAATTCGAGTTCTGAGTCCGCCGCTCCCAGCATGCGGTTGAGCGCGATCGCGTGCGCGACCGAGCGCAGGTTGTGCGAGGCGATCGCGACTCGCACGGCCGGGCGCGCCTCCAGCAGCCGACGCGTCAGGGCCTCGAAGTTGCGGTCGCACTCGGCCTTGACCTCAAACACCGGTGCCGGCCAGCCCTGCTGGCGGGCCTGCACTAACTCGTGGTCCCAGTAGGCGCCCTTCACCAGCCGCACCTGCAGCGGCGGCGTGCGGGGATGGGAATCGGTCCACGCCAGAACCTGCTCGAGTTGGCTCGGCGAGTCGCGCAGGTAGGCCTGCAGCACCATGCCCGCGCAGGGCCCCTCGGCGAACTCGGGCTCAGAGAGCAGCTCCAAAACCAGCTCCAGTACTGCCTCCCGGGAGTCGAGCGACTCCATGTCGATGTGGATGTGCGCTCCCTGATCGCGCGCGGCCGCAAGCAGAGGGCGAAGCCGCGCGGCCGCATCCTGCTTGCCGAGTACGGGCGCGTCCGGCCGCAGCAGCGGGGTGAGGGCGGACACCTTGACGGATAGGTTTGCGCGCGGCAGAGCGCCGCTGCGATCGCGCTCGAGCAATGGCGACGACGGCCAGCGGCCGACCGCGGCCACGAGCTCGCGCTGGGCCTCGGTGCAGCGTGCGGCATAGCGATCGGCCTCGGCGGCGGTGACGGTCGCTTCGCCCAGCAGGTCCACGGAGCTGGCGACCCCGCCTCTCCAGAGCGCTTCCAACACCTCGAGCGCGGCTTTGGGCGTCTCGCCCACGATGAAGCGGTGGGCGATGTGGCGGACTCCCCTGGCGGCCGCGGCCCCCAGCGCTGCCCGGCCGGCCTTGGTGTGCGCGACCCGCATCGCCGCCTCGAGCGGCAATGGCGCATCCGGCACCTCGTCGAGAAAATCGCTCAGGTGGCGGGCCACGTCCTCGACCGAGCGGCAGGCGGGGACCACGTCGACGAAGCGAAATAGGGCGGCGCGAAGCTCCCGATCCGAGGAAGCCAACTCCATCGCGCGCGCGTCGACGGTCCGGATCGGGTGGCGCAGGGGGGAGGGGAAGGAGCTGTACAGCTCGGCGCCGAGCCGTCCGATCTCGCGCTCGAGCGCTTCGCTCTCGATTGCTTCGCCGGTCGCCATTAGGCAAGGATGTTGACCGCACGGCCGACGACGAGGGCGACGACCAGAAGCGAGGTCAGGGCTTGGGCGGTCATCAGTGCCTTGGCGGCCTGCGTCAGGGGCATGGCGTCGGTCGGGCTGAAGGCCGTGGCGTTGGTGAAAGCGAGGTAGAGGTAGTCGATCAGGCCGGGTTTCCAGTCCGGCGGGGCGAGGTGCGGCTTGTCCATCTGCGGGAACATGAAATCTCGCCGCCCACCCGGGTTCAGGGCCCGGGCCTGCGGCCCGCCGCCATCGAGCTCCCAATACCAGAGGCTGAAGAGCAGAACGTTGGTGAGCCACAGCGCCACGCCGGCGAAGATCAGCGTGCGGCCGCTGGCCTTGCTGCCATGGGCTGAGAGCAGGTAGCGGACGAGCTCGACCAGCGAAAACATGTTGACGGCGCTGACCAGGCCAATCAGCCCGATGGCAATCCGCCGGCGCAGTGGCGAGTGGCGCATGCGCGGATGCGGAGTGGCGATGAAGAGCGCCAGCAGCAGCAGTCCCTCGATCGCGGGCACCAGCCAGAAAGGCCCGATGGTCAGCTTGTCGGGAAGAGCCAGGTCGAGCGCGATCGCGCACGCGACCACCAGCTGCGGCGCCCAGTACGGGTCGAGCTTCGCGATCGCCCGGTCGACGGCATCGCCTGCGGCGACCGCGCGGCCGGTGCGGTTTCGCGGGGGGTGCTGCTCGCTCACGACCTAATCAGCGCCAGTACCTCATCCCGTCGGCGCTCCATGTCCTCGGGCGAGCGCAGCGACTCGAGGCAAAGGCGCAACAGCGGCTCCGTATTGGACGGCCGCACGTTGAAGTGCCAGTCCTCGTAATCGACCGAGAGGCCGTCGAGCCGGCTCTGCTCGCCGTCCTCGTAGCGGGCCGAGAGCTCTTCAAGCTTGGCTGCCTGGTCTTCGACCTCGGAATTGATTTCGCCCGAGATGAAATAGCGCGAGCGATAGCGCTCCAGCAGCTCGGAGAGCTTTGCGCCCGCTCGCGAGAGCAGCTCGAGCATCAGCAGCGCCGGGATTGTCCCCGAGTCGGCGCAGTAGAAGTCGTGGAAGTAGTAGTGCCCCGACACCTCCCCTCCGAAGACGGCGTGTTCGGAGCGCATGCGCGTCTTGAAAAAGGCGTGGCCGACCCGGTTGATCAGCGCGCGCCCCCCGGCCGCCGCGACCGTGTCGGGGACCGCGCGGCTGGCGCGGACGTCGTACAGGATCGTTCCCTCCGGATGCTTGCCCAGCATCGACTCGGCGAGGAGCGCGGTGAGGAAGTCGCCGTCGACGAATGCTCCCGTGTCGTCGATGAAGAAGCAGCGGTCGCCGTCGCCGTCCCAGGCGATGCCGAGATCGGCGCCCTGGCGGACCACCTCCTCCATCACGAAGCGGCGGTTCTCGGGCAACAGCGGATTGGGCTCGTGGTCGGGAAAGCTCCCGTCCGGCTCCCAGTACGCCGTGACGAGGTCGAGCCCGAGGCGCTCGAGCAGCGGGCCGACCATCGGTCCCGCCATCCCGTTGCCACCGTCGAGAACGACTCGCAGAGGCGCGACCGCACCGGGGTCGATGAACCGCAGGGCAGCCTCGTGAAATTCGTCGTACAGCGCCACCTCCTCGATCTCGCCGCCCCCCGGCCCCTCGTCGAGCCCCTGCTCGAGCAGCGCCCGGATCTCACCGATCCCGCGATCGCCCGAGAGCGCGAGCGCGCCGCGGCCAACCAGCTTGGCGCCGGTGTACGCCTTGGGATTATGCGAGGCCGTGCACATCAGCCCGCCGTCGAGGTCGCGCGAGCCGACCAGGTAGTAGAGCATCTCGGTGCCGATCTGGCCGGCGTCGAGCACCGTGGCGCCCTCCGCGCGCATGCCCTCGCTGTAGCTGGCGGCGAGCTCCGGAGCGCTCAGCCGCATGTCCCGCCCCAGGCCCAGCCGCAGGCGGGTGGTGGGCTTGCCGTCGAGCTCCCCGATCACACGCGCGAAGGCGCGGCCGATTTGGCGCGCCGCGTGCTCGTCGATGTCCGCGCCATACAGGCCCCGGATGTCGTAGGCCTTGAAGATTTCCGGGGCAAGCGAGGCCATGGGCGGCGGATGGTATCCGCCGAGCCTCGCGCCCGGCGGGGCGATTGGGACGCGCCCCCTACACTTGACCGCCGATGTCAGGGCACTCGAAGTGGAGCTCGATCAAGCACAAGAAGGCCGTCGTCGATGCGCGCCGGGGCCAGCAGTTCACGAAACTGGCGCGCGCCATCACCGTGGCCGCGCGCGAGGGCGGGCGAGACCCTGAGGCGAACTCCGCCCTGGCGCTGGCGGTTCAGAAGGCCAGGGACGCTTCGATGCCCAAGGACAATATCGAGCGTGCGATCGGCAAGGGGACCGGCGAGGGCAGCGACACCGACCAGATCCAGACCGTCCTCTACGAGGGGTATGGGCCCGGTGGCGTGGCACTGTTGATTGAGGCGCTGACTGACAACCGCAACCGCACTGGTGCCGATATCCGCCATGCCTTCGCCAAGCAGGGAGGAAGCCTCGGCGAGCCAGGCTCGGTCGCCTATCTATTCGACAAGCGCGGGGTGATCAGCGTCGACGCGACGCGCTACGACGAGGATGACCTAATGTCCGCGATAGATGCAGGTGCAGAGGACATTTCTCGCGACGACGACGTGCTCGAGGTGATCTGCGAGCCCGCTGATCTGCAGGCGGTGCGCGGGGCGCTTGAGCAGGCCGGCATCGAGATTGAGAGCGCTGATATCGCGCAGCGTCCGCGCTCTCGTGTGCCAGTGGCCGAGGACGCGGCCCCCAAGCTGATGCGCCTGATCGATGCGCTCGAGGAGTCGGACGACGTGGCCGCGGTGCACGCCAACTTCGACATCGACGCGGGCGTCCTGGAGCGGATCGCCTCGTGATCCGGCGTTTTGGGGCAGCGCTCGCGGGCATTGTGCTCGCGGCGGGACTCGCCGCGTGCGGAAGCTCCGGCAGCGCTCACGGGATCGTGCAGGCGCCCTCCGCGGGCCTGACCGCGCCTCCCCCGCCGCCTCCCGTACCCGTCGCGCTGCGCACGAAACCCACCGTGACCGTCCCGAAGGGCCCGCCGCCCAAGCACCTGGTGATCAAGGACCTGGTCAAGGGCACCGGTGCCGTGGCGACCAAGACCTCCACCGTCACCGTCCAGTACGTGGGGGTGCTCTACAAGACCGGCAAGCAGTTCGACGCATCCTGGAATGACGGCTCGGGACAACCGGTCCAGTTCTCGCTCGCGAGCGGCGTGATCAAGGGTTGGACCGAGGGAATCCCCGGGATGCGGGTGGGCGGCCGGCGGGAGCTCATCATCCCGCCGGCCCTGGCATACGGCACGAAGGGCGCCGGGTCCAAGATCCCGCCTAACGCGACGCTCGTCTTCGTGATCGACCTGCACGCCGTTTCGTAGCTCGGTCGCCGTCCTCGGCGCTCCGCGAAGTCTCGCGCTCATCGGTGCGGCGCGCCCGGAAGAGCGGCACGCTCTCCGACAGCCCCTTCAATCGGAAACGACCGGCCGACGACCAGGCGATCTCGTCTCCTGCCGCGTCCCGGATCGCCTCCGTGCAGAGCACGCTGCCCGGGCGCGCCACCCCGGTGACCCTGCTCGCCAGGTTGACCGACTGCCCGTACCAGTCGCCCGCCCGGTTGAGCGCCGCGCCGGATGCAATGCCCGCTCGCAGCGCGGGGAGCTCGGCCTCGTTTACGGCGTCGACGAGCTCGAGCGCGGTGTGCACCATGGCGTGGGCATCGTCCGACACGTACATGGCCGCGTCCCCGATCGTCTTGACAAGTCGGACGGTGGGCGAAGAGACCTCGGCGGCCAGCTCCCCCAGGCGGCGGGCGACCAGGCCGAGCTCCTCTGCTTCCACCTCGCCGCCGAGGCTGGTGAAGCCGACCAGGTCCGCAAAGCAGATCACTACCTCCTCGGCCATGGCCAGCTTGCCTTGCTCGCGCTCCGCCCGGCTGATGATCCCCCGGCGCGTGGCTTCGCGCACGTGGCCCGCCAGCGCGGCATCGAGCACAGGCGACATGAGCGGCAGCAACTGTTTGGCCATGACCGCGAATCGCAGCGCTACGTCACGCTCGCTGTCGCCCGGCTCCAAGTAGGTGTCGGCGAATGCGCTGGTGACAGTGGAGGAGAGACGGGAGGTCCCCTCGCCGAGAACGCGCGAGATCTCGAGTAGCGACCCCTCTGACAGGCCGGCGTCGAGGAACGCCCTGAGTGACTTGGCCGCCGCCAGGTCCCCATCGGTGAAGGCCCTTTCGCCGTCGTCCTCGGCCCGGGCGAATCCCAGGGCGCGCCAAACCTTTCTCAGCTGCTCCACCGGAACTCCGGAGCGCTCCGAGACGTCCGCGGTGGAGTAGCGCCCGCCGAGCACCTGCTCCAGGGGGAGCAGCACGAGCCGTTCCTCGTCCACGGCCTGCTTCAGCTCTTCGAGCGTCGCACCGCGTTCGAGCAGCCCGGCCAGTAGTTCCTCGCGCGCCGCACGCTCCTGGCCCTCGAGGCCGTCAAGCAGCCCCTGCGCCTCAAAGTCGACGTCGTTTCGGTCCGGGGCCACGAGCGGATCTTCCCCCATCCCGGGGCGGGGAGGCGTCCGGGCGCGTGCGCAGAATGTCTTTGAAAGCGATGATCGTCCTGGGAATAGATCCCGGTACCGCTAGTACCGGATTTGCAGTCGTGAGCGCCAGCGGCAGCCGGCTGGGCGCGCTCGCGTACGGCGTGATCCAGACTCGTGCGGGCACGCCGCCGGAGCGTCGCCTGGCGGAGATTCACGGCCGCGTGGGCGAGCTACTCGATCTACACCGGCCTGACGCGTTGGCGATCGAAGAGCTCTACTTCGGGGTCAACGCGCGGACCGCATTCGCGGTTGGACAGGCTCGCGGCGTGGTGCTCCTGGCCGCGGGCGAGCGGCAGGTCCCCACGCGCTCCTACACCCCGCAACAGGTGAAGTCGGCGGTGTGTGGGCACGGCGGCGCCGGCAAAGAGCAGGTGGGGGAGATGGTCGCGCGGCTGCTGGCCCTGCCCGCTCCTCCCGTGCCTGACCACGCCGCCGACGCCGTGGCAGTCGCCATCTGCGAGCTCAACCGGGCGCCGCTTCAGCGAGCGCTTGGAGTCGCGGGGGCGCGCGGATGATCGCGCTGATATCGGGCACGGTCGCGGTCCGCCGCGGTGACCATGTGGTGATCGACTGTGGCGGGGTCGGGTATCGCCTCGCGGTCTCGGCCCAGACCCTCCGCCAGGTCCCCGCCGTGGGCGGGGAGTCGACACTCCACACGCACCTGGTGGTGCGCGACGACGCGCTCGCCCTATATGGCTTCGCCACCGAGGAGGAGCGCGAGCTCTTCCTGATGCTGCTCGCCGTGCAGTCAGTCGGACCTAAAGTGGCCCTGGCGGTGCTCTCGGGCGGTCCCCCGCGGGAGCTATTAGCGCTGCTCGCGGCGGGCGATACCGCGCGGCTCCAGGCGGTACCGGGGATCGGCAAGCGGACGGCGGAGAGGATCGTCGTCGAGCTGCGCGAGAAGGTGGGTGCCACGATGTCTGTGAGCCCGGTCTCCGGTGCGCATCCCGACGACCCACACGCGGTTGCGCGAGAGGGCCTCATTGGACTTGGCTACAGCCCCCATGAAGCCCACGAGCTGCTCGAGGGCATAGACGGTGAGCAGCCCGAGGAGCTGATCTCGAGCGCGCTGAGGATGGCCCGGCGATGACCACCGAGCCCCGCCTCCAGACGCCCGACTTACTCGGGGACGACGACTTCGACCGCTCGCTGCGCCCGCGCCGATTGGCCGACTTCGTGGGCCAGCCCGCCATCAAGGAACAGCTCGCGGTCGCCATCGAGGCCGCCAAGAGCCGCGACGAGGCGCTCGACCACGTGCTGCTGGCAGGCCCGCCGGGCCTCGGCAAGACCTCGCTCGCCCAGATCGTCGCCGCCGAGCTCGATGTTCAGTTCGTGCAGACGGCAGGCCCGACGCTCGAGCGCAAAGCGGACATCGCCTCGTTCCTGACCGCGCTCGAGCCGCATGCGGTGTTCTTCGTCGACGAAATTCACCGCCTGCCCCGCGCTCTGGAGGAGACCTTCTACCCCACGATGGAGGACGGCTCGCTGCCGATAACGGTCGGTCAGGGAGCGGGAGCGCGCGTGGTCACGCTCCCCCTGCCGCCGTTTACGCTCGTCGGCGCCACCACCCGAACCGGCCTAGTAAACGCCCCCCTGCGCGATCGCTTCGGTATCCAGCAGCGGCTCGAGCATTACTCGGTGGACGACCTGGCGCAGATCGTGCACCGCTCCGCACGGTTGTTGGGTGTGGAGATTGCCTCCGCGGGCGCGCTCGCGATCGCAGCGCGCAGCCGCGGAACCCCGCGCGTCGCCAACCGCCTGCTCAAGCGCGCACGCGACTATGCGGAAGTGAGGGGCACGGGCGCGGTCTCGGAGCAAGCGGCGCTCGAGGCGCTCGCCTTGCTCGAGGTAGACGACGAGGGCCTCGACCGCCTGGACCGGGAGATTCTGCGCGCGATCTGCCAGAAGTTCTCGGGCGGACCGGTAGGTCTGTCGACGCTCGCTGTCGCGGTGGGAGAGGAACAGGACACGATCGAGGATGTCTACGAGCCCTACCTGTTGCAGCGGGGTCTCATCGAGCGCAAGCCGCGGGGCCGGACCGCCACGCGACGAGCCTTTGCCCACCTGGGCTTGGAGCCCCCGGGACAGCCGGCGTTGCTTTAGTCGCGTGGCCTGATTTCGCCCGGCGAGGACGAAGACGGCGATGGCTATCCTGAGCCCGAGTGTCCAAGGAGCACTACTTCATCTGCCCCAACTGCGGCCATCGCTCGATGGGCCCCGATCGCACGACCGACTTCGGACGCGAGATCCGCGGCTGTGACAAGTGCGGATTCGCGTACCTGTTCGAGCTGCTCGACGACTACTATCCGGCGCCCAACGCGGCCTTCTTCGCCTGCGACGCGGGCGGGCGGATCGTCAACTGCGGCAAGGGAGCGTTTGAGCTCACGGGGCTGAAGACCGAGCAGGCGATGGGGCGGCCGGTGCACGAGGTCTTGGGGCTGCGCTTCGCCGACGGCGCGGATCACGTGCAGACGGCGCTGGAGTGGGAGGTGCGGGTGAAGAGCAAGCCCGTCGAAGTCAACGCTGAGCACGAAGAGCCGGCCAACGCGGTGGCGGACATCTTCCCGGCTTACGACGATGACGACGGTGGAGTCCTGCTGGTGCTCACTCCCACCAACCACCACGCGGCCGGGTAGCGCTAGCGCCCGCCAGCGAAGCCACTAGTGGGGCTCCCGAAAACGTTCACCCTGTTTAGCGGCTGCAAACCTTCGGCTGGCAGCGTCCTCGAAGTCTCGCGTAGCGCCGCTACGCGTCGACTTCTGCGTCCTTGCCAACCTCGGTTTTCGCTCGTCGAACCGGTCAAACGTTTTCGGTCGACCCACTAGCATCCAGCGCAAGTCATGAGTGATCGCCGGCGCCACGGATTCATCCTGCTGCTCGTGGCCGGGCTAATGGCGGCCTCGGCCGTGATCCTGACCCAGTTCAAGACCGTGCTCGGGCTGGACCTGAAGGGGGGCGTCGAGCTCGTCTACCAGGCCCAGCCAACGGCGCAGACGCCAAAGGTGAACCAGTCCGCGCTCAGCCGCGTGGTCGACATCATGAACGCGCGCGTCAACCAGCTCGGCGTAGCGGAGCCTGAGATCCAGACCGACGGCGGCAACCAGATCTCAGTGGGGCTGCCGGACGTCACCGATATTTCGCGCGCGACCCAAGAAGTCGGCACCACGGCGCGGCTCGAGTTCTACGACTGGGAGAAGAACGTCCTGCTGCCGGACGGCAAGACCGTCGCAAGCGTCCTGACGAATCTCCCGCCCGGCTTTCAGAAGAACACCAGCCTGCTCACCTCCGATCAGAAGCTCGCGCTCCAGATCAGTGAGGGCGGAGGGTCGTCCGGGCAGGGGAGCATGTCGTTGTACGACGCGGTCAAGCTCGCGTCCAAGCAGCCGGCCCAGGTCAGCAAGGACAACTCGCGCAACGGCGCGCAGTACTACCTGTTCGGCAAGCCCGGCAGCGCCGCCTGTACGGCCGCGGAGCGCAGTCAGGGCATCGCTGCCGCGACCGTGCCCACCGGGTTTCGCTGTCTGCTCAACGGTCCCGACGCGTCTTCCGGGGACCTCTATACCGGACTTCCGACCGGCGTCTCCGTATCGGAGGCCCATACCCAGGGACAGGTCCTCTCGGTCCCGCGGGGCACTGCCGTTCTGCTAGCCGCACCGTCGCGCTTCTCGCTGAGCTCGACCCCAATCTCGCGGCCCGCCGCACAGTTCTATGTGATGAAGGACAACGTCGCGCTGTTCGGCAGCGACATCTCGAACCCGCAGCAGTCGACCGACTCCTCGGGAAACCCCGACGTAACCTTCGGCTTCAACGGCAACGGGCAGGCCAAATTCCAGCAGGTGACCGCCCAGATCGCGGCCAGGGGCAAGCAGATAAGCGGGCTGGATACGCAGCAGGCGATCGATCAGCACTTCGCGGTGGCGCTCGGCGGGCTCGAGCCCACGCTGGTCACCGTTCCGTTCATCGACTGGCAGCAGAACCCCCAGGGGATCATCGGCGGAGGCGCGGACATCCAGGGCGGGTTCACCCAGAGCTCGGCCTCGTCGCTGGCCCAGGTCCTGCGCGTCGGCGCGCTCCCGGTCAACCTGAAGCTGATCTCCACGCAGCAGGTCTCCGCGACGCTCGGCAAGCAGGCTCTGCACCAGGGTCTGATCGCGGGCCTGGCGGGATTGGCCGTGGTGATTGCGTTCCTGCTCTTCTACTACCGCGTGCTCGGCGTGATCGCGACGGCGGGGCTGTTCGTCTACGCGCTCTACTTCTACGCGCTGATCAAGCTGATCCCAGTCACGCTCACGCTTTCGGGGATCGCCGGCCTGATCCTCACAATCGGCGTCGCCGCGGACGCCAACATCGTGATCTTCGAACGCGTCAAGGAGGAGATCCGCTCCGGGCGCTCAATCCGCCAGGGGATCGTCACGGGCTACAAGAAGGGCCTCACGGCGATCATCGACGCCAACGTGGTCACGATCATGACCGCATTCATCCTCTTCGTGCTCGCGACCGCGGACGTCAAAGGGTTCGCGCTCACCTTGGGCATCGGCACATTCGTCTCGCTGTTCACGGCGGTGATGGCGACGCAGGCGATCCTGATGACCATGGGGCGCTCGCGTGCGATCGCCAGGCCCTCGGCGCTGGGCGCGGGCAAACGCCGCTTCGCCTGGCGGTTCGACTTCATGGGCGCCTCCCGGTACTTCTTCACGATGTCCGGCGTGATCCTGCTGGTTGGCGCGCTGGCGGTGGGCGGCAAGGGCCTGAACCTGGGGATCGACTTCACCTCGGGCACGCGCATCACGGCGAGCCTCCAGCACCCGGCGACCGTGGCCCAGGTGCGCTCGGTCATGACCTCAAACGGCGCCAACAGCCCGGAGGTGCAGAGGATCACCAACAAGAGCCTCGGTCCGTACGTGTTCCAGGTCTCCTCCAAGGTGCTCCGGCAGGGCGAGGTACAGGGAGCCAAGAACCAGATCCAGACCAAGTACGGGATACGTTCGTGGGACGCGACCTCGATCGGTCCCACCTTCGGCCGCACGATCGCCAACGCCGCGATCATCGCGATCATCGCCTCGCTGCTGGTGATCTCGGTCTACGTGGCGCTGCGCTTTGAGTGGAAGTTCGCGGTTCCGGTGCTGATCGCGCTGGCGCACGACCTGCTGATCACAAGCGGCGTGTACGCGCTCACGGGGCGCCAGGTGACCGTGGACACAGTGGCCGCCCTTTTAACGATCCTCGGCTATTCGATGTACGACACGATCATCGTCTTCGACCGGGTGCGGGAGAACATTCCGCGCATGCCGCGCGCGGCGTTCTCCCAGATCGTCAACCGCTCAATGTCCGAAGTGCTGACGCGTTCGCTGGCCACGACCTCGTGCACGCTGCTGCCCGTGATCGCGCTGCTGATCTTTGGCGGCGGCGGGACGCTTGGCGACTTCGCGTTCGCGCTTCTGATCGGCATCGCCTCGGGCGCCTACTCCTCGATCTTCATCGCCTCCCCGGTCCTGACCCATTGGAAGGAGCGCGAGCCTGCCTACCGCGCGCGCCGCGAGCGCATCCGCGCCGAGTTCGGCCACATTCCCGCATTTGCCGGCGCGGGCGCGGACGTGGAGCCTGAGCGCAAGCGGCCGCGTCGCGGTGAGCGGCTGACCGCGCCAGACCCGGAGAAGGTCTCCGCGGCGGAGTTCGAGGAGATGAAGCGCGACCTGGAGATCGAGGAGTCTGCACGCGGTCGCCAGACATCCACGCTGACCGCGCGGCTCGCACACACCGAGCCGGAGGCGCCGGCGAAGTCGCGTCGGCGTGGCCGTGCCGATGGCGCGGACGGGACGGCGCGCAAGCCGAGGCGTGGCCGCGCCGATGGCGCACCGGCAGTGGAGGCCCCGCGCCCGACGGAGCCCGGGCCTGGCGTGCCCGCTCCGGAGGCCATGCCCCCGGAGGCCGACCCCTCGGTCTCCCAACCGAATGTTGACCCGGCGCCGCCCGCGGCGGAGACCGGACCGCCGGCCCCGGCGCCCGACATCGCCGAGAACGAAGGCGTGGCGCCGAAGCCGCGCTCCAAGCCGCGCTCGTCGTCGTCGTCTCGTTCACGTGGCCGGCGTCACGGGAGGCGGCGCTGATGGGCGCGCGCGTCGATCTAGGCGGGAGACGTCGCTAATGGGGCTGCTCGCATGGGGGATGATGGGCCTCGCCCTCTGGCACTTCACGATCTGGCTTCCCGACCGCTCCTGGGGCGGGATCGTGGGGGCACTGATCGGCGCGCTCGCCGGCGCGGTGGTGATCGGACTGGCCATCCACGGCTTCACGATCCCCGGTCGCCACACAACCCACCTGACCACGGCGCTCGAGGGCATCCCCGGCGCCCTGATCGGCATGGCGCTCGTCTACCTGGAGGGCATCCGGCGGCAGCGCGCGCACGCCCGCCTGGCCACCTGAATGGGCCCGCTCGACCTGCTCACCGCCCCGTTGCGCGCAGTTCTCGGTGCGACTGAGCGCGCCGAGCGCGAGGTCGTCCACAACTCGCCGCTCTACCAGACGCGCGAGCTGGAGCGCGAGCTCGATCACGCCGTCGCATCGATCCACCGGGCAGCCGACTCGATGGAGCGCCACGTCGAAGTGCTGGATTCGTTGGCGACCTCGGTGCCGGCTCTGACCGAATCCGTCACTGCGCTCGTGGGTGAGCTGAACGGGCTGCTCCGAGTACTGGCGCCCGTGGCGACGGCGGAGCGGGACGTCTCACGTTTCGGCCATCTTTTCGGCAGGCACCAGGCGCCCGCGGAGGGCTCGGTAGCGGAGACTCCATCGCCCGCCGACCCACCTGCAGGGTCGGCGCGCTGAGCTTGCCGCGGGCGCCGCGCGGCTGAGCGTCCACAGGCCCGAACGCGCTGGGCGCCCCGTACGGCCCCCAGCCCCGCGGGCCGAGCTGTCAAAACATAGTCACGGCAGATAAGGAAACGGCGCCTTCGCGGCCCTGGCCCTGCGGATCCGTCGGGACCTGTTCATACGCTGCTCGGCGTGAGCGAATCCGCCCAGCCAGCGATCCCCGGAACGGCGCCCGTCGCGACCTCCGCGCCACCCCTGCGGCTGCTCCCAGGCGGCGCGCGGGCTGCTCGGCCCTCGCGCCCCGTCCCTCGGCTCGAGGTTCCGCCTTACGATCTCACCATCGCCGGGCGGCTGGAGCGCGAGTTAGGCGTCAGCCGGGTGCTTGCCCAGATTCTCGTCAGACGCGGACTCGTGGCGGCGGTAGAGGCCCAGGCATTCCTGGAAGCCGCCGAGATCCATTCCCTGGAGCGTTTCGCCGGGATCGAAGAGAGCGTCGCCAGCATCCGCCGGCACCTCGCGGCCGGGGCGCGCATCACGGTCCACGGCGACTATGACGTCGACGGCGTCTGCGCCACTGCGCTGATGGTGCGGGCGTTGCGTTCGCTTGGCGCCAACGCCGGCTGGTTCCTGCCTAGCAGGCTCGACGATGGCTACGGGCTCTCGGTGCGCACGATTGAGCGGCTGGCGGCGCAGGGCACGAAGCTGCTCCTGACCGTCGACTGCGGGATTACAGCCGTCGAAGAGGTGCGCGCGGCTCAGACGGCGGGGATGGAAGTCGTGGTCACCGACCATCACGCACCCCGCGCCGACGGGCAGCTCCCGGGGTGCCCGATCGTCCATCCCGGGATCGCTGGTTATCCCTCCGAACTGTGCGGGACCGCGGTCGCCTACAAGCTCGCCCGGGCCCTCGAGGCCCGGAGCGCCGATGAAGACCTAGAGCTGGCGGCGCTGGCGACCGTCGCCGACCTGATGCCGCTGCGAGGGGAGAACCGAGCTTTGGTGCGCCGCGGCCTGGCAGTCCTGGCCAACACCGCCAAACCTGGGTTGCGCGCGCTGCTCGAGGTGTCGGGAACCGACCCCAGCTCGCTGGACGCGGGGGCCGTCGGATTCCGACTGGCGCCCCGGCTGAACGCGGCCGGGCGGATCCGGCGGGCCGATGCCGCGCTCGAGTTGCTGCTCACCGACGATCCAGGGCGCGCGACCGCCGTCGCCGCCGAGCTCGACGGTCTGAACGCCGAGCGTCGCGCGATCGAGGAGCGCACCACCTGGGAGGCCGAGGCACAGCTCGGGGAGGTCGGAGAGCGCAGGGGGTATGTGCTCTGGGGCGAGGGCTGGCACCCCGGCGTGATCGGCATCGTCGCCTCGCGGCTCGTCGAGCGCTACCACCGGCCGGTGGTGCTCCTCGCCGTAAACGGGGAGATGCTCGCGCAGGGCTCGGGCCGAAGCATCCCCGGCTTCGACTTACTTGGCGCCCTGCATGCGGTTTCAGAGCACCTGCATCGCTACGGTGGCCATCGTGCCGCGGCCGGCCTGACCGTGGCGCGTAATCGGATGCCCGAGCTGGCCGACGCCTTCGACGCGCATGCCCGCGCGGTGCTCAGCGAGGATCTGCTGAACCCGGTCCAGCGAGTGGACGCGGTCGTCTCCGCATCAGATCTGGGGCTGGGACTGGCGGAGGAGCTCGAGCGTCTCGCGCCGCACGGGATCGGCAACCCCCGACCGTGCCTGCTGGTGCCCGGCGCCCGCTTCGAGGGGGCGCGATCGATGGGGGAGGGGCGCCACGCATCGTTCACTGCGGTCTCGGGCGGCGCGCGCGCCCGGGCGGTCTCGTTCGGCTGCGGTGGACGCCTGCCGTGTCGGGAGGGGGAGGCGGTGGACGCGGCTTTTGCGCTCGAGCGCAATGAGTGGCGCGGGGTCGTCGAGCCCCGCCTGGTGCTACGCCACGCGCAGCCGTGTGCGCCGCGGCCGGTCCAGGTGGTGGGCGAGCCGGCGAGCTACCTCGATGGAGTGGTGGCCGAGCTCGATGCCTCCTTCGATGAGAGCGAGGCGGAAGCTCAAGACGGGCGGACGCTGCTCGACCGACGGGGCCAGAGCCCGTTGGTGCCGTTATGCGATGCGCTCGCCAGTGGCGGGCGCGTGCTGGCCGTCTGCGCCGACGTGCCGCGACGGCTCGCCGGGCTGGAGGCCCGCGCAGGAGGGTTCGCACTGGTCTGCGCCAGCGCGCTCGACCGAGCCCCGGCGCTGGCCGACGAATTCGCCCATGTGGTGGTTCTGGATCCCCCCACCTCGAGCGCCGCGGCGGCGCGGTTGCGGGCGGGCGCGGGGTATACCCACCTGGCGTGGGGTGAGGCTGAGCTACGCTTTGCCTGGCAGATGCACGAGCTGGAGTACGGTCTGCGTGCTTCGCTCGTGGCCCTCTACCGGGGGATAAAAGCCCGGAGGAGGGTGGCCGGTGAGGAGCTCGAGCAGCTGCTCCGCGCCGAGGGCCGTCACGGCCGACCCGCACGCGTGGCGGGAAGGTTGGTCCGGGTGCTTGCGGAGCTTCAGCTCGTCAGCCTCGACCGGCAGGTGCCGGCCCTGATGGTGGCCAGCGAGGCGCCCACCGCGTTGGAGCGCTCGCCCGCCTACAGGGCATACCAGCAGCGATACGAGGACGGACGAAGATTTCTGAGCGGCGAAGATCTCCTACCAGGCGGGTGACGCGAGGCTCGCGCGGTCGCCCGGCGGAAAGCGGCCAAGCCCCCAGGACCCCACGGGAGGCGCCTCCGGGAGACGGGTCTGACGGGTCGGCGGGCGACCAGCCAGAGGGCCGGCGCAAGCGCGGGGGCACCGGAGCGACCCACCCCAAGCGCGAGCCAGGGCGCGGGCAGGGCAAGGACGGGTCGGGCAAGAACGGCTCGGTCAGTGTCCAGCCCCACCTTCCCGTCGATCGGGTCAAGGACGGAGGGGCTCAATCCTCAGTGGGCCGCGCCGAGCTGTCGGCCGCTCAGCGCCGGCTGCTCCAGGACCTGTTCGCGATCATCGAGGAGCACGCCGACCAGAGCGCGCTCGCGATCGACCGCCGGCGCGTCGAGGAGGCCTTCGTCTACGCCTGCGTTCACCACGCAGACCAGCGACGCCGCTCGGGCGAGGACTTCATCGTGCACCCGGTGGGGGTGGCGAAGATCTGCGCGGGCATGCGGCTCGACACCGCGACGCTGTGTGCCGCCTTGCTGCATGACACGGTCGAGGACACCTCGGCCTCGCTCGACGACGTGCGCGAAGCCTTCGGCGACGAGGTCGCCGGTCTCGTCGACGGGGTGACCAAGCTGACGGGGCTGACCTTCCAGTCCCGCGACGAGGCCCAAGCCGAGAACTACCGCAAGATGATGGTCGCGATGGCCACGGATATCCGGGTCATCCTGATCAAGCTCGCCGATCGTCTGCACAACATGCGCACGATCGCGGCGCTCTCGAAGCAGAAGCAGATCGAGAAGGCGCGCGAAACGCTCGACATCTATGCGCCGATCGCCCACCGCCTCGGCATCCACGCGATCAAGTGGGAACTCGAGGACCTCTCATTCCAGACGCTTCACCCGCGCAAGTACACCGAGATCAAGGAGCTCGTCGCCCAGCAGCGGGCCGAGCGCGAGCGCTATGTGGCCCAGGCCGGCGAGTACCTGCACAAGGAGCTCGACGAGCTCGGCATCGACGCGGAGATCTCGGGGCGCGCCAAGCACTTCTACTCGATCTACTCGAAGATGACCAAGAAGGGGCGCGAGTTCAACGAGATCTACGACCTCACGGCCATGCGCGTGATCGTCGGGTCGGTGAAGGACTGCTACGGCGCCGTGGGCGTGATCCACTCGCTCTGGAAGCCCCTGCCCGGGCGCTTCAAGGACTTCATCGCGATGCCCAAGTTCAACATGTACCAGTCGCTGCACACGACGGTGATCGGGCCCGAGGGCCGGCCGCTCGAGATCCAGATCCGCACCCGCGCGATGCACGACTTGGCTGAATTCGGAGTCGCCGCCCACTGGCTGTACAAGGCGAATGGCGGCGCCACGGGGCGTGAGGCGGAGGACAAGCTCAAGTGGCTGCGGTCGCTGCTGGATTGGCAGCAGGACCTCGCCGACCCGCGCGAGTTCATGGAGACGCTGAAGGTCGATCTGTTCGAGGACGAGGTCTTCGTCTTCACCCCGAAGGGCGAGGTCAAGTCGCTCGCCTCCGGGGCCACGCCGCTGGACTTCGCCTACGAGATCCACACCGACGTCGGTCACCGCTGCGTGGGCGCCAAGGTCAACGGCCGGATCGTGCCGCTCTCCTACCAGCTGCGCTCGGGCGACATCGTTGAGGTCCTGACCTCGAAGCGCGAGCGCGGCCCGTCCCGCGACTGGCTCGCGCTGGTGAGGACCACGCGCGCGCGCAACAAGATCAAGCAGTGGTTCAAGGCGGAGTCCCGCCGCGACTCAGAGCACACAGGGCGCGAGCTCTTGCAGGACCACCTCCGCAAGCAGGGCCTGCCGGCGCAGAAGATAGTCGGCTCGCCGCTGCTCGCCGACGTGATCCGCGAGATGGGGTTCCGCAAGGCCGACGACTTCTACATCGCCCTGGGCGGCGCCAAGATCTCGGCCAAGACCGTGGTCAACAAGCTGATGCAGCGGCTGAAGCAGGGCGAGGCCGCGGCCTCGGAGCCAACGGCCACCGACAACCTGCTCAAGACCCGGCGCCGCGGCCCGCGTACGACCGGTTCCTCGCGCAGCTACGGCATCGCGGTCGAGGGCATCGACGAGGTCACCCTGCGCCTGGCGAAGTGCTGCCGCCCGGTCCCGGGCGACCCGATCGTGGGCTATATCTCACTAGGGCGGGGGATCACCATCCACCGTGACGACTGTCCCAACGTAGCGGTGTTGAAGAAGGATCCCGACCGCTTCACCGCGGTCTCCTGGGACGGCGACGCTGACACCTCCTTCCGGGTTGAGATCGAGGTCGATGGCTGGGACCGCCACCGCCTGCTGGAGGACATGTCACGGACTTTCGCGGAGGCGGGGATCAACATCATCGAGGCACGCTGCATCGTCAGCCACCCCATGGTCAAGAACCGCTTCGTCGTCGAGGTTGGTGACACGCGGGCGCTGGACCACGCGATCAACCGCCTGCGCAACATCGACGCGGTCTTCGACGCCTACCGGGTCACGCCGCGGGCGGCGTGAGCTGCGTTGAAGTCCGTGATGGTGCACGTCAGGTTCGTCGGTAAGCCCCCACGAACACGCCCGCCGGAGCCTCACCCCACCTCGGGGCCATCGCGCCCCGCGGCGGGATGTTGGCGGGCAGCGCGCCCGTGAGTTAGCTGGAGCTGCGGCCGGCGATCACCCGCGACCGCGCTCCCACCGCGATCGCCCGCGACCGCGGCGACAGGCCGCGCCACGGTCTCCCGCGACAAGGGCGGACGATCGTGGCGGGACGGAGCCGCCTGCCGCGCCGGCGGTGTGACGTCCACGATCCGCACTTGCGCCTCCGGAACCTTCGTGATCACAACCGCGCGACCCGTGGGGAGCGACTTGATCACATTGGGATGAACGAGATAGCGCTCGACCTGGCGGGCGGTGGAACGTCCGCTGCTGCTTGCCCCGAACAGCGGGTGGCGCTCGATCTGATGCGTCTCCTCCCACACCGTCTCGGTACCGACGAGATCGGCGATCAGTTCCGCTGAGCGGGGGACGTCCAGGCGGTGCGCGATCTTGACCGCGGTGTTGCCCAGCACCTGATCGAGCAGCCCCCGCGACACGCGCTCGAAGTCGGTTGGCTCCTGCGAAGCGACGACGAAACCGACACCTGACTCGCGGCAGCGCGCCTGCAGGTGGACGACCTGGTCGTCCTCGCTCGCCGAGAATTCATCGAGCGCCACCATCCCCGGGCGGCGAGAGGCGGGATCGGAGGTCCTAGCGCCAACGATCGCGATCAGGTCGCGCAGCACGAGCGCCTCGAGCTGGGCGGCAAGCTTTCCATAAGAGCTCGCATTGAGGCTGAAGACCACGACCTGCTCGCCCCGGAGCGCGGCTTGCAGATCCAGGGCGGACCGTGGTTTGGCGGCTGGACCCTGCTCGCCGGGGGCGTAGGTGCACCCGCCCAGGTACTCGCCCGTATGCGACTCGGTGACGATTGCCAACCGGGTGGCCAGGCCGCGGATCCCGCTCAGCTGATCAGGTGTCAGCTGCTCGTCGAGATACCGCTGCACCTGATCAGCAAAATCGGGCGGCGTGTGGCGCAGGAAGCCCGCGAGCCGGGCCGGGTCCATCAGCTCGACCACCTGCCCGAGCGTCGCGGCGCGCTCCGGCGAGGCCCACTTGAGCGCCTGGAGGACGAGCTGGAGATAGCGCTCGGCCGCCCGCTGGTAGTGGATCTCGCTGAAGCGCTCCATCGCGATGATCTTGTCCTTGAGCTGCGTCGGGTTGCCGTAGGCGAGCGGGTTCCAAGTGCTGGGTCCGTCGGCGGTCCACAGAAAGAACGGTTTGCCGGCCCGCTCGGCCGCGCTCGCCAGTTGGGCGGCGAACGCCGGCGAGCCCTTCATGTCGATCGCCACCACGCCCCTGCCGCTCAGGATCTGATCGCCGAGGATCTTCAGCAGCGTGGTCGTCTTGCCCGACCCGCTCGCGCCGAGGATCACGGCGTGTGCCTCGAGCTGGCGGTGGGTGAGCACGACCGGAGCTCCCTCCTGATCGGTGCCGAGCACCGTCGCGACTTCGGCGCCCGTGGTCGCCGTGCGGGCGCGACGCCGGCGGGCACGGACCAGCGGTGTGGCCAGGATCGCCCCCATCGCAGCGGCGGTGATAAGTATCGTGGCCCACAACGGCGGCGAGCCGATCAGCACGACCGCGACTACCGCCAGCGCCAGTGCTTGCTGCCAGGCCGGTGCGTGAGCCCTCGTGCCCGGGAGGTTCATCGTGCCATTCCCCGGTCGAGGCGCCTGACCGGAGGCCCGCGCCCGGCGCCGGCGACCTCGGGCGCCTGTCCTGCGCCGAGGCGTGCCGGCTGGACGAGCACCCGTCCCCGGCAGCCAAAGCGGCATGCGGCGGCTCGGATTTGACGCTCGATGCGCTCGTCGCTCACCAGGTAGAGAACCGCGTCGATGCGCCGATCGGCCGCATAGCCACCGATGATGCGGTGTCGCCGCGCGCGCCCCTTGGAGCTCAGCTCGAGCTCGACGGCGATACGCCTGCCGCCACGATCAACCAGCAGCAGGTCGGGATAGTGAAGCCGCGTTCGGCCGCCGGCCCCCGGACCGGAGAGGCGCACGCCAAAGGGTGGGTGCTCTTTGCGCCCTGTGACGCGTGCCGCGTGGTCCTCGAGGCCGTCGCGCGAGCGCATCCTCCGCTCCGAAACCACTTCCCTCAGCGGGCCGAACGCACCGCGCTGGGCGGCTAGCCACAGCCATGCCACGCCGATGTCGTGCCGTACCTCGAGGTCTCGCTTCGGCGCCGGTAACCCGCTGCCGATCGCCGCCAGACCCCGACGCGTTATGCGGTAGTGAGCCGGATAGCCCTGGAAGAGGGCGTCGCGCTGCACGAGCGTCTCCCGCTCCAATGCCCGCAGCCGTCGCGAGGCCGTCGCTGGCGAGACGGCCAGTAGCGCCCGCACCTGGTCGGTGAGCACGAGCCGGTGCTCGGCGAGGAACTCGAGCAACAGGCGGTCGCGCTCGGTGATCGACGGAGAGCGGGCGGGCCCCCGCGAGCGGGGCGCAGCCGATGCCGGGGAAGCCACATCTCTTTAGAGCTACCGGCGGGCGAGTTTTCGCCCCCCCACGGTGCGGGCGCGGCGCGCGCTCAGCTCACGACCGCGAGCCCGCGCGGCCTGATCCCGAATGCGGCCACCGCCGCGTCGCCGATGTAGTCCCCATCCACCTGCAACGGCAGAAGCCGCTCGTCGCACGAGCGCACCCGCAGCTCGTGCACCGAGGTGAACGGACGCACCCGCCGGTGATCGCCGAGAGGAGCGCTTTCCGACAGTGCCCGCCACACGATCGTCGGCAGGTCGATCACGCCGGCCCCCTCGAGCACGATCCCGCACAGCTCGCCGCTGTCCAGAGCCGTGCCGGCGGCCATCCGCACCGGCCGGTCTCCGAAATAGGTATACGGGGAGCCGTTCTGAACGATCGCGGTCACGCCCTGTACCTGCTCGGAAGCCACATTTGCCTCCAGCCGCGGTGGATGGAAAAGATAGCGGCGGTTGAACGTCCGCACCGCCGTCCAGGTGTAGAACCATTCCCCCAGACGGGCCTTTAGCCGCGGCCTGGCGTCAACCCGCTGGACCACGTGAGCGTCGAGCCCGACGCCGGCGGAAAAGGCAAAGTAGCGATCGTTCAGCCGTCCGAGATCGACCAGCCGCGGCGCGAAGGCATCGGCCATGCGCAGCAGATGCTCGGTCGCATCCACCACGTCGGTGGGAATGCCGAGCATGCGGCAATAGACGTTCGCCCGGCCGCCAGGCAGGCAAGTCAGCGGCGTGCGCGTGCCCGCAAGACCGTTGGCCGCCTCGTTGACCGTGCCATCGCCGCCGAAGGCGACGACCACGTCGTAGCCCTCGCTCGCCGCCTCTCGGCAGAGGACGGTCGCGTGGTCGCGCGCCTCGGTCTCGATCGCCGTGACCTCGTAGCTGCCGCGCAGCGCGTACACCACGAGGTTCTTGAGCCGGTCCGAGACGGTACTCGCGTACGGATTCACAATCACCAGCATGCGCCGGCGCGGAGCGGTGCTGCCCACGCCGAGCGCGGCCTCGAGATGCTCGAGCGGGTCGGTCAGGGTGGCAGCCATGCCGCCCTGTGAACACCGGGAGCGAGCGGTCGTTACTCGTGGTCGCCACCGCCAGTACGGTCACATTCGAGCAGCCCCTGGCGGCGCCTGCGCCGCTTGCGGCCCGCTCGGCGACCACTGGCCGCCGGTATACTGGCCCTCACATAGCTGTACTGCATCCAGAGGGGTGGAGGGACACGGCCCAGTGAAGCCCCGGCAACCTCCCGACAGGGAACGGTGCCAATTCCATCAGGCTCCAACGACAAGCCTGGGAGATGTGGAAACGGCGGTTCCTCCAAGGCCTCCGACCACAGACCCCGGCGGAGGTTTTTTCATATGCCGCCAGAGTCACTTCGCTGCAAAGAATGTAAGACCACCTACCCGCTCGCGGCACAGTTCGTGTGCGAGCAGTGCTTCGGGCCGCTCGAGGTCGCCTATGCGCCCCCGCATGCGGACACGTCCGAGCTGCGTCGCCGCATCGAGGCAGGCCCTCGCTCGCTGTGGCGCTACGCCGACTTCTTGCCCGTCGACGGGCTCCAGCACCCCGCGCTCGAGGCCGGCTTCACGCCGCTGCTGAGAGCCGACAGGCTCGCGCAGGAACTCGGGCTGGGGGAGGTGTGGATCAAGAACGATGCGGCCAACCCCACCCATTCCTTCAAGGACCGGGTCGTGTCCATCGCGCTCGCCCGGGCGCGCGAGTTGGGCTTCGAGACACTGGCCTGCGCCTCGACCGGCAACCTTGCGAACGCCGTCGCCGCCCACGCCGCCGCGGCCGGGCTCGACGCCTACGTCTTCATTCCCTCCGACCTCGAGCAACAGAAGGTGCTCGCAACCGGGGTGTATGGCCCCAGGGTGCTCGCGGTCGATGGCACTTACGACGACGTCAACCGGCTGTGCACCGAGCTCTCGAGTGAGCACGAGTGGGCGTTCGTGAACATCAACATGCGCCCCTATTACGCCGAGGGCTCAAAGACGCTGGCCTTCGAGACCGCCGAGCAGCTTTCGTTCTCGCTGCCCGACCGGGTCGTGTGCCCGATCGCGTCCGGCTCGCTGTTCACCAAGCTTTCGCGTGGCTTTGAAGAGTGGCTGGAAGCCGGCCTGGTCAAGGGGTCGCTGCCCGTCTTCTGCGGCGCCCAAGCCGAGGGATGCTCGCCGGTCGCAACCGCTTTCGGGGAGGGTCGCGACTTCTGCCGCCCGGTCAAGCCCTCCACGATCGCCAAGTCGCTCGCGATCGGCAACCCCGCAGACGGCCCCTACGCGCTCGACCTGGCACGTCGTACCGGCGGGACGATCGAGTCGGTCAGCGACGAGGAGATCGTCGACGGCATCCGCCTTTTGGCCACCACCACCGGCATCTTCACCGAAACCGCCGGGGGCGTCACGATCGCGGTGCTGCGCCAGCTCGCCGAGCGAGGGGACATCGACCCCTCGGAGCGGGTCGTCGCGTACATCACCGGCGAGGGCCTGAAGACGCTCGATTGCGTCCGCGGGACGCTCGACATCTCCCATATCGAGCCCTCTGTCGAGGCGTTTGAGCGCGCGAGCGGCGAGCCCGTCGTCACGGCTTGATAAATACATTTCGTTCAATGGCAGCGATCATCAAGATTCCCACTCAGCTGCGCACCGCGACGGGCGGCGAAGCGACGGCCGTGGTCGACGGCGCGACCGTCGGCGAGGTCCTCGACGCGCTGTACGACCGCTATGGTGAGCTGCGCAGCCGCATAGCCGAGGACGGGGGCCTCCGCAGGTTCGTCAACGTTTATGTCGGCGGCGAGGACATCCGCTTCCTCGACGGGCTCGAGACCGAGATCTCTGACGGCGACGAGGTGACGATCCTGCCTGCTGTCGCCGGCGGGTGATCGGACCCGTGACCACAAGGCAGACTCATACCCGCCGCTAGAGCGCGCGATACATGACGTGCAGGCCCACATAGCCATGCTCGACGTGACGGTAGGCACCCGGCACTGTGCCAATAATCTGGAAGCCGAGCGACTCCCAGAGGCGTACCGCCGCGCGATTCGTCTCCACCACGGCGTTGAACTGGACCCCGCGATAACCGTGCGCGTGCGCCCATTCGAGCATATGGTTGCCGAGCAGGCGGCCTGCGCCCCGGCCTTGGGTGGCAGGGTCCACCATGAAGCTGGCGGTAGCGATGTGTGAACCTCGCCCCGGGCGGTTCGGCCCCATCGTCGCGGTGCCGACCAGGTCATCCTCGTCGATTGCCACGACCGTCCGGCCCGGCGGGTGCAGCATCCAGTATGCCCTGGCCTCCTCGGAGGTCAGCTGCTCGGGATAGGCATACGTCTTGCCCTCTGCAACGATTGCATCGAAGATCGGGTAGATCGCCGGCCAGTCGCGCTCGACGGCTTCGCGGATCAACATCTCGAGGAGAAACGCTGGGTTATTGCTCGGCGACGCCCACGCCGACCGGACAGCTCACCCCGGTCCCGCCGAGGCCGCAATACCCGAACGGATTCTTGTGCAGGTACTGCTGGTGGTAGTCCTCGGCGTAATAAAAGCGGCCGGCCTGCTCGATCTCGGTCGTGATCTCCGGGTAGCCGGCGGCACGCAGGCGCCCCGCATATGACTCCCGCGACGCCTCCGCCTCGGCGCGCTGGGTCTCCGTGGTCCACTGGATCAGCGAGCGGTACTGGGTGCCGATGTCGTTGCCCTGACGCATCCCCTGGCTGGGGTTGTGGTTTTCCCAGAAAAGCCGCAGGATCTCCCCGTAGCTCGCTGCCGCCGGGTCGAAGACGACCAGCACCACCTCCGCGTGGCCGGTGCGCCCGGCGCACACTTCCTCATAGGTGGGATTCGGAGTGAAGCCGCCTGCATAGCCCACGGCCGTGGTGTAGACGCCGGGAGCCTGCCAAAACACGCGCTCGGCGCCCCAGAAGCAGCCCATGCCCACGACCGCGCGCTCGAGGCCCTGCGGGAACGGCGGCTTGAGCGGCGTTCCCAATACCGCGTGGCGGTTGGCGACCGGCATCTCCTGCTCGCGCCCGGGAAGGGCCTGCTGCGGCTCGACCATCGTCGTCTTCTGCCCGAGTCCAAAAATCATGGGGAACAAGCTTAGAGAAGGAGGCTGGTCGAAAAACGGGACACATAGGCGCGTTATTCGACCAGCCCCACGGCGTTGTGGCGGGGGCGGCGCTCAGCCGCCGGGATATGACGGTGGGGGAGGGGCCTCCGCGCGCACGCTCGAGATCTGCGCCAGCAGGGCCTGAGGGCTCGTGCCGCCGACGACGCGCAGGCGAGGAAGGCGGAAGCGATCCTCCCGAGGACTGGCCCATCCCGGGACAACCGTCTCGGAGCCCACGAACCCCGCGGCCTTGAGCGCATCGACGACGGTTGCGTTGTAATGGCCGGAGGGGTATGCGAACCAGTCGACGGGCACCCGGTAGCGGCGGCGCAGGATCTGTCTCGCGGTCAGCGTCTGGTAGCGAAGCGCGGCCGGGTCGAGCGTGATCAGGTCGGCATGGCTGATCCCTTGGGTGTCAAGCTCCCAGCCGGCCTTGATCAAGTCGCGCACCTGAGCTTCGCTGAGGCCGCCCTGGGCTGGCGGCAGCCCGGTCAGCTGGATGTTCTCGACTCCGACCCATCCGAGTCTGCGCAGCACCGGTAGGGCGTGCGTGTATTGCGAGACATAGCCATTGTCGAAGGTGAGCACGATCGGCCTGCCCGGCGGCAGAGGGACGCCCCTGGTCCAGTAGGCCTCGAGCTCATCCATCGTGACCGCGTGCCATCCGGCCGCCTTGAGCGCCCGCATCTGGGCGGCGAAAAGGGATTTAGTCACATACAGTGCGGGGTAGGGCGCGCCCGCGATCGGTGGGTTGATCACGTGATACATCAGCACCGGCACGGTCGCCCTTCCCGGCTTGCCGGCGGCCGCTTTGGGTGTGGTGCTCTGCGCTGAGTGCTCCGGGGTGCAGCCACGGCGGCAGGCATGACGAGGCCGGCCCCCGGCGGGCGGTGAGCTCCCGCCGCACCCGACCAGCACCGTCGCGACGAGCACGGGGGCGAGCGCGGCGGCGAGGTACTTCCACACCGCGGTTCTCGACACCCTCACCAGCGTATACATTGCCGCGGCGGTGCTCGACGGCGTGATCAGGCGAAAGGTGAGCTCCGGTCAAGTGGAGCTGGCGCTAGCCGAGGGCGGCGACAGCCGCCGTCCGACGGTCGTCTTCATCCACGGGTATCCCGATACGAAGGAGCTCTGGGCCGGGGTGATGGAGCGACTGGCTCGGCGCTACCACCTGGTCGCCTATGACGTCAGGGGCGCCGGGGAGTCGAGCCGGCCGCGCCGAACGGCTGCTTACGATCTCGCGCGGCTCGGCGATGATCTCGAGGCGGTGATCGAGGCGGTCTCGCCGCGGCGTCCGGTGCATCTGGTGGGCCACGATTGGGGCGCGATCCAGGGGTGGGAGTTCGTCACGCTGGAGCGCTTCCGGGACAAGGTTGCGTCGATGACGGCTGTCGCGTGCCCCCCACTCGACAGGGTCGCAGCCGGGGCCGAGGAGCTGCTCCGGCGGCCCACCCCGGAACGCGTGGGCGAGCTTGCGCGGCGGCTGCGCCGCTCGTGGTACATCGCGGCGCTTCTGACGCCGGGCGTGCCCACGCTGACCTGGCGCTGGCTGCTGCGCGAGGAGCGCTGGGCGTGGCTGTTGTACAACTTCGAGCGGGCCAGCCCCCGGCCGGGATACCCCGCCCCGACGCTGGGCGCCGACGGGCGGCACGGCGCGAAGCTCTACCGGCGAAACATCCCCCGCCGCCTGCTGCGGCCACGCGCCGATGCGCTAGCGCACGCCCCGGTTCAACTCGTCGTTCCCGCGCGGGACCACTTTCTATCCGCCAACTACTACGAGGGAGCCGAGAGCATCGCGCCCGTGCTGCGCCGGCGGCTGATCGGCTCCACGCACTGGGTGCCGCTGACCGAGCCGGCCCTGCTGGCACGCTGGGTTGGCGAGTTTGTCGACGAAGTGGAGGCGGGCGGACGGCCGCGCTCGCGCGCGCCGTGGGTACGAGGCGGTGGGCTCGAGCAGCTCGACCGGCGGCTGGCGATCGTCAGCGGCGCAGCCAGCGGGATCGGCCGCGCGACGGCGGCGGAGCTCGCGGCACACGGCGCCCGCGTCCTGCTCGTCGACCGCGACGAGAACGGGCTCACGCGCGCGGGGGCCGAGATCGGCGCGGCCGGGACCTTCGTCTGCGACGTCAGCGACGAACGGGCGATGGAACGGCTGTCCCATCACCTGTTGGCGCGCTTCGGCGTGCCGGACGTGCTGGTCAACAACGCGGGCGTCGGAGCCGCGGGACCGCTGCTGGAGACCTCCTCGCGCGAGTGGCGGCGCGTGCTGGGAGTCAACCTCATGGGAGTGGTTCACGGTTGCAGGCTCTTCGGCCAGCCGATGGTCGAGCGCGGGGAGGGGGGCCACATCGTCAACCTCGCCTCAGCGGCCGCATTCCAGCCCGCCAAGGATCTTCCGGCCTATGCCGCATCGAAGGCCGCCGTGCTGATGCTCTCCGAATGCCTCCGGGCCGAGCTGGCTCCAGCGGGGATCGGGGTAACGGCGGTGTGTCCCGGATTCGTAAACACCAACCTCACCCGGGCCGCTCGATACGCGGGACGCTCCAAAGCCGACGAGCAGAGAGTGGCCGAGCGGGTCACGCGGCTGTATGAGCGCCGCAACTTTAGCCCCGAGCGCGTGGCCGCCGAGATCCTTGATGCGATCGGCGCCGACGCGCCCCTCGCCGTGGTCACTCCCGAAGCGCGCGTGATGCGCGCCCTGGGCCGCTTTGCGCCGTCGCTGCGGCGTCGGCTCGCGATGCTCGACACGCTTCCGGCGTAGTCACGCAGGTTCGCGGGCCTTTCCCCGCGCAGGCTTTAGGAAACGTGAAGGACTCTGCGGCCAGGAGGCGAAACGCACCTCATGCTCTTCAAGCGCCATCCCAGGATCGAGCATCGATCCCCCAACCCGAGCAAGGGACAGGAACACCTGCGGCCGAGCTGGATCGCGATCTTGCGCTGGCTGCATGAGAACAAGGTCGAGTACGTGCTGGTCGGACCGGTCGCCGAGGCGGCTCGCGGTGACACGGACGCGGACGGTCCGGTGGCGGTTGTTCCCGCGCCCTACCGTCGCAACCTCGAGCGGCTCGCTCAGGCGTTGAACGCCGAGCACGCGCGGCTGCGAGTGGACGCGGGCGCGGTCAGCGGCGCCGATGCCTCGCCGCTCAAGCTAGATCCCGAGAAGCTCTCCCAGGACACGCGCTGGACGGTGCGCTGCGGGGGCCACGACGTGGACATTGAGGGCGGGATCGGCGCCGGCAGCGGCATGCCGAGCTATCAGGAAGTGCTGTATGAGGCCGGCAAGTTCGAGCTCGAGCCCGAGCTGAGCGTCGAGGTGGCCTCGTCCGAGTACATCGAACACTTCTCGCATTTGCGCCGCACGGGCAGCCCGCCCGAGATCCGCATCATCCGCCAGCAGCCCGAGCAAAAGGCCGAGCGCCCCCAAGCAGTGCGCGCCGAGAAGGCGCACGGCTGACGTGCCCTAATCCCTCGCGGGGACCGTCGTCCGTCTCCCGGGAAGTTAGAATGGCGCCGTTCAAGGTCGGTGGTTAGGGAAGCCGGTGTAAGTCCGGCGTGGACCCGCCACTGTGATCGGGGACGCGAGCCGTAAACCGCCACTGGCCCACTCCGCGGGCTGGGAAGGCGCGGCGCGTAGGCCCGTCAGCCAGGATACCTTCCGCCGACTGTGATGCCGAGATTCCCTCGTGGAAAGGGGTGGCACTCATGGTTCGCAGGTTGGTCATTTCTGCCGCGGTCGCGGTGATGGGAGCGCTGGCGCTCGGCGCTGGCTCGAGCGCGCTAGGCGCCGCATCCGGGCCCAAGGTCACGGTCCGTATCGAGGGCGCCAAGCGAACGCTGCTGGCTAGCGCGACGGTGCGCGTGCCTGCTGGAGGGTGGGTCACCAAGGACGGCGCGCCGAAGGGCAGGTGTCCAGCGGACAGCGCGGCCGGCGCATTGAACGTCGCCACGCATGGCGCGTGGAGCGGCAGCTGGTCCAGCAAGTACGACGATTATCTGATCACCAAGATCCTCGGGGACGCCGAGCGAGGCAGGAAGGCGTATTGGGAGATCCTCGCCAACAACGTGGCCGCGAGCACCGGGGCGTGTGCGATCAAGCTCCACCCCGGGGAGGGGCTGCTGTTCGCGGTGATGCCACTGAGGGGGACGGGATATCCGCTCGTGATCAGGGCGCCCAGGAGCGCGACTGTGGGTGCGGCGATGAAAATCACCGTCGATTACGTCAACGGCAAAGGCGCGTCGGTGCCTCTGGCCGGTGCGAGAGTGAGCGCCCCTCATGCCACTAGCAAGAGAACGAATGCAAAGGGCGTTGCCACGCTACGACCTAGGCACGCCGGCAATGTGATCCTTCGCGCCCGCAAACCGGGCTACGTGCGCGCGGCCGCCCGCAAAGTGCACGTTGAGAATTCCGCCCCGGCCGCCGGGCGAGGGCATGCGCGCGGAGTGCGCGCGGCAAGGGCCACGGGCTCGCCGCTCAGGTACCTGCTCGGCGCACAGAATCGCGACGGGGGCTTCGGCGAGGCGCGGGGCGCGCCGTCGAGTGCGCTGTATTCGGGCTGGGCTGCGGTGGCGCTGCTCGCCGACGGGCGCAACCCGGCCCATATCTCCCGCGGGGACCACAACCTGCTCGCGTACCTGAAGGCGAACCTGGCGCATGATCCGGGCTCGCTGGAGCGCACGATCCTCATCGCCGGCGGCGCCGGCATACCGGCGACCGACTTCGGCGGCCACAACCTGCTCGCCGCACTGAAGCGCGACATCCGGCACAACGGCTCGGTCTCTCGCCGCGTCGATACAACGACCTTCGCCGTGCTCGCGCTGCGGGCGGCCGGTGTCACCCCGCCGGCGCGCATGCTTGAGTGGCTCGTGCGCCAGCAGGACAAGGACGGTGGCTTCAGCTACGCCAGGGGCGGGGAGCTGGCCGATATCGACGACACCGGAGCCGCGCTCGAGGCGCTCGCGGGTACCGGGCGGGGCCAGGCCCGCCGACGCGCGGTCGCGTTCATCCGCTCCGCCCAGAACCGTGACGGTGGCTTCCCGGCCGAGCGGGGCGGGAGCTCCAACGCTCAGTCCACCGCCTGGGCGGTGCAGGGGCTGATCGCGGCCGGCGTCAATCCCGCGCGTGTTCACACCCACGGCTCGCGGTCTCCGCTTGGCTATCTGCGCTCACTGATCACCCACAGCGGCGCGATCGACTATTCCCGGGGCCTCTCACTGACGCCCGTATGGGTCACAGCCGAGGCGATCGTGGCACTCGACCGCAAGGCGTTTCCGCTGCGCTCGCCGACAAATAAGTGACCGCAGCGGCGGGCGTTCGGGTCTCCGTGTGCGAACGGCGGTGGCACGGCTCCATCAGATGGCGGCTGATGCTCGTGTCCCTGGGCGTAGTCCTGTTGGGCTCAGTGTTGCTCATGGCAAGGCCGGCCGGCGCGACCCCGCTGTCGGACTGCACGTCGCACCGTGGCACAGTCGTGGCGGTCGACTTCGCCCACTGGGGCGGGCCGATCGTGCGCGGGTGTGGGATCGGTCAGCCGACCGGTTATGCGCTCTTGCATGCGGCCGGCTTCATAACCGCCGGCGACGCACATGACGGGTCCGCATTCATCTGCCGAATCGGCAATGGGGCGTTTCACGGCGGCACCACGTATCCGACTCCGGGCGAAGAGCCCTGTACCGCGACCCCCTCCACGGCCGCGTACTGGTCTTACTGGATCGCGCCTGCCGGTCAGAACAGGTGGACCTACAGTCCGCTCGGCCCCATGGGCGACCTACCCAAGCCGGGCGAGGTGGAGCTGTACATGTTCGGCTCCACCAACGTCGCCGGCACCCGCGGGTCGGGCGTGCCGAAGTTTCCTCCCAGCTCCCTGCGTCCGAGCGACGGCGGCTCGCCCAAACACACCACACCGGCTCCAAGCACCACCGCGCCCCGATCCGCGAAACACCCACCCTCGGCCCACGCATCGCGCGCGAAGACCGCACACGCCGCCGCCGCTGGGCGCCGCCAGCAGCCCGGACACCGGCCGTCGCGGGGGCGAGTTCCAAAGCCGCCGAGAGAACCCGGGACACATCGCCAAGCAGCGGCCGGCTCCGCGCCGGTCGTGGCGGCGCAGCCGACTGACGCGCGCACCTCGTCGGGATCTGCGGCACCGCTGGTGGTCGGCTTGTGTTTGGCCCTGGCATTGAGCGCAGGCGCCGTATGGGCGGTGCGGCGTCGTCGCCGGTACCAGTAGTGCCTCGCCCATGCGCCCACGCCCCGTTGAGCGTTCGCGGCCATGCCTCCGGGGTGAATGAAAGCCGCCGGATCCCGCGCGCGCTCCATCCGGTGGCATGGTGGATCTGGGCGCTGGGACTGGTGATCGCCGCCAATCGCACGACCAACCCGTTGCTGTTGATGATGACGCTCTCGGTGCTCGGGTTCGTGGTCGCCAACCGGCGCACGGACGCCCCGTGGGCGCGGGCATTCAAGTACTACCTGATGATGGCGCTGGTCATCATCTTCGTGCGGATCGTGTTCCAGTCGGTGTTCGCGCCCGGGATCGAGCCCGGTGACCACGTCCTCTTTCGCCTGCCTCACATCCGTACACCGAAGTGGTACGCCGGCGTCCAGATCGGCGGGCCGGTGACGCTGGAGGGAACGCTGTCGGCCACCGTCGACGGGCTGCGGCTGGGGACGATGATCTGCTGCATCGGTGCAGCCAACGCGCTCGCCAATCCCAAGCGCGCATTGCGGGTGCTGCCGGGCGCGCTGTACGAGCTGGGGATGGCGGTGGTCGTCTCGATCAGCCTGGCCCCCCAGCTGATCGAAAGCATCCAGCGGGTCGCACGGGCGCGGAGGCTGCGGGCGGGGCGCCGCCGGGGCTGGCGAGCGCTGCGGAGCATCGCGATTCCGGTGCTGGCCGACGCGCTGGAGCGCTCGACGCTGTTGGCGGCAGCGATGGACTCGCGCGGTTACGGGCGCACCGGTCCCGCCAGGAGCGCTACGCGGCGATGGACCGCAATCCTCATGCTGGCCGGACTGATCGGCGTGTGCATCGGCTGCTACGGGCTGCTCGGTGGGAGCGGACCGCGGCTACTGGGGACCCCTGTCATTCTCGCGGGCGCAGTTCTCTGCAGCGCCGGCCTGGCGCTCGGCGCCCGCCGCGTTCGGCGCAGCAATTACCGGCCGGATCCCTGGCGCGCGCCCGAGTGGATCGTGGCCGGATGCGGGCTGATCAGCGCCGCCGCGCTGTATCTCAGCACCGGCTACAACGCGGCCGATCTGAACCCGAGCTTCTTCCCGCTGCGGTTTCCGGCGCTGCCGGTAATCCCGGCGGGAGCGATCCTGATCGCCGCCGTGGCGGCGTTCGCGGCGCCGCCGCCGCAGCGGCGCGCGTCCCGCTCGGGGCCTAACGCGTCCGAGCCTGCCGGCGGCCGGGTCGCGCGGCCAGAGGTGCCCGCGTGATCGAGTTCGACCGCGTCACGGTCACCTACGACGGCTCCGAGCGACCTGTGTTGCGTGAGGTCTCGCTGCAGGTCGCGGAGGGGGAGCTGTGCCTGGTGATCGGCCGGACCGGCGTCGGCAAATCGACGCTACTGGGCGCGATCAACGGGCTGGTGCCGCATTTCACCGGCGGCACGCTCGCCGGCCGGGTGACGGTCGCCGGTCGCGACACGGCGACCTACCCGCCGCGCGAGCTCGCCGACCTGGTTGGCGTCGTGGGACAGGATCCGCTGGCCGGTTTCGTCACGGACACCGTGGAGGAGGAGCTCGCCTACGGAATGGAGCAGCTGGCGATCGCGCCCGAGGTGATGCGCAAGCGCGTCGAAGAGACGCTCGATCTGCTCGGCCTGGCGGAGCTGCGCCGGCGACCCCTGCATGAGATCTCCGGCGGCCAGCAGCAGCGCGTGGCGATCGGGGCGGTGCTGAGCGCTCACCCTTCCGTGCTGGTGCTCGACGAGCCGACCTCCGCGCTCGATCCGACCGCCGCCGAGGAGGTGCTGGCGGCGATCACCCGCTTGGTCCACGACCTCGGGCTGACCGTCGTGCTCGCCGAGCACAGGCTGGAGCGTGTCGTGCAGTACGCCGACACGGTCGTTCATCTTCCAGGTGACGGGTCGGCCGCCTTTGGCCCGCCGGAGCAGATGCTGCTGAACGCGACGGTCGCGCCGCCGGTGGTGGAGCTCGGCCGGCTGGCCCGTTGGCGGCCATTGCCACTGTCGGTCCGCGATGCCCGCCGACGCGCCGGCCCCCTCCGCGCCCGGCTGCCGGTAGATCCGTCCCCAGCGCCGGCGGCTGGCGCGGCCACGGGCGAGACGGCGCTACAAGCCCGGCAGGTCGTTGTCCGCTACGGCGAGGTGGTGGCCGTGCGCGCGGTCGACCTCGCTCTGCGAGCGGGCGAGATCACCGCCCTGATGGGCCGCAACGGATCGGGTAAGTCCTCACTGCTGTGGGCAATCCAGGGCGCGGGCCGCCGCCAGGCCGGTGTGGTTGACATCGCCGGCCGGGACCCGAAGGACATCGCGCCGCAGGAGGCGCGGGCCCTGGTCGCGCTCGTGCCCCAGACACCGAGCGATCTGCTGTACCTGAACACGGTGGGTGCCGAGCTCGCCCAGGCAGACCGCGAGTCCGCAGCCTCGAAATCGCCTCCCGCCCGGGAGCTGCTCAACCAGCTCGCGCCCGGGATCGACGATGACGCCCACCCACGCGATCTGTCCGAGGGCCAGCGCCTCAGCCTCGTGCTGGCCATCCAGCTGCGCGCCGCGCCGCGCGTGATCCTGCTGGACGAACCAACACGCGGGCTGGATTACGGCGCCAAGGGGAGGTTGAAGGCGATCGTCCGGGGGCTGGCGGCCGAGCAGGGGTCGGTCGTGATCGCCACTCACGATGTCGAGTTCGTGGCCGCCACGTGCGATCGAGTCGTGCTGATGGGCGACGGCGAGGTCATCGTCGACGGCCCGACCCCGGAGATCGTCGTCGCCTCTCCGGCGTTCGCGCCGCAGGTCGCGAAGATCCTGGCGCCGCTGCGCTACCTCAGGCCCGCGCAGGTGGCGGACGCGCTGCACTCGTCCGGCGCGCTCCCCGAGGTGGTGAGCTCGTGAGCGCCGTTACCGCCGGCGGCCCCGCGCCTCGCCGCGTCGCGATCCGCATGCGCTGGCGCTCGATCGTCGCCGCCACGCTCGCGATCGTGATCGGTCTCGTCTGTTTCCTGTGGCCGTTTTTGCTTGCGCCTGGCCACTTCGGCAGCACCTACGTGCCACCGCTGATGTTCGGTCTCCTGCTTGCCCTCGTGCTGACGGTCGTGTTCGCCGAGCTTGCCGACGGCGGCATCGACTCCAAGGCGATCGCGATGCTCGGCGTCCTGTCCGCGATCAATGCCGGGCTGCGCCCCCTGGGCGCCGGCACCGCCGGGATCGAAACGGTGTTCTTCGTGCTCGTCTTCGCCGGCCGCGTGTTCGGGCCCGGCTTCGGTTTCGCGCTCGGCTGCATCTCGCTGTTCGCCTCCGCGATCATCACCGGCGGCGTCGGGCCGTGGCTGCCGTACCAAATGTTCGGCTGCGCCTGGGTCGGGCTGTTCGCCGGACTCCTGCCTCCCTGCCGCGGCAAGCTTGAGATCGTGATGCTCGCGGCCTACGGCGTCCTCGCCGGCTATCTGTTCGGGTTCCTGCTCAACCTGCAGTTCTGGCCGTTCTCGGTCGACCCCGGCAGCTCGATCTCATACCTCCCGGGTGCGTCGTTGACGGTGCAATTGCACCGCTACCTCCTGTTCGACGCGACCACCTCGCTCGGGTGGGACACCGGCCGGGCGGTCACCGACGTGATCTGCATCGTGCTACTCGGCCCAGGCGTGCTCGCGACCCTGCGCCGCGCCGCCAGGCGGGCGAACTTCGAGGCCGCGGCCACCTTCGAGCCGGGCGAGGATCAGCGCCGCGAGCTTAGGGGGGAGGCGCGGTGAGCAGGGCTGGCCTCTAGCGATAGCGCCCGGGCTGCCACAGCGGCTCATCGCCCCGATTGGCGCCGCGGCTGAGGATGAACAGCAGGTCCGAGAGCCGGTTCAGGTAGCGCACGACCTCGGGATTGATCTGCTCGCCGCATGCCACCGCCAGCCGCTCGGCCCGCCGGCAGACCGTCCTACACACGTGAAGCTGCGCCGCAGCGCGCGTCCCTCCCGGAAGCACGAATGACTTGAGCGGCGCCAGCGTGGCGTTGACCTCGTCGCAGCGCTGCTCGAGCCAGGCGACCTGATCCGGGACGACACGCAGCCGCTCGCGCTCAGAGCGCACCGAATCCAGCGGCACGGAGATATCGGCGCCCACATCGAAGAGATCGTTTTGGACCTGCTCCAACCAGGCCGCATAGGAGTCGGACAGATCGTCGGTGGTGAGGGCCACGCCGATATGCGAGCCCAGCTCGTCAACGGTGCCGTAGGCCTCGATCCGAGGATCGGTCTTGGAGACACGGCTCATGTCTCCCAGATGCGTCTCCCCGGCGTCACCAAGCCGCGTATAGATGCGGGTGAGGTTCACTGTCACGAGTGAAGATGCAAGTCTACGGGGCCACCCGGTTGCGGCTGGTGGCGACCGCGCTCGTCGTCGCGGTGGCGCTGAGCGTGGCCGGCTGTGGCTTGCAGGCTCCGGCGGGCAACGGGGCGGCGAGCATCACCGTCACGCGAGACTTCGGCGCCCACACGCTCGGCTCGGCCACCGAGGTCACTGTGCCGGGCGGCGCCACCGCGCTCGGTGTGCTCCGACGGAGATACCGCGTGGAAGTGGGCGCGCGGAGCTCGGTCCGGGCAATCAACGGCGTCCTGGCCTCCACGTCGGGCGGGCGCTGGGCCCTGTATCTCAACGGCGTCGCGGTTGGCCCGCGCACGCCGGTTCACGCAGGCGACCGCATTTGGTGGGACCTCGAGCCTGCGCGCACCTCGCCCCGGGCCGTGGTGGGGTCGTTTCCCGAACCCTTCGTGCACGGGCTGGGCGGCAAGCGCTTCCCGACGACGCTCGAGTGCGCCGGGGACGTGCAGGCAGCCTGCCGCCGGGTGATGGCGGCGCTGGGGCGCCACGGCATAGCGGCATCGAGCCAGCTGCTTGGCGCGGGCTCCGGTCAGGATTCGCTGACGGTGGTGGTTGCGACCTGGCGCGACATTCGCCCAGAGCTGGCCGCGACCGTGCTCTCCCAGGGGCCCGCGAGCAGTGGGGTCTTCGCGCGCTTCGTGGGCCGGCGCGCCGTGGCCCTCCAATTGCTGGGCGCCGACGGCGTGCCGGCGAAGACCATCAGCTCGAGCGCAGGATTGATCGCGGCGCTCAGGCAGCCCTCCGCGCCGCCGACGTGGCTTATTTTGGGGACCGATGCTGCCGGCGTGAACGCCGCCGCCCGGGCGCTCAGCTCCGGCGCGCTGCGCGACCACCTCGCGCTCGCCGTCAGCAGTGCGCGCGAGCTTCCGGTGCCGCGCTGAGACCTGTAGCCTCGGCGCGCTCATGCAGATTGGGGTTCCCAAGGAGATGGCCGAGCGCGAGCGACGCGTGGCGTTAGTGCCCGAGATTCTGGGCAAGTTGGCGCAGGGGCCAGGGGAGGAGGGGGCAGAGGCTGTCGAGGTCGCGGTCCAGCGGGGCGCCGGCGACGGCGCCCTGATCCCCGATCAGCTTTATGAGGAGGCGGGTGCGAGCCTCGTCGACGACGCGGCCGCGGCATTCGGCTCCGAAGTGGTGGTGAAGGTTGCCCCACCGAGCCCCGAGGAAGTCTCCCTGCTGCGATCCGACTCCGTACTCGTGGGCTTTCTGCAACCGCTCACAAACGCCGACGGCGTTCGTGCGCTCGCGCAGGCCGGCGTGACGTCCTTCGCGCTCGAATCGATTCCGCGCATCAGCCGGGCCCAATCGATGGACGCGCTCTCCAGCCAGTCCAACGTCGCGGGCTATAGGGCCGCGCTGATCGGAGCCCAGGAGCTCGGTCGCTTCTACCCGATGCTGATGACCGCGGCGGGGACGATCCGTCCCGCCACAGTGCTGGTTCTGGGGGCGGGCGTTGCCGGCCTACAGGCGATCGCCACCGCGCGCCGACTGGGGGCGGTCGTCCAGGGCTTCGACGTCCGCGCCGCCGTCAAGGAGCAGGTCGAGTCGCTCGGTGCGAACTTCTTGGAGTTCGATCTGGGTAGCGACCTAGAGGGGGCGGGCGGCTACGCGCGCGAGCTCACGCCCGAGCAGCAGGCCCGCCAGCAGGAGCTGATGGCCGAGGCGATCGGCAAGGTCGACGTGGTGATCACCACAGCACTGGTGCCGGGACGACGAGCGCCGATCCTGGTCACCGAACAGGCCGTGCAACTGATGAAGCCCGGATCGGTGATCGTCGATCTCGCCGGCGAGGCCGGCGGCAACTGCGAGCTCTCCGAGCCCGGAGAGTTAGTGCTCCGCCACGGGGTCAAGGTCCTCGCACCGCTCAATGTTCCCTCCACCATGGCCGAGCACGCCTCCCAGCTGTACGCGCGCAACATCCAGGCCCTGCTCGCGCTGATGATCGAGAAGGGACGCCTCGAGCTCGACTTCGAGGACGAGATCATTGCGGGTGCGTGCATCACCCGCGGCGGGGAGATCGTCAATGAGGCCGCGCGCGAGGCCGCCGGCACCGGGAGCCGGGCGTGAGCATCGTCATCGAGATTGCAATCCTGGTTCTGGCCGCGTTTGTGGGCTTCGAGGTGATCTCGAAGATCCCCAACACGCTGCACACGCCGCTGATGTCGGGCACCAATGCCATCCACGGCATCGTGCTGCTCGGCGCGCTGCTGCTGATCGGAGCCGCGACCGGCGCCTTCGAGCAGTTCCTACTCGTCGTGGCGATCATCTTCGGCACGATCAACATCGTCGGCGGCTTCTTCGTGACCGACCGGATGTTGGGCATGTTCAAGCGCAAGCCGGAGCCGCCGGCCGCCGAGCAGCAGGCCGCCGCCGCGGACGACAAAGCGCCCGGGGGGAAGGAAGCGCCCTGATCACCTCGTTTGCCGCGGTCAGCCCGAACATCATCAACGGGCTGTACATAGTCGCCTTCGCGCTTTTCATCTTCGGCCTGCACAACCTGACCGGGCCGCGCACGGCTGTGCGCGGAAACAAGATCGCAGCCGCTGGGATGGCGGTCGCGTTCATCGCCACGCTTTTGCACGCGCACGTCTTCCATGGGTCGAACACCCCGTGGCTGATCGCCCTGGGCCTGGTCGTGGGCACCGCGATCGGCATCCCGGCGGCGCTGAAGGTCCGCATGACCGCGATGCCGCAAATGGTGGCGATATTCAACGGCCTCGGCGGCGGAGCCGTCGCGTTGATCGCCTGGCTCGAGTTCCGCCATCGCTATGGCGGCGACTTCTCGCTCAAGGCGGAGATCCCCTCGCTGCTGGCGGCGGTGATCGGCTCGATCTCGTTCTGGGGCTCGAACATCGCCTTCGCGAAGCTCCAGGAGATCCTGCCAGGACGGCCCTTGAAGTTACCTGGCCAATCGGCGATCAACGGCGGCCTGCTGGTGGTGTGTTTGGCCGCGGTGGTCGTGCTGGCGGCCGGAGTGCACTCCGAAGCATTGTTCATCCTCGGCATCCTGCTCGCCGCGGCGGTTTTGGGGAACATGGTCGTGCTGCCGATCGGAGGCGCCGACATGCCCGTCGTGATCTCCTTGCTCAACGCGTTCACGGGGGTGTCGGCGGGCATCACGGGGATCGCGCTCAACAACACCGCGCTGATCGTCGCCGGCATGCTGGTGGGGGCGTCGGGCTCGATTCTCACCAACCTCATGGCGAAGGCCATGAATCGCTCGGTACCGGCAATCATCGCTGGCGGGTTTGGCGGCGCGGTCGCCGCACCGGCCGGCGGCGAGGAGACAGGGGGACCCGTCCGCTCAACCTCGGCCGAGGACGTCGCGATCCAGCTCTCCTACGCGCGGCAGGTGGTGATCGCTCCGGGCTACGGCATGGCCGTAGCCCAGGCCCAACATGCCGTGCGCGAGCTCGAGCGAGCGCTCGAAGGCAAAGGCGTGACGGTGAAGTTCGCGATTCATCCGGTCGCGGGGCGCATGCCCGGTCACATGAACGTCCTGCTGGCGGAGGCCGACGTCCCGTACGACCTGCTCAGGGAGATGGACGAGATCAACCCCGAATTCCCCTACACCGACGTGACTCTGGTAATCGGGGCGAACGACGTCACCAATCCGGCGGCCAAGAACGAGCCAGGCTCTCCGATCTACGGCATGCCGATCCTCGAGGTCGACAGGTCCAGTGCGGTGGTGGTGCTCAAGCGCTCGATGGCCTCCGGCTTCGCCGGTATCGACAACCCGCTGTTCTACGACGAGCGGACGTCGCTGCTGTTCGGGGATGCCAAGCAGTCCGTGAGCGACATCACAGCCCAGGTGCAGGTGCTGTAGATAAAGTCGCTCGCGTTGGCGCCGTCAACGATCCAGGAAAAAGCACATGGACCCCAACCGCCTGACCGCAATCCCGCTGTTCTCGGAGCTTTCGCCGGAGGAGGCCCGACGGCTCGCCACGTTCGCGACCGAGACGAGCGCCGCTGAGGGTCAGATCCTGATGAAGCAGGGGGACTACTCGACCGACCTGATCGCGATCGAGGAAGGATCTGCGGACGTGATCAGGGACGGCCAGAAGGTGGCCTCGCTGGGCGACGGCGACGTAATCGGAGAGATGGGCCTGATCGAGCGCGCGCCGCGCAACGCCGACGTGATCGCCACCTCACCGATGCGGCTGCTCAAGCTCACCCACTGGGAGATCCGGCGTATGTCCGAAGACACGCTCGACCGGATCCAGCAGGTCATCCAGGGGCGCCGTCAGCAGGGCGTGGCCGACCCGGCGCATTACCGCTAGTCGAGCTCGACCAGCTCGAACTCGAGCCCTCGCGCTCCGACGCGCGCCATACCCATGGTATGTCGGGGGGAGCGCCTGCGTTCGGTGGGGCTGCCCGGATTGAAGATCTGAAAGCCGTCCGGGTCGCTCTCATGGAGCGGCATATGCGAGTGGCCGAAGATCACCGCCTGGGCGCCGGGGAACCGACGGCGCAGACGCTCCAGTCTGCCGCGGCGCGGACCGGCATCGTGGACCACTGCCAGGCGCTGCCCGTCGAGGTCGAGCTCCAGCGTCGTCGGCAGCACGGCCCGCACAGCCGCTTCGTCCACGTTTCCTTGCACGGCCACGGTCGTGCCGTGGCCGTGCAGCTCCTCCAGGAACTGAAGTGAGCTGAGATCGCCGGCGTGCACGACCAGATCCGCCGCCCGTAGGCGCTCGACGCACGAGCGCGGGAGCGCGCGCGTCCCCCGTGGCAGGTGAGTATCGGCGATCAACGCTACGAGCACCGAAGCGCGACGCTAGCGCGCCAGGGCGTCCGGATACCCTCGATGCCAGTGATATCGCGCGCCCAGGCACTTGACGCGCTGGCCAAGGAGCGTTTCGACGTGGCTGTGATCGGTGGCGGGATCACTGGTGCCGGAGTGGCGCTCGACGCGGCCACCCGCGGTTACAGTGTGGCGCTGGTCGAGAAGAACGACTACGCCTCGGGAACGAGCAGCCGCTCCTCGAAGCTCGTGCACGGAGGATTGCGCTACCTGCGAACGTTCGACCTCGGGCTGGTGCGCGAGGCGTTGCTGGAGCGCCAGCTGATGGTCAAGCTCGCGCCTCATCTGGTGTGGCCGATGCAGCTGGTTGTGCCTGCCTTTGATGGCGCCCGGCCAGACAGGCTGGTCGGGATCGCACTGAACATGTATGACGTGATGGCCACGCCGTCGCTGCGCGGCCGCCGCAACGCGCGGCGCGCCATCGCCGACGGCCAGGAAGCAGAAACGGATTGGAGCCCCGCCCGCCACCGGCTGATCGGCCCGGACGAGGTAGTCGCGCTGCTGCCGGCGCTGGAGCACCGCCGACCAAGCGGCGGCTATCTCTTCTACGACTGCCAGACCGACGATGTGCGGCTCGTGCTGACGGTGCTTGGAGAGGCGGAGCGTTTCGGCGCGATTTGTGTCAACCGCGTGGAGGCCACTGAGCTCACGCCCAGCGGCCTGCTGGCCACCGACGCCGAGACCGGCACGGAGTTCGCGGTCCTAGCGGAGAACGTGATCAACGCCACCGGGGTGTGGGCGGATCGCATCAGACCCGAGGAGCTTCATTCAGAGGCCGAGGTGCCGGTGATCCGCCCGAGCCGCGGCACTCACATCACCGTCGCCGCGGCGGATCTGCCGCTGGTGGCCGGAGCCGTCGTGCCCGCCGCCGGAGGACGCTTCATCTTCGCGCTGCCGTGGCTGGGGCGCAGCCTGATCGGCACGACCGACAACGATTATGAGGGCGACATCGACCACGTCCATCCGGCAGCGGCCGACGTGGAGTATCTGCTGGAGGCCACCAACGCCTGTTTCGGCACTACGCTCGCTCCGGGAGACGTGACCGGCGCATACGCCGGCGTGCGGCCGCTGATCTCCACGGGGGACAGCCGCAAGTCGGTCGACATCTCGCGGAAGGCCGAGCTCTACGAGACCTCCAGCGGCTTGATCACGATAACCGGCGGAAAGCTCACCACCTGGCGGCGGATGGCGAAACTGGCCGTCGACCGGCTGGCAGAGCGGGACGGCCGTAACGCTCCCTGCCGGACGCACGAGATCCCGCTGGGGGAACCGGTCGACGCGGCCGCGCTCACGCGCGTGGACGGCGTTGAGGCAGCGGCCTACGAGCCGCTTGCGCACCGCTATGGCCATGCTGCCGCCGAGGTGCTCGAGCTCGCCTCCAACCGGAGCGCGCTCGCGCAGCCGATACTGCCCGGCTTTCCCGACCTGCTCGCTGAGCCGGTGTTCAGCAGCCGCCTCGAGCAAGCGACGACGCTCGCGGACGTGCTGCTCCGGCGAACGCGGCTCGGCGTCCTGGCCGCGCGCGAGCTGTGCGCTTCAGGTGACGAGGCGCCCCTCCGGGTGGCCGGGGCGATGGGGCAGGATCTCGGCTGGGACGAGCTGCGAACACGCCAGGAGCTCCACGACTTCCGTTCCGAGGCGCAGGCGGAGGGACTGGTGGTCTCGCTGTGAGCGCCCCCGAGCGCCGGCTGTTGCTGGGAGGAGAGACGCTCGAGCTGGGCTCTCGCCCATTGCTCATGGGAGTTGTCAACGCAACCCCGGACTCGTTCTCGGACGGCGGTGGCAGCCGGTCCGTGGACGAACTGGTCGAGCGCGCCCGCACCCTTGTGAGCGCTGGGGCCGACATCATCGATGTTGGGGGCGAGTCGGGTGTAACGAACAGGCCCCGGGTCGAGGCGCGCGAGGAGATCGCCCGAGTCGTGTCCGTGATCGAGCGCGTGGCGGGGGAACTTGGAGCCCGGGTGTCGGTCGATACCTACAAGCCGGCGGTCGCGCGCGCCGCAATCGCCGCCGGGGCGACGATCGTCAACGACGTGAGCGGCCTACGCGAACTCGAGCTGGCCGACATTTGCGCGCGGACGGGCGCCGCGCTGGTCATCACGCATACGCGCGCGGCGCCAAAGCAGAAGCTGCTCGACCCGGCGCTGGACGCGACCGTGGTGGGGGACGTGGAGCGCTTCTTGCGCTCCCGGATCAAGGCCGCGCGCGAGCGCGGCCTGGCCTTCGAGCAGCTGCTGCTCGACCCGGGCCCCGACTTCTCCAAGACTCCCGCGCAGACGGTCTCGGTGCTGAGAGCGCTGCCGCGTCTGCACGAGTTGGGCCGGCCGCTGCTGCTGGCCGTCTCGCGCAAGGACTTCATCGGCGCGATCACCTCGCGGCGTCCCCGTGAGCGGCTGGCGGGAACGCTGGCCGCGGTCGGCTTCGGGGTCGACGCGGGCGCGCACATCCTGCGCGTCCACGACGTGGCTGACGTGGCCGATTTTCTCGCCGTGCGCGCCGCGCTCAGCGGAGAGGCCGCGGTGGCCTCCTCGCAGCGGCTCGCGGACGAGCTGCGCTGGCAGCAGGGGTGAGGGCTGTCTGTCTGCCCGCTGGCCGCGACTCACACGGGTGAAGGTAGGGATCTACAGGCGGTGGACCTTGAACGTCACTCTGCCGCTCGTGCAGGTCAGCCCGCCTTTGCCGCGAATGTGCTGGGTGAAGTAGCCGCTGGCTTGCTTGCCCGCGTGCACGAAGGCGCCGCGGATCGTGAACGTGATCCGGTCGCCGCCGCTCGGTGGCCGTACCGTTTCGCGCAGTGCGAATGTTCCGCTTTTGGCGACGGGGATCGGCTTGGTTTGTTTGTTGCTCCCGAACGCGGTTGGGCCGTGCGTACCGTTGCTGCAGCGGTAGGAGAAGTAGAAGAGGTACGAGGGGATCCTCTTCCCACTCTTCGCGACGCGGAAGCTGGCGGGCGTCTTCTCATCAGTTTTGCCCTTGTACTTCGCGCCGGGCGTCGGCTTGGACGCGAGCGAGGCGCCCGCAAACCCAAGCACGAGCACGAGAGCGCAGCCCACGCCCACGATGGCGTTAGAAGTCCGCTTCCCTGTGCGGATCGGCGTTCGCATCTGTCTTCCTCCTCTCAGCCGAGCTTCTTCGGCGACTCGTTGGGGATCGATGCTGCACCGCACATGTGAGAGCCGGGGGCTCCCGGAAGGCCGAATCCGTCGGTCCGCTCGGTCGTCTTGGTGCACGCGTTCAGGCTCCAGGAATACCTTGTCCTGGGCACAGTCACGGTCTTGACGAACCTCCACACGGTGCTGGTTGCCCCATTGGCACGCTGGCGGATGGTTCGTTGCCGCCTCAGCGTGCCGGGCGGCTTGCGGCTGCCGTTGCGCTTGCCGTAATACGTGTAGACGGGCTTGCCCTTCTCTTTGCCGAAAACGCTCGCCGGGTAGAACCACTCGACGGTGACGTGCAGCGTGTACGTGCCCGGCGGCACCTTCTGCGTCCCGCAGGCGGCGTGTCTGTAACCGTGGCGCGTGTACTCGCAGGCCATTGCCTTGAAGCCTTTGACCACGTACACGGCGCGCGTCCGACTGGTCGTGTGGGCTCTGGGGGCGACGGTCCGGTACACGGTCGCCAGCGAAGGGCGTCGCTCGAAGCTGTAGGTCCCGTGCGCGCGAGTGTGCGCCTTGGCGACCGTCTTGAATGAGTGCTTGAACGGCCACACGCGCTGCTGGAGCTCGACCAGCACGCCCTTCTTGCCGGTCGAGAGCGCGCCCGTCAGCCTGTCCGCCTTGGTGTACGGAACAATCGTCTTCCCCTTCAGCGAGAGTGAAGCGTGCGACGCGGCCAGCGCGGCGCTCGTGCCCAGCCCCGCGACGGCCGCCGCCACCGCTGCCGTCGCCAGCACGCGGCCCCGCCTCACGATCGGGGCGGTCCTGTCAGGCATCCGGTCCATGTGATCCTCCTACCTTTCGTGCTCCCCTGCACCGCCGAACATATGACGGTGGTCGTTAGCGGTCTGTTAAGCGGTCGAATGGGAGCGCGCCCCTCGGCACGCTAGATTGACTGGCCCTCGCGGCCGCCAGTGGCCCGCGTTTGTTCAGCGAAGCCAAGGAGCGACTATGTCCGTGCTCGACCGCGAAGCTCTGGAGCAGAGCCCGCTCGCAGATCTCCATGCGATCGCCTCTGAGCTGTCCATCGACAGCTACCGGCTGTTGCGCCGCGAGCCTTTGATCGATGCCATTTTGGCCCGCCAGGAAGGCGCGGACGGCACCGGCGAGGCTGGAGAGGCAGGGGGCGAGCCAGCGGAAGCTCCGCCACCGAGCAGGTCGCGCCGTCGGCGCGGTCGGACCCGTACTTCCTCGGCGGAGACGCCGAAGGCCCCGACCGCCACCGAGCCCGAAGCCGACGAGCCCGCCGCATCCACCGAGCCCAAGAAGCCCGCTGAGCCCGCCGAGGCGCCGGCCTCCGACAGGACGCGGTTCGAGGCGGCAGCCGCAAAGTTCTCGGATTCGCCCTTGCGGCTCGGTTTGGACGATCCGGCTCTGGCCGCGATCGAGGCGCTGGCGCCGTTTGGGCTGGGATCACGGGTGACGATCGTCGGACCCTCCCGGGCCGGTAAGACCGAGACGCTCCGCCGCATCGCGGTAGGACTTCAGGGGCGCGAGGACTTGCGGGTGATGCTGGTACTGGTCGGAGTGCGGCCAGAGGAGATCGGGGAGTGGCAAGCCGGAGCGTTTGCGCCCATCCAAGCGCTCTCCTTTGCGGCGCCGACCTCCGCACACGATCGAGCGGTCTACGGCGCGATCGACGAAGTGCGTGCGATCGCGCTGGGCGGAGGCGATGCGGTGATCCTGCTCGACACGCTCGACGGCCTCCACGAGCACGCCGCCCGCCGGGCGCTCGCCACCGCGCGCAACCTGGTCGAGGGGGGTTCGGTCACCGTGATCGCGACCGCGTCCGAGCCGCTGGGCGGCGAGACCACGGTCATTGCGCTTGACCCTCTACCGGCAGCGGACGAGAGCTTCCCCGCGCTCGATCTCCGTCTGAGCGGCACGCTGCACGCCGAGCTGCTGGTGGGCGAGGAGGGCGCCGCGGAAATCCCGCGCAAGCGCGCTGAGCGGCTCAGAGCCATCGGGCGCTGAGGACCGGGCCAGGGACGGACAACTTTCCGAGGGAGCGAAATCCGCGCTCAGTAGGCCGTACACCGTGAGCGGTGGCGGGGCTGGGACTTGTAGCGCGCCTGCTGTCCGCGGTGCCAGAGCAGCCGATCCACTTCGGCGGCGCCGACGTCGCCGCCCCGTGACTGCACGATCAACTCCACCGCGTGCACGGCGCAGGCTCGGATCTCGACCTCCGGCGCTGAGCCGTGTTCGAGCAGCTCGCCCCGCTCGATCCGCTCCAGTAGATCCGGCGCGAAGTGCAGCAGGCCGTCGAGCCGCAGCACGTGCGGCACGAGGTTGTCGGCGAACATCGTGAGCCGGTCGAGATCGTCGAATTGCGCGACGCCCGCCAGCGCGAGGTCGGCAGCGACGATCTGGGCGCGCTTGAGAAACGGCACGCTGATGTCGTCATACACCGAGGAATCCGAGAAGCAGCGCCAGTGAGCCAGCGTGTCCACGAGCCGCGCCGCTGAGCCGTCCGCGGCCTCTGCCACGGCAGCGAAACGGCCACCGTGATCATGCCCGACGTGGGTACCCAAGTCCCGGAGCGAATCCGCGAACAGCGCCATGAGCTCGTGGGCGGGGTCCTGTCCGAGCACGGTCGCGAGCTCGGACGCGCACGCCGCTTCAAGCTCCTCGGCGCTCCACGGCCCTGGCGCCCGAAAGCGATCGCGGATGCCCATGGCGATCGTGGAGTAGCCCGAGCGGCCTGGGCGCTTGCGCAGCGTGGGGAACCAGCCCGACCCGAAGTTGACCGCATCGAGCGTCAGCCAGAAAGCCGCAAGCTCCTCAGACGGGCCCGCGAGCAGGTGCGCCTCGGGATCGGGGGAGGCGGGGGCGAGCGAGAGCGGTAGCGAGCCGGCGTATCCGCCGATCACCTCTCGGCGGATCGTCACGTGGCGCGCGCGGCGGGCCACCTCGGCACATGCTGAACGCAGCTCACCCAGGACGTCTCCCATGCGAGGAGAGCTTGCCCGATGGGGAGGATGCCGGCGCGGTGGGCGGCGCGGGAGGGCCGCTTTGACGACGCCGGCGCTCGCTACCGTTGAGCGCGTAGATGCCCCAGATGACGACGGATCTCGAGGCGCTGCTCGGCGGCCTCAACGGGCCCCAGCGCGAGGCTGTCACCTTCGGCGAGGGCCCCCTCCTGATCCTGGCCGGCGCGGGCTCGGGCAAGACCCGCGTGCTCACGCACCGCATCGCCTATCTGCTCGCCACGGAGGCGGCGCGCGCGAACGAGCTTCTCGCGATCACCTTCACCAACAAGGCGGCAGCGGAGATGCGCGAGCGCGTCGAGCTGCTCGTCGGCGGCCGCGTGCGCACGATGTGGGTGATGACGTTTCACGCCGCCTGCGCGCGCATGCTGCGCGCTCATGCGGACCGGCTCGGCTACACCCGTCGCTTCACGATCTACGACCAGGCGGACTCACGGCGGCTCGTCAAGCGCTGCCTTGACGATCTCGGCATCGACCCGAAGCGGTTCACGCCCGCCGCGGTCCAGTCGCAGATCTCCGACGCCAAGAACAAGCTGATCGATGCGGACGGCTACGGCCAGATCGTGGGCTCGTTCTTCGAAGGCACCGTGGCCGAGGTCTACCGCCGCTACGAGCGCGAGCTACACCGCATGAACGCGATGGACTTCGACGACCTGCTGTTCCGCGCGGTCGACGTGCTCACGATGTTCCAGGAGGTCCGCGATCGTTACATGGCCAGCTTTCGCCACGTGTTGGTGGATGAGTATCAGGACACCAACCACGCCCAGTATCGCTGGCTGAAACTGCTCACCTCCGAGCGGCGCAACGTGATGGTGGTGGGCGACGATGCGCAGTGTCTGGTGGAGGGCACCCTCGTGACGATGGGGTACGGAAGCAAGCGTCCAATCGAGGAGGTGGCTGCCGGAGATTTTGTGCTCTCGAACTACGGCAGCGGGGACATGCGTCCCGCACGGGTACTTCGTGTGCACCGTTCCAACCGGTCGGACGGGATCGCCATAACCACCCGCTCGGGCCGGCGAATCGTGAGTACGCCCGAGCACACGCACTTCGCCGGGTTCATGCTCGGCAGGACGCCGCAGCTGTACATGACGTACCTAATGTGGCGACGCGATCGCGGCTTCCGAGTCGGAACATCGCGGACGTACACCAACCGCCAGCGAAAACCAGTAGTCGGGGTGGCCTACCGGACACGGCAGGAGGCGGGCGACGCGGCATGGGTAATTGGGACCTACAGCTCGGAGGCCGAAGCCCGTTATGCGGAGGCACTGCTCGCCGTTTCTTACGGGTTGCCGACTCTTTCCTTCCGGGCGCGTAAGCGTCACGCCGCCGATGGAAACTCCCTGGTTGGCAATCAGGCGCTGCTGGACCGTCTTTTCCAAGTCCACGACACCAGTGCCGGTGGGCAGCGACTGCTCCGCGACCAAGGACTCTCGTTCGACAGGCCGCATTTCCGCCCCGGCACCTTCACTAGAACGGAAGTACGCAGACGGAGGCTGGCGATCGCGCTGTGCGGAGACCGTCGTGGACGGTCTCCGTCACACCGCATGGCGCTCCTCGGCTACGACCAGGAAGGCCGGCGCACTCTGGAAGCGCAGGGTTTCAGCGTGCGTCCGGCCCGGCGCGGCTCCACAGGCTGGCGCTTCGAGATGGCCCACAGCGACCTGGGAACTATCCACCGGATCTCGGAGCAGATATCGCAGTCGTTGCGGGAGGTATGCATAGCTCCAGTGGCCCGTCTCGGCGTCAATGACGGCGCGTCAATGGGCAACTCGCTGCCATTCACCCATGCTTCGTCAGTTCGCCCGGGAATGGTCATGTTCGATGACCGGGGCGGCTACGACGTGGTCGAGTCAGTCGAGTGGGTGAAGCTCGACGTGCCCGTCTACGACCTCGATATCGAAGGCACTCACAACTTCATCGCCAACGGAATCGCCACCCACAACTCGATCTACTCCTTCCGCGGGGCCGACATCCAGAACATTCTCACCTTCACCGACGACTATCCGGATGCGCACGTCGTCAAGCTTGAGCAGAACTACCGCTCGACGCAGACCATCCTGGACGCGGCAAACGCGGTCATGTCGCATAACCGCGCGCAGAAGCCAAAGCACCTCTGGACCGAGCTCGGCCGGGGAGACCCAATCAAGGTGCGGGAGCTCGACGACGAGCACGCCGAAGCGCGGTTCGTCGTGGGCGAGGTCGAGCGGCTCTCCGACGAGGGGACCTCGCCCTCGGAGGTGGCCGTCTTCTACCGCACCAACGCCCAGTCCCGTGTGCTCGAGGACAGCTTGGTGCGAGTTGGGATCGCCTACCAGGTGGTGGGCGGAACGAAGTTCTACGAGCGGGCCGAGATCAAGGATGCGATCGCGTACCTGGTCTCCCTGGTGAATCCCCAGGACGCGGGCGCCTTCACGCGCATCGTCAACTCGCCGCGACGGGGGATCGGGAGCACTTCGGTGTCCCGGCTCCTGGCGTTCGCCAACACCACCGGCATGTCGATCTGGGACGTCGCTGCGGCGCCTGAGCAGGTGCCGGACCTCGGGCCCGCGGCGATCAAGGCGCTCAGGCGCTTCATGAACACCATGGCGGAACTGCGCGAGCGCGCCGAGTCGGGCTCCGAGCTCGCGCCCCTGGTTCAGGCGGTCCTGCGCGAGACGGGTTATCTCGAGGCGCTCGGGGCCGAGCGCACGATCGAGGCCCAGGGGCGGATCGAGAACCTCGAGGAGCTCGAGAACGTGGCCGCCGAGTTCGACGCCTCACCCGCCGCCGAGGAAGGCGCCGCCGGGAACGACGGCGGGGAGAGCAGCCCGCTCGCGGTGTTCCTGCAGCAGATCCAGCTGCTCTCCGACGCCGACGAGCGCACCGACGATGGTGGATTGCTGACGCTCATGACGCTGCACAATGCCAAGGGCCTCGAATACCCGATCGTGTTCATGATCGGGTGCGAGGAGGGCGTCTTTCCGCACTCGCGCTCGCTCGAGGAGGGAAGCCTCGAGGAAGAGCGGCGCCTCTGCTACGTGGGCATCACCCGCGCTGAGCGCGATCTGTACATGACCTCCGCCCGCTCGCGAGGGGTATTCGGGACGCGCAGCTACGGGATCCGCAGCCGCTTTGTCTCCGAGATACCCGTGGAGCTCACCGATCGCGAGGAGCTCCCTCCGCGGCCGCGCGCGATCTCCTGGTCGGGTGCGGCCAGGCGCGAAGACCGGGGAGTGGGGAGGACCGAGGCTCCGCCAGCGGCCTACCGGCTGGGCGACGATGTCGTCCACCCATCATTCGGCGACGGCGTCGTCACCGGGATCGAGCCAGGCGGAATCGTCGTGATCCGCTTCGCCTCCGATCACTCGGAGCGCAAGCTGCTGGCAGAGGTCGCGCCGATCTCGAAGCGGTAGAGGTCAGGCCTCTGGGCCGGCCTACTGACAGAGATTCAGGTCCCACCCGGTCACGGTATCTCGCTCGGGATAGTGCGCCAGCGGGTCCGGGCTCGGGAAGAATTGGGAGAAGAACTCTTCCTTGTTGACTTCCAGCTCGCCGGAACCGCTTCCGAACAAGGGGTTCGTGATGCTGGTACGCGGGACATTCATCTCCCATCTCTCTTTGAGCGTGCCCTGCCCCGTCAGATAGCCGAGCGCGGTGATCTGGTAGTCGGCGTCGTTTTCGAACGCGGATTGCGGGACGGCGACCTGCCCCGACCCAGGCTCGTCGGCAAAGGGGTAGAAGCACTGCAAAAACACACGTCCTGCGTACTTCTTGTTGGCCTCCTTGTGCCGGCTGACTGGCAGTCGCCAGGCTCCGTACTTCGCCGGCAGCAGCGCGCCATAGGCCGCCACCTCTGAGCCGCGCAGCAGTCCCTCACCGGCGTGTGTTTGATCGAGGCTTGTGTACTGCCAGTCGCTCGCCTTGAACGGGCAGGCGGCTTGCTCCCGAACCAGCGGAGATCCGCACGATCCGACGATCTTCAGCTTCTCGTAGTTGCTTGAGATCACCTCGGGCACCTCGGTCGAGAGATAGTGCTCGGCGGCGGTCATCCGGTCCACCAGCGCCTTGCCGACCTTGGCCGCCTTCACGGGGTATGGATCCTCCACGGGCTCCCCACCGATCGTCGCATACTCGGTGGCGAGCTTGTACATCGCGACCTCGGCCGCGATCGCCTTGCCGACAAGTGGCACCTCCTTGCCCAGATCGACCGCAAAATCAACCACCGCTGCCGCCTGTGCCTTCGTCGTCTGATCGGGAGCCTTGACCTCCTTGTCGATCTCAGTTGCGATCGTTTGAAGCTCGGCCCAGCTCTTCAAAGTGGCCTCGTTGAACGGCTTTGCCCGGTCATCCAGATACTCGTGTTCGCTGTTCAGCCAGTAGATCTCCTGCTCCAGCTCGGTCTTCGCCCAGCTGAAGGCCTTGGGCCCGAATGCTTTGGTCGATGGATATGACTGACCGGCGATCTCGGCCGAGATCGTGTCCCATTTGTCCGCGTTCCAGGGAATGGTCCAATACTGCGTCCGCGGGTCTTTGGTGCCCAGCACCTGCTCGCCTAGGTACTGGACCGCTGCCGTCCGCTCCGGGTAGCCATTATCGGGCCAATCATCTTGCGTGATGCCGACGGTCTGCAGCAGCTGGGTGGCGCCGGTGAAGACGTCGCCGCGGGCTGTCTGCGAAAACGCGTTGTCGGCACCCTGCGTCGTGAAGGCGTAGTAGCGGCCGGTCCGCGCCAGCGTCCCTCTTAGCGGCACGGTGTTCAGATCGCTGCCGCTCTTCGGCCCGCCAATCGCCTCCAGGCCGCGACCGGGTCCCAGACCCGTCTCGCCGACCAGCGTGTAGGAGTAGGGCGCATTGACTTTGCTGCGCCAGATCGCATCCATGAACCGGGTACGCGTACCGCCGTCTGCGGTGAGTTGGTCGGCCAGTGGGGGCACATCCCTTCCATCACGCAGCTCACCGCGGCTGGCGACGATCACAAGCTTCGGCCGCCCAAACGGCCCAGCGGCGCTGTTGACCGCCCGAAGAGTGGCCGTCATTTTCTCGTAGTCGGCAGCATGGAAGAAGTACTGCTTGGCTTCGAGAGTCTGCGCGTCCACTATCAGCACCATGAACCCGTTCATGTTCTGCGGCGGCTCTTCATAGCGGTAGAGCTTGTCGCCGACCCGAATCACGTTCGTTTTCGCGTCCGATCCTTGGGCCTGGGTGTCGAACTCCACCTGCTCCCCCGGGACCAGGCCGTAGCTGCCCTCGTTGTCGCGGACCAGGTTGTCGAGCAGGCTCCCGGACCCCGGGCCCGCTTGCTCGCCGATCATCTCACTGCCCAGCTTCTTCTGGCCGGGAATGCCGACCGCCGAGTAGGTTCCCCGCAGCACTCGGTAGTCGCTGCGCCACCAATCCCACGGCGCGATCCCCAGCGACGGGCCCAGCGCGGCGGACATGCCGACCGGCGGCTGGCCGTCGGCGTTCTTGCCGTCGTACTGGGAGGTCGCAATCACCAGGTTCGTGTGGTCGCGGTTCTCGAGCTTGGCCAGATCGGCCTTTACCTTGTCGATGCAGGGCTTGAGCGGGCCGACGTCCCCCGGGAGCGGGTGCTCGGTTGCCTGCGGGCAGTCGTAGCTGGTGTTCGAGACGAGCGCGAGGTCGGCTCTGTTCAGGACCACGATGTGCAGCCACTTGCCTGGATCGCCCGGATAGAACGCGTCGAACTCAGGCGTCGGGCCCTCGATCGAAATCCCAGTACCGTCACGGGCCTGTGTGTTGATCGTGACCGATGGCGCTGGGTCGATCGTGACCCCTTGCGGCGAGGTCCGAAGCTCACGACCGCCCGGGGACGTCCTGCTTGCCGCCGCGGCGGAGACCGGCAGCACCGCCAGGGCCCCCACGGCACTTGCGCCGAGCGCTGCGACCGCAGCTATCTTCGCCGCCCACGCGAGGTCGCCGAACCACATCCGACCAAAATGAAACATTGCGCCCCCCTGCGGGCTGTCGCCACCGATGCCCGTGGCGTTTGTAAGGCTGCTCAATGCAGCGCAGTCAGCTTACTGGGGCCGTCAACCCGAGAGGCCGCATATAGCGACTGGCGGGCAAATCGCCCGCGGTGAGCGATAGCGTCCCGGCTCCTCTGAATGCTTCGCAAAAGTATCGGGCCCGGCGCCGGGCGGCCCTTGCCGTCATGGTGGTCCTCGCCGCCGCGCTCGGTGTCACGATCGGCGTCGTGACAACGGGTTCGTCCGGCTCGAAGCCGCGGCGGGAGCACCACGCAAGTGCCACCAAGCCACGGACACCTGGGAAGACCGCTGCGGCGCCCGCGCGGAGCTCGGAGCGCGCTCGCCCAGACCTGCCGCGCATCGTTGGCCAGCTGATCGTCGGCCGCTACGCCGGGCCCAGGCCGGACGCTTCGTTCTTGGCACGCGTCCGCGCGGGCAAGCTGGGGGCGGTGATCCTGTTCGCGGACAACACCGCGGCGGGGTTGAGCGCCACTCGGCAGGCGATTGCGGACCTGCAACGGGCGGCACGCCGGGGCGGCAATCCCCCGCTGCTGGTCATGACCGACCAGGAGGGAGGAGAGGTCAACCGCGTTCCCGGCCCGCCGACCTTGGCACCGGCCGACATGGATTCGACAGCCGTCGCCGAGGAACAAGGGGCGGCAGCAGGCCGACTGCTGCGCTCGCTCGGCATCAACGTGGATCTCGCTCCGGTGGCCGACGTCGAGCGAGTGCCCGGCTCCTTCCTGGGCACGCGATCCTTCGGTTCCGACCCGGATATCGTCGCCGCGCGCGCCTGTGCGTTTGCCCGGGGGCTGGCCTCGGCGGGGATCGCCTACACGCTCAAGCACTTTCCGGGGCTCGGTCGCGCCACCGGCGACACGGACACGGAGCGGGTGGCGATCGATGCGCCGGCCGCTGAGTTGCGCAGCGACTACGCGGCCTACCGCCGCTGCGGGGCATCTCCGAACGCACTGGTGATGGTCTCGAGCGCCGTCTACCCGACGCTGTCCGGATCCGCGCCAGCCGTGATGTCGCCGGAGATCTACAACCGTGAGCTGCCGACGGCACTTGGCCAATCCGGCCATCTCACGATCAGCGACGCCCTCGAGACGCCGTCATTCGCAGGCGAGCCGGCCCCCGCGACGCATGCCATCAATGCCGGCCTCGACCTGGCGCTGTACGCGGATGCCGAGGGACAATCGGCCTCCGCCTACACCGAGTTGCTGGCGGCCGCGCGCCGGGGCGCGATCCCCGAGGGCCGCCTGCGCTCGGCCGTCAGCGCGGTGGAGTCGCTCAAGCACCGACTGCGTTAGCCGCACTCGTTCCTTTAGGGTCCCGCCTGGTGACTGCGAGCATCATCGATGGCCGGGCTGCGGCAGCCAGCGTCCGCGAGCAAGTCGCGCGCGAGGTCGGGCAACTCGTGTCGGAGACCGGCCGGCGCCCGGGACTCGCCACGATCCTCGTGGGCGACGACCCCGCCTCCGAGATCTACGTCCGCAACAAGCGACGGGTCTCGGAGGAGGTGGGGATCGCCGACCATCACCGCCAGCTGGCCGCTGACGTGGGGCAGGCGGAGGTGGCGGGCGTGATCGACGAGTGCAATCGCGACCAGGAGGTAAGCGGCATCCTGTTGCAGCTACCCGTGCCCGAGGGGCTGGACGGCGCGACGCTGACCGCACAGATCGCGCCGGAGAAGGACGTGGACGGCCTCACGCCGGTCAGCGCAGGCAGGGTGCTCCAAAACCTTCCTGGGCTTAGACCGTGCACTCCCACGGGGATCCTTGAGCTTCTCGACCGCCACGCCGTGGTGCTTGAAGGGGCTGACGTCGTCGTTATCGGGCGCTCCAATCTCGTGGGCCGCCCGGTGGCGATGATGCTTCAGCACCGCAATGCGACCGTAACCATGTGCCACTCACGGACCCGGGATCTGGCCGCCGTCTGCGCGCGCGCGGAGGTCGTGATCGCGGCCGTCGGGGTTCCCCGCCTGATCGACGCCGAGTACGTCAAGCCGGGGGCCACGGTGATCGACGTGGGCATCAACCGCACCGAGGATGGCCTCGTCGGTGACGTCGACTTCGATTCCGTAGCCGAACGGGCTGCCCTGATCACACCCGTGCCCGGAGGCGTCGGGCCCATGACCCCGGCAATGCTGCTGCGCAACACCGTGCAGGCGGCACGGATGCAGCGAAATCCCCAGGACTAGGATCCGCTCGGTGCCCCGCACCTGGATCCTCACCGGCTCGCCCGAGAATTACGAGGCGACCAAGGAGCATAACTTTGCGGTCATCGGCCTGAAGGAGCGCAACCGCAACCGCGCGCTCGAGATCGAGGTCGGGGACAGGATCGTGCTTTACCTGACCCGGGTGATGGCATTCGCCGCCGCGATCCGTGTCGACGGAGACCTGTACGAGGATCGCACCAAGCTCTGGCCCGGGAAGCCAGGGAAGGCGGACGCTTACCCGTGGCGCTTTGAGACCTCGCCAGAGATGGTCCTCGAGGAGCCTGAATGGGTCCTCGCCGCGCCGCTGATCGACGAGCTGGAGCACATTCGCAAGTGGCCGGCCGAGCATTGGCGCCTGGCGTTCCAGGGACAGATCCGGCCGGTCTCCGACCACGACGCGCGGGTGCTGCTCAAGCGAATGCAGGCCAGCGCTCCGGTATGAGTCAGGAGCTGGGCCTCTCCGAGGCGCTGAGGCGCCTCCGCACCGGCGAGGTGATTGCCGGGGCTGGTGGCGCGCTCCTGCTATGCACCCCCGGGGGCAGCCGGCAGCCAGTCGTGGGTGGGCTGTTGGCGGTCACCGGAGTGAATGGCGTCGCTCTGGCCTACTTTCAGGCGACCCGTCGCGCTCCGGCGCTGCCCGTCGCGCTAAGCGTGCTCGTCACCGTGCTGGGGGGCGTCAGCACGATCGCCATGCTCGCGCGAAGCGCAAGCGCGCGCCCCGACGACGTCAGGTCCACCCGCCTGGGCCTTATGGGCGCCTTGGTGACCGCCGCTGGTGGCTATGCCTCGATGCGCCAGGAGGGCGGAACCGAGCCCGCCGCGCTCGGCGAGCTCGAGACGATCACGCTCTAGTTCGAGCCTCCGCGTGCCGCTCGGCGAATTCGCGGATCACCTCGGCCACGAGCTGTGGATCGTCCCAACTGGGGACGTGCCCCACGCCCTCTAGCACCCGGAACTCAGCTCCGGGGATCTCGGTACGGAAGCGATCAGCGTGGTTCGCCATCGGCAGCATGCGGTCGTGGCGGGGCCAGGCGACTAGCGTCGGCGCGGCGACCTCGTCCAAGCCCTCGAGCCGCCCTCGACCGGCCATCAGGGCCTCCAGAACCCGCGGGAACACAGCGCAGCCGAGCGCCGCGCGCATCATCTCGAGCGTGTCAGCCGGCGGCACAAGCTCGCCGTGGTACATGACGTCGTGCAGGGCGAGTCGACGCAGCAGGGGGTGCCGGATGACCGTCGGCACGATTGGCGCGAACCCTCGCGCAAGCCGCCGTTGACGGGCGAACAGGCCGGCTAGGCGCCGCCCCTCGTCGTTGTCGTGCCCCCAGCCCCCGCCGGGAGCAAGCGCGACCACACTGAGCGCGCGCCCGCGCTTGGCGAGCTCGAGCGCGAGCGTCCCGCCCAGCGAGTTCCCAACCAGATGCGCGCGATCCACTTGCAGCTCGTCGAGCAGCCGCTCGGTCGCGTCGCCCGCGGCGGCGATCGTGTTCGCGCGCTCCTCGTAGGGAGGGCCGCCGTAGTGACCCGCGAGCGTGGGTGCGACCACCTCGAAGAAGGGCACGAGATCTGCCAGCACGGGCCGCCACTGGCGCCAGGTGCTCATGAAGCCATGCAGCAGGACGAGTGGTTCGCCGCTTCCCGCGCGGTACAGCGCGGGCGAGATCTGAGGTTCGTGGTCCACCTAGAATCGGCTCGAGATGCTAGATCGTGGCCAAGTTCTGCACGTCGCCCGGCTCGCGCAGCTCGAGCTGAGCGAGGAAGAGCTCGAACGCATGGCCGGCGAGCTCTCCCGCGTGCTCGATCACGTCGAGAAGATCCGTGAGCTCGACCTGGAGGGCGTGCCGCCCACTTCGCACGTGGTGGACGTCCCCGCGCCGCTGCGGGCCGACAAACCCGAACCTTGCCTCCCGCGCGACGTCGTGCTCGCGAGCGCGCCCGAGGCTGTGCGCGGTGGCTTCGGCGTGCCCAGCCCCGGCGCAACAGGATGAGCAGCCCGATCGTCGAGCTCACGGCGGCACAGGCGGCTGAGCGCGTCCGCGCGGGAGAGCTCGAGCCGAGCGAGCTGTTTGAGGCATACCGCGAGCGCGCCGCGGCCGACGACCTCAACGCCTTCACGTGGGTGGCCGACGCGCGGGAGGCCGAGCCGCCGGCTCAGGGCACTCCCCTGGGCGGTGTCCCGGTGGCCGTCAAGGACCTCTTCTGTACTGAGGGGGCTCCCAGTCAAGCCGGCTCTCGCATCCTCGAGGGCTACCGGCCCCCGTACACGGCGACCGTGGTGCAGCGGCTGCGCGACGCCGGCGCGCCGCTGCTCGGCAAGACCAACCAGGACGAGTTCGCGATGGGATCGTCGACCGAGAACTCGGCCTTCGGTCCCGCGCTCAACCCATGGGATCGCGCGCGTGTTCCCGGTGGCTCCTCGGGCGGGAGCGCAGCGGCCGTAGCGGCCGGACTGGCGCCCTGGGCGATCGGCACGGATACCGGCGGCTCGATTCGCCAGCCGGCCTCGCTGTGCGGGATCGTGGGGGTCAAGCCGACCTACGGGACGTGCTCGCGCTACGGCATGATCGCCTTTGCCTCCTCGCTGGATCAGGCCGGCCCGCTGACCCGCGACGTGACGGATGCGGCCCTACTGCTCGCGCACATGGTGGGACGGGACACCCGTGACTCGACCTCGGTCACACATCCCGAGACGATCACGCGGCCGACCAGCGAGGATCTCCGGGGGATCCGCCTGGGCGTCCCCGAGGAGCTGACCGGCTCGGACAGTGGCGTTGAGCCGGGAGTCCGAGAGCGCTTCGAGGAGGCGCTCACGCTCGCGCGGGATCTCGGCGCGAGCATCGAGCCCTGTCGACTTCCGCACGCGCCGCACGCGCTCTCTGCGTACTACGTGATCGCCCCAGCGGAGGCGTCGGCCAACCTCGCTCGCTACGACGGCGTGCGTTACGGCTTGCGCGTGGACGGCGAGGCGGGCCTGGGCGAGATGTATGCGCGCACGCGAGTCGCCGGCTTCGGCCGCGAGGTAAAGCGCCGGATCATGCTCGGCACGTATGCGCTCTCGAGCGGCTACTACGAGGCCTACTACGGGGCCGCGCAGAAGGTCAGGACGCGGATCGCGGAGGACTTTAAGGAGGTCTTCGCGCGCTTCGACTTCCTGATCACGCCGACCAGCCCGTGGACGGCATTCGAGCTGGGCGCGAAGCTCGACGATCCGCTCCAGATGTACCTCAACGACTTCTGCACGGTGCCGATGTCACTCGCAGGCACGCCAGCGATCTCGATCCCCTGCGGCCTGAGCGAGGGCCTGCCGGTCGGCCTACAGCTCGCTGGTCCGGCCTTCTCGGAGAACCGCCTACTGGAGGCCGCTTATGCGCTCGAGCGCGCGATCGGCTTCGACGGGAGGTCGGCGCTTGCCTAGCGGGGCGCCACCCTTGCCCGCGTACGAGGCGGTGATCGGCCTCGAGGTGCACGTGCAGCTCTCCACCCGGACGAAGATGTTCTGCGGCTGCGAGCTGTCCTTCGGGGAGGAACCCAACACCCGTACCTGTCCGGTGTGCCTGGGACTGCCGGGGGCGCTGCCAGTGGTCAACGAGCGCGCGGTCCGCTTCGGGGTGATGATCGGCCTCGCCTTCGGGTCGGAGATCGCCCGGCGGTCGCTGTTTCACCGCAAGAACTACTTCTATCCGGACAGCCCGAAGGGGTACCAGATCTCCCAGTACGACGAGCCGCTGTGTGTCGACGGGCGGCTCGGCGAGGTGCGGATCGAGCGCGCCCACCTCGAGGAGGATGCCGCCAAGCTGGAGCACCTTTCCCAGAGCGGTCGGATCCACGGCTCCGAGCGCTCCGTGGTCGACTTCAACCGCTGCGGCACGCCGCTGGTGGAGATCGTGACCGAGCCGGATCTCCGCTCCCCCGAGCAGGTGCGGGAGTGGCTGACGCTGCTGCGGGCGACGCTCAGGACCTTGGGCGTGTCCGACGTCGACATGTCCAAGGGATCGCTGCGCGTCGACGCCAATGTCTCCGTGCGTCCGGCAGGGTCGGACACGCTCGGCACCAAGACCGAGCTCAAGAACATGAACTCCTTCCGCTTTCTCGAGCGCGGCCTGCGCGCCGAGCTCGGGCGGCAGCTTGAGCTGATCCGCGCCGGTGGTGAAGTGCTCCAAGAGACGCTCCACTTCGACCCGGCCAGCGGTCAGCTCACCTCGCTGCGCTCGAAAGAGGAGGCGCACGACTACCGCTACTTCCCCGAGCCCGACCTGATGCCACTCGAGGTCTCCGACGAGCTGCTCGAGGCGGCTCGCGCCGAGCTGCCCGAGCTCCCCACCGAGCGGGCGCAGCGGTTCGAGCACGAGCTCGGGCTGAGCGGAGTCACGCGCCGAGTACCTCGCCTTCCGGCGAGAGCTTGGCGACTACTTCGAGCGCGTGCTGGCGGCAGGAAAAACCGCACCAGCGCCCGACCTCGCCAACTGGATCCCCCTCCTCCTCGAGCGCATCGAGGGTCCGGATCCGGCGAGCTCTCGCGTTGCTCCCGAGAGCCTGGCCGCACTCGCGGCGATGGTGAGGGACAGGCGCATCAGCCGCGACGCCGCGCGCACCGTGCTAACGCGCATGGTCGAGAGCGGTGAAGCGCCCGACACGATCGCGGAGCGCGAGGGGCTGCTTGCGCTGACGGACGGGGACGGTCAGCTGGCAGCGCTCGTGGACCAGGCGATCGCGAGCGACCCGGCCTCCGCCGAGCAGGTGCGCGCCAACAACATGAAGGCGATCGGCCCGCTGGTCGGACACGTGATGCGAGAGACCAAGGGCCGCGCGGACGGCGGCGAGGTCAGGCGCATGATTTTGGAGCGCCTGGGCAGCAGTTAGCCGCTGGCGTAGCATTCCCGGCACCCACGTCCCAGGAGGTCTCCCACATGTCCCGCCTCATCCGGATGGACCAGACCGGGCACACCACCGTCGCGGAGTGGAATGTCCAGGATCCCGCAGCCGTGGAGGCAGCCGTCGCGGCGTTCAATGCCGAGCTCGACAATGGCTACTACGCGGTCGTCTCGCAGGGCGAAGGTGAGGCTGAGCACGTGCGCGAGCTGCCGCTCGACGCCTCGCTGGTGATCCTGCGACGGCCGATCGCTGGCGGCTAGCCCCGACTGTGCCGGGCGCCGTACCCGGAGCCGCGCCCCGCACAGCCCAAGCGGGGGATCTGCCTGAACTGGCCGCGGTCTGGTGGCGGCCGCGGACGAGTCCGGCGACCCTACGGCGAACCGAGCGCCTGTGGCTGGCCACCACGACCGCGCAGACGGTGCCGTTCCTGGCCATGACCACCTTGGTCGCGGCGCTCAAGCCGCTGCTGGCGCCCATTGTCCTGCTGGCGCTGGCGCAGGCTTGGATCATCCCCGAGCTGTACGCGGCGAAGGGTGCGGCGACGCTGAAAAACCGCGACGAGCACGCGGACCAGAGAACGGGTGGCGAGCGGGCTGAGCGGACGGCGCTAGGGCTACTGGGTGACCTGCTGGACCATCGCGCCAGGGACCTCCTCGCGCGCACAGGGCTGGTGCTCGAGCATGGATCGCTGGGCGTCTGGCTGCTCGGCGAGGCCGGCGCCGTGCTGGTCAGGCCGGGCGCTCGGCGCGTCCACTGCTATTGCGTCAAGCCCACGGAGTTGGCACTGCCACGAGCAGACCGCATCGCGCATCTGCTGCTCGCCCTACGAGCCGATGAGACCGGCTTCGCCACACTCGCGAACGTGGCCTTCTGCGGCGCCCGCTGGCGTCTCCGGCGCCGCCTCGGCGAGCCCGCGCGCGTCGCCCTGAAAGCCGCGGTTGGCCCGGCGCGGACGCGCTACGCTTGTTGACATGCAGACAACTGAGATCGAGCACGCGCCCGGCCATTCGCCGATCCTCCGCCGCGCGGCGGTGGGGCTGGTGGCGATTGCGGTAGCGGCGCTGGTCATCCACCTGGTCGTCGGGCTCCTGATGACGATCTTCTGGGGCGCCGTGATCGCCGTGGTCGTGGTCGGGATTATCTGGGGACTAAAGACGATCCTCTGGTAGAGGGGTTTTAGATTCAGGACCTCGGCTACGTCGGCATCGCCGTGCTGTTTGGGTTCGCCGGGGGCCTCGTCGGCCGCGGCAAGGGCTCCTCGTTTTGGCTCTGGTTCCTGATCTCCGGCGCGGTGCCCGTCTTCGGCCTGCTGGCGGCGATCTTCTCTCGCTCCGAGCACCACGAGCTACGCCGCCAGTGCCCGGCGTGCGGGCGGATCGTCAAGCTCCACGACGCGCTCTGCACCACCTGCGGAACCGAGCTCGAGTTCCCGGATCGCGCGCTCGCTCCTACCGCGCAAATGCGGCGCAGGGCTGCCTAGCCCAGGAGGGCGTCAGGGCCAGTTCGCGCGACGGCTACACTCGGCCGCCCCATGCGTGCAGTCGACGCCCTCATGGAATGTCTCAAGGCGGAAGGTGTCGAGGTGGTCTTCGGACTCCCCGGTGGCGCCAACCTGCCCACCTACGACGCTTTCTTCGACGCGGGCATCCGCCACATCCTGGTTCGGCATGAGGCGGGTGGCGGACACGCCGCCGAGGGATATGCCAAGGCCACCGGGCGCGTCGGCGTTGCGCTCGCGACGAGCGGCCCGGGTGCCACCAACCTGATTACCCCGATCTGCGACGCGATGATGGACTCGGTCCCGGTGGTGTTCATCACGGGGCAGGTACGCACCGAGCTGCTTGGCACCGACGGCTTTCAGGAGGCCGACACGATCGGCATCACGATGCCGATCGTCAAGCACAGCTTTCTGATCCAGCATCCGTTGGAGATTCCGCGGTCGGTGCACGAGGCGTTCCACATCGCGCGGACGGGTCGTCCGGGGCCTGTCGTGGTGGACATCCCGCAGGACCTGAGCAGGGCCGATATCACCTACGAGCCGGTGAGCGACATCCGCCTGCCGGGCTATCAGCCCACGACCGAGGGCAATCAGAAGCAGATTCGGCTGGCGGCGAAGGCCCTGGCGAACGCACGTCGTCCCGTGATCTACGCGGGCGGGGGGGTGATCAGCGCGGGGGCGGCGGAGGAGCTTGTTGAATTCGCCACCTCCGACGGCTTCCCGGTGACCTGCACGGTGATGGGGCTGGGCGGGTTTCCCGCGCCGCACGAGCAATGGCTCGGGATGCTCGGCATGCACGGTACGCGGGCGGCCAACTATGCGATCGACGAGGCTGACCTGATCTGTGCGATCGGGGCCCGCTTCGACGACCGCGTGACGGGCAAGCTCGATGAGTTTGCGCCGCACGCCAAATTCATTCACATCGACATCGATCCCGCCGAGATCTCGAAGAATGTGGCCGCCCACATTCCGATCGTCGGCGACGCGCACAACGTGCTGCCACGCCTCACTGCCGCCTACCGCGCGCTGGGTGCGGAGCCCTCCCGTCTGGACGAGTGGTGGTCGCGAATCCGGTCCTGGCAGAAGCGCCACCCGCTCGGGTATCAGGACACGTCGGACAGCGAGATCAAGCCGCAGTACCTGATCGAGGCGCTGTACGAGGCCACCGGCGGTGACGCGATCGTCTCCAGCGATGTCGGCCAGCACCAGATGTGGACCGCGCAGTACTTTCACTTCGCGCGGCCGCGGCAATGGATCAACTCGGGCGGTCTCGGGACCATGGGGTTCGGCCTGCCGGCCGCGATGGGCGCCAAGATCGGCTGCCCGGACAAGACCGTGATCTGCGTCGCCGGCGACGGCTCCGTGCAGATGAACGCCCAGGAGCTCGCGACCTGTGCGCAGGAGGGGATCGCGGTCAAGGTGTTCGTCATGAACAACGGCTACCTGGGCATGGTGCGCCAGTGGCAGGAGCTGTTCTGGGACGGGCGCTACAGCCACGTGGAGATGGGCCCCTGGCCGGACTTCGTGAAGCTCGCCGAGGCCCACGGGGCCGCCGGCATGCGCATCAGCGACAAGCGCACGCTGGTCTCGGGAATCAAGGAGGCACTGGCCATGGACGGCCCGGTGCTGGTGGACGTGCGCGTCACGCGCGAGGAGAACACCTTCCCCATGATTCCCGCGGGCAAGCCGGCCCGCGACATGGTGGGCTGATGGGCGAGCCCGCCACCAAGGAGCTGCTTTCGCTCGATCAGCTGGAGGCGGCCGGGCAGCTGCGCACCGGACGCAAGCACATCCTCTCGATCCTGGTCGAGAACAAGCCGGGCGTGCTGACCCGCATCACCGGGCTGTTCGCGCGGCGCGGCTTCAACATCGACACCCTGGCGGTAGGCCCCACGCACGACGAGCGGATCTCACGCGTCACCCTGACGCTCGACGGCGCCAAGCACCCCATCGACCAGGTCACCAAGCAGCTGCACAAGCTCATCAACGTGATCAAGATCCGCGACCTCGAGCCGGGGGAAACGCTGGCCCGCGAATTGGCCTTGTTCAAGATCTCCGCGGATGGCGCGAACCGGGCCGAGGTGATGCAGCTGTGCGAGATCTTCCGGGCCAAGATCGTTGACGTCGCCAAACGCACGGTGGTGGTGGAGGTCACCGGGGACTGCGACAAGGTGGACGCGTTCGAGCGGTTGGTGCGGCCATTCGGTCTGGTGGAGATGGCCCGCACCGGCGAGATAGCGATCGCCCGCGGCAGGGGAGAGACGTAGGTCGGCTGGACACGGGCGAGCCTGCCCCGAGGGGTGGGACGCGATCGCCATCTTTCGGCGGCCGGCCTGCCGCTACGCTCGATTTGACGTGCCCGAGGCTGGCATCCTCACGTTCCCTCCGCAGTGGCTCGACGCCGCCGGCGAAGCGCGGCTCGAGCGCCGCGTGGCCGCCGCACTGCGCCGGGCCCGCGCCCTCGGGGCCGGCGTGATCGCAAGCGTCAGCGCCCGCCCCTCGGGAGAGGTTGACCCGACGGCGGTCGTGACGGCGTCCCGCCGCGACGGCGAGCCGTGGTTCTGCCTCGAGCAACCCCAGCGAGATGGCCTGGCGCTGGCAGCGCTCGGCTCCGTGCGGACGCTCGAGGCGCGCGGAGAGGATCGCTTTGCGACGCTCGACCGTCGCTGGCGCGCGCTGGCTGGCGGGATCCTCTGCGACGAGCTAGACGGGCCGCCGGGCTCGGGCGTCGTGGCGGTCGGAGGCTTCGCCTTCGCGCCCGATGGTGGGCGCTCGCCCGCCTGGTCGGGGTTTGCCCCGGCCTCGCTGGCGGTGCCGGCAATCTCGCTGTGCCGGCGAAGCTCCGAGCTGGTCTTGACCGTCAATGTGCTCGTGCACCCCGACGACACCGCGCCGGGCGCCGTGGCGCGGGCGCAGCGCTCGCTCGCGCGGCTGCGACCCGGGGGCATGCCGCTGCTCGACCCTGATCCCACCGGCTCCTACCGGGTCGTCAGCGCACTGCCGCCGAGCCACTACGAGCACGCGGTGGCGCGCGCGGTCGAGCGGATCCGGGCGAGCACCCTGGAGAAGGTCGTGCTGGCACGCGAGGTGGAGGTCCACGCTCCCGCCAGCCACGATCCGGCAGCGATCCTCGGCGTGCTCCGGGAGGGCTTCGGCTCCTGCTACGTGTTCGCCATCGGCCGCGGTGACGCCACATTCCTGGCGGCGAGCCCGGAGCTGCTCGTGCGCCGCGAGGGGCAGCGCGCCAGCACGGTGGCCCTGGCGGGGTCGATCCGCCGCAGTGCCGATCCGGCGGTCGACGACCACCTCGGCGAGCAGTTGCTACACAGCGACAAGGATCGCGAGGAGAACGCGATCGTCGCCCGCCGTATCGCGCGGGCACTGGCGCCACGGGCATTGTGGGTCACCGCGGCGCCGGAACCGGCACTGGTGCGCATCGCCAACATCCAGCATCTGGCCCGCCCCATCCGCGCGCAGCTGGCGGAGCCCATCGGCGCGATCGCGCTGGCTGGGCTGCTGCACCCGACGCCCGCGGTGGGAGGCGAGCCCGCCGCTGCCGCTCTCGAGCTCATCCCGGCACTCGAGGGCCTCGACCGCGGCTGGTATGCGGGCGCGATCGGCTGGACGGATATCACCGGGGACGGAGAGTTCTGCGTGGGCTTACGCTCTGCTCTGTTACGCGGCTCCGTGGCCCGTTGCTACGCGGGCGGCGGGATCGTGGCCGAGTCCGATCCCGCCAGCGAGCTGGCGGAGACCGAGGTCAAGCTCGAGGCACTGCTGCCCGTATTGGCCGGGTAGGACCTACAGCGCCGTCCGTACCGCCTCGGCCACGCGGCGGTGGAGCGCCAGGTTGCGCTCTCGATCGGTGCGGACTTCGATGATCGTGGTCGCCACGGAAGTGAGCGAGCGCTCGAGCGCGGCATGCAGCTCCGCGACCGACCCGGGCCGCTCGTAGCCGCAGCCGTAGAGCGCGGCCGCGCGCTGAAAGTCAAGCCCATGAGGCGTCGCCACATGCTCCTCGAACGGCTTACCCGCGCCCGCCACGGGGAGGAAGTGGAAGATGCCGCCGCCGTCGTTGTTGAGCAGCACGATCGTCAAGGAGAGCCCGAGCCGCCGGGTCGCCAGCAGCCCGCCGAGGTCATGGACCAGGGCGACATCGCCCACCAGCAGAACCGTGGGGCCCTCGCTCGCCGCCGCCGTGCCGAAGGCGGCCGAGACGGTGCCGTCGATCCCGTTGGCCCCCCTGTTGGAGAGCATGCGGGGAGCACTCGTACGGGCCGGCATGTACGACTCGGCGTCGCGGATCGGCATCGAGGACGCCAAATAGAGCGTCGCCTCCGGCGGGAGCGATCGCGCCAGCTCGCCGGCGACCAGCGGCTCGGAAAGCTCGTCTCGCAGCGCGCCGGCGATCGCGGTGGCTGCGGCGGCGTCGGCCTCCCGCCAGCTCTCCAGCCAGTCCGCATCCAGGGGCTCGAGATCGTCGGGCAGCGGCAGGGCGCCGATCCGCATCCCGACTACGGCGTCCGGGTCCTGCCAGGTGGCGTGCGGGTCGACCGCGATCTGGGCCACGTCAAGACCCGCCAACCATGCGCGCAGCGGCTTTGAGGTGGGCAACTCACCAACGCGGATCACGAACTGCGGCCGGTGGCCTTCAGAAAAGGCGGACTGGCGCAGGACGAGGTCGTAGTGAGCGATCGCCGCGGGCCCCTGCCTGGCACCCGAGAGCGGATCGGCGAGCAGCGGAATCCGCTTGCGGGCGCAGTAGTCCGCGAGCACCGAGGGTTCGCCGATCCCGCCGCCGGCCACGACCACGATCCGTCCCCGCGGATGTCCGCCGCCCGCGGCGGCAGACGCCCTGGGGGCAGAGGTGCCCGAATCGACCACGACGTAGGGGCGTCCCTGCGCGCGCCCGGTTGAGTCGTGGGGCAGCGGCTCCTCGAGCACCAGCGGTTCGCGCAGCGGAAAGTTGAGATGGACCGGACCTGGCCTGCCGTGGAGCGCTGTCCAGTACGCGCGGCAGGCCAGCGTCCGCATCCAGCGCAGCCGTTGGGGCGCCGCGTCGTGGACGCCGACCTCGAAGAACCACTTGACCGCGTCGCCATAGAGCTTGACCTGGTCGATCGTCTGTCCGGCGCCGACCTCACGCAGCTCGGGCGGCCGGTCGGCGGTCAGTATGAGCAGCGGAACGCCGGCCTGATCGGCTTCGATCACGGCCGGCGCGAGGTTCGCCGCCGCCGTCCCCGATGTGCAAGTCACGGCCACCGGCACGCTGGTCGCCTTGGCCGCGCCGAGCGCGAAGAACCCCGCGCAGCGCTCGTCGATGTGGGAGAAGCATTCAATCCGCGCCTCGCGCACCAGCGAGAGCACGATCGGGGTGGACCGCGAGCCCGGCGAGGTGCAGGCGCGGCGCATCCCGCAGCGGGCGAGCTCGTCGCAGAATGCGCGCAGCAGCAGGTAAGTGTCGATGGCGGTCATGATCTGACGATGGCGCGAACCCTCGTCCTGCTCCACGGCTTTACCCATACCGGACGGAGCTGGAAGCCGGTGATCCGCGCGCTGGGCGAACGCTACCGGCCAATCGCGCCCGACCTCCGGGGCCACGGTTCCGCGCGCGCGGTGGTGCCGGTGTCGCTCGAGGCGGTGGTCTCGGATCTCGACGCGCTGTGCGCGGAGCCGGTCGCGCTCGTCGGATACTCAATGGGCGGTCGGATCGCGCTCCACTACGCGCGAGCGCGTCCGCAGCACGTAGAGCAGCTGATCCTGATCGGGGCGAGCCCGGGACTGGCCGATGCCGCCGAGCGGAGGGCGCGCATAGACGCCGACGAGCGGCTGGCGTCAGAGCTCGAGCGCTCGAGCATCGAGGAGTTCGCGGAGCGCTGGGCGCGCACGCCCGTGCTGGCCGATCAGCCCCCGGCGGTCAGAGCGCGTATCCACGCAGACCGGCTGCGAAACGCGCCGACGGGGCTGGCGCGTGCCCTGCGCGGGCTGGGCACCGGGGCGTTGCCGCCGGCTTGGGACTGGCTCGGCGAGCTGCAGGCGCCGACGCTGGCCATCGCCGGAGGACGGGACGAGAAGTTCGTACGGATCGCCCAACAGATGTCGGGGGCGATCCCGCATGCGCGGCTCGAGCTGATCCCTGGCGCGGGCCACGCCGCGCACCTGGAGCGACCGGCAGCGACCGCCGAGCTGATCGCCTCAGCCGTACCAGTCGAGTAGCCCGTCTCCCAGCCCGGGTCCCGGCGGGGGGCTCATCCGCCCCTCGCGCAGCTCAACCGCTCCCTGCTCGTTCGCAAAGAGGCCGAGCGTGGCCAGGCCGCAGTGGAACTCGGGGCGCAGGGCGGCGGCGGCGTGCAGCGCCGCGGCGATGCCCAGCGGACCATCCAATGTGGAGGCGAGATAGATGCGGTAGCCGATTGCCCGGGCTTGTCGGGCACGTTTGAGCAGCCCGGAGATCCCTCCGCAGCGGGCAACCTTGAGGCACAGGGCCGCGCAGACTGGGCGCTGGAATGCCCCTGGCGCGCTGGTCGTTTCGTCAAGCGCGATGGGCACGGGGCTTGCGGCGGCGACGCGCCCGATCGCATCGAGTCCGTGAACCGGCTCCTCGCACAGCTCGATCCCGAGCGGCGCGAGCCCGTGGAGGGCGGCGAGCGCCTCCTCGACGGACCACGCGCCATTGGCGTCGATCCGCACGCGGACCTGGGGACCCACGGCCTCCCGGACGGCCGCCACGCGCTCCACGTCCTCACCGATGCCGACCTTCACCTTCACGCAGCCATACCCAGCCGCCCGCGCCTGCTCGGCCTCCGCCCCCGCCACAGCGGGAGCCGGGGAGGCGATGGTGGCGTTGACATCGACCTCGGCACCCGGCGCGCCCCCCAGCAGCCTGTAGAGCCGCGCCCCGACCCGCCGGCAGGCGAGATCGAACAGCGCCAGGTCGATCGCCGCCAGCGCCTCCGGGAGCTCCATGACGGAAGCACAGGCGGCGAGCAGCTCCTTGCGATCTCGGTCGTCGCCGTCCCGCAAGACGTCTCGCGAGCGCTCGAGCGCCGCGAGCACATCCTCGACCGCTGGTCCGCCGTACCCCGCCAGCGGCGCCGCCTCGCCGAAGCCCTCGCTGCCGTGGCGGTCCTCGATCCGAACCAGCACCAGCTCCCGCTCGTCGACAGCTCCCCACGCAGCCGTGAAGGGCGCTCGCAGCCGGGCCCGGACCACCGGCTTGACCTCAAGCCTCACCGGCTGAGCAGGATGCCGGCCGAGAGCAGCATGCAGAAAGCGAGCTGCAGTAGACCGGTCTGCGCGAGCGCCAGGTTCAGGGCGGGGCCGTCGGTCCTGTTTCTCACCTCGCGCACCAACTCGGCGCCCACCGGCAGGGTCAGCCAGGGAAGCAGCACCCACGGCTTCAGGGGACCGAATACCCAGGTCACGAGCGCCAGCAGGTATGCGCCGTAGATCATCAACGCGAACAGCGCTCGCGTCCGCCTACGGCCGAGCCGTACCGCGAGCGTGCGCTTGCCCGCGCGGCGGTCGGTCTCGATGTCGCGGATGTTGTTGACCACGAGAATCCCCGCCGCGACCAGCCCCACCGGCACTGCGAGCGCGAACGCCTCCCAGTCGAGGTGGCGCACCTGCACGAAGAAGGAGCCCGCGACGGCCACGATGCCGAAGAAGAGGAACACGAAGACCTCGCCCAGTCCCTCGTAGCCATAGGGCCGGGGGCCGCCGGTGTACAGCACGCCGGCGAGGATGGAGGCCGCTCCCACGAGCAAGAGCTGCCAGCCGGCCACGGTGATCAGATAGGCGCCTGCGGCGACGGCGACCCCGAAAGAGAGATAGGTGGCGAGCAGCACCTGGCGCGGCGGGACCAGGCCCCCAGCTGTGATACGCACCGGCCCCAGCCGATCCTCGGCGTCGGCGCCGCGGCGAGCATCCGAGTAATCGTTCGAGAGGTTGGTCCCCACCTGGATGAAGATCGCGCCGACCAGCGCCGCGACGAACCGCAGCGGGTGAAAGACATGCATGTAGCTAGCGAGCGCAGTCCCCACCAACACGGGCCCGACCGCCGCCGGCAATGTCCGCACGCGCGCCGCCATCAGCCAGATGCGCACAGAGCTGGGTCGCGCGCTCGGCAGCGGGTCGCGCTCGCGGCGGGGAGGGGAGACGGTGCTGGACACGGGTCGCTCTAGGCCTTTCGCTACCTGGGACTCGCCTGCGCCGGCTCAGGGACGCCGCGGAAAGCGCGAGAAGTCGGGCCTGCGCTTCTCGACATAGGCGTCGCGACCTTCCTGAGCCTCCTCGGACATATAGAAGAGCAGGTTGGCGTCGTGCGCCAGCTGCTGGATTCCGGACAGGCCGTCCTCGTCGGCGTTGAAGCTCGCCTTCAGGAGCCTGAGTGCGAACGGTGACATCTGCAGCATCTCACGGCACCACCTGAGCGTCTCCTGCTCCAGCTCCTCGAGCGGCACGACCGCATTTACAAGGCCCATGTCGAGCGCCTCCTGAGCGCTGTACTGGCGGCACAGAAACCAGATCTCCTTGGCCTTCTTGGGGCCCACCAGGCGGGAAAGGACGCTCGCACCGAAACCTCCGTCGAAGGACCCGACGCGGGGCCCTGCCTGGCCGAAGCGGGCGTTCTCAGCCGCGATCGTGAGATCGCACACGAGGTGCAGCACGTGGCCTCCACCGACCGCGTAGCCGGCCACCATCGCCACCACAGGCTTGGGCATGCGCCTGATTTGGATGTGCAGGTCGGTCACGTGAAAACGACCCACGCCGGTCTGCCGGCCGGCCTCCCCCGGGTCGGCACCGGTCACGTAGCCGCCGCCTGGGCCGCTGCGTACTCGCTGGTCACCACCCGAGCAGAACGCTCTGGTCCCTTCGCCGGTCAGCACGATCACACCGGCCTCCGGATCCTCCCGGGCGCGCTCGAATGCATCGGAGAGCTCGATCACGGTCTCGGGCCTGAACGCGTTGTGGACCTCGGGCCGGTCGATCGTGATCTTCGCGATGCCCGCATCCTCGCTCGTGCCCTTCTCGTAGCGGATGTCGGTGTACTGCGCGGCTCGCTGCCAGGTCGGCGGCACCGGCTGAGACTACCGTTTCGTCTCATGCTTCCCTGGGTGGTACGAGCGGCGGCGATGCGGCCCGAGCACACCGCGCTCGAATGCGGCGCGGAGAGTCTGAGCTATGCCGAGCTCGAGGCTCGCGCCCGCACCAGCGCAGGGGCGCTTGCGGCCCGCGGCGTGGGCGCCGGAGACCGGGTAGCGCTCGCGCTGGCGCCCGGGGTCGCGTTCTGCGCGGCGCTTCACGGCTGTGCGCTGCTGCGCGCGGTGGCGGTTCCCATCGACCTGCGACTCTCGCCGGCCGAGCGCGAGGGGCGCATGGAGGGGGCGAGCGCGCTCGTCGAGGGGCCGCTGCACGGCGCGCCGCTCGACGCCACGCCCGATCTCGAGCTCGAGGAGGTGGCGACGCTCATGTACACCTCGGGCACGACCGCCGCCCCCAAGCCGGTTCCGCTCACCTATGGCAACTGGCTCTCGGCGGCCCTCGGCTCGGCGGTTGCCCTGGGCCTCGACCGCCAGGAGAGGTGGTTGTGCCCGATGCCGCTGGCGCACGTGGGCGGCCTCTCGATCGTCCTGCGCAGCGCCGTCTACGGCACCACCGCCGTGCTCGCAAAGCGCTTCGACGCAGCGGCCGTCGCCGCCGCTTTGAGCGACCCTGGTAACCCCATCACGCTCGTCTCGCTCGTGGCCACGATGCTCGAGCGGCTGCTCGATGCTGGCCTGCGCGAGCCGCCAAGCCTGCGGTGGGCGCTTCTGGGGGGTGGGCCGATCCCCGGCCGTCTGCTTGCGCGCGCGCGCCAGGCGGGGGTGCCGGTCGCTCCCACCTACGGCATGACCGAGGCCTGCTCGCAGATCGCGACCTTCGGCTGGCCGCTCCCCGAGGTCGAGCTGGCGATCTCGGGGGAGGGCGAGGTGCTCGTGCGAGGTCCCACCGTCTCCGCGTCCGCGCTGTCAGCCGACGGTTGGCTTCATACCGGCGACCTGGGGGCGCTGGATGGGCGCGGCCGGCTCTCGCTCAGTGGACGGCGCTCGGAGGTGATCGTCTCCGGAGGGGAGAACGTGGCGCCGCTCGAGGTCGAGGAGGCGCTCCGCTCGCACCCTGCGGTGTTGGATGCGGGCGTCTTCGGGAGGCCAGATCCCGAGTGGGGAGAGGCCGTGGTCGCAGGCGATCGTGGTGCGCGACGGCCTGCCGGTCGATGAGGCGGATCTGCGCCGCCACTGCGCCGCTCGCCTAGCCCGCTTCAAGGTCCCGAAGGCGTTTGAGGTTGTGGAGCGTCTGCCCCGCACGGCGTCGGGGAAGCTGCTGCGTCGCGAGTTGCGCACAGCGAGCGAGACGTCACATCGGCTGACGTGACATCGAACGGCGATATGATCGCGGAGATGACGATCAGCGAGGATGCCAGGCGCGAGACCGGCTCCTACGCCAGTCGCGACGAGAGCGGTCCCGCGAATCAGCTCACGGTCGAGCAGCTCGCGGCGCAATCGGGGATGTCTGTGCGCAACATCCGGGCCCATCAGGCTCGGGGGCTGTTGGCGCCGCCCGAGGTGAGGCTGCGCGTCGGCTACTACGGCCCCGAGCACGTCGCCCAGCTGCGACTGATCCGGGAGCTGCAGGCCGAGGGCTTCAATCTCGCCGGGATCAAGCGGCTGCTCAGTGATGGCGGGGGCACCGCGCAACGGCTCGCCCACTTCCGCCAGGCGCTCACCGAGGCTCACCGCGAGCCGGCCGAGACGCTGACGCGCGCGGAGCTCGGTCGCCGGTTTGGGCTCGGCCGCGAGGAGGGAGCCGGCGTGCTTGCCCGCGCCGAGCGGCTTGGGCTGCTTCACGCTCTCGGCGGCGACACCTACGAGGCGCCGAGTCCCTCGCTGCTCGGAGTCGCCGAGGAGGTGGTCGCCCATGGCGTCTCGCTAGACGCCGCTCTGGGTGTCTTCGAGGAGATCGAGCAGGGCTGTGACGGGATCGCGCGCGCGTTCGTGGGGCTCTTCGTGGGGCAGGTGTGGCGGCCGTTCGAGCGGGCGGGCATGCCGGCTGACCGCTGGCCGGAGATCGACCGCGCGATCGAGCGGCTGAGGCCGCTCGCCTCCGAGGCGCTGCTGGCGATCTTTGCCCGGCAGATGACCATGCAGATCGAGGCGGCCTTTGGGGCCGCCGCACAGCGCTCGGCGCTTGGTGGGTAGATGAGCCCTGACCCGCAAGAGCTTCGCGCCGAGCAGTTCGAGCGCTGGCAGCGGGCGGCCGCCGGGTGGGGGAGACGCGCCTCCCGCATGTTCGAATTGACCGAGCCCGTCTCGCGCTGGATGGTCGAGCGGCTTGAGCTCAAACCGGGGCTGCGGGTGCTGGAGCTGGCAGCGGGCCCCGGCGATACCGGTTTTCTCGCGGCCGAGGCGATCGCCCCGGGGACGCTCGTCTCAAGCGACCTGAGCGAGGCGATGCTCGAGGTCGCGCGCGGCCGCGCGCGGGAGCGCGGGGTCGAGAACGTCGAGTTCTCCCGGCTCGAGCTCGAGTGGATCGATTTGCCGGCGGCGAGCGTCGACGCCGCGCTGTGCCGGTGGGGGCTGATGCTGGTCGTCGACCCGGCCGCCGCGGCCGCCGAGATCCGCCGCGTGCTCAAGCCGGGCGGACGGCTGGCCGTCGCGGTGTGGGATCTGGCCGAGCGCAATCCATGGGCGACGCTGGACTGGCAGGCCCTGACCGAGCTTCGCTACCACTCGCCGTCCCCGCCGGGCGGTCCCGGGATGTTCGTGCTGGCGCCTGAGGCGCGACTGCGCGAACTTCTGGAGGGCGCCGGCTTCACCGAGGTCGTGATCGACGGCATCGAGCTCGATCGCGCGTACCGAGACGCCGATGACTACATCGCCGAGAGCTTCGAACTGTCCGCAATCTTCGCCGAGGTGTGGGAGCAGCTCGACGAGCGCCAGCGCTCAGAGTGCCATCAGCGGATCACCGAATTGACGGAGCCGTACCGGACCGCCGACGGCCTCCTTCTCCCCGGCCGCTCCCTAGTCGCGTCGGCAAGCGCCTAGAGCGCGGGCCCACGGCCTGCAACCAGGCTTGCATTTTGGGACGCCCCTTGCACCTGTTCCCCTTACGCCGCTGGTGGGAAAAACTGCCCCGCCATGCGAATGCGATTTTTGCTCCCGTTGGCGGCCACAGCGATGTTGGTCGCCCCCGCGGTCGCCAATGCCAACGTCATGCATGTGGTGATGCCCGGCGAGTCTCTGACCTCGATTGCCGCCACCGACGGACTCACCGTCGACCAGCTTGCGCGAGCGAACGGGATTTCGCCCTACACGAAGTTGATCGCCGGCTCCACGCTCGCGATCCCGGCCCGCAGCACCGCCGCTTCCTCGAGTGCCGCCACGCCGAGTCGCTCGGGGTCTGTTTGCGATGGTGACAACGACTCCGATGATGTCGGCTGCACGCATGGTGCCGCCGCCGCGTCCTCGTCGAGCGGAGGGTCTTACGTGGTCCGCCCCGGCGACACCCTCAGCGGCATCGCCGTGCGCGCTGGGACCACGGTCGGCGAGCTGGCGGCGCTGAACGGACTGAACCCGAGGAGCTACCTGCTCTACGGGACGGTGCTCCGGCTGCCGGGCGGCTCGGCGGCTTCGTCGAGCTCCGCGAGGCCGGCCTCTTCCGGCTCGGCGGCGAGCTCGCAGCCGGTCGGTGCCGCCGCGGTTGGTTCGCGGGGCGGCGCGCCGTATCCGACGCCACAACGGGTCTCCGGGGCTCAGATTGCCTCGATCGCCCAGTCCGAAGGCGTCCCCCCGGCGCTCGCCGAGGCGATCGGCTGGCAGGAGAGCGGCTTCAACAACAACGCGGTTTCCTCAGTGGGCGCCCGCGGGGTCATGCAGATCCTGCCCGGCACATGGAGCTGGATCGGGCAGCAGCTTGCGCCCGGCGTGCCGCTCTCGCCAAGCTCCGCGCTCGACAATGTTCGCGCCGGCGTGCTCATGCTGCACGCGCTGCTGAGCGCGACCGGCGGTAACCAGGCCGAGGCGGCCGCCGGCTACTACCAGGGTCTCGCATCGGTTCAGCAGCGGGGGATGTACTCCTCCACGCGCCAATACGTCAGGGATGTGATGGCGCTCGAGCGGGACTTCGGCGGGGGCTAGAGCTCAGCAAGATGTGGCCGCTGCACATGTGCAGCGGCCCCGGCGGGGGCGCGCATGCGCGCCCCGACCCCGGCCGGAGGGGCGGCCCGTTAACCTTGCCCGCCCATGATCTACGACGAAGACGCAAATCTCGCACAGCTCGAGGGCAAGACCGTGGCCATCATCGGCTACGGCTCCCAAGGGCACGCCCACGCGCTGAACCTGAAGGACTCCGGCGTGCAGGTGGTGATCGGGCTGCGCAGTGGCTCCGCCAGTGCGGACAAGGCTCGCGAGCACGGCCTCGAGGTACTCGACCCCGCTGAGGCGGCGAGCCGCGCGAGCATCGTCATGATGCTCGTCCCCGACGAGCTGCACCGCCAGGTGTGGGAAGCGGGCGTGAGCGAAGGGATTGCGGCCGGCGATCTCCTGCTGTTCGCCCACGGCTTCTCGATCCATTACGGCGAGGTCGTGCCCCCGCCCGACGTGGACGTCGCGCTGGTCGCGCCCAAGGGGCCCGGGCATCTCGTCCGTCGCCAGTTCCTCGAGGGCTCTGGCGTGCCGGGGCTCGCGGCCGTCCACCAGGACGCCACGGGCAACGCCTGGCCGCTGACGCTCGCCTACGCCAAGGGCATCGGCTGTACCCGTGCGGGCGTGATCGAGACCTCCTTCAAAGACGAGACCGAGACCGACCTCTTTGGCGAGCAGGCCGTCCTCTGCGGGGGCGTGACCGAGCTGGTGCGCGCGGGATACGAGACGCTGGTGGAGGCGGGGTATGACCCACGCCTGGCCTACTTCGAGTGTCTGCACGAACTGAAGCTGATCGTCGATTTGATGTACGAGAAGGGCATCGCGGGCATGCGCTATTCGATCTCGAACACCGCCGAGTACGGCGACCTCACCCGCGGCAAGCGAGTGATCTCGGAGGAGTCGCGGGCCGCCATGAAGCGACTGCTGGCGGACATCCAGTCGGGCGACTTCGCGCGCGAATGGATCGCGGAGAACCGGGCGGGCCGCGAGAACTTCGAGCGCATGCGCTCCGAGCAGGCCGGGCACCAGGTTGAGGTGGTCGGGCGGGAGCTGCGCGAGAACATGGCCTGGATCGATTCGCAGTTCCATGAGTAGCGCCCAAACCGCGCTGCGGATCCCTGAGGAGCTGATGCCCGCCGACGGGCGCTTCGGCTCGGGGCCGTCCCGCGTCCCGCTGGAGCGCCTCATCCGGCTCGCCGAGGAGGGCGGGGCAATGATCGGAACTTCGCATCGTCAAAAGCCGGTCAGGCAGCTCGTCGCTGGCATCCGCTCGGGGATCGAGGAGCTGTTCGGCGTCCCGGACGAGTTCGAGATCGTGCTGGGCAACGGCGGTACGACCGCCTTCTGGGATGCGGCCGCCTGCGGGCTCGTGCGCGAGCGGGCCCTCCACCTGAGCTTCGGGGAGTTCGGCGCCAAGTTCGCCGCCTGCACGGCAGGCGCTCCTTTTCTCGCCGAGCCGATCGTGGTGGAGGCCAAGCCCGGGAACGCGCCGGATCCGGTCGCCGATCCCACGGCGGACGTCCTCGCCTGGCCCCACAACGAGACCTCGACGGGCGTCATGCTTCCCGTCGTGCGCCCGGCGGGGGCGGGCAGCGACCAGCTCGTGCTGATCGACGCCACCTCCGGGGCTGGAGGCCTGCCGGTCGAGATCGAAGCGGCCGACGCCTACTACTTCGCTCCCCAGAAGGGCTTTGCGTCCGACGGCGGTCTGTGGCTCGCGATCCTGAGCCCCGCCGCGGTTGCTCGTGTAGAGGAGATCGCGGCGAGCGGTCGGTGGATTCCGGCGTTTCTGTCGCTCAAGATCGCGCTCGATAACTCCCGCAGCGAGCAGACCTACAACACGCCGGCGATCGGCACGCTGCTGCTGCTCGCCTACCAGCTCGAGTGGATGCTCGCGGAAGGGGGCCTCGGGGCGATGGTCGCCCGCACCAGCGCCTCGTCCACGCATCTGTACAGCTGGGCCCAACTTCACCGCCTGGCCCGCCCCTTCGTCGAGGATCCGGCCAAGCGCTCGCTGGTGGTGGGCACGATCGACTTCGACGATGCCGTCGACGCCGGCGCGCTGGCGGGCACGCTGCGTGCCAACGGCATCGTGGATGTGGAGCCCTATCGCAAGCTGGGGCGCAACCAGCTGCGGATCGCGATGTTCCCCGCCACGGATCCTGCCGACGTAGAGGCGCTTACGCAGTCGATCGACTGGGTGCTGGAGCGCCTGCAGTGACGCCCGAGGCGGCGGGGCAGCGCCCGCGCGTGCTCGTCGCCGAGAACATCGGGCGTTCGGGCGTCGAGCTGCTGGAGCAGCATTTCGATGTCGAGGAAGGCGCGGGCTGGAGCCGCGAGCAGCTTGCCGAGCGGATCGGCGGGTACGACGGAATCCTGATCCGCTCTGGGACGAAGCTCGACGAGGCGCTGCTCGCGAGGGGAGAGCGGCTGAAGGCGGTCGGACGCGCCGGCGTGGGCGTGGACAATGTCGATGTTGCGGCCGCGACCAAGCAGGGGGTCGTGGTGGTGAACGCGCCGCAGTCGAACGTGATCACCGCCGCCGAACACACGATGGCCCTGTTGCTGGCGCTCGCGCGCAACATTCCGCGTGCGCACGCGTCGCTGACGGGCGGGGCCTGGGAGCGCTCGAAGTTCTCGGGCGTGGAGCTGCACGGGAAGGTGCTGGGCATCCTGGGCTTCGGGCGGATTGGTCAGCTGGTGGCCCAGCGGGCGCGCGGCTTCGGGATGCGTGTGGTCGCGTTTGACCCCTACGTCGCCGCCGAGCGCTACCGCGAGCTCGGAGTGGAGCGCGCCTCATCCATCGACGAGGTCTGCGCGGTGGCCGACTTTCTCACCGTACACCTGCCCAAGACGCCTGAGACCGAGGGAATCGTCGATGCCACGATGCTCGCCAAATGCCGCGACGGGGTCCGGGTGCTGAACGTCGCCCGCGGATCGCTGGTCGTCGAGGACGACCTCAAGGCGGCCCTCGACTCCGGCAAGGTGGCGGGGGCGGCGCTCGACGTGTTCAGCTCCGAGCCAGTCACCGAAAATCAGCTGTTCGGCTATGCGAACGTGATCGTCACGCCGCATCTCGGCGCTTCCACGGCCGAGGCCACGGACCGGGCGGGTTTCCAGGCAGCCGAGCAGGTGGTTGCCGCGCTCACCGGCGGAGTGGTCACAAGCGCGGTCAACCTGCCCGCGATCGCCGCGGAGGATGCCGAGCTGCTGGGACCATTCGTGCCGCTGTGTCGCGCGCTCGGCCGGATCGTGGCGGCGCTCGCCGAGGGCTCGTCGATCGACCGGGTGGAGACCGAGTTTCTGGGACGGATCGCCGAGCGCGATACGCGGCTGCTCGCGATCCAGGTGCTGCTCGGGGTGCTCAGCGGACACACCGAGGAGGAGGTCGGCGTGGTCAACGCGCCCGCCGTCGCGGACGAGCGCGGGATCGAGCTGGCGGAGATCAAGCGCACGACCGCGCGCGACTACACCGACCTGGTGCGCGTGGCAATCGCGTGCGGCGATGACCGCGTCCGAGTCGTGGGAACGCTGATCGGACGTCGCAACCGCAGCCACCTGCTCGAGGCCTGGGGGCAGCGCTTCGATGTCCAGCTCGAGGAGCATGTCACGCTGTTCCGCTACCGCGACGTGCCGGGGATGATCGGCCGCGTCGGCACGATCTTCGGTCGGCACGGCATCAACATCGTCTCCGCCGCGGTCGGCCGCCAGCCCGACGAAGACGAGGGGGTCGGGGCCGATCGCGCCCTGGCCGCCATGGTGATCACCACCGATACCGAGGTCCCGCGGCAGGTGCTCGAAGAGATCACCTCCGGCGAGGGCTTCGTGGCGGGCCGTACCGTGGACCTGTAGCAGCGCCGCTGCTACTCTGAGCCGCGCATGTCACTTCGTCTCGACCCGCGACTTCTTCTCCTCCCCCCGCGGGGGGAATAGCACGCCGGCGGCCGGCCGCGGCCGCACACCAGCACGAGCAGAAGTCAAGTCGAGAGTCAAAGGAGAGACATGAGCCCTAGCCGAGATCCCAACCGAGTACTGATCTTCGACACCACCCTGCGCGACGGGGAGCAGTCCCCCGGCATCTCGCTGGGGGCACAGGAGAAGCTCGAGATCGCCCAGCAGCTCGCGCGGCTCGGCGTGGACGTGATCGAGGCTGGCTTTCCGATCACCTCTCCCGGAGACTTCGAGGCGGTGCAGGAGATCTCGCGGGGCGTCGAGGGTCCAGTGATCTGTGCGCTCGCACGCACTGCGGCTGGTGACGTCGACCGCGCCTGGGAGGCGGTCCGGGACGCGGAGCAGCCGCGGATCCATATCTTCATCGCGACCAGCGACATCCACATCCGCCACAAGCTGAGGACCACGCGCGAGGACGTGCTGGGCCAGGCGCGGGCGGCGGTCGCGCACGCGCGCCAGTACACCGACGACGTCGAGTTCTCGCCCGAGGACGGCTTCCGGTCGGATCGGGAGTTCCTTGCTGAGGTGGTCGCGGCGGCGATCGAGGAGGGCGCGACCACGATCAACGTGCCTGACACGGTCGGCTATGCGACCCCAGACGAGTACGGCGCGATGTTCACCGAGCTCTACAAGCTCGTCTCCGCACTGCGTGAAGTGACCGTCTCCGTGCATTGCCACGACGACCTCGGGCTGGCCGTTGCCAACTCGCTCGCGGGTTTGCGGGCCGGCTGCCGACAGGTGGAGGGAGCGATCAACGGCATCGGCGAGCGGGCTGGGAACGCCTCCCTCGAGGAGATCGTGATGCTGCTGCACACCCGGGCCCCCCATCTCGGGCTGAGCACCGGCGTGGACACCACCGAGATCGCCCGCACAAGCCGCCTGGTCTCGCGACTGACGGGCTATGCGGTCCAGCCCAACAAGGCGATCGTGGGCCGGAACGCCTTCGCGCACGAGGCGGGAATTCACCAGGACGGAGTGCTCAAGGAGCCGGCCACCTACGAGATCATGGATGCGACCACCGTCGGGCTCGACGCGAATTCGATCGTGCTCGGCAAGCACTCGGGCCGGCATGCGCTCGCCCAGGCGCTCGCGGAGCTGGGCTTCGAGGTCAGTGGCGAGACCCTCAACGCGGCCTTCCGCCGCTTCAAGGAAATCGCGGACAAGAAACGCCACGTGACCGCGCTTGACCTCGAGGCGCTGATGACCGAGGAGCTGCGCGAGGTTGTGACGGGCTACCAGCTCGAGTGGTTCGAGGTGGAGGCGTCATCGCGCCGCCCGCCACATGCGACCGTGGGTGTCCGCACGCCGGAGGGCGAACTCGTAAGGGGAGCGTTCACCGGCGACGGCCCTGTGGACGCCATCTTCCGGGCCATCAATGCGGCCACTGGTCGTGACGCGCGGCTGCGCGAGTTCCGTGTCGACGCCGTCACGGGCGGTCAGGATGCGCTCGGCGAGACCTCCGTAGTGCTGGAGCTCGGGGGCGCGTCGGGCAATCCGGTCAGCGGCTCGGGCCAGGGAGTCTCGACCGACATCCTCGAGGCGGCCGGCCGCGCGTACGTGCGCGCACTCTCGAATGCGCTCCGCCGACGCGGGTTGCTGGCCCGCGTTCCTGAGAGCGACGCGGTGGGGGCAGCCTGAAGGCCGCTAGGTAGGCGATCCGTCGCGCGGAGGCTCTGAGGCGGCCTCCCGCCGCCCCTGCACATATCCCGCCGCGAGCACCCGGGCGCGGGGCTCGGGGTCCATGAAATCGCCGCCCATCGCGGCTGAGGACTCCGTGTCGGGGGCGATCGTGCGCACCACCGCACCGCGACGCCGCAGGGCCAGGGCCTCGACGGATACCGCCGAGCGCGCGAGCCGGCGCCCCACCGCGACCAGGGTGTGCGAATCGCCCAAGCCAGCGGTCGGGTTCAGACACAAGACGTTGGTGCCACGACCCGCCGGCGCGGCGTCGAGATTTGTGGCGCTCCACACGCCGCCGTCGACATACTCGCGATGGCCGATCGTCACCGGGGTGAACAGCCAAGGCACGGCGCAGGAGGCCGCCACCGCCTCGGGGACCGTGGCCCGAGGAGACGCGGGTGCGCCGAACATGACGCGCCGGCCGCTCGCGCGCTCAACGCATGCCACGCGCAGGCGTCCGTCGAACCGGGCGCCGTACTCAGCCACCTCGGCTTTGAGACCATCGAGCGTGCGCGCAGGCGGGTGAATGCGACCCAGCACACCGGCTCGCAGCAACGTGCTTGCGGGCCTGGTCAGCGCCAGAGCCGCCGGGGCAAGCGGCGAGCCCACCGCCAGCGACCATTCTCCGGCGCGGCGCGCTGCCTCGAGGGCCGCCGCGCCCAGCCGGGCACGCTGCTCGAGCTCCTCCTCTTCCTGCGGCGTTTCGGCTTCGTGCTCGGTGGCCACGGGCTGCTCGTCGCCGGTGCGCGGCGGACGGCGTGGGCGCCTGCCAGCCAAAAGGCGGGCGGCGGCGATCGAGCCGGCCGAGGTGCCGACGAAGTACTCGCAATCGCGCAGGTCGAAGCCGCTGGCATCCTCGATCCCGGCGAGCATGCCCATGATCCACTCGAGGCCGAGGATCCCCCCTCCGCCGAGTACGAGCACATCAGGTCGCGAGCGCACGGGTTGAGGCTAGCGACGCCGATCCATCATACGTTCGTACGTGATAACGTACGATCGATGGCGGAGGTACGCGTAGGGCCCGCTCTTTCGGCCGATTCGGCGGCCTCGCTCACGCGTGCCAAGTGGGCCCGCGGGTTTGGGCGCGCGGCCGACGCGCCGGGAGGGCTCGGTGCCCGCATCCGGGCTCTGCGGGAGGGCATGGGCCTGTCGCTGCGAGACCTCGCGGAGCGCTCAGGCGTGAGCGCGCCGATGCTCTCCCAGGTGGAGCGGGGCGAGACCAGCCCCACGCTGCAGGTCGCGAGCCGCATCGCGAGCGGCCTTGAGCTGCGCCTTTCCCAGCTCCTGCGCCTCGACGAAGACGGCGCCGTGACGGTCGTGCGGCGTGCGGAGCGGCGCACGGGCCCCGCGGCCGGCACGGGCCACGCCTATGAGGTGCTGACGCCTCCGCTACCCGGGCAGCGCGCGGAGCTCTCCCTGCATACCCTCGCCGCCGGAGCGAGCACGGGTGGCCGGGGGGACCCGCCCATGCACGAGCCGGGCAGCCGTGAGGTGGCGCTCATCCAGGAGGGGGCGGTGATGTTTCACTGCGACGGCCAGCGTCACGAGCTCGGGCGCGGAGACTGCGTGACCTTCGACGCCGATCTTCCCCACCGCTTCGAGAATTGCGGCGAGCGCCAGGCTGTGCTGCTCGCGGTGGTGAGTGCGGGATTGCGCAGGAGCTGACCGATGCCGAAGACTTTGCTCGACAAGATCTGGGAGGCGCACGAGGTCGCGACCGGTCTTCTGTACGTCGATCTTCACCTCGTGCACGAGGTCACGAGTCCGCAGGCTTTCGAAGGGCTGCGGCTGGCGGGCCGGAAGGTGCGGCGCCCCGACCGTACGCTGGCCACGGCCGACCACAACGTTCCCACCGACGGCACGCCCGCGGCCGAGCGGATCCGGGACGAGCTCTCCCGGACGCAGGTCGAGGTGCTGGAGCGCAACTGCCGCGAGTTCGGCGTTCCCCTCTACTCGATGGGCTCCGACCAGCAGGGAATCGTGCATGTCATCGGGCCCGAGCTCGGCGTCACTCAGCCGGGCATGACGATCGTGTGCGGCGACTCGCATACGGCGACCCATGGGGCCTTCGGCGCGCTCGCCTTCGGGATCGGCACGTCCGAGGTGGAGCACGTGCTCGCGACTCAGTGCCTTGTGCAGTCGAAGCCGCGCGCGATGCGCATCGAATATCAGGGGGCGCTCGGCTTTGGGGTCTCCGCTAAGGATCTGATCCTCGCCACCATCGGCCAGATGGGGGTCGCGGGTGCCGCCGGGCACGTGGTGGAGTACACCGGTCCCGCGATCGAAGGCCTCTCCATGGAGGGGCGCATGACCGTCTGCAACATGACGATCGAGGGCGGCGGCCGGGCGGGGATGATCGCGCCCGACGAGACCACCCTCGCATGGCTCCATGGGCGCCCGGGCGCACCCGCCGCACCGCCTGAGGAGTGGCGCTCGCTGCGCAGCGATCCTGGGGCGAGCTATGACTCGGAGCTTCGCGTCGACGCCGCGGCCGTGAGCCCGATGGTGACCTGGGGGACGACACCAGGGATGGTGGTGCCGGTGACCGGCAACGTCCCGGACCCCGTCAGCTCGACGGAGGAGCGCGCGCTCCAGTACATGGATCTTGCCCCCGGCACCCCGGTCCAGGAGATCGAACTCGACCGCGTCTTCATTGGGTCGTGCACGAACTCTCGGATCGGCGATTTGCGCGCAGCGGCGGCGATGCTCGATGGCCACACGGTCAAGCGGGGGGTGTACGCGATGGTCGTGCCCGGCTCGCAGCAGGTCAAGGCACAGGCCGAACGAGAGGGGCTCGACCACATCTTCGAGCGCGCGGGCTTTGACTGGCGCAGCGCGGGATGCTCGATGTGTCTGGGGATGAACCCGGACATTGCCGCTCCCGGAGAGCGCGTCGCCTCCACCTCCAATCGCAACTTCGAGGGCCGCCAGGGCCGGGGCGCGCGCTCGCATCTCGTCTCGCCGCAAATGGCCGCGGCGGCGGCGATCGCGGGGCACTTCGTGGACATCCGGGAGTGGGGGACATGAAACCGATTGGGACGATCGCCGGTCCGGTCAGCGTGCTCGATCGCCATGACGTCGATACCGACCAGATCGTCCCCAAGCAGTTCCTCAAACGTGTGGAGCGGACGGGATTCGGTCAGTTCTTGTTTCACTATTGGGCACAGGAGCCCGGGTGGGACCTGCCGCAGAACCGCATCCTCGTTGCGGGGCGCAATTTCGGGCACGGCTCAAGCCGCGAGCACGCGGCCTGGGCGCTCCAGGACTATGGCTTCGAGGCCATCATCGCCCCCAGCTTCGCCGACATCTTCCGGGCCAACTGCACCAAGGTCGGAGTGCTGCCGGTCGCCCTGGAGGAGAGCGCGTGCCAGGGCGTCGCGCGGGCAGGAGAAGCGCAGGTCGACCTCCAGCGACAGGAGGTCAGCTGGCCGGGCGGGGTCGCCAAGTTCGAGATCGATCCAGACACGAAGCACCGCCTGATTCACGGGCTGGACGAAATCGCCCTCACGCTGGAGAAGGAGGATGCGATCGCCGCCTACGAGGGGGAGCGGGAGCGATCAGGGCCGGTGACGACGGCGCTGACGTGAGCGCAGCGGCTTCGCGCGACTGGGACGCGGCCACCTACGATCGCGTCTCGGATGTTCAGTTCTCGTGGGCGCTCGAGCAGCTCGAGCGGCTGTCGCTCAGCGGCGGCGAGGCGGTGCTCGACGCGGGCTGCGGGTCGGGCCGGGTGACCGCGGAGCTGCTCAAGCGTCTGCAGTCCGGAGGGCGGCTGTACGGCGTGGACGTCGCACCCTCGATGGTCGCCCATGCGCGCGAGCGACTGGGCGACAGCGCCACGATCCTGCGCCAGGACCTGGTGGAGCTCGAGCTGCCCGAGCCGGTCGACGTGGTCTTTTCGAACGCGACCTTCCACTGGATCGAGGACCACGACGCGCTCTTTAACGCGCTCCACCGGGCGCTGAAGCCCGGCGGCCGGCTCATCGCCCAATGCGGGGGAGCAGGAAACATCGCCGCCTTTCTGCGTGCGGTCCGCTCGGTCGCAACCGAGGAGCCGTTCGCCACCCACTTCCGCGGCTGGCGCGCCCCCGGCAGATTCGCCGGGCCCGAGGAGACCGCCGCCCGGCTGCTCGCGGCGGGCTTTGCCGATGTCTCGTGCTGGCTTGAGCCCAAGCCCGTCACGCCTCCAGAGCCACGGCAGTTCGTGCAAGCGGTATGCCTCGTGCGCCACCTGGATGCCGTGCCGGAACAGTTGCGTCCCTCGTTTGCGGAGCGGGTGCTCGAGCGCGCGGGCGAGCCTCTGGTGCTCGATTACGTGCGGCTCAACATGGTGGCCCGCCGGCCATGAGCATCAAGCAGATCGTGATCCTGCCCGGCGATGGGATCGGCCCTGAGATCATGCGTGCGGCGCTCGAGGTGCTGGGTGCCGTGGTCGGCGACGAACTCGAATACCAAGAGCACGCTTTTGGCGGCGCCGCCATCGACGCCCACGGGACCGCCTTGGCGGAGGAGACAATCGCCGCGTGCCGCGAAGCCGACGCCGTGCTGCTGGCGGCGGTCGGCGGCCCTCAATGGGATACCACCGATCCCTCCAAACCCCGACCCGAGCAGGGGCTGCTCTCGCTGCGCCGGGAGCTTGAGTTGTTCGCCAACCTGCGGCCGGTGAGGCCCGTCCCGGCGCTCTATGACGCCAGTCCGCTCCGGCGGGAGGTGATCGAGCGGACCGACCTCGTGGTCGTGCGCGAGCTCACCGGCGGAATCTACTTCGGCGAGAAGACGCGCTCGGCGGATCAGGCGTCGGACGCCTGTGTGTACACCAGGGACGAGATCGAAAGGATCGCCCGGGTGGCATTCCGGCTAGCGCGCTCACGCGTGAGCAGCGTGGACAAGGCGAACGTGCTCGAAACCTCGCGCCTCTGGAGAGAGGTCGTGCGCGAGCTGCAGGCGCGCGAATATCCCCATGTAGAGGTGGAGCACGTGCTCGTCGACACCGCTGCGATGCGGCTCGTCGCGGCGCCGCGGCACTTCGAGGTGATCCTCACCGACAACATGTTCGGCGACATCCTCTCGGACGAGGCGGCAATGCTCACCGGCTCGATCGGATTGTTGCCGAGCGCCTCGCTTGGAGAGCGCCCACCCGGACTGTTCGAACCGGTGCACGGCTCCGCACCTGACATCGCGGGCACGGGCACGGCCAATCCGCTCGCGATGTTCCTCTCCGCGGCGCTCATGTTGCAGCGCGGATTGGGCCTTGAGGAGGAGGCGCGGGCGATAGAATCGGCCGTCGACAAGGCGCTCGCGGAAGGGCTGCGAACGCCCGACCTCGGAGGCGACGCCACCACCGCAGAAGCCACCGGCGCCGTCCTCGCACACCTGTAAGGAGCCCTCGTGGAACAAGCGGACGTCATCTGGCACAACGGAGAACTGGTTGCCTGGGAAGACGCGAAGATCCACGTGCTCACACACGGCCTGCACTACGGCACGGGGGTCTTCGAGGGGGAGCGGGCGTACGACACCGAGCGAGGCCCCGCGATCTTCCGGCATCGTGACCATCTGGAGCGCCTGTTCGATTCTGCCGAGCTCTACTACATGCCGGTCCCGTTTGAGCTCGAGCAGCTGCGCGCTGCGACCCATGAGCTGATCGCGGCCAACTCATTGCAGGAGTGCTACATCCGGCCGATCATCTACCGCGGTTACGGCCAGATGGGGCTCTACCCCCTCGACGTGCCCGTTGACGTGACGATCGCCGCGTGGCCATGGGGCGCTTATCTCGGTGAGCAAGCAAAGCTCGAGGGTGTGCGCGCCAAGGTCTCGAGCTGGCGGCGGATCCCGCACGACTCGCTGATCCCACACGCCAAGGCCTCGGGCCAGTACCTCAACAACGTGCTGGCCAAGATCGAGGCCTCAAAGGCGGGCTATCAGGAGGCCATTCTGCTCGATGCCCACGGGTTCGTTTCGGAGGGCAGCGGAGAGAACATCTATGCGATCCGCAGCGGACGCATCGTCACGCCACCGCAGACGGCAGGGATCCTGGACGGCGTCACGCGCCGCTCGGTGATCCAGATCGCGCGTGATCTCGGCTACGAGGTCATCGAGCGCGACCTGGCGCGTGCCGAGCTCTCCCTGGCTGACGAGGTATTCATGTCCGGGACCGCTGCCGAGCTGGTGCCCGTGCGAGAGATCGACGATCACCCGATCGGACAAGGCCGCCCCGGTCCTGGCTTCCGTCAGATCCAGAGCGTGTTTGACGACGTTCTCCACGGTCGCGACCCGCGGTACGCGGATTGGCTGGACATCGTCGAGATTCCCTCGCACCAGACCGCCTGACCCCATCTCGAGCACCCCCGAACAGCTTCCGCTGGCCAAGCCGGTGATCGGTGAGCAAGAGGAGCGACTGCTGCTGGAAACGCTCCACTCCGGGCGACTCTCGCTGGGGCCGCTGCTCGAGCGCTTCGAGCGCACGTTCGCCGCCTATGTGCGAGTCCCGCTCGCGAGCGCCGTCTCGAGTGGCACGGCTGGACTGCACCTCGCCCTCCGCGCAGTGGGCGTCAACGAAGGCGACGAGGTGATCACAAGCCCCTTCTCGTTCGTGGCGAGCGCCAACGTCGCTGTATACGAGCGCGCCCGGCCGGTGTTCGCGGACATCGATCCAGTGACCCTGAACCTCGACCCGCGGACGGCGGCGGCCGCGGTGACCCAGCGCAGCGCGGCGCTTTTGCCGGTGCACATCTTCGGCTACCCGGCCGACATCCCGGCGTTCGAGCGACTGGGCCTCCCGATCGTGGAGGACGCGTGCGAGGCGCTCGGGGCGATCGACGCCCAGGGGGCGCCGGTGGGCAGCCGCGGCCACCCGGCCGTATTCGGCTTCTATCCCAACAAGCAGCTCACCACGGGCGAGGGCGGGATGGTCACCAGTGCCGAACACGGCTTCAAGCAGCGGATCGACTCCGAGCGGAACCAGGGCCGCGCCCCCGACCTGGGCTGGCTCGACCACGACCGGCTCGGGTTCAACTACCGCCTCCCCGAGCTGGCGTGCGCGCTGGGCCTGGCGCAACTCGAGCACCTCGACGAGATGCTCGCGGACCGCGCTCGCGTCGCCGCCCTCTACCGGGAGGGCCTGACAGGGGTTGAGGGGCTGGATCTCCCATGCGAGGAGACCGGCGCCATCCGCCGAGGGTGGTTCGTGTTCGTGGTCCAGCTTCCCCGAGGCGCGGACAGGATCGCGGTCATCGAGGGCCTGCGCCGGCAGGGAGTGCCTAGCAAGCCCTACTTTCCGTCGGTCCATCTGATGAGCTTCTACCGCGAGCGCTTCGGCCATCGCGAGGGCGAGTTCCCGGTCTGCGAGGATGTCGCCGCACGCTCGCTCGCGCTGCCGTTCTTTCCCCAGATGACCCAGGGTCAGGTGGAGCTGGTCGCGACCGCACTCCTGCGCGTGCTGCGAGAGCCGGCCGGCAGGGCGGCCTGAGCTCGCGCTCGCGATGCACCGGGTCGCCCTCGCTCCACGCGCCTGCCGTGATTCCAGCGCCCTAAGATCGGGCCGCCATGCCTCGCTTCTCCGAGCCCCAGCACGACGCCTTTAGACGCCTCAACGACTCGATCGCGTTCGACTGGCGACTGGCGAGCCACGACCTTGAGCTCTCCCGCGCGCACGTGGCCATGCTGGCCCGGGCGGACATCATCTCCGCGGCCGACCGCGATGCTCTGCTGCGCGCGCTGGACACCGTTGCGCAGGAGGTCAGCGAAGGCAGCTTCCCGTTCTCCGAGGACGACGAGGACGTGCACATGGCGATCGAGCGTCGGGTGACGGAGCTCGCCGGTGCCGTGGGAGGCAAGCTCCACAGCGCGCGATCGCGCAATGACCAGGTGGCGACCGACACGGCCCTTTACGTCCGTGCATGCGCGCGCGAGGCAATCGATCGGGTGCGCGAGCTGTCCTCGACGCTGGTGCGCCGCGCGGAGGAGCACCTGGACTGGCCGATGCCCGGATACACGCATCTCCAGCGCGCCCAGCCCGTGTATCTCAGCCACCACCTGCTCGCGTACGTGTGGATGCTCGCGCGCGATCGCGGACGCTTCGAGCGCGTCGTCGGCGCGACGGCCGCGCTCCCGCTCGGCGCAGGCGCACTCGCCGGCGTGAACTTCGACACCGACCGGAGATCGCTGGCGCGCGAGCTCGGCTTCGAGATGGTCGCCCCAAACTCGATCGACGCCGTCTCCAACCGCGATTTCGTACTGGACTACCTGGCAGCCGCCGCGATGTGCGCGACGCACCTTTCGCGCCTGAGCGGCGAACTGGTGCTCTGGACGAGTCAGGAGTTCGGCTTCGCGGAGCTGGCGGATGCATGGGCATCGGGCTCGTCGATCATGCCCCAGAAGAAGAATCCTGACGCCGCGGAGCTGGTGAGGGCCAAGGCCCCCCGGATCGCCGGGCACCTGGTCGCCCTCCACGGGGTTCTGCATGGGCTTCCGCTCACTTACAACAAGGATCTGCAGGAGGACAAGGAGCATCTCTTCGACGCTGCCGACACACTCGAGCTGTGTCTTCAGGCGATGGTCGGCATGGTCGGCTCGCTGTCTTTCAACCGCGCCCGCCTCGAGCACGCCGCCGCAGACGAGTTCCTCGCGGCCACGGACATCGCCGATCTGCTCGTGAGGCGTGGCATCCCGTTTCGCGAGGCGCACGGCATCGTGGGCTCCCTGGTGCGAAGAGCCCTGGAGCAGGGCGTGCAGCTCTCGGAGCTCGCGCCGGAGGAGCTGGCGCGCTCTGCGCCGCAGCTTGGAGACGAGTTCTACGCGCTTCTGCGGGAGCGCTCCTGGCTTGACTCCAAGCGGTCTGAGGGCGGGACCAGCCTGGCGCGCGTCCGCGAGCAGCTCGAGCAGGCGCGGGCCGAGCTCTCGCTGTGAGCGCGCGAGGCCCAGGCCTGGCGCCAGCCTTCTACGACCGCCCCGTTCTGGAGGTTGCGCGCGCGCTCGTTGGGTGCGTGGTCTCGCATGATGAATGTGCGGGGGTGATCGTGGAGACCGAGGCATACCACCACTCCGAGCCCGCCTGCCACGCGTTCGTGGGGTTCACCCCGCGCACGAGCACGCTGTTCGGGCCACCAGGACGCGCGTACGTCTACAGCAGCTACGGGATCCATGCGCTGCTCAACGCGGTCGCTGAGCCGGAGGGGACGGGCGCGGCCGTGCTGATACGGGCGCTCGAGCCGATCGATGGCATCGAGAAGATGCGGGCGCGGCGCGGTCTCGAGCGGACGGAGCAGCTGTGCTCCGGTCCGGGGAAGCTGACGCAGGCGCTGGGCATCGCGCTCGACGACAATGGCTCGGACCTCAGACGCGGGCCGATCGTGATCTCGGCGCCGCCGGCCGCCCATCGCCGGATCGAGGTTGCGGTCTCCAAACGGATCGGCATCACCAAGGCGGCCGAACTACCCTGGCGGTTCTGCGCCGCTGAAAGCCGATATCTCTCCCGTCCGGCACCCCGGATCGCCCGCGTCTGAGCGGGGGGCCCTGGCTGGTCGCCGAGGGAGCCCGGCTCGTCGCCCGCTTACCCCGGTCGCGTGGTGGGCGCAGGCCGCGATGCACCCCTGGGACGCGCCGCCGGGGCGCTAGCTAGCCCCCGCCTTTGCCCGCGCCGCCGGTCCCCGGCGTGGTCGGCGTCGTCGGGGTGGTAGGCGTGGTGGGCGTCGTCGGCGTGGTGGGGGTGGTAGGTGTCGTGGGGGTTGTAGGCGTTGTCGGCGTAGTGGGCGTCGTCGGCGTCGTCGGCGTAGTCGCGGGTGCGACCGGCGTCGTTGTAGTTGGCGACACGGGCGTCGCCGGCGTGGTGACCGGTGCCACGGGGGTGGTCGTGGGCGGCGCGAAGATCTTCGCCCCAGGCTCCTCCCGAGCGAGAATCTGAAGCGCCTGGACCATGAAGCTGTGCCAGATGATGGCCGGGTAAGTGCCGCCCTCGACCGGCCCGCCGTTGTACTGGGTCTCCATCGGGATGAGCTTGTTCGGGAAGCCGACCCAGACGGCGGTGGTGAGCTGAGGAGTCCAGCCGACAAACCACGCGTCGGCGTAATTCTGCGTAGTGCCGGTCTTCCCCGCTACCTCGACACCGCTGATCGCGGCCGCGGTACCGGTGCCGCTGGTGACCACGCCGGTCAGGAGCTGCTGGACGGTGTGCGCGATCGGTGCTGGGAGGATGCGCCGGTAGATGGGGTGGTTGACGAGGTGCGTGGGGATGCTCGTGTGCGCGCAGACGGGGCAGGTGATCGAGTGAATGCCGATCGGCCCCTGGTCCGGTGAACCCAGGACTGGGTTGTAGACCTTTCTTCCGCCGGTGGCGAGCGTCTCGTACGCGTGGGCCATGTCGACGGCGGACACGCCCGTGCTGAGGCCTCCGAGGATCATCGCCGGGTTCAGGGAGATCGGTGTGCGGATCCCCATGCGCCGCGCCATCCGGGCGATCCGCCTCGTGCCAACGCGCGTCCCGACCTGGGCAAAGACGGAGTTGTCCGACTCCGCGGTGGCCTGAGCGAGCGAGATCCTCCCCGCGTAAGAGTTGGCGAAGTTGTGGACGACAAACTGCACCGTCTTGCCGCCGGGACCCGCGACCGAGAGGTTCTGCGGAGCGGAGGTCCAGATCGAGTCGGGCGATATGCCGTGCTCGAGCGCCACCGCCAGGGTGAAGGGCTTGAACGACGAGCCGGGCTGGCGCAGCCCCTCAGTCGCGATGTTGAACGGGTAGCGCGCGTAGTCCTCATGACCGTTGACGAGCGGCCCACCGACCATGGCCCGCACCTCGCCCGTCTTGTTGTCGATCGCAACCAACGAGGCGGCCATCCCGTTGTGTGGGAGCGCCGAGGCCACCGCGTGGTCCGCGGCCTCCTGCATCTTGAGATCGAGGCTGGTATGGATTTTCAGCCCGCCGTAGTAGGCGCGGTATTCGGCCACGCTGGCCGGCACCCCACGCCCCAGCCCCATTGCCTGAAGGATCTCTGGCCTGACCCAGCTCGTGAAGTACGGCGCTGCGGTGGGCTCCTGGGGCTGCTCCACGTCGCTGGCGGTTGGCAGCGGAGCGGCGATTCCGCGCTCGTATTGGGCGCGCGAAATGAAGTGCTGCTGGAGCATGGACTGCAGCACCGTGTTGCGGCGGGCCCGCGCCAGGGCCTGGTCCGAGACGGGATCGTATTGGGTGGGTGAGGCCACCATCCCGGCCAGCAGAGCGGCCTCGGATGGGTTGAGCACCGACGCGCACTCGGGCCGCTTGACCGATGGCGTCGAGTCCCCGCACCCTTTCTTGGAGCCGTCGATCGCGGCATTGGGGTCGTAGCCGTGGATCTTGCCGAAGTACACGCGCGCGGCGGACTCGACCCCGTAGGCGCCGCCGCCGAAATACACCGAGTTCAGATATTCGGTGAGGATCTTGCGCTTCGACCAGCGCTGGGTCAGCTGGAACGCCAGCGCCGCCTCGCGCAGCTTCTCCAGGATCGTGCGGTTGTTCTGCTCGGCGAGGGCGTTCTTGACGAACTGCTCAGCGATCGTCGATGCGCCCTGCCGCGGGCCCCCCGTGAGGTCGTTCCAGGCCGCCCGCAGAATGCCATGGATGTCGAACCCAGGGTCGGTCCAGAAGCGGTGGTCCTCGGTCGCCACGATCGCCTTGCGCATCCACGGGGAGATCTGGTCGAAGGACACGACGACCGTGTGGTTTGGCGGGGCGAAGAGCCCGATTGGCCGTCCGTGATCGTCGTACAGGTACGAGTTCGCCTCGTGCTTGTACTGCTGACGGTTCTCGAGCTGGGGCAGATCCGACGCGACCGCCATCATCATCCCGAAGAACGTCGAGATCAGCGCGAGCACGGAGAAGCCCGCCAGGATCCCCGTCAGGCGGAGCCAGCGCAGTCGCCGCCACCACGAGCGGCCGCCGCCGCCCTGGCCTCCACCCGGCCGGCGAGGACCGCCACGGCCGCGCCGCCGGCCGGGCGGTTCGAAGGGCAGGGGCTCTTCCAGCGCGGTGGGCCGGTGCCCGTCGTCGACATGTTCTTCCGCGACGCGATCCAGTGTCATTGCGGTTGACAGCGGCTCGTCACGGTGAGCGCTGAAGTTGTAGTCGTCATCGCTCCTCGGATGAGATCAATTGGTCACCGGCGCAGTAGCGCGCCCGGGTGCCCGGCCTCGCGGACCGTGCGAGCAGAGGGGCCGTGACGGCAGCGGCCCCGCGGGTGCGGGGAGTCTAGCATTGGGCCGAATGGACCCTGGCGCGCGGATGGACTCCCCGGACCGGCGCGCGGATGGCCCGGACGCAGTCTCACTCGCCACGTGGCTGGGGCGCAACGCGGTCGATTCGCTGCCCGAAGGTGAGCTCGCGCGCAAGTTGTCCACGGGCCGCTCGCTGCGGATCAAGCTCGGAATCGATCCCACCGCGCCCGACATCCATCTGGGCTTCACCGTGGTGCTCGGGAAGCTGCGCGAGTTCCAGGATCTCGGCCACCAGGTCGTGCTGATCATCGGCGATTACACGGCCCGAGTTGGCGACCCGAGCGGACAGTCGAGCACGCGCCCGGTGCTCGACCCCGATGAGATCGACGCCAACGCGCGTAGCTTCCAGGAGCAGGCGGCGACGATATTGAGCCCCGAGCGGCTCGAGGTTCGCTTCAACAGCGAGTGGCTCGACATGCCCGTGGCGGAGCTGTTCGCGCTGACGCGGCACGCCACCGTCGCCCAGCTGCTCGAGCGAGACGACTTCGCCAAGCGCTTCGCGGCGCAAAGGCCGATCTCGGTGCTCGAGCTGCTCTACCCACTGCTCCAGGGCTTTGACTCGGTCGCCGTGAGAGCGGACGTGGAGCTCGGCGGGGCCGATCAGAAGTTCAATCTCCTGCTGGGGCGAGACATCCAGCGCGCCTATGGCGTACCGGAGCAGGTGATTCTCACAATGCCGCTGCTCACCGGAACCGATGGCGTGCGCAAGATGTCGAAGTCCTATGAGAACTACATCGGCGTCACCGATCCGCCTGCGGAGATCTACGGGAAAACGATGAGCATCCCAGACAGCTCACTGGAGTCCTGGTATGCGTTGCTGCTCGGCGCCGAGGTGCCGCGGGAACTCGGTCCGCGGGATGCCAAGCGCGCGCTGGCGCGGGCATTGGCGGAGCGCTTCCATGGTCCCGAGGCGGCCGACTCCGCGGAGCGGGCGTTCGACCAGGTCCATGTTCGCCACGGTTTGCCCGAGCGAGAGGCACTGGCCACCGTGCGCTGGCCGGCGGCGGAGCGCACGGTGCATCTCCCCGCGCTGCTGGCGCAAGCATTCGGCATCACCACCTCAGAAGCCCGGCGCAGCCTCGGCCAAGGGGCCGTGCGGATCGAGGGCGAGCGGGTCGGCAATGGCACGCTCGACGTGCCGACCGAGCGGGTGGCCGGCAAAGTGCTGCAGCTCGGCAGGCGCCGCTTCGCGCGCGTCGAGATGTTGGACGGGGAGCGATGACAATCCACGGCGGGCTCCTGCGCTTCGAGACGCAAGGCGGCGGCCAGATCATCGACCTGACCGACGGGGTCAGCCGCATCCTCGAGGGCGCCGGGATGGAGCGCGGCGTGGTGGTTGTGTTCGCGGTCGGCTCCACCGTCGCGATCACCACCATGGAGTATGAGCGGGGTGGGGTGCACGACCTGACGGAGTTGCTTGAGCGGCTGATTCCTGGCGGGGCGGACTACCAGCACAATCGGCTCAATCACGACACCAATGCCCACGCACACCTGCGCGCGGCGGTGATCGGTCCCTCGGAGTCGGTCCCATTCATCGATGGTCGCCTCGCGCTCGGAACCTGGCAGCAGGTAGTGCTGATCGACTTCGACGACCGGCCCCGGCAACGCTCGGTGGTGGTTCAAGTCGTCGGCTAGGCTGCGTCCCGATGCCCCCGCTCCGGGCTTCCGGCGGCGGTCAGGCTGAAATGCGATTTCCAGGCCCTCGCGCCGGCGCTATACTCACCAGTCCGCTTCGACAACCCCGCTACGGGGTGGCCGAAGGCGCACAGCAGGCGAGAGGAATCCCCTCTCTGAAGAGGTGCGGCGGTCTTTGAAAACTCAACAGCATGCGCACCATCTCGGCCATCCAGGCTGAGATTGTGTGTGTCCAGGTTCGACGCCGTCGGACACCGCCATTTGGCGGTCGACTGGCGGCTAAATGAGATTGACCCCGTCTTGCGTCGGAGGCGCGTTGTGTACGCCGCCTCCAGCTATGGCGCAAGGGCCTGATCCGAGGGGACAGGCCCAGGGTTTTGTCCCGTTGCCCTCGCGCTTAGCGCGACCAGGCGGCGGGCGTATCCCTGACGACTCTTTGTGAAGCGGGCTCGCTTCGGCGGACCCGCAGCAGTTCTTCACGGAGAGTTTGATCCTGGCTCAGGACGAACGCTGGCGGCGTGCCTAATACATGCAAGTGGAGCGACGAACCAGGCTTCGGCCTGGGGCAAAGCCGCGAACGGGTGAGTAACACGTGGGTAACCTGCCCCGATGATTGGGACAACCCGAGGAAACTCGGGCTAATACCGAATGTGCCCTTCGGCCGTAAGGCCGTCTGGGAAAGGAAGCTTCGGCCTCCGCATCGGGATGGGCCCGCGGCCCATTAGCTTGTTGGTGTGGTAACGGCTCACCAAGGCAACGATGGGTAGCTGGTCTGAGAGGACGATCAGCCACACTGGGACTGAGACACGGCCCAGACTCCTACGGGAGGCAGCAGTAGGGAATCTTGCGCAATGCGCGGAAGCGTGACGCAGCAACGCCGCGTGGGGGAAGAAGGCCTTCGGGTTGTAAACCCCTTTCAGTTGGGACGAAGCTTCGTCGGTGAACAGCCGGCTGGAGTGACGGTACCTTCAGAAGAAGCCCCGGCTAACTACGTGCCAGCAGCCGCGGTAATACGTAGGGGGCTAGCGTTGTCCGGAATCATTGGGCGTAAAGAGCGTGTAGGCGGCTCGGTAAGTCCGCTCTGAAAGCCCGGGGCTCAACCCCGGGAGGCGGGCGGATACTGTCGAGCTAGAGTCCGGAAGAGGCGAGTGGAATTCCTGGTGTAGCGGTGAAATGCGCAGATATCAGGAGGAACACCAATAGCGAAGGCAGCTCGCTGGGACGGTACTGACGCTGAGACGCGAAAGCGTGGGGAGCAAACAGGATTAGATACCCTGGTAGTCCACGCTGTAAACGATGGGCACTAGGTGTGGGGGGTGTCGACTCCCCCCGTGCCGCCGCTAACGCATTAAGTGCCCCGCCTGGGGAGTACGGCCGCAAGGCTAAAACTCAAAGGAATTGACGGGGGCCCGCACAAGCAGCGGAGCATGTGGTTTAATTCGACGCAACGCGAAGAACCTTACCTGGGCTTGACATGTTCCTGACAGCCGTGGAAACACGGTTTCCCTTCGGGGCAGGATCACAGGTGGTGCATGGCTGTCGTCAGCTCGTGTCGTGAGATGTTGGGTTAAGTCCCGCAACGAGCGCAACCCCCGTCGCATGTTGCCAGCATTTAGTTGGGGACTCATGCGAGACTGCCGGTGACAAACCGGAGGAAGGTGGGGATGACGTCAAGTCATCATGCCCCTTATGTCCAGGGCTACACACGTGCTACATTGGCGCGTACAGAGGGTTGCGATACCGCGAGGTGGAGCGAATCCCTTAAAGCGCGTCTCGGTTCGGATTGCAGGCTGAAACTCGCCTGCATGAAGGCGGAGTTGCTAGTAATCGCGGATCAGCACTGCCGCGGTGAATACGTTCCCGGGCCTTGTACACACCGCCCGTCACACCATGGGAGTGAGCAACACCCGAAGCCGGTCGCCTAACCCTTTTGGGAGGGAGCCGTCGAAGGTGGGGCTCGCGACTGGGGTGAAGTCGTAACAAGGTAGCCGTAGCGGAAGCTGCGGCTGGATCACCTCCTTTCTAGGGAGCCCTCCTCGGGAGGGCACCGATCGCCGGCAGGATCGCCGCTTTGAGCTCCTCGGAGTTCCGCGGCGCGCTCCTCGAGCGCGATCGGCCCCGGACATGTCGACCGAAACTGGCAGGCCACACGCGCCGTGGTGTCCCGTCCCGCGCGGACGGAACTACGTGAGCGGCGCGAGGCGGCCGCATGCTGTTGAGCTTTGAGAGACCGGCGTTGTCGCCGGCACCTGGCGCATTAACCCGGGTGGCGGCGGCGCGACACCTCTCCGCGGACCTTGAAAACTGCACAGTAGCCAATGACACGGGTATCACCGGGTGGGAGCCTCCGGGCTTCCAACCGAGATCACCGTCAAGATATTAAGGGCACATGGTGGATGCCTTGGCACCAAGAGTCGATGAAGGGCGTGAACGGCTGCGATAAGCCGCGGTGAGGCGCTGAATGGCCTTTGACCCGCGGATGCCCGAATGGGGAAACCCGGCGCCGGCAATGCGGCGTCATCCCGTGCCGAACACATAGGCACGGCGAAGGCAAGCGGGGGAAGTGAAACATCTCAGTACCCCGAGGAAAGGAAATCAACCGAGACTCCCTGAGTAGTGGCGAGCGAAAAGGGATCAGCCCAAACCTGTCGCGTGTAAGCGGCCATGCGTTGCGCGATGGGGGTTGTAGGACGTCTGGTCCGGGTCGTGGCCGACCCGGCAGAAGTGACAAAGCTGCGAGCTAGCTGAAGCACGTGGAACCGTGCGCCACAGAGGGCAATCGTCCCGTAGGCGAAAGCCCGCAGTCTTCTGCAGATGTTCCTGAGTAAGTCCGCGCCCGTGAAACGCGGACTGAAGCTGGGGGGACCACCCTCCAAGGCTAAGTACTCCTTGGTGACCGATAGCGGACTAGTACCGTGAGGGAAAGGTGAAAAGTACCCCGGAAGGGGAGTGAAATAGTACCTGAAACCACGTGCCTACAAGCTGTGGGAGCGGCCTCGTGCCGTGACCGCGTGCTTTTTGCATAACGAGCCGGCGAGTTACTCGTCTGCGGCAAGGTTAAGCGATGAGCGAAGCCGTAGCGAAAGCGAGTCCGAATAGGGCGTCATAGTCGCGGGCGGTAGACCCGAAGCTGAGCGAGCTACCCATGGGCAGGTTGAAGCGGGGGTAAGACCTCGTGGAGGACCGAACCGACCTAGGTTGAAAACTGGGCGGATGACCTGTGGGTCGGAGTGAAAGGCTAATCAAGCTCAGTGATATCTGGTTCTCTCCGAAATATATTTAGGTATAGCCTCGGATCAATTCCGTGGCGGCCGTAGAGCACTGTTTGGACTAGGGGCCCTACCAGGTTACCGACTTCAGGCAAACTCCGAAGACCGTCACGGTTACTCCGGGAGTCAGTTGCTGGGGGATAAACTTCAGCGTCGAGAGGGGAACAGCCCAGACCGCCAGCTAAGGTCCCTAAGTGTTAGCTAAGTGGGAAACGATGTTCGACTGCCGAGACAACCAGGAGGTTGGCTTAGAGGCAGCCACCCTTGAAAGAGTGCGTAACAGCTCACTGGTCAAGTGGTCGAGCGCGGACAATGTAACGGGGCTTAAGCTATCCACCGAAGCTGCGGGTGCGTGTGCCTTTGGGCGCGCGCGCGGTAGGAGAGCGTTCCCGGGCCCGCGAAGCGGCGGCGTAAGCCAGCCGTGGAGGCACGGGAAGTGAGAATGCCGGCATGAGTAACGAAAGAGGGGTGAGAATCCCCTCCGCCGATTGCCCAAGGTTTCCTGAGTAAAGTTCGTCTGCTCAGGGTTAGTCGGGTCCTAAGGCGAGGCCGAAAGGCGTAGTCGATGGCCAACGGGTTGATATTCCCGTACCACGTCGCTTCCGTTTGACCGAAGGGGGGACGAGGAAGGCTATGGGAGCCCAGGCGATGGTTGCCCTGGGGTAAGCATGTAGGGGTGGTCCTAGGAAAATCCGGGACCGCATAACCCGAGGTGCGATGCCAGCTGGCTGTAAGCCGGCGAGTCCCGGATGCCATGCCTCCGAGAAAAGCCTCTAGGGAGGAAGCGCGTGCCCGTACCAAAACCGACACAGGTGGGCAAGTGGAGAACACTAAGGTGATCGAGATAACCCTCGTTAAGGAACTCGGCAAAATCGCCCCGTAACTTCGGGAGAAGGGGCGCCCCGGTAGGGTGAAGCTCTTCGCGAGTGGAGCCCGAGGGGGCCGCAGTGAATAGGTTCAAGCGACTGTTTACCAAAAACACAGGTCTCTGCTAAGTCGTAAGACGACGTATAGGGGCTGACGCCTGCCCGGTGCCGGAAGGTTACGTGGAGGTGTTAGGGCTTCGGCCCGAAGCACCAAAGCTAAGCCCCGGTAAACGGCGGCCGTAACTATAACGGTCCTAAGGTAGCGAAATTCCTTGTCGGGTAAGTTCCGACCTGCACGAATGGCGTAACGACTTGAACGCTGTCTCAACGAGGGGCTCGGTGAAATTGCAATCTCGGTGAAGATGCCGAGTACCCGCGGCTAGACGGAAAGACCCCGTGAACCTTTACTACAACCTGGTATTGGGGTTCGATGCATTTCGCTCAGGATAGGTGGGAGGCTTGGAAGCGCCGGCTGCGGCTGGCGTGGAGCCAACCTTGAGATACCACCCTTGGTGTATTGGATCTCTAACGGTGCGCCGTGAATCCGGGCGCCAGACAGTGCCAGGCGGGTAGTTTGACTGGGGCGGTCGCCTCCCAAAATGTAACGGAGGCGCGCAAAGGTTCCCTCAGCACGGTCGGAAATCGTGCCGAGAGTGTAAAGGCAGTAAGGGAGCTTGACTGCGAGACCGACAGGTCGAGCAGGTGCGAAAGCAGGCCTTAGTGATCCGGCGGTAGCAAGTGGAAGCGCCGTCGCTCAACGGACAAAAGGTACTCCGGGGATAACAGGCTTATCGGGCCCAAGAGTCCACATCGACGGCCCGGTTTGGCACCTCGATGTCGGCTCGTCGCATCCTGGGGCTGAAGTAGGTCCCAAGGGTTGGGCTGTTCGCCCATTAAAGCGGTACGCGAGCTGGGTTCAGAACGTCGTGAGACAGTTCGGTCCCTATCTGCCGTGGGCGTTGGAGAGTTGAGAGGATTCGTCCCTAGTACGAGAGGACCGGGATGAACGCACCTCTGGTGTATCTGTTGTCCTGCCAAGGGCATCGCAGATTAGCTACGTGCGGATCGGATAACCGCTGAAAGCATCTAAGTGGGAAGCCGGCCTCGAGATGAGCTCTCCCATCCCCTTGAGGGAGTAAGACCCCTGGAAGATCACCAGGTTGATAGGCCGGATCTGGAAGGACGGCAACGTCCGTAGGAGACCGGTACTAATGGGTCGAGGGCTTGACGGATGTTCGATATCCGTGCATTGGCGCTGTGTAGTTTTGAAGGCCCGCGGAGACCGGTCTCTACTGGTTTCCGGTGGCTATGGCGAGGGGGAAACACCTCTTCCCATTCCGAACAGAGAAGTTAAGCCCCTCAGCGCCGATGGTACTTGGCCCGCAAGGGCCCGGGAGAGTAGGACGCCGCCGGTTTTTCTCTTGCGAGCGAGCGGCGCCGACAGGCGCTGCTCCGCACTCATCCCGGCCGCGCCGGGCGCGGGGCCCCGCCGCGCCTATCGACCAGTGACGCGCTCGTCGGGGCCGGTGGACGCGCTTGCCTGGCGCCCGTGCCCGTTGTCCGCCTGGCGCGCGTGTCCGGTGGGTAGACGCGAGGCCGCCGAGCGCGCGGGCGCGGCGGAAGTCGACGAGTCCCCTGGACACATGGGCGCCGCGGAGACGGGGGAGATGCAGATTGCGGACGGCTGAGGCAGAGCCCCGGGTCGGCGTAGACGAGAGGCGGACGTCAGCGAACGGCGATGGGGATATCGATGCTGGTCGGCGCTCTGGGCGCCGCTCGGTGGCTGCAGCAGGCGGCCGGCGAAGGCCGCGCGGGCCAGGTTCAGGCTCTCAGGGTGCTCGAGCGACTCGGAAGCTGCCCGCGAGCTCACCAGCAGCTCGACGCCCTCGCCGGCCAGCAGCTCGTCGACTGCCTGGTCGACTGCGCGAAGCCAGGCGCGGAGGCGGGATGAAGATTTTAGGAACATATGTTCGATAGAGTAAGAGGCCCTCCGGACGGAACGATCAGCCGCCAAAGGGCAGGGGTTTCGCTCCGGCTACGAGGCGCGGCGGACAGGAAAAGAAGGCGCCGGAAGGCGCGCGACAACCAGTCCCTCACCGAGCCCGCACCCGCTCAAGCACTGCGTCCGTGAACTCGGTCGTGCCCGCGTGGCCGCCGAGGTCCGGGGTCTTGATCCCTTCTCGCACGACCTCGAGCGCCGCCCGATAGATGGCCGCTGAAGCGCGCGCGGCCGGTTCCCCGTGGCGATCGGAAGCGTGGCGCAGCACGGCTCCGCAGGCGAGGATCATCGCCAGCGGATTCGCCAAGTCCTTGCCGAGCAGGGCAGGGGCGGTCCCGTGAGGGGCCTCGGCCATGGCCACAGTCGTCCGGTACTCGTCATCGAAGGCAAGCAGCACCGACTCGGCGCCGGCGATTGAGCCGAACATCGGCAGCACGAGGTCCGAGAGGCAATCCCCGTCGCGGTTCAAGGCGGGGATCACTAGAGGCCCGTCGACCGCGCCCGACAGCAGCCCCGCGTAGGTGGCGTCGATCAGGACGGGCTGGTAGCGGATCTCCGGCCAGCGCGCGGCGGCGGCATCCAGCTCCTCCTTGAGCATGCCCTCATATACAGGCGACACGGTCCATTTGGGCCCCCCATATACGCGGGCGCCCATGTCGCGAGCGCTCCGAAAGGCATATTCCGCCACGGCGCGGCATGTGGATCGGGTGATGTGTTCGGTGCGGTAGGCGACCTCGCCGGGCGCCCCTTGATCGCCCTCGCGCCGCTCCGGCGCCCCGTAGGCGTCCTCGACGGCCATGCGCACGACCGCGATCGACGCGTGCACCCCCCCGACCGGGGCGACGCCGGGCAGTCGGCGGCCGGTCCGCACTATCACCTTGCCGTCGACGCGCTCGCGCACGATCCGGTTAGGGGACCCGACATCGTTCTTGCCCTCGGGCGTGATCGTCGCGGCCTTTAGTCCCAGCCCCGCCGCTCGCATCGCGTCGGCCGCCTCAAGCACGACCTCGTTTTGAGTCGCCCGGCGATGCTCCAGCGAGAGATCGTAGCGCTCGAGTTCCAAATCCAGTCCCAGGACTGCCGGATCGAGCACCCGTAGCGCTTGATCCAGAAGCTCCTGACCGGTCTCGTCCCCCTCGAGGACGACGATCCCGATCGGGCCTGAGTCGCGAGCCGCTCCCTGCACGCCCACCTAGATCGCTGTCAGGGCGCCGCGCTGCGAGCCGGCAGGAGCTCGTCGGCCCTCGCGCCGAGTGCCTCGATCACCACCATCAGATGCTCGTCGAAGTCAACGCCGAGCTCGGCGGCGCCCGTTGTGAGGTCGTCTCGCTTGACAGCGGCGGCAAAGGAGGGTTGCTTCATCTTTTTCTTGACCGACTTCGGGGTCATGCCTCGGAGCCCCTCGGGTCGGACATAGGCGCATGCGAGCACGAAGCCTGAGAGTTCGTCGACGGCATAAAGCGCCCTCTCCATCGGCGTCTCTCTGGGCACATCCAGGTAGTCGGCGTGGGAGGCCACGGCTCGAACCAGCTCGGGCGGATAGCCATGCGCTTCCAGCTCCCTCATGGCGAACCGGGGGTGACCGTCACGGGGGCTCGGATAGCGCTCGTAGTCAAGGTCATGGACCAGCCCGGTGAGGCCCCACAGCTCCTCGTCTGCGTCGAATCGCGGCGCGTATGCGCGCATGGCCGCCTCGACCGCCAGCGCGTGGCGGCGGAGCGAGTCGGAAGCCGTCCATTCACAAAGGAGGGTCCAGGCTTCGTCACGCGAAATCTTTGCCGACATGGTTGTTACCCTAGCTCAGCGCAGGGGCCGTTCCGGCGGTCCGCACGATCGCCCGCCGGACTCGAGGCGGGGCGACTTCGGTAAGCCCATGGAGAAATTTGTAATCGAAGGCGGCGTCCCGCTCTCGGGCACGATCGTTCCCGCAGGCAACAAAAACGGCGCCCTGCCGATCCTCGCGGCCTGCCTGCTTACCGAGGACGAGATGGTGCTGCGCAACGTGCCTCGCATCAATGATGTCGAGGCGATGCTGATGCTCCTGGAGACGCTCGGCGCGAGCGTCGAGTGGCTCTCCCCGAGCCTGGTCTCGATCCGGGCTGGGGGGGTCGACCGGTTCGAGGTGGACAGGGAGCTCGCGGAGCGCATACGGGCTTCGTTTCTGCTCGCCGGCCCGCTGCTGGCCCGCTTTGGCCACGCCGTCATGCCGCCCCCCGGCGGGGACGTGATCGGTCGCCGCCGCCTCGACCCCCATCTCGATGCATTCCGCGCCCTCGGCGCCACCGTCGAGCACGGGGAGAACATCAAGGTCGCCGCGCCAATCGGGCTGAGCCCCTGCGACTTCCTCATGGACGAGCCGTCGGTGATGGCAACCGAGAATGCGCTCATGGCCGCCGCCCTCACCCGCGGGCCCACGGTGATCCGCAATGCGGCCTCGGAGCCGCATGTCCAGGATCTCGCGCGCATGCTCGTGGCCATGGGGGCCGCGATCGACGGCATTGGCTCGAATGTCATGACGGTGCACGGCGTCGAGCGGCTGCGGGGCTGCACGCACACGATCGCTCCGGATCACGTGGAGATCGCCTCGTTCATGGCGCTGGCGGGCGTGACCGGCGGTGAGCTGGTGGTGAAGGAAACCGTCCCCGGCGACCTGCGCATGATCCGGCTGGTGTTCGAGCGCCTGGGCCTTCACTCGGAGCTCAGGGGCGCTGACGTGATCGTCCCGGGCGGGCAGAAGCTGGTGATCCGCAACGACATCGGCGACTACATGCCAAAGGTCGAGAGCGGCCCCTGGCCGGCGTTCCCCGCCGATCTTACGAGCATCGCGCTGGCGCTCGCGACCCAGTCGGAGGGGTCGGTGATCATCCACGAGAAGATGTTCGAGAACCGGCTGCTGTTCACCGACAAGCTGCAAACCATGGGCGCGGCGATCACGATTTGCGATCCCCACCGAGCGATCGTCATCGGGCCCCGCCGGTTGCGGGGCCAGCGGGTCGACTCGCCCGACATCCGAGCAGGAATGGCGATGGTGATCGCGGCGCTGTGCGCCGACGGGCTGACCGAGATCGGCAACGTTCGTCACATCGATCGCGGCTACGAGCGGATCGATGAGCGGCTGCGCGCGCTGGGTGCGCGCATCCAGCGCCTGGACGACGTGCCCGTGGCTGTGTGAGCAGCGGCGGCGCTTCGAGCAGCTCTATAAGCCCGAGCGCTCCGAGAGCAGCGATCGCATGCTGAGCGACCTGATCCCCAGCGGGACCCGCGATGTGCTCCCGGACGAGATGCGCGAGCTCCGGGCCCTGCAGGAGCGGCTTCGTGCGGTGTTCGAGCGGGCTGGCTACGGGGAGGTGTACACACCAGCGCTCGAGTACGAGGGTCCGCTCGCGCAGCCGGGAGGCGCCGATCACCCCGCATGGGCCGGGCCGCGGCCCGCCTATCGGGTCTTTGATGAGCACGGCAACGTGCTGGCGCTCCGCTCGGACATGACCGTCCCCATCGCCCGCCTGGTGGCGACACGGTACGCACAGGCGGATCCGCCGCTGCGCTTCTGTTATTTCGCGCACGCATACCGCGGCGTGCGGCCACAGCGGGGCCAGTCGCGCGAACTGCTGCAGGCCGGGATCGAGCTGGTCGGCTCCGGCGCTCCCGGGGGCACCGCCGAGGTGCTGACGGTTCTCTGCGACGCGCTCGACGCCGCCGGACTGCGCAGCTACCGGGTCGGGCTGGGGGACGCCTCGCTCTACCCCAGGCTGCTAGAGATAGCCGGGGTCGCAGCGGCGCCGCGCGAGCGCATCCTCGCCGAGCTCGTGCAGGGAGACTTCGTCGGCATGCGGCACCAGCTGGACTCGCTCGAGCTGCGCAGCGAGCAGCGCGAGCTGCTGCTGCGGGTCGCGCGCACGCGCGGCGGGCCCGAGGTGCTGGAGGGCCACTCGCGCGCCCTGGAGGAGGCGCTCTCGGGTCTGCGCGCGGTGTACGCGCAGCTGCCTCCGCAGGCCGAACGGCGAATCATGTTCGACCTCGGCCTGGTGCGGAACCTCGGCTACTACACGGGCGCTGTCTTCCAGGTGTACGACCCGGCCCACGGCGTGCCGATCGGTCAGGGGGGGCGCTACGACGAGTTGCTTCAGCGCTTCGGCCGGCCGCTGCCGGCGGCGGGCTTCGCGCTCGGGATGGAGCGGGTACATATCGCGCTGGCGGGCGAGGAGCGCGGCCTAGGCACTTGGTCCCCGGCATGAGTCCCGGCCCCGTCGGACGTCGCCAGCGAGCTGCTGATCGCCGTCCCTCGCGGCGCCCTCTTTGAGGGGACGCTTTCGTTGCTCGACCGCCTCGGGCTCGACACGCGAGAGGTGCGGACCAACGAGCGCAAGCTGCTCTTCCCCGAGTCCGGGATCGTGACCATGCGGCCATCCGACGTCCCCACGTATGTCGAGGCCGGCGCCGCGGACATCGGCATCACCGGCAAGGACGTGCTGATGGAGCAGGCCGAGCGCGAGGTGTACGAGCTCGCCGATCTCGGGTTCGGGCGCTGTCGCATGATCTTCGCGAGCGCCGCGGGTGAGGATCGCGCCGCGGAGGCGGTGCGCCGCCTCGGAGTGGTCCGCGTGGCGACCAAGTACCCGCGGGTGGCCGCCGCTCACTTCCGGCGCACCGGCCGTCAGGCGGAGATCGTCGAGGTAAACGGCTCGGTCGAGCTCGCGCCCGCTGACCGGGCTGGTGGAGGGGATCGTCGACCTCACCGCGACCGGCACCACGTTGCGGGAGAACGGGCTCCAGGTCCGCGAGGAGATCGCGGTCTGCACCGCGCGTCTGATCGCCAACCCGGTCGCCCACCGGCTGAAGGCGCAGGCCATCGACGCCCTGCTGGAGCGGGTCGATGCGCTCTGAGCTGATCGCCCTGGAGCAAGGCGACCCGCGCCAGCTCGCGGAGGAGCTGCGCGCGCTCGTCGCGCCCCGGGAGGAGATCGCCCAAGCGGTGGCCGAGATCATCGCCGAGGTGCGCAGCGGCGGCGATGAGGCGCTGCTCGCATATACCCGCATGCTCGATACCGGTGGAAGGGAGCCTCGGGCCTTGCGGGCCACAGGCGCCGAGATCAGCACCGCGACAGAGACGCTCGATTCCCAGTTGCGTTCAGGGCTCGAGCTCGCGATCGCCAATGTCCGCCGCGTCGCCGAGGCGCAAGCGCTGTGCGCGCCGCCGCCGCCCGTGGACTTCGGTAGCCACGTCGTCGCCACCCGCGAGGCCCCGGTCGCCAGCGCGGCGGTGTATGCGCCGGGGGGGAGGGCGCCATATCCGAGCACCGTGGTGATGGGGGTCGCCACCGCCCGTGCAGCCGGCGTGGAGGACGTCTCAGTGTGCTGCCCGCCGGCAGGAGACGGAGAAGTGCATCCGGCGGTGCTTGCCGCCGCGGAGCTCGCGGGCGCCTCCACGGTCTACCGCATGGGCGGAGCGCAGGCGATTGCCGCGCTGGCGCACGGGACCGAGTCGGTAGCCGCCGTGGACGTGATCGTCGGACCCGGCAATGCCTACGTGCAGGAGGCCAAGCGGCAGATGTTCGGCCGGGTGGGAATTGACGGCTACGCGGGCCCCAGCGACCTCGTGGTGCTCGCGGGCGCAGACGCCGATCCCGACCTGGTCGCGCTCGATCTCCTGGCCCAGGCCGAGCACGGCGGCGGCACGCTGGTGGTGGCGATCTCGGACGAGCTGCAGCTGCTGCGGCGGCTACGGACGCGTCTCCTCGAAGCCCCGGAGACGGGGGCGATGGCCAGGTTTGTTGCGACCCCGCACCCTGAGACGGGCCTCGCCCTGGCCCAAGCGCTCGCACCCGAGCACCTCCAGCTGATGGGGCGCGAGGTCGAGCCGCTCGCCGATCGAGTCACCCGCGCGGGGTGCGTATTCGTGGGCCCCGCCGCCGGAACCGCGTTCGGCGATTACGTGGCCGGCTCGAACCACATCCTGCCCACCGGAGGCTCGGCGCGCTTCGCGTCGGCGCTCAACCCCGCGCACTTCAGAAGGCGCTTCTGCGAGGTCACGATCAGCGCGCCTGAGCCGCTGGCCAGCGTGGCGGCCCCGCTGGCCCGGGCCGAGGGCTTCGAGCTGCACGCGGAGTCGATGGAGGCGCGCACGGGAGAAAGCCGCCAAGCCCACCGGAGCGGGCATCCGTGACAATGGCCCGATGACCCGCGGGGCCACGATCGAGCGCACCACCGACGAGACCAGCGTCCGCGTCGAGCTCGCGCTCGACGGCGGGGGCGCGGGCGAGCGCGAGACCAGTGTCGGCTTCCTTGATCACATGCTCGACCTGCTCGCCCACCATGGTCGCCTCGATCTGACGGTGAAAGCCACGGGCGACCTCAAGACCGGTGCGCACCACACGGTAGAGGACGTGGGGATCTGCGTCGGCCAGGCGCTCGACCGCGCGCTCGCGGGCCGCGAAGGCATCGCCCGCTACGGCCAGGCGACGGTGCCCATGGACGAAGCCCGGGCGGCGTGCGCGCTCGACATCTCGGGGCGCGGCCTGTGCGTTTTCGAGGCACGGCTTCCGCCCGGGGCGATCGGGAACTTCGAACACGAGCTGGCGGAAGAGTTCTTTCGCGCCCTCGCCGCCAACGCGAAGCTCACCCTGCATCTGACGGTCGAGCGCGGGGCCAATGCCCATCACATGATCGAGGCAGCCTTCAAGGCCGCCGCCCGGGCGCTGCGGGCGGCGGTCGCCCTCGACTCTCGCCAGGAAGGGATCCCGAGCACCAAAGGCACCCTGGGATGACCCCACCCCGCTCTTCGGGTGCCGGCGGCGCTCGAGCCGGCCGGCCACCCGTAGCGATCGTCGATTACGGCATGGGCAACCGCCGCTCGGTGTTAAAGGCGCTCGAGCGCGCCGGCGCGGAGCCGGCGCTCACCAGCGAGGAAGGTGAGCTCGCCGAGGCCCGAGGGTTCGTGATTCCCGGAGTGGGGGCCTTTCCCGAGGCGATGCGCAGGCTGCGCGAGCTCACCCTCGACGATGTGATCCGCGAGCGCGCAAACGCCGGTATCCCGATCCTCGGGATCTGCCTTGGCATGCAGCTCCTGTTCGAGTGCTCAAACGAGCTGGGGCGGACTGACGGACTGGGACTGTTGGGCGGCGAGGTGACCGTGCTCGAGGCCGGCGAGCTGCCCGTACCGCACGTCGGCTGGACCGAGGTCGAGCTCATATCGAGCTCGCCGCTCACCGACGGCATCCCTGGAGGGGCCTTCTACCACGTCCACTCGCTGGCCGCGCGGCCCGCTGCACGGCGGGACGTGATCGGCGTGAGCGAATACGGCGAGCGGTTCGCGACGATCGTGGGTAGGGAACGTATCTTCGGCGTCCAGTTCCACCCCGAGAAGTCATCCGCCGCTGGGCTTGAGCTGCTCGAGCGGTTCGTCGCGCTATGCGGCAACGGGGCATGATTCTCTGGCCCGCGATCGACATCCTGGGCGGCAAGTCGGTGCGTCTGCTGAGGGGAGAGTTCGGAACCGAGACCGCGTATGACGACGATCCGCTCGACGCTGCGAGCAGATGGGTCGATGCCGGCGCCAGGGCGCTACACGTGGTCGATCTCGACGGCGCCAGGGAAGGCGTGTCCGTGAACCTCGCGCTGCTGCGGCGGATCGCCAACGCGGTGCGGGTCCCGATCCAGTTCGGCGGGGGATTGCGCTCGGCGAGTGGCATACGGGAGGCCCTCTCCGCGGGGGCGAGCCGCGTGCTGCTCGGCACCGCCGCTTACCGCGACCCAGCGCTGCTTGATCTCGCGCTGGCAGAGCATGGCGAGCGCGTGGGGGTCTCCGTCGACGCTCGCGGGGGCATCCTGGCGGGCGCGGGATGGAGAGAGGAAACGGGCATCCCCGTCGAGGCGGCTGTAGAGCGGCTCTCCGCCCAGGGCGTCAGGCAGCTGGTCTACTCTTCGATCGACCGCGACGGCATGCTCGCCGGGCCCGACCTCGAGGGCGCACGCCGCATCGCCGGCCTCGTGCGGGGGTCTCTGCTCTACTCGGGGGGCATCTCCGCGCTCGAGGATCTGGAGCGCTTGGTCTCGCTCGGAGAGGCCAGGCTCTCCGGGGTGATCGTGGGCAAGGCGCTCTACGAGGGGCGCTTCACCGTGTCGGAGGCCCAGGCGGTGCTCGACGGGGCCACGCAGGGACGGTGCACTACAAGCGCGTAATCCCCTGCCTGGACGTGGATCGGGGCCGAGTCGTCAAGGGCATCGGGTTCATAGATCTGCGCGATGCAGGCGACCCGGTCGAGCTGGCGCAGCGCTACGACGCCGCGGGCGCCGACGAGCTCGTGTTCCTGGACATCACCGCCACCACGGACAAACGCGACACCGTGGTCGAGCTGGCGCGCCGCGCCGCCGACGGGGTCTTCATCCCCTTCACGATTGGGGGCGGCGTGCGCTCCGTGGCCGACGCGCAGGCGGTGCTCGACGCCGGCGCCGACAAGGTTTCGGTCAACTCGGCAGCGCTCGAGCGCCCGGAGCTACTAGACGAGCTGGCCCGCACGTTCGGATCGCAATGCGTCGTGTTGGCGATCGACGCGAGGCGGGTCGCCGATCGCTGGGAGGCCTACGCTGCTGGAGGGCGAGTGCCCACCGGGCTGGATGCAATCGCCTGGGCGGGTGAGGGGGCGGCCCGCGGCGCCGGCGAGATCCTGCTGACGAGCATGGACCGCGATGGGACCACCGCGGGGTACGACCTCGATCTGACGGCCGCGGTGGCGTCCGTTGTCAGCATCCCCGTGATCGCTTCTGGGGGAGCGGGCAGCCCCGAGCATCTCCTCGCCGCACTCCGTAGCGGCGCAGATGCGGTCCTATGCGCATCCATCTTCCACTACGGCCGCCACTCGGTGGCCGAGGTCAAACAACGGCTGGCCCGGGCCGGGATACCGGTCCGGCTATGAGCTGGTCTGTCTAGGCCGCCTCTTCGACGTACCCGGCAGCTGCGCACGCGTCGCAATACGCGGCAGGGGGCACGCGGGGCTCATAACAGCCCGGGCGACAGCAGGTCGAGGACCGCTTGGGACGGCCCCGTCCAATCCGCGCGGCCGCAGCGTCCTTGAGCTCCTCGCGCATACGATCGAGCTCTGCGGAGTGCTCCGCGCAAAAGCGCCGGCCGGGGGCGGCCGACTTCTGACAGTGACTTCCACTACGACAGCGCATACATAAATAAGGATACCAGGCTTTGCGAACGCACGTTCCTGCGAGAGCTAATTTAAGGCTTCGATAGCAGCGCGTTTTCGCCTTCCTGTGCAACCGCCCAGGTCCACGCGAACGGCCGCTGCCGCACAGTCTAGCGGGACGATTTCGGCAACAGCTCGTAGAGCTTTGAAACACCCGCCAGATAGATGGCGTGGCCGTCCGTGATCGCCGGATTGAAGGCGCCGTCGTGGAATAAGAAGACCTGCTTGCCGGTACGGGCGTTGACGCCGATGGTCTTCTTCGAGCTGAGGTTGTCGAAATACACCACGGAGCCGATGATCTGGGGCGAGCCTGAGATCTTGCCGCCGGCGTTGTGCGACCACCGGATCGCTCCTGAGCGCGCGTTGAAGGCATACAGATGCCCGTCGTAAGAGCCCACGTAGACCGTGGGTCCGAGCCCGGGGACATTCGCCACCGCCGCGGAGGAGTAGACGTAGGCGCCCGTGGAGGTGGCCCACGCGAGCTGGCCGGTGCGGGCCGAGAAGGAATAGACCCGTCCATCGGTGTTGCCCATGTACACGCGGCCGAAGGCGACCGCCGGCGTGGAGTAGAAGTTGCCCGAGCCGAACCCGAACTCGGTGCCGCTGGTGTTGGCGGTCCAGATCGCGTGGCCGTTGCGGGCATTGACGGCGTAGGCGCGCCCCGCGTAGTCGCCAAAGTAGAGCTTGCCGCTGAAGATCGACGGGCCGCCCTTCACCGAGGCCGAGGCGTGATAGAGCCAGCGCAACTTCCCGGCCTGCGTGCCGAGCGCGTATACGTTGCCGGCCTGATCCCCGAAGTACACCTTGTTCTGCCATACGATCGGGGAGGACTCGGTGCCGGCGCTAACGCGTCGGGACCAGCGAACCCGTCCGGTCTTCATCGAGAGCGCGACCACCCGCCCGTTGCCCGGATGGCTGCCGTTGACCGACAAAATCGGCACGAACATCAGCCCCTGGGCCGCGTCGATAGCGGGCGAAGCGGCGGCGAGCGTCCCCACCTTGCGCTGCCAGAGCACATGGCCGGTGGTGGCGTCCATCGCCTTGGCGGAGCCGTCGTCGTCGAGGAAGTACAACCGCGACTGGTACATCACGGGTGGGAACTCGAGCAGCGCATAGTCCTCGTAGCTCCAGCCGACGCGGAACGGGGGCGCGACCTTTGAGCTCGGGAAGTAGCGCGTGCGGCTGGCGGTCAGCCCGTACCACGGCCACTGGAAGTTGGACGGCTTGGGACGCGGTGGGCGCGCCGTCGTGGTCGTGAAATCGACGTTCGGATGGGAGACGTTGCCGGGCGCGTTCAGCAGCACGTACGCCACCACGGCTCCGGCCGCGACCACCAGAACCGCACCAGCGACGAGCCCGCGCCGCAGCCAACGCCGCGAAGGACTCGGCATCCGCCGCATGGTAATGGGCGGCCAGGCACGCGAAGATCCCCCCGTGGACATCCCCGCGCCCTCGGAGCTGCTGGACCGTCTGCGGGCCCTGCCGGCAGGGCGGACGCTACTCGTGCGGATCGAAGCGCGGGAGGGCGTGTTTCTCGTGGGCGGGGCCGTGAGGGACCTGATCCTGGGACGCGAGCCACGCGAGCTCGACCTGGCCGTGGAGGGCGATGCGGTGGAGCTGGCCAGGAGCCTCGGGGGAGCGGTCGTCGCGCACACCCGCTTCGGGACCAGCAAGGTGCTGGTGGATGGCTACCGCTACGACATTGCCTCCACACGCACCGAGAGCTATGCCGCGCCGGGGGCGCTGCCACACGTGAGGCGGGCCAGCTTGAAGGAGGACCTTCGCCGTCGTGACTTCACCGTCAATGCGATCGCGACTCCCCTTACCGGAGCGGGTGCGGGCACGCTCGAGGCGCTCCCGAGCGCACTCGCGGACCTGCGGGCGCGGACGCTGCGGGTGCTTCACGACCAGAGCTTCGTCGACGATCCCACCCGGCTGTGGCGCCTCTGCCGGTACGCGGGGCGCCTGCGCTTCTCGATCGAGCCGCACACCCGCGAGCTGGCGCTCGCCGCGATCAGCTCGGGCGCCCTCGGCACCGTCAGCGGAGCGCGCATCGGCGCGGAGCTGCGACTGCTGGCGCGCGAAGAGGACCCGCTCTCAAGCTTCGCCGTCGCCCGCGAGCTCGGGCTCGACCGGGCGCTTCATCCCAGCTTTGGCCTGGAGGATCCGGGCCTCACGCGCGACGCGCTGGATCTGCTGCCGGCGGACGGCCGGTCCGACCTGCTGGTGCTGGCCGCGGCGTCCGAGGAGCTGCCGCGCGCCGAGCGCCGGCTGCTACTCAACCGCTTGGCGTTCGAGGCGGCAGACAGAGAGCGGATTGCCACGGCGGCCAGCGGCGCCAAGCCCCTCTCGCAAACGCTCGAGGGGGCGCGGACCCCTTCCGAGATCGCGGCGGCGGTGGACGGCGCATCCCCCGAGCTGGTGGCGCTCGCGGGTGCTCATGGTCCAGCGGATCGAGCTGAGGCCTGGCTGGAGACGCTCCGCCACGTGCGGCTGGAGATCGACGGAGGAGACCTGCTGGCCGCCGGCGTCCCCAGGGGGCCTCTGATCGGGCGCGCGCTGGCGGCGGCACTCGAGGCGAAGCTCGACGGGCGTGCTTCGGGGCGGACGGCCGAACTGGCCGCGGCGCTCGAGGCCGTTAACGTGAAGTAGATGATTGAGAGTTCGCCCCCCGAGCCTTTCCAGCTACGCGGAGACCACATCGCGATCGCCCTCCCGGGCGCGGGCGCACTCTTCACGACTCGCCGCGGGGGGCATTCGGAGGGTCCGTACACGAGCCTCAACCTGGGGCGCAAGACCGCCGACAACCCTGAAACCGTGGCCGCCAATCGCCACACGCTCGAAGAGAAGGAGGTGGGTCGCGAACTGGCGTGGGTGCACCAGGTCCACGGCAACCGGGTGGTGACGGTGGACGCGCCCAGCTCGCCCCTGCCCGAGGCCGACGGCCAAGTGACCGGCAATCGAGAGTTCGGCGTGGCCGTGGTCGTCGCCGACTGCCTGCCGATCGCGCTCGCATCGGGCGAGGCGGTCGCAATCCTCCACGCCGGCTGGCGCGGGCTCGCGAGCGGCGTGGTCGAGGCCGGTGTGCGCGCCCTCCGGCGCCTCAGCCCCAGCCCCGCGCTGCACGCGGCGATCGGCCCCGGCGCAGGCGCCTGCTGCTACGAGGTGGGCGAAGAGGTGCACGCCCACTTCGGGACGAGCGGCCGCACGCTCGATTTGAAGAAGATCGCTCGCGCCCAGCTCACGCAAGCCGGCGCCGAGACGGTGCACGACGTGGGCCTGTGCACCATGTGCGAGCCCGAGCTGTTCTTCTCCCACCGCCGCGACGGAGGGGTCACCGGGCGGCAGGCGGGGGTCGCGTGGCTCAACTGATCGAGGGTGTCGATGCCGACGTGGTGCGCGCGAACGTCGAGCGCGTCCGCGCGGAGATCCGCTTCACCGGGCGCGACCCCGAGGAGGTCGAGATTCTGGCCGCGGTCAAATATCTGCCCCTGGAGAGCCTCGGGGCGCTGAAAGAGGCCGGCATCGAGCTCTTGGGCGAGAACCGTGCGCAGGAGCTCAAGCGCAAGGTCGAGGCTCACCCGGGGGACTTCACGTGGGACTTCATCGGCGCGCTTCAGAGCCGCAAGGTGCGCGCGGTGCTCCCGCACGTCCGCTACATCCACTCGGTCGCGAGCGATTCCGCGCTCGAGCAGCTCGGCCGCCATGGCACGAGCGCCACCGAAGTGCTGGTGGAGGTGAACGTCTCAGGCGAGGAGGGGAAAAGCGGCGTCGCCGCCGATGAGCTAGGTGCGTTCCTGGGGCGGTGTCCGGTGCGAGTGGTCGGCCTGATGACGATGCCGCCGCTCGCTCCCGAGCCCGAGCACAGCCGCCCGTATTTCGTCGCCCTGCGCGAGCTGGCCGAGCGCCATGGCCTGCCTCAGCTCTCGATCGGAACGAGCCAGGACTACCTCGTGGCGGTCGAAGAGGGCGCGACGATTGTGCGCTTAGGCACGACCTTATACCGCGAAGTGACGCCGCGCGCGTCATAATCCCGGCAGGGAAATGGGCCCGGGCCCCGAACCCACACGCTGATGGCATTCCGCGACACCTGGCATCGCACGCTCGTCTACTTCGGCCTCGCCGACGACGAGGAATACGAGGAGGAGGAGTACGAGCAGCCGGCGTACCCAGAGCCCGAGGCCGAGCTCGAGTCGAGCTACCGCGAGCGCCAGGGGGTTCGTCGCCTGAGCGCGCGCCGGCGGCGCGACGAAATCGACGACATCTTCGCCGACGATCCGGTCTCCGAGCGACGCACCACCTCGCTGCGTCCCGTGGGCGGCCGCGGTAACGGCACGCGACGCGACGTGCGCGTGCACTTCGTCGCGCCCAAGAACTTCAACGATGTTCAGGACGTCGCGGACAAGTTCAAGGACTCGATCCCGGTGATCCTCAACCTTCAGGGGACGGACACCGACCTCTCGAAGCGGCTGATCGACTTCTCCAGCGGGCTGACATACGCGCTCGACGGCGGCATGCAACGGATTGCCGACAAGGTGTTCCTGCTCACGCCGCGCAACGTCGAGGTCTCCGCCGAGGAGCGCGCGCGCCTGATCGAGAAGGAGTTCTTCAACCAGAGCTGAGTTTTTGGCCGGGCCGCATGCGGCCCGGCCCCGGTCCGCACATGTGCGGACCGGCGGGCGCGCGCATGCGCGCGCCCGCACCCCCAGTAGATTTCTTCAAATGCAAGTCGGCCTGATCGGCGCCGGGAACATGGCGCGTGCGCTCGCGCGAGGCTGGGGCGAGCCCATGCTCGTCTCGGACTCGGGTTCGGGCCGTTCCGCGGCGCTCGTGGCCGAGCTGGGGGGCGAGGCGCTCTCGAACGCCGAGGTGGCCGAGCGCGCCGACGTTGTCGTGCTGTGCCACAAGCCCTACCAGCTGAACCAGGTCGCCGCCGAGGTTTCGGGCAAGGCGAAGTGCGTGGCCTCGGTGCTCGGCGGCATCGCGGTGTCGAACCTGCGGGAGGCCTACCCCGACATGCCGGTGTTTCGCTTTGAGCCCAACACCCCGGTCGAGGTGCGCCGCGGCGTGATCTGTTACGCCACGCCAGACGATCCTCCCGAGCGAGAAGCCGAGCTGCTGGCCTTGTTCGGCCGTCTGGGCACCGTAGTCAAACTGCCTGAGCGGCTGATGCAGGCGGCTGGCGCCGTGACAGGCGTGGGCCCCGCCTACCAGGCGCTGCTCGTCGAGGCGCAGGTTGACGCCGCCGTTCGGTACGGCCTCGACGCGCGCACAGCGGCCGAACTCGTGCTCGAGACCATGCTCGGAAGCGCCGAGCTGATCCGCAAGCGCGACTGCGACACGCTCGCGGTGAGGCGCGAGGTGACATCGCCCGCCGGCACCACGGCGCGCGGACTGGAAGCCCTCGAGCGCCACGGCGTGCGCACGGCCTTTCAGGCGGCATTCGATGCCGTCCGGAGCGGGTCGTGATCGCGCTGGCAAGCGTGCGTGGCGACATCGCCAACTATGTGAGCGCGGTCTTCTACGTCTACATCATCCTGCTCTTCAGCTACGTGCTCCTGAACATGCTGTTCTCGACCGGAGTCCGCCCGCCCTATGCGCGCTGGGCGGATTCGGTCATGCACTTTCTGCGCGACGTCTCGGAGCCATACCTGCGCATCTTCAGGCGCTTCATCCCCACGCTTGGGGGGTTCGACTTCAGCCCAATGCTCGGGATCATCGTGCTGTGGTTGCTGCGCACCGTGGTTGTCACCGCGATCGGGGGGTGATGAGCACGTTGGCCGACAGAAGCTCGGCGCAAACCCGGGCCAAGCGCTCGGCCGTGTTCGCGCGCGCCGCCGCTCTGGGGGCGGCGGTCGTGGGGCTCGATCAGCTGACGAAGGACACCGTGGCCGCCGGTATCGGTCCGGGCCAGGAGCGGTCCCTGATTCCCGGGGTCCATCTCGTGCATGTCCACAACACCGGGGTGGCGTTCGGTGTGCTCTCGGGCGGTGGGGCGATCGTGCTCGCCTGCACCCTGCTCGCGCTGGCGGCGCTGACGGCGTATTTCGTCCTTCATCCCGCCCGCCGCGGCCTCTGGATACCGACCGGTCTGCTGCTGGGAGGCGCGATCGGCAACCTGATCGACCGCGTAGCACACGGATCGGTCACGGACTGGATCAAGCTGCCGCACTGGCCCGCCTTCAACGTCGCTGATATGGCGATCACCTTCGGGGTCATCGCGCTGCTGTTCGTGCTCGAGCGGAGAGCCGGCAAATCGAGTTGACGGTCTCGGAGCACGCGGCCGGGGAGCGGCTCGACCGTTTCCTGGCCGGGCCGCTCGGCTCGCGCTCGCAAGCCCAGTCCCTTATCGACGCCGGCCGGGTCACGGTCGACGGGCGCGTCCAGCGCAAGCGGCATCTGGTCCAGTTGGGCGAGGTGATCGAGATCCAGGGCCGCGAGCCCGCCGAGGCTGCCGACGGGGCCACGGCGCCGTTTGCGGTCGCCTATGAAGACGAGCACTTGCTGGTTGTGGACAAGCCGGCCGGCGTGGTAGTGCACCCCGCGCGCGGCAATCGCTCGGGCACGCTTGCGCAGGCGCTGGCCGGTGTCGCGGCTGGGGGAGGGGAGGGCTGGCGCGCCGGCATCGTCCACCGCCTCGATCGCGATACCTCGGGGCTGCTCGTGGTGGCCAAGAACGACGCGGTCCACCGTGCGCTCAAACAGCTACTCGCTACGCGTCGCCTGCGGCGCGAGTACGTGGCGCTGGTCGAGGGCCACCTCGACGCTCGTGCGGGCACAATCGATGCTCCCATCGGCCGCAGCCGCCGCGATCGCGTGCTCATGTCGATCGATTCGGACTCGACCCGCGAGGCGCGCACGCACTTCGCCGTGGAGCGACTGCTCCCGGCGTCCACGCTCGCGCGCGTGGTGCTCGAGACCGGGCGCACGCATCAGATCCGCGTGCACATGCAGGCGATCGGTCACCCGGTGTGCGGGGACCTCAGCTATGGCGGTCACCGCCGCTACGGCCTCGAGCGTCAGTTCCTGCACGCCGCGCGGCTGCGCTTTCCGCACCCCGTGACGGGCGTGGAAATTGATGTGTCGTCGCCGCTGCCGGATGATCTCCAAGCGGCCCTGAAGCGAGCCGCCGAGAACTGACAAGCGTCCGAAAAAACGGTCCCGAATACCAACGGGGCGGCCCGTCCACAGCCGCCCCGTTGGCCCTACTTTGCGAGCCGGACCACCGGAGGTAGGGGAAGGGAGGTTCGGCCCGCGCACGAGCCGCCGCCCGAAGGTAGGGGAAGGCGACGGTCCGCTTACAAGAAACGTACCGCATTCTTCCCTAGACTGGCGGTGAAACTTCGACCCCATCGATCGGGGTAGCGCCCTGCCTCAAAGGCGTCCGCAGCTCGATGACGTCTCCCGAGGTCCGCCACCGCCGGCCGTTGGGCTTCTGGTCCAAAAGACACACCAAAGGGAAAGAAAACATGGCTGAACTCGGCATCAAGGAGCTGCTGGAGGCCGGAGTGCACTTCGGTCACCAGACGCGCCGCTGGAACCCGAAGATGCGCCGCTTCATCTTCGGCGAGCGGGATGGCATCTACATCATCGACCTGCTGCAGACGCAAGATCTGCTCGAGCAGGCGCGCAGCTTTGCGGCGGAGCTCGCCGCCAGAGGTGGCACGCTGTTGTTCGTCGGCACCAAGAAGCAGGCCCGGGACGCGATCCGCGACGTCGCCGAGGCCGCCGAGATGCCGTACGTGAATCACCGCTGGCTCGGTGGCCTGCTCACCAACTGGGGCACGATCTCCCAGCGCATCCGGCGACTGCACGACCTCGAGCGGTATGAGACCGAGGGCCAGCTGCAGCTGCTTCCGACCCGCGAGCGCATGGCCATGCAGGCCGATCTCGAGAAGCTGCGCGCGAACCTCGGTGGCGTCAAGGCGATGCAGCGCGTCCCCGACGCCGTGTTTGTCATCGACCTCAAAACCGAGACGATCGCGGTGCGTGAGGCTCAGCGGCTGCGCCTGCCGATCATTGGCCTGGTCGATACCAACTGCGACCCGGACGGAATCGACTATGTGATCCCCGGAAACGACGACGCGATTCGCTCATGCGCGGCGGTCACCAAGGCCATCGGGGACGTCGTCGCACAGGGCCACTTCCGCTTCCGCGCCGAGGAGGAGCGGGCGCGCCGCGAGGCCGAGGAGCAGGAGCGCAGGGAGGCCGAGGAGCGGGCGCGCCGCGAGGCCGAGGAGCAGGCACGCCGCGAGGCCGAAGAGCAGGCGCGGCGGGAGGCGGAAGAGCGGGCCGCCGCGGCGGCGGCTGCGGAATCCCAGCCCCCGCCTCCGGAGCCGGCGGCGGAATCCCAGCCCCCGCCAACGGAACCGGCGGCGGCACCCCCGTCGCCACCGGAACCGGCGCCTTCCGTGGCCGAACAGCAGTCCGCCTCCGAAGGGACGCGATCGGTTCCGGACGCCGACGAGGGGCCGCCGCCAGCGAATACCGCAGCGGATACACCCCCCGTGCCGCCGGCCTCTGCGCCGCAGCCGCCTCCAACGGCTGGTGAGAGCGAGCAGAGCCGGCAGGGCGAGCAGGCCGCGGAGGCGGGCGAATGACCGAGATCACAGCCCGGGAAGTCAAGGTGCTCCGCGACCGCACCGGGGCGGGGGTCCTTGCCTGCCGGGAGGCGCTGACCGAGTCGGGCGGCGACCTCGAGCAGGCGGTCGAGATCCTGCGCACCCGGGGCCAGGCCCAGGCGGCCCGCAGGGCGGGCGAAGAGGCAAGCGAAGGTGTGGTCCAGAGCTACATCCACCACTCGGGCAAGATCGGTGCGATGGTGGAGATCGACTGTCAGACGGACTTCGTCGCGCGCAACGAGAAGTTCGTGGAGTTCGCGCGCGATTTGGCCATCCACGTGGCGGCGCGGGATCAGATCCTGGCCGTCTCGGTCGAGGAGGTTCCCGCAGAGGATCGTGAGCGCGAGGTGCGGATTGCGACCGAACAGGCGGCGGAGCGACCCGAGAACGTGCGCGAGCGGATCGTCGCCGGGAAGCTCGACAAGTGGCTCGACGACGTCGTCCTGCTGCGGCAGCCGCACGTGAACGAGGACAAGCACGGTGGCAAGACGATCGAGGAGCTGCGTGCCGAGCTGTCCGTCGAGACGCGCGAGAACATCGTCGTGCGGCGGTTCGCCCGCTTTGCGATCGGCGGCTGAGGCAACGCCTCACGTGGCGCAGACGCTGACAGAACCCGCCCCGCAAAGAAAGCCCGTCTACAGGCGCGTGCTGCTGAAGCTCTCAGGCGAGGCGCTGATGGGCGACATGGAGTACGGCACGGATCCGGAGCGCGTGCACGAGATCGCCGCCGAGGTGGCGGCCGTCCACGATGGTGGAGTGGAGGTCGCGATCGTGGTCGGCGGCGGCAACATCTACCGAGGGTTGGCCGCCGCCGCCAAGGGCATGGACCGCGCGACGGGCGACTACATGGGCATGCTGGCAACGGTGTTGAATGCCCTGGCGCTTCAGGACGCGTTGGAGAAGCTCGAGGTCGCAACGCGGGTGCAGTCGGCGATCACGATCTCCGAGGTGGCCGAGCCGTACATCCGCCGGCGGGCGATCCGCCACCTGGAGAAGGGCCGGACCGTGATCTTCGCCGCGGGCACGGGCAATCCGTTCTTCACCACGGACACGGCCGCGGCGCTGCGAGCGGCGGAGCTCCACGCGGAGGTCGTGCTGATGGCCAAAAACGGAGTCGAGGGCGTCTACAGCGCCGATCCCGCCTTCGACCGGCAAGCCGAGTTCATCCCCGAGATCACCCACCGCGAAGCCCTCACCCGCGGCCTCGAGGTCATGGACGCGACCGCGTTCGCGCTGTGCATGGAGAACAAGCTGCCGATCGTGGTCTTCAACATGACCGGCGGGCGCAACATCGGCAAGATAGTGTCGGGTGAACGTGTAGGCACGCTCGTGCGCACGTGATGGTGTCCGATGAGTGAGATGACCAACGAGTTCTTGGCCGACGGCCGCGAGCGAATGGGCAAGTCCGTCGAGGCGGTGCGGCACGAGTTCGGCTCGGTGCGCACGGGCCGCGCCAGCCCGGCCCTGCTCGACCGCATTCTGGTCGACTATTACGGCACGCAGACGCCGCTCAAGCAGCTCGCCACGATCAACGCGCCCGAGGCGCGTCTGCTCACGATTCAGCCCTATGACAAGAGCTCGATCAAGGCGATCGAGCGGGCGATCATCCAATCCGACGTCGGGCTGACCCCCTCCAACGACGGCAACCTGATCCGTCTCGGAGTTCCCGAGCTCACCGAGGAGCGGCGCCGGGCGCTCGTGCGGGTGGTGCGCCATATCGCCGAGGAGGGGCGGGTCGCGATCCGCAACATCCGCCGCGACGTCATGCATGATCTCCGCGAGCTCAAGGAGGCGGGGGAGACGGGCTCCGACGATGAGCATCGTGCCGAGCTCGAACTGCAGAAGGTCACGGACGCGCGCATCACCGAGCTCGACGAGCTGCTCGCGCACAAGGAAGCAGAAATTCTGGAGGTCTGATGGGCCCGGGCGCGCAGGGGTCGCGGGAGGGGCCGCGGCTCGCCCAAGTGCCAGCGGACGGTGAAGCGGCCGAGCAGCGGCCGTGCTACGTGGCGATCATCACCGACGGCAACGGCCGCTGGGCCCAGCGCCGAGGGCGCGACGTGTTGGCCGGGCACGAGGCCGGGGCGGACACGGTCAAGGCCCGCCTCCGGGATGCGGTCGACCTCGGGATCCGTGAGCTCACCGTGTACTCGTTCTCGACCGAGAACTGGTCGCGGCCCGCGGCCGAGGTTTCCGGGTTGATGGCGATGATGCGCCGGCGGATCGAGCTCGAGACGCCGGAGCTGCACGACGAGGGGGTGCGGATGCGGTTCATCGGCCGCCGCACCGATCCGGTCTCCCCGGAGCTGGTGGAGCGCATGGAATGGGCTGAGTCACTAACCGCCGAGAACACCCGCATCACGCTGTTCGTCGCCTTCAACTACGGTGGCCGCGCGGAGATCATGGACGCCGCGCGTTCGTTCCATGGTGGGACCGAGGAGGAATTCCGCGCGCTTCTGTACGCCCCGGACATGCACGATCCCGATCTGATCATCCGCACCAGCGGCGAGCGTCGCTCCTCCAACTTCCTGCTGTGGCAGGGCCACTATTCCGAGCTCGTCTTCCGCGACGAGCTGTGGCCAGATTTCTCGCGCGAGGCGTTTGAGCAGAGCCTCGATGAGTTCGCGGCGCGCAGGCGACGGTTCGGGGGCCGCTGAGATGCCGCCGCCCCGCCGAGGGTCGCGGGAGCCTCCCGCGGCCGCGAGCGAGCGCCGCCGCCCCGAGGAGCGGGCCGGCGACCGCTGCGGAGCGACCGTCGCGTGAGCCCCGGCGCCGCGCCAATCGGCGGCGCGAGCAGCGCCGTGGCTCCGACCTGCTCGCGCGGATCCTGGTCGCGATCCCCGCGGCCGTCGTGGTTGTCGCGCTGATCGACGTCGGTCGCCTCGCCTGGGCCATCTTCCTGATCGTGATCGGGGCGATCTGCCTGTACGAGCTCTACCGCATGCTCGATGCGTGGCGCCCGGTGCCGCTGGTCGGCTTCGCCGCACTGGTGGGCCTGGTGCTGGCGGCGCTCTACGGGAGCGAGCGTCAGGTGCTGGAGGTCGCGGTCGCGGTGCTCCCGGTGCTGTTCTGCGTGCTCCTGGTGCGCGGCCAGCGGGATCGGGTGACGCTCAGCGTGGCCAGCACGCTGTTGGGGGTGTGGTGGATCGCCTTCGCGCTCGCTCACGCGGAGCTGTTGCGCCGGCTTCCCCACGGCAACGCGATCCTGATCGATGTGCTCGCGGGCACGTTCCTCGCCGACACCGCCGCCTACCTGGGCGGCCGTCTCTTCGGGCGCCGCCGGCTGGCGCCCGCGATCTCTCCGGGCAAGACCGTGGAAGGGCTGTTCTGCGGCGCGATCGTGGCCATTCTCACGTTGGTGTGTGCTGGTCTTTTGCAGAACACCTGGATGACGCAGAGCCACGCGCTCCTGCTGGGAATCGCGGTGGCCGTGCTGGGGCCGCTCGGGGACCTGTTCGAGTCGGCAATCAAGCGCGACGCGGGGGCCAAAGACACCGGAGGCCTGTTCGGCGCCCATGGCGGCGCGCTCGATCGCGCCGATGCCGCCCTGTTCACGATCCTGGGTGGCTACTACATCTGGTTTGCCATAGTCCACTGATGCCGCGACGGTTGCTGATTCTCGGCTGCACGGGCTCGATCGGCGTGCAGGCGCTGGACGTGCTCGGGCGCGCCGAGCCCGAGCGCTTCGAGCTCGCAGGGCTGGCCGCGGAGCGCTCGTGGGAGGGGGCGATCGCGCAGGCCGTTGAGCACGGCGTCAAGCGCATCGCGCTGACCGATCCCACGGCGGCGGCACGGGCGAGTGAAGCGTGGACCGACGGCGAGGTGCTCGCCGGACCCGACGGCCTCGTCAAGCTCATCACCGAATCTGAGTGTGACCTGGTGTTGAACGGGATCGTCGGCTCGGCAGGCTTGGTGCCGTCGGTCGCCGCGCTCGGGGAGGGGATCGACTTGGCGCTCGCCAACAAGGAGTCGCTGGTGGTGGGAGGCGAGCTCGTCATGCAGCTTGCCGAGGCGACCGGCGCCCAGGTGGTCCCCGTGGACTCCGAGCACTCGGCGCTGCATCAGCTGCTGAGCGGCGAGCAGCCCGGGGTCGTCGACCGCCTGATCCTGACGGCTTCAGGGGGGCCGTTCCGCGGTGCGAGTGCCGCGGAGCTCGCGGAGGTGACCGTCGAGCAGGCGCTCGCTCACCCCACCTGGGCGATGGGGGGCAAGATCACGATCGATTCAGCCACGCTGATGAACAAGGGCCTCGAGCTGATCGAGGCCCATCACCTGTTCGGTATGCCGTACGAGCAGATCGAGGTTGTCGTCCATCCGCAGTCGATCATCCACAGCCTGATCCAGCTCTGCGACGGCGCCACGCTCGCGCATCTCGGCTATCCAGACATGCGCGTGCCAATCTCCTACGCCCTGAATTATCCCGAGCGCGTGGACGTCCCCGTCCGTCCGCTGGACCTGGTCGAGCTCGGAGCGCTGACCTTCGAGCAGGTGGATCTTGAGACCTTCGCTTGCCTGCGCCTGGCACGCGACGCTGCGCGCGAGGGCGGCACCGCGCCGTGCACCCTCAACGCCGCCAACGAGGTCGCGGTCCACGCATTTCTCGGCGAACGGCTCAGCTTCCTCGGTATCTCCGAGGTGATCGAGGAGACCCTCACCCGGCTACCCGCCGGTCCGGTGCACTCGTTCGAGGCGCTCGCCGAAGCCGACGCCCAGGCCCGGGCGGTGACCGGAGAGCTGGTGGAAGCCCGGGCGCTCGCCAGATGACCTACCTGCTCGCCTTCCTCGGCTTCATCGCGCTGATCGTGCTGCACGAGGCCGGACACTTCGCCGCCGCCAAAGCGGTCGGCATGCGAGTCGAGCGCTTCTCGCTCTTCTTCGGACCAATGCTCCTGAAGATCAGGCGTGGCGAAACCGAGTACGGAATCGCGCCGATCCCGCTGGGCGGTTACGTGAAGATCACCGGCATGAACCCGCACGAGGACATCCCGCCCGAGGTACGGCCGCGCGCGTACTACAACCAGGCGGTGTGGAAACGGATTGTGGTGATCCTCGCGGGGCCGGTGATGAATCTGCTGATCGCGTTCTTGATCTTCTTCGCGGTGTTCTGGTCCCAGGGGGTCCTCGTGTCGACCAACCAGGTCGCTCACGCGGCGCTCCAGGCTCCCGCCTCGCACTACCTGAAGCCCGGCGACAGGATCGTCGCCGTCGACGGGCGGAGCGGGCTGTCAGCCGCGCAGATCAGGGCTCAGATCGACAAGCACCGCTGCGCCGGACGACAGACGAGCGGTTGCCGCTCGGCGACGCCGGTGAGCATGGTTGTGCGCCGCAACGGCCGGCTCGTGCGCTTCTCGCTGTACCCGCGCTATCACTCCGCCTACGGGCGGATGCTCGTCGGATTCGAGTTCAAGAGCCGCGCTGACCCGGTGGGGGCGCTGGCTGCAGCGCGCAAGAGCGGCCACGAGATGTGGTACGTGACCACGGCGACGGTCACGAGGGTGGCGCTGCTCTTCGAGCCCAAGGACCGGCGCCAACTGCACGGGGCCGTGGGCGCGTTCAAGGAGACACAGCAGGCGTTTGCCTTCGGCACCACCGAGGCGCTGCTGGTGCTCGCGCTGATCTCGCTGTCGCTGGCGGTGGTGAACTTGTTCCCGTTCTTGCCCCTGGACGGCGGGCATGTGTTCTGGGCGGTGGCGGAGAAGATCCGTGGCCGGCGCATCCCGTTCTCGGTCATGGAGCGTGCCGGGGTGGTCGGATTCGTGCTGATCATCCTGGTGTTCGTGATCGGGCTTTCGAACGACATCTCGACGCTAGCCGGACCCGGATTCAACATCCGCTAGCGCGTAGAGGTACCTTGCGCCCATCGGGAGTAGCAGCACCACCCAGCCCGCGCGAGCGCTCGAAGCGCCGACGATCACCGAGGCGCTGCGGCGGACCGCCGCGGACCACTCCGAGCTGACCGCGGTCCGGACGCTTGACGACTCCGTTTCGCTGTCTTGGGCGGAGCTGCTTCGCCGGGTCGATGCGGTCGCCGGCGGCCTCGCGCGGCTGGGGGTGGGGCCGGGCGACCCCGTGGCGATCATGCTCTCGAACCGTCCCGAGTTCCATGTCGTCGACCTTGCCGCCGCCACGCTGGGGGCTGTGCCGTTCTCGATCTACAGCACCTATCCGGCGGAGCCCGTGCGCTACCTGCTGCGCGACTCCGGCGCACGCGTGGCGATCGTGGAGCAGGCCTTCCTCGAGGTGATGCTAGAAGCGCGACAAGGATTCGAGGCGCTCGAGACGGTGGTCGCGGTCGATGGGACAGACCTTCCGCCTGGGGGGTGAGGTCGCTGGCCGAGCTGGAGGAAGTGGGCAGGGCTTTCGACGGCGCCACTGCCAGCGCGCGCGTCGCCCCAGACGATCTGCTCACGCTGATCTACACCTCCGGCACCACGGGCGAGCCCAAGGGGGTCGAGCTGACCCACCGTGCCGTCATGGCCGGCGCCAGGACCGTCGACGAGATCATCGACATCGGCCCCGGCGCGAGGCTAATCTCGTGGCTGCCGGCGGCGCACATCGCGGAGCGGATGGCCCACCATTACGTCCCGGTGGTGTACGCGGGGACCGTGACCTGCTGCCCGGACCCGCGCCAAGTGGTCTCCTATCTGGCGCAAGTCAAACCCACCTGGTTCTTCGCGGTGCCCCGGGTGTGGGAGAAGCTGAAGGCCGGGCTTGAAGCCATGCAGTCGGCCGCGCCCGAGGAGCAGCGCCAGGCTGTGGAGGAGGCGCTGCGCGCGGCGATCGAGCGCCAGCGTATGCGCGAGGCGGGGAGGCCCGTGCCCGCTGCGCTCGAGGCACAAGTCGCCCGCGCCGACGAGGAGATCTTCTCGCGGGTGCGCGCCATGCTCGGTTTCGATGAGGCCGTCGCGGTCAACGCCGGCGCGGCGCCCACGCCGCGTGAGGTGCTCGAGTTCTTCAATGCGCTGGGGATCGAGCTGGGTGAGCTGTGGGGCATGTCCGAGACTTGCGGGATTGGAGCCTGCAACCGCCCCGGAGCAGTCCGGATCGGAACGGTAGGACCGGCATCGCCGGGCTCGGAGATCCGGATCGCGGACGACGGCGAGGTTCTGTGGCGGGGCCCCTCGCTGATGCGCGGCTACCGCCACGAGTCCGGCAGGACGGCGGAGGCGATCGACGGCGAGGGATGGCTGCACACCGGCGACATCGGCCGGCTCGACGCTGACGGCTATCTGACGATCGTGGATCGCAAGAAGGAGATCATCATCAATGCGGCGGGTAAGAACATGTCGCCCGCCAACATCGAGGGTCAGCTCAAGTCCGCCAGCCCCTTGATCGGCCAGGCCTGCTGCATCGGCGACGGAAGGCCTTACAACACCGCCCTGGTGGTGCTTGATCCCGATTTCACCCCTCAGTGGGCGAGCGCTCAGGGGCTCGAAGGCATGACGCTGGAGGAGTTGGCCTCAGAGCCACGCATGATCGCCGCCGTGCAGGCGGGCGTTGACGACGCGAACCGCCACCTGGCGCGCGTCGAGCAAATCAAGAAGTTCACGATCCTCCCGGGCGACTGGCTACCCGGCGGCGAGGAGCTGACGCCGACGATGAAGCTCAAACGAGCCCCGATCGCCACCAAGTACGCGGCCGAGATCGAGGCGATGTACGCCTGAGAAAGCGCGGCTTTCAGCCGCGCAGCGACCTCCACAACAGCTCGACCGGGTGCTGGATCGGAAGCGGATGCTCGAGAGCGCGCAGGTGGTAGTCGAGCTGCGCGGTGCAGCCGGGATTCGCGGCCACCACCACATCAGCTCCGGTCGCGAGCAGGTTGCGCGCCTTGCGCTCGCCAAGCTCGGCCGCGGCTTGGGGCTGCAAGAGGTTGTAGATCCCGGCCGAGCCGCAGCAGATCGTGGCCTCGGCGCCCACCTCCAGAAGCTCCAGGCCCGGGATGCTCCGCAAGAGCTCGCGCGGCTGCGCCCTCACCCCCTGGGCGTGCGCGAGATGGCAGGCGTCGTGATAGACGGCGCGCATGTTCACTGGATGCCTCTGGGCCTGAGGCGAGGCGTCCGCGAGCAGCTCGGTCACGTCCTTGACACGCGCTGCGAACGCGCGCGCCTCGGCTGTCCCGAGCAGCTCTCCGTACTCCTTCATCGCCGAGCCACAGCCCGCGGCGTTTACGAGCACGTGATCGAGCGGGGGCAGCTCGTCGAAGGCCGCGATCGTGGCCTGCGCGTGTGCGACCGCAGCGCTCTCCTCGCCACTGTGGAACTCGAGCGCCCCGCAGCACTCCGGCGCCGCCGGTGTGTAGACCTCGAATCCCTCCGCCGCCAGCACTCCGATCGTGGCGGCGTGGACCTGGGGATAGAACACGCGCTGCACGCAACCGCGAAGGAGCCCGACGCGGCCACGCTGCCGGCCCCGGGCGGACTTATGGGCCGGGATCCTGGTCAAGAAGGAGCGCCGCAGCGGGGCTCGCGGAGCCAGCCTGAGCATGTTCCGAAGCCGCCCCGGAAGCCCATCCAGGGGCAGGTGCCGGGAGGCCGTGAGCGCCGGTGCAAGCGCCCGCATGCGCCGGGGGTGCGGAAGCGTGGCGAAAATCAGCCGTTTGAGCGCGCGCTCCTGAGGCGTCCGGGCGAAGTTGCGCTCGACCTGCGGCCTCACGCGCTCGATCAGTCGGTCATAACGGACTCCCGAGGGGCACGCGCTCACGCACGCCATGCACCCGAGGCACGTGTCGAAGTGCTTCACCGTCTCCGGCGAGAGCGGCTCCTGGGAGTGGAGCTGCTCGTCGATCAGCACGATCCGGCCGCGCGGCGAGTCGGCCTCCTGGGCCCAGAGCACGTAAGTCGGACAGCTCTCCAGGCAGAAGCCGCAGTGGATGCAGTCCTCGACGAGCTCCTGCTGGGGCGGACGGTGGGAATCGAACATCAGCGCTCGCTCCGGTGGACGGTTCGGCGGGAGGCGCCCATCAGATCCCGGCCACGAACGTCCCGGGACTGCAAGTGCCGGCCGGGTCGAAGCTCCCCTTCACCCGGCGCATCAGCTCGAGCGTCCGACCCTCGGCTGCGCCCCATGGATCCTGCGCGCGCCGCAGCTCCGCCGGGCCATCGAGCACAACGACGGCGCGCACACCGGTCAGCCGCTCTCGCAGCGGGGTGATCGCGAACGGGTCGAGTTCCACGTAGCTCGTGCCCAGGGCCGCGCGGCCGACCAGCGTCGCTCCGCAGGCGCGCGCGGCGTCGAGCACCTCGGGGAGCGCGCTTGGCCGCGCCGCCACGCGTACCAGCGCCCCCTCGCGCGCGCGCTGGCCGACGCGTTGCCGCGCCCACAGCTCCGCGTCATCGGCGATCACGTCGATGCCCTCGAGTTCCTGTTCGCGCAGCAGACCGGCCGCGCGCTTTGCACGCGGTCCCGGCTCCGCTCCGCTCACGCGCGCGAGCAGTCCGCCGCGCCCGCCGCGCCAGGCGATGTCCAGCGAGTCGAGCTCCAGCGGCGCGGCAGCCAGGGCGCGCGCGGCCGCTCCGAGCCGAGTGGGGTCGGCGGAGGAGCCGACAGCCGTGGCAAACGCAGGCGGGCGAGGGTGCAGGCGCACGTTGACGCTGATGATCGCCCCCAGGGTGCCGAACGAGCCCGTGAACAGCTTGGCGAGGTCGTAGCCGGCGACGTTCTTGATCACATTGCCGCCGGCGCGCGCGATGGTCCCATCGGAGAGCGCCACGGTGATGCCGATGATCAGGTCGCGCGGGCCGCCATAACGGTGGCGCAAGGGACCTGAGTCCGCGGTGGCAAAGACCCCGCCGATGGTCGCGGCCCGGTCGCGGCCGAGCGGCGGATCGAGCGCCAGCATCTGACCGGCGGCGGCAAACTTGGCCTGTGCCCGCGCGAGCGCGACTCCTGCTTCGACGACCGCCGTCAGATCGCCGACGTTGTGCTCGGCGATGTGGTTCAGCGACGCGGTGCTCAGCTCGACGTCGGGCGCCTCCCCGATCCTTCCCCAGCCGAGCTTCGTTCCGCCACCGCGGATGCGGACGGTGAGCCCTTCGGCGGCCGCTCCCGCGAGCGCGGCGGCAGTCGCCTCGCCCGTTTCCGGTTCGACCAGCTCGCTCATCTCCTGGCCACTACATCCTCGACGCCACGCCCGCGCGCTCCAGCGGGTGCTCGCGATAGGGGCCGGGAACCTCGCCGCACAGCCGCGGCGTGGGCATCACCTTGCCCGGGTTGGCCAGCCCATGGGGGTCGAACGCGCACCTCAGCCGGTGGAAGCTCTCCAAATCGTTCTCGGAGAACATCGCCGGCATGTGCCCCTTCTTGTCGACGCCGACTCCGTGCTCGCCCGTGATCGAGCCGCCGAGGTCGAGGCATGCCTTGAGGATCAGGTTCGCCAGCTCCTCGGCGCGCTCCGGCTCGCCGGACTGGGCCGCGTCATAGCAGATCAGAGGGTGGAGATTGCCATCGCCTGCGTGGAAGACGTTCGCCACCTGAAGGCGATATTCCGCGGCAAGCTCGTCGATCCGCCGCAGCGCCTCAGGCAGCCGGGTGCGCGGGATCACGCCGTCCTGGACGAAGTAAGCGGGCGCAACGCGTCCCATGGCGGCGAACGCCGCCTTGCGCGCCCTCCAGATCAGCTCGCGCTCGCCCGCGTCGGCAGCGACCCTGATGTCCCGCCCGCCGTTCTGCGCGCATAGCGCGCGCACCTGCTCGAAGCGGATCGCGCACTCATCCTCCGATCCGTCCAGCTCGACGATCAGCGCGGCTCCTGCGTCGAGGCGGTAGCCGGCGCCGGTGGCCTCCTCGGCGGCGCGGATCGAGAGGCGGTCCATCATCTCGATCGCCGCCGGCACGATCCCCGCCGAGACGATCGTGGTGACCGCCTCACCGGCCGCTTCCGAGTCCTCGAAGAACGCCAGCAGCGTGCGGACCGTCTCCGGCGCCGGCACCACCCGCAACTCGATGCGGGTGGCGACGCCAAGAGTCCCCTCCGAGCCCACGAACGCGCCCAGGAGGTCGTAGCCGGGAGCGTCTCGGTGGAGCTCGGCCACGGTGCCGTCGCTCAGCACGACCTCGAGGCTGGTCACGTAGTTCGTGGTGAAGCCGTACTTGAAGCAGTGGGCGCCGCCGGAATTCTCGGCGATGTTGCCGCCGATCGAGCACACGATCTGGCTCGAGGGGTCGGGCGGGTAGAAGTGGGTGGGCGCCACGGCGCGCGAGACCGCGATGTTGGTGACGCCGGGCTCGACCACCACGGAGGCGTCCTCGAGGTTGACTGCGAGGATCCGGCGAAGACGCGCCAGCACGATCAAGACCCCTTCGGCTACCGGCAGGGCTCCTCCCGAAAGCCCCGTCCCGGAGCCGCGCGCGACCCAGGGCACGCCCGCCTCGAAGCAGCTGCCCACCACTTCGCGGACCTGATCCCCGGTGGCGGGAAGCACCGCCGCCAGCGGGGTCTCCCGGTAGTGCGCCAGACCGTCGGAGCGGTAGGTTGCGAGCGCGTCGGGATGGGTGAGCACGTGCTCGGCGCCACAGATCGCTTCGAGCCTTGCGAGCAGCGCCCTCCCGTTGTCCATTGTGTGCAATTTATCGAGCGGCGGGGCGCTGGCTCTACACTGAATTCATGGCCTCAGAGCGCCAGATCCAGGTCGGCGGCGTACCCATCGGGGGCGGAGCGCCGGTCGTGGTGCAGACCATGACCAAGACCGAGACCGCTGACCTCAGCGCGACCATGGACCAGATCCGGCGAGTAGCGGACGCGGGCGCGGACCTCGTGCGGGTCGCTGTGCCGCGCGAAAAGGACGTGGATGCCCTGCAGCAGATCGTCAAGCAGTCGCCGATTCCGGTGATCGCGGACATCCACTTCAACTACACGCTGGCGCTGAAGGCGCTCGACGCGGGCGCCCACTGCGTCCGCATCAACCCCGGGAACATCGGTGGCCACGACAAAGTCGCGCAGGTCGTTGAGCGCGCCCGCGCGGTGGGGACACCGCTGCGGATCGGGGTCAACTCGGGCTCGCTCCCGAAGCACCTTCACGCGCTCGAGCGCGAGCACCCGGTGGACGCCCTGGTGGGCGCCGCGGTCGAGTTCGTCGAGCTGATGGAGCGCCTCGAGTTTCGGGACTTCAAGGTATCGATCAAATCGACGAACGTGCCCAACACGATCGCCTCCAACCGGCTGCTCTCGGACCGCATCCCGTATCCCCTGCACCTGGGCATAACCGAGGCGGGGACCAAGTGGTCGGGATCGCTGAAATCGGCGGTCGGGCTGGGGACACTCCTGGCCGACGGCATCGGCGACACGATCCGCATCTCGCTCTCGACCTTCCACGCCGAGGAGGAGGTCAAGGTCGCCTGGGAGATCCTCAAGGCGCTGCAACTGCGCGAGCGGGGCCCGGTGCTGATCGCCTGCCCGACCTGTGGCCGCCTGCAGTTCGACATGGACACGGTCGTGGCCGAGATCGAGCGGCGGCTCGAGCGCTACGACGAAGCAATCGAGGTGGCGGTGCTGGGATGCCCCGTCAACGGCATCGGCGAAGCCTCGCACGCCGACTTCGGCATCACCGGGGCCAGGAACGAGGGACTGGTGTTCAGCCACGGCAAGTCGCTGCGCAAGGTCCCGCAGGACGAGCTCGTCGACACCCTGTTCGCCGAGATCGACAAGTACGTGGCCTCCAAGCGCATCGACGTCGACGCGGGCGAGGCCGAGGCGGGCGCGCAGTGGCTCGAGCGCATCGAGTCAGAGAACGCCGGGGAGCTGACGCCGGAGCGGCTGGCGGCGATGGAGGCCGAGGCCGCTTCCGAGGAGGCCGACGGCGAGCGCGAAGCTGGCGCCCCTAACGGCGCCCGGGTGAGCCTCGACGAAGAGCTTTCGCCGGTCGTCGGTCGCCGCTTCACCCGGGCCTAGCGCCGGGACGCCTCCGACACATGGGAGGCTGGTCGAAAAAGCGACGATATATGTCGTTAATTCGACCAGCCTGGGGTTGAGGGCCGGGCGCGCTACGAGACCCGCGAGAAGCCTTCGGCCACCTTGTCCCAGTTGACGGTGTTCCACCACGCGTCGATGTAGTCGGGGCGACGGTTCTGGTACTTGAGGTAGTAGGAGTGCTCCCAGACGTCCACGCCGAGCAGCGGCGTCTGGCCGTCGGAGACGGGGCTGTCCTGATTGGGCGTCGAGACCACCTTGAGCCCCGACGAGTCGTGCACGAGCCACGCCCAGCCGGAGCCGAAGCGCTTGACGCCGGCATCCTTCAGCTGCGCCTGAAAATCGGAGAAGGAACCGAAGGCCGAGTCGATGGCCTGGCGCAGCGCGCCTTCGGGCTCGCCGCCGCCGCCGGGACCCATCCAAACCCAGAACAGGGAGTGGTTGAAGTGGCCGCCGGCGTTGTTGCGCACGGTGGTGCGCTTGTCCTCCGGCACTGAATTGAGGTTCTGGAGCACCTCTTCCACCGGCCGGCCGGCCCAATCGGTGCCCTCCAGCGCGTTGTTGGCCTGGGTCACGTAGGCCTGGTGGTGCTTGTCGTGATGCAGGTGCATCGTCTCTTCGTCGATGTGCGGCTCGAGTGCGTTGTAGTCGTACGGCAGGGGCGGGACTTCGTAGGCCATGCTGTTCCTTCCGGTCTTTTTCTACTGGGTGCTGTCTTCTATATCAGACGCCGGGCGGCCGGTAAGGTGGCGGCCGATGACCCGGCTTTCCGGCTACTTCCTGCCCACTCAGCGCGAGGCGCCCAGCGACGCGGAGGCCGTCAGCCACATCCTGATGGTGCGCGCCGGCCTGATTCGCCAGGTCGGGGCGGGGCTGTGGTCGTGGCTTCCGGCCGGCTGGCGGATCCACCAGAAGGTCGTCCAGATCGTGCGCGAGGAGATGGACGCGATCGGCGGCCAGGAGATGCTTATGCCGGTGCTGCATCCGGCCGACCCGTGGCGGCGCAGCGGTCGCTACAAGATCCCGGAGCTTTTCAAGCTGAAGGACCGCCGGGGAGCCGACATGGTGCTCGCCATGACCGGCGAGGAGATCGTCACCCAACACGTCGCCGCGGCTGTGCGCTCCTATCGCGACCTGCCCCTGATCCTCTACCACTTCCAGGTCAAAGAGCGGGACGAGCCCCGTCCGCGCGCGGGCGTGCTGCGCACGCGTGAGTTCATCATGAAGGACTCCTACACCTTCGACCGCGACGCTGAGGGCCTGGACGAGGCATACGTCAAGCACATCGGCGCGTATGAGCGCATGATGGACCGCTGCGGGCTGGAGTGGTATCGCGTGGAGGCCGACGTGGGCATGATGGGCGGGCTCGGCGCCCACGAGTACATGGCCCCGTGCGCGGCCGGCGAGAACGAGGTGGTGCTTGCGGCCGGCTACGCCGCGAACCTCGAGGTGGCGAGCGCAGAGCCGCAGCCCGTGACCCTGTCCGAGCCGCTGGCCTCTCCCGAGCGCGTCTCGACGCCGGGGATGACGACGGTCGAGGCCGTCTCGCGGGCGCTCGGCATCCAGGCCGGCGCGCTGCTGAAGGCCTATCCGGTGGTGACGGATCGTGACGGCCTGCGCATGGTGATGGTGCGTGGGGACCACCGGGTCAACGAGTTCAAGCTGGCCGCCGCATTGCAAGCGCCGTTTCGCCCGGCGCACAGGGAGGAGGTCGAGCAGCGTCTCGGCCCGGCGGGCTTCATCGGCCCGGTCGGCATCGACGTCCCCATCCTGCTCGACCAGGGCGTGTCCCCGGGTTCGTACGTGACGGGCGCCAACGCGGCCGACGCGCATCTGCGGGGCGTAGAGCCGGGCCGCGATTTCTGCTTCGAGCGCGTCGATGTGCGCACGGTGGTCGAGGGCGACACGATCAACGGCTCGCGGGTCCGAATCGAGCCCGCGATCGAGGTCGGAAACATCTTCAAGCTCGGCACGCGCTACACCGAGTCGCTCGGCGGCGCCTACCTGGACCAGTCCGGGCGCGAGCAGCTGATCTGGATGGGCTGCTATGGCTTCGGCCCAGCGCGCGCGGCGGCTGCGGCGGTGGAGCAATACGCCGACGAGCGCGGGATCTCGTGGCCGCGGGCGATCGCGCCCTTCGACCTCGAGATCGTGACGCTGGGCGCTCCCGACAGCGAGGAGCGACGGCTCTCCGACCGTCTCTACGCAGAGCTCCAGGAGCTCGGTCTGAGCGTGCTCTACGACGACCGCGCGGCTAATCCAGGAGAGAAATTCGCCGACGCCGAGCTGCTCGGGTGCCCCGTGCGCGTGACCGTCGGCCGGCGGACGATTGCCTCGGGAGAGCTCGAGGTGATGGTCCGACGCGGACTGGAGCAGCGCGGCGTGCCGCTCGAGGGGGCCGCGGAGGCCGTGGCCGCGGTGTGGCAGGGAGTCCCCTGACCACCTCCGGCCGCTCGGAACCGGGCATGCCCGGGCGCTCGAAGCGGCGGCTATTCGGCCTCGATCGCTCGGGGTCGCCGCCGGCCCAGACGCTCGGCGGGGCGCCACTGCACCCGTGGACGGTCCCGAACGCGATCGGGTTCCTGCGCCTCGCCGGCATCCCCGTCTTCCTGGTGCTGGCCCTTTCCAGCCAAGGCGGCCACAGCACGGCCGCCGTGGTGCTGTTCGCGGCGATCGGCTGGGGTGACTACCTCGACGGCTTCGCGGCCAGGCTGACCGGTCAGTACAGCCGCTTCGGGGCGCTGCTCGACCCCACCATCGATCGCCTGCTGGTGATCTCCGGCATGGCGGTCGCGTGGCGGTTCGCGCTGCTGCCGCGCTGGGCATTGGCCGTCGTGATCGCACGCGAGGCGGGCATGCTGCTGCTGAGCCGTCTCGCGCTCAAGCGCGGCATCGAGTTGAAGATCAACTGGCCCGGGCGGTTAGCCGTGGCGCCAATCCTGGGCGCGCCATTCTTCGCCATGATCCCCCTGCACACTGTGGCACTGGTGATGCTGTACGCAGGGATGGCCCTCTCGCTGCTGGCGAGCGCGCTATATGTACGTCGCGGCGTGGCCGAGGCGCACGCGGCCCGCTCCGAACCGCCCAGCGTGGAGCGGGGCGCATCCGACGCCGATCAAGTCTCAAGCTGAGCTTGACCCTGTGGCCTGCGGAGGTATACTCGCTTTTCTCGCGAGGTTGATTGGCAACCGCGGCGATTCCCAATGGACACCTTTCCGGATCTCGGTTCTCTCAGCGACCAGGAGCTCAAGGACCTGATCAAAGAACTCACCGCCGAGGAGATGGAGATCTCCTACCGGCGACGCATCCTGCACGGGAAGATCGACATCCTGCGCGCCGAGCTCGTCAACCGCCTGCGCAAGAAGCACCAGGGCGGCGAGATCATCTCGGGAGCGGACGTCGAGCAGCTGACCGAAATCCTCGCTGGGCGTGTGCCCGCGGCTGGGGCCGAGTAGGGGCCACAGCGGGTGGCCCTTCACTGTCCCGAGTGCGGTTTTGCGAATGCGGAGGGGGCGAACTACTGCCAGCGGTGCGGGGCGTTCCTCGCCGAGGCCGAGGCGTCCTCGGACCCCAGCACGGCCAGCTATAAGGTGGGCGAAACCGACGAGGTCGAGGCCGTGGAGCTAGGCGACCTGCGCACGCGGGGTCCGGCACTCGTCATTCGCTCGGGCGGGGGCCGCGCGGGCGAGGCGTTTCTGCTGCAGACCGAGCGGCTCACGGTGGGGCGCAACCCGGACTGCGACATCTTCCTCGATGACGTCACCGTCTCGCGCGATCACGCGATCATCGTGCGGCGTGGCGGGGACTACCACCTGGACGACTGCGGCTCGCTCAACGGCACCTACGTCAACCGGCAGCGGGTCGAATCCCAGCTTCTCCGCCACGGCGACGAGCTTCAGATCGGCAAGTACAAGCTCGCGTTCCTGAACGGCTGATGACCGCGACAAACGAACCTACGGCCGACATCGAGCTGCCGCCGCCGCAGACCGAGAGCGCCAGACCGCGTCAGAAGGCGGTCACGATCGGCGCCGTCTGCAAGGCGCTGCGCCAGGAGTTCCCCGATATCTCGATCTCGAAGATCCGCTACCTGGAGGATCAGAAGCTGCTGACGCCACGGCGCACGCAGGGGGGCTATCGCCTATACACGCCCGGCGACGTCCAGCGGCTGCGCACGATTCTGCGCCTCCAGCGAGACGAGTTCCTGCCGCTGCGCGTGATCAGGCAGGAGCTTGCGGGCGGTCGCACCGAGCCCGAGGTGAGCTCGCGCGGTGACGGCCGCTCACTCCGGCGCGCGAGCGTCACCGTCCGCGACGCCGGCGCGCTTTATTCGCTCGACGACGTGGTCGAGGAGACCGGCGCCGACCCCAGGCTCGTCCGCGAGCTGGTGGAGTTCGGCGTCATCAAGGGCGAGGTGCGCGCGGGCAGCAGGTACTTCGACGAGACCGAGCGCGAGATAATCCGCGCGGTCTCCGAGCTTGCGCGCTACGGCGTGGGCGGCCGCAACCTGCGGGTCTTCAGAACCTCGGCGGACCGCGAGGCGCAGCTCTTGCAGAGCATCCTCGCGCCGGCGTTGCGCTCGCGCAACCCCGACCGGCGCAAGGAGGCAGTAGAGGCCCTCGAGAACCTCGCCTCGGTCACGACCCATCTCAAGCATCTGCTGCTGATCCGCGACCTGCGCCGGATCGCGACCTGACGAGGGGCCTGTGCCCGCCGCGCTCGACCTGCGTGCATACGTGCGCGACATCCCGGATTTTCCGCATCCGGGCATCGAGTTCAAGGACATAACCCCGCTGCTGCTCGACCCTGAGGCGCTGAAGGCCGCGGTGGCAGCGCTGGTCGAGATCGCACGCCCGCTCGCGCCCCAGATCGTGATCGCCGCCGAGGCGCGCGGCTTTGTGCTCGGCGCCGCCCTGGCGATGGAGTTGGGCGCTGGCTTTGTGCCCGCGCGCAAACCCGGCAAGTTGCCCCACGAGGTGGTGAGCGCGGAGTATGAGCTCGAGTACGGCATCGACACGCTCGAGGTCCACGCCGACGCATTCGCGGGAGGCTCCCGCGTGCTGCTGCACGATGACCTGCTGGCCACCGGTGGCACGGCGCGCGCGGTCTGCGAGCTCGTGGACAGGCTCGGCGCGGAGGTCGTGGGGTGCGCGTTCCTGGTGGAGCTGCGCTTCCTCAATGGCAGGGAGCGGCTCTCGCCCTATCGGGTGCGTTCGGTGATCGAGTACTGAGGAGCTCGTGGTCGCGCGGCGGACCCGCCTGATCGATGCGCCCACTGAGCGCATCTGGGCGGTGGTGGCGGATCCCCACCACTTCCCGCGCTGGTGGCCCGGCGTGGTGCGCGTCGAGGGAGTGCACGGCGACCGCTTCACTCAGGTCTATACGAGCAGGCGCGGACGCGCGGTGCGCATGGACTTCAGCCTGCTCTGCTCGGAGCCGCCGGCGGAGGGCCACGACGCGCTCCTGACATTCACCCAGGAGATCGATGGCACTCCCTTTGAACCGGTCCTGCGCGAGGCTGTCACCGAGATCACGCTGCAAGCCGACGAGAATCGGACGCTTGTCACGCTGGAGCAGAGGCAGAAGCTCAAGGGCTACTCGCGCCCCGGCGGCCTGATGCTGCGCCGGGCCACGGGCAAACGACTGCACGAGGCACTCGAGGCCCTCGAGCGCACCTGCGGCACCTAGAAGCTCGCCCTGGCTAGACGCCCGAGAGCGTGCCTTGGAGCACGATCTTCCCGGGCTTGGACGACGGTCCGTCCTGGAGCGTCACCACGAGCTGCTTGTAGCCGCTGGCGCTCTTCGGCAGGCCTCCGGCGGTCTCGAGCGCCCCGTTTGAGCCCACGCCTGGCTTGACGTAGCCGAGCCTGAACGCACTTTTCGCCGAGTTGTAGAGCCACACCGCGTAGGCGTTGTGGCGCGTATTCGGCGCCAGCCCCGAGGCCCTGATCACCACCGCCTTCGTACTGCCCGCCTGGACCACCTGGGCGATCCCGACCGCCTTAGCATGCGTCGGGGAGGCCAGGTTGATCTGGGCGAGGGGCCGGGGGCCACTCGTCTTCGACTTGGCCGTGCTGCTCGCCTTCGCCGGGGCGGGATGACTGCCCCCTGACCCTCCCACGCCGATCACCACGAAGATCACAATCGCCGCGATCGCGGCCGCGGCCACTGCCGCGAGCAGGATCGCGCCGCCGAGCCGGGAGACGCGGGGGGGCGGCTCGATCGATCCGCCATCCTCCTCGGCCGGGCGGACCGTGGGTGCTTGCGGCGCCGCGCTTGGCGGCTCCGGGGCACTCGCGGGCTCTTCGCTGAACGCGCCGGCCGGGATCTCCGGCAGTGGCGCCCCGGAGAGCGGGGAGAGCTCGGAGGCGACCACGCGCGCCCAGGCGCGCTCGCCGGCAGACCGCGCCAGATGGCCCCGCACCTCTTCGCTCACCCGTCCAGGCAGTTGTCCGAGCAGGTAGTCCGTGACCAGCGCGCGCCGCTCCGGGGAGACGCGCGTGGACGGACCGAGTGCATCGAGCGCAGCCAGCGCTCGCTGCCGGACCGCGGCACGGTCGATCGAAAGCATGCTCGCGATCTCGTCGTAAGAGTGTCCGCGGGCGAGCACCATCTGCAAAACGGCACGCTGGTCCGCGGGCAGGCGATCGACGCTCGAGGCCAACGAGGTCATGGCGCTAGAGCATGCCTGGTCTGGCGGCAGATCATGTGTGCCCAAGCGTAAACAAGCTCCCTCCGGGACGCGCTAGGGGCGTGGTTCACGAGCCCCGGCGCTCGCCGTGGACCGAGGCCCGGATATGGTGCAGCCGCAATGTTGGACGGTCTGCCCCACACGGCCACGGAAGGCTTCGACGGTCTCCTTGGCCTGAAACTGACCGAGCTCGGCGACGGCCTCGCGCGAGGCGAGCTCGCGGTGCGCGACCAGCTGAAGCAGCCCTACGGACTCGTCCACGGCGGGGTGTTCGCGACGATCGCCGAGAGCCTTGCGTCGCTGGCCACAGCGCTGGCGGTCGCCCGCGACGGCCGCCAGGCGATGGGTCAGGCCAACCAGACGAGCTTTCTGCGTCCGATCACCGCCGGGACGATCCACGGCGTCGCCAGGGCCCGGCATCGCGGGCGCAGCTCCTGGGTGTGGGACGTGGAAATCACTGACGACGCGGGGCGGCTGTGCGCGCTCACCCGGATGACGGTCGCGGTGCGCGAGCGCTGAACTCTTGCCGACCTCATCGCACCTCTGCCGCGCGGACGCCTCAGTCGGCCTCCACGACCCGCAGCCGGCCGGTGCGCGGACGCCGCTCTCCGCGCTTCTCCCCTGTGCGTCCCCGGCGCACCCGGCGAGCGGCCGCGAGCAGGGCGTCGATTGCCTGGCCGAGATGGGCCGCCAAGGACTCCGGCTCCGCGAGCGCGTCGTAGTCGCAGTTCAGTCCGAAGCCCATCCGGCCGTTGTAGCTGATGACGGCTACACCGATCGCTGTGTTCTCCGCGAGGGGGACCACCGGGTACATGTGCTCCAGCTCTCGCCCCAGCAGGTACAGCGGGTGCTGGGGCCCCGGAATGTTGGTCACCACTAGATTCAGGAACCGCTGGCGTGCCTGCAAGCGCGCAGCCTGCGCGAGGATGGTCGGTGGGGCGAACGCGGCCAGCTCGGTCAGCGCCTGAGCCCCGACCGCCTGCCCGGACTCCTTGACCGCCGCCATCGCCAGCCGGATCTGCTCGAGCTGCGCTACCGGGTCGGCGATGCCGAGCGGAAGGGGGGCCCACATCGCCGCGACCTTGTTGCCAAGCTCGCCCCGCTCGACGGCGGCGCGCACCGACACCGGCACCATAGCCTTGAGCACGAGGCCCTCCGGATCGTGCTCCTGGGCGCGCAGGTAGCGTCCCAGCGCGCCCGCGATGGCGGCGAGGACGACGTCGTTGACCGTCCCTCCGAGCACGGTTTTCACCGCCTTGAGGTCGCGCAGCTCGCGCTCCACCCAAGTGAAGCGGCGATGCGGCCCGATGCGCACGTTGAAGGGACTCGGCGGCGCCGGCTCCAACCCGACCGCCGCCAGCGCTCCCAGCGCGCCGGCCGCCTTCAGCGCTCGCCCGGCGAGTCGACGTGGCGCGCGCACGGCCGCGCGGGCCCCACGCACAACCTCGCCGGGGACCGTCGCCCGTTCGAGCAGGGCATCGGCCAGAAGCTGTGCGCCCGAGGGCAGGGGCCGCGGGACCCACTCCCGCTCTGGCGGGGCCACCGGCACGGGGCTGGGCGAGGAGTCGAACAGGACGGTTGCGATGTCGACGCCGGAGATCCCGTCGACCAGCGCGTGGTGGGTCTTCGAGATGACGGCGAAGCGGCCCCCCGCTACCCCCTCCACCAGCCACAGCTCCCATAGCGGCCGGTCGCGATCTAGCGATTGGGAGAGGATGCGCCCGGCGAGTCGCCTCAGCTCCGGCTCGCCGCCGGGGCGCGGAAGTGCCGAATGGCGGATATGGAAGCCTGGATTGAAATGCGGATCGTCGACCCACACGGGCCGTCCTTGGCCGTACGGCACGAACGCCAGGCGCTGTCGGTACCGCGGCACCAGATGGAGCCGCGAAACCACCGCGTCGAGAAGCCGGTCGTACTCGGGGGCGGGGCCCGTGAAGATCGCGCAGGCGGCCACGTGCATGTGCGCCACGTCGCTCTCCAGATGCAGGAACGACGCGTCGAGGCCGCTCAGCCGGTCCGGATTGGACACGCGGCCATTCTATGGCCGGCGCTCCAGAGCGCGCGGCAAAGCGCCGGGCGCGCATGCGCGCGCCCGACCTACTTCCTCGTCCAGCAACCGAACGTCTGGCGCCCGTTCAGGGCGTCTGATTCGTATTTCCGCAGGGCGGCAAAGCCGAGGCCGCGCGCTGGCAGCCGGTACACCGATCGGCAGAATGCGGCGTACGGGACCTGTGCGTAGTTGCCCCGGCGCTTGCGCAGCCTGCAGCGCGCAGAAGGGTTGCAGACCACGCCGTCCTCGCCGCGCACGCCCCACTTGTACTCGACCTCTCCCACCCACTTACCCGCCGCGGCGAATTGGGCGACGCCGCACTTGAACGAAGTCTCGATTGCATTTCATCCCCGGGAAGAAGCGAATGCCGGCGTTCTGGGAAGCGGTGCACTCGCGGTAGGAAAAGCACTGCTCGCTGAGGGCGCCGTCGAAGTAGCGCAGCCCGAACGACGCCAGGTAGGGGTCGTTCTTCCATAGGACGAACATGCCGAGCGTGTGCGCCTCGTTCGCGACCTGAGCCAGCCACGCCTCGGTGTCCTGGGGGGTGAGCGGGAAGCCCGAGTGGTTGTCCCAGCCATCGATGTTGTCCACCTCGACACCGTCGAATCCCTTGCGTGCGCACATGCGAAGCCGCGCGTCGATCAGGGGCGTGAGCGCCCCGAGCTGACGCACGTCGACCCAGTGTTCGTCCGGATAGCCCGCCAGCGTGAGGCCCAGGGCTGCTCGCGGCCAGCTCGCCTGATCCGGGCGGTAGCGCTCCCAGGATCCGAGCGAGAGGTAGCAAACGGCCAGCTCGTGCGCCCGCGTCCTCCCGGTACGGGCATGGATCCTCGCGACCATGCTCGCGGGGGAGTCGAAGCCGTCGACGTCGAACATGTCGACGCGCCGGAAAACCAGCCGGCCCTGAAGCTGCCAATCCCAGCTCATGGGGTGGCCGGTCGCGTCGAGATGGTGTGGTGCCGAGCAGCCGGAGCAGGGGAGGGGGGAGGGCAGCGCCACGACCTTCCACGAGTAGGACGTCGTACGCGTCCCGGCTCGGTCCGTTGCCCGCACGCGGAGCGTGTGGCGGCCGGGGCGCAGGGTGGGCGTCAGATAGGAATGCGAGCGTCGGCAGGCCCGCGAGTAGCGATGGCCGTCGAGCGAGCACGCCAGCGTCACCTTCCCGTCTGCGAGATTGGCGTGGGCCTTGAAATCGAAGCGCTCACGCGTGGAGGCGGTGACCGTCTCGGGCAGCCCGTAAATGAAGTCCACGCGCGGGGCCTCGCCCCGCGGCCATGCGCGGACCCGGCGAGGGGAGCGGTAAGCGACGGAGGCGCTTCGCTCCGCGCCGTCCCGGAGCACGTCCACTGCTGTGACCACGAGGCGGATGCGCTTGCCGACGTCGCCGGGACCGAGTAGCGCCTTCGGCAGGTATGGCTGGTGCGGAGGGATCGAAAGCGCCCTGCACCTGCTCCGGGTGCAGGCCGACCACGCATACGACACGCTCTGGAGCGACCCGGAAACAGGGGTGACGCGAACGCCGGTGGCGCGGACCTCGGAACCGTCACGGAGCGCTCCCTTGAGCGTGAGGTGGCCGTGCGGGTGCGGCCGCTGGGCGCTCGATGAGGCGGCCGTTGAATAAACGCCGCCGAGTCCCAGAACGGCAACAACGAGTGCCAGACTTCCTTGCTCTTTGGTAAGGTGCACGCGGATCCGGAGACCAGGATCATGAACGATCGGGGGGCACGCTGCCAGAGATAACGCCGCGCGAGCGGGACGTCCTCGTGACGCTCTGCCGGCCCGCGGCCAGCTCGGAGCTGTTCGTCGAGCCGGCGTCCGTGCGTGAGATCGCCGCTCGCCTGGCCGTGACCGAGGCCGCCGTCAAGCAGCACCTGCTGAACCTCTACGGGAAGTTCGGCATCGTCGACGGCGGGGAGCGGCGCCGTGTGGCGCTCGCGCGCGAGGCGATTCGGCGCGGGGTGGTGCAGTTGCGGGACCTTGACGGCGTGGGCTATCGCGCCGGCGTGGCGGGGGGCGCGCGCTCGTGAGCAGCTCCATCTGTTCGGCCTGCGGTACCGAGAACCGCCCGGGACGGCGCTTCTGCGCGCAGTGCGGAGCGGCGCTCGAGCTTCGCTGCGCCAAATGCGGCGCGAGCAACGAGCCGGGCGATCGCTTCTGTGGCGAGTGCGGCGCGCCGCTACAAGGCCGATGTGGCGGCGGGCCAGATCCAGGCGCACGCGGCCGCCGGGACGGTCCAGGGGCTCTCCCAGCGCCGGCTCGTGTCCGTCCTGTTCGCCGACCTGGTCGGCTTCACCGCGCTCTCCGAGCATCGCGATCCCGAGGAGGTCAGGGACCTCCTCAGTCGCTATTTCGATCGCTGCCGGACATTGATCGAGCGCTACGGCGGCACGATCGAGAAGTTCATCGGCGACGCGGTCATGGCCGTGTGGGGAACGCCCGTGGCACGCGAAGACGATGCCGAACGGGCCGTCCGGGCGGCGCTCGCGCTTACCCAGGCCGTGGCCCTGCTGGGCGAAGAGGTGGGCATGCCCGAGCTGCGCGTGCGCGCCGGCGTGCTCACCGGCAATGCGGCGGTCGAGGTGGGCGCCGAGGGCGAGGGCATGGTGCTCGGCGACACGGTCAACACCGCCAGCCGCTTGCAGTCGCTCGCCGGTCCCGGGGCGGTGCTCGTCGACGATGTCACCCGGCGCGCAACCGAGGCCTCGATCGCCTACGAGGACGCGGGCACGCACGAGGTCAAGGGCCGCGAGCAGCCCGTCCGTGCGTGGACGGCGCTGCGCGTAGTCGCCGGGGTCGGGGGAGCGCTGCGCAGCGCCGGCCTGGAGGCGCCGCTGGTCGGCCGCGACCGCGAGCTCGAGACGATCATCGAGGCATCGGAGGAGAGCGCCGCCAAGGGCCTTGCCCGGCATGTGACCGTCATCGGCGAGGCCGGGACAGGCAAGACCCGGCTCCTATGGGAGTTCTTCAAGTACCTGGACGGGATCACGGACGTGCGCTACTGGCACCAGGGCCGCTGCCTCTCCTACGGCGAGGGCGTCGCCTACTGGGCGCTGGCCGAGATGGTGCGAGCTCGCGCCGGGATCGTGGAGGAGGAGAGCGGGGACTCGGCGCGCGCGAAGCTGCGCGCGACCGTCGAGGAGTTCGTCCCCGAAGAGCGCGAGCGGCGGCTGGTCGAGCCGCGGCTGGCGCATCTGCTCGGGTTGGAGCAGCGCACCGCCTCCGACCGGGCGGACCTCTTCTCGGGCTGGCGGCTGTTCTTCGAGCGGCTCTCCGAGCGGGGTCCGGTGATCCTGGCCTTCGAGGACCTGCAGTGGGCCGACAGCGGCCTGCTCGACTTCATCGACTACCTGCTCGAATGGTCGGCCGAGCGGCCCCTGCTGGTGCTCGCGCTCGGTCGCCCCGAGGTACTCGACGCGCGGCCAAGCTGGCGCTGCGGACGCGATCCTGCTCGCGCCATTGCCCGACGAGGCGATGCGCGAGGCGCTCGAGGGGCTGGTTCCGGGTCTTCCCGCGGACCTGCTCGCCAAGATCATCTCTCGCGCGGAGGGCGTTCCGCTGTATGCGGTCGAGACCGTGCGCATGCTGCTCGACCGCGGGCTGCTCTCGCAGGAAGGAGCGCGCTACGTGCTGACCGGGGACGTGGGCGAGCTCGCCGTGCCCGAGACTCTGCACGCGCTCGCCGCCGCCCGCCTCGACGGCCTCACCGCCACCGAGCGCTCGGTCCTCCAGGACGCGTCGGTCTACGGTGAGTCCTTCGCACCCGCGGGGGTGGCGGCACTCGGCACCGACTCTCAGGAGGACGTCCAAGCCGTGCTCGACGCGCTCGTCGCCAAGCAGGTGCTCGGCTTCAACGACAACCCTCGCTCGGCCGAGCGCGGCCAGTACCACTTCCTCCAGGGTCTACTGAGGACCACCGCCTACGGAACCCTGTCGCGCAGGGACCGCAAGAACCGTCACCTGGCCGCGGCCAGGTACCTGCAGGAGGCCTGGGGCGACGACGCGCCCGAGCTCGCCGAGGTCCTCGCCAGCCACTTCCTGGCCGCCGCCGACGCCGAGCCCGACGCCGCCGACGCCCCCCGAATCCGCGCGTCGGCGTGCGAGACGCTGGAGGACGCGGGCAAGCGGGCCCTCTCGCTCGCGCTGGCGCCCGAAGCCCGACGCGCCTTCGATCGCGCGGCGGAGCTGGCCCAGGAGGAGACGCAGCGGGCGGCGCTGCTGGACCAAGCCGGACGCGCGGCGCTCGCCAGCCGCGACTTCGACGGCAGCGTGGAACGTCTTCAGGAGGCCGTGGCGATCTTCGAACGCAACGGCCACCCCGAACGGGCCGCGCGCTCACTGGCGGCTGTCGCGGATTCGCTCTTTCGCCAGGACCGGCTAGAGGAGGCGGTCGAGCTCACGCGCAGTGCCCTGGCAGGGCTGCCGGCGGGTGGGCCGGACCGGGCTGCAGCGCTGGCGGCGCTCGCCAACCTACGCGTCTTCGGCGGGGATCACGAGGAGGCACTCGAGGCGGCCGACGCCGCACTCACGATCGCCGAGCCGCTCGAGCAATGGCAGACGGTCGTCTCCGCGTTTCAAACCATGGCGATGATCCGCGGCAAGCATGGCCGACTCGAGGAGTCGCGTGCCCTGCGGGAGCGCGCGCTCGCGCTCGCGCTCGAGCACGACCTGAGCTCGGACGCGATGCGGGCGTACAACAATCTGGCCGACTTCTGGCTGCAGCTCGACCGCTTCGGCGAAACGATCGCGGTCGCCGAGCGCGGACTGGCGCTGGCGAAGGCCAGGGGCGACCGCCTCTGGGAGCCGATCCTGTCCCTGATCATCATGACCGCACGGGTGGGGCTGGGGCAATGGGACACGCTGCCCGCCCCGGCGGCCGACGGCTTCCCGGCGGAATTCGCGGCAGACGAGCTCGTGCGCCTCGGCTACCCCGCGCTGCTGGCGCGGGTGCAGGCCGGCAGGGGCCGAGCGCGATGCGCTCGAGCGGACGCTCGCTCTGGCGACCGAGCTGAGCGGGACGACAAACGTGGAGTGGGGAGCGAGCCCCGAGGTCGCCAAGGCGATCGCCCTGCGCTCTCTCGGCCGCAATGAGCAGGCGCTCGAGACGGCCGCTGCCCGTGGCGACCGGGCCCGGAGAGATCGCCAACGAGGACCGTCGTGAGGCGTTCCTGGAGGCGGGCCTGGCGGCGCTCGCGCTCGGGACGATGAGGCGACGGTGGAGGAACTGGTCTCATTCGTCGCAGAGCTCCCAGCCGCGGTGCGCAGTCCTTTGCTCCGGTCGGCGGCGGCCCGCTTCGAGGGCCTGCTGGCAGCGCGCCGGGGCGATCTCAAGGCGGCCGACGAGCGACTGGCCACCGCGGCGCGAGAGCTTCAGGAGATCGAGGCCCCGTTCAACCTTGCCCAGGTGCGGCTCGATCACGCCGAACTGCTGATGGGACATCGGGCGCGAGGACGAGGGGGCCTCGATGCTCACCGAGGCTCGGGCCATCTTCGAGCGGCTGGGCGCCAATCCGTGGCTCGAGCGCGCCGACGCGCTCCGGCCGGCGGTGGCTGCGTGAGCACCTGCGCCGTCTGCGGCGCGGCGGAGGTGGGCCCAGCGGATCGCTTCTGCGCCCAGTGCGGGGCAGCGCAAACGAGAACCTGTCCTGGCTGCGGGGTTGAGAACCCACCCGGAAACCGCTTCTGCCCAGCTTGCGGCACCGTGCTGGGAGCGTGCCGCGGGCGTGGGGTCCGCTCAAGCGGATCAGCCGGTGTCCGAGCGACGCCTGGTGACGGTGCTGTTCGCGGATCTCGTGGGCTTCACGACGCTGTCCGAGCACCGCGACCCGGAGGAGGTCCGCGAGCTGCTCTCGCACTACTTCGAGCGCTGCCGCACGGTCATCGAGCGCTACGGCGGCACCGTGGAGAAGTTCATCGGCGATGCGGTGATGGCCGTGTGGGGGACGCCCGTGGCACGCGAGGACGATGCCGAGCGCGCGGTCAGGGCCGCGCTCGCGCTGACACAGATTGTGCGGGCGCTGGGGAGCGATGTCGGCATGCCCGAGCTTCGCCTGCGGGTTGGCGTGCTGACTGGAAACGCGGCGGTCGAGCTCGGAGCCGAGGCCGAGGGAATGGTGCTCGGCGACACGGTCAACACCGCCTCGCGGCTCCAGGCGATGGCCGATCCGGGAACGGTGCTGGTGGACGACGCCACGCGGCGCGCCTCCGAGGCGGCGATCGCCTATGAGGACACCGGCAGCCACGTGGTCAAGGGCCGCGAAGCGCCCGTACATGCTTGGACAGCGCTGCGGGTCGTGGCGGGCGCGGGCGGCGCCCGGCGCAGCGCTGGGCTGGAAGCTCCGTTCGTGGGCAGAGAACGAGAGCTGCAGGAGATCATCCAGACCGGCGAGGAGAGCGCGCAGCGGGGCAAGGCGCGCCATGTTGCCGTGGTCGGCGACCCGGGCTCTGGCAAATCCCGCCTGCTGTGGGAGTTTTTCAAGTACATCGACGGGATCGAGGAAGTTCGCTGGTGGCACCAAGGCCGGTGCCTCTCCTACGGGGAGGGAGTGGCGTACTGGGCGCTCGCGGAGATGGTGCGCACGAGGGCGCGCATCGAGGAAGAGGAGGATCCGCGTTCGGCGCGTGAAAAGCTGCGCGCGATCGTCGAGGAGTTCGTCGCTGACGCGCGCGAGCGGCGGTTGGTGGAGCCGCGCCTGGCTCACCTGCTGCGACTCGAGGAGCGCCCGGACGCCGACCGCGTGGACCTCTTCTCGGGCTGGCGGCTGTTCTTCGAGCGCATGGCCGCGTCTAACCCCGTGATCCTGGCCTTCGAGGATCTCCAGTGGGCCGATTCGGGTTTGCTCGAGTTCATCGATTACCTGCTCGAGTGGTCGGCCGACTTGCCGATCCTGGTGCTCAGCCTGGGGCGTCCCGAGCTGCGGCAACGCAGGCCTGCCTGGCAGCCGCTGATGCTCGCTCCGCTTGCGCATCAGGCAATCGTCCAGCTGCTGGACGGACTGGCGCCCGGGCTGCCCGCCGAGCTCACTGCCCAGATCGTCGAGCGCTCTGAGGGAATCCCGCTGTACGCCGTGGAGACGATCCGCATGCTCCAGGACCGCGGCGCGCTGGTGCAGGAGGGCGCCCGCTACCACGTGGCCGGCGACATCAGGGACCTCGAGGTCCCCGAGACGCTGCACGCGCTCGTCGCCTCTCGGCTCGACGGGCTTTCCCCGGCTGAACGCACGCTGTTGCAGGACGCATCGGTGCTCGGGCAATCCTTCACGGCAACGAGCGCTGCTGCGGTGAGCGGCTCGGCCGAGGCGGAGGTCACGCATCTCCTCGACGGCTTGGTCGTCAAACAGATCCTTGGCCGGGACGACGATCCGCGCTCGCCAGAGCGCGGTCAATACGTGTTTCTCCAGGCACTCTTGCGAGCCGTGGCCTACGGAACGCTTTCGCGCCGCGCGCGCAAGGCCAAGCACGTGGCGGCTGCACGGCATCTCGAGGAGACATGGCCGGGGGCGGCAAGGGACATCGCCGAGGTTCTGGCATCGCATTATCTGGAGGCAATCGGCGCCGACCTGGAGGCGGCGGACGTAGGCGAGCTGCGGGCCTCGGCTCGCGCACGGCTCACCTCAGCGGGTCAGGCGGCCGCATCGCTGGCGCTGGGGCCCGAAGCGGATCGCTACTTCGCCAGGGCGGCGGAGCTGGCAGAGGACGACCTTGAGCGGGCCGACCTGTTGGAGCACGCGGGCCGCGCCCTGTGGCAGAGCGGCGATCCTGAGGCCGCCGAGGAGCGCTTATCCAGGGCGGTCAACCTCTACAAGCAAGGCGGCAGGGTGACCGGCGGCCGGGCCGCGGTCGCGTTGGCGGCGCTGTTGCGCTATGTGGGGCGGATGGAGGAGGGACGGGCTCTGCTCGAGTGCTTTCGCACCCACCGAGACGCCGATGAGGTGGTGCATGCCGAGGCGCTCACGGAGCTCGCGGCCATGCTCGTCTTCATGGGACAGCTGGATGAAGCGGACCCCTTGCTCGAGCAAGGGTTGCGGGTCCTCGAGCTGGAGGAGGCATGGCCCGCGCTCGCAAATGCATTGGTTCATCGCGGCGTCTACTTGCTTTTCACGGGTCGCAGGCAGGAGGGTGAGGGCGTATTGCGCCAGGCGCTCGCGCTGGCCGAGACACGCGATCTGCCAGCCATCGCGCTCCGTGCGCGTGGCAACCTGGCGCAGGTCTCAATCGAAGCAGACAGGTTCTCCGACGCCATAGAGGAGGTCAACGAGGGACTCGTAATCGCGAGACAGCGAGGTGACAGGCTGTGGGAGCGGCAGATGCTAAGTCAGCTTCTCCCGCCGCTGTGCGCGCTCGGGCAGTGGGACGAGGCCCTGCGGGTGGGGCTGCCGTTGATCCGCGAACAGGCGGACCTTGATTCGTCCCAGGCCGCCGCCTTCATGGTGCACATCGTGGCGGCGCGGGGCGACGAGGAGAGCCTCAGACGGTGCGTGTCGGTGGCGGAGCAGCTGCGGGCATCCACCTACGTTGATCTGCGCGTGGCCTCGGCGGTGGTTCTGGCACGGGACGCGATCGAGCGCCGCGCCGGCGAGGAGGCCTTGGCGCATGCCAAGGGTGTCCTGCTAGATGACTCCCCTGGCGCACCGACGATCGAGTCGGTCAGTTGGGAGATAGTCGAGGCGAGCTTGGCGCTGGCCGTGCAGGCGGCGCTCGCGGTCGCCGAGGAGACCGCGATCGCGGAGCTGGAGAGCTTCGCCGAACGGCTGCCCGCGGCGCGCGCGACCCCGCTCATGCGCGCGGGTCGCGCCCGCCTGCAAGCGGAGCTCGCGCATCGGGCGGGCGACGATGCCTTAGCGCTCGATTGCGAGGACGAGGCGCTAACGCTGTTGCGGTCGGTGGGGGAGCGCTCGCTGCTCGCGCAGGCGCTGCTCGAACGCGCCCGCCGCCATGACGACGGCGAGGCGTTCGCAGAGGCCCGCGCGATCTACAAGGAGCTCGGCGCGAGCCGCTGGCTCGAGCGGATCGGTGACGCCCGCGAGGTGGTCGCATGAGCACGGCCGAGCGGATCAGGTGCGCCAACTGCGGGGAGCTCACGCCGGCCGCGGGGCGCTTCTGCGTGCACTGCGCCGTCCCGCTCGAGCGTGCCTGTCCCGCCTGCGGAGCCCCGGTGGTGGCCGGCGCACGCTTCTGCATGCAGTGCGCCGCGCCACTGGCCGCTGGCGCCGCAGGCGCCGCCGCACCGGAGCCGATCTCCGAGCGCCGTCTCGTGTCGGTGCTGTTTGCGGACCTCGTGGGCTTTACGACGCTGTCCGAGCACCGCGACCCGGAGGAGGTCCGCGAGCTGCTCTCCAACTACTTCGAGCGCTCCCGCACGGTCATCGAGCGCTACGGAGGTACGGTGGAGAAGTTCATCGGCGACGCCGTGATGGCTGTCTGGGGAACGCCGGTTGCCCGAGAGGACGACGCCGAGCGGGCCGTGCGGGCAGCATTGGCGCTCACAGAGACCGTGGGCGCGTTGGGCAGCGATGTCGGCGGGCCCGAGCTTCGCCTGCGGGTTGGCGTGCTGACTGGAAACGCAGCGGTCGAGGTCGGGGCGGAGGGGGAGGGGATGGTGCTGGGCGACAGCGTCAACACGGCATCTCGCCTGCAGTCGATCGCGGAACCGGGGACGGTGTTGGTTGACGAGGCGACGCGCCGGGCGTCGGAGGCGGCGATCGCGTACGAGGCTGCGGGAACTCACACCGTCAAGGGACGCGAGCAACCCGTGCGCGCGTGGACGGCGCTGCGCGTCGTGGCGGGTGCGGGTGGCGCTCGGCGCAGCGCCGGGCTCGAGGCGCCGTTTGTGGGACGGGATCGCGAGCTCCGAGCGATCATCGAGGCCGGAGAGGAGAGCGCGCGCGAAGGCCTTGCGCGGCGAGTCGCGATCGTGGGCGAGGCGGGGTCCGGGAAATCCCGCCTCCTCTGGGAGTTCTTCAAGTACCTGGATGGGATTCAGGACCTCCGGCTGTGGCACCAGGGCCGGTGCCTGTCCTACGGCGAGGGGGTCGCCTATTGGGCCCTGGCCGAGATGGTCCGCTTCAGGGCACGCATCCAGGAGGAGGAGAGTCCGGGTGCGGCGCGAGCGAAACTCCGGGCGATTGTCGAGGAGTACGTGCCAGACGAACGCGAGCGACGGCTGGTGGAGCCGCGCCTGGCTCACCTCCTCCGTCTCGAAGAGCGCCCCGAGGCGGACAGGGCCGATCTGTTCTCCGGGTGGCGGTTGTTCTTTGAGCGGATTTCGCAGGAGGGCCCGGTGATTCTCGCCTTCGAAGACCTGCAATGGGCCGACAGCGGGTTGCTCGAGTTCATCGACTACATGCTCGAGTGGTCCGCCGATTACCCCATCTTCGTGCTTGCGCTGGGCCGCTTGGAGCTCCGCGAGCGCAGGGCGGGTTGGGAACCGCTCACGCTCTCACCGCTTGCGCCGCAGGAGATCGCCGCCCTCCTGGACGGCCTCGCGCCGGGCCTTCCCGACGACGTGGTCGCCCGGATCTCGGAGCGCTCGGAGGGGATCCCGCTTTACGCGGTCGAGACGATCCGCATGCTCCAGGACCGCGGCGTGCTGGTGCAGGAGGGCGCTCGCTATCACGTCGCGGGTGACCTCTCAGACCTGGAGGTGCCGGAGACCCTCCATGCGCTCGTCGCCTCACGCCTGGACGGGCTGTCAGCCGCCGAGCGCTCGCTGCTGCAAGACGCCTCAGTACTGGGCCATTCCTTCTCCGCGACGTCGGTGGCCGCGGTTGGCGGTCTGCCTGAGTCGCAGGTGGAGCAACTACTTGACGCCCTCGTGCGCAAGCAGATAGTGGCCCGCGACGAGGATCCCCGCTCGCCCGAGCGGGGACAGTACGTCTTCGTACAGGCGCTGCTGCGCACGGTCGCCTACGGAACGCTCGCGCGCCAAGCGCGCAAGGCGAAGCACCTGGCAGCCGCGCGGTACCTCGAACAGGCCTGGCCCGGCGAGCCCCGGGACATCGCGGAGGTGCTGGCTTCGCACTACCTGGAAGCGATTCGTGCAGACCCGGATTCCGAGGATGTCGGTGAGCTTCGCGCCTCCGCCCGTACGCGGCTGACTTCAGCGGGTCAGGCGGCCGCTTCGCTCGCTCTGGGACCCGAGGCGGAGCGGTACTTCGAGCAGGCTGCTGAGCTGGCCGAGGAAGACCTTGAACGAGCCACGTTGTTCGAGCAGGCGGGCCGCGCATTACGGCAGAGCGGTGACCCAGTCGGCGCCGAGCGGCGCCTGCGTCGCGCGATCGAGCTCTACCAGGCCAGCGGCGTGCAAACCGGAGGACGCGCAGCTGTGGCGCTTTCGTCCCACATGCGCAATCTCGGCCGCCTCCAGGAGGCCAAGGCGGTCCTGGAGCCGTTCCGCACCTCGAACCACGAAAGTAGTCGACTCTTGCACGCCGAAGCGCTTGCAGAGCTCGGAGCGATTGCGGTCTTCGGGGGGGAGCTGGACCAGGCAGGGCCGCTGCTCGAAGACGCGCTCAGCACCCTCGAGCAGGAGCAGTCGTGGTCGGTGCTCACGGACGCGTTGATCACGCGCGCCGTGTACCTCATCTATCGCCATCGTCATGAGGAGGGCATTGGCGTCCTCCGCCAGGCGCTCGCCCTGGCACGGCAGTACGACATCACCGGCAATGTGTTGCGCGCAAGGGTGAACCTGGCCCAGGTCTCGATTGAGCGCGACCACCTTGCAGAGGCGGTGGACGAGGTGGCCGAGGCACTCGTGATCGCACGGGAGCGGGGAGATCGTCAGTGGGAGCTGCGGCTGATCGGACAGCAGGTCTGGCCGCTGGCGGTCCTTGGTCGTTGGCAGGAGGCGTCCTCGGCGGCGTCTGTGCTGATAAGCGGCACGCCCTATGTTGACGCTGTCTTTGCCGCCGCGTCGATCATCTCGATCGCGGCCGCCCGGGGTGACGAGGCGACCTTGGAACGTTGCCACTCGCTGGCGCTCGAGGCGCGCGAGTCGGCCTATGTTGATCAGCGCGTGTGTGCGAGGCTCGTTTTCGCTCGCGAAGCCATCGAGCGCGGCGATCCGGGCGAGGCCGTGGCGCTGGTGCGGCCGGCATTCTCCGGCGAGGCGATCAGCGGCGATGCAATGAAGGACGGGTACGTGCTTAGCGTCGAAGCCGCAATCGCGCTCGGAGACGAAGCGACACTTTCGGATCTCACGGCCGTCGTGGACGCTCTGCCGCCCGCGCGGGCCTGGCCTTTGCTGCGGACGGGACGGGCGCGCCTCCAGGCCGAACTCGCGCACCGCCGCGCCGACCGTGAGAGCACCGAGCGCTTCGAGGACGAGGCGATCGCGCTACTGCGATCGCTCGGGGCGCGGCCGCTGCTGGCACAGGCGCTGCTCGAACGCGCCCGGCGCCACGATGACAGCGAGGCACTCGACGAGGCCCGCGCAATCTGTCGAGAGCTCGGCGCCAAGCGCTGGCTTGAGCGCATCGAAGCACAGGTCGGGGTGGTCGCGTGAGCACATCGGCGGCAATCATCTGCGCATCGTGCGGAGAGGCGACCCCGGCGGGCAAGTTCTGCATCCACTGTGGCGCCTCCACCCAGCAGAAGTGCCCCAACTGCGGCGAGGTTGTCATTGCAGGGGCCAAATTCTGTCTTGAGTGCGGAGCCGCGCTGTCCGGTTCGGCAGCAGCTTCCAGGGTCTCGTCAACGCCCGAGCCGCTATCCGAGCGGCGCCTGGTGTCGGTGTTGTTCGCCGACCTGGTGGGCTTCACGACTCTGAGTGAGCACCGCGATCCGGAGGAGGTCAGGGATCTGCTCAGCCGCTATTTTGACCGCTGCCGCGCGGTCATCGGGCGCTACGGCGGCACCGTGGAGAAGTTCATTGGGGACGCGGTCATGGCTGTGTGGGGGACTCCGGTGGCGCGGGAAGACGATGCTGAGCGGGCAGTACGGGCGGCCCTGGCCCTGACCCAGATGCTGAAGGCACTCGGGCAAGAAGTGGGGATCCCCGAGTTGAAGCTGCGCGCGGGGGTGCTGACGGGCAACGCCGCCGTCGAGCTTGGTGCCGAGGCCGAAGGGATGGTGCTTGGTGACACGGTCAACACCGCATCGCGTCTGCAGTCGATAGCCGCGCCCGGGACCGTACTGGTGGACGATGCCACGCGCCGCGCTTCAGAGGCGGCGATCGCCTACGAGGACGCCGGCACGCACCAGGTCAAAGGCAGGGAGCAGACGGTGCGAGCGTGGACTGCGCTCAGGGTGGTCGCCGGCGCAGGTGGTGCCCGCCGAAGCGCCGGCCTGGAAGCCCCGTTCGTGGGCCGCGAGCGCGAGTTACAGGCGGTCATCGAAGCGGGTGAGGAGAGTGCGCACCAGGGCAGGGCACGGCACGTCGCCATCGTCGGAGAACCAGGCTCTGGCAAGTCTCGCCTGCTGTGGGAGTTCTTCAAGTACCTGGACGGGATCGAGGAGGTCCGTTTCTGGCACCAAGGACGCTGTCTCTCGTATGGCGAGGGGGTCGCCTACTGGGCGCTCGCGGAGATGGTGCGGACCAGGGCGCGTATACGGGAAGAAGAGGATCCCTTGGTCGCTCGTGAAAACCTGCGGGTGGCGGTGGAGCAGTTCGTGCCTGACGCTCGGGAGCGCCGGCTTGTGGAGCCCCGCCTGGCGCACCTCCTTCGCCTGGAAGAACGCCCGGATGCCGATCGCGTGGATCTGTTCTCCGGCTGGCGACTGTTTTTCGAGCGCATGGCGGCCACCCAGCCGGTGATCCTCGCCTTCGAGGATCTGCAGTGGGCGGATAGCGGCTTGCTCGAGTTCATCGACTACCTGCTCGAATGGTCTGCGGACGTGCCGATCTTCGTAATCAGCCTCGGCCGACCCGAGTTGCGTGAGCGGCGCCCGTCATGGCAGACGATGCCGCTCGCGCCGCTCGAGCCGCAGGCGATTTCCCAGTTGCTAGACGGTCTTACACCGGGGCTTCCGGAAGACCTGGCGGCGCAGATTGTCGAGCGCTCCGAGGGGATCCCGCTCTACGCGGTGGAGACCATCAGGATGCTTCAGGACCGCGAAATGCTCGTCCAGGAGGGCGCTCGCTACCGCCTGGCAGGAGACATCTCAGACCTTGAGGTCCCCGAGACCCTGCATGCGCTCGTCGCCTCGCGCCTCGACGGGCTGTCCGCCGCAGAACGTTCGCTGCTCCAGGATGCCTCTGTGCTGGGGCAGTCGTTCACGGCCGCGGCTGCCGCCGTGCTGGCCGGGGGCAGCGAAGACGAGGTGGCGGGCGTACTTGATGGTTTGGTCGCCAAGCAGGTCTTGGGCAGAGACGACGACCCACGCTCGCCCGAGCGGGGCCAATATGTGTTTCTGCAGAGGCTCCTGCTCACCGTCGCCTACGGCACGCTGTCGCGCCGGCCGCGCAAGGCAAAACATGTGGCAGCTGCGCGGAACCTGGAGCAGACCTGGCCGGGAGAGGCCCGAGACATCGCCGAGGTACTGGCGTCTCACTATCTGGAAGCGATCCGCGCCGACCCCGAGGCGCAAGACGCACCGATTCTGCGCGCGGCTGCGCGCGAAAAGCTGACCGCGGCGGGGCAGGCGGCGGCCTCGCTGGCCCTGGGTCCTGAAGCCGAACGCTACTTCCAGCAGGCCGCGGAGCTCGCCGAAGACGACATCGAGCGCGCGCGGCTGTTCGAGTACGCGGGCCGCACACTCTGGCAAAGCGGCGACGCCGAAGCAGCCGAGAAACGGCTGCGCAGCGCGGTCGAGCTATACCAGCGCGGTGGCGTCTCAACCGGTGCGGGAGCTGCCGTTACGCTGGCAAAGCTGCTGCGCTATCTCGGCCGCATGGAGGACGCGCGCAAGCTGCTCGAGCGGTTTCGTCCAGCTGGAGGCGACGCAGATCCGGTCATGCGCGCCGAAGCACTGTCGGAGTTGGCGGCGGTCTTGTTCTGGAGTGGAGAGCTGGACGGGGCCGGTCCGCTGATCGAGGAGGCTCTCGGCACGCTGGAGAATGAAGAGGCATGGGCGGCGCTGCCTGAGGCACTCACCAACCGCGGTGTCTACCTCATCTACCGCGGCCGCAGGCAGGAGGGAACCGGGGTTCTGCGGCAGGCACGGGAGCTGGCAGAGGAGCATGACCTGCCGGCCGTCGCGCTGCGCTGCCGAAACAACCTGGCCCAGCTTTTGATCGAGCGCGACCGCTTTGCGGAAGCGGCAGCCGAGTTCGAACGGGCACTGGGGATCGCGCGAGAGCGCGGGGACAGGCTGTGGGAGCGGCAAGCGCTCGGCGGGCTGGTCACGTCGCTGTGGTTTCTGGGTCGCTGGGACGATGCCCTGAAAATCGGGCTTCCGCTGATGAGCGGCCAGCTCGACATCGACACCGTCACCATCGCCGGCTTCGTAGTGTCGATCGCGGCGGCGCGTGGGGACGAAGCGACACTCAAGCAAGCCGTTTCACTCGCCGTCCAGACGAGAGATTCCACCTACGTAGACCTGCGCGTCAGCGCAGCCAACATCCTGGCCCGCGGGGCGCTTGAGCGCGGGGCGATGGATGATGCTCTGGGGCTGGCGAGGGAGGTTCTCACCGGTCAGAGCATCAGCGGCGAACAGACCGAGGCTGCCTTCGCCTTGAGCATCGAAGCCGCGATCTCGCTGGGTGACGAAACCGCAATCGGGGAGCTTGAGGCTTTTGTCGCCGGTCTGACGAAGGCTCGTGCGACGCCGTTGCTGCGCGCGGGGCGGGCCCGCCTGCAGGCCGAGCTCGCATACCGGCGCGGCGAACTGGATACCTGTAGGCGCTTCGAAGATGAGGCGATCCAACTGCTGCTCTCGGTCGAGGTACGGCCGCTACTGGCGCAGACGCTGGTTGAGCGCGCACGGCATCACGCGGACATGGATGCCCTGGCCGAGGCACGGTCCATATATGAAGAGCTCGGCGCGATCCGCTGGCTTGAGCGCATCCGACCCGCGAGCGAGGTTGCGGCGTGAGCCCCGCCTGCCCTATCTGTGGCGTGCTCGCTGCGGCCGGTAATCGACGATCGCCAGCCGCATCAGCCGCTGCCTGGCGAAGCTACGCGAGCAGCTAGGCGAGTCCCGATGAGCAGCCGGACGAGTGGCGCGCGGCCCGGACCAGCGAGCCGCGGTGCCGAGCCGGCCGCAAGCGCGAGCGAGGTCTACCTGCCGGCATGGGGCCTGCGGCGCGACGACCCTCGCGCCCGGGCGCTCGCACGCTCCTGGCCCCACCAGATCGACCGCGAATGGGCATGGGGGGGTTCGGATGGCACCGGCGTGCGCGTCGCGATCGTCGACAGTGGCATCGATGGCGAGCACGAGCTCGTCGGCGGCGTGCAGCGGAGGGTCGCGGTTGAGCGGACGGAGTCTGGCGAGTGGGGGGTGGAAGACGATCGAGGCGGCGACCTGGCCGGCCATGGCACCGCGTGCGCGGGCATCGTGCGCTCGTTCGCCCCGCGGTGCGAGCTGTGGAGCGTCAGGGTGCTCGGCGCAGATTCAAAAGGCGGGGCCGCCGCGCTGCTCGAAGGCTTAGGCTGGGCAGTGCAGCAGGGCTGCGAGGTCATCAACCTGAGCCTCTCGACCCCGAAGCGGGAGACCGCGGCGCTGCTGCACGAGATCGCGGACGAGGCGTACTTCGGCGGCAGCGTGTTCGTCGCCTCGGCCCACAACGTCGACGTGCGCAGCTACCCGTGGCGCTTCTCGTCGGTCATCTCCGTGGCCAGCCACGACGGCGAGGATCCATTCGAGTTTCTCTATAACGCGGAGCCGCCGGTGGAGTTCTTTGCGCGGGGAATGGACGTCGAGGTTGCGTGGCTAGACGGTACGCGCATGATCGCGGCGGGAAATTCATTCGCCACGGCTCACATGACGGGAATCTGTGCCCTGATCGTGGCCAAGCATCCCAAGCTGACTCCCTTTCAACTCAAGACCGTGCTGAGGGAGACGGCGAGCAACATCCAGGATGGCAGCTGATGGCCGCCGAGGACCTGCGAGCCGCTGTCGCCGGTGGGGCGCTGGCCGCGCGCGAGGCTCACCGGCCGCTCCTGCAGGCGATCGTCGAAGTAGCGCGTGCGATCTTCGGCGCCCGCGCCGCCTCGATCATGCTGCTCGATGAGAAGGCCGGCGAGCTCGTCTTCGAGGCCGTCAGCGGCGAGGGCGAGGATACGCTCGCTGGCCGGCGCATCCCTGCCGATGCGGGCATCGCCGGCTGGGTTGCGCAGTCTGGTCAGCCCCTGGTGGTGAAGGACGTCGCCACCGATCCACGTTTCGCGATCGGCGAGGCCCCCTCCACCTCGCGGCCACGGGCGCCAAGCTCTGGAAGGACGTATTAGCCTGCGGCAGCGGTGAGCAGACATCGGACCCCGCTTACGCCGGTGGCTCGGTCTGGGTGGGCCTGGACGATCCGGGCCTGGCCGCCGTCGGCGACGGGCGGGAGCGACGGAGTCAAGTGCGTGCAGAACGGCGATCTCTGCATAACACCGCCGTCGAACTGCCGGCGCAAAGGACAATCGATGCCGGTGGACAGGACGGCGCTGCAACTGCCCTCGACGCCGCCCACGGGGGGAAGATCCAATGGATCAGGACCGTGGCGCCGCTGAAATCCTCGAATTCGCTGGAGGTCACCGGCGGAGGCGAGCCCCACGGCCGCTTCTCTCTTCCTCGGCAGCGGGAAACGGCATCGTCTACAAGTTGAACGCGAGCACGGGCCGGGTTGTGTGGTCCCGTTTCATCGACACGTGCGCCAGTTCCGCGGTTTCCGTGACGGCGTCGCTGGTATATGTCGGGGGCTGCAACCTGTACGCCCTTTCGGCGTCGACCGGACGTGTGGTGTGGCGCACGTCGCAGTTCGGACCTGAGGTGACCACGCCGACGATCGTCGATCATAGGGTCATCGCATCAACGGTGAACGGGTCTGGCTCGTACACCGGCGCGGCCGCCTTCAATGCCACCACGGGCCGCCGCCTGTGGCTCTTCCGCGACGCCACCGCGAATGCGCCGGTCACCGCCGCGGACGGCGTGGTTTTTATCGACGAGGGATCGGACGTCGGCATGCTGGATAGCGGCAACGGCACGTTCATTGGCGATCTATTCCCACCACCGGGATCGACGTTCAACGGCAGCGTGGTCCTGGCGGAAGGCCGCGTCTATGTCTGCACCGTTGCGATGAGCAACGGGGTGGCCACGCTCAGGGCATATCAGCCCGAGCATTGAAGAGCCCCGATGACGGCCCGTCTGCGCGCCTTCGTAGGCTCTCGCGCATGCCTGATCGCCTCATCGCGCATATCGACATGGATGCGTTCTATGTGGCGGTCGAGCTGCGCCGGACGCCGGAGCTGCGGGGGCGGCCGGTGGTGGTTGCCGGCAGCGGCCCGCGGGCGGTGGTCACGACCGCGTCCTACGAGGCCCGGCGCTTCGGCGTGGGCTCGGCCATGCCGGCCGCGCGCGCCCGCCGGCTATGCCCCCAGGCCGTCTTTCGTGGCCCCCGACTTCGCCCACTACCGCGAGGTTTCCCGCCGCGTGATGGCGATCCTCCGCCGCCACGTGGAGAGGGTCGAGGTGGTCGGCTTCGACGAGGCGTACCTCGATCTAACCGGTCTACCCGCGCCCCACGCGACGATGCGCACGTTGCGGGCGGAGATCGAACGCACCGAGGGCCTCGGATGCTCGATCGGGATCGGCCCGTCGAAGCTGGTCGCCAAGGTGGCTTCTGACGCCGAGAAGCCGCGCGGCTTCGTCGTGCTCACGCGCGAGGGCGCGTGCGAGCGGTTCGCCGCCGCGCCGCCGGGCCTGGTGCCGGGCATCGGGCCGAAAACGGCGGCGCGCCTCGCGGGACTCGGGATCCAAACCCTCGGCGAGCTCGCGGCGATCCCCGAACGCGAGCTCACGGCCCGCTTCGGCCCGCGGCTGGGTGCGGAGCTCTCTCGTCGCGCTCGCTTTGCGGACGCTTCGTCGCTGTCCGAGCAACGCAAGGTGATCTCCGAGTCGCGCGAGACGACCTTCGATTCCGATATCGCGGACGCGCGCGAGCTCGAGCGCATCCTTGCCGGCCTGGTGGAGCGCCTCTGCGGCGCGCTCCAGGAAAGTGGCCGCGCGGGCCGCACGGTCGGGATCAAGGTCCGGCTTGACGACTTCTCCACACACACCCGTGCACGCACGCTGGCCGGTCCGGTTGCCGCGGCGGGCCACGTGGGCCCCGTCGCGCTCGAGCTGCTGCGGCGCTTTGCGGCGCCGCGGCCGGTGCGATTGCTTGGGGTCAGGGTCGCGGGGCTCGAGCAGGTGCCCACGGAAGGGGAGGGGCAGCTTACGCTGCTGGCCTCAGACGGGATTCAATAGAGCGCGGAGGCGAGCCGCCGGCGCGCCTCGCGCGCGAGCGGACTCTCCACGCCGAGCTCATCGAGCACGCCCACGATCACCCGCCTCAGGTCGTCCCGCGCGCCGTCGGCGGATGGCAGCGCCGCCAGCAGCAGATCGAGTGCGCGGCGCTCGTCGCCGGCGTCCAGGGCGGCGAAGGCCTCAGTCAGGTCCGGGCAATCATCGCCGGCGGGGCTGCGCTCCAGCTCGATCCGCGCTGCGAGCCCATCGGCGGCGAAGCTGCTAGGCACGCGGGCGAGGACGCCCAGAGCCTGGTCGGATTCCCCCTGCGCATGGAGGATGCGCGCCAGCGGGACTGCCGCATCGGCGCGGCTTGGCTCGAGCTCGACCGCACGGCGCAGCGACTGCTCGTCGCCTTTGTCCACCAGTGCGTCCGCCTCCGAGGGCACGAGGCCGTCGAGGAAGCGCTCAACGACCAGGGGAGGCTGGGCGCCCGTGAACTCGACCACCATCTCGCCGTCGCGGAAGGCCTTGACCGCCGGGATGCCCTGCACTTCATACGTGGCCGCGAGGCGCGGGTTGGAGTCCACATCGACCTTGGCGAGCTCGAGCTTGCCCGAGCGCGCGGCGACCGCGCGCTCTAGTACCGGTCCGAGCTGCCGGCACGGGCCGCACCACGACGCCCAGAAGTCGACCACCACCGGCAGCCGGTGAGAGCGTTCGATTACCGCGGTCTGGAAATCGCGCTCGGAGACGTCCATGTCTCCGATGGTAGCTAGCGGCTAGATCCCCTTCTTCTTCTCGAACACCGTCGCGATCTTTGAGTAGCCCTCAACATTGGCGTGAATGTTGGGTCCCTCCGGAGAAGGAGCGCACATCCAGGTGAGCTTGCAGATCTCTGCCACCGCCACCGGCACCTTCTGCCCGTGGTAGGTGGTGGTGTCGGTGAACGGCTTGTAGGTGTGGAAGGCGGCGGCGGCGAAGCCGACCTTGACCCCCTTCGACTTGTACGCCTTCGTGAGGTCGCCGTTGACGGCCTTGGCAAGCGCCTGGGAAGCCCCGGCCTGTTGCTGGCCCGTCGTCCCGCTGAACCAGTCGGCCAGGTACGGGTCGTAGTAGGTCATGCCGACGATCGGAATCTTGTTCCCGGCCGCCTTGCGCAGCGCTGCTGCGATCTTGGGGACGTTCTTCTGAATCGCGGCCTCGCCCTTGGCAATGCACTTAAGGTTGAAGCCTGAGCTGGTCACACAGTTGTCCACGTCGTTCGCGCCAATGTCGATCGTCACGAATGCAGTGTTGCCCCTGTGCGCGCGCAGGAACTTGACCGCTGCCTTGAGCTGACTGCCGGCCGCGTACTTGCAGATACCGCCCTTGATCATCGTGGTGGTGGTCTCACCAAGGCAGCCAAGTTCCTTCAATGTCAGGCCGCTTACCTTCGAGCGCTCGTGTGCGTAGATGTCGTTCGCGTAGCCTTGATTGGTAGGCACCGTGTTGCCCTTCGCGTTGGGCTGGGCGCCGCGTGCGAGCGAGTCGCCCAGGGCCAGGTAGTAGTCGTGCTTCCTCTTGGCTGGCTTGGCGGCGGTCGCCACGCTCATCGGCAATAGCCCGGCTGCGGCGACCAGAGCCGCGGCGATCAACTTGCTACGCATGAAGTTTCCTCCTCGATGGACTACACACCCGATCGGCCTTCCCGCCCGGCGGTAGCTTACCTCGCGTGACCGAGCGCACCCTCCAGTACGATGGCGTCTCGCTGGCTCTGGAGCGGACCGGAGACGGCCCGGCGGTGGTTCTTCTCCACGGCCTCACCGCCACCCGCCGCTACGTGGTGATGGGGTCGCGCGCGCTGGAGCGCTCGGGGCATGCTGTGATCGCCTACGACGCTCGCGGCCACGGGCGCTCTGACCCGGCCCCGGAGCCGACGGCGTACACCTACGAGGACCTTGGCGCCGATCTGCTCGCCGTGCTCGACGACCAGGGCGTCGAGCGCGCGCTCCTTGCGGGCGCGTCGATGGGCGCACACACCGCGTTGTGGCTGGCGCGCGCGCAGCCGGAGAGGGTGGCGGGCCTAGTTGTCATAACGCCCGGATACGACCCGAAAACGGTCGATGAGAGCGAGCGACTGGCGCGCTGGGACGCGCTCTCAGAGGGCTTGCGCATGGGCGGTGTCGAAGGCTTCCTGGAGGCGTACGGGGAGCCGCCCGTGCCCGAGGCATGGCGAGAGACGGTGTTGAAGGTGATCAGGCAGCGGCTCGCGTTGCACGAGCACCCAGAGGCGGTCGCAGATGCGCTGAAAGCGGTTCCGCGCGCGCAACCCTTTGGCGCGCTCAGCGAGCTCCAGAAGGTCGCGGCGACAACGATCGTGGTTGCGAGCGCAGATGAGCCGGACCCCGGGCATCCGCAGGCGTTGGCCGAGCGCTACGCGCGCGCGATTCCGAACGCGCGTCTGGTCACCGACGAGCCCGGACGCTCGCCGATCGCCTGGCAGGGAAGCCAGCTCTCGAAGCTGATCGCGGAGCTGGCGGTGGAAGTTTTCGACTGACTCCGGGGTCCCGAAGCGACGAAAAGTCCCCGGCCCCGAACGACGAAAAGTCCCCGGCCCCGAACGACGAAAAGTCCCCAAACGGCGGTCGCCCGGGATTAGCTCGGGGAATATTGGTCGCTGAGCGACGCTCTTTCCCCGGACCATCCGCGGAGCGCGACCGCTTGGGGATTTGCCATCGCTCCGGGGTGCGCGGGTGCCCGGGACCGGCGCGGCAAGGGCCGTACGATCGCAGCTGTGGCAGAGCAGCCCGCAGAAGGGAGAGGCGATGTCTAGTTCAACGGTCAACTTCATCGCGATCATCGTTCGTCGCTCCGGTGCGACGAGCTTGAAGCCGTGCTGATCTACTCGATTGGCGTCTCAGTGGATGGCTTTATCGCCGACCGCGATGGCGGGTTCGCCTGGACGGTCCCTAACGAGGAGCAGTTTCGTTTCCACATCACGCAGACACGAGAGCTTGGGGGCTTTCTGTTGGGCCGCAGGCTCTACGAGACGATGCTGGTGTGGGAGACGGATCCGTCGATGCGCGACAACGAGCTCGACGCCGCGTTCGCCGACGCCTGGTGCGCGATCCCCAAAGTCGTCTTCAGCCGGACGCTCGACAGGGTTCAAGGCAACGCCCGGCTCGCCGAGGCGTCGGTGGCCGAGGAGGCCGCTGCGGCGCTCGAGGCGACCGACAAGGACGTCGCGATCGGCGGCGCCGGCCTGGCCGCGGCAGTGATCGAGCTCGGCCTCGTCGACGAGCTGCGCATGTTCCGCAATCCGATCGTCGTTGGTGGCGGCACGCCGTTCCTGCCGCCGGTCACCGAAGGGGTTTTGCTGGACCTGATCGAGACCAGGACGTTCGGCCCGCGCGTGATCTACGAGCGCTACAGGCGCGCCCGCGGTGAGTCGGAGTGACATCTCCGTCCGCAACAGAAACGTCAGATGTACGTCGCCAACCCGGCAAGCAGGGAGGACCGGGCCGTGCATGGGCCTCTTTCAATGCTCGATAAGCGGGCTTATGTCTACCGGGGAAGCGAATGCGACGTGTGGCGCCTGTCACACAGCCAAGCGGCCCCGGCGGGCATCATCAAGATCGAGAAGTAGGATCGAAGGCGGGTACGCCGACTATGACCGTGGAGCCGCGACCATCCTCGACGCTTGAACAGCTTGCCGGCGACGAGCCGCCCCGCGCCGGCATGGCCGCCCGCCGGGTCGGCCGCAGCGAGCTGGTGCGCCGGGTCAGAAGGCAGATCCGCGTCGTGCTGCCGCTGATCAACCTCGTCGAGGCCGGGCTGACCTATGCATTCATCGTCTATGTAGCGCCGCTGCCCGGGCACGTCCCGGCACACGAGCATCTCGTGACGCTGATCGCCATGGCGGCCACCTTCGCGGTCGCTTGGGTGACGTGCGCGGCGTGGTTTGAGCGATCGTTTGCGCCTGTCCGGCGCTGGTTGCTGCGCGGAGACGACCCCCATGATTCAGAACGCATTCGAGCCTTGCGCGTGCCGCTCGCCGAAGCCGGCCAGACACTCGTCGTGTGGTCGCTGGTGGCAGCAGGGTTTGGAGCTTTCGCCGCGGTCGTGGAGACCTCGGCGGCCGGGGGCGCGCTCGTAGCCGTGATGGTCGTGCTCGGCGGCCTCGTGGCCTCGGCGCTGGCCTATCTGGCGGTCGAGCGCATCATGCGCCCGGTGACCGCGCTCGCGCTCGAGCACGGCGCCCCCGAGTGCCGACTGGCTCCCGGCATAACCGCGCGGATCTACCTGGCCTGGGAGTTTGGCACCGCAGTCGCGGTGGGCGGCGCCGCGGTTGTGGCGATCGCCTACCTGGCCGGCGCCCACATCTCGGCGCACCGCATGGCGACCACCGTTATTTTCTTGGGCGGGATCGCCCTCAGCGTCGGACTCGTGACCATGCTGGTGGCGATCCGCTCGGTCGCCGATCCGGTGCGTGCGATCAGGGGGGCAATGAAACGCGTCGAGGAGGGCGACACCGACGTCACCGTACCCGTCGACGACGGCGGCGAGGTGGGCCTCCTACAGGCGGGCTTCAACCGTATGGTGAGCGGACTGCGCGAACGCGACGTCGTCGAGGATCTGTTCGGCCGGCATGTGGGCGAAGAGGTCGCGCGCTCGGCGCTCGCCCGCGGCGTGGAGCTGGGTGGCGAGCTGCGCGAGGCGGCGGTGCTGTTCGTCGACGTGATCGGCTCGACGCCCTTTGCGGTGTCCCACCAGCCGCGTGAGGTCGTGCAGACGCTCAACCGCTTCTTCGGGCTCGTCGACGAAGTGGTGACGCTTCACGGCGGCTGGGTCAACAAGTTCGAAGGTGACGCGGCGCTGTGCGTTTTTGGATGCCCCACCGACCACCCGGATGCAGCTGGCGCAGCGCTGGCCGCAGCCCGCGAGTTGCGCCGGCGGCTGGCACGGGAGCTCGACGGCCTCGAGGCCGCGATCGGCCTCTCCGCGGGAAAGGTGCTGGCCGGGAACATCGGGGCGGCCCGCCGGTACGAGTACACGGTCATCGGCGATCCCGTAAACGAGGCTGCGCGCCTCACCGAGCTCGCGAAGACGACGCCCGGGCGGCTGCTGGCCTCCGAGGCGATCATGCGCCGCGCCCGGCCTACCGAGACCGCGCGCTGGCGGCTCGGGGAGCGCGTGACCCTGCGGGGCCGTGACGGCCCCACGCACGTCGCCACCCCGGCCTAGTCGGCGCCGCTGGGGCGCTCGGCCCACGGCTACACTCATCCCGTGCCCAAGCAGCAGCGCGTTATCCGGACCGAGCAGCGTGGTTCGCTGCAGGCAATCCAGCAGCTCGAGGGCCGCTCGGACGAGGAGCTCGAGACCGAGACGCGCCACAAGGCCGCGGCGCAGGCGATTTTGGGCGCCCGCGCGGCTGAGCGTTATGACTCCAAGGCGGCGAGGGCCCACTTTCAGCGCGCGCTGGCCGCTGCACGTCCCCAGGAGCGTCTGCAGCTGCGGCGCATGGCCGACGCGTCTCTGGCGCTGGCCGAGCGGCGTGCCGGCGATCTCAAGCGCGCCACCGAGCGTCTAGGCGTCGAGGCGCCGACCACGCGCCAGCTTCGGGGCCTGAGGTTGGTCGGGCTGCTGCTGCCGCCCGCGAGCGCCGGCTTGATCCCTCGGGTGCGAGGGATTCTGCTGCTGTGCCTCCTGATCGCGGTGGTGTTGGGCGCCTCGTTCGGGATCGTCACGGGAATCGCCACCGCCGCCGGCGGGCTCTCGCTCGACCCGCGCATCTTCTACTCGATCATCCTCGTGCTGATCGCACTGGGCGTGCTGATCTATTTTGGAAGGCGCCGTCAGCGACGCATGCGCCAGCAGCGCTCAGAACAGATCGCTGCGCGCTCATGATGCTCCGTCCTCGGGCCTGAGCCGCACCAGCCCAAGTGTGCGGCCGCTACACGCTCGCCACGCGTGACCCAACCGCCATCCGGGCACGGTTCCCGGTCGGCGAGTCGGTCGAGATCCAGCCTCGCTACAACGTCGCGCCGGGCGACCGGGTCTTGGCGGTGACCACCGATCGCGAGGACGCGCCGCGCGGTGAGCTGCTCAAGTGGGGACTGGTCCCCTCCTGGGCGAAGAGCCCGCGCACGGGGCTGAAAATGATCAATGCTCGTGCCGAGACCGCCGCACGCCGTCCCGCCTACCGCCGCGCGCTCGATCGCTACCGCTGCCTGATCATCGCCGATGGCTTTTATGAGTGGGCACCGCAGCCCGACGGCCGCAAGGCGGCTCATCACATCGCTCGCACGGACGGAGAGCCTTTTGCCTTCGCCGGGCTGTGGTCGATCTGGGGGGACGGCGACGGGGAAGCGCTGCGGACCTGCACGATCCTCACCACGGCCGCCAACGCCACGGTCGCGCCGCTTCACGACCGCATGCCGGTGATGCTCTCGCGCGACCAAGAATGCCCTTGGCTGGACCGGGCGACTCCTCCGAGCGCCCTGCCCGGCCTGCTGCTGGGGCTTCCGGCGAGCGAGATGCGAGTCCAGCCCGTCGGCGTGGCCGTCAACGACGCCCGCTACGACGGCCCGGAATGCCTGGCTCCCCCCCTGTATGGGCACCAGGCAGCGCTCTTCTGATCCGATGGCCACCTCTCCCCTGCTCGACCGCTACGAACACGTGCTGCTCGATCTGGACGGCTGCGTGTGGGTCGGCGAGCGGCCAACTCCCGGCGCCGCGGAGGCGATCGACGCGCTGCGGGCAGCCGGTAAGTCAGTGGCGTTCTTGACCAACGACCCGCGTGGCTCTCCCGAGGAGTATGTGCGCAAGCTGTGGGCTGTCGGGATCAAGGCCTCGCTCCAGGAGGTGGTGACGGTGGGCGCCGCGATCCAGCATCTGCTCGCGGAGCGCGCGCCTCGCACCGAGACCTACGTGATCGGCGCGCCGGCGATCTTCCGCCATGTCGCGGAGGCGGGCATGCGGGTTGTCAACGGCACGTCTCGGGCCGCGCGGGCACAGCTGGTGATCGTCGCCGGCCACGACGAACTTCACTTCACCGAGCTGCGGCTGGCAACGCAGGCAGTGTTGGGGGGCGCGGAGCTGATCGGGGCCGGCCGCGACCCCACCTTCCCACGCGAAGACGGTCTGTGGCCGGGGACGGGCGCGATCGTGGCCGCGCTCGAATACGCCACCGGCCGGAAGGCGCGCATCGCGGGCAAGCCGCAGCCGCAGATGTTCCGCGCCGCGCTTGACCGCCTGGGGCCAGGCAACGCCCTGATGGTCGGAGACCGTCTCGATTCCGATCTGGCCGGGGCTGCGGCTGCGGGCCTCGACGGCGCGATCGTGCTGAGCGGCGTGACCACCAGGGCGCAGGCCGAGGCGGCCCACGACCCGGAGCCGGTCGCGATCGCGGATACCCTCAGTGAGCTCGTGAGCGCCGTATGACCCTGCTCGGTCCGAAGATCACGGCTGCCCGCGGCGTGGGCGTGCTTGCGCGCCGTACGGGCCGGCGATGAACGATCCCGCCACCTCGGCACGGGATCCCGCCACCGAGGCGCCCGGCGACGTGCACACGATCTGGCACGACTTGGAATGCGGCTCCTATACCGCGGACCTCCCGCTCTGGGAGGCACTCGCGCACAGATGCGGCTCCCCAGTCCTGGAGCTCGGGGCGGGCACCGGACGAGTGGCGCTGCACCTCGCGCGGCGAGGGCATCGCGTGACCGCGCTGGAGTGCGACGCGCGCCTTCTGCGTGAGCTGCGCCGGCGGAGCGGGAGTCTGCCGATCGAGGTCGTCCGGGCCGATGCGCGGGAGTTTCAGCTCGATACCGGTTTTGGGCTGTGCCTGGCGCCCATGCAGCTCGTGCAGCTACTCGGAGGCGCGAGGGGACGGGCCCGGATGCTCGCCACCGCCGCTCGCCACCTGCGGCCCGGAGGGCTGGTGGCGATCGCGCTCACCGGTGATCTTGTGCCCTTCGAGGTGGCGGATGGCGCCCCCGCCCCGTTGCCGGATGCCTGTGAGCGCGACGGCACGCTCTATTTCAGTCAGCCGACCGCGGTCTACGCCGAACCCCACGGCCATGTGCTCGAACGGCGGCGACAGGTCGTCTCCCCGACTGGCGAGCGCACTGAGACGCTCGACCGCGTGCGCTTGGACCGGCTCAATGGCCGCCAGCTCGTGCGCGAGGGCCGCTCGTGCGGGCTCCAGCAGGCCGGCCGCACGAGCGTGGCAGCCACACCCGAGCACGCCGGCAGCGAGGTGGTGATGTTCCGTGTCTGACCCCGTGCGCCCGAACGGCTGGCGCACCTCGAGGCGCGCCGCGCGGCGGGAATTTGGCTCGTCGTTCTTCAAGGCGCTCGCTGCGCCGCCGCTGATCGCCCTTGCGCTGCTCGCGGCCGCCTGCGGCTCAACGCCGGCGCATTCGGCGGGCTCGCCAACCACCTCAAGCCGGACGCGCAGCACGAACACCGCCCCGCCGCCCGGGAAAGGGCGCCCAGCGGTAGTTATCGGCGACAAGAACACCCCCGAGCAGTTTGTGCTCGGAGAGCTGTATGAGCAGGCTTTGGCGGCCCAGGGGTTCTCGGTCTCGCTAAACCGCAACATCGGCCCGACCGGGGTCGCCATCCGTGCGCTCCACCAAGGCTCGCTCGGGATGTACCCCGAGTACATCGACGTGTGGAACAAGCAGGTCGCGCGCGACTTCCGCGTCTTCAAGAGCAGCCATGCCGCTTATGAGGCGGGACAGGAATTCGCCATGCGCCACGGCCTGGAGCTCCTCGATCCCACCCCATTTGGCGACACCGAGGCGCTCGCCGTGACCGACATCTACTCCTCGCAGCACGCTTTGCACACAGTCGCCGACCTACGGGGGGTCGGCCCGCCGCTGATCGTGGGCGGGCCGCCTCAGTTTCGGGTCTCCGGCCTGGTCAAGCTACAGCGCGCCTACCACTTCACCCCCACCGGCTTCAAAATCCTCCCGGTCGGAGACCAGTATCCCGCCCTCGCGCAGGACTCGATCCAGGCCGCCGCGGTCAACACCACCGATGGTGACCTCGCCACGGGCAATTTTCGCGTGCTGCAGGATCCCCACCACGTACTTGGCTGGGGCAACGTCGTGCCTGTGGTCACACAACAGGTGGTGACCAAGGAAGGACCCACCTTCGTGGCGACCGTCAATGCAGTCAGCGCGTTGCTGACGGTGCCAGTCATGCGGGCGCTGAACGAGCAGGTGGAGCAAAACATCGACCCAGCGACCGTGGCCACGCAGTTCTTGGAGACGCACGGGCTCCTGCCCTCGGCGGGATCTAGCTGAGTCGCGGCCTACCCTCCGCTCGACCCGAAGCCGCCCGCGCCGCGCGCCGACGCCGCGAGCTCCGAGACCTCGGTGACCACGGCCCCCGCGACCGCCACGAGCACCAGCTGTGCGACGCGATCCCCGGCCGAGACGCGGTAGGCCGCATCGCGGTCGGTGTTCAGCAGCAATACCCGTACCTCGCCGCGGTAGCCAGAATCGATCAGCCCGGGCGCGTTGACCAGGGTGATCCCGTGTCGGGCGGCGAGCCCCGAGCGCGGCACCACGAGGCCCGCGTGCCCCTCGGGTATCTCGACCGCGATGCCCGTTCGGATCTCGGCGCGAGCGCCGGGCGCAAGCGTCGCGATCTCAAGCGCGTAGAGGTCGAGCCCTGCGTCACCGGGGTGAGCGCGCGTGGGAAGGCGCGCGCGTTCGTCAAGGCGTTTCACCGCCAACCGCACGCAGCTACGCGCGCCCGCCGTTGAGCGCAAAGCGCGAGAAGCGGGCGGCGGCCTGGGCCGGGAGCCGCGCCGTGACCCGCACCCCCTCGGGGGTGTCCGTGCGATCGAGTTCTCCCGCAAGCTCGTGCAGCTCGGCCAGGCGGCCGCCTTCGCGGTATGGGACCAGCAGCTCCACACGTTCGAGCGTGCGCGCGAATTCATCGGCGAGCCGCGCCTCGAGCTCCTCGAGTCCCTCGCCGGTGAGTGCTGACACGAGCACGCCATCGGGATGGCGCACGGCGAGCTCGGCCCGCCGGTCAGGGTCGACCTGGTCGGCCTTGGCCAGCACGAGAACCCGCGGCTGATCGGCCCCGAGCTCGTCGAGGACCTCGTCGACGGCCTTGATCATCGCGATCAGCTCATCCTCGGCCGCCGAGCCGTCCACCACGTGGAGGATGAGGTTCGCTCGCTTGGTCTCCTCGAGCGTGGCGCCGAACGCGTCGACCAGCTGGTGGGGCAGCTTGCGGATGAAGCCGACGGTGTCGGTCACGAGATATTCGCGACCGCCTGCGCGGAGCACGCGTGTGGTCGGGTCGACGGTGTGGAAGAGGCGGTCGCCGACACCCACGGCTGCGCCGGTGAGCGCGTTCAGCAGCGTGGACTTGCCGGCATTCGTGTAGCCCGCCAGGGCGATCGTCGGGAGCGCGGAGCGCTCGCGTTCGGAGCGCATCACCGAGCGACTGGAGCGGACGCGCGCCAGGCGGCGCTTGAGTGCCGCGATGCGATCACGCGCCAGTCGGCGGTCCGTCTCGATCTGGGTCTCGCCCGGTCCACGCGTGCCGATGCCGCCCCCGAGCCGTTCCAGGTGCGACCACAAGCCCCGCATTCGTGCGAGGTTGTATTCGAGCTGGGCGAGCTCCACCTGGAGCTTCCCCTCGGCGCTGTGGGCGTGCGCGGCGAAGATGTCGAGGATGATCGCCGTCCGGTCGATGACGGGCATACCCAGCGCGCTCTCCAGGTTGCGCTCCTGTCGGGGCGAGAGCTCGTCGTCGGCCGCGACCAGGTTCGCGTCCGAATGCCTCACCTGCTCGCGCAGCTCCTCGACCTTGCCCGAGCCCAGGTAGCTGTCCGGGTGAGGGTGATCACGGCGCTGCACGAGCTCCCCCACCGCCGCCGCGCCAGCGGTGCGAAGTAGCTCCCGGAGCTCCGATAGCTCGCCGTCGGACTCGCTTGAAGGCGCGGCGATCAGGAAGGCGCGTTGGCGAGCGCGGCCCGCCGGCTGCCCACCGTCGGATACAGACTGGCGCGTGCGTCCATGACGAGAGCGCTGCACTAGACGCTCAGGATAGTGCCCGCTAAAGGCGGCGGAGCCGTGCCACCGCCTCGCGCAGCCGATCCTCGGGGGTCGTCAGCGAGATGCGGAAAAATCCCTCCCCGCTCGGCCCGTAGGCGGCCCCGGGCGAGATCACCACGCCGGCGCGCTCGAGCACGTGCTCGCAGTAGGCCGCCGAGGAGGAGAAGGCCTCGGGCACGGGCGCCCAAATGTAGATCGTGCCCTTGGGCGGCGTCACCTGGACGCCGCCTTCCGCCAGCGCTTCGCAGACCAGATCGCGGCGCTGCTCATAGACCGCGTTCATCGCCCGCACATGTTCATCCAGCTCCGGTCTCAGCGCGGCCGCGCCGGCGAGCTGGACCGCTTCGAACAGGCCGGAGTCGATGTTCGACTTGAGTCGCCAGTACTGCTCGATCGCCTGGGAATTGCCGACGATCGCGGCGCACCTCCAGCCAGTCATGTTGTAGCCCTTGGAGAGCGAGAACACCTCCACGCCGACCTCCTTGGCTCCCGGCGTGGCCAGGAACGAGGGCGCCACGTAGCCGTCGTAGGTCGTCTCGCTGTAGGCGTTGTCGTGAACCACCATGACTTCGTGATCTCGGGCGAGCTCGATCGCGCGCTCGAAAAGCCCCCCGGGCAGGACAGCTCCGGTTGGGTTGTTGGGGTAATTGAGGAACATGAGCCGCGCCCTCGCCAGCGTCTCGGCGCCGATCGTGTCGAGGTCTGGCGCGAACCCCCGCTCCGGAAGCAGCGGCATCAACTCTGCGTGCGCTCCCGCAAGCAGCGGGCCACCGGTGTACACCGGATAGCCGGGGTCGGCCGCCAGCGCGACATCGTCAGGGTCGAGGAACGCCAAGTTCAGATTGAAGATGCATTCCTTGGCGCCGATTGCCGGCATGATCTCGGTCTCGGGATCGAGTTCCACCCCGAACCGCCGTGCGTAGAAGGCTGCGACCGCTGCACGAAACTCGGGCCGGCCGCGGTTCGTCGGATACCGGTGCGTACTCGGATCTTCCAGCCCCCGCTGCGCCGCCTCCACGATCGGGGCATGCGTGGGCGTGTCGGGGTCTCCGATCCCCAGGCTGATCACATCCACGCCGGCGGCACGCTTGGCCTGGATCTTGCGCTCGAGCTCGGCGAACAGGTAGGGCGGGAGCCGCTCGAGCCGTTTCGCGGACCGTATTCGGCGCCCGCCCTGGGTCTCAGTCGAGTGCATGCAACTTCTCCATGAAGTCGTCCGCGAGCTCGCCCCGGAAGACGGGCACGGCCCACCCCGTCAGCGCGATTCGCAGGTCTTCTTTAACGCTGACCACGAGCTCTCCGCCATCGAGGACGACGGTGACCGGCGAGGTGCCACCGTCGAGCACGAAGGCCACCGCCGCGCCCGTCGCCCCGGTACCGCTCGCCTCGGTCTCCCCCACTCCCCGCTCGAAGATCCGCGCGCGGATGCGATCAGAGCCAAGGGGCGTATAGAAAGAGACGTTTGTGCGGTTGGGGAAAAGCTCGTGGCCCTCGATCTGTGGGCCGAGCGCGGCGAGGTCGAGAGCGTCCAATGCCTGCACGTCGCCGACCGAGATCGCGCATTGGGGATTGCCCACCTGGACGTGCCTGAAGCTGAGCGTCTCGCGCGCCAGCTCAAGCACTCCCCGGCCGTCATCCGGCCCCGAGGGGAAATCATCGCTGCGCAGGCGCGCCCGCCCCATCTCGACCGTGCAGGTCGTGGGCGAGGTGATCGTCGGTCGCAGCTCGCCCGCGTCCGTCTCCACCGTGAAGGTGCCCGACGTGGTCCAGCCGCTGCGGCGCAGGTACAGCACGGCCTCCCGGGCGCCGTTGCCTGAGACCTCGGCCTCGGAGCCGTCGGGGTTGAAGATCCGCAGCCGTGCCACCGACTGGGGGCCAGCCGGCGCCCCGATCACCACGATTCCGTCTGCGGCGACGCCGGTATGCGAGGCGCACAGGGCGCGCACGCGTGCAGGCGTGAGCGCGAACGGCAGCCGGTCCTGCTCGAGCAGCATGTAGTCGTTGCCGAGCGCCTGCCATTTATCGAACCTCACCGCTGCACAGACCTCATCGTCGCGAGAGTCTATGCATCCGACCCACCCGTGCCCTCACCGGCGATCCAGAGCTTGGTGATGCGCTCAGCCACGAGGGCCGGCGTGAGGCCAGTCGTATCGATAGCTGCCACTCCAGCCAGCTTGCGCATCCAGGTCAGCTGCCGCCGCGCGTAGTTACGGGTTCGCCGCTTCATCCCCTCCACGTCGCCAACGAGCAGCTCCTCGTATCCGAGCGCCTTGCGGGCGGTGGGCGAGGCGCCGGCCAGATGTGCCCGGCGCACCTCGTCGCGCGCGCCCGCGGCGACCATCTCCTCCACGCGCGCGTCAATGCGGGCGTAGAGCTGGTCGCGCTCGAGCGTGAGGCCGGCGAGCAGCGTGGGCACACGTACGGTCGCGCTCCACAGCTCGGACTCGCCCTCCGGCGGTTCAAGCTCGCCGGCATCGAGCAGCTCCAGCGCTCGCACCACCCGCTGACGGTCACCGGGCGCGATCTCCGCCGCCGCCCACGGCGCGCGCCGCGCCAGCACCGCGTGCAGCGCTGCTGGGCCCCGCCGGGCGAGCTCCGCCATCCAGCGCTCCCTGATCCCGTCGGGGGGTGGCGGTCTCAGGCCGAGCTCGCTAAGGGCCGCGCGTAAGTAGAGGCCGGTGCCACCGACCACGATCGGACGCTTTCCCGACCTCAAAAGCTGATCGATCTCGGCGTGAGCCAGCTCGGCGTACTGCCCGGCACTGAAGGTCTGCTGGACGGGCAGGAATGCGATCAGCCGATGATCGAGCTGGGCTCGCTCCGCCGCGTTCGCCGCGCCCGTCAAAAGTTCGAGTCCCTGGTAGACCTGGAGCGCGTCGGCGGAGACCGCGACCGGAGCCTCACCCACCATGCGCAGGCTTGCAGCGAGCGCGATTGCGACTTGGGTCTTGCCGATGCCCGTCGGGCCGAAAAGCGCGATTACCTGTGCGCGGCGGGGACGCTCGAGTGCTCCATCGAAACCGCGCGCTCGCCCAGATGAGGCGCTCATCTGCCCAGTATCGTGGAGTGATGGCCGTCAGGATCGCGACCGCGCTCTCCGCGCTCTCCGATCCCGCAGTGGCCGTGCACGAGGTGGCGGAGAAGGCCGCCGCCCGGCTCGCTGGCGCGCCGGTCGATTTGGCGTGCGTCTTCGCCTGCGGCTCGCACCTGGCCGCGCCCGAGGCAATCGTTGAGGCGATCGGGGAGCAGCTCGGACCGGAGATCCTGATCGGCTGCGGGGCGGGAGGCGTGCTCGGAGCTGGGCGAGAGCTGGAGGACGGACCCGGAATCGCTCTCTGGGCCGCCTCGTTCGGCGGCGCCGGCGAAGTGGCTCCTTTCCACGCCTACGTGGAAAGCAACGGCGATGAGTCCCGTGTCTCCGGCCTGCCCAGCATCGAGGGGGCCCGCGCCGCCGTCCTGCTGGCCGATCCATACACATTTCCTACCGACGCGATCCTCACGGCGCTGGCGGCGGAGGCGCCCGGCATCCCAGTGCTCGGGGGACTGGCGAGCGCCCGGGGCATCGGGGGCTCCGGTGCACTCATCTACGGCGGGCAAGTTGTGGACGAGGGCGCTGTTGGAGTTGTCTTTCGTGAGCTCGAGCTGATCCCGTGCGTCTCTCAGGGTGCGGCGCCGATCGGGCCGGAGGTGACGATCACCGCCGCCGAGGGCCACGTGATCCATGAGCTGGCTGGACGGCCTGCCCTGGAGATGGTGGAGCGGCTGATCGCACAGATGGGACCGCGCGAGCGGACCCTCGTGGCCGGAGGCATCCTGATCGGAATCGTGGTGGAGGCCGGCAAGCCCGAGTACGAGCAGGGAGATTTCCTCGTCAGGGGCGTGATCGGAGCCGATCCCGAATCCGGGCACTTGCAGGTGGGCGCCCTGGTTCGCCCAGGGCAGGTCATCCGGCTGCACGCTCGCGACGCTCGCTCCGCCGACGAGGACCTGCAGTCCGCGCTGCGGTTGCGCAAGGACGCGCTCGGCCCCAGCGGCGCCGCCGGCGCTCTGGTGTTTTCTTGCAACGGACGGGGCAGGGCCATGTTTGGACCCTGCGACCACGACGCCCTGGCGGTCGAGCGGGTGCTCGAGGGGGCGCCCGCCGCCGGGTTCTTCGCCGCCGGCGAGATCGGGCCGGTAGGGGGCCGCAGCTTCCTGCACGGTTTCACCGCAACCGTCGCCGTTTTCCCGCGCTAGCGGCGAGCCGGCCCTACGCGGGTAGCACCGGCTCCATGCGGGAGCCTCGATGACCGAGACCGCCGCGCCCGAGAGCGATCTCTGCGGCCCGATGGCGTCCCCCTCCTCCGCTGCCAACCCCCCTACCCCCCCCCTCTCCTAAGCCGCTGCTTGCGGGCGCCGCGATCCAACTGCTGCGCGGGACCCTCACCGCCACCCACGGGTACGGAGCGATGTGGGCGGTGGCGGCGATCGCGACGCTCGGCTCGATCCCAGCCCTGAGGCGGGGAACGCGGAAAGCCCGCTAGACCGCCTCTCCTCACGCCGGGGCGGATCGCCCGGCCGCTCCCGGCCTCCCTCACACCCGCCCTATAGACTGCCAGCGCGTGGCGCTGGTAGCGGGGAACGTACTGATCACCGGTGCCACTGGGGGAATCGGCCAGGCGATCGCCCGCGCCTTCGCGGCGCGCGGCGCAAACCTGCTTCTCTCCGGGCGCCGGACCGAGGTTCTCGACGCCCTCGTCGCCGAGCTCGGCGGTCGGCCGATCCCCTGCGATCTGGCGAGTCGTAAGGAGGTCGAGCAGCTGATCGAGGCTGTGCGGGACCCCATTCCTGATGTGTTGGTGGCAAACGCTGGCCTGCCCGCGCGCGGGAGACTGACTTCGCTCTCGCAGGAGAACATCGACCGCATGCTCGAGGTCAACCTGCGGGCACCGATCGCGCTCGCCAGGGCTCTTGCTCCCGGGATGATAGAGCGCCGGCGTGGCCACATGGTCTTCATCGCCTCGCTATCGGGTAAGGCGGCAAGCCCCTCCTCGTCGCTCTACGCCGCGACCAAGTTCGGGCTCCGCGGTTTCGCCCACGGGATACGCCAGGACTTGTGGCAGTACGGGGTGGGGGTGTCGGTGGTCCTGCCGGGCTTCATCAGCGGCACCGGCATGTTCGCCGACGCCGGCGTGAAGCTCCCGCTGGGCATCAGTACGCGCACCCCAGAGCAGGTGGCCGCCGCGGTGATCTCCGCGATCGAGCGCAACCGCGCCGAGGTCGACGTAGCGCCCCCCACCCTGCGCATCGGTGCCGCAGTGGGCGGCGCGGCGCCAGGGCTCGCAGGCGCCGCCCAGCGGCTGCTCGGAGGCGAGAAGATCGCCTCCGACCTCGCTGCCGGCGAACGCAAGCCGCACTGAGAGATTCCTGGGCTATCCCCGCGCTGCTTGTACCCCGCGCGCGCAGGCCTATAGGATCGCCCGGTGCTGATCACGACGGGCAATGACCTGCCGGGCTATCAGGTGACGGAGGTTCTGGGTGAGGTCTTCGGTCTGACCGTGCGCTCGCGCAACATCGGTTCGCAGCTCGGCGCCTCCTTCAAATCGCTTGTCGGCGGCGAGCTCAGAGGGATGACCAAGATGCTCGCCGACGGGCGCAACCACGCCACCGAGCGCCTGGTCGAGGAGGCCGAGTCCAAGGGCGCCGACGCCGTCATCGCCTTCCGCTTCGATACATCCGAGCTCGGCAGCACCTGGACCGAGATCTGCGCCTACGGAACCGCCGTCCGCGCGCGCAGGCAGTAGGCGCCGGCCCCGGACAAGAGCAGACGGCGCCCGCCAGCGGGGTGCGCCAGTGCTCAGTCGCGCGCCAGGGCGCGCTCGCCCGTCACCGACGCCAGCGCGGCGATGATCTCGTCGGCGAGCCGGGCTCCGTCACTCGCTCGCTCGGGGGTCGCCTGGATCCTCACCACCAATCGGTCTCCGTCGATTTCTTCGAGCAGCACGCGCGCGTCGCTGCGGGTGCGCGTCGTGATGGCCTGCTCCAGGATGGCCTGTACGCGACTCGGCCTGATCCCGGAGCTGAGCGTCACCTGGACGTCGACCGCGTCTGGCTCGACGAGCGGCACCACCGCGGCCGAGAGCACCACGTTGTTGGGGATCATGATCCGATCCTCGCCACGGACGAGCGTGGTGTAGAGCAGCCCGAGCGATGACACGACCCCCTCGACCACTCCGCCGACCGCGCCCGCTTGGAGCCTGATTCGCTCCCCAACCCGGAACGGGCGCGCGCTCAGCAGCACCATCCCCGCGATCACGTTGCCCAATGTCTGCTGGGCGGCGAGGCCAAAAACGATCGCGGTAAAGGCCCCGCCGGCGGCGATCGTGCCGGGGTTCAGGCCGACGATATGGAGCGCCAATGCGAGCGTGATCGCGATCGTCGCCAGCCGAATGAGGAAGCCCACGGTTCCCGCTGTGGCTGGGTCCATCCGCTTGAAGAACGTCGGTGCCGCGGCCCGTCCCAGGTCGCGCGAGAACGCCCAGCCGAGAAAGACCAGCGCAATCACAATTCCGGCCTGGAATCCCGTGCTCGAGGCCGTCTTGTGTCCCAACAGGTCGCGACCGTCAAACCAGACGACGAGCACGCCGACGAGCAGCGGCAGCACTGCAAGCGCTTGACGCTGCGCGCGGCGGATGGTCCGGCGGTCGGACTCCAAGCGCAGACCCGCTTCCTCCCAGCGATAGCTGCGCGTCTCGAACATCCGGTCCCGCAGGTTGCGGTCGAACCTGATTTCGTCCTGGTCGTTGTCCTGTCGCAGCGGGTTCTTCATCTACCTATTTCTACGCAGGAGCGCGCTCCCGGTTCCACCTCCCCCGGCTCAGAATAATGATTGCTGGGGCGCGGCACGCGGTCGCTCCCGGCGCTCAGGCGGTGGTCTCAGGCGCCCGCGCGACGGCCGCTGCGCCGATTCGCTCGGTCCCCGGACCAGCCCGGCGATGCGATCCCGCTCCGCCGCACGCATGTAGGCGCCCCGCGCGTAGAGCTCTTCATAACGTGGAATCAGGTCCGGGCGGTGCTCGCGCAGCCATGCAAAGAAGAGCCCACGCACCTCGCCGCGCAGGTGGAGGGCGATGCCGCTGACATAGGCCGCGCCGGCCCCGGCGGCGAGCTCCAGGATCGGCTCGATCTGTTCGGGGGCGTCGTTGATGCCGGGCATCAGCGGTGCAACCAGCACCCCCGTGCGAATGCCGTTTTGGGTCAGTTCCTTTACGGCCTCCAGGCGGGCGCGCGGATTTGGGGTATGGGGCTCGGTCGCGCGCCAAGCCTGCTCGTCCACGGTCGGGACCGAGAGCGCTGCGCCGAACTCCGTCCGTTCGTTGATCTGGCGCATCAGATCGAGGTCGCGCAGCAGCAGCGGCGATTTGGTCAAAACCGAGCAGGGGTTGACGGCATCGCGCATCGCCTCCCAGATCCCGCGCATCAGCTTGTAGCGCCCCTCCACCCACTGATACGGGTCCGTGTTCGTGCCGAGCGCGACGTGCTCGCCTTGCCACGAGGGCCGCGCTAGCTCGGCTCGCAGCCGCTCCGGCGCATTGACCTTGACCACGATCTCCCGCTCGAAGTCCCGCCCCGCGTCGAAGTCGAGGTAGGTATGCGTGGGGCGAGCAAAGCAGTACGCGCACGCGTGACTGCAGCCGCGGAACGGGTTGATCGTCCACTTGAACGGCATCCGAGACGCCGCTGGTACGCGATTCAAGATCGACTTGGCTCGGACCTCGTAAAACCTCGTCGGAATTGAGTCGGGGGCCTCGAAATGCCGGACGACTGCTTCGTCCGAATATCCCGGGAGGCGCGCCCGTTCCTCGTCTTCAACGCTCAGGTTGCTCCAGCGCACAGAACATATGTTCGCATCTACGTCGGCGGCACGGCGCAGCGGCGCGTTCGCCGCTGCCTACGCCGCGCGGCTCAGGATCGACTGAAGCCCAGAGAGGGTCTGGCTGCTGGCCGCGGAAATTTCGACTTCAACGATCTCTCCAGCCTCCGCCAAGCCATCGAAGTTGACGACCTTGTTGTGGCTGGTGCGGCCGCGCAGGCGGCTAGGGTCGGTTCGCGAGGGGCCCTCGACGAGCACCTCGAGGCTCCGGCCCACGAAACGCTGAGCCCGCCGATGAGCATGCCGCTGGATGACCTCGACCAACCGCTCCAGCCGCTCGACCTTCGCCTCATGCGGCACGTGATCAGGCAGCGTGGCTGCCTCGGTGCCACGCCGGGGCGAGAAGATGAAGGTGAACGCGCCGTCGTAGCCGGCCGATTCGGCCACCTCGAGCGTCTGCTTGAAATCCTCTTCGCTCTCCCCTGGGAAGCCAACGATGATGTCAGTGGTGAGCGCGCAGTCGGGTACGTGCTCGCGGATCAGCGCCACCCGGTCGAGGTAGCGCTCCCGGGAATAGGTGCGCCGCATCCTCTTGAGCACGGCGCTGGAGCCCGACTGCAGCGGTAGATGGATGTGCTGACAGAGCGAGGGCAGCTCAGCGTGAGCGCGGATCACGTCCTCGCGCATGTCCTTGGGATGCGGGCTCGTATAGCGGATCCGCTCGATCCCGTCGATCGCGTCGATCTGGCCCAGAAGCCCGGCAAAGCTGAGCCGCTGCTCGCGCGAAAGGTCGCGGCCATAGGAGTTGACGTTCTGGCCGAGGAGCGTGACCTCGCGCACGCCGTCGACCGCTAGGCCGCGAACCTCTTCGAGCAGTTCATCCGGCCGTCGCGAGATCTCGCGGCCCCGCGTGGAGGGGACTATGCAGTAGCTGCAGACCGAGTTGCAGCCAACGCTGATCTGCACCCATGCCTGGAACTCGCGCGCCCGCTTTGCCGGCAGGCGGCCCGTGAAGCCCTCGAACTCGAAGTAGCCCTGGGCGCTCAGGGAATCGCTGGTGAGAAACTCGGCCAGCTTGTGCACCTGCCCGGGACCGAAGGCGACATCGACGAACGGGAAGCGGGCGAAGATCTCCTCCTTGACCGATTGCGCCCAGCAGCCGCCGATGCCCACGATCCGCTCGGGCCGCGCTTGCTTCAGCCGCTTGGCCTCTCCGAGGTGAGCGAGGAAGCGGCTATCGGCGCGCTCTCGGATCGAGCAGGTGTTGAACAGCACCAGGTCCGCGCCATCCCGGCTCTGCGCCTCCGTGTAGCCGAGAGACTCGAGCATGCCCTTCATGCGCTCGGAGTCGTGCTCGTTCATCTGACAGCCGAAGGTGGTTACGTGGTATCGTTTTTGCATATGAATGCTCCTACACCACATCATGCCACGCGCCGCCGCGCCATCGGCATCGTGCGCGTCTCGCAGCTAAGCGGACGCGACGGCGAGCGATTCGTCTCACCAGACGAGCAACGCGAACGCATACGGGCCGTCTGCGAACGCGATGGCCTCGAACTCATAACGATCCACGACGAGCTTGACGTGAGTGGTGGCAGGCCGCTTGCAGGCCGTCCGGGCCTCTTGGCTGCTGTTGCCTCGATCGAGGGCGGCCAAGCCGATGTCGTCGCCGCCGCCTACTTCGATCGTCTATTCCGCTCGCTCGCGACGCAAGCCGAAGTAGTCGAGCGGGTCGAGAATGCCGGCGGCCAGGTGCTAGCCGTAGACGTGGGCCAAGTCACAACCGCGAGCGCCGGGCAGTGGCTCAGCGGGACGATGATGGGCGCGGTTTCAGAGTATTTTCGCCGCTCCGCGAAAGAGCGGTCAGCCGAAGGGCAGGCTCGCGCAGTGGCGCGTGGCGCAACGCCGTGGGCGCGCGTAAACGTGGGCTACCGCCGTTGCGATGATGGGACGCTGGAGCCCGACCCCGAGACTGTGCCGCTCGCGCGCCGGGCGTTCGAGATGCGTGCAGACGGAAAGTCGATCACGCAGATACGCCACATGCTTCGCGAGCACGGCGTCGTACGCTCACACCGCGGGGTGCAGGTAATGCTCGCCTCGCGTGTCTACCTGGGCGAGATCCGGTTCGGGAAGCTCCACAACATCAAGGCGCACGAGCCGATCGTCGACCGCGATCTATGGCAGCGTGTGCAGCGCATGAAAGTTCCGCGGGGACGCCATGCGAAGTCAGAGCGTCTGCTTGCACGCCTCGGGGTGCTGCGGTGCGGTTCCTGCGGAGCGCGACTGTCGGCTATGAAACTGCCAAGGCAGGGCGATTACCCGATCTACCGCTGCCCGAGTACGGGCGATTGTCCGTGGCACGTCACGATCTCGGCCGAGGTTGCCGAGCACGTGGTCACCGATGCGGTGCGTCAAGCGCTGACGGATGCGGAGGGTCAGGCCAGTGTCGCGGACACTGCGCGGCGAGCAGAGCGCGAACTTGAACAGGCGCAAGTGGCATTAGACGCCGCGGTACGCTCGTTTGCGGCTGCCGACCTCGCGGACGAGCCGGCGGCCGTCGAACGGCTCGCCGAGCTGCGCCAGGCCCGCGACGACGCGCAAGCGCAGCTCTCCCGCATCGCACCGGCCGCGATGCTCACGCTGAACGCCAGCGATGACTGGGAGCGACTAAGCCTGGATGAGCGCCGGGCACTCATCCGCGCCACGGTGGACAGTGCCACTGTCGCGCCTGGGACCCGTGGTGGGCCGCGGCGTGACCGCGCTCAGCGTGCTGCCGATCGGATCAGCGTTCGACTTCGCGGCCAATAGCGAAACACGGTCTAGGGCTAACCCCTAAGCGGGTTGGGCTCGTGTCACTTCGCGTGCTAGTGCCCTTGCAAACGGACTGGCGGAATCCTGTCCACTCGATGGCGCTGAAACGTCGAGTCGTCCGTCTAATCCGGGCACCTCAAAGATCCAACGCCGGCTGATCCGCTTATTCCCGCCCCAATCGGTGTTCACGGTGACTTCCAGAGAGTACGTCGAATCAGCGGTGATCGGGAAAGATTGACACTGGCAAGTGCTCACCGAGGGCTCTGGCGGATCTAGTGTCCGTCTTATGTCCGGCTTGCCAACTAGACAACGGTCGCACCATGCGCTGTAACGCGTTGTGCGGCCGTCTGCGGGCTTCCGTGCCCGCAAGACGACCCTTAGCCAAGCCGTGATGGGCCCGGCACCGCTCGAAATGCTTGGCCCGAAACCACCGCCGAAAGCGATCGACGCACATCGAACATGTTGTAGCGATCGCCACGAAGCGCGAGAATCCTCCGCACACCTACAACAAGGGGGCGTGTGCCCAATGCGGAAGCTCTTGATCCTCATAGCGTCGCTGGGCGCGGCGCTCGTTGTGATCCCGGCGGTGACTTGGCGACCGCGTTGGTGGCATGTATGCCCATGGCCGGGCGAGAACCCGCAAGGTCGGTGGTACGACCCGCGCTGGTGGTATTGGCGCCGGAAACTCTACCTGGCCAAGACGCGGCCAGCAGGAGGGACGCAAATCGGTCATCGGTTACCCCCAAACTAGTGATTTCGCCCTACCGCTCAGGTGAATGAGAACTGGAACCAGTCCAGCGGATCTTGCTGGCTGACGCAGTGATAGATCGGAGCGTCTGACGTTGGGGCCTGGCCGACGATCGTGCAGCTGAAGGTGACGCTCTGACCGTTCGGCGTGAAGGTGTCCAGCCCAGGGGCGTGAAAAGGAGAAGTCCCTGGAGCACCTGCGATTCGCTGCGTGGCCGCCTGGATCAGCGCACAGTCTCCATGAGGCCCGATCGTTTCTCCATACCCGCAGCTCGTACTCGCTTGGGCTGGTGCGGTCGACGCAGCTGGTGACGTGGATGAAGCGTTGCCGGGCCAGTACGACGGGTAGGTCCATCGCGTCGTTTGCCCGTTTCGCGTCTCGATCATGGCGGTAAAGCGATCGTTCGCAGGGCTCGACAACGTGATTGTCGTGGCGACCGGGGTATGCGTGCCTTGAGCACAATTGGGCACGCAGTTCTGGATGTTCGAGACGCCGTTCCCCGTTGCGCCAGTGCTCGTCCACGAGGACCAGTGCAGCTGCGTAACAACATTGCCCGCGTCCCCGCTGAAGCCGATCTCGGAGGGGTCGCGGCCAGTCCAGTCGCCCACGGTGAGCACGGGCAACGGCGTGGATGTTTTCGGTGCGCTGCGTCGGACGGGAACACGTTTGGCCGGGCGCGTGACCATGTGCGTCACAGTGTGCGTCTCCACCGTGACCGTCCGAGTCGTTGACCCGCACCCTGCCACCGCGATAGCGACGGCCATCGGGCCGATTAACGCAAGCCTCCTCAAGAGGCACCTCGAAGCCAAAACGCGAAGCTCGCTGCGGCGGTCGCCAGAACCAGTCCTAATCCAACTCGGCAAATTCATAGAAGGCGCGCTATTAGCCCCAGCGCAGCCGTAGATTCTCTCACCACTCCGGAATCAGGTCAACCACCAGCGGGCGACGACAAATAAGTCACGCGGTGCGCGACGCAAAGGTGCTGTAGCCGCTCCATTGCTTCTGTCGGCTGATCGGGCAACGCGTCGAGCGCATCAGCGGCCAGCCGTAGTGCCTCGATTGTTACGTGCTTCGCTTCCAGTGCGAAGCGGCCCAGCCAGCGAACCGCTGCGCGCTCGTACCGCTCCGGATCGCCATCGCGCAGCACGAGGCAGATCCGCAGCGCGTCATCGAGCGCGATCCTGGGTAGCTCGCGCGCGGTCGCGAGCACCAGCAGCTCGTTGCCGGTTCCGAGCGCGCGGCGGAAGCGGACGTATGCGCTGCCTTGGCTGGTCACGAACATATGTTCGCTTCCTTGTCAACCCTAGGGAGGGTCTTCGCCAAAGTCTGGGGACCCGCCCTGGGGCGAAAGGAGCCTTGGCTAGTCAATACTTGGAGCAGGTCGACCGCACGACCGCACGGGATATGGGGCTGGCGTGAACACGATGCCTAAGAACGGAGGTGCGCTTTTGCGGGGATGGAAGAGATTGGTTCAACCAGCGCTCGTAGGCTCAGCGCTGCTTTCTTTAGCGCTGACGCCAGCAGCGACCGCGACGGGAAGCAAGGGGCCGACGAGAGTGCTGAAGGCTGACTACGGCCAATTCGTCGTACGGCCAGTGTGGGTGAGCCCGACCGGGGACGGGAGTGCGTTCTTTGGAGGCCCACGGCATCCCGGGCATCCTTTCGGTCATTTGACGTGGACTCATTGGGGGCGGGCTCAAGCGAACGCGACAGGCGTTTTCTGGCTTCACCACTGCCCGAACACTTGTGGCCCTGGCCACGGGGCATACTGGACGCATAATCCCGTGAAGTTGCACGCTTGGCGAGCCGTCGGGGGTTCCCCAGGCAGCCGCTTCACCCGCCTTACTGCCAGTGGTCCTGGTATCCACAACACGCTGTCTCTTCGGAAGCAAGGCAGTGTCTGGTACTGGGCTTTTGGGAGCGGCCCGCTCTAAGCGGGGCGAAGTCACATCGCGAGCGTCCCGTCAGCGACGGCGTGAAGGACTGCATCGCGAACCGGCCCATCCGGCAATCCATGACACGAGGCGACAACGCCGACCGTGGGCGGATACCACGTCACCGCTCCGCGGCGGCGAGTTGGCAAAGCAGCGAGCTGCCGCTCAAGTTCTCCCACAATCGCCGCGGTAAGCCCTAGGTCAATCGAGCCCGCGGCGGCGAACGAATCGTCGGGACGCCGACGGGCGACGAACAGCGACTCAAGCCTCCGGTCGCCGGCGCGGCGTGCGCCGGTGACCGCGAACTGCTCCTCGCGGCGAAGCTTGTGCTTGACCCACGCGGTCGTCCGGCGACCCGCTGTCAAGGCCGGTCGAAAAGTGCCCCACTTTGACCGGTTGAAAAGTGACCCACCTGGGTGGTCGTGCCGGTCGAAAACTAGGCCGCTTGAGGGTTGGATAGGCGGCGTTTCGCGCAGCGAGCCGTAGGCGAGCGGAGCGAAATGCCGCCTGTGCGCCGTCGGGAGAGGTCAGTTGATTTGGGTGGGCTTAGCCCCGATGCGGGCGTCGAGGTCCTTGCCGCGCAGGCGGTAGCTGTCGCCCTTGAGCGAGAGGATCGCCGAGTGGTGGATGAGCCGGTCGATCATGGCGGTGGCGGCCATGTCGTCGCCGAAGATCTCGCCCCACTGGCTGAAGGGCTTGTTGCTGGTGACGACCATCGACGCACGCTCGTAGCGGTTGGAGACGAGCGAGAACATGAGGCTTGCTGCTTCGGGGTCGAATGGGATGTATCCGACTTCGTCGATGACCAGCAGGGGGATGAACGACAGGCGCCTGAGCTCGGCCTCTAGATTGCCCTGGCGCTTGGCCTCTGAGAGGCGAGCGACCCATTCGGTGGCGGTGGCGAAGAGGACCCTCTGACCGGCCAGGCATGCCCGGATCGAGATCGCGATCGCCAAGTGGGTCTTGCCGGTTCCGGGCGGGCCGAGCAGGATCACGTTCTCGCGGGCGTGCAGGAAGTCGAGCTGGCCGAGATGCTCGACGATCGTCTTCTTGACCGACCGCTGGAAGGTGAAGTCGAACTCCTCGAGGGTCTTGCGGGCCGGGAACCGGGCTGCCTTGATTCGGCTCTCCCCGCCGTGTGATTCCCGGGCCGAGACCTCGGTTGACAGCAGGATCTCGGCGAAGCGCTCGAAGCTCCAGGACTCCTCGCGGGCCCGATCGGCTAGCGCAGGCAGGGCCCTGGCCGCGGCGGGTGCTTTCAGCGCCCGGAACAGGTGGGTTAGCTCAGACGCGGTCTTCCTCATGCCGGGATCAGCGCGTCGTATCGGGCCAGCGGGCGGATCTCGACCTCGATCTGGTGGCGCAGGCGACGGCCAGCCCTCAGGCGCTCGAGCTCTGACTGGTGGGCGGGATCGGTGAATGTCAGCCCACCGGCGAAGGAGCGGCGGTGCTGACAGGCCAGCTCGCCTGAGTCAAGAGCCACCGCCACGACCTCTCGCTGGGAGACCCGCACCTCCACGCGCCGCCCGGCGAAGCGCGGGTCGATCGAGTAGTCGTTTCGGTCGAAGCGCAGATAGGGCTGCTGAGGCACCCGCCAGACAAAGCGGCGGTCGACGTCAGGGGCCTCGGGCAGCGGGCACATCCGCTCGCGCTCGCCCAGCAGGCGCTCAGCAGGGACAGCCCGGGTCGTGCGGTGCAGGCGGCCGTTAGCCTTCTCGCACCAGGAATCGAGCTGGGCCTGGAAGTCGAGTTCGTTCGCGAATCGCCTGCCGGGCAGGAAGTTGGTTCGCATGAACCGGTGCGAGCGCTCGAGCGCTCCCTTAGCCTGCGCGTCACCGGCATCGAGGATGATCCAGCCCACTCCGAGCCGGCCGCAGAACGCAACGAACTCATCGCTCGGGCGCCCCTGTGGAGCGATCGCCGCCTCGCGGTCCCACACGAGCTTCTCCGGCAAGGCCCCGATTCGCTCAAGGCAGCGGCCAAGGCCCCACAGGATGTCCGACGCCTCTTTGGAGAAGATCAGCGCCCCGGCGATCACCCGCGAGAAACAAAGCTCGGCGGTCACCACCCAGCCACGGCGGGTTTGGCCGTGGCCGACCGGGATCAGCTGGCGCGGCTCCCACAGATCGCACTGGACCAGCTCACCCGGGCGATACACCGTGCGCTGGAAGGTGCGCCTGACCAAATATCGGGGCCGCACCTCGCGAACGAAGTCATTGAAGATCGTCTTGCTGCCCTCATAGCCAAGCTCTGTGGCCATCTCCCGCAGCCGCTGGGCCGGGATCCGCGGATCAGCCTGCAGCTGCTCGCACACCCAGCCGCGGAACGGGTCGAGCTTCGACGTCGCCGGCGGGCGGCGATAGCGAGGAGGCTCGTCGCTTGAAAGCGCGCGGCGGACCGTACGGCGATGAAGCCCCGTCCGCCGGCTGATCTCTCGAATCGAGAGCCGCCCGACCCGATGCATCCGCCTGATCTCAGCCCACCGCTCCACGCCGACCACACACTCCTCCTCGCACGATCGCTAGATCGAACGAGGGTCAAGACCCGGCCGGACGCTCCCGACCCCGGGCCACACGGGTCACATTTCAACCGGCCCAGATGGGTCAGTATTCAGGCGGCGCCCACACCCGCGGTGTACCGCGAGTCGCGCCGTTTTGCGACGACGCCTTCCATGCCGAAGTTCGCGACACGGGAGACAAACTCGTCTGCGTTGTCCACCACGATGCTTGCCGGTGTGCGCCACGCTGGGCCGTCAAGCGCCAGCTCGACTAGTAGCGTCCGGCGGTCCCGGTAAGGAAGCTCTCGGGTCGAGCGCCCCTCCAGGTGCAGGAGATCGAAGATCTGCAACATCGCCGGATGCCGCGGAGCGGTTGAGCCAACAATGGCGCTGGATTGGCCGGAGGTGGGCAAGTTAGATTAGGCGGGTATTGATTCCCGCAGTCGCCAAGACGGCGATCGCGCCTTAGCCTCTAAGCCGCGTGAAAGCGATCATCGATATCGGAACGATCGAAGCCCGACCCTCCCAGAGAGACCTGTGGCGCGCTGGCCACTTGATGCGGGAGTGGAAGCTGCGATTTCCTGAGCTGTTTGATGAGCATGACGTGGCTATCGCGGAAACCCAGCCCGATCTTCACTTCTGGGAGTGGCTCGCAGCGATCGTGCTCTACCACACAATGGGCTATCGAGCGCTGATCGAAAAATATGCGTATCCGAAGCACACTTGGAAGCAGGAGACCGTCGCCAGGCTGCTCCCGAATGATGTGCAGCGGGTTCTCCGCGACCGAACTGAGCATGGTTCCACTCAGGGGCCTGACCTTTTGATGTATGCCCCGGATCTGTCGGATTGGTTCTTCTGCGAGGTCAAGGGGCCAAGGGACCATTTACGGCCAGCACAGGTGAGCAAGTTTGAGGCCCTCGCGATGGTGAGCGGGAAGCCCGTGCGGCTCCTAAGTCTGATATGGGCAGCAGATCCGGATCGCACGAGCGATGGGCCGATAGCTCCACCTTGATCGAGCCTCGTCACTCTCCTATCCGAGCGGCCAGAATCCTCCAAACCGACGAGCCCGGCCCGCCGTGTCAATAACCTCATTCTCAATTCCGACACTTGTGAAATGCCCCGGCTGCCAGCCCACGTGAAACGGAAGAAAGCCGTGGGCCGGCACGCCGGGGTTCTCGCACACCACCGCCGCTTGGACGTGCAAGCTGTCTTGTCTGGCTGAATTAGAACTGGGTCGCTGCGTAGAACGCGCCGGTGATCGCGGCTACCGGGTAACGCGGTACAGCCGCCACATAGCTATCGGCGATCAGCACGTCATCGAGCGAGCCGGCTAGCGCCTGGGGAACTGTCCGCAGGAACGGAACCGACTCCGCCAGGATCGTCGTGTCCGCTCGCGCGACGAGCACCTGAAAATTGCTGCCGCTAGCCGGGATCGAATCGTCCGCCGCCATCGCCAACCCCTGAAACACATACCCGCTGTAGCCCTGGCCGTCAGGATCGTCGACCGCGCGAATTGGTAGCCGATTGTCATCGAACGCTGGATCGGCGAGAGGACGCCCCGAGCCGTCATTCCACGCCAGGACATAGTCGATCAGGTCCGACGGGGCGAACAAGTGGGTCGCACGAATCCGAGTGCCCGCAAGATCCGTCAGGGACTTCTTCGCGGCACGCACGTCCTTTGCGAATCCGTTGACACCCGCGCTGGTACCCGTAAGCGCGAACGTCGCGCCAGCATTGGACACCGTCTGAAGACGGGAATCGGCGAGCATCTGGGCAATCACGTACGAGCTCACCTGCGAGTCCAGCAACTCCTTCAACTGCCGCAAGATAATCGCGTCACCCTCAATACCAGGGCCGACGCGATCCGAGAACTGGCGGCTCACCTGAACCTGCGCCGCCTTCGTCACGATCGGCGAGCTCAAATAACTCGCTGTGATCGACGACGTGTCATCGGCCACCGCCGAGCCTTCGGTCTGGGCCGCAGCCGCACCGGCCCCGGTGAAAGCCGGGACCACGATGGACATGCCGTACGACGGGAGCGGCACGCTGGCAACCGCATCAGCAACAGCGCGATACGGCGTCCGATACGTCACAATCTGGTCAAGCAGGTAGGCCGGCGGCACAAAACTTGACGCGCCGCTGGTGGCACTCACCGTGCCACCGCCCCCGGTCGTGAGTGCGCGAAGCTCCTGGGCGACCACTCGCTCGTGGACGGCCGGATCCTCCTGCCGACGAGATTCGCGATAAGCATCGAGGACGTACTGGCCATAACGCGAGCGCTTGGACACCTCCCGCGCCAGATCCCGGCCGTGCGCCTCGAGCCGCTTCTCAGCTTCCCCGCGCTCGTTAGCGCGCGACACGATGCCGACGGGTCCGAAACGGTCAGAAGCGTCGGCGAATCCACGAGGAAGGAGCATGCTTGGCGTACGGCCCCGGCTCAGAAACGACTCGCGTCGACGAGTGTCGGGATTCCATCTCCCGCAGCGCCTTTGCACGCTCGTCGTACTCAACCACCAGCCGCGTGCGACTGGTCCAATCCTTGAACACGTCATCAGGCATGCTGCGACCACGCCACTCGTCCTCAATGCGGGCGGCCGCGCGCCTGTGCCCCTCACAAATCGCTTCCACGCGCTGCCTGATCCGACGCAGCTCGCCTGCCCTCACGACGCGCTCGGCTCTCCGCAGCGCAACCGCATCGGCCTCGGCGGGTACGTCGTGCGCCGCCTCGACGGCGAGACGCTTTACCCAATCCGCAGTTTCGGCGTCAACGTCTGGTCCTTCGACCTTGTCGAGCCACGCGCGGTCTTCCGGCGCAAGGCTGCTGTAACCAGCCACCGGCTCGCGTTGAGGCCGGGCAGGCTCGTCGTATGTGATGGGTTCCCTAGTGAAACTCACTTATCTACCTTTCGTCCTACTTTTTGCTGCGATCACCCAATGGCGATCGCGTTGAACTCCATGACTCGCGGCTTCGGTGTCCTAGCCGCTTGTGCTTCCTCTGGCGTCGCGAGCCCCATGCGGACCAGGTACTCGCCGACGATCTGCTCGATCTCCCGAACCTGCAACTGCCGGGGGACTGCGTTCAGGGCGTCTTCGCGCTCCCGCCGTGCCTCCTCGGCGCGACGACTTACGCTCGGCCTCCTGCGCCAGTCGACGGTTCTCGGACTCAAGGAAGGCCCGCCCGGGGTCAACCGCTTCCGGCAATCGTCCGCGTGTCCATTCCAGGCGCTTCTTCTCGCCGTCTTTGCCAACCCATCGACACCGAGCGACACCCGTCGAGCGCAAGGTCTCGGTGGCGACGCCAAGGCTGGCACCATCATGTGGTGGAATCCCGAGCGCGTCGCGAACGAGATCCTCAAACGCTTCATTGTCAAGCCAACGCTTTTTGGGAAGCAGGCTGAGCACGCGCTCAAGTTGCGGTCTTGTCACTTTTACCTCATTGTTTCATGGCCCGGCGCCTGTCGCCGGACCGACTGTTCATTTTGGGGCGACCGGGCGAGCTCGAGAACCCGGCCGCCCCGCCCGCACACGCACCCACGGGTGGGAGCGTGACGTTGCACCGCACACACTGTGAGTGTGCGTATTCGCCAGCGGCCGAATGACCGCCGGCAAACTGGTTAGATCGAAAATTGGGGGCACGCCGGGCCGCGCGACAAAACCCGGCATGCCCGTCCGCGGGCGCGGAGGTAGATGCGCGCCGCGCTGCGCCGCGACAAACCTGTCAACGGCGCAAGTTCTGATGGGTCCGCGTCGCGGCGCGGTCCTGCGCAGCATGGCCGGCGACGGCAACTGAAGCGTTCGGATCGGTGAGCGGAATAAACCGCGAGCCGTCCGCGCGTGGTACGCCGAGCTGGCCGGTTGCGCGAGCCCGCTGCCGAAGCGCAGCAATCATTGTCGGCACGAGCTGCGGGAAGCGCTGCGCCAGGGCACGTTCCCCGGGTAGCAATCGGTCAACTTCCGTGCATGAAAACGGATCGACCGACAGCTCCTCCGCGTACTCTTCGCGCCGGTTCTCCCGGCGAGCTCGAGCTTCCGCTCGGCGAAACTTGCGGACCTGCCGCCACTCGCGTAGCTGATTCGCGGTCCGCCCCAGCCAGCGTGAGCGAACGATCCTCGTCGCCGTCCCAGCCAAGCTCCGCAAGGTACTTCCAGGACGATACGAACGCCTGAGGATCGTCAACATCCTCGAAATCGGACGGTCGTAGGCCGTGCTCATTCGCCTTGTCGTCCATCATCTCCACTCCCGCGAGACATGCGTGGGCCGCTCACGGCGACCGTCCTGCCGGCGCGAGTTGCAGCCCAAATGAGTTACGCGAAGCGCCGCAGGATCGAGCAGCAGGCGCGCCCGCGTCACGCGATCCAGCCCGCGCGTCGCCGCGACCGGCAAAACGTGATCGAGGCTCGGCGCCCAGCGTGAGCGCGGCGGGGCGTCATGATCCAGCGGTCCGCCACAGATCGAGCAGGCTTCTGCCTGGCGGATCATGTTCGCTCGCAGCCGCCGGTATGCGTAGCCGTATGGGTTCTCACTTGTCGTCGCCAAAACTCCACCTCCACGTGCCGGCCGCGATCGTGCAAGCAACCAGCGGCGAAATATCGACGCCGCTTGAGCGGCGGTTCCACGCCCAGCCATCCACCCCCACCGGGCGCTGTGTCGCGCCGTCAAGCGCCATCACGAGTTCGGGCTCACCGCGATGGCGCAGCTTGCGCTCGTTTGCTGCTCTCAGGAAGAACGCGCAGCTCTCCGCAAGGTCCGGAGCGCCGATCTCGCGAGCATCCAACTCCCACAGATCACGCAAAATCGGCTGGCACGCCTTCGCGTCAAACCAGGGCCGCGTGTCAAACCGGGCGCTCAGCTGCTTCAAGGCGGGCGCGACCCAATCAACGCCCTGGCCCTGCTCAAGAACGGTGACGCACAGCTTGCCGTCACGCTCGCCGGCGGCAGCGATCGCCGCCGACCTACCGCGCGGCGCAACATCAACAGCCAGACTGACCTTCGGCGGGACCGGAGCGTGCGGTTCCGCAAGCGCCTGCCACAAATCCAGCGGGACGATCGCATCATGCGCGCCGGCCGACGGCAGATTCAGGAACGCCCGTTTGAACTCGTGCGCTGGCATCGAACGCTGCGCGTCACGCACGAACTCCTCCGTCACGACACGACCGAGCGCTGGCATGCAAGACCGCCATGTCTCCGGGTCGGCCGGGTCGGCGGCCGGGTCAGCAGACCACTCGAAAAATGCGATCCCCTCACGTATGCCAGCCTCGACCGCCTGGCGGCCGCGCTGCACCTGTTCGTCCAAATAAAGCGAGCGACCAGCGACACCCTGCGTCGAGACAATCCACAGCTGCGGGTTCGCCCGAGCCATCATTGCGGGCATCAGCGCCGCCTCATGCCGATTGTCAAGGTACGCCCACGCCTCATCCAAACAGCCGAAGTCAACCGACGCACCGTGCAAGCCCGCCTCGCCGCCCGAGTGAAGCCGGATGATCGAGCCCGTAGCCGGGAAACGAATCGCCTCCGCGCCCGAAGCCATGTGCGGTAAAGCGTTGAACGCCGGAAGCATCGGCAGCCAATCGTCCCGCCACTTCCTGCGGCCCTCCACGCCGCTCTGAGCCGCGTACACGCTCAGCTGATCGCGGTCACCAAGCGAACGCAACAGCAACGCCGCCAACACCAGCACCGTCTTGCCTTGCTGCCGCGGAACCGTGACGACCACCCGCCGGTACGCCAGCCGGCCATTCGGCAGCAGCTCGAACGCCACATCAGCGACTTGACGTTGCCACGGCAAAAACGGCCTGCCGAACCTCCGAGCAACCCGCGCCGCATGCCCGCCTAGCGTGCGCCGCTCAGGCGTCCTCGGCGTCGCCCACCGGGGTGAACAGTCCACCGGAAACGTCCTCGTCCTTCGGCTGAAACTCCTCGCGATGCAGATCGGCCCACAACTTCATCGCGACGACCGAGCCGCGCTCGACTGCCTTCCAAAGATGCTGCTCGAACTCTTCGCGCGTGCGGTCGTTGCAAGCGCTGGCAGCCATGCGTGGCCTGGCCACAAAGACTCCTTTCAAAAAACGATGGTCCGGATGGTCACCGTCCAGGACGAAAAACCCCCCCGATTTTCTGGATGAAAAATTTTGGCTAGGGCGAGCGGGTGACGCGCGCACCGCCCAGCGAGGCGATCCACCCCCCGCATGCATTTCGCAGTGCGACTCTCGTGCGCCGGACAGCGATGGTCAGGCTTGGTGGCGGTCCCGCTTGGCTTGGAGCAGGCGGTGGCACGGTTTGCACACGGCGATCATGTTGTCCAAGTCCGTTGATGCCGGCAGGTGCGGATGCCGTTCGACTAGGTGGTGTACCTCTTCGGCTGGTTCGCCGCAACGTTGGCATTGTCCGTTGGCGCGTTTCATTACGAGCGCACGGATCTTTCGCCATTCGGGATTAGCCGGCTTGCGTTGTGGTGCTGTCACTGCTTTGGTTGGAAGCCTACTGGTGGTGTGGTATGGGTCTGCCAGTTGTCGCCAAGCTGTTCAGCGACAAGTCGCTTGATCCAGGGCGCGCAATCGCGTTCGCCGGCAAGGTATTCCTCCATGCGGTGATGGCCAACGCCGCAGCGCGTCGCCAGTCGAGCGATGGTGTTGCGGTTCGCTTGAGCCGTTGTCATCGTCCGTGCCGCTCGACATTCCCGTGTGCAGCACACCAGCTGACGATTCGCCCACAACTTGACCCTGCCGCAGTGTTCGCAGTGTTCGTGCATCGTCACGCCGCTTCTTCTTGGTTTCGTCCGTATCGGGCTGCTTGGCTTGTTCCTCGTCCAGCAGTCGCCTGGCGGCGTTGTCAAGGATGCGCTGCACTTCGGCTCGGATGGTTGGCGGGAAATCGCGGATCACGTCCGCCTCCCTGCATTGACTAGCCAAGTCGGCAGACGCCGTTCAATCTCTGCCACCAACGCCGAGCCGTTGACCTTGACCGTCAGCAAGTGCTGTCGTGTCGTGTACTTCCGCCCTGGTCGGCTCCAATCGTTCGGTCCGGTCGCCCAGTCCCGAATCCAGAACCAGTAGCCCTCGGGATCGTGAGCAGCGCATCCGAACCTCACGCCTTGGCGTCGAGCAATCGACGGCACGATGTGGATCGACTCCGCTGGCGCGCCGCAGTCGTCGCACGGCATTGAGCGGTAGGCAAGCGGCGCGCTCATGCTGCCTCCTGTGCAGTCGTGTGCACCCCTTCATGTAGTGACTGCACGCGGCCCTTTAAGGGGGCCGCTTGTGCAGTCCCCCCGTGCAGTGGTCCGTGCAGTCGCGTGCAGTCGTTCGTGCGGTCGTCTGAAACTCCGAAAATGTCCACGCCGCGCTCTCCGTGATCGACCACCTTGAGCCGTCCGTCCCGTACCGCAGCCTCGAGGTTGCGACGCGCCCGCTCCTTGTTGGCTCGCTCCTTGCTCTCGTCCCTGGTCGCGAACATCCGGCGGGCGACTTCAAGCGCCGTGGCGCGTCCGCCGAGGATGCGCACAACCGCGACGACGTCGTTTGACTCAAACACCTCGGTCGTTCCCTTGTGGTTGTCGTGCAGCACCTTCATCGGTCCAACAACGTCGGCTGGCTGCTTCAGGTGCTCGAGCTCCACAACCGGATCGCCAGCTTCGCCCCACAGCAAAATCACCGAGCCACAGCCTGCGGTCAGCCAACGTGAGCCGTACACGTCCGCAAGCGTTTTCGGCTTCTTGTTGTCGCCCTGCGCCTTGCGTGGATGGTGGAGGGCCAGAACGTCAACGCCGTGCTCCACGCAAGTCTGCCACGCACTGTGAAGCGCGCTGCCGGCGTCCTCGTCGGAGAGCTTGGAAGCGAGATCCTTCACGCTGTCAATGACAACGTGTGTGCAGCTGCGTTCCAGCGCGAAGCGTGCCAGTCGCGCCGGGATCTCGCACAAGATCAAATGGGACCTGACCCTGCCACACCGTCAGCTTGTCTCGCAAAACCTCGCGGTTCGCTTCTGTGACCATGCGACGGAGCGAGCGCGCGGCCTGCTTGGGACGGTCAAGCGCGAGATAAAGCACCTTGCCGGCCGCCTGTTCGACGGGTTGACCGAAGATGTGCGGCCTACCGATTCCCAGCAGGGCTTTGACGATCTGCTGAGCCACGGACGTCTTCCCTACGCCATCTGGCCCATAGAGCATCGTGGGTTCGCCCTTTGGCCATAGCACGGTCGTTCCCGCTCCCCATACGGCTTCCACGCGATCCGGTGCGTCGAGGGCGAACGTTGCGCCGTCTACTTCGCCGCTATGCCGCTTCAGTTCAAGGTTTGGTGCATCACCGCCGATGCAATGCGTAACACCGTTGGCGCGATCGATTTCGGCCGCGGTGAGGATCGGCTCCATGTCGCGCGTCCAGCAGTCAAAGCAGAGATGCTTTCCGTAGGAGATATCGGTTGCCGGATGCCTGCCGCAGTCCTCGCAACTGGCGCTTTGCTGCGTAACGCTCATACCGTCGCGCCTTCAAGCCAGCGGCATTCCAAGATTCGCGAATACGGCCACGAGCGCGAGTCTGCGTGGCGGTAGGTGATGCCACTGTTTTCGCGAACGCGACGGCGTCCAGTGAGGTGGACGAAGCCAGCCTTCGATCTCGACGTGGCCTTCGTACTGCCTGCCGTCCCGAAGGACGACGACGGCAGTTCCACTCTTGTAAGGGCTACACTGCGTGGTGGCTGTCACAACCAGTCACCTTTCTTCAGGCTCCGGTTTGCCCACCGGGGCCTGATTCGTCTTATGGGCGAGCGCGTTAGGCGCTCGCGATATTCCTACGCCAGCTGTTTAGCTGTGCGTGGCGTGTTCTACGGCCGGACGATCAAGCCCGGCGTCGCGCTCGGCGTCCTGCCACCCCCAGCCGTACACGCTGTGGGCGAAGCGCTCGAGCTGACCGTAAGTGATAGTCAGCTCCCGATCAGGATCGGTGCGCCAGGGCGCGTGGGTGTTGCTCTGGTTCATCGTTCGGGCTCCTACCCTACATAACATGCTTGCAGAAACTCGGCGTTTTTCCTGCTATCGCAGAGTTTTTGAGTGGTTTGGGCGTCTTCCTGAAGGGCGGTCAAGATCGTCCATCACGAAAGCGTTCTGCCAACGCCCGTTGACGCGCTTCCGGGTCTCATAGTTGCCCTGTCGAATGAGCCGCTTCATTGACAAGTCCTGATGCAGCGCGCGCTCTTCGGCGGGCGTGAGAATTGGCTCTTGGAAAGGCTCATCGCTAAAAGGATGCGGTACACGCGGATCCGGGATCTCCGTGAGCGTCATACCCGAAGCCTCTGCAAGCATCCCTAGATCCTGTATGTGCACGACACGGGCGAGCACTGGCACGAGGCCGTCCCTATCGACAGCTTCAACCATTTCGCGCTCAAACGGATTCAGCCGCACCCGCTCCGGCCAATGCCACCGGCTCGCGCTGGAGCCGCCGGTTTTGCGGATGCCGAGCCGAGCGGCCCATTGTCTGACCGCCGTGCTGCTGACGCCGACCGCTTCAGCGATCTGGCGGGTGATCTGACCCGCGGGTCGTGGGCCGCGAGCGAGCAGGACCCATAGCGCGACTTCGATCAGCTCTCCGTTAGACGGGCGTCGAGTCCCGGCGTAGACGTGAGTCTTTTCCATTGTTCATAGCTTCCTGACTTGGCGTGGCCTTCGTTCTCGGGTCCATGACTGGCGGGCCTTTCCCTTCGGGCGTCCGACCTGCCCAGAGTGGCAGTGCCGGATCGCCCGTCGGGAGGTTCTAGCCACGCCAATGGAAAGAACCCACGCCGGTACGTACTAGCAGGCGTACCGGACGGAAGCTATATACACTTGCGGAACTAC
>CAWEGZ010000004.1:0-45030 GCA_963808655.1 uncultured Solirubrobacterales bacterium
CGGAACACGCCGTGCAGCACGACGAGGAGCTTGATTTTAGTTCGGTTGGAAAGCCCCGATAGGGAAGCCCGCCAGCGGTCGATCGCCGCCGGGGTTATTTCCTCAAGCCCGCGAGGGCCCGAACTCGGACAGCAGGTGGGCGTTCAGGTTGAAGCGGTAGTCGCGCAGGGTGGAGGGCTTGCAGCCACGGTCGTGCTCGGCGTACCGCAGGAACTCCGCAGCAGCGTCAGCGAAGGTCGCACGCCGCGGCGGACCTCCTCGAGAACTTGCCGCAGCCAGTCCTCGGCGAGACGCTTTGTGACATAGCCCGTCGGCGGTCGCCCTCGACCGGTCCATGCGGGTCCGATCTTTTTCTGTACCTGGCGTCCGTCCGGTAGCCGGTATTTCGCATACCAGATCGGGCCGCGGACGCGGTCAACGCGGAAGACATGTCCCGATGGCGGTCTCATCGGCTCTGAATGCTATGCATAGCCGGGGACATATTGGGAGAGACCTCCTGGGGAAGCGGGTGAGCCAGAGCCGTATAAAAAAAACCCCGCGTTGACGTGGCTTTCTCAAGCGCGCCCGGAGAGATTCGAACTCCCGACCTTCGGTTCCGTAGACCGACGCTCTATCCAGCTGAGCTACGGGCGCTTCAAGGGGCGATTCTAGCCCCGAGCCGTCGACCCGGAAGGCCGCCTCAGGCCAGCGGCCTCTCGGGCGAAGCGGCGGTCGTGGCCATCTCGTCTGCGGGTTCGTAATAGCGCGCCACGGTGAATCCAACGAGCGTGGGGACATGGACCGCGAACACCGCGAGCGAGAGCGTCAGTACGACGAGCGCACCGCCGCCCACATGGTTGCGTACGAAGGCGTACTCGATCATCGCGCCGATGATGGCGTAGGCGAGCAGCGACCAGCGCGCCACCTGGAAAAAACGCTCCCAGGCGAAATCGCGCACCCGGGTCAGCAGATAGACGTTCACGAGGAACAAGGCTGCCGAGGCGACGAGTAGCCCGATCGCCGGCCCCAGCGGAACCGCCTTCGGCAGGTGGGATGAAAGGTAGATGCCCCCGATGACAATCAGCGCGAGGGAGGCCATCGTCAGTTCGGTGACCGGGGGATACTTGCGTGCGAGGACGCGATCGTCGACGGGATTCGCCTGCGGATGAGCAGGTGCGGAGGTGGCGCTCATACGATCAGCCCGCGCCAAGCTTGGTCATGATCACGAGCGTCGCAATCTGCATCGCGCCCAGGATCCCGGCGCAGTAGATGAACCGCTTCATCAGGTGCTCGATGACCTGTGGCTTCGGGCGAGGCTTCTTCAGTTCGATCAGGACGGCGATGTTCGCTGGCTCTAGCAACCCCAGCGCCAGCACCGACATCACACCGACCACGATGAAGCTTGCGATCACCCACCCGTGTAGGGGATTGCCCGTGATAACCGTGCCGAGCTTGATGCCAAGCTGCCAGCCTCCTGCGAGGGTCATCATCACCACCGTGGGCATGATCAGCAAAACCTTGGGCATGAGCTTGGTGGTGAATTCCACGCGGGCGGGAATCGACATGCGGCCCATGATCGGTCCCAGCACCAGGCCTAGGAAGAGGTCGATGATCGTCCAGGCGGCTCCGCCGGCGACGTGTACGAACATCAAGAGCCAGGTGTTGTTGACCGCGATCGCCACGATCACAAGCAGGAGCGCGGCGCCGACGATCGGCAGCCCCTTGCGCGGAACGATCTCGAAGTCGGGCCGCGCGGGTGGTGCCGCTGCTGCCACAGGCTCAGCTACTGCAGACTCAATCGTGGCCCCCGTGATGCGGCCAATCTAGCGCCCGCTCCAGATGAACGCAAGCCGGCTCAGGCGCTGGCACCCATCGGTCGCGGGTGCGTCAGAGCCGCGGTACGAGGGCGGAGCGGAGCGGGAGGGATTCGAACCCCCGGGCCGCCGGAAGACGGCCGGCTGCTTTCAAGGCAGCTGCATTCAACCTGACTCTGCCACCGCTCCTCGGTGAGTGAATCGTAAGGGCTCATCCCACCCCGCCCGACGCTCAGGAGGCAGCCAGCTGGCCGCGCCTCAGGGATTACACTCAGTGGCCCGCGGAGAGGTGGCCGAGTGGCTGAAGGCACTCGCCTGCTAAGCGAGTATGGGGTTACAAGCCCCATCGAGGGTTCGAATCCCTCCCTCTCCGTCCTGCACCCGCTGGAATCGCCTCAGCTGGGGTGGTGCCCCGCTCCGGCCAGCCGGAGCGGGGCACGACAGGTTGCTCGAGGCTATGGCGCCGGAGCACCCCAGACGAACGTTCCCCAGTTCGTGAGGTAGTCGCGACCCGTGGGCGGGACCACCTCGGTCGCCTGGTAGACCCGAGATCCCATCGCGACGCCCATTGAGTAGTCGCCCCAGCGACAGCCTCCGTAGTTGGGTCCGACGAAGGCTGCATAGCAGGTGAAGGAATCCTCCGGGTGGGCTCCCGCGGCGGCGACGTGGATGTCGCCGCTCGGACCGGCGGGGGTGAACTTCACGTACCCGGCGCTCGGGTAGTAGCTGGGGCCGCTGAGAGTGAATGACATGTAGCCATGGCCTGCGGCGTTGACCGCGATCACCGGATAGATCAAGTTCTGACCCTTGACCGTCACATATCCCTGGCGTGAGACCCTGGCCGTCATGCCCGCGTTGGTCAGCTTCGGGGTGAGCTCGAACCACGCGACACCATCGCGGCCGGCGGAAGCGGCGGTGTCCGCCTCGGCATAGAGCTTTCCACCCGCATAGGTGACTTCCTGGATCGCGTCGAAGTCGGCCTGCAGCTGACCCTCTGGATCCTGGTTGGCCTTGCCGAGCGGGATTGGCCCTGCCTTCTGGACAGCGTCTGGCGGGGACGCATAAGGCTCGCTCTTAAGCTCATACCCGAATAGTGGCGGCGCCGCCGGCGTAGCCAGATCGGAGGTGTCGTGCATCGCATACACCTCGAGATGATCGTCGGAGAACGCGTTGCCGTTGGTTTCGACGAAGTACTCGGTATTTGGCGCGAACTTCGCCCCGGGTGGCGTCTCGGCTGGCGCAATGTGGTAGGGCTGGCCGAAATTGTCAATCGGTATCCGGTAGGTGAAGAACGTCGGCGGGATACCGGTGTGCGATACCTGCTCGATCGTCTGCTTGGAGACCGCATAGATGATCACGCCGTTGTAGGCGCCGCTGGTGTTCCCGAACTCGTTGGTGGAGATGTAGATCCCGTTGTTGTCAACTCCGAGCTGGTCGAAGTCACCGAAGCAGGGGCATCCCGCGGTGCTCTTGTCCTCGGTCGGAATCGACCAGATCCTGTAGCTACCCAGCGGATTGGGACCGTTGCTGACGGCCAAAAACTGGGTCGAGGGCGCCGTCGACGTGAAGATCGGAGCGATGAACTCCGTAAAGAACCAGCGTCTCGTCGAGGAATCGTAGTAGCAACGCGGATCAGAGAAAAAGTCCGATGAAGGCTTCTTGAAGAAGGCATACGAGGGCACCGTCTTCGCGAGCTGTTTCCCCTTCGGGGTATAGAAGGCGAGGGCGTTATTGATGAACTCACCGATGTCGCCATTGCCTGCGCACAGACCCTGGTCGGGCGGTTCCAGGTCGATGCCGCCGTTGGCCACAGCCTGCTGGTGGCCGCTCAGGCCGTAGAACCCGGATTCGCCTGGAACCTGACCGCCGGTGACAGGAAAGTTTCCCGTCACCCCCAGCCGTGCCGCCCGCAGCCTGTGACGGAGGATTGCCTGATCGACAGGGTGGTACTTAGATCTCGACCGTGACGTGCTCTTGCGGGCACTCCCAGTGCTGCCCGCCAACGCGGCCAAATTGACCTCGCCGACGTAATGAAGCTTCGCCCTCGTGACGGTCACCCGCGGAGCACTAGCTGTCCGGGAGGCTCCTGCTGTGGACACGAGAACCGTGCCAATGGCAACCGTTGCGATAAGCGCAATCGCGACTCCCCCAACGCGCGTCGTAAGGCCCAGTTTCATGACTCCCCTTTCGGATGTCTGGCTGATGAGTCAGCCGCCGCCTCGCTAACCGCCACGAACCTACCTCACCCACATCGTGTTTGGCAAGAACCTCGGGCACCGGGTCAGGGCGAGATCGACAGGCCGCGCTGATGCCAGGAATCGACAACGTTCGGGAAGCGCGCTCCGCGCCGACGAAGCGTGGTCCCGAAGGCGAGGCCAGGTCAGGAAGCGCGCTCAATCCCCGGAACGCGCTCAACTCGGAGGCACGCTCAACTCGGAGGGCGCTCAGCGCCGGCGTAGCGCTGTCCCGAAGACGAGGTCCCAATAGGGGGCGCTAATGCCGTAGCCCCGCTCGTGATCCTGAAAGTGGTGGCGCATGTGGAGCTCACGCAGCAGCCGGCCCGCCGCTGTTCGCGGCGTGTGATGGTGCAGGTGGTAGTGGATCATGTCGTAGAGCAGGTAGCCGGCCAAAAAGCCCGCACCGAAGGGCATGAACGCGGGAGTGCCGAGGACCGCGGAGAAGACCCACACGAATAGCGCGGCAAGTGGCACGCTCACCGACGGCGGCATCACCAGACGCAGCGGGTCGTTGGGGTGGTCATGGTGGACCCCGTGGATGATCCAGTGGATGCGGGCGCCGATTCCACGCTCCGGCTCGAAGTGGAAGATGATGCGGTGGATCCAGTACTCACATAGCGTCCAGAAGGCGTATCCCCCCACGATCCAGGCCAGGCTGAACCAGCCTGCGCCTTGGAGCGCGCCATAGACGATCAAAAAGACGATCCCCGGTCCGAACAGCAACGGGGGCACGATCGGGTGCACGCGCGAGAGCTTGTCGAGCAAGTCGGACTCGAACATGCGCGGCGACGCGCGCAAAGCTTCGCTGCGGTTCAACCCATTGAGCTCTTCGGAGCTACGTACAGCCATACACAGAGGATACCCCGGTGCCATCCTTAGTTTCAGAGCCCGGGGGGTCGCCTCGGCGGCTTCTCAAGAGGCTCGGTGCGATGCTCTTTCCAGATGCCGAAGCCGCCTCAAGCGGAGTGGTGGGCGCTACGACGAGCGCAGAATCGCAAGCCAGCCACCTACCGTTGCCCGTTCTGCGGGAAGCATCTGCCATCGCTCAGCGAGCACGTGCTGATCGCACCCGAGGGCGATGCCTCGAGGCGACGCCACGCTCACACTGAATGCGTTCTCGAGGCCCGCAAACAGGGTCGGCTGCCGACCCGAGAGGAGTGGCTCAAGAGCCAACCGAAACAGCCAAGCCGCTGGCGAGCCTTTGTCGATCGGGTGACGGGCCGCGGAGCATCGGGCTGACCGTGGCGCGCCCGGCCATCCGACCGACGCCCTCGGGCCAGGCCGCCGGGCGTCCGGGCGGATGGTGGGGCGCTCATATCGTTGATGGCGCCGCCTGCCCGCTAACAGGAGCGGTCGTACGCCCCGGTTCCGGCATCCCCGCGGGATATCCCAAGGAGGGAACGTCGGACGGATACACCTCGTGCCCGTGCTCTGCCGTGTCCCCGATTTCCATGTTCCGGTCGGACATGCGCAGCGGGATGAACAGACCCACGAGCTTCAGCAACACGAACGTCATGACCCCTGAGAAGGCGATCACCCAGACGCCTGCCAGGAACTGCCATTTGAGCAGCGACCAGTTGCCGTCGATCACGCCCCGCGCCGCGATTGCTGAGACCTTGCCGTGGCCAAGGTAGACCAGCATGCGCTGGTCGGCGAATACTCCGGTCAGCAGCCCGCCGGCGAAGCCCGCGAACCCGTGGGTGTAGATGACCCCCAGCGTGTCGTCGACGTTGCGGAACGGACGCAGACGGCTCACGTAATTGAGCGCGAAGTAGACGATCGTCGAGGCGATCACGCCCAGGGCCAGCGCCCCGAAGCCATTGACGTAGCCCGCCGCCGGCGTGATGCAGACCAAGCCGGTGATCATGCCGTTGATGCCGCCGAGCAGGGAAGGCTTGCGGCCCGTCAGGTAGTCCCAGCACACCCACACCAGAAAAGCCACCGCGGTGCAGAGGTTCGTGTTGAGCACCGCCGCTGAGGCCGAGGCGCCGGCGAAGTAGGGATCGCCGCCGTTGAACCCATTCCAGCCGAGCCACAGTAGACCCGCCCCGGTGGCGACCATCAGCACGTTATTCGGAGCGTCCACCTCGCGATCGCGCTGAAGCCGGGGGCCTATCACGGCCGCGGCGATGAATCCGGTGGCGCCCGCGGAGAGATGGATCACATACCCGCCCGAGAAATCGACCGCTCCATGGTGCGCGAAGAAGCCCCCGCCCCAGATCAGGAACGCGTTGACCGTGTAGACAACCGTGATCCAGAGGCCGCAGAAGGGAAGCCACGCCTTGAAGTTCACCCGTCCGAGCACCGATCCGAGGGCCAAGATCGGCGTGATCGCGGCGAAGACAAACTGGAAGTAGGCAAGCGAGGATTCTGGGAACTTGAAAGCTGGCATCCCACCGCTCAGCAAGGGAACGTTTGCGCGACCCTGCTCCTCCACGCTGTTGAGGATCATTCCCGGCTTGCCCACGAATGTGCCGAAGAATCCCGAGCCATGGGAGAAGATCTGCAACGGGTGGCCGAACCCCATCTTGAAGGCCCACAGCACCCAGACGATGAGCACAATCGCGAACGTTCCGAACGTCAGCATCATGCTGTTGATCGCCCAGCGCTTCTGCATGACGCCGCCGTAGAGCACGACAAGCCCGGGCACGCTCATCAAGCCGACGAGCGTTGCGGCCGTCAGCTGCCAGGCGTTGTCGCCAGGGCTCAGCCAGGGTGCATAGGGGGCCGGCAAGGCGATCCTCCTTTGTTCTCGGGCTTCGGCGACCACCGGCCGGCGGCAGCCGGATCTAGTCAACCCATGGCGACGAAAATGCTCGCTCACCTGCTAAGCCCGGACCATGTCCCGGCGTCCAGGAAACGCTCCGGCCTTCTCGACATTGGGATAAGGAGCGTGGTCGGAGGCACAGCCACCGCGTATGCGACCATCGTCCTCGTGGTAGGGAGACCGTGCGCCTGAGATCGCCCGCAGCGGCTGCGGTGTGGTTGGCGGCGATCCACTTCCACTTCCATCTCCACCGTTTTCTCCACCACCTCCTTCACCATCGCTTCCACGGGCCGCCGTTCGACTACGTGGGACTGGCGTTTGGCTCCCTCGTCAGCTCCGCCGGCTTCCCGGGTCCGGGGGAAGCTCTGCTGATTGCGGGCGGGATCATCGCCGCGGCCGGCAAGCTGGATATCGCCTCCGTCATCCTCGTCGCCTTCGTCGGCGCCACGGTCGGGGGCGTCATCGGATGGCTGATCGGACTGAAGGCGGGCAGGACCCTGCTGTCGGCGCCGGGACCGCTCCATCACGCGCGACTGAAGGCGCTCGATCGCGGCGACCGCATCTTCCATCGTCATCTCGCTATCGCCGTGATCTTGACTCCCGCTTGGATTGCGGGGATCCATCACGTTCGTTCGCGCGTCTACCAACCACTGAACGTGCTCAGCGCGCTGATGTGGGCGGCCGGTGTCGGGCTCGGTGCCTACTACGTGGGGCCGTCGGTGGCGGATGCCTTGGGCGATCTCGGCATCGCGACGCTGGCCGGTCTCGGTGCCGTTGTGCTCGGCGCAATCGCGTTCGAGGTTTTCCGTCGACGCCGCGGGAACGAGCGGCGCGAGGGACCCGGCTCATCAGATGCTCCCACGCCCGATCACGACCCGGCGGCCGATGAGTCGGTCCAGCGCTCGCTTCGCCACTGATCATCCCCTGAGCAGGCCGCCTAGAAGCGCTGTTCCAGAGTGACCGATGTCACACGCGCTCTGTGCTTTAGCTCACTGCCTCGACGCGGTCAGCCCCCTAGCTTGACAGTGATGATTGGTGCCTTTGAAATCGTCATATTCGTGGTGGTGGGACTCGCCGTGGCCGCTTGCTTCACGCCCTTCTTCAGCGTGCGGCGGACGCTCGGGGGCGTCGGCCGAGCGGGCGCGCTCTGGTTCGAACACCCTGACGAGCGGACCGCCGAGGAGCTGCCCGACGAGGACGCCATCGACCCGGCGCTCCCGCGCCGTCCCCTCCGAGCTCGTCACTGAAAGCCACCGACGCGGGACGGTCCGCGCGAGGCCGCGTCTAGCTGAAATGCCCCCAATGGGTGGCGACTATCAGGAGCACACCGCCGCCGCCCAAGGCGATTCCAGCTAAGGCGGTACCGACGCGGCGCCCGAATGGGACCATCGCCCCGATCAGCATTAGCGCCCCAGCGATCGCGGCGAGCAGAAAGCCGAGCTCCGCGAGCCTGATCCCGGTGTGCCGGGTAATGGCGAGCAGCAGCAGCATGCGCCGCAGTCTCACCCATCAACATCTGTCGGTCTAGCGTTGCATCTCAGACTGCAGGCGTCGCGACCACCAGGTGCTTGACCGGGACCGCCCTTGGCCATCACGATTGCACCCGTGCGCGTGACCTGTCTCCTTACCGGGGTTCTCGTGACGCTGACCTTGTGCGCCTGCGGCGGCCAGCACGCCGGCTCTCGCGTGATCCACTACGCGATCCCCAATCCAGGCATGGAGCCGACGCTCGCGAGCGGCGCTCATGTGACGATCAACGTTCGGCGGGTCGTACCCCGCGTGGGCGAAATCATCGCTTTTCATCCGCCCACGACGGCGGACCCGACCAAGCTGGTGTGCGCCGACATCGAGCAGGGTCCCGGCCAGACGACCGGGCAACCGTGCGGCAAACCGCCGTCGCGGGAATCGCGGATGGTTTTCGTGGAGCGCGTGGTAGGTCTTCCCGGAGACCGGATCGCGGTCTCCAACGGGCACGTCATTCGCAATGGCGTGCGCGAGCAGGCGTCTTACACCGAACCGTGCGGGGGCGTGCCCGAGTGCGACCTGCCGAAGCCGATCGTCGTCCCGGCGGGCCATTACTTCCTGATGGGCGACGACCGCGGCGCGGCCAGCGACAGCCGATTCTGGGGGCCACTGCCGGGGTCTTGGATAATCGGCACCGTCGCCCGCTGACTCCGCCGGACGCGGATGGTCCGTCGTCTCCGCCGGACGGTTCTCGCCACCGCGATCGCCGGGGACCGTGGTGATCACGATGCCTACGAGCACGGCGATCACACCTGCGAGCTGCTCGGGAGCGGCCGCATCGCCGAACGCCAACCAGCCGATCGCCGCGCCCACCAGCGGCTCAAGGTTCACGAATGGCCCGGCCACGTCCGCGGTGACCCTTGACTGCCCGAAAGCGAATAGCCAGAACGGAACGAGCGTGCCAGCCAAAGACAGCGCGACGACGATTAGCATCTGGGTCGAGCTCCCTGGAGCTGACGGGGCCCGACCGGTGGCGAGCGCGACGGGTATGGCAACCAGCGCGCCGGCGGCGAACTGAACCGCCGTCACGGCCGTCGCCGCCCGCCCTCGGAGCACTCGCGGCTGACCCACGATGAAGGCAGCCGATAGCACCGCCGAGGCGAGGACCAGCAGGTCGCCGAGCGCTGTCGTGCCGCTGCCCCCGCTGCCCGCCATCAAGACGATGCCGGCCACCGCCAGCCCGGAACCGCCCCACGCGCGCGGACGCGCGCGAACCTGCCCCAGGGCGGTCGTGATCAGCGCCACCAATACCGGAACGGTGCCAAGAATGACGGCCGCATGGCTGACGCTTGTGCGCTCCACCCCGGCGTTCTGCAACATGATCACCCCGCCGAATCCGAGCGCGCCCGTGAACACGACGCGGGGGTCGAGCGCCTCACGCAAATTGCGCCGACCGACCACCGCGAGCAGCGCGCCGCTCAGCGCGAATCGTGCGACGGTCAGCCACGCCGGGTCGAGCCACACGAGCGCGAGCTTCGACAGTGGCACGGTGAGCCCCCACAAGAGGCCCGCTCCGGCCAGGGCGGCAAAGGGCATGAGGTGTTTGCGGTCCATGACAACTAGTGTTGCCTATCTGGGCCGGTCTTCGCCTCCAGATTTGCCAGTTAGCCCTTTGAACGACATAATATTTTCTTTTATGGCCTTAGAGCTCGATTTAATTGACATGCAGCTGCTGGAAGAGCTCCAGGCTGACGCCGACCGACCTAACGTGGAGTTGGCCCGCATCGTCGGCCTCTCGCCGGCGGCGACGTTGCACCGTGTCCGGCGCCTGAAGGAATCAGGGATCGTGCGCGGGGTGGTGGCCCGGCTCGACTCGGCCGCTGCAGGTTTTCCGCTCCAGGTCTACGTGGCAGTGACCCTCCGCCAGCACGATGAGGCGAGCCACCGGCGGTTCGCGAGCACGGTGCGGGGGATGCCCGAAGTGATCGCGGCCGACTGGGTCACCGGCGAGACCGACGCGATGCTGATGGTCGTCGCCCGCGAGGTGGCCGAACTCCAGCGGGTGCTGATCCGGCTCTCAACACGGGGCGGTGCGGCGCGGGTGATGACCCTCCTGCGACTCGAGGAGTTGAAGCCGTCCTCGCCGCTTCCGCTCCAGCCCTCGGCGCAGGAGCGACCGCGGGCGAGTGGCGCTCGCTAGAGGCTCACGTTGCGAGATTCCGCGGGCGTCCCGTCAGCGCTCCTATCGGCGGTACGATTTTGACGAGGCAGGCGCTGTGAAAGCGATGGTCGGCACAGGGATCGCTTTGGTGCTCGTCGGCCTGGCCGCGGCCGGTTGCGGCAGCCCCACGCACAAGACCGCGACCGCCGCGCGACATGCGAGCAGAACGGCTCAGGCTGCGACCAGCGCGAGTGCAGCCACCGCCACCACCCCAACCGCCAGCAGCGGACCCGTTCATGCCACGCTGAGGGGGGAGAACCACACGCCGACCGCCGGCACGGCATGGAGATACACAGTCCGGGCCACTAGCGCCAGCGGGAAGCCACTCTACGGCACGGTCGAGACCGACTTCGCCTTCGCGGGAACAGTGGTGGGCCGGGAGAGCCCGCCGATTCATAAGCTCAAGAAGGGTGTGCTCCACGACAAGATCACGTTTCCCTCAAGCGCCGTCGGCCACACGATCACGCTCGTGGCCGTGATCCGCACCAGCGTCGGCTCGGTCGCCCTGGGGTGGCCGGTCACCGCACGGAAGTGAGCGTTCCCTCCGAGTTGGCCGGCTCCAGTGTGGTGGCCGCCGCCGGCGGAGCCCCCGTCACGGTGGAGAACGTGGTCAAGACGTACGGCGCGGTGGCGGCTGTCCGCGGCGCATCCCTGCAGGTCGCGGCGCGGGAATTCGTGGCGCTCACCGGACCCTCGGGTGCAGGCAAGAGCACCCTGCTGAACCTCGTGGGGGCGCTCGACCGGCCGGACTCGGGCACGATCGAGGTTGACGGTAAGCCGGTCCCCGCTCCGCGCGATGCGGTCGAGTTCAGGCGTCGATTGGTGGGTTTCGTCTTCCAGGACCACCTCTTGCTCCCGTACCTGAGCGCGCAAAGCAACGTGGAGACGGCGCTGTTGGCGACCGGGGTCGGTCGCCATGAACGTCAGCGCCGCAGCCGGGACCTACTGAAGGAAGTGGGCCTCGGCCATCGCATGCATCACCTGCCCTCGGAGCTTTCTGCCGGCGAGCGCCAGCGCGTGGCGGTCGCCCGTGCGCTCGCCAACGAGCCGCGGCTGCTGCTCGCGGACGAGCCTACGGGCGCGCTCGATTCAGTCTCGAGCGACCGCGTCCTGGGGCTGCTCGCGGAGATGCGCAGACGCCACGGCATGACCCTGATCGTGGCCAGTCACGACCCGGCGCTCTCCGCGCGGGCTGACCGCGTGGTCGAGCTCGTCGACGGCCATCTGCGCTAGACGGCGCGCGCCCCGCCGGTACGGGACAGGCGAGCTCACGTCGGCGCGAGCGCGACCACGGAGCGCATCCGGGTCACTCGCCAGATCGGGTAGGTCGCGCCAAGCGTGCCGATCGCGATCCCGATCAACGCGGCCCGGCCCACAGTCCACGCCGTCAAATCCGGAGAGATGAAGCCGCCCAGCCCGAGCGCGCCTGGCAGCAACTTGCCCGCGGCCAAACCCAGCAGCACGCCCAGGGTGGTGCCGAGCAGGCTGATCGCCAGCGACTCGCTCAGCACGAGCCCCCCGAGCTGAGGGGCGCTCCAGCCGATCGTCGCGAGCAGCGCGAGCTCGCGCCGGCGCTCGAGGAGCGCGGCCAGCATCGCGTTGGCGACCGCCAATCCGCCGATAATCAGAGCGAGCACCACCACGAGGAGCACGGCCTTCGAAATCAGGACCGTGTTGGCGCCCGCGCGCACAGCCTCGCCCGGATCGCCGATCGCGATGAGGCCGGGGAAGGCTCGCGCGAGCTCATGCTCGCCGGCGGCCGTTGACGTTTGCGGCCGGAGCTTGACCGCGAAGGTGGTCACCTCTCCCGACGTGCGGCCGGCGATCGCCTGGGCGTTTGGGAGGTCGAGCACGGCCCCGGAGTCTTCGTAGGAGAGCCCCGTGTGGTAGACGCCACCGACTGTCATCCTGCGACGGCCGAGCCGGAGCGTCGAGCCAGGTCGCACATGCAACTGGCCGGCGAGGAGATCGCCGACCAGGACCTGCCCCCGGACCATTCCGTGTCCCGTGGTGAGCACAAGCTGGCGCGCCGCGAAGCCGTGCTGCTCGAGCCCGAGGACGATCGCTCCAGGATGTCCGGCCAACGCGCCCACCACAAGCTGAATCGGGGTCGCCTGGGCGACCTCGGGCTGAGCGCGCACGCGGGGGAGCAGCGAAAGGGGGAGGACGGACGAGGTCGGGTCGCCCGCGTCACGCTGAAACAGGCCCAGATCGGCCTTCCCCAGATGCACGAACTGCGCCGCCGAGTTGTCAAGGCCCGCCGACAGCGCCAGCAGCGCCACCACTGCCGCAACCCCCACGGCCACGCCGGCCGCGGTCAGCAGGGTCCGCGCCATTCGCCGGCGCAAGTTTGCGTACACCAGCGCGAGCACACTGCTGAATATATGCACGCTCCGGGCGCGGCTCGCAGCTCGCCCAAGCGGGGAACTCAGGCCTGCTCTAGATCACTCACTCGACGGGTCCGGGCGGATGCGACTGTGGGAGAGGGCACGACGATCACGGTCCGATCCGCCTGATGGATGACCGCGTGCGACACGCTCCCCAAAAACAGGGACTTCAGCCCGGTAAGGCCGCGCGAGCCCATCACGATGGCCTCGGCGCCCACGGCTTCCGCTTCGGAAAGGATCGCGTCCGCGGTGGAGGTCTCCTGCGAACAACTCCGGGGCGTCGCCTCCAGGCCCGCCGCTCGTGCGAGCTCTGCGCCCTCGGCGGCGTGCCGCTCGGCGTGCTTGCGGTTAGCTTCGTCGATTTGGTCCATGCTCGAGAGGCCGGCCATCGGCCCCAGACCAGTCGGAGAGCTGGCCAGCGTCTGGACGAACGGCTGCCAGACCGTGAGCACCGTGGCAGCCTGACCACGCAGCAGGCTACCGGCGCGCTCAATGGCGGCGCGCGCGTCATCCGAGCCGTCGTAACAGATGAGGATCATTCGACCAGAGCTAGCGTGAGCGAGGTAGTCATATCACGTCCGGCGCCCGCGACGTTCATCGATCCGGCGCGGGCGGGCGCCTCGCTTGACTCATCCTGAGGCCAGGGATAGATTGCTCACGCTCGCCTGAGCGGACAGGGGATCATGAGCTGCACGACCCGAGAGATTGCGGGCTTGCGCCGGCGCTGGAGCTTGATCGCATGCGTCGTATTGTCGCTCGTAATCTTCTTTGGCTGGGACGTGGCGAGCTCGGGATTCGCTCGCACGAAGCCCCTGTCTCCGAGCGATCCTTCGTTCTCCCAGGCGCTCGCTGTCCGCGTGGGGCATGGCTTCACCAAGCCATGGCGACCGCCCACGCCTACGGAGTGCAGGCGCGTGGTTCATCTCGCCTGTTATTCGCCGCTCCTGCTGCAGAAGGCCTATCGCATGGGAGCGCTTTACGAAAAGGGCTTTACCGGCAAAGGTCGCACGATCGTGATCGTCGATCCCTTCGGCTCGCCGACCATACGCCACGACTTGCGGGTCTTCGACCACGCGTTCGGGTTGCGGCCACCCCCAAGCTTCCGAGTCGTGCAGCCAGTCGGACACGTCCCGCCGTACAACCCCAACGATCCGGCGATGGTGGACAAGGCCGGGGAGACGACGGGCGACGTGGAGGCGGCTCATGCGATGGCCCCGGGCGCCGACATCCTGCTGGTCGAAACGCCGACGGCCGAGACCGACACCGGCGGCGGCTTCCCCCAGATGATCAAGGCAGAGAATTACGTGATCGCGCACAAAATGGGCGACGTGATCAGCCAGAGCTTCAGCCTGCCGGAGCAAAACTTCCCGCGCGGGACGATCTCCCGGCTGCGGTACGCCTACCGCTACGCGCAGCGCCGGCACGTGAGCGTGCTTGCCGCCTCGAACGACTTCGGCGTGACCGGCTACAACCCGGGGGGTTCGTTCTACCAGCATCGGGTCGTCTACTGGCCCGCGTCAGATCCGCTCGTGACCGCGGTCGGAGGCACCCGGCTGCACCTCGACGCCCGCGGCCATCGCACCTCTCCGGACACCGCCTGGAACGACAGCCGCAGTCTCGCGGTCGCGGAGTACGTGGGCCTGGACCCATTGGCCGGGAACGGCGGCCTTTCGCTGCTCTTCGGCCGCCCCTCGTATCAGGACGCGGTGCGCCGCATCGTCGGCGACCATCGCGGCGTGCCCGACATCTCCCTCAGCGCCTCGTTCACCGGGGGCGTCCTGGTCTACGGCTCGTATCGCGTGGGGTCCTACCACGGATCCGGCGGATGGCTCATCGGCGGCGGAACGAGCGCCGCCACCCCCGAGTTCGCCGGCATCGTCGCGATCGCGGATCAGTACGCGAAGCGACGCCTCGGGCTGCTGAATCCCCTTCTCTACCGCCTCGCTCACAGCCACGCCCGTGGCATCGTGGACATCACCAAGGGGACCAACACGGTGAGCTTCCCGGTGGTGAAGGGGAAGAAGGTGGTGAGCTTCACGCTTAAGGGCTATCGGGCCCAGCGCGGCTACGACCTCGCTACCGGCCTCGGCACGGTTAACGGTGCCCGTCTGGTACCGGAGCTCGCCGGCCGGCGACACTCCGGCTGAATCGGCGATCCGACCTGGCTAGCGGCACGGGGACGCAGGGGCTTGCGACCCACCCGGCAGGTTTGACTCATTGAACGAGCACTCAGACCGGAGGGATCGCGGTGGTGGGGATCGCGGTTTTGCGCCTCAGCAAGATGACACTGCTCGCGAGTACGAAGACCAGGAAGAGCACGAACCCGATGAGGTCGAGCACTAGCCCGAACGAGGCGATGACGCCGCCGAGCCCGAAGCTTTGAAGGAAGAAGAAGCTTCCGACGAGGATCGACAGCCACCCTAGCCAGCGTGGCAGGATGCCGCTCTTCAACACGATCACGCCTGCTGCGAAAGCAAACAGACCGCCGAATACGTCCGCCACGCTGTCCAGCGCATACGTCACCAGGTACAGCGAGTAGGAGACGCCCTGATCGTGGTGAGCGCCGAACGACGCGAGCTTCGCGCCGACCAGGCCCGTGATGCCGATATCGCTAACGGCATGCAGGACAACGAAGACCACTCCGCCGGCCAGCACCAAGGAGCCGAGGATTCGCAGCCGGTCGCTGGTGGCCTTGCGCAGCAGGTTGTACAGGCAGCAGAGGTAGATCACGAACGCCGCGGCGTAGATGACGGAGAGATATGCGATCACCAAGAGCCGCTCGCGGTGCTCGTACAGCCCGTTCGCCATCTTCGCCGCCGAGTCGTTCTGGCTCAGTCCGACGCCGGTGGCGACCAAGGACTCCGCTACCAGCGCGATGACGTACACGATGCCCGCCGCCCAGGCATACCGCCCCCAGGCCGTGGACGTCGGCGCGGCTATCACGACGCGATCTTCCGGCGGTGCTGATGGCACAATCCCGTCGCCGTTCGCCACGGGTGTCGCGCTCAGGCCGGTCGTGTCCGGCGTTGCGGTCATGGCTGCCCCTTCTCTGTCGGCTCAGCGTCCAGAAGGCGTTTGCGGCCTTCCTCCACGCCTGACGGCCTGCGCCGCGGCGAGCTGAGGGCGATTGTTCCGGGTCGTGCCGTCACGCGTCATGAGGGCGCTGGAGCTGGTGCGGGCGAGATCACGTCTATGGTCGCGGGGTCGCGTGCGGGCTCGCTGCCGCCCATGTCCAGGCGGAAGGGCGGGTATTGGTCGGTCATCAGCGTCGCGTAGGCGGTGACGCGGTAGATCCAGCGGTTCATGCCGAGCACGAACTCATAGATCGATTTCGGATAGCGGCCGGTGAACAGCAGCGCGATCGCGGCGATCGCGACCAGCAGGCCGATCAGGCCGGCCGACAGCGCCCACGCCTCGTGGTTGGCGCCTGTCCAGATCCCCCAGCCGCCGCCGGCGAAGACGCCGATTACCAGGTAGTGCGGGATCGCAAGCAGCCACCACTTGACGAGCACCAGCCCACGGGACAGGGACTCCGGATATTCGATCTCCAGGTGCGCCGGGTAGTCCGGTACGTCGGCGAGCGTGAAGGGCGGATATTGGTCGGTGCCCAGTGCGCTGTAGGTGTAGAAGGCGACCCGCCAGCTCCAGCGCAACACGCCTGCGTTGAACTCGAACAGGCTTCTGGGGTAGCGGCCGGTGAAGAGGATCGCGAGGAACGCGATCACGGTCACGACAACAAACGCGATCGACAGGAAAAACAGCGCGATGTAGTGCGGGATCGCGAGCAGCCATTTGACGAGCCACAGCCAGCGGCTCGGCCGCGGCGCGAGCGTTCCTTCGAGCCGAAGCGGATACACAGACGCGTGTGCAGTCATCTCAAATCTCCTTGGCGAGCACACCTGAGGGACCCCGGCGCGGGCAGGTACCCGCGCGGTGTGCGCGCCTCACCATACTCTAGTTTCAAATCACTAGCAATCTATTTGCAGAAATATTTGTCTATAGTCTCCTAGTCATGGCGGAGTGGAGCTTTCTCACTAACCATGCCCGGGCGCTCGTGTGCATCGCCGACGATCCCGGCGTGCGCCTGCGCGACATCGCCGCGACGTTGGGTATCACCGAGCGCACCGCCTTTGGCATCGTCGTCGACCTGACCGAGGCCGGCTACGTCGTCAAGGAAAAGGACGGCCGTCGCAATCGCTACCGCATCCAGAACCATCTGCCCCTGCGGACCACTGTCGGTCGCGAGCCGACGGTCGGGGAGGTGCTCGGAATGCTCGTGGAGGCCCGGGCAACAGAACCCGCGCCGCGGCCAGACCAGGACGGTGGGTCGCACCGGCGAACTCGAGGCGCTGTCGCGCCGAAATCCAGATCGGTCGGGCGGACGCGACCGGACTGACGGTCCTGTTCGTCGTCCTCGCGGTGGCACTGACGGCGCGGCGGGTCCACCGCGCCGATACTGGGTTACGTTCCCAGGCGATACCGGCCGTGCAAGGCGGTCGCGCTCAGCCGGCGCTCTGGCCAGGTCTGGACGCGGCCGTTATCTTCGGGCGACGCCGCTTGGGGGAGAGAGCAGCCGCCAGTTCCGTGGCGCTGCTTTGGGGGGCAGTGCGGGTGACCACCGGCGTGGCCTGAGCTGCGAAGGGCAGGATCCCGATGAGGTCGCAGATCTCAAATACGCGCTGTACGGCAGGTGGGCCGTGCATGATCATCAAATGGGTTCCGTGCCCGGTGCAGCGCCTGTGGGCGTCGATCAGCACATGAAGCCCGGTGGCGTTTACTTGGGAAGCTGCCCGCCGCGCTTGGCTTCGAGCTTGCGGCGCTCTCGCCGCGCGCCGTGAAGCTGGCCGACCGCGTACCCGCCGCCAATTGCGATGATGGCCGGAACGAACGCGAGCACAAGCACGCTGACTGCAGCGATGACCTTCAGCACGACGATCACAGCGATGACAACCGCGACCACGACGAGAACTTCTCTCATGGCGCTGACTATAGGACCCGCACTCGACCGGAGCATGAATCTGCCGGCCGCTCTCGCGCCAATGGTGCTCGAGTAGCTTTTCGCTCGAGCGCGCCCAGCAAAGGCTCGACAGCCCGATCGGTCTCGCGCGGGTCCGACCGCGGCATCGGTTCAGCAGGCGCCGAGGGCCGGTCAGTTGCGGCTTGGCGACGCTTCCTCTTGCCGGGCGTGGCGCAGGCGTGCCTCCGCCGCCTGGCAGGCCAGCTCGAGCTCCCTGAGATGAGCTGGGCTCGTGGCGCGCGGGCCATAGGCCTTTGCTTTGTACAGGTCATAGCGCTCGCGGCGATAGCGAGCTTCGACTTTCAGCTCATCGATCCGCCGGGTAGAGGTCATCAGATGCCGTGTGAGCGACGGGATGAGCGCTGGTGTGTGCGGGGTCGCGCCGCCTCGTTCGTGCTGTAGCCGTGTGATGCCCTTTTGATCTCGCCGGCCTTCCAGAGCTGGATCAGGCGGGTTGAGACAGTTACGGGATTGAGGTTCAAGCCCTTAGCGAGATCGCCCGTGGTGCTCCCCGGATGCTGGGCGAGGAAGTCGATGATGCTCGCCTCGGTGTCGCCTCGACGGCTGCGCGCGGTTGCACGCCTATTGCTCGCGCGCCGCGCAGTCGCACGACGAACCGAGCGAGCCGGCGCGGCCGCAGCTGAGCCGCCATTGTGCGGGTGAGACTCCTTGATCTGCTCGGCGTCTACAAGCGCCAATCCCTTGCGGTCAACGCTCTGATCAGCGTCATGCTCGTTGGCGAGCGCCTCCGAGGGGGCGTGCTCAATGAACGTGGCCTCGGGGTCACGTCGTGAAACTTCGGTTTGGACCTCAACGCGGGGCATATCCGCTCCTTTATTCCTCGGAATGCGGCATCGGTAAGCCTTGTTAGTCGTGCGCCTGCGTCATGTACGCGTAACTGGCAGCTGGTTCCGCGGCGGAAGGAAGACGACCCCCCGCGCGTTCAATGAGATAGGGACGCGACCACCGGACCGGTGGCGTAACGCCGGTAGAAGCAAGCACTAGCCCCGCAGTCAAAACCAGTCACCGCCGCCCCATGCCTCGTGGCGCAAGCAGCGCCGTCGGTGGGCCTCCGGGCTTGGGCTGAGGATCCTGGCCGCAGGGCCAGCTCCTGTTCGACTCTACTCCTTTTGCAGGCGCCCGTGTGGGAGCACCCGAAAGCCCCGATGCGGGAGTGTGAACGGTTCGACTGGATAGGCCCTACGTTAGGCTTCGGTGTGGGCGAGCCGGAGGGGCCGATCGTATTTATGAACACGTCCCACGTGGAGCCGGACGACGTTGACGCGTTCATGGAGGCGTGGCCGGGCATCCTATTTGTCCGGACTGGGCTCGAGCCCCAGCTTCCCAGCCGACCGACATGAACGCGAACAAGAACGCGCCTGTCTTTGCAAGCGACGAGATCGAGGTCGACGCGAGGCCGGACACCGTCTGGACCGTCATGTCCGAGATCGACAGGTGGCCTACGTGGAACCCCGACATCAGGGACGCCGCGCTAGCCGGAGAGCTTGCAGCAGGCAGCCAATTCAGGTGGAAGGCCGGACCGGGGACCATCGCGTCAACGCTGCAGGTCGTTGATCGACCGAACACCCTTGCATGGTCAGGCAAGACCATGGGCGTGTACGCGATTCACGTGTGGCAGATCATGACTCGCGACGGTCAGACGACTGTTCGCACTGAGGAGTCATGGGAGGGATTGCTCCCCAAGGTCTTCCCCGGACGCTCACTCAAGACAGTCCAGGCGGCGCTCCGCGACGGCTTGCACGCACTCAAACGCGAGGCCGAGCGACGCGAGCCGAGCCGGTAACTGAGTGGCGCCTTAATCGACAGGCAGCTATATGGGCGGCACGCTGGTATTCGCCGGCTAGCGGATCGGAGAGCTGCTCGAGCTGCGCTGGCGTGACGTGCTGGTGGAGCGACGTTATTGCGCAATCAACGATGCCTCAATCCCGATGGGCACGGCTGGGCTTGAACCAGCGACCTCTCGCGTGTGAAGCGCGTACCCCCCACTGCCCAGAGGGCACGAATTTCCCGGTGTTTGCGGGGAGTTTGTGCCCTTTGCCGTCCCCACGCCGACCGGCGCGTGTGCGCGGATTAGCGCGGTTTCGCGCCGATTTCGGCAGGGCTGCCAATTCGCCCGTGTCGCCGTCGCCCGTGTCGCCGCTCGCGGGATAGTCCCTGTTGGTGGCCGACCGTACAACCCGTACACAGCAACGCGCGCGCGAGATGACTGGGCCCCGCGGTTCCTAGAGGCGCTGGAGAGTTGCAGCATGGTGTGCGAGGCAGCGCGCAAGGCTGGGATCGGCCGGCAGACCGCTTATGACCGCCGGCAGCGCGACCCCCGACTTCGCCGAAGCATGGCAGGAGATCATCGCCCGCAATACGGAGATCCTCGAGCAGATCGCGGTCAGGCGCGCCGCTGAAGGATCCGACCAGCTGTTGATGTTCTTGCTCCGGGCGCGCAAACCGCATATGTATGTCGAGCGGCACCAGCTTCATCACATGGGCCAGGTGCCGGCGCACATCCCGCCGATCGAGCTGAGCAAGGAACTGTCGGACAGGGCGCACGACTTCCTCGCCCATGTTCGGGAGAGCTCCGAGGGGCGCGAGGCGATCGCTGACATGCTCAGGGCCCGTCCGGCAGGCGACGGCAACCGCCGCGAGCTGCCGGCGCATACCAGCGAGGATGTCGCGGCGTGAGCGATGACTACTGGCCGCCGATGGGGATCGAGCGTGACCTTCAGCAGATCGAGGAGTCGCAGCACGACCTCATGTGGCGCAGCTTCTATTCGACGCTGACGGGATCGCTGCACGCGCACAACTCAGGCCAGCGCAACGCCGAGCGAACGACCTACCGGCAGCTGCTTGTCGCGATCCTGCGCGGCCGCAAATACGAGCGCGAGCAGATCGCACAGATGCTCGACTGCTCGCAGAGACAGGTCGAGCGCGATCTCGCGCTGATCGAGGAGCTGTGGCACGGCCGCGACGAGGGCGCCGAAGGTCCGGCTGTCGCGGATTTGGCGGAGCGCCGGACGCGGCGGGCGTCGTGAAGTTCTACCGCGACATCACCGAATGGCAGCTCGACGGCGCATCGGACGAGACGCGCGAGCGTGTGCTGCGCCAGCGCGCCGAGCGCGAGGAGCGAGAGGCCGGCAAGTCGTCCTACACGCGGCTCGTCGAACGGCAAATCGCGCGCGGCAACCTCCTCGACCCCGCAAAGAAGGCACGAGCCGCTGAGCTGAATGACCGCGGTCGCACCCCGGATTCGGGCCGTGGGCCAAGCTCACCGAGCGATGCCCTGCTACTGAGGCAAGCGCTCGCAGCGCGGAAACCCCGGTGACAACGGGCGAATAGGGCGCTTTCGGCGCCCGAAAGCTGGTGGGGTCGGGTGGCGTCTGCCGAATCCGCTGCCGTCAGTACTGCTGGTCATCCCACGGGCAGTGATCGACGCGTCAGACGGGCGACAAGCGTCAGTCTCATCGAGGCAGTCGCCTGGTCAATGGACTGGCGGCTAGCGCACTCCCCCAGCCTGCGGCTGATTACCTGAGCAGGTGTTCATGCGATAATAAGATCGTGAGCCACGGCGGGGATACAGACCTCTCGTTCGTCTCGCCCGAGGCTGCGCGATCGGTCGCGGAGACGATGCAGGCACTCGCTACGCCAAGCCGCGTCCGGATCCTCAGCCGGCTCGCAGCAGGTCCTTGCTCGGTGGGACAGCTCGCCGCTGAGGTCGAGATGGAGCAGTCCGCGGTCTCCCAGCAGCTGCGAGTGCTGCGCCACCTCGGGCTGGTGGTCGGGGAAAGGGACGGTCGCCTAGTCATATATGCGCTGCACGACGATCACGTTCGCGCGCTGCTGACCGAGGCCGTCTCCCACACAGAACATCTGCGCCTCGGCCTGGCGGCTCTCCCCAGCCAACAGGCGATCCCAGCGTGAGCGGCAGCGCCCCGGCGCTGCTCGCCGCAGCCGCCGGCGTCGGGTTCGGCCACGCGATCCTCCCCGACCACTGGGTGCCGCTCGCCGTCCTCGGCCGCGCCCGGCGCTACCCGCTCTCGCGAATCGCGCGACTGTCGGGGCTGGCGGGGGTAGCGCATGTCCTTGTCTCGATCATCCTCGGCGGCGTGATCATCGCCGTCGGCCTCCAGTTCCGCCACGCGATCCAAAGCGCGCAAGACACCATCGTCGGCGGTGTCCTGATCGCGACAGGCGTCGGCTTCGCGATCCTCGAGCTCACCGGCCACGGCCATCACCACCACGGTCACGAGCATGACCACGAGCACCACGACCACGAGGAGGATCACTCCGCGCAGGCCCGCCGCAACTCACTCCAAAGTCCCAGCCGTAACCGCCTCCAAGGCTTGGCCGCGGTGATGGTGCCCTTTGGCGCCGCGGCCTCACCGGACCTCACGATCCTGCCCGTGTTCCTAGCCGCAGCGACGATCGGCACCGTGACCGCGCTCGGCTCGCTCGCCATCTTCGCCGCCGTCACGATCGGGACGATCGTTGGGCTGACACTCGCCGCGGCTCGCGGTGGCTACCAGATCCGAGCCCAATGGCTCGAACGCTGGGGCAACCTGTTCACCGCCCTCGTGCTCGCGGTCATCGGACTCCTCGTTCTTCTACAGATCATCTGATCGCTCGTTCAACGCAGAGCGGATGCGCGCGGTGATGGGCACGCGCGGCGAGGAGGCTATTGCGCGCATCGCGACGCACGAGGATGCCGACTAAACGAGGTTGACACCGCGCGCGAGAAGCAGAGGTTGCCGGCGCGTTTGAGGTCGGTGCACAGGCTGCGCCCAGACCAGCTACCGCACTGGTGCCGATGTGGGCGCTTCCGTTCCGGGGATAAATAGAACGCTGCTGCTGACCGGATCTGTACGGTGCCGACATGGGGAAGCGCAAGGGCCGACAGCGAAACACGGCGTTCACAGTCTTCACCGACTACGAGTTCATGGAACGGTTCTATTCCCGCCGTGCGCAGCTGAGCGCCGAACAGCGCCTCAAGGTCGATTGCTGAAGCAAAGGCGCGGGGGGCGAAAAACCAGTCCCCCAGCAGGAAACGCCGGAGCAGCGCGCCGCGGAAGCGGACCATGCCTGGACGCACGTCCAGCGAGATCACGTAAAGCGAACGAGGGAGCGCATCGAGCAGAGCCGCGACAATTTGCTTTGGTCGGCGTCGCGTTTGGCGTTGCGGAACGCCGGTAGGCGGATGAAGGGCCCGGACTGGCAGCAGTTCCAGCGCGAGACGCGCTTCGCCGCTGAGCTTGAGCAACGCGCGGCGGTGTTGCGCCAGGTTGAACGGGAGAAGCAGCGAGCACGGCGAGAGCCTGCGGGTTATTGCCGAACCCCGCGACATATGGCCCCGACTCTCCACACTCCTATTACCTGGACGTCGGGACGGTCGCGGCGCGCGACGAGGTTGCGGCCTGCCGAGGCGCGAGCCGCCGAGGAGCGCCTGCAGCGCTACGACTCGGAGCTCGTCCACGAGGTGCGACGTGGGTCGCCAGAGGGCCGGCGTGTGCTTCGGGCGCTGCGCGAAGAAGCCCGGGACCGGGAGGTGGCAATCAACGAGCGCAAACTTGAGGAACGGGCCCTCGGAACTGGTGGTGGCGCTACAGCGTCCGCAGCTGGTGGTGGTGCGGCGTTCGTCTCGCCCTTCTTCATCACCGAGGCATGGGCCCCGTTCCGAGGCAGCCATCGCGTGTTCGCCGACCAGTGCACCACCATCGCGTTGCCGCCCCATGGGCTTGAGATTCTACCTGCCGGCGTTCAGCTCGACTGCGGGCACCAGCATGCAAACGGAGGGCGCGGCGATCACTGAAACCGACCCAAGCACGGCGTTCCAGTCAGCCCAGGTCGGCACGGCGGCCGGAATGGCGACGATCTCCCTGCAGCTCGCTGACCGCGGCTTTGGGGGCGGTGGTTCATTCGACGCGGTAATCGGCAGGCAGCTGCAGCAGCAGCTCGAGGAGAGCGTCAACGGGTACGTTCTATCAGCGAGGTCCTCGGTGCTGCCACGGCGGTGAGCGGCAACGCCACGTTTGGCATCGCGAACCTGTACGCGGACCTGGCAAAGGGCCGCGAGGTGCTCACCGATACAACGGGCACGAGGCTGCGACCGACGCACGTTTTCACAACGAGCGACCTTTACAGCTACGTGACGCGACAGGTCGACGCGACGACGAGCCGGCCGATCGTGACGCCGATGTTCGCGCCCGGCTTTCCTATGCAGAAGGGAGACGAGCAGGCGAAATGGGCGCAGTTCACTGGCACGGTGCTGCCAGGTGGCGTGCTGTGGTTCACCGACGACACGCTGCCGGCGTCGGGCTCTGACACCCCAATCGTGATTTCGGCACCGGACGAGGCGGTGGTACTCGCCGAAGGGGAGCCCGTCTTTCAGGCGCTCCCGCAAACCGATGCGGCAACCCTGCAAGTCGTGGTCAGGGCGTACGAATACCTCGCGGCGATCCCGCGGTATCCGGCCGGCACAGCGCAGATCACCGGTGCGGCGTACACAACTTCACTGGTCTAAGTCGCGCGCGCGAATCCCGCGCCCCGGACCACTGCTACGTCGCCGAAGCACTTCGTCCGGGCCGACGGCTGCGGGCGACTGCCTTCGTGGCAAAGGAGTTACGCGCTGGGACGGTGCCGGGTGACCGCTTCTACGATCGGAATTTCGAGGTCGTCGGCTGGAGCGCACGGAAACGCGATCACGCGGATTACCTGATCGTGATCGTCTCACGGACGATGCCAGAGAGGACCGGTTGGGAGTACTGTCCGGCAACAATGAACTGGGATCTGCGACACCGGAAGTCATCGCTGGTGATCCGGCTGCTGCTGGCCGTTTGGATCACCGTCGTCGTCGTTGTGCTCTGTGCCACGGGCCGTTGGTGGGGCCTGGTGTTCGTCGTCCCCCTGCTTGTTGATTTGTACCTGCTCCGCCGGATCTTGGCGGCCGGCTCAGGCCGGTAGCGCGGCGTCAGCGGAGTTCGGGGTCCTGAAAGGTCGCGGGGCGGAGCATCGGTGCGCTGGTTTCGGAAAGCGCGATCTAGCAGACGACTGCTTTCCCAATCTGGGCTCATGAGACGGAATGGCGCCGGCGGGAAGGCCTTACCGGCAGTCGCATCAGCTGGCGATTGCATTGCCACGAAAGCAGCACTCTCCCCAGTGGAACCGAGAGTGTCGGTTCGATCGAGCAGCAACAGTCTCGACGGCGGTGCTGCATTCTGAGGAAGGGAGCACTCCGCGCGAAGAGTCAATATGTTCAGACCTTGAAGCGGTTTCTTGAAGCGCCGCTTCAACCGCGGCGGTTTCGACAACCCCGGCTCGGACTCTTGGATAGCCATCAAGCCGTACGACCAGAACATCGTGACGCCCCCTCGAGGCCATGTTCAACGGATACGTCGATGCCGTTACCTGCTTTCAGGCCGCGGCCAGGAAGTCACGATCCGCCGCCGGGAGTGGCACCGGGATCACGTCGGTCAATGAACGCTATTCCACCTGATGAGTCGATTTCCGCCGGCCGTGCAGCGGACGTGTCCCACGTCCGCTGGGGGGTTGAACCAGGAGTGACAGTGGTAAGGCCGAACTGTGCAGCTGCCTGGCCACCGGTTGCAAGCTGGCTTGCGGAAGAACCCGTGAAAGACGGGTCGTGCACCCGGACAGCTCACGTTTCGGCTCGCGGTCAGATACCAGCCTTTGCCAAACGGTACGTAGCCGCAGTAGTGCGTTCTTGATGACGCAGCGGCAGGCGAAACAGAACCAAGAAGGGCCGCCGAAGCCGCAGCGCCAATCGCGAGTGTCGCCACGCCGCTCAGTGCGAGGGCGCTCACGCCCCGTTGAATCCGGCTTTTCACGCCCTCTCTCCTATGTTTGTGCGGTGGCAGTGGCCGACCGCCTCTCTGCCCCTCTGACTGAAAGCCGGCCGGAAACCGAGAAGAGCTAAGGGCTCACCAAACGCATCACGATCCTACCATATTTCCGATCGCTGAACTCGGAATTCGTGGCTCGTGAACGCGGCGAGTGGGCGCCGACACCGGGGCGTCCGTGACGGATTCGAACCCAGAGCTCGACCCGCGACGTCTCCGGTCTCGCCTTGAGAAGCTCGACGATCATCCCGAGCTCGTCGAGGAGAGCCTGGATTTGCGCGGACGCATGTGGCGGACGATCGCTTCCACGCTCCGGACGCCACCGACCGCACGATCGGAATGATGGCGACGCCTCGATCACGCGAATCGCTGACGCCGGACGAGCGCTTCGCCACGAGGGCAGTCGCCCGCAGCCGCCGGCCCGAACGAGCGCAAAGGCGACAGAGGACGCGCCCTGCTTTTGGCGAATGGGAGGGCCACAACCGAGCGCCAACGAGACACCTGCTCTGATGTGTTCGCGGTGCTCAGGCAGCTCCGTACGCCTGGACCGCGCGGCATTAGGCTCCGCGCCCATGGGCTACGCGAAGAAGAATCTACGGGAGGTCGAGGACTCGGCGCTCAAGCACGGTCTCTCGAACACTCAGGAGGCGCGCTTCCCCCGCGAGGAACTAAGGGCGGAGCAGACTGGCGTCAACTACCTGATCATCAAGCCGGGTCAACGCGAGGCCTTTGCTCACAGGCATCGTGAAGCCGAGGAGGTCTACGTCGTGTTGGCCGGTTCGGGACGCGTAAAGCTCGATGACGAGCTAGTAGATCTGACGCAGCTAGATGCGGTGCGGGTCAGCCCCGGGACGGTACGGTCTTTCGAAGCCGGTCGGGAGGGTCTCGAGGTGCTCATCTTCGGTCCACGCGTCGAGGGAGACGGAGAAATGGTTCCGAACTTCTGGGGTCCATAGCGATCACCTCAACCGATCCAACTAAACCAGACCCCCGCCCGCGGGAGCGAGACCTGCTCGCTTGGCAACGCGGGCCGCCCAGCCGGCCGTAGCCGTACTTCCGCATCGCGCGGCATGGGGAACGGCCAGAGCGCGTCTCGCCCGGCCTCGGCTAGCGTTGCCAGAGGCCGTGTTCCACTTCGCCGTGGATCACTATTGCGAAGGTGCCTTGGTTGCCCTGTCGGGTTGGGGGATAGGCAATCATCGCGCCGCACTCTTCGGCCTTCTTCGCGGCTTGGCGGATGTCTTCGACCTCGAGGTATGTCCGCATGATCGGCTGCTCATGCGCCGCCAGCGGCTTCCGGATGCCGACCAGAGCTCCGTCCGCGTCGGTCGCGACACGGGCCCACCCGAGGTCGGGATCAGGGGGACCGAAGGAGAGTCCGAACATGCACTGGTAGAGCCCGGCCAGGGTGTCTACGTCGTTGCTGACGATCTCCAAGTAGTGAACGCCCATCTGGAATTCCTCTCTCTAAGCATCTGCCGCCGGCCGCTGATGGGACCCATCCCCAGCGAGATCGACATCAGCTCCATCAGCAGTCCGCGGCAGGAGATTCAGGCCACTTGCCGAGGGCCTCAGATACTCGCATCCCGAGTCCCCCTTTGCTCGCACCGCGGCATTCCGCCGCCGTCGCTCCAGAGACCCCCTCCGCGCGGAAAGCGTCATCCCCCGCGATCGCTTGCACGTTCACGGTGCCCGTGGCCGTTGCAATCGCTTTGGCTGCTCCTATGTCGAGTGAAGTTCGGTATTTCCGGGTTTGAGTGAGTGATTAGCACGGAGGGCCGGCGAGGGCCTCGGTGGTGTAGAGCGGGTGCCAGGTGCGGCGCGCGGGGTGGCGTTTGAGGCAGCGGATGGCTTCAAGCTTGGTTTTGCCTTGGGCCTGTTTTTGAGCGAGATAGGCGCGGGTTTCGGGGTCGGTGTTGGCGCGGGAGAGCGCGATGATGTGGATCGCGCGGTTGAGTTGGCGATCGCCGCCGCGGTGCAGGCGGTGGCGTTGGATCTTGCCGCTGGAGGCGGGGAGGGGTGCGGTGCCGGTGTGCCGTGCGGAGTGTCCGTCGGTGGGGAAGCGCTGAGCACCGGCGGTGTGACCGATGATGATCGCGGCGGTCACCGGTCCGCAGCCGGGCTGGGCAAGCAGCTGAGGGCAATGCGCATCGATCAGGCCGGTGAGCTCGGTGAACAGCTCGCGCTCTTCGCGCACGATCTCCGAGATGCGCCGCAAAAGCAGCCGGGCAACTCTCAGCTGCGGGCTTGGGGTCAGCCTGGCGAGCTGGCGTCTCAGACGCGCGCAGATCCGCGGGCCCCGCAGCGAGGCCGGGTTGAGCTGGGCTTCGAGCTCGGGAGCGATCGCGACCAGGTGCCAGCGCAGCCGGTTGATCATCCGAGTGCGCTCGCTGATGATCTGATCCCGGTAGTCCGACAGCACGCGGATCTTTAGAGCGTGCTGGTCGCAGAACGCCACCGGGAAGCTCTCGGTCCCGTCGCGCACCACGGCCAGCGCCACCGCGCGTGCGTCAATCGGATCAGATTACCCGCTTGGCGTGCTTGACGAAGCGGACCTCCGGCGGACACCGCTCAGTCGGGGCGCAGCCACGCTCCTATCAAGTCACGCCGGCGGTCCTCGGTCGGTCACGGGCGACACAGCCAAAGACGGTCAGACCACCCGGCCGACAGCGACAAAGAGAGTCAGCCCGCCACCGGCCGAGAGCCAAACCCACCGGCCCGACAACACCGATCCAACACCAGCCTCCCACTGAGCGACGTAAGAGGCCTTCGGCCGTGCTGGCGTCCTACGACTGCTTCGGCGTGAATCGGAATACTCAAGCTGTCGTCGCGGAACCCTGCGTAAATCAAAAACGCCGTCGGGTCGGGCCCGCGCGCGTCCCAGACCGGCAGTTACGCATGCAGTGCGCTGATTATCCCTCGGTTTGATTCAGTTCACGCATGCCGGACGACGAGTTCCTGACGGTTGCACAGGTCGCGGCGCTGCTTAAGTTGAACCAGCGGACGATCCGCAACTGGGTGGACCGTGGGAAGTTGCGAGCGATCCGGATCGGGCCACGCCGGGTAAGGATCCGGCGCTCGGACGTGGATGCTTTCATCGCCGCAAGCACCACGGCAGGCCGCTCGGGAGCGAAGGCAATGGGCGAGCAACCGAGAGAACCAAGCACCACCGAAGCGCTGGCTGAGCTCCGGTCGCAATTAGACGCTGCTGCGGCGGCCGAGGAGCGACCCCGGCAAGCTCGGGGAAGCCCTGGTCGCGATTGCAGAGGCCGCGAGAATGCTGGCCGAGCGTGCGAAAGACGCCGCGCCCAAGCCAGGTCCGGTCCCACACGGGGAAGGATGGGCGCTCGAGATCAAGTGGGATGGCTGCCGCGCCCAGCTGCGTTACGACGGCCGGTCTGTGGGCCTGCGCACGCCCAAGGGGCGGGAGTGCTCGGCGGACTTCCCTGAGCTAGCGGAAATCGCGGACGTGCTCGGCAAGCGGCGGGTCACGCTCGACGGGGAGCTCGTCTGTCTTCGCTCCGATGGACAGCCGGACTTCGCGCGGCTTAGACGCCGCCTGGTCGGCTCAACCGTCCCGCTTTACCCGGCGATGCTGCAGGTCTTCGATCTCCTGCCCCTGGACCGGCGCTCGACCCGAGAGCTTCCTTACCGGGACCGCCGGGCGCTCCTCGCCGAGCTCCCGCTTGACGGACCCGCGTGGCGCACACCGGCAAGCATCGTGGTGGACGAGCCCGACGAGTTTGTCTCCCGCGTTGCCGCGCTGCGCATGGAGGGCGTCCTAGCGAAACGGCTCGACGCGACGTACGCTCCGGGTCGCGGACCGCCGCGTGGGTCAAGCACAAACTGCGCCGCGAGGAGCAGTTCGCGGTCACCGGCACGCGCCGCGCGGGCGACGGGAGGCTTGAGGCGCTGTTCGTCGCCCGTCGGCGTCCCGACGGGTCGTTTGGCGGTGCTGGATCGATCGAGCTCGGGCTTAGCGCGGAGTTAGTGAGAAAACTCGAGGGAGTCTCGCCGGGCTGCCGGCTCGCCATCGTGGTGCGGTGAATTGGTATCCGCCAGCGATTTCGGTTGTAGCTTCATGCCATGGCTTGTCTGACGGCCCCGTTCGCGACGCGGTGCTCCGCGCCATCGTGTAGTGCGCTCGCGCCGCCGCTATGGGACAACCTGTTTGGGTGCGCGCGCCCTGGAGAGCGACTAATTAAACTTGCGCAGCTACGAGACCAGGGCGTCGTTACCCAGGAAGAGTTCTCGGCGGCTAAGCGCGGCGTTTTCAAATTTCTCTAGTAGCGCGCGAGCGACCTGCGGACGGGTAGAGCTGCTCGGACTGGACCATGTCAGTCTCGTTTTTCCGCGGGGCCTGCGCGGGCGATCTTCAACTGCCGATCTTCGGTTCTATGCGGCAGCCGCAACCAAGTTTCTACTCAGCTGGCGCTAGCTGGTGGCTGGGCATGGGACCGAGGCGGCAGAAGCGTGTTGAAGTCGAAACCGCAATTGGGGCAAATCACAAGGCCCCTCTTGACGTTCAATGCACATCTTGGACACGGGCGTCCGGCTTTCGTCCGAACCGCGGCCGTAAGGAGTCCGATACCTAGCACTAGCAAAACGGCCGTTACCGCCCATCCGGTGGCGGTCAGCCCATTTCTCGAAGTAGTCGCGTCAGCCAGGAGGAGCGCGACGCCAGCGAGTGCGAAAAGCAAACCCGCGATGAACCCGAGCACGCGAAGAACTTTCACAGCAGGTACAGGCTACTGTCCATCTCCCTTTGTCACAAGCCGGTCACACGTTGGGGTTTGCAAAACGTTGAGGAATGACGGCTTCTCTAGTTGATCCGTGGCCGCGTCCGGGTGTACGTGGCCCCCTCATACGCAATTGGTCTCGCGTGGCTGAAACCAGCGCCGGCCGAGGACCCGGACTTCCACACGTTCGCGTCGGCGTGGTTCGAGGCTAAGCGCCGCGAGTCGCGCCGCGGACCGCACTCGACTACGAATGGCAGCTAACCACCATCTGCTGCCGTTCTTCGCAAAGCATCGGCTCACGCAGATCACGGTCGGCGAGGTTGACCGCTACCGACAGGCGAAGGTCGCCGAGCGGCAGCTTTCCGCGGAGTCGATCAACAACACGCTGATTCGGCTCGGGCAGATTCTTGATTTGGCGGACGAGTACGACTTGATCCAGCGAAACCCGCTGCGCGTCAATCCTAAGAACCGGAAGCTGAAGGTCGGCAGACCACCGGCCGTGTGGCTTGACCGTGCCGATCAGATCGAGGCGCTGCTTGATGCCGCGGGCGAGAGAGATCGCCGAGCGCGGCCCGATCAGCAGCATGTCCCGCGAAGGGCGATGCTCGCCGTGCTTGTGTTTGGCGGGCTGCGGCTCGAAGAGATGCTGGCGCTTCGCTGGCGCCACGTGGACTTGGCAGCGCCTAGGCTGTACGTGGCCGACGCGAAGTCAGAGGCGGGCGTGCGCCACGTGGACCTGCTCCCGGCATTGCAAGAGGCACTAGCGACCTACAAGGCCGGATACGCGCACCTCGGCCCCTACGACTTGGTATTCCCGACAAGGACCGGGCGCAAGTTCAGCCGGGACAACGTGCGAAACCGCGTGTTCGGCAAGGCGCTCGAGCTCCCGAATGAGCGTCGGATCGCGGTGGATTTGCCGCCACTGCCCGAGGGCCTGACGCCGCACACGCTGCGGCATACCTGCTGCTCGCTGCTGATTGCGTGCGGCTACGAACTACCTAGGGTGAAGAAGATGCTCGGGCATGCAGATACGGACGTGACGGTGCGGATTTACGCGCACGTGATGGCACCGACCCGGCCGAGCGCAAACGGTTGCGGGCGCTCGTGGACGGCGTCCGATTGGGCACCAATGGGCACCAGCACGCCCGCCGAGCCTCTCTGAGTCCCGCAACGCGAGGCTCCCCCAGCATAAGGAAACCCCGCATTAGCGGGGCTTTCTAAAGATGGGCACGGCTGGGCTTGAACCAGCGACCTCTCGCGTGTGAAGCGAGCGCTCTCCCACTGAGCTACGCGCCCGGTCGCGTGGATTCTACGCGCCCCGCGAAGGCGTCAAAGTACTCGCGATGACCGCGCGTGAGGCGTTCACTGGATGTCTGGTGGCGTTCGCGCTGGCGCCCGCGCAAACCGCGCCCGCGGCTGCGGCCCGTGCCACTCCGCTCTACGGGGTGACGATCGACCGGCTCGCCGACCTCGACGGGGTGCTCGCCGGGCTACGAGCGCTGCCTGACCGGCCCACGGTGCGCGTGTACTTCGATGTGCACGAGCCCGCGTCCCACTATGCACAGCCCGTCGCCCGCATTGCCAGGCACGCCGCGGTCATGGGGGAGTTGCTCGACTCCTCGGACGAGCGCGCGATCTCGGTGCCCGGGCTGCGCGCGCGAGCCCGCTCGTATGTTGCTCGCCTCAAAGACCGCGTGGCGATCTGGGAGATCGGAAACGAGGTCAACGGCAGCTGGACGGGCCGCCCCCGGACGGTCGCCCGCAAGCTCATCGCCGTCTACCGCGTCATCGCCGTTGCCGGCGGCAGGACCGCACTGACCTTGTACGCCAACGACTTCGGCCCTGACCATTGCGGCGACGGGCGTGCCGAGCTGACCCCGCTTCAGTTTGCGCGCCGCTTCGTGCCGACGTCGGTCGCCCGCGGGCTCGACTATGTCCTCCTCTCCTACTACCCCACGCAGTGCGGTGGTCGGGAGCCGGCCGCGGCCACCATCGCCGCTCACCTGAAGCGCCTGCATGCGATCTTTCCGCACGCGGCTCTCGGCTTCGGAGAAGTGGGCCTCCAGCACCCGGTCACGCCCAAGACCCGCGCTCGGGCCGCTCAGATCATGCGTTGGGCTTACTCCCTCGACCCTGGGTTGCCGTACTTCGCCGGCGGCTACTTCTGGTGGTATGCCGCCGAGGACGCCCTGTGGCGTCATGCTCCGCTGAAACTCGCGCTCACGCGAGCGTTCAAGGCCGAGGCCGCGGCGCTCTAGGACCGGCTAAAGCCCGACCAGGTTCTCGACCGCGGCATGCCGGGTCGCGCCCCGGAGGTCCACGAACAGCTTGGCCTCGCGCGCGAGTGACACGTGGTCGATGTCCGGATGGGCGGTCACCAATACCACGGCATCGGCGTCGGCGACCGCGTCCTCGAGCGAGGCGCTCACCAGACCGAATTCGGGCAGCGCGGCCACGTACGGGTCGTGGAAGACGAGCTCGCCGCCGCCGGCCTGCAGCTCGGCGATGATCTGCAGCGCCGGGGACTCGCGGGTGTCGCCGATGCCGGCCTTGTAGGCCACGCCGAGGATCGCGATCTTGGATCCATTGACGGGCTTGGCCTGCTCGTTCAGCGCCCGCTCGATTCGCAGCACGCAGTGGTAGGGCATCTGCTGGTTGATCTTGCCCGCCAGCTCGATGAACTCGGTCTGGAAGTGGAACTCCCGCGCCCGCCAGCTCAAGTAGAACGGGTCGACCGGCAGGCAGTGGCCGCCCATCCCGGGCCCCGGCTCAAAGCGCATGAAGCCGTAGGGCTTGGTGGCGGCCGCGTCGACGACCTCCCAAATATCGATTCCCATCCGTTCCGCCAGCATCGCGAGCTCGTTGACGAGCGCGATGTTGACCGAGCGAAAGATGTTCTCGAGTAGCTTGGTCAGCTCCGCCGCTTCGGGGCTCGAGAGGTTCACGATGTGCCCGCAGATGCGGCCATAGAGGTCCGTCGCGCGCGCCACGCACTCGCTGGTGAGCCCTCCGATCACCTTGGGCGTGTTGGCGAGCGTGAAGTCGGTGCGCCCGGGGTCGACCCGCTCGGGTGAGTAGGCCACGTTCAGCCCCTCGCCCACTTGTAGGCCGGACTCGCGCTCGAGCAGCGGCGCGAGCTGCTCCCGGGTCGTGCCCGGGTAGGTGGTCGACTCGAGCACCACGAGCTGCCCCGTCTGGAGCACGCGCCCCAGCTCGCGGGCAGCGCTCAACAGCGCTGAGAGATCCGGCTCGCGGTTTGCGGTCAGCGGCGTCGGCACGCAGATGACCACCGCGTCCGTGCGCGCCAGCGGGGCGTAGTGGGTGCTCGCCCGGAGCAGCTTGCGCGTGGCTATTAGCCGCTCGCTCGAGACGTCCTCGATGTAGGACTCGCCGGCTGCGATAGCAGCGACCTTGCTTTCGTCGAGGTCCACTCCCACGACGCGCTCGCCCGCTTCGGCGAAAGCGACCGCGAGCGGCAGGCCCACGTAGCCCAGACCGATCACTCCGATGGACACGCCTCCAGACGATACCGGCGAGTAGCGACGCCCCTGGGAGCGCGAGCTACGATCTACCTTGGACCGTGCTAGGCGGGGTGCTAGCGGTGCCCTGTACCCGCAAACCGCTCTAGCGGGGCTGAATCCCCTCCCGAGGGGCCAGGCCCGGGGTTGGCGCCCCGTCCGTGGCGTCGATGGTTCGGTCCCGCGACGATGGAGATCCGTGAATCAGGTCAGGTCCGGAAGGAAGCAGCCTTAAGCGGTCCCCTTCAGGCGTTGTGGGAGCGCCGGACCGGAGCCGCGCGACGACGGCCGCCACCCGGCCACCGGCATCGACGGAGGGTGCACGGTCCACTTGCTTATTTAGGGGGGCGCGCATGCGCGCCCCCTAGGGCCGGCTCATGAGCCGGCCCTAGTGAGCCGGAACATGTTCCGGCTCACGGCCGGTGCACATGTGCACCGGCTTACTCCCCGATTAGACTCGATCCGCGTGTCCACCGGCCCCTCTCTCTACCGGCGCCATCGCCCCCGCACGTTTGGGGAGGTGGTGGGCCAGGAGCACGTCGTGCGCACGCTGCGCAACGCCGTCGAGCAGGGCAAGGTGCACCACGCGTACTTGTTCGTGGGCGCGCGCGGGACGGGCAAGACCAGCATGGCCAAGATCCTCGCGGCCTGCCTCAACTGTGAGCATGGCCCGACAACCTCGCCCTGCGGGCGCTGCGAGTCGTGCACCGCGATTCAGGCCGCCACCTCGCTCGACGTGATCGAGATGGACGCCGCCTCCAACAACTCGGTGGACGACATCCGTGATCTGCGCGAGCGCGTGGCCTACGCACCCGTCTCCGGCAGGCACAAGGTCTACATCCTCGACGAGGCGCACATGCTCTCCTCCCAGGCTTGGAACGCCTTTCTCAAAACGCTCGAGGAGCCGCCGCCGCGTACGATCTTCGTGCTCGCCACAACCGAGCCTCAGAAGGTCCTGCCGACGGTCGTCGACCGCTGCCACCGCTTCGACTTCGGGCGGCCCTCGATCCCGCAGGTGGTGACCGTGCTGCGGCGCGTCGCCGACCAGGAGCAGATCGGGATCGACGAGCACGCGCTGGCGCTGATCGCGCGCCATGCCACGGGCAGCTTCCGTGACGCGCTGGGCACGCTCGAGCAGCTGCGCACCTACAAGCACGGCGAGCAGATCTCACCAGCCGACGTGATCGCGGTGGTGGGGGTGGCCGACGACGAGCTGCTCCGTGGCTCGATCGAGGCGATCGCCGCTCGCGACCCCGCGCAGGCGCTGCGCTCAGCGGCCCGCCTGGCCGACTCGGGCCGCGACCCCGGCCAGGTGCTGCGGGACCTCGAGACCTTCGCCCGCGAACTGCTCGCCGTGCAGGTACTGGGCGAGCTGCCGCTCGAGCTGCGCATGACCCCCGAGCGCGACCGTCGCCTGGCGGAGCAGGCCGCGCAGGTCTCGCGCACCGACGTGGTGCGGCTGCTCGACTTGATCGCGGCGGCGCTCGAGGCCACCGCCAACGGCGCCCAGGCACAGATTCAGCTCGAGCTCGTGCTGATCAAGAGCGCCGCGCCCGAGGTAGATCCCTCGACCACGGCGCTGCTCGCACGGCTCGAGCGGTTGGAACAGGGTGGCGTGTCTGGTCAGCCGGCCCGCCAGGCGCCGTCCGCGCCCGCCGCTGCGAGGCCTCAGGCCGACTCGGCGCCGGCTCCAATCGCGGCGTCGGCGCCCGCGATCTCGATCGACCTTGATCGCGCCGTCGAGCTGTGGCCCGCGGTCGTGACCCAGGTCCGCGAGCAGAACGCCCTGGTTGCGGCCCTGCTCGCCGAGGCCCGTCCTGTGGATGCGTCGGACAGCGAGCTCAGGCTGGCGTTCCCCGCCGGCGCCGCCTTTCTCAAGCGCAAGGCCGAGCAGGACGATCACCGGCGGCTGGCCTCCGACGTGTGGCGAGGCGTCAGCGGGTGCTCGCTCGCGCTCCGCTACGAGCTGGGGGAGGACGACGAGTCCGGAGGCGGGGAGCCGGCGCTGTCTGGCGAGGAGCTGGTGCGCCGCTTCATCGAGGAGTTCGATGCCGAGGAGCTCCCGGTGCAGGACGATTCCGAGCAACGAGAGGCCCAGGAGAACTAGACGAGGAGAACCACTGGTCATGCCACAACAGCCGAACATGCAGCAGATGCTCAAGCAGGTCCAGAAGATGCAGCAGGAGATGGTGCAGGCCCAGGAGTCGCTCAAGGACGAGGTCGTCGATGCCTCGGCCGGGGGCGGCATGGTGACCGTCGAGGTCACGGGGGACCTGCACGTCAGGTCGGTCAAGATCGCGCCGGAGGCGATTGATCCGGATGACCCCGAGCTGCTCCAGGACATGGTGCTGGCCGCCGTCAACGAGGGCCTCCGTGCCGCCCAGGAGCTTGCCTCCTCGAGGCTTGGCGGGATCACCGGCGGGCTCGGCGGGCTGGGGCTATAGCCGGGCGCGATGTACGCGCCTCCCGTCCAGCGACTGATCACCGAGCTCTCCCGGCTCCCCGGGGTCGGCGGGCGGACCGCGCAACGGCTCGCATTCCACATCCTGCGCTCGGCGGACGGGGAGGCGTTTGCGCTCGCGGACGCGATCCGCGAGGTGAAGCAGCGGATCCGGCGCTGCGAGGTCTGCTTCAACCTCACCGAGGATCCGATCTGCCGCATCTGCGCCGACGAGCGCCGCGAGCCGGAGGTCATCTGCGTGGTCGAGGAGCCCTCGGATTTGATCTCGATCGAGCGCACCCACGAGTTTCGGGGCCGCTACCACGTGCTCGGTGGGGCGCTCTCGCCGATCGACGGCGTCGATCCTGAGGACCTCAAGCTCTCGGAGCTGTTCGCGCGAGTCGAGCAGGGAGAGGTGCGCGAGGTGGTGATCGCGACCAATCCGACCACCACCGGCGAGGCCACGGCGCTGCACATTGCCGGCGTGCTGCGCGAGCGGACGCCTGAGGTGGCGATCACGCGCCTCGCCAGCGGACTGCCCGTGGGCGCCGACCTGGAGTACGCCGACGAGCTCACTCTCGGTCGGGCGCTGGTCGGCCGCCGCGCCGTATGAGCCTGGAGAGCGAAGCGCTGGCGCTGGAGGCGCGCGCGGATCAGGCGCGCGCGTCGACGGTCGTGATGAAGTTCGGAGGCACCTCGGTCGCCGACGCGGAGCGCATCAAGCGCGCGGCCCGCCGCATCGTGGGGCAGCGAGAGGCGGGCAATCGGGTGGTGGCGGTGCTCTCCGCTCGAGGTCAGACGACCGACGACCTGATTGCCATGGCCGAGGAGGTCTCGCCCTATCCGGACAGGCGCGAAATGGACATGCTGCTCTCGACCGGCGAGCGGATCTCCTGCGCCCTGTGCGCGATGGCGATCAACGACCTGGGGCACCGGGCCATCTCCTTGACCGGTTCCCAAGCGGGCATCGTCACCGACACCTCGCACACCAAGGCGCGCATCCTGGATGTTCGCGGCGACCGTATCCGGGAGGCCCTCGCGGAGGATCGGATCGTGCTGGTGGCCGGCTTCCAGGGCGTCTCCACGAGCCGGGACGTGACCACGCTCGGGCGGGGCGGCTCGGATACCACCGCCGTTGCGGTGGCCGCCGCGGTCGGGGCGGAGGTATGCGAGATCTACACGGACGTGGCGGGAGTCTTCTCGGCCGACCCCCGGCTCGTTCCCGACGCCCACAAGCTGTCGGTCGTGAGCTTCGAAGAGATGCTCGAGATGGCCGCCTCAGGCGCCAAGGTGCTGCAGCTGCGCTCGGTCGAGTACGCCCGCAACCACGGCGTTCGGATCCACTGTCGCTCGTCGTTCGATGACGGGCCGGGTACCTTTGTGCTCTCAGAGGAAGAGACGATGGAACGACCGCTTGTAACTGCAGTCACCCACTCCACCGAGGAGGCGCGCATCACGCTGCTGGGCGTACCCGATCGGCCTGGCGCAGCGGCCGCAATCTTCACCGCGCTGGCCGATGCCGGCTGCATCGTCGACACGATCATTCAGAACGAGCCGCTCGGGGACGGCCGCGACGCCGAGGTCTCATTCACGATCCCCCAGCAGGACCTGCCTGACGCCGAGCGGGCGCTCAGCCCCGTGGCCACAGACCTGGGAATCGCGAAGATGGACACCGACCGGCAGATCGGCAAGGTCTCGATCGTGGGAGCGGGGATGCGCTCGCACCCCGGGGTCGCAGCCAAGGTGTTCGAGACGCTTGGCGAGGAGCGCATCAACATCGAGATGATCTCGACCTCGCCGATCAAGATCTCATGCGTGATCCGTGCCGAGCATGTCCCGCATGCGGTGCGGGCGCTGCATGGCGCGTTCGAGTTGGGGGCGGGCGGGATCGAGCCCGATCGCGGGCCGCGGTAGTTCCGCCGGGCCGACCTCGATCGCGGGCCGCGCTGGGCGCCCCCGCGATCGAGCCCGATTCCTACACCTAGAACCCGCGCGCGGTGTACTCGTTTCCAACGCGCTGGATCTTCAGCGCCTCACTCACCGCCGACCTCGCGGCGCTCTGGTAGCCGGAGGTGTTGTGGGAGCGCAGGCTGCTGCTCATCTTCGATAGATCGTTGCCGAGCGAGCCGAGGATGGTGACCGCCTGCCGGTTCAGATCGGCGACCCGGGTGGGTGGTGTCAGCGAGGACATCGCGTGCTGAGCCTCCTTCAGCAGGTTGGCGGCCGTGGTCAGCTTCTGCGGATTCCTGGCGCTCCCATTCGAGAGAGCACTCCTCAGTGCCGGGGCGATGCGCTGGTTGAGCAGCGGACTCAGCCGTGCCTCGTACTGCGACTTGGTCAGCGGATGCGAGCCGGTAGTTGACGACGTCCCAGTTGACGAGGTCGACGTGGTCGCGGTCGATGCCTGCGTCCCGGTCTTGTGTGTCGTTTTCTTCGAAGATCCACCGCAGCCGGCGACCGCCAGAACGACGATCGCAGCCGCGACTGCTCCCCGCGACGAATACCTCAAAAGAACTTCCCCCTTTTAGGGTCGTGGATTGGTCCCCAGACAGTCCAGTGACGCCATCGTAGCCAAGCGCCTACATTGGTGCGATGGCAGTTGAGCGCTCAGGCGAACAGTTCGCGCGCGTAGGCAAAATCAAGCTCTGTTACGAGACTTTCGGCGAGAGGACGCAGCCGGCGCTGCTCCTGATCATGGGCCTCGGCGCGCAGATGGTGCTGTGGGAGGACGAGTTCTGCGAGCGGCTTTCGCGGCGTGACTTCTGGGTCATCCGCTTCGACAACCGCGACGTCGGTCGCTCCACGATCCTGCGCGAGGCGCCCGTGCCCAGCCGCGGGCAGTTGATCCTTCGGGACCCGCGCGGCGCCGCGTACAAGCTCGAGGATGTGGCCGATGACGCGGCCGGGCTGCTCGATGCGCTCGACGTTGAGGCAGCGCATGCGGTCGGCATCTCGATGGGAGGCATGGTGGCCCAGTCGCTGGCGACCCGCCACCCGGAGCGCGTGCGCTCGCTGGTCTCGATCATGTCGACCACTGGCAACCGGCGCGTCGGCCTCACCCATCCGCTGCTCTGGCGCACGCTGCTTCGTCGCGCACCCCGCGACCACGACGCCTACATCCGCGACTTCGAGGCTACCCATCGTCTGATCGGCTCGCGGCGCTATCCCCCCGGGCGCGACCGCCTCGTGGCGCTCGCGGAGCGCTGCTTCGAGCGGGGGATACATCCCGCCGGGTCGGCGCGCCAGCTCGCGGCGATCGCGACCGCGTCAGACCGAACCGCGTCGCTGGGCGAGATCCGGGTGCCTACCACCGTCATCCACGGCGACGCCGACAAGCTGGTGATGCCCTCTGGGGGACGTGCCACGGCCAAGGCCATCCCGGACGCCCGCTTGGTGATCATCCCCGGGATGGCGCACGACCTCCCTCCGGACCTGTGGGATCAGGTGATCGACGAGCTCGAGGCGACGGCCGCACGGGCGGCGCCGGCGCGTGTGAGCTGATCCGCCCCGCGGTTGGTCCGGGCCGCGCTTACGCGGCAGCGGCACCCACGACCGTGGTCGTCCAGTCGATCACCGACGTGGGCCGCACGATGTGCCGGTTCAGCCCGAGCTCCTTGGGCTCGAGACCGAGCGCCAGTCCGATGAGCTGGGGCAGATGGAGCACCGGAAGGCCGAGCTCTCTGCCCACGGCCTTGGCCGCGACAGGCTGCTGGAGGTCGAGGTTCAGGTGGCAGAGGGGACAGGGCACCACCAGACAGTCGGCCTCGGCGTCGAGTGCATCGCCCAGGTGCCGGCCCGCCATCTCCAGCGAGGCCTGCTTGTTCATCGTGATGATTGGAAAGCCACAGCACTTGTAGACGCCGGCGTAGTCGATCACCGTGCCTCCCAGAGCCTCGATCAACATGTGCAGGTAGCGATCCCGGGGGTGGTCCTCGTCGATGCCCAGCCGGCGAGCGGGGCGGACGATGTAACAGCCGTAGAAGGGCCCGACCCGTAGGCCGCTCAGGGGGCGCCTGACTCGGCTAGACAGCTCGTCCAGGCCCATCTCCTCGACCAGCAGCCACAGCAGGTTCTTGTTGGTGAGGCCCTTTTCGTAGCGGAGGCCTTCGTCGCTGAGATTGGCGTTGATGTGGTCGCGGTACTGGCTGTTGGCGTCGAGGCGCTCCTGGCACTCGGACTGGGCGCCCTGGCAGGTCGAGCAGATGTTCATCATCATGTGCCCGTCGGTCTGCTGGGCGAGCGCGAAGGTACGGGCGTTGAGCGTGTCGGCGAGCTCCTGGTTGTGCTCCTCGATCACGCCCGCCCCGCAGCACGAAGCGCGGTCGAGCTCGATCAGCTCGATGTCGAGCAGGGGGGCGATCTTGGCCATCGAGCCGTGGAGCTCGGGGGTGAAGCCCCGGCTGACGCAGCCGGGCCAGTAGGCGACCTTCATCGCTCCTCGCTTTCGCTCTCGCCGGCGGTCCCTTGCTCCGGGCTTTCGGTCTCGCCGGCGGTCTCTTGCGACATCTGGCCCGAGGCCTCCGGCGCACCAGCCGCCGGCGTTTCAGGTCCTCCGGGCGACCCGCCGGTTTCGGGGCTCTCATCGTCCTCGTAGCCGCTCACGTACAGGTTGAGCTCCACCCGCTCTTCCTTGGCGTCGATGCGGTCGAAGATCTGGGTCACGGGCTTCGGCGCCTTGTGCGGATGCATAAGGGTCGACTTGGGCGTCATCTTGCCGCGCCTGAGGCCCGTGATCACCGTGGGCAGGCCGCTCGCCAGCTCGCGGCCGGCTGAGGGATTGAACTTGCCCCCGTAGGAGTCGGCGAGCAGGTCGGGCTCGTGCAGCAGACCGTTGCGGCGGATGTTCTTGACGAACGCGCTCTCGTGGCGCTGGCCGTTGTTGCCATCCTCGATCTCAAAATCGCTCCCGGCGATCCGGCGCAGCCGCATGATCTGGTTCATCGGGTCGACGCCCTTGGGACAGGCGTCCACGCAGTTGAAGCAGTGCGTGCAGTCGTAGATGCCGTGCGGATCCTCGGAGAGATCGCTCAGGCGCTCCAGATGTTCGGCGTCGCGCGGGTCGCCGACGAAGCGGTAGGCCTTGGCCAGCGCCGCCGGCCCGATAAAGAGCGGGTCGATCTCCATCGAGAGGCAATCCGAGACGCACGCCCCGCACTGGATGCAGGACATGGGCTGGGTGACATCCACCATGTTCTCGTGGGGGACGATGTACTCGCGCTCGGGGACCGGCTCCTTGTTGATCAGCCAGGGAGTGACGCGCTGGATCTTGCGCCAGTGCACGGAGTCCATGTCGACGATCAGGTCGCGGATCACCGGCATGTTGCCCATCGGCTCGACCATGACGAGCTCCGTGCGCTGGCCCTCGCCACTATCGAGCTCGCCGTCCTCTTGGGACGGGTTCCAGCCGGCGCCGTAGCCCCGCTGAGCGGCCTCCTCAAGGTGGGTGTTGCACGCCAGGCCGGGCCTGCCGTTGATCCTCACGCCGCACGAGCCGCAGATGCCCTGCTGGCATGAGCAGCGTATGCCAATCGAGCCGTCGGTCTCGTCCTTCACCTTCAGGATCCCGTCAAGCACCGAGTTGTGCTCTTCCATGTCGATTATGTGCTCGTCCCAATACGCGGCCTCGCCGGAATTGGGGTCGAAGCGGCGGATTCTCAGCGTGTAATGGGGCATCTCTTCATGTGGGGTCGGGGTTGGTCTTTTTAGGTCAGGCCGAGGGCGCTGGGTTCGGGAGGGTGCGGACTTTTACGCACTATTCCCGCCTTTCTCCGCACCCTCGCTCAATATGTGCGCTCCTCGGGCTGCCAGCGGGTCATCGTCACGGCCGAGTAGCTGACCTTTGGCTCTTCGCCGCCGTTCAAGGAGATGTCAACGTGCTTGAGCCAGTCGGCGTCGTTGCGCTCGGGAAAATCGGTTCTGTATTGCGCGCCACGTGATTCTGTCCGTTCCTGGGCGGCGATCACGGTGGCCTCCGCGACATCGAGCATGTAGCCGAGCTCGATCGCGGCGATTACGTCCTGGTTGAAGACCGAGCCGCGGTCGTCGATGCCCGCGCCCGCCGCCTCCTGCTTCAGTCGTCGCACAATCTCGAGGGCCTTATCCAGGCCCTCGGCGTCGCGGAAGACCGCCACGTATTGGTTCATGGTGTTGCCGAGCTCCTCCTTGAGCGCGCCTATGCGGCGGCCATTGCCCTCGCGACGCAGGATCGAGGCGATGCGGCGCTCGGTATCGGCCAGGCGCGAGGCCGGCGTCGAGGGCATCTGCATCTGCATCGCCTGCCTGGCCGCGTGCTCGCCGGAGCGGCGGCCGAACACGAGCGTGTCGAGCAGCGAGTTGGCGCCGAGGCGATTGCCGCCGTGGACCGAGACGCAGGCCACCTCGCCCGCGGCGTAAAGGCCCGGGACGGTGGTCTGGCCGTCGTTGTCGGTCTTGACGCCGCCCATGATGTAGTGGTTACCCGGCCGGATGTGAATCGGCTCGCGCGTGATGTCCACCCCGGCGAAGTCGCGGCCGATGTTCACGATCTCGCGCAAGGCCTCCAATGTCCGGCGGCGAGGGACCTTGGTGACGTCGAGCGCCACCGTGCCATCCGGGAAGCCGCGGCCCTCGTTGATCTCGGTCTGCTCGGCGCGCGAAACGACATCGCGCGAGGCGAGCTCGAGCTTGTTGGGCGCGTAGTTCTCCATGAAGCGGTCGCCGTTTGCGTTCAGCAGCCACGCACCCTCGCCGCGTGCGCCCTCGGTGATCAGCAGCCCGTTGCCGCTCAAGGTGGTCGGGTGGTACTGGACCATCTCCATGTCCATCAGCTTGGCGCCCACCCGGTAGGCCTGGGAGATACCGTCGCCAGTCACGATCAGGCCATTGGTGGAAGGCCGGTACACCTGGCCGGCGCCGCCCGAGGCGAGGATCACGGCCTTGGCGTCGATCACCTCGAGCCGGCCGTCACGGAGATCGCGGCAGATCGCACCCATGCAGCGGCCATCGTCGTCTAACAGAAGATCGGTGGTGAACCACTCCTCGTAGCGGTCGAGCTGCGCGTGATGCTTCAACAGCTGCTCGTAAAGCACGTGCAGGATCGCCTGTCCGGTGATGTCCGCGACGTAGTACGTGCGTGCTGCCGAGGCGCCACCGAAGGCCCGCGTGCCGAGGTGGCCAGTCCCGTCCCGGTGGAAGGTCACCCCGGCGTGCTCCAGCCACAGGATCTCGTCCGGCGCCTCGCTGCACATGATCTCGATCGCGTCCTGATCGCCCAGGTAGTCAGAGCCCTTCACCGTGTCGAAGGCGTGCGATTCCCAGGTGTCCTCAGGGTTGAGGGCGGCATTGATGCCGCCGGCCGCCGCGACCGAGTGCGAGCGGACGGGGTGGACCTTGGAGACGATTCCGACTGTCGCGCCTGTCTGCGCGGCAGCGAGGGCAGCCCGCTGGCCCGCGAGGCCCGCCCCGATGATCAGGACGTCATGCGCTGGCACGGCCAGTGCTCAAAGAAATCCAAGCGGCATGACTGGTGTGCGGGGGCACGCTTGCTCGATTCTATTGATCGGCAAATTGCGGGTTCCTACCCCGTTCAGGGCTGCTCGCGCCGCTCGAACTGGATGCCTCCGCCACCGGATTCGATACGCTCTTTTCCGGGATTTCTTTGAGCGGGCGCGCTGCCCGTCGCTTGCGGCTGCACTCGCAGCCCGACTGCGAATCTGAGGGTAAAAGAACCCCCCGCTCACGCCCCGCTAAGCAGCTTAGATACGTCTCCGGCGGGCGATCATCTTCGGGTAGCGAGCTCTTCCCCTGCGCTCAAGTTTGCCCGTTCGCCCGCCGATCTTTTCCTCGTAGATGGCCCGTGAGGCGGAAGGAGGGTATCGTGACCTGGAAGTGCTGATAACCCGTGCCTAAATCGACAGGGCAGGCAGGATGCTGCGCCGCATAACGGTTGCCTACACGGTCAACGAGCTTGGCAACTCGCTGGGTGCAGTAGCCATTGCAGTCGCCGTTTTCGACCACACGCATAGCGCGGTCGCCACCGCGGCGCTGTTCATCTCGATTTATTTTCTTCCCGCGCTGCTTGCAACCTTTGCGGTTGCGTGGCTCGAGGGGTTGGCCCGGCGTGGTATTCAGGCTGCGTTGTATTGCGCGCAGGCGGCGACGACTGGTGGCTTGGCGGCGCTGGTGCTGCACCCGGTGCTCGCACCAATTCTGCTCCTAGCCGCGATAGATGGCCTGGCTGCGCTTGTTCTCCCGCGCGCTGTTGCGTGCAGTGGTAGCGCAGCAGGCGGGCGGTGAGGAGGCGCGGCGCCGAGCGAACAGCCGTCTAAACATCGGGTGGGCGGCCACGAGTGCTCTTGGTCCAGCTATGGGTGGAGTCCTCACCGGCTTACTAGGGGCATCCCTGGTCCTGACGATCGATGTCGCCTCGTTTCTGGTTACCGCGCTGCTCGTACTCAATGTCCCCACTCCCGCCACGGACGTCGCGCGGGGCCGGGTCCTCGCCCAACTCCGGACGGTTCGTGAATACGTGGCGCATACACCGATGCTTGGGTGGTTGCTTGGAACCGAGGCGGTAGCGCTGATCTTCTTTGCGGCGGCAGTTC
>CAWEGZ010000005.1:0-64070 GCA_963808655.1 uncultured Solirubrobacterales bacterium
CGCCGCTACGATCGGCCGCCTTGAGGTACCCCGTCGAGAGCTTCACCGAGGCCGAACGCGAGCGGCTGCGAGCGCACTTCACGAACCTCGACCGGCCGGTGTTCGCGCTCGTCAACCTGCCGGAGACGGTCAAGGGCGCGCTGTTCGCCCGCTACTCGCGCTACCCGGGCACGCTGCGGCGGCTGTTCCTGGATGAGTTCGCGGCCGACCTGCCCCCCGCCGGGGAGGCGGCCCACGCCAGCGAGGGCCAGCGGGCGGCGACGCTGTATGACCGCGTCTTCGTGGGCTACGGCGATGACTCGGTCGCGCAGCTGGGTGGCGCTCATGTCGCGTGCGAGTGGGTCTCGAACGTGCTCACGAAGATCCTCCAGCGGCCCCGGCTGGGGGCCTACCTCGAGCAGTCAACGCGCTACATCGCCTACGACGCGCCGCTGCCGGAGCCCCCCGGCGGGTACCGCTACTACCGCGAGGCGGAGCTCGGGCCCGAGTACGAGGCCGCCATGGACGAGCTCTTCGCGATCTACTCCCGCTCGCTGCCCCGCGTGCGCGCTTGGGCGGAGCTCGCCTTCCCCGCCGGCGAGGGCGAGTCCCCGGCCGCCCACGCACGGGCCGTCAAGGCCAAGGCGCTCGATCTGCTGCGCGGCCTATTGCCCGCGAGCTCGCTCTCGCACGTGGGCATCTTCGCCACCGGTCAGACCTACGAGCAGCTGATCATGCACCTGCTGGCCCACCCGCTAGCCAGAGGCCCGCGCCTACGGAGAGATGATGCTCGAGGAGCTCCGCGCGGTGATCCCGAGCTTTTTGGCCCGGATCGAGCGCCCCGAGCGCGGGGGCCGCTGGATCTCCTATCTCGAGCAGCGGCAGGCGGCAGGCTCCCGCTGGGCCCGGCGGCTCGGACTGGAGCGCGACGAGCGAGGGCGAGGAGCGCGGGCCGTCGGTCAAGCTGCTGCGTGTCCACGGCAGCGAGGATGACCTGCTGGCGGCGCTCATGTTCGAGTCGAGCGGCTGCTCGGAGCGCGTCATCCAGAGGACGCTCGACCGGCTCGAGGACACGGAGCGCGGACAGCTCCTCGGAGAGCTGGTCGGGGAGCGCTCGAACCGGCGCCACCGACCAGGCCGTGGATTCGAAGCCGTTGGCTACCGCTTCGAGATCGTCGCCGACTACGGCGCCTTCCGCGATCTCCAACGCCATCGCATGCTGACCGTGCAATGGCAGGCGCTCACCCCCGATCTCGGGGCCGAGGTGCCCGAGCAGGTGGAGCTGGCCGGGTGCGGCGAGGACTACCGCCGCGCGCTAGCGCTCTCGGAACGCGAGTACGAGCGGCTGCGAGAGCGTGGCCTCGGCCCCGCGGCCGCCTACGCCCTGTGCCTGGGCTTCCGCATCCGCTTCATCCTCGAGCTCAACGCGCGCGAGGCGATGCAGCTGATCGAGCTGCGATCCGGCCGCGAGGGGCACCCGAGCTACCGCGCCGTCGCGCATGCGATGCACGAACAGATCGCGGCCGTCCACCCGGGCATCGCGGGCGCCATGACCCACGTCGACCGCGAGACCGAGCCGCGGCTGGAGCGCATTCTGGCGGAGTTGCGCAACGCATAACGCTGTTCCGGCCGGAACATGTTCCGGCCGGCCGGGCCGATCATGATCGGCCCGGGGGCCGGCGCACATGTGCGCCGGCCTACCCGAGATCTATTTGACGTGCACGAGCTCGCCGACCGTGGCGCCGCCGCTCCGCTCGTCCGTCTGCTCCACCCGCTTGACGGGGAGGCCGCGCGCGCTGCCGCTCAGCGGGCAGATCTCCCCCGTCAGCGCGATTCCGCCGGCCAGTGAGCCCGCGGAATGGTTGGTCGGCGCCGTGCCGAGCGGGGGTCCGTAGTACTCGCCGGGCTGGCAGCGCCCGCCGGTGGCGGTCTTGCGGCTGCCCTTGACGAGCACTCGGAGGTGAGCAACGTGCAGCCGGGTGAGGACGCGCGAGCCATTCGAGAGCGCCACGACGTCTCCGCCCTTGACCTTCATGCGCACTCCCACGATGCCGTGGGCGTTGGCCTTCCCCGAGGCGTGCTCACCGCCGTCGCGCAGGCTGTACCTCGCTCCGGGGACCAGCCCCGCGCAGCTCACCCGGTGGCGCGCCAGGTAGGCGGTACAGGTGGGGAAGCCGCCCTCCTTGAAGAACTGGCTGAGCGCCCTGGGATTTCGAAACAGCGAAACCGAGCCGGGCTCCCCGACGGCCACGCTCAGGCTGACCATGCCACCGTACTCGTTCGGATCGGGGCCCCCCTTGACAGGCGCGAACGCCCGGTTGTCATTGGAGCTCCAGCTCACCGCCTGGGCGGCCTTCAGCGGCGCGGCAAGGTGCACCGTCGAGACGCCGGTCTTGGTGCTGCAGAACTTGGTGGGCGATCCGGCGACCCGCTTGCCACCGACCGCGTAGTGCTCGACCCCTGTCTGGAAGCAGGGAGCAAACTTGAGCGACGGCGGGTGCTCGCTCGCTCGGCTGCCATTGTCCATGGCCGTCCAGCCGGTCCAGCCGGACTCGGTGTACGGGTTGCCCCCGTTGCCCGTGAGAATCGACTGCCGGTGCGGCGAGGGCGCCCCAGAGCCCGAGTAGCGCACGATGATCTCGTCGCGGTCGTCGCCCACGGCGTGCCTGCCGAGGGACAGCGACCAGCTGCCGTTGCCCTTGGTGGTCGCCGAGCCACTCGCGACTGCGACCGCTTTGTGCGCCGCGTCGCGGCGCATCAGTGCGACGCGGATGTGCACTCCTGAGCGCTTGCGCTCGATGTCGCCCGTGATGTGCGGCGAGAACTGCGTCAGGGCGACCTGCGGCAGCGGCAGGGGGTTGCCGGTTGCCCTGGTGCGCTGCACGCAGCCGTGGTTGTCATTCGACCACATCTCCTGGAACAAGTACTCGTGGTGGTTGATCAGCTGGTTATAGGGAACGCCGTTCGGCGCGTGTCCCAGCGGCTTGCCCAAGACGGGCTTCTCGCACTTGTCGCCCACCTCGAAGCCATTGGGGTCCATGTAGCCGACGCCCTCCGGGTCCGTTATCGCTTCCGCGGTCTCGTGGGCGGCGGTGTCGATCGTGTCCTCCGCCTCGGGGTTGCCATTCGGGTCCTGGTGCTTGGGGAGAGCTCCCTCGATCAGCGGGTCGATCGCGATCGCATAGATCACTGCCCCATGCCCGAGGTCGGAGACGCTGTGATACCCAAGGAAGGCGTTGGTGCCGCAAGAGCCCTTGCTGATGCACTCATCCACCTTCGGCGGCAGGAACACGAACCACAGCTGGGTCAGCCCCCGCTTGCCATGGGAGCGCGCGATCAGCCGGTTGATCTCACGCTGCACCTGCGCGTCGGTGACGCATTTGTGGATGCTCTTCTTGGGCGAGGTGCACTTTCCCTTGGAGGGGTAGGGGCGCGTATCGATGATGTTGTCCTTGCTCCTGGAGTACGAAATCGAATACTTGCCCGGGGTGACCCGGCCCGGGCTCGTGCCCTCCGCGTACTGAATCAGCGTCGAGTAGACGTTCGACTTGCGGCCACTGTCGCGGGCGATGTCGGTGAAAAACCGCTCGACCAGGCGCTGATAGCCAAGGACGCCGTGCCGGGGCGAGCCGTGGAAGGACCCCGACGGCCCCCAGAAGATCGTGTGCACCGTGACCCCGTGCGCCATCACCTGGGCGCCGTGATAGGTCGCCTGGTCCTGGGCGGCGGCCGCCAACTCGGGGGCTAGGACGCTCGCGCTGATGTTGTTCGGCGGGATCAATCCGAGCGCGTTGTCGACGCGCGGCCTGAAGACGGGGCCGGCGGCCAGGGCGCTCGGTGCCCAGGCGAGACTCGCGGCAACCAGGCAACCGCAGACAAAAGCTCTTCTCAACCCCATCCTTGCCACCCCTTCTCAATCGTGCGTGATTTCCCCCAGCGCGCAAACGTAGCCCGTCACCGCGGGGCAGTCAATGGCGAACCGGTTAGACGGCCGGGGCCTCAGCACTCAAGCAGTGCTAGCCGGTCTCGCGCTGGCGCAGCTCGATGCGGCGGATCTTGCCGGTGAGCGTTTTGGGCAAATCGGGCACGAACTCCACCAGTCGCGGGTAGGCGTAGGCTGAGTGGTGCTCGCGCACGAACGCCTTGATCTCCTCGGCGAGCGTCTCCGAGGGCTCGTACCCGGCGGCGGGCACGACGAACGCCTTGACCACGGTGCCCCGTCTTTCGTCAGGTGAGGCGACGGCCGCCGCCTCCGCGACCGCGGGGTGCTCGAGGCAGGCCGATTCGACCTCGAACGGACCGATGCGGTAGCCGGCCGAGATGATCACGTCGTCGGCGCGCCCCTCGTACCAGAAGTAGCCGTCGTCGTCGGCGCGGGCGGCGTCCTTGGTGTGGAACCACTCGCCGCCGAAGGTCTCCTCGGTGTCCTCGGACGGGCGGTTCCAGTAGCCGAGCGGATAGTGAGGATTCGAGCGTGCCCTCAGACAGATCTCGCCGCGCTCGCCCCGTGAGACCGGCCGCTCGTCCTCGTCCAGGATCTGCACGTCCCAGCCGGGCATCGGCTTGCCCATCGAGCCCTCCCGCACTTCCATGAAGGGGTAGTTCGCACACAGCGGGTAGGACTCGGTCAGACCGTAGTAGTCGAGCACCGTCAGCCCGTACTGCTCGCGGAACCAGCGGATCGCCTCGGGGTTGAGCGGCTCACCCGCCGAGCACACGATCCGGAAGCGCTGGGGATAGCGGCTCTTCGCATCCTCAACCGCCATCATCGAGCGGATCGCTGTGGGGGTCCCGAACACGTTTGTGACCTGGTGGCGGGAGAGGAAGGCGAGCTGGCGCTCGGGGTCGAAGCCGCCCTCGCGCTGGAAGACCGCCTGCACCGCCCCGAGCCGCCATGGCCCCAGCAACGGGCAGATGCCGGCGGCCCACGCCCACTCGCCCATGCCGTGGAAGAGCTCGCCGTCGCGCACGTCATGGCAGTAGACGAACTCCTCGTGTGCCAGCAGGTAGCGGTGGGCGTGGAGGATGCCCTTGGCCAGGCCGGTGGTGCCGCTCGAGTAGTAGAGCTGGGCGGGATCGTCCGCGCGCGTGGGAACCATGTCGAAGCTCGGCGAGCCGTCCTCGAGCAGGCCCTGGTCGAGGATCAGCAGGTGCTCGGTCAGCGACCGATCGATCCGCTCCGCGTTCACCTCGTTCGTGACGACCACCTTCGGTTGCGAGTCGGATAGCCGGTGGCGGATGCCCTCGTCGCCGTAGAGCACCGACATCGAGAGCAGGATCGCGCCCGCCTTCCAGGCGCCGAAGAAGGCCGCCGCGGCGTGGGGGGTCGGCGGCAGCAACATCGCCACGCGATCGCCTGGCTCTACGCCGCGCTGTGTCAGGACGGTGGCGAAGCGATTCGAGTCATCCTGCAACTCACCCCAGCTGACGCGCTTGACCGTGCCGGCAAAGTCCTCGTGCACCATCGCCAGCTTGTCGCGGGGATGCCGATCGCACACGTCCGCCGCGATGTTGTAGCGCTCCGGCACCGACCAGCGATGACGGGCGCGGGCTTCTTCGTATGAAGTGCTTGTTGTGGCGCTCATGAACCCCATCTTCGCCCCGCGTTAAGCTGATCGCAAGGGTCCGATGGTGAATAAACCATGACCGTCGCTTTTGGGGTTGTCCTGGCGATCGCGCTGGGCATTGTGCTGGCCCTGCTGGTGGCCGCTTATCGCTACCTGCGGGCGCCGCGGGCCGCGCGCACGCCCGAAGCGGCGGGGATGCAGTCAGCGCTGCACGCGGCGACCTCGACACTTCCTCACCTGCGCCGGGGCCTCAGTGCACACACCGCCGAGCAGGCGGCTCCCCATCTCCGCGCGCTGACCGGGGCCGCCGCGGTGGCGCTCGCGGACACCCGGGCGGTGTTGGCGATCGACGGCGAAGGGCGCGAGCAGGTCCGCCCCGGCGACCTTCTGTCCAGGCTGCTCGAGCCTGCCGGCGACCACCGCGTACACGTCGAGCCGCACCTCGTCTCCTCGGATCCGGACTGTCCGCTGCGCTCGGCGGTGATGGCGCCGCTGTTCGTGCAAGGCAAGCGCGCGGGCACGCTGATCACCTTCTACCGGAACGTCGGCCGGCCGCGGCGCGGCGTGCTGCGAGTGGTGCAGGAGGCGGCCAGCCTGCTGTCCGCGCAGCTCGAGCTGTCGGTCGTGGCCGAGCAGGAGGAGCGCCTGGCGAGCGCGGAGCTACGGGCCCTGCGCGCGCAGATATCGCCGCACTTCATCTACAACGCGCTCGCGGCCGTGGCCGGCGAGATCCACGACCGGCCCGAGGAGGCCCGGGAGCTCCTGATCGACTTTGCCGAGTTCACCCGCTATCTGTTTCGCGACGGGCGCTCCTACGTCTCGCTCGCCGAGGAACTCGAACACGTGCAGCGTTACCTGAGGCTCGAGCAGGCGCGCTTCCACGGGCTGCACGTGGCCGTCGACGTCCCGACGGACGCGCTCGATGCGGTGGTGCCCGCCATGTCGCTGCAGCCGCTGGCCGAGAACGCGGTCCGGCACGGGGTCGAGCAACGCGCCGGCACGGGCCGGATCGAGATCGGGGGTCGCACGCAGAATGGCGACATCGAGCTGACCGTCTCGGACGACGGCGCCGGGATCGAGCCCGAGCGCCTGCCGGGCGTGCTCTCGGGCGTGGGCGGTGGCATCGGGCTCTCGAACGTCGACGCGCGCCTGCGCGCGACCTTCGGGGAGAAATACGCCCTGCGGATCGAGTCGCGCCGTGGCGAGGGGACCACTGTGGTGATGACCGTGCCCAATCTGAGCGCGCGCCAGGCCGAGGGCTCGCCCGGCGCCAGAGTGCGGCGACTCCTACCCGCTCGAGGATGACGCCCGGCCGGCTCACGATCCTCGCCGTCGACGACGAGCGAACGCAGCTCGAGGACCTGGCGCGACTGCTGCGTGAGTTTCCCGAGGTGGAGGAGGTCGAGTGCGCCGACGGCGGCCAGGACGCGCTGGTGAAGGCCTCAGGACAACCGTTCGACGCGATCTTTCTCGACGTGCGCATGCCCGACCTCGACGGCCTGAAGCTCGCGCGCGTGCTCAAGCGCTTCTCGAACCCGCCCCAGATCGTGTTCGTGAGCGCGTACGACACGGCCGCCGTGGACGCCTTCGAGCTGCATGCCGTCGACTACCTGCGCAAGCCGGTCAGCCGCAAGCGCGTGGAAGACGCGCTCGAGCGCGTGGTCGCGGCGCGCGAGCACGGCGAGGACACCGCCGGGGACGGCCAGGGTGCCCGGGCGCCATCAGAGAGCGACATGGTCGCGGCACTGAGCTCGCACGGGAGCTCGATCAGGCTCATCCCCCGCAGCGAGATCCGCTACGCGCAGGCGCACGGCGATTTCGTCCGGATCGTCACCGAGGAGGGCCGCTACCTGCTGCGCACCACCCTGGCTGAGCTCGAGCAACGCTGGCGGCAGTTCGGCTTCATGCGCATTCACCGTGGGTTTGTGGCCAACCTCAAGCAGGCCCTGGAGCTGCGGCCGCTGCTGGGCGGCACCGCCGAGCTGGTGCTGCCGGACGACGAGACGATCCCCGTCGCCCGGCGGCACGTGTGCGGAACTACGAGAGCGGTTGGGGGTCTAGCCGCTTACTCCGAGCTCGCTCCGTAGGTCGCGATCTCCTCCTTCTCCTTGGAGGAGAGATCGTCCGGCACCTCGCCCTTCTCGCGCTTGGCGCTCTGCACGTATTCCTGGATCTCCTCGACCACCTCGGGGTTGGCGAGCGTCGAGATATCACCAACGTCGGTGAAGTTGGAGATTCCCGCGATCACCCGACGCATGATCTTGCCCGAGCGCGTCATCGGCATGGCGGGCACGATCCACACGTTCTTGGGGCGCGCGATCGAGCCGATGTCCTTGACGATTTGCTGCGAGACCTTCTGCGCCGATCTCGTCGCCGGCCTCGTTGCCGGGCTTCAGCGAGACGTACATCTCGACGATCTTGCCGCGCGTCTCGTCGACGACGGGTACGGCGGCCGCCTCGGCAACCTCCTCGACCTCGATCGCGGCCGACTCGAGCTCCTTGGTGCCCAGCCGGTGGCCGGCGACGTTGATCACATCGTCGATGCGCCCGAGGATGCGGTAGTAGCCATCCTCAGACTGCATGGCGCCGTCGCCGCAGAGGAAGGGCCAGTCACGCCAGTCCTTGCTGTCCGGGTCCTTGTTGAAGCGCTTGTAGTAGGTGTCGATGAAGCGCTCGTCCTGGCCCCATACCGTAAGCATCCGCCCGGGCCACGGGTTGCGGATGCAGATGTAGCCCGCCTTGCCTGAGCCCTTGGGGATTTCGTTGCCGTCCTCGTCGAGGATGAACAGCTGGATTCCCAGCGCGGCGGGGCCGCAACTACCGGGCTTCATCGGTTGAAGCCCGGGCAGCGTCGAGCCGATGAACCCGCCGGTCTCGGTCATCCACCAGGTGTCGGTGATCGCCGCCTCCTCCTTACCGACGACCTTGTAGTACCACCGCCACACGTCGGGCTCGATCGGCTCGCCCACGGTGGTCATGCACTTGAAGTGATAGTCGTACTTGCCCGGCTCGTCGGGGCCGACCTTGCGCAGCATGCGCACGGTCGTCGGCGCGGTGTGGAAGATGTCCACGCCGAGCTTCTCCGCGATACGCCACGGGCGGCCGGCGTCGGGGTGGGTGGGTATGCCCTCGTACATCACGCTGGTCGTGCCGAGCGCGAGCGGGCCGTAGACGATGTATGAGTGGCCGGTGATCCAGCCGATGTCGGCGAAGCACCAGTAGGTGTCGTCCGGGTGGATGTCCTGGTAGTACTTCGAGGTGCCGGTGACGTAGCTGAGATAGCCGCCGATCGAGTGCTGGGCGCCCTTGGGGCGTCCGGTGGTGCCGCTGGTGTACATGAGGAAGAGCGTGTCGTTGGCGTCCGTCGACTCGGGCTCGACGTCCTGGCCCTCGTAGTCTGAAAGCAGCTCGTCGACGAACACGTCGCGTCCTTCGACCATCTCCGACTCGGAGTGGTACTCGCCGGGGATGCGCCGCCAGACCAGCACCTTTTCGACCTCGATCCCCTCCTTGCGCGCGGCCTCGATCGCCTCGTCGGCCTTGACCTTGTGGTCGATCAGCTTGCCGCCGCGGTAGTAGGAGTCCATCGTCACGAGGATCGTGCTCTTGGCGTCGGCCATGCGCTGGCCGCACGCTGTCCCGCTGAAGCCGCCGAAGACCTGCGAGTGGATCACCCCGAGGCGGGCGCAGGCCAGCATCGAGACCGGCAGCTCGGGCACCATCGGCAGGTGGAAGGTCACCCGGTCCTGGTGCTTGACGCCGCAGAAGTCACGTAGCAGGGCCGCGAACTCGTTCACGCGCCGATGCAGATCGCTGTAGGTGATGTACTGCGTCTCCTCGTCCTCCAGCTCCGGCACCCAGATCAGCGCGTTGTTCTCGCCACGGCTCTCCAGGTGTCGGTCGACACAGTTGACGCAGGCGTTCAGCTTGCCTCCGACCCACCACTTGAAGAAGGGGGGGTTGCTCGCGTCGAGCACCTCATCCCACTTCTTCTCCCAGCTCAGCAGCTCCGCGTAGTCGACGAAGCAGTCGGGGAAGTTTTCGGGGGCGAAGCGCTCGAGGATCTCCTTGTCGTTGGCGTTGGCCTGCTTTGCCATCTCCTCCGGCGGGGCGTAGTACTCCTCCTCGCGCCAGTGGACCGCGATCTGCGCCTCGGAGTACTCGCGCTCCTCCCCGGCGGCACCCTGTGCCGTATCAGCCATGGACCCTCTCCTTTCGTCCGGGGCACCCGGCACCCCGGGCGCCGGCTCACTCCGGCGTCCGGGGCTCGGGTTTCCCCGCAATATGCGGTTGCTTCTAGCTTCTTTTTACTACTTCGAGGGTGGGTTTCGCTAGGGCCGCGCAGCGGGTCGCGAGGCCAGCGGGAACAGGGGCAGCACCCCCTCCCCGAAGGTCGAGTTGACGACCTGCGCGAACGAGGCGTAAAACGCCGCCGCGGCGGTGGCGATCCCGACGTACCCACCGATGTGGGTGATCGTCGTGTGACCGGATCCCATATCGCCGATCGCGAGCAGGAAGTAGGTCACCGCGAGCAGGATGAGCACCAGCGCGATCGCCCCGGTCGTGCGCAGCGAGGCGATGAACATGTAAAGCGTGAAACCGCCCCAGATCCACAGGTAAGCCGACACGGCATGCGGCGTGACGGTCAAAGCGGGCACCACGTGGAGCACGAAGTAGAACGAGAGCCAGAAGCAGCCGTAGGAAGTGAACGCCACGGCCCCGAAGGTGTTGCCGGTGCGGAACTCCCAGATGCCCGCGATCAGCTGCGCCAGACCGCCGTAGGCGATCGCGAGTGCCAACACGACGCCAATGCCCTTCGCGCTGATCAGGTTGCCGTTGATCAGGCTCAGCAGCATCGTGGTCGCTGCAAAGCCGGCGAGGCCGAGGGGAGCGGGGTTGGCGGGCGTCCAGATCCCCGCGCTGCGGCCTGCGGTTGGGTCGGGAGTCGGCGCAGGTGCGACGTCGGCCTCGCGACCGACCGGCCCGCGGCCGGGCCCATAACTGCTGGCTTCCATATTTCCTCCTCCTGGAGTGGGTGTTATGGAATGGAATCCGCGCCCGAAATTTGCATACGCAACCAAGGCCGCAAGGGCGGATCTGCGAACGGCGGCTGAGCGGGTGCGAGCGGTGCCTCAGCGGGGACGGACGGCGGCCGCCGAGCAAGATGAGCGGCGGGTTCGCACGCCCGAACCGGACCCCTTTTGCGTACGCCGCTGCCCACTCGCTAGCAAGGAGAGGCTGGGCATCGCATCAGCGACACTCGGGCGCAGCCCAGCCGGGTCGCTCAGGCGAGGCCAGTCTCTAACTACGCCGCTTACGCTTCCGCTTGGCGCTCGCGCGCGAGTTGCCGGCGCGATTGCCGGCGTTCGATTTGACCCTCGAGCCGCCCCCGTTCCCGCCCGCGGCGGAGTCGCCTCCCTGCGCCGCGACCGGCTCGGGAACCGCGTCTCGCGTGAGTGCGCCGCGGCCGCCCTTCCCCTTCTGCTCGCGCGCACGCGCCTGGGCGGCGCGGACCTCCTGGGCCGAGGGCCACCTCTCCACGCGCCCGGTGCGCCAGGCCGGCGGCACACCGCTTGGCCACCGGCCCATGAACAGGTAGGCGAGAGCGGCCAGCCAGTAGAACTGCACGATCGGGACGGGCGTCAGTACGAAGAGCGTCAGGATGCCGCCGATGATCCCCAAATAGCCCAGGAAACGAGTGAGGAGCCCGACCCGCATGGCGTTCAGCGAGACGAGCAGGAAGCCGGCCGCCAACAGCAGCTCGCCCAGATAGTCGACGATCTGGAAGATCTCGAGCGCCGTCGATCCCATCAACTGATTCGCCTGCGGATAGGTCTGGGCGCCGTGGCTCACGAACTGCTGCGCGATGTGCCCGTAGCTGACGACGTAGCCGATGACGCCGATCGAAGCCAGCGGCGCACCGGCCAGCGCGACCAGACCGATGAACGGTTGAATCTTCGGCTCCCGCGCGCGGGCACAGCCGAACAGGAACCAGAGCGTCGACGCGAGCGCCAGCCAGCCGCCCGCCTCGAGCACCGCGCCGATCACGTCGAGCATGAAGCGGCGGTGCTCGAAGACCAAGCCGAGCGTGACCTCGTTCACGTTTGTGTGCGGGCCGGTGAGCTGGAGCACCGCCGAGGCGATCAGCATGATCGCCGCAGCGGCGGCGATCGCGGCCTGACGAGGCCGCACCCGTGACTCATACCCGAGCCGATCCTCGACCGACATCGAGGCGCTGTTCGAGAGCGATGCCACGGACTGAGTGTAGGGCGGCTCGGCCTCCCGGTAGGATTGATTGCATGGAGGGCGGCAACCTAGGCGATCTCTTCGGCGACCCTGAGGAGTTCCAGCGCAGGCTGGGCGAGTTCGCCGAGCAGATGCAGGGCGCGCAGCGACTGGCCTGGGCAGACAACGCGATCAAGCTCGCGGTCGACCTGACGGTCGCGGCCATCAATCGCGCCAACATCCAGGGGACCACGGATCAGCAGGCCGAGCAGCTGCGGACGGTGATGGCGACGATCTTCCCCGAGGCCGTCACGCTCGTGCGTGAGGCCCGCTCGGGGCTTCAGTAGCGGCTCGAATCAGTCGGGCGCTTGGTTCCCCGCGAGCGCTCCGAGCACGAGCGCGTCATGCTCGGCCGGCTTGACGCTGCGGAACACCTCCCGGATCACGCCATCTGGCCCGATCACGAAGGTCGTGCGGTCGACGCCCATGAACTTGCGCCCGTACATCGACTTCTCACCCCAGACGCCGTAGGCCTCGGCGACGGCATGCTCTTCGTCCGCGAGCAGCGGAAACGAGAGTCCGTACTTGTCATCGAACGCCTTGACCTTGCCTACGGGGTCCGGAGAGACCCCGAGTACCACGGCTCCGGCCCGCTCGTAGTCGGCGCGGCGGTCACGAACGCCGCAGGCCTGGGTTGTGCAACCGGGGGTATCCGCGCGCGGGTAGAAGTAGAGCACCACGGTCCGGCCACGCAGGTCCGTCAGCGAGACCGGCGTGCCGCGCTGATCGGGGAGAGTGAAATCGGGGGCGACGTCGCCAGTATCGAGAGCCATGGCCTTATTTCAGCAGCCTCGAGAGGCGGCGATCCTTCATCACCCGGCCGCCTGTCTGGCAAGCCGGGCAGTAGCACATCACGTAGTCCTCGTAGAAGACGGCCTCGATCGCCTCTCCACAGCGCGGGCACGACTCGCCGCGCCGGGCGTGCACGGTGAGCGGCATCGGCATCTTGTCCGGGATCGGGAGCTTGAGCGTTCGCTCGTAGTGGTCGATCGCCGCGCCCAGACGTGCGATCGTCTCGCTCCGCAGCCTGTCGGCCTCCTCGGCGTCGACCTCCGACCCGCGCCTGAACGGCGACTGCTCGGCGCCATGGAGGATCTCGTCGACCCAGGAGCGGCCGATGCCAGCGATCACGTGCTGATCGCGCATCAACGCGTAGAGGGGCCGTGGGGCGGTCAGCAGCTCCTCGAACGGCGGGGGCGCCGGCCACGCATCGGGACCGAGGGCAGCGAGCGTCTCCTCATCGGCCAACTGTTCGCTCGGCAGGAGCTTCGCCCAGGCGCGCTGCTTGGTTCCGAACTCGCGCAGGCGCAGCTCGCGCCCGTCGTCCAACCGCAGCAGCACGCGGGAGGTCCGGTCGCGCAGAGAGGCGGGGCGGTCGTAGAGCTGGAGCCTGCCGGCGGACATGAGGTGCACGACCATCGTCAGGTCGCCCTCGAACCGCACGAGGAACAGCTTCCCCCTTCGGCCGAACGCCTCGAGCGCGCGACCCTCGAGCGCCTGTAGGGGCGGGTCGAAGGACTTGAGCGCGTTGACGCCCGGCGCCAGAGCCGAGCTGATGCGTGCCCCGGCGGCCGCCCGCCCAATCAGTCGCGCCGTGATCTCGACCTCGGGTAGCTCTGGCATCTCAGTACCGAGGGTAGTCGCCCTCGTCCTCAAACCAGCGGCTACGCTGGCGCGCAGATGCCGGTCGCGCTCGCTCCAGACGATGTGGTGCGCACCCACGAGCAGGCGGCGAGCAACGCCCGCGACCCCCTGCTGGTGCTGGAGCCGCTGCTCGGCTTCCTCGCCGACAACGGTCTGGCCGCGCCCCCAGAGCTCGAGGCGTCGCCGCTCGGCGACGGCCACTCGAACGTGACCTTCGCGCTCTCCACGGGCGTGGTCCTGCGCCGACCGCCGCGCGGACCTCTCCCCCCAGCGCCCACGACGTGTTGCGCGAGGCTCGCCTCCTCACGGCCCTCGAGTCAACGCCGGTGCGCGCGCCCCGGGTGCTCGCGGTCTGCGAGGACGCCGCGGTGATTGGCGCCCCTTTCTATGTCATGGAGCGCCTCGACGGCGTCGTCGTCACCGACAGCCTGCCGCAAGCGCTCGATAACCCAGAGCAGCGCCGGCGCGTCGCCGATGAGCTGATCGAGGCGCTGGTGGAGCTGCACGGCGTTGACTGGCGAGAGGTCGGGCTGGAGGGCTTCGGGAAGCCGAGGGGCTATCTCGAGCGGCAGCTGCGGCGCTTCAGCGGGCTTTGGGAGCACAACCGCACGCGCGAGCTGGCTGAGGTGGAGGAGGTCTACGAGTGGCTAGGCGCGCACATGCCGGAGTCACCTCCGGCCACGATCGTGCACGGCGACTACCGTCTCGGCAACACCATGCTGGCGGCCGCGGGCCCCGCGCGTCTGGTGGCGATCTTCGACTGGGAGATGGCCACGATCGGGGATCCTCTGGCCGACCTCGGCTACCTGATGATCCACTGGCTCGAGCGGGGCGATCCGCCGATCGGATCGTTCAACCTGCAGAGCGTGACAAGCCTGCCCGGTTTCCCTACGCGCCAGCAGTTGATCGCGCGCTACGAGGAGCGCTCGGGACGCTCCATGCACGCGCTGAACTGGTACGTGACCTTGGCGCTGTGGAAGGCGGTCGTGTTCATGGAGGGCAACTACAAGCGCGCGCTTGCAGGATCGACCGACGACCCCTTCCTCCAGTCCTTCGGCGACGGAGTGGCGCAGCTCGCGCGCCGCGCCGCGGACGTGACGCAAAATGGCTTCTGAGTACCGAGGCCTGCTGATCGACTGGGGCGGCGTGCTCACCACCAGCCTGTTCGATTCCTTCGGAGACTTCTGCGCCCAGGAAGGGCTTGCGCGCGAAACCGTGACGCGCTCATTTCGCAGCGACCGCCGCTGCCGAGAGCTCTTGATCGGGCTCGAGACCGGACGTCTAGGAGAGCGGGAGTTCGAGTCGCGGCTGGGAGCAATCCTCGGCGTCTCCAAACACGATCTGATCGCCCGCATGTTCGCGGGCTCGCGGCCCGACCCGGTCATGGCCGAGGCTGTCGGAGCGGCGCGGCGGGCCGGCATCCGCACCGGGCTCGTGTCCAACTCGTGGGGCACCACCCGCTATGACCGCGCACTGCTCGAAGAGCTCTTCGACGCGCTCGTAATCTCGGGCGAGGTGGGCATCCGCAAGCCGGCTCCACAGATCTACCGGCTGGCCGCCGAAGCCATCGTCGAGGCCCCGGAGGCGTGCGTGTTCGTGGACGACCTTCCCTTCAACCTCGAGCCGGCGGCCGAGCTCGGGATGGGGACCGTGCATCACGTCGAGACCGAGCGGACCCTTCAACGAGCTCGAGCGCTTGCTGGGAGTGAATCTCGGCGCCGCTGCGCACAAGTGAGACCTCATAGCTCCTCCATGATCTCCGCAAGGTGGCGCAGGACGCGCTCGGCCTGACCGCGCTCCTCCGGCTCCAGGTTCTCGAACAGTCGCCGCCGCTGGTCGACGAGCCCGCGGCGCTTGCGCTCGAGCGCTCGTCGCCCTCCGCCGGTCAGCGCCACATTTACCGTACGCCGGTCGACCGCTGTCCGGGAGCGCTCGATTAGACCATCGCGCTCGAGGCAATCGAAGATCTGTGTCGCCGTCGCGGGCGCGATCCCAACCCGCTCGGCCAGGCGGCCGACCGGCAGCGAAGCGCCGGAGGTGAGCGGCTTGATCAACTCATATTGGGATAGCGACAGACCGTCCTCCGGCCCACCGGTCCTCGCCCGCGTGCGCCGCACAGCGGCGATGAACCGCTCCCAAGCCTCGTTCAGCCGCCTGAGTTGCGCGGGGCTGATCTGCTCCTGCTTCCTCCCGACGACCGTCCCTACCTTGCCCATTCGTCGCTCTCCTCTCGCCAGCGGTGCGCGTTTGCGCTGTCGCTCTCCTGTCGCCAACGACGCGCGTTTGTGCCTGACCCGTAGGCTTGCGAATATTTAGGATGCCTGTTATTATATGTACCGTAATGAATGTTCACCTAAAGAAGCGACGGGTCCCCCGCATAGGAGCCGCAGGCCTGACGGGACGCGCCCGGTGCCGGGAGCGCCGCTTCGTTGGTCAAATGGAAGGAGTGAATGATGAGCACTCGCTTGGGCATTCGCTTTGGCTCATACATGGTCACCGCGCTGGTCGCGGGCTTCATTGTCGTCGCCACGCAGGCGTTCTCGCCTTCGACGGCCGGCTGGCTCGCTTTTGCCGCGGGCATCTTCTTCATCGTGACGGCCGCCGGTCAGTTCATCTGGACGACCGTCGTGCACCGGCTGCTTCAGCTCGGTACCGCGCTCCTTGGGGCGTTGATGGTGATCGAGAGCCTGCTCGCGACGGGCACCAGCGTTCAGTGGCTGTCTTTCGCGGGCGCCGCGGCAGTCGTCGCCCTATCGCTGATCGGCCTCACGATCCACGAGCTCTCGACTGAGCGCGTCGTGCACTCGCTCGAGGTTTCCGGCGAGCGCAACGCCCGGCAGCCGGCGCTCTCGTAATCGAGTAGCCCTATTTGAGCCGAGGGCCGGCGGGATCGATTCCCGCCGGTCCTTTTTTGCCGCGCGCTCATGCGAGCGGCCTCGCGAGCTATTCGCCGTCTAGCGCGATCGACTCGATCTGCGGCGGGTCCAGCGGCCGGTCGTCGGCGCCCGTGGGCAGGCCCTCGATCGCGTCCACCGCATCCATGCCCGCGGTCACACGGCCGAAGACGGTGTGCTTGCCGTCGAGCCAGGGTGCCTCTTCGGCGGTCACAATGAAGAACTGCGAGCCGTTGGTGTCGGGGCCCGCATTGGCCATTGCGAGCGCCCCCCGAACGACCTTGTGATCGTTGATCTCGTCGGCGAAGGTGTAGCCGGGGCCGCCGGTGCCGGTGCCCTCCGGGCAGCCTCCCTGGATCATGAAGTCGGGGATCACGCGGTGGAAGATCACGCCGTCGTAGAAATGGTCCGCGGCCAGCTTGCGGAAGTTCTCGACCGTGTTGGGCGCGTCCTCGTCGAATAGCTCGACCTCGACGGTCCCGCTGGTGGTGTTGATATTTGCTTTGCTCATGGTGCTCACGAGGCTAGCCATTCTGGGACGCCTCTAACGGCGGGCGATCACTGCGGGGCCAGTTCGATCCTCAGCGGCCGCCCGCCCAACTCGGCCTTCTCGCTGCACTGAAGCACCCGCTTCGCCTGTCCCGCGGGCACCTCGACGAAGGCAAAGCGCTCCAGCACGCGCACGTTACGGACCGCCTCGCCATCAAGGCCGGTGGCGGCGGTGATCGCGTGAATCACGTCCGAGGGTTCAAGCCCGGCGGCCCTGCCTCCCGCGATCACCAGCTTGCGCACGGGCCCGTCCTCCGAGCGGCCCACGCGCGGCTTCGAATGGCGGCGGGGCGGAGGGGTCACAGGCAACGGCGCCACGTGAGCGCCCCTCACCCACGGCGCGAGCTTCACGCCCGCGTGGCGCTCGATCGCCTCGATCTCGCGCCTTTGGCGCGGCTCGTAGATCGTGATCGCGCGCCCGCTGCGCCCCACCCGCCCGGTGCGCCCGATGCGGTGAACATAGACGTCGGGCGAGGTGGGCACGTCGAAGTTGATGACATGCGAGATGCCCGAGATGTCCAGACCCCGGGCCGCGACGTCGGTCGCCACGAGCAGCGGCAGGCGCCCCTCCTTGAACGAGATCATGACCCCGTCTCGGGCGCCCTGGGTCATGTCCCCGTGCAGAGCCTTGACGTTCAGACCCCGGTCGCGCAGGGCGCGGAAGAGCTGCTCGCAGCGGATCTTGGTACGCACGAAGACCAGCGCCTGGTCGGGGCGCTCGGCCTCGAGCACGCCCACCAGCGCGTCGGCTTTCTCGCGCGGACGCGTCTCGAGTCCGAACTGCTCGACCGTCTCGACGGTGAGCGTCGGCGTCTGTACGCGGACGGTGACGGGGTCGTACAGGTACTGGCTCGCCAGCCGCCGGATCTCGGGGGGCATGGTGGCCGAGAACAGCGCCGTCTGGCGGCTCGAGGGCATCAGCGCGAGGATCCGCTCCACGTCCTCGAGGAAGCCCAGGTCGAGCATCTCGTCGGCCTCGTCGAGCACCACCCAGCGGCAGCGGTGCAGCAGCAGCGAATGGCGTGAGATCAGGTCCTTGACCCGCCCAACGGTTCCCACGACCACGTGCCCTCCGGCACGCAGCTGCGATTGCTGGGAGCGAATCGGAGCGCCGCCGAAGACGGCCACGACATCCACGCCCTTGCGCGCGCCGTAGGCCCGTAGCGCCTGGGTCACCTGGATGCAGAGCTCGCGCGTGGGGGTGAGCACGAGCGCCTGGACATCGGCCTCGGCGGGGTCGACGTACTGGAGCAGGGGCAGGCCGAAGGCCGCCGTCTTGCCCGAGCCCGTCTGAGCCTGTCCGATCACGTCGAGGCCTTGGAGCAGCGGCGGGATGCCCTGCTCCTGAATCGGGGTGGGGGTCTCATAGCCAACGTCTCTGAGGGCCGAGAGCAGGTTGCTCTCCAGACCCAGGTCGTCGAACTTTGCTGATCCACTCCCAGGGGGTGAAGGCGAATCAACAACGTTCGAGACGTGATCAGGCGAAGCTGACATTGCCCTCCAGATGTGGGGTCCCGCGGCGAGCATCGCGAACGCCAAAGCGGACGCCGGGATGCTGGCTTTCTGACGCGGGAGCCTCGGCGAAGGCCACCTTCGCGGGCAACCCGATCGGCCGGCGGAACGAGACTTCGACCGCGAAGGCCTCTGGCAGGCGGCCCTCCAGCGCTGCCAGGCAGCGCGCCTTGGTCCACATCCCGTGCGCGATCGCGGAAGGGAAGCCGAGCAGCTTGGCGCCCAGGGGATGGATGTGGATCAGATTGACGTCACCCGAGACCGAGGCGTAGCGGCGGCCGAGATCGCCGCGCAGTCTCCAGACGGCGGTGGTGGGGAGCGTGTCCGCCTGTCGGCGCCGGGAAGAGGCGGTCGCCTCGCCGGACGAATCCGACCCACCCCGCCTGAGAATCGTGCTGGTCTCCTCCCACACGAGCTCCTCCCCCACCCGCGCCTCGGTGCGCAGCGAGAACTGCCTACCGCGGGGATGCGGCTCGAGCGGCGTCGGCCACACGCGCAGCGAGAGCCTCTCGGACGCGCTCACCGCACGGTGCTGCGTGATCCGGTTGCCGATGTGGACCAGGCCGAGCGCGGGAAATGGAAACGCGGAGTCGGTCATCACCGCTAGGTGGAGCGGGAAGGCGAGGATGTGGATGTAAGTGGGCGGCAACGTGTCCGTGAGCCTGAAGCCGCACACGCGGTCATAGGCCACGAGCCGCTCGCGCTCGACCGAAACCAGCGGAAGTGACAGCGCCACCTCTGGAATCGCGCGACCGCCGCGGCCGATCACCGGCAGCCGCGAGGACCCCGGGATCAATCCCGCGGCCGAGCGCGCGAACAGCGGCAGCAGCGAGGGAGAGGAATTCAAAACGCGTTCAGCGGCCACAGCAATAACCATCCTGCATCACGGCAAGCCTAGGAGCGCGCATTCAGGCCCCCAGCATGCTCTGGCCGCAGACGCGGACCACGTTGCCGTTCACGCCGGCCGAGCCGGGATGCGCGAACCAGGCGATCGTCTCCGCGACGTCGACTGGGAGACCGCCCTGCGAGAGGCTGTTCATGCGCCGGCCGGCCTCGCGCAGCGCGATCGGCATCGCCCCGGTCATGCGGGTCTCGATGAACCCCGGCGCGACCGCGTTGATGGTGCTCGCGCGCTTGGCCACCTGCGGTGCGAGCGCCTGCACCATGCCGATCACGCCCGCCTTGGAGGTGGCGTAGTTGGTCTGCCCGGCGTTGCCGGCGATGCCGCTGATCGAGGCGACCGAGCAGATGCGTCCGTTTTCGCGCAGCACGGAGCGCCCCAGCAGCCCGTCATTGATTCGCTCCTGCGCGGTCAGGTTGATCTGAATCACCCTGTCCCACTGCTCCTCGCTCATGCGCCCGAGGGTCTTGTCGCGCGTTACGCCGGCGTTGTGGACGAACGCGTCGACGCCCCCGTGCTCGCCCAGCAGATGCGAGGCGATGCGATCGGGTGCGTCCGCGTCGGTGATGTCGAGCGTCAGAGAGGAGCCGCCCAGGCGTCCGGTGACCGCGGCGAGCTCGCCGCCGAGCGCGGGCATGTCCAGCCCGACCACGTGCGCGCCGTCGCGCGCAAGCACCTCGGCGATCGCCTCCCCGATACCCCGCGCGGCGCCCGTCACGAGCGCGACCTTACCGGCCAGCGGCCGTGAGGGGTCGATCCCCTCGAGCGGGGCCACCGCATTGCGCACGCGCACGACCTGGCCCGAGACATAGGCGGACTTGGGCGAGAGCAGGAAGCGGAGCGTCGAGGCGATCGCGTCCTCGGCGCCGGGCGCCACATACACGAGCTGCGCGGTCGCGCCACGCCTCAGTTCCTTGCCGATCGAGCGCGCCAGCCCCTCGAGCGCCCGCTGCGCGGTCGCCTCCCCAACTCCGCCGCAATCCTCGGGCGCCGTTCCCACGATGAGCACCCGCCCCGAGGAGCGCACGCGCCGGATCACCGGGTGAAAGAACGCCCAGGCCTCGCGCAGCTGCTCGCTCGAGCCGATGCCGCTGGCATCGAAAACGAGCGCCTTGAAGGTGCCGTCGCCGTTGGCGGGGCCGGCCTGCACCTCCGCGCCAACGTCACTGAGCACCAGCTCGATCGCAGAGCCGAGGCGCCCGCCAGGCGCCCCGCCCAGCAGCACCGGTCCCGAGATCACCGGCTGGCCGGGCGCGTAGCGCTCGAGCGTGACGGGCGCCGGCAGTCCCACCTGCTTGGAGACGAGCTTGCCGATGGGGGTGTTGATCAGCTGTTGGTAGCGGTCAGCCATTACGCGGCTTCCATGATCGCAGTGACACCTAGCCCGCCCGCCGCGCAGACCGATATCACGCCCTGGCCCGAGCCGTTTTCGTGCAGCGTCTTCGCAAGCCCCGCGACGATCCGCCCGCCGGTGGCGCCAAAGGGATGTCCGGCGGCGAGCGAGCCGCCGTGGACGTTGAGCTTGTCGCGATCGACCTCGCCCAGCGGTTGCTCGAGCCCGAGCCGCTCCCGGCAGAAGGCCTCGTCTCGCCACGCCTTCAGCGTGCACAGCACCTGCGCCGCGAACGCCTCGTGGATTTCGTAGAAGTCGAATCCCTCGAGCTGCTTGCCGGCGCGCGCGAGCATGCGCGGCATCGCGTACGCGGGCGCCATCAGCAGTCCCTCGCGCTTGTGCACGTAGTCGACGCCGGCGGTCTGCGCCTCAGTCAGATACGCCAGTACCGGGATCCCCCGCTCCCGCGCCCACTCCTCGCTCGCCAGCAGTACCGCGGAAGCGCCGTCGGAGAGCGGGGTCGAGTTGCCCGCGGTCATGGTGCCGACGGGCCCGCCGAAGGCCGGCTTCAGCGTCGCGAGCTTCTCCATCGTCGAGTCGGGGCGCAGGTTCTGGTCGCGTTCTAGCCCCAGGAACGGAACCACCAGGTCTTCCATCCAGCCCGACTCATACGCGGCCGCGAGATTGCGGTGGCTGCGCACCGCGAGCTCGTCCTGCTCGGGGCGTGTGATTCCCCACTCCTCCGCCATCAGCGCGCAGTGCTCGCCCATCGAGAGACCGGTGCGCGGCTCGGCATTGCGGGGAATCTCGGGCACCAGCTGCTGGGGCCTGAACTTCGCCAGCGCGCGCAGCTTGCCGCTTGAAGACTTCGCGCGGTTGACCTCGAGCAAGACCTCGCGGAGGTCTTCGTTGATCGCCAGGGGCGCATCCGAGGTCGTGTCCACCCCGCCCGCGATACCCGACTCGATCTGTCCGAGCGCGATCTTGTTGGCGACCAGGATCGTCGCCTCGAGCCCCGTCCCACAGGCCTGTTGCACGTCGTAGGCCGGCGTCTCCGGCGCGAGACGCGAGCCGAGGACAGATTCGCGCGTCAAATTGAAATCACGGCTGTGCTTGAGCACCGCTCCCGCCGCCACCTCGCCGAGGCGCTCGTCGTCGAGTCCGAATCTGTCGACGACAGCGTCCAGGACCTTGGTCAGCATGTCCTGGTTCGAGGCCCGCGCGTAGGGACCGTTCTGGCGCGCAAAGGGAATGCGGGTACCGCCGAGCACCGCCACACGGCGTCCTTGAGAGTTCATCTCTGCTTCTGCTCCTGAAGTTTGTTTACAGAGGTGTAGGTTAGACGGGCCTCTGAGCTCGGTCCTTGGCCCCCGTTGCGGGGGTCAGCGCCCCGCCCGCGGTCACCCGTCGGACCAGGCGGGGCAGGAGCACCCGCGCCGCGGCCGCAAGCCAATAGGGACGGGGAACGTAGCGTTCAGCCGCCCCGCCCGGGCCGGCCGCCAGGATCGCCTCGGCCACCCGCTCGGGCGAGGACAGGGCCCAGCGCGTGAGCGCTCGCTCGCGCAGCTCGGCGGCGGGAAAGCCCTCCGTTGGCACGAAGCCCGGCAGCACAAGGCCCACGTGCACCCCGTGCGCGCGCTCCTCGATCGCGAGCGCGTCGGTCCAGGCGGCGAGTGCAGCCTTGCTAGCCGAGTAGGCGCCCGCGCCGGGGCGAGAGACCCGCGCCGCCGTCGAGGCCACGTTCACGATCGAGGCGCGACCTCTCCCGCCGGGGCTGGCGGCCGCGCGCCGCAGCAGAGGCAGCAGCACCTCGCACAAGCGCACGGGCGCGGCGAAGTTGAGCTCCATGTGGCGCTCCACCCCCCGCCAGCCGGAATCGGCAAAGCGCCCCCGCCACGAGGCGCCGGCGTTATTGACCAGCAGGTGGATCGCTGCGTGCTCGCGCTCGACCGCCTCGAGCACCGCCGCCGGGCCCTCCGCTGCGGTCAGGTCGGCGGCCACCACGGTGGCGCCCCCGAGCTCGGCGGCCAGCCGCTCCAGCCGCTCGCGCCGGCGCGCTACGAGCACCAGCCGGGCGTCCGCTTCCCGCGCGAGCCTGCGGGCGGTCGCCTCGCCGATGCCGCTTGAGGCGCCGGTGACGACGGCGACGAATGCCATGTGCGCGCGAAGCGTACCTAGGGGCTACCTTTGCCCCTGCCGTGGGCAGCAAGAGCCTGATCGCGCTGATCACCGTCCCTTTCGTCACGGGGGCGATCGGCTACCTGACCAACTGGACCGGCGTGCTGATGCTGTTCTACCCGGTCCACTTCCGCGGCTTGTGCATCGCACCGCTGCGCCACGTGGTGCTCGTGTTCCCCCGCCGCATCCGGCAGATCCCCGGTCTGATGGTGGGCGGGATCGGCTGGCAGGGCATCGTGCCCTCGCGGGCGGCGAAGATGGGCAGCCTGGCGGTCGACGTGGGCATCGCCAAGCTCGGCACGCCCGAGGATTTCTGGAACCAGCTCGATCCGGAGAGGATGGCCGAGCAGATCGTCGATGTGACGCGCGGAGACATGCCCGCAAGCGTCGATCGCATCATGGCGCGCGAGCATCCCCGCCTGTGGGCCGAGGTCCCCGATCAGGTGCGCGAGCTGGTGTATGCGCGCGTGAGCGAGCAGCTGCCCACGATCGTGCACGAGCTCACCGACCAGATCGGCAGCCACCTGGACCAGCTGCTCGACATCAAGCTGATGGTGATCAAGCGCTTCGAGGCACAGCCTGACCTGGCCAACCGCGTGTTCCTCGACATGGGCGGACGCGAGCTCAACTTCATCAAGAACTTCGGCTTCTTCTTCGGCTTCCTACTGGGTATCCCGGTGGCCTTCCTGACCCACTTCGTGACCCTCTGGTGGCTGCTGCCGATCCTGGGCGTGCTGATCGGCTACATCACCAACTGGGTGGCGCTGTGGATGATCTATGAACCGCGCGAGCCGGAGAAGGTGGGGCCGCTGAAATTCCAGGGCCTCTTCATCCGCCGCCAGCCCGAGGTCGCGGAGGTGTACGCGCGCATCGTCGCCGACGAGATTCTGACCATGAAGAACTTTGGGCAGGAGCTGCTCGAGGGGCCTCGTGGGGACCGCACGCGCGCGCTGATCGAGAGGGCCATGGGCCCCGCCGTCGACCGCGCCGCGGGCAGGGCGCGGAGAGCCTTGCGGGTGGCGGTCGGGCCCAGTGAGTACGACCGCCTCTCGCACGAGTTCGCGGTCGAGCCGGTCGAGCAGCTGATGACGCCGCTGAGCGATCCAGACTTCAGCTCCGAGCAGAGCGCCACGATGCGTAAATTGATCGCCGAGCGGATGCGGCAACTGCCCCCGCAAGACTTCGGCGAGATGCTGCGCACGGCGACCAGGCAGGATGAGTGGCTGCTGCTGCTGCACGGGGCGGTCCTCGGGCTGGCCGGGGGCCTCATCCATCTGGCCATCTTCGGATGAGCTCGTCGGCCCCCCGGAACGAGCCCGTCCGTGGTGAGTTGGTGGAGGGCTGGGCGCCGCCGCGCTCGCGGCGGAACCCCACCTCCCCGCTCGACGAGCTGCGCGAGCTCGTGCCCGCCGTCGGGCACCTGGCCGCAGGAGCATGGATCCGGTCGGCCGTGTGGGGCGTCGAGGCCGGTGTGCGGGTGGGCACCAAGGTGGTCCGCGTGGCCGTGCCGAGCGAGGCGCTCGAGTTCCTCTCGGACCTCGCCTCGGCGCTGCGCGAGTATGCGCGCGAGCTGCTCGGGATCTCCGAGCTCGACCGGCGCACTCGCGAGCTGCTGCCCGGCGACGAGGTGGCCGCCGGACGCGAGCAGGCCGAGTCGCTACGCGCACGCGGCGCGGAGCTCCTGCGCCGCTCCGCGGAGATCGACCCGAGCGACGGCGCACACCCCGCCTACGCCCGCATCCTCACCGAGCTCGCGCCGGATGAGGCCCGGATCCTGCGGCTGCTGGTGCGCGGGGGCGCGCAGCCGACGATCGACGTGCGCGCCGCCAACCTGATCGGCGTGGGATCACAGCTGGTCGCCCAGGGGGTCAACATGATGGGCACCGAGGCGGGCTGCCAACATCCCGAGCGCGTGCCCGCCTACCTCAACAATCTGGAACGCCTGGGACTGATCTGGTTCTCGCCCGATCCCCTCGACGACCCGGGTCGCTACCAGGTGCTCGAGGCCCAGCCCCAGGCTACGGACGCGATCAAGAGCGCCGGACGCGCCCGCACGAGTCAGCGCAGCGTGCGGCTCACGGCCTTCGGCGAGGACTTCTGCGACATGTGCCTGCCGGTTGACGAGCAGGCCGGCGCACATGTGCGCCGGCCCCGGCCGGAACATGTTCCGGCCGGCCGGGCCGATCATGATCGGCCCGGATCCTGAACGTGGCGGACCGGGCACGAAGTAGATCGCGGGTTGCGCTCGCGCGCGGCGGGGACGCGGTGGCGCGGCTCGATCGCCGCCCGCTCGTCCACCGAGCCGTGCTCAGCGCAATCCCGCTCGCGATCCAGCGCCGCTTCGATGCCGAAGCCGCCGGCGACGAGGAGCTCGCCTTCGAGCTGCGGGTCCGCGACCCGGGCGGCCGCGAGCCGGCTCGGTTCGCAATCGAAGTACGTGGGGGACATTGCCGCGTCCGCCGCGGCGGCCTACCGGCGCCGTCGAGCACCGTCACGGTCGTCGGAGAGGACCTCGTGCGGGTCGGCTCCGGCGCAGTGGGGTGGCCGGATCTGGTCTCGAGCGGGCGACTGGAGCTGACCGGCAACCCCTTCGAGGCGCTGCGCTTCCCGGCGCTGTTCAGGTTGCCCGCTGCAGCTGTTCTCGACACGTCCCCCCTGCCGCGGCCCACTACCCCACGCCAGTAGCGAAGACCTCGTTCGACTCGTGGCCGGCGAACGTCACGCCGCGCGAGCCCGCAAGCCAAAGCCGCACCACGACGCAGTAGCTGCGGGCTCCGTTTGGGGTGCTAGCGCACGCGCGGTAGAGGCGGCCCGGCTCGATCGCATACGTATTTATGTGGGCGGCCTCGCGCCGGAACGGCTCGGGCGCCCGCGCCCCGATCCATGCCTCGGCCCGCACCACGGCGCTGCGCAGGTCGCTCTGGTGCTGGAGCACGGTCGCGCGGTGCGCCAGCCCGACCGCGAGCAGGGCGACCGTCACTGCCGCGACGACGAACGTTCCCGCGTAGTCGCGCGCCACCACCGCGGGCAGGTCGGGGCGAATTCGTCGCAGCAGCAGCGATAGCGGCCAGGAGAGCAGGATCACGCCAAGCAGGTTGAGGAAGCCGCCCAGGAGCACGGCCGCGAACACCCGCTGGCCGTCGCCCGCCGGCGGCAGCTCGTGGCCGATGAACGCGTCGGCCGCCGTCAGCACGATGAATGTGGGCCACAGCCAAGCTCCCCGCCGGCGCCATCGCACACGCGCGACCCAGGCCTCCATGAGCCAAGGGTACCCCTGCATGTCGCCCGCCAGCCAGAGCCGATGCGTGCATTAAGCTTGCAATCCCGGCGAGCGGGCCCCGGAGACCCCGGAGCCCAGTCAAGGTGGCCCAGACGGAGATCCCGCTTCTGGCCCGCGGATAAGGGAGAAGAGATGGCAACGGAAACAGCTCAGGCGTCCGCGCAGGTGCGCGGCGCGGTGGGCCATCTGCAGATCGAGGACCGCATCTGGCTGCTGCGGGCGATGCTGCTGATGCGAGGGATCGAAGAGCGGGCGATGACGCTCTACCGCCAGGGAAAGGTGCCCGGCTCCTTCTACGACGGCTTCGGGCAGGAAGCGGTTTCAGCGGGCGCAGCCTTTGCCATGGCGCCCGAGGACCGGCTCTGCATCCTGCACCGCGACCTCGCCGCCCACATCGTGCGGGGTGTGACCCCAGCCCGCATCTTCGCGCAGTACATGGGCCGTGAGACCGGGATCACCGCGGGTCGCGACGGCAACGTGCATTTCGGCGACTACCGGCTGGGGTGCGTGGGCATGGTCTCGATGCTGCCCGACATGATGCTCGTGGCCACAGGCATGGCCATGGCCTTCAAGCTGCGCGACGAGCGGCGCTGCGCGCTCACCTGGTTCGGCGACGGCTCGACCTCGCGGGGCGACTTTCACGAGGCCATGAACTGGGCCGGCGTGCAGCGGCTGCCCGTGATCTTCGTGCTCGAGAACAACCAGTATGCGTACTCAACGCCGCTCGACAAGCAATTCGCGGTTGACCCCGTCGAGCGCGCGGCCGGCTACGGCCTCGTGGGCGTGACCGTCGACGGCAACGACGCCGAGGCGATGTTCGAGGCGACCCACGACGCGCGAGCGCGGGCGCTCGCCGGCGATGGGCCGACGATGATCGAGGCGGTGACCATGCGCATGCATGGCCACGCTGCCCACGACGATATGAAATACGTACCCAAGGAGCTCGTCGAGGAGTGGCTGAAGCGCGATCCGATCGAGCGCCAGGAGTCGCGCCTGCGCGAGCTGGGCGTTGACGTCGACGGGTTGCGGGCCGCCGTGGCCGAGGAGATCAACATCGCCGTACAGGAGGCGCTCGATACGCCGATGCCCGACCCCGCGAAGGCGACCGAGGGCGTCTTCTGCGAGGGCGAGGCCAAGCTCCTGGGGGATGGCCAGGCGCCATGGAGTGGCTTCCACAACGGCGGGGGCGAGTGATGGCGCCCCTTACCTACCTCCAGGCGATCTCCGCCGCCCTGCGCGACGAGCTTCGGGCCGATGAGCGGGTCGTCTTGATGGGCGAGGACATCGGCGTCTTCGGCGGCGCCTTCAAGGTCACGGATGGCTTTGTCGACGAGTTCGGCACGGAGCGGGTGATGGACACCCCGCTCGCCGAGTCCGGGATCATCGGCACGGCGGTCGGCGCCGCGGTCGTGGGCATGCGACCAGTGTGCGAGATGCAGTTCTCGGATTTCATCTCCTGCGGCTTCGACCAACTGGTGAACGTCGCGGGCAAGATGCACTACCGCCAGGGATTGGCGGTCCCGATCACGGTTCGTCTTCCATCGGGCGGCGGCTTCTCGGGAGGGCCCTTTCACTCCCAGAATCCTGAGGGGTGGTTCATGCACGCCCCCGGCATCAAGGTCGTCGCGCCGTCCACGGCCGAGGATGCGAAGGGCCTCCTGCACACGGCGATCCGGGATCCGAACCCCGTCTGCTACATGGAGCACAAGCACCTCTACAGGCGGGTCAAGGGCGAGGTGCCCGAGGGCGTGTTCGAAACCCCGCTCACGGCGCGTGTCGCGCGAAGCGGCTCGGACCTCGTGGTGATCGCCTACGGCGCGATGGTGCACACCGCCCTCGAGGCCACGGAGAACGTCGACGGCGCCTCGATCGAGGTGCTCGACCTGCGCTCACTGGTCCCCCTCGACGAGCAGGCGATCCTCGACTCGGTGGCGCGCTGCTCGAAGGTCGTGGTCGTCGACGAGGCCAACCTCACCTGTGCGGCGGGCGCCCAGGTCGCGGCACTGATCGCCGAGCGCGCGTTCGAGGACCTGGACGGACCGGTCGTGCGCGTGGCCTCGCCAGATGTGCCAATCCCCTTCTCGCCGCCGCTGGAACAGGCGGTGTTGCCGAGCGTCGAGCGCATAAAGGAGGCGTGCCGTGAGCTCCTCGCGTACTGAAGGTCAGGCAGCGGCCGCCGGTAACGGCGCCCCAGGAGGCGGCAGCGGGGCCGGGATCGTGGACGTGACCATGCCTCAGATGGGCGTCTCGGTCGCCGAGGGCACCGTGGTCGCCTGGCGCATCGAGGTCGGTGACCACATCGAAGCTGACCAGACGATCTGCGAGATCTCGACCGACAAGATCGACACCGAGGTGCCCGCGCCCGTCAGCGGCGTGGTGACCGAGATCGTGGTGCCGGTGGAGACGACCGTCGCCGTGGGCGAGGTGCTGGCGCGGGTGGCCTCGGGCTCTGGGGCTGCGGCCACCCCGTCGCCCGCGGGCGGGCCGGCTCTATCTGCGCCCGCCGCCGAGAGCGCGCCGCCTCCGTCCGTCCCCGCCCCCGAGGCCGCGCCCCCTCCATCTGCCGCCGAGGCCGCGCCGGCTCCCTCCGCGCCGGCCCCCCCTCCATCCAGCGCGGCCGGCAACGGGCACGACCGGCGCCGCTACTCCCCCGTTGTCCAGCGGATCGCCGCTGAGCACGACATCGACCTCGCCCAGATCCCAGGGACGGGCCGAGGCGGCCGGGTGCGCAAGCAGGACGTGCTGGCGTTCATCGAGGGCGGTGGCGCGGGCCAGGCCCCACTCGAGACGGGGACCGGGACCGGGGTCGCGGAACCGCCGTTGCACATCGAGAGTCCCTACCGGCCCGACCCGACGCCACCCCGCCCCCCGACCGGGCCGGCTGGCGGTCCGGATGCGCCCCCCGGCCCCGCCCCGGGCGGACCCGGCGGCCCCAGCGCCGCGCCCGCTCCCGGACAGCTCTCCCGCATGCGGCGCCAGATCGGCGAGCACATGAAGCGCTCGCTCGACACCAGCGCCCATTGCACCACCTGGATCGAGGCCGACATGAGCCGAATCGAGGCCGCGCGCCAGAGGTTTGGCCTGACCGCGCTGCCCTTTGTCGCACGGGCCACGATTGCCGCTCTGCGGGAGCACCCAGACCTGAACGCCTCGCTCGAGGGCGAGGACTACACCCGGCATCAGGGCGTGCACCTGGGGATCGCGGTCTCGCTCGGGGAGAACGGGCTGATCGTGCCCGTGATCCACGATGCCCACGAGCTCTCCGTCGAGGGCCTCGCCGGGCGCATCAAGGATCTTGCCCGGCGTGCGCGGCAGGGCGGGCTGACCCCCGACGAAGTGCGCGGCGGCACCTTCACGATCACCAACCCGGGGCAGTACGGGTCGATCATGGCGACGCCGATCATCAACCAGCCGCAGGTCGCGATCCTCGACCTGGAGGCCGTAGTCAAGCGCCCGGTGGTGGTCACCGATGCGGACGGCAATGACTCGATCGCGATCCGGCCGATGACGATCTTCGGTCTGAGCTGGGATCACCGCGCGCTCGACGGCGTCTTGGCCGCGCAGTTCCTCGCGGCCCTCAAGCGCCATGTCGAGGGCTGGACCGGCGCATAGGCCATGAGCCATTCCGAGCTCTGGGTGTGCCACCTGGGCACGGTCGATTACCGCGATGCGCTTGCACTGCAGGAGCGCGTCCGCGCCGCGCGCCAGGAGGAGCTCGTACCCGACGTGCTGCTCATGCTGGAGCACTCCCCCGTGTACACCCGCGGCCGCCGCTCAGCGCCGGGCGAGCTGCCCATGGGCGAGGATTGGTATTGCGCGCGGGGCATTGAGATCGTGCAGACCGACCGCGGAGGCAAGGTCACCTACCACGGCCCCGGACAGCTGGTGGGCTACCCGATCGTGCGGGTGGACGACGTGGTCGCGTACGTGCGGCTCCTGGAGCGAGCCCTGGTGGCCGCCCTGGACGAGGAGGGCATCTCCGCCCGTGCCCGGCCCGAGGACGGACCGGACTACACCGGCGTCTGGGTTGAGGATCGGAAGATCGCGTCGATTGGCGTGCACGTCGCGCGCGGGGTGACCACGCACGGATTCGCGGTCAACCTCGAGAACGATCTGGAGCCCTTCAGCTGGGTGGTCCCTTGCGGGCTTGACGGAGTGCGCATGACGTCGTTGACCGAGGAGACGGGCGGGCGGTCCGGACAGATGAAGTGCTTCCGGCGCCGCGCGGCGTTCAAGCTGGCCCAGGCACTGGGGCGCCGGCAGCGTCTCGTCTCGTTGGCGCGGCTGGAGGCGAGCCGTTCGCAGGGGTCGCACCCGAGCTACGCACGCAGCAGGGATCTGAGCGTCGCCTCCAGCTCGCCGGGCCGGTAGAAGATCTGCTGAGGAGCTCGCGCAGCTGTCCAAGGCTGAAGGCTCCGTGCTGGCGCCCGGCGAGCTCCGCGATCTCCGCATCCAGCGAAGCCGTGAAGGAAAAGCGACGCATGTTGTCGCTTTTTCGACCAGCCTCGGCCATCCAGCTATCGTGAAAGACAAAGCGCTACGTATGAGTGACGCGGTGTGAAGACTCAGCGCCAACGAGCAACTCGATCTCGCTCACATCCCGGGGGCATCGCGGATCCCATCGCGATCCTCGGCCCGGACGTGCAACCGCACCGGGGCCGGAAGCCGCCCTGGTTCAAGGTCCCCGCCCCCGGCGGCCCCAGGTATCGCGAGCTACACAACCTGATCGAGGCGGAGAACTTGCACACGGTCTGCCAGGAAGCCGCCTGCCCCAACATCGGCGAGTGCTGGCAGCGCGGCACCGCCACCTTCATGATCCTCGGCGACGTGTGCACGCGTCGTTGCGGCTTCTGCAATGTGAAGACGGGCACGCCCACCTGGAACGATCCGCTGGAGCCGGCCCGCGTAGCGCGCAGCGTGGCGCGCATGGGGCTGCGGCACGCCGTGATCACGAGCGTCGACCGCGACGACCTGCCCGATTACGGGGCCTCAGCCTTCGTGGGCGTGATCCGTCAGATCCGCCGGCAGGCGCCGCGCTGCAAGATCGAAGTGCTGACGCCCGACTTCCGCGGCGAGGAGATGCCGCTGGCGAAGGTGATCGCGCAGCGGCCAGATGTCTTCAACCACAACGTCGAGGTGGTCCCGCGCCTCTACCCGCTCGCGCGACGCGGGTCGCGCTTCGAGCGCTCCTGCCGGGTGCTGCGGAACGCCAAGGAGCTTGGCGGCGATGAGGTCGTCACCAAGTCGGGGCTGATGGTGGGGCTGGGGGAGAGCTTCGAGGAGATGGTGGACGCGCTCGGCACGCTACGCGCCCATCACGTCCAGGTGCTCACCATCGGTCAGTATCTACGGCCGACTCAGGAGCACCTCCCGATCGTGCGCTACTGGCACCCGGATGAGTTCAAGGCGTTGGAGCGGGCCGCCTACGAACTCGGCTTTGAGCACGTGGCCGCGGGGCCGCTGGTGCGCTCGAGCTACCACGCGGACGAGCACGTGCCCCAGGACGCGCCGGGCAGCGGCCCCGTGGCGGCAGCGCTGCCGTAGCTGGTTCCGCCCAGAACCAGTGATCCCGATCAAGGACAACATCGCCAACGAGCGCTTCCCGCTGGTCACGCTCGCGCTGATCGTGGCGAACTTCGTCGTCTACATGCTGGCGATCCGGCACGGAGGGTCGTTCATCAGCGGCCCGGCCAACTCGGAAGTGATCAAGTACGGGGCGATCCCGTATGCGCTGATCCACCCGGGCGTGCACTGCGCGGAGGTCGTCCGGCACACCGTCGCCGGGACGTCCGGGCCGGAGATGCTCTGCAACACGGGCCTGCTGAGCGCGAACCACATCCCGGCCGAGAATCTGCTCCCCAGCTGGGAGACGATCTTCACGGGCATGTTCATGCATGCCTCGATCATCCACATCGGCGGCAACATGCTGTTCCTGTGGATCTTCGGCAACAACGTCGAGGACGCGCTCGGGCCAGTGAAGTACCTCTTCTTCTACCTGATCGGCGGCGTCGTCGCGCTGGGGCTACAGGTGGCGGTGGATCCGACCTCTACCGCGCCGACGCTGGGCGCCTCGGGCGCGATCGCCGCCGTACTCGGCGCGTACATCCTGCTGTATCCGCGGGCGCGTGTGCTGACGCTCGTAATCATCATCTTCTTCTTCACGGTGGTCGAGGTTCCGGCCTGGGTCATGCTGGGCGTCTGGTTCGCGCTCCAGGCCGCGTACGGGGCGCTCGGTCTGACCACCCTGGCGGGCTCGGGGGGCGGGGTCGCCTACTTCGCCCACATCGGCGGGTTCGTGTTCGGGCTGCTCGTGATTCGATTGCTCGTGCGGCGACGAAAACCGGCGGCGCCGCCGCCCCAACCGGTGTACTGAGCGCGAGAATCGGGAGAACTGATGCGACAACTCGTGCTGCTCGTCGTGCTGCTGTTCCTCGCGCTGCTGGTCTACCTAACCGCTTCGATGGTCAAGCGCAATGGCCTGGGCGTCGGCGGGATCCTGTCGATCGTCGTGATCGCCATCCTGGCGATCGGGGTCGTGGGCTCGCTGCTACACAACCCGCGGGAGTGAAAGAGCCGCGCGTGCGCTGCTGAGGCAGGCTCAGGCCGCCTCCTGATCGAGTAGCTTCCCCGTCAGCACGAATGACCGGTCTGCGGACGCTTCAAGGTGGGACGCATCGGCGAGGCTTCGACGGCAGGGTCATGCTGCACGCGCTGGGGATGGTTGTGCTTGCGATCGTGGTGTGCCTGGCGGTGCTGCTGGGCGCGCTCGCCTCGACGGTCTCGGGCCCCCCAGCTCCATCCCACGTGCGCAGGATTAGCCACCAAGCCCCCGGCCCATCTCCGTACGGGAGCGCGCCGGCGCCTCAGCACGTACACGTGGCCTTGAAGCTGCCGCTGCGCAGCGGCCTGCTCTTCAACGTCAACACCGGCCAGGTTCTGTGGGCCCGCAACCCACACCAGCGGGTGCCAATCGCGAGCCTCACCAAGATGATGACCGCGCTGCTGGTTGTCGCCCACACGCGCCCGAGCGACGAGGTGCTGATCACGGAGCAGGCGGTGCACTTCACCGGGTCGGGCATGGGCGTGCTGCCGCTGCACAAACACGCGCTGGTGCGCACGCTCCTGTATGGCTTGCTGCTGCCTTCGGGAAACGACGCCGCGATCGCGCTCGCCCAGCATGTGGCCGGCAGCGTTGACCGCTTTATCGCGATGATGAACGCCCGCGCCCGCGCCATGGGCCTCACCTGCACGCATTTCAGAACCGTCTCGGGGGTGGTCGACCACGGGAACTACTCGTGCACCCGCGACCTGGCGGTGCTCGCCCATGCCGTCTTGGAGCAGCCTCTGCTGGCGAAGATCGTGGCCACGCCCACCGCGGTCGAGCCCCTCCCGATCAAGCACGGCAGGGTATGGCTCGACAACAACAACCCTCTCCTGATCGAGCACTACCCGGGTACCGACGGCGTCAAGACGGGTTGGACCCACGCGGCGGGCCAGTGTCTTGTCGCGGCAGCGCGACGAGGCAGGACGTGGCTCGGAATCGTGCTGCTGAACTCGGGCAATACCGCGCTGCAGGGACGGCAGATGTTGAATGCGGGCTTCGCGGCGCTGGCGCCGCCGCGTCTGGCGCACCGAGGGTCGGCGCACTCCGCGCACAAGCGGCGCTAGCGCACTCCGCGCATAAGTCGCTAGGCCGTAAGGCCCAGCTCCGGGTCGCTCCACTCAAGCCGGCCTGCGCAGATGGTGGCCCCGATCAGCGGCACGCCTGGGCGGTAGACGAGGTGCGTGTAGGACGGCGCGGCCAGCACCACGGCATCGGCACGGCTCCCGGGACAGAGCCGCCCCACATCAGCGCGACGGAGTGCTCGCGCCCCGCCCAGCGTGGCTGCCATCAGGGCCTCTTCGGCGGTCATCCCCATATCGCGCACCGCGAGTGCGATGCAGAAGCTCGTCGAGGTTGTGTTGCTCGAACCCGGGTTGGTATTCGTCGCGAGCGCCACCGTGGCGCCGGCGTCGAGCAGGCGCCGGGCGTCCGGATAGGGCTGACGGGTCGAGAAATCCGTCGCGGGCAGGAGCGTGGCCACGGTGCTCGAGCCTGCGAGCGCCTCGATGTCCTCGTCCGACAAGTAGGTGCAGTGGTCGGCGGATGCCGCATCGAGCTCCACACCGAGCTGGACGCCCGGGCCGTGCCCGAGCTGATTCGCATGGATGCGGAGCCCCAGGCCCGCCGCCCGGCCGGCCTTCAGCACTGCGCGCGACTGCTCCGGGTCGAAGGCGCCCCGCTCGCAGAAGACGTCGATCCAGCGCACGTGCGGCGCGCACTCGGCGAGCATCTCGCCGCAGACGAGGGCAACGTAATCGTCGGCCCGGCCTTCATAGCCGCGGGGCAGGAGGTGCGCCCCGAGGAAGGTGGCGTCGTCGGTGAGCTCGGCGGCGAGCCGACAGAGCCTGGCCTCTCCGCTCACGTCGAGCGCGTAGCCGGACTTGATCTCGATGTGGGTGATGCCGGCGCGAAGCGCCTCGCGGCGTCGCGCCTGCGCCAGCGCCCGTAGCTCGGAGTCGTCGGAGGAGCGCGTGCGTGCAACCGTGTCCCAGATCCCAGTGGGGAGGTAATCGGCCCCCGCCATGCGGGCGGCGAACTCCTCCGCGCGGTCGCCCGCGAACACCAGGTGGGTATGGCTGTCGACGAAGCCGGGGATCACGCAGCGGCCGCCGACGTCGATGCGCTCATCGGCTCCGGCGCCGGCGCCTCCGACCGCGGTCACGAGCCCGTCTTCGAAGACGACCGCGGCATCGCGGAGGAGACCGAGCGGCCCCTCCCCCGCCTCCGGGTCGTTCGTGACGAGCAGTCCGATGTTCTCGAGCGCGAACGCGGTCACGGCGCGAGCCCGCCGACCGCGTCCCGCAGCTCCTGCGGCACGTCGAGCGCCAGGTGCCTGCCATCCTTGACCACGAAGCGCCCACCCACGATCACGTCGCCCACATCGGCGGCGGCGCCGGCGAACACGACCGCCTCGACCGCCCCCTCCGGCACTGCGCCGGCGAGCCGGGCGCTGTCCAGGCGGATCGCGACCAGGTCGGCGTGGGCGCCCTCGGCGATCGTCCCGCCCTCGTTCCAACCGAGGCTCTCATAGCCACCCCGGGTCGCGGCGTCCAGGAGCTCCCGCGGCGAGTGGCGGCCGCGGACGCCGCTTGCGAGGCGCTCGTCGAGTTCGATCGCCCGCGCCTCCTCGAGCGGTTCGATCAGCGCGTGAGAGTCGGTGCCGATCGCCAACCGGGCGCCCGCGCGGCGCATCTCGGCCGCCGGTCCGACGCCGTCGGCGAGGTCGCGCTCGGTCGTCGGGCACAGGCAACAGCAGGCCCTCGCCGTGCCGAGGCGCTCGAGGTCCGCAGCCGAGACGTGGGTCGCGTGTACGGCGGTGAAGCGCTCCGAGAGCGCGTCCGCTTGGAAGAGCAGCTCGGTCGGGGTCGCGCCGTACGCCTCCAGGCAGGCCTCGTTCTCGGCCGGCTGCTCGGAGACGTGCGCGTGGAGCGGCGCTGCGCGATCAGAGGCCCAGCGTGCGACCGCGGCGGCGGAATCCGGGTCCACCGCCCGGACGCTGTGGATCGCGGCACCCAGGCGCACCGAAGCGTTCTCGATCGTGAGCCGGTCCACGCGCTCCGCCCAGGCTTCCGCACTGGAGTCGCAGAAGCGCAGCTGCGCGCCCTGCGCAGGCGTGTCGATGCCACCGTGCAGATAGCACGTGTCGAGCAGCGTCAACCGCACGCCGGCCTCGCGCGCGGCCTCGATCACCGCGGTACCCATCGCGTTGGGGTCCTCGTAAGGGCTGCCGCCTAAACCGTGGTGGAGGTAGTGGAACTCGCCCACGAGCGTCACGCCCGCGAGCGCCATCTCGGCAAACGTCGCGCGCGCCAACCGGTGCATGCTCTCCGGATCGAGCGTGGCGGCAAGCGCGTACATCTGCTCGCGCCAGGTCCAAAAGGAGCCGGCCGCGGCGGTGGGGGTGCCTTCACGGGCCGAGCGGGGCCCGCCCGCGCGGACATCCCGGCCCTGCGTGCGCCCCCGCAACGCGCGCTGGAAGGCGTGCGAGTGAGCGTTGGCGAGCCCGGGAATCGCCAGTCCGTTCAGCCGCTGCGCCCCGGGCGGCGGCTCGGGCACTCCGCGGCGCACCGCAGCGATGCGCTCGCCCTCGACCTCGATCAGAACATCGCGCTCGGCCAGCTCACCACCAAGCCATGCGAGCTCGCACCAGAACGCGGTCACGGACTCTCGCGCATGGGGATGCGCACGCCCCGCTCGGAGGCGACCTCGACGGCGCGGTCATAACCCGCGTCCGCGTGACGCATCACTCCCGTACCGGGGTCAGTGGTTAGCACCCGGTCGAGCTTCTCCGCCGCCAGCGCGGTGCCGTCGGCCACGCACACCATGCCCGCGTGGATCGAGCGGCCGATGCCGACGCCTCCGCCGTGGTGGATCGAGACCCAGCTTGCGCCCGCCGAGGTGTTGACGAGCGCATTCAAGAGCGGCCAATCGGCGATCGCGTCGGACTCGTCGGCCATTCCCTCGGTCTCGCGGTACGGGGAGGCGACCGAGCCCGAATCGAGGTGGTCGCGGCCGATCACGATCGGCGCCCGTACGGCGCCTGAGCGCACCAGCTCGTTGAAGCGCAGCCCGAGGCGCCGGCGCTCCCCATATCCGAGCCAGCAGATGCGCGCCGGAAGCCCCTGAAAGGCGATCTTCTCGGACGCCTGTTCGATCCAGCGCGCCAGCGCCTCATCCTCGGGGAACTGCTCGAGCACGGCGCGGTCCGTGGCCGCGATATCGCGAGGGTCTCCGGAGAGCGCCACCCAGCGAAACGGCCCCTTGCCCTCGCAGAACAAGGGCCGCACGTACGCCGGTACGAAGCCCGGATAGGCGAACGCGCGCTCGAAGCCCCCCAACCGCGCCTCCGCGCGCAGGCTGTTGCCGTAATCGAAAACCTCGCTGCCGGCATCCATGAAGGCGACCATCGCGGCGCAGTGGGCGGCGATCGCGGCGCGCGAGCGGCGCACATACTCCTCCGGGTCGCGCTCGCGCAGCTCCAGAGCCTCGGCCAGGGGCATGCGGCCGGGGACGTATCCGTTCAGGGGATCGTGGGCGCTCGTCTGGTCGGTGACGATGTCGGCCTCAAAGCCCTGCGCTTGCAGCGCGGGCACGATCTCGGCGGCATTCCCCTCGAGCCCGATGCTCAGGGCACGCCCCTCGCGTTTGGCCTCCAGACAGCGGGCGACCGCGTCCTTCAGCGAAGAGGCGGCCTCATCGAGGTAGCGGGTCTGGAGCCGCCGCTCGATCCGCCCCCGGTCGACCTCGACGCATAGCGCCACCCCGCCGTTCATCGTGACCGCGAGCGGCTGGGCGCCGCCCATCCCCCCGAGACCGGCGGTCAGCGTGATCGTCCCCTTCAGGGAACCCTCATAGCGCCGGCGTGCGATTTCGGCGAAGCACTCGTACGTGCCCTGGACGATTCCCTGGCTGGCGATGTAGATCCACGAGCCCGCGGTCATCTGGCCGTACATGGTCAGTCCGAGCGCCTCCAGGCGGCGGAACTCATCCCAGTTCGCCCATTCGGGGACCAGGTTCGAGTTGGCGATCAGCACGCGCGGCGCCCACTCGTGTGTCCTGAACACGCCCACGGGCTTGCCCGACTGCACGAGCAAGCTCTCGTCCCCTCCAAGCGTCGTGAGCGCGCGCACGATCGCGTCGAAGGCCTCCCAGGAGCGGGCCGCGCGGCCCGTACCCCCGTAGACCACGAGCCTGTCGGGGTCTTCCGCGACCTCAGGATCGAGATTGTTCATCAGCATGCGCAGGGCGGCCTCCTGCTGCCAGCCCCGACAGGACAGCTCGGTCCCCCGGGGGGCGCGGATCGGACGGGGGCCGCTCATTCCAGCTCTCCGCGCGGGGCGCGCACAGGGCGCGGCCGGCTCACCGCAGCTCCCCGATCGCGGCGCTGACCGCCTGGAGCAGCTCGCTCGAGCGCACCAGCTCCTCCGCGGCCTCGAGCTCCGGGGCCATGAAGCGATCGGGTCCCGGCCCCGGCACGCGACGCCTCAAAGCAGCAAGCGCGGCACCGGTCCCCGCGGCCGGCCGCAGCGGCGCGCGGAGGTCGAGGGCGCGGCCCGCGCACACCAGCTCCACCGCGAGCACGCGCGCGAGGTTCGCGACCACCAGGCGCAGCTTGCGGGCGGCTCCCCATCCCATTGAAACGTGATCTTCCTGCATCGCGCTCGTGGGTATGGAATCGACGCTCGCCGGGGTCGCGAGGCGCCGATTCTCGGCGACCATCGCCGCCTGCGCGTAGTGGGCCAGCATCATGCCCGAGTTGACCCCCGCCTCCTCGGCGAGGAAGGCCGGCAAACCCTGGGAGCGCGACTGGTCGAGCAGCCTGTCGGTGCGCCGCTCGGCGATCGCACCGACATCGGCCGTGGCAATCGCCAGGAAGTCGCACGCGTAGCCGACGGGCGCGCCGTGGAAGTTGCCGCACGACTCGACGCGGCCGTCCGGCAGCACCATCGGGTTGTCGATCGCGGCGGCTAACTCGGCGTCGGCCACCCGGCACGCGTGCGCCAGCGTATGGCGCGCGGCGCCGGCGACCTGCGGCGCGCAGCGGAGTGAGTACGCGTCCTGGACCCGAGGATCGCCGTAGCGGTGGCTGGCCACGATCTCCGAGCCGGACAGCAGCGCCCGCAGGTTGGCGGCGCTGTCGGCCTGACCGGGCTGCGGACGCAGCGCGATCAGGTCCTGCGCAAACGCGCGATCGGTGCCGAGCAGGGCCTCGACCGACATCGCGGCAGACACGTCGGCGATGCACAGCAGGCGAGCGAGATCGTCGAGCGCGAGCACCAGCATCGCCAGGATCCCATCGGTGCCGTTGATCAGCGCGAGCCCCTCCTTGGGCCCCAGGGCGACGGGCTCGATGCCGGCGTAGTCCAGCGCCTCGGCCGCCTGGCGACGGACCCCGTCGGAGCAATCCACCTGGCCCTCGCCCATCAGCGCAAGCGCACAATGCGCGAGCGGGGCGAGGTCGCCACTGGCTCCGAGCGAGCCGTGCTCGGGCACCACCGGCGTGATGCCTGCATTCAGCAGCGCGAGCAGGCGCTCGACCACCACGGGGCGGGCACCCGAGCATCCCATCGCCAGCGAGCGGGCGCGCAGCAGCATCATGCCCCGCACGACCTCGCGCTCGACGGACGGACCCATGCCCGCCGCATGCGAGCGCACGAGCGCTCGCTGCAGCTCCTCGCGCCGGGGAAAGGGGATCGGGACGAGCGCGAGCGAGCCGAAGCCCGTCGACACGCCGTACGCGGGATCGGCTGAGTCGCTCAGCGCCTCCACGACCCGCGCCGAGCGCTCCATCGCGGCCCGCCCCTCTGGTCCGAGCGTCGCCGGCAGGCCATGGCGCGCGACCGCCACAACATCCGCTTGCGCGAGGCCGCTCGCGGCTAGCTTCAGCCCGCCGGCGTAGTTCTGATCCGCATCGCTCCGGGGCACACCGCAAGTCTTATCGATACGGCCGTCTTCTGCGGCGCGCGCCGCCATCGCGGGTAGTGGCGCTAAGGGGTGGTTGAGCGTAGCCTTGCACGTGTGGCCGACTCGGACGCCGTCGCGGAGGGCCCCCGTAATCGGGGGCTCGTCGTCATCGGCGCCTCTGCTGGTGGCGTGGAGACGCTCAAGGATGTCGTCGCGCCGCTTGCCCGCCGACCTGCCCGCCGCGATTTGTGTGGTCCTGCACATTGCGCCGAGCAGCCCCAGCGCGCTCGCGCACATCCTGGAGCGGGCGGGGAAGCTGCCATGCAGACCGGCCAGAGACAGAGAGCCCCTCGAGCCGGGGACGATTCTGGTCGCCCCACCCGACCGCCATCTTCTAATCGAGGACAACGTCGCGAGGCTCAGCGTGGGGCCGCGCGAGAACGGGCATCGGCCGGCGGTTGATGTCCTCTTCCGCTCGGCGGCCACGGTCTGGCACGAGCGAGTCGTGGGCGTGATTCTGTCCGGCACGCGCGACGACGGCGCCGCCGGTCTGGCGGTGATCAAGGACGAGGGCGGATGCGCGGTCGTCCAGGATCCCGAGGAGGCCATGTATCCGGGGATGCCGGCGAATGCGATCTCGCACGTCGCGGTCGATGCGGTTGTGCCGGCGCGGCTGATCGCGCAAACTGTGGTGGCGATGGTGAAGGGACAGCAGCCACCACCGGGGCAGCCGGGCAGAGGAGGTGAACGAGATCATGGCGACGGCAGGGAGCTGATCTCCGTCTGTCCCGAGTGCGGTGGGGTGCTCACGGAGGACCATCGGGCCGGCATGACCCAGTGGAAGTGTCACGTCGGGCACCGCTACTCCCCCCGCAGCCTCGCTGATGCGCAGGGAGACCGCGTGGAACAAGCGCTCTGGACGGCGGTGCGCATGCTGCGCGACCGCAGCGCGCTGCTCAACCGCATGGCCGACCACGCCGAGGTCGGAGAACAGCCCCGGTCTGCGCGACGTTTCCGTACCCAGGCGAACGATGCCAGCGATCAGGCGAACGAGGTCCTGGCCGCGCTCAGCGAGGCCGCCGAGAACACCCTCCAATCGCTCGCGGACGACGCTGACGCTTCCGGGAGGGAGGCGGCCGGCTGATGGCACGCGTCTCCGAGGTGACGCTCGACTCGCTGCTCGACTTCGTCCACCAGGCCAGAGGCTTCGACTTCAGCGGCTATAAGCGCCCAAGCATTCAGCGCCGGGTGGCCAAGCGCATGAGCGAGGTGGGCGTCGAGAGCTACGACGACTACATCGACTACTTGCAGGTGCATCCCGAAGAGTTCGCGTCGCTCTTCAACACGATCCTGATCAACGTCACAAGCTTCTTCCGCGATCCGCCGACGTGGGAGTACCTGGCCAGCGACGTGATCCCCGACTTGATCGAGCGCCGGCCCCCGAACGCCCCGTTGCGCGCCTGGTGCGCCGGCTGTGCCTCGGGCGAGGAGCCGTACACGCTGGCGATGGTGCTGGCGCGGGCGCTCGGCGAGGAGGGATTCCAGGAGCGGGTCAAGATCTACGCCACCGACGTCGACGAGCAGGCGCTCGACACCGCGCGCCATGGCGCCTACAGCCCGCGTCAGATCGAGGACGTACCGCGGGAGGCGCTCGAGCGCTTCTTCGAGCGCACCGACCAGCGGTACGTGTTTCGCAAGGACCTGCGGCGCTGCGTGATCTTCGGGCGCAACGACCTGGTGCAGGACGCCCCGATCTCACGCATCGACCTGCTGGTGTGCCGCAACACGCTCATGTATTTCACGGCGGAGACGCAGTCCGGAATCCTGGGTCGCTTCCATTTCGCCCTTGACAACGAGGGCATCCTCGTGCTCGGCAAGTCGGAGATGCTGATCACCCACTCCGACCTGTTCACCCCCATGGACCTGAAGCGACGGGTGTTCCGCAAGGTCGTGGCACGGGCCGGGCGGCGAGAGCGCACGCGTCTGATCCCCTACGCCCCCCGCAACGGTTCGCTGGAGAACATCGCCCAGGTCCTGCGCGAGACCGCCTTCGACGTCGGCACCGCGGCGCACATCGTGGTGGACGGCGAGCGCTCACTGGTGATGGCCAACGACCAGGCGCGGCGCATGTTCGGGATCGGCCCGGAGAGCTCGGGCGGCCCATTCAGGACCTTGAGCTCTCCTACCGCCCGCTCGAGCTGCGGGCGCACCTCGACGCCGTGGCGACCGACCACAGCGGCATCAAGGTGAGCGCCGTGCGCTGGGAGCCGCGGCCTGGGCAGGAACACTTCCTCAACGTGCACATCACGCCGCTCATGTCCGACGGCGAACTGCTCGGCACGAGCGTCGCTTTCAGCGACATCACCGGCACACGCAAGCTCCAGGAACAACTCATGCAATCCAAGCACGAGCTCGAGCAGGCCTACGAAGAGCTGCAGTCAACGGTCGAGGAGCTCGAGACCACCAACGAGGAGCTCCAGTCGACCAACGAGGAGCTCGAGACCACCAACGAGGAGCTCCACTCGACCAACGAGGAGCTCGAGACGATGAATGAGGAACTCCACTCGGCCAACGAGGAACTCGAGACGATGAACGACGAGCTGCGCAGCCGCTCGAGCGAGCTCGGCGAGCTGAACGTTTTCTTGGAGACGATCCTCGGCACCGTCGGGCTGGCGGTCGCAGTCCTCGACAAAGAGCAGCACGTGCAGATCTGGAACGGCCAGGCACGCGAGATGTGGGGACTGATCCCGGAGGAGGTCGAGGGCCGGCATCTGCATGTCACTCGACTTCGGGTTGCCGATCGAGCGGCTCAAGGCCCAGATCCGCAACATCCTGGCCGGCAGCTCGGCGCGCGAGGAGGAAGTGCTCGATGCGACCAACCGCCGCGGGCGGACATTCAATTGCCGGGTCACGTGCCTGCCGCTGACTCCGAACGACGGCGCCGCCAGCGGCGTAATCGTCATGATGGAGGACGCGAATGATGGTGCGGGCCCTTCTTCATGATGCTCCGGCCGGAACATGTTCCGGCCGGCCGGTCCGCGCATGCGCGGACCGGGGCCGGCGCACATGTGCGCCGGCCCCGCTAGATTTTGGAGTCAGTCGTCGGCCGACGAGGGGGACGACCCACGCCGGTGCGCCGTTCCTCACGGAGTCGATCGCGCAGCTCGTAGGCCCGCTCCCTAATCAGCTGAGCCTGCCGTAAGCGCTCCTGCAGCTCGGTGACGCTCCGCTCGTGCTCGTCGCGCAGTTGCGGAATCAGCTTGAGCAGCTCGCGTTGACGGGTCTCCGCATCGCCGACGGTCGTCACCGGTGCGCGCGCCCAGGCCGTTGGCTCCAGCTCGAGTAGCTGGGGAGATTCGATGCGCGGCGCTTCGGTGCTCTGCTCCGGGGCGGGTCTCAGGAGCAGCCAACCGCTGGGACGCTGGAGCACCGCGCCGGCATTCGCCAACTCGGTCAGCGCCAGCGTGACGGTGGGGCGACGGGCTCCAACCATCGCGCCGAGCGCCTCGTGGGTGATCCTCACCGGGAGCAGGGTCCCTGCCGACGTCACCCGGCCCCACGACTCCGCGAGCAACCACAACATGGTCAGCAGTCGGTCCTCGACGCGCGGCATCTGGCACAGGGCGAGCTGAGCCGCCAGCTGCTCATTTTGATCGGCGAAGCGGCTGATCATGTTGCGCTGCAACTGGGGCCAGCGCGCCGAGGCCCGCAGGAACTGCGTGCCAAGCAGCGCGAGCCGCACCGGAGCGGCGGCCGTCCAGTTCGAACTGGTGATCACCTCGGGAGAGCCTCCGCCGCGGTCGGCGATGATCGAGCCAGGGCCGAGCAGGCGCAACGCTACGTGGTCGGCAACGTGTATGTGGCGGTCGACCATGCCGGCTATGACAACGCCGCAAGCCGCCCCGCCCGTGATGAGCAGCTCCTGCGGGTCGAAGGGACCGGGGTCGAGGTCGATCGCAGGCAGCACGACCTCGCTGGCCATATGGCGCTCGTCCCCTGGAACGAAGCGCAGGAAATCAGGGTCGACGTCGCGTAGCCTGACCTTGGTCGCTTGCGCGGCCACCGGGTCGCCGCTCAGCGTGGACATAGTTTCAGGGTAGCGCCTAGGAGCGGCCCGGCAGCGGGGCTTGCCGCTCGGTCTTCGGCTCCGAAGGAGTGCCGATCTCCGACCCAGGCCGCGGCCCGGTCGCTGGCTCACCCGGTGGCTCGTCTGCATAGTGGTAGCGCCCCCCACGCAGCAGCGAGGCGCCGGCGGCCAACAAGCACGCGATGATCGAAAAAGCGAATGTCTCGTGCAGCCCGTCCTTGAATGGTCCGGAGATCAGTTGCGGGAAGAACGACCGCCCGGTCAACACGGCACTCGTATGGGGGCCAAGCTGCGCCAGCGTGTGCGCGCCCAGCAAGTGCTCCATCGGGCTGTAGCCGAGGAAGGCGGCAAAGAGCACCGAGATGGCGGGCAGATGCGCGACGTGGGTGGCGATGGCGGCGCCTACGCCGTGCGCGCGCAGCCCGCTCGAGATCGCGCCGGGCAGGGTCGCCGAGAGTCCCAGGATCATGAGCGTGAAGAAGATGCCCACCGAGACAACCTGGGCTGAGTTCTGGAAGGTCTGGTTCATGCCGCCGCCGGCCCCGCGATCGCCGCGCGGCAGGCTGTTCATCACGCCGGCTCGGTTGGGCGATGCGAACATGCCCATGGAGACGCCGTTGAAGGCCAGGATCAGCGCGAACAGCGGGTAGGGGAAGTTGATCGGCAACAGCGCCAGGAGCAGGAAGCTGACCGCGGCGCCGATCATCCCGCCGCTGGCGAACGGCCTGGCACCAAAGCGGTCCGAGAGGTAGCCGGACGTGGGACCGGCGATCAGCATTCCCACGGTCAGCGGCAGGATGTAGATACCAGCCCACAGGGGCGTGTCGGCGAAGGCATAACCGTGCTCCGGCAGCCAGATTCCCTGTAGCCAGATGATCAGCATGAACATCAGACCGCCCCGGGCGACGGCTGATAAGAACGTCGACGCGGTGCCGAAGGTGAAGGCCCGGATGCGGAACAGCGGTAGACGGAACATGGGGTCCTTGACTCTCTTCTCGACCACGACGAACGCCGCCAGGAAGGCGACCCCGGCGGCCAGGAGGCCGATCACGCGCGGGCTTCCCCAGCCGGTCGACTGCGTGCCGTACGGCCGAATGCCATAGGTGACGGCGACCATCAGCAGCACCAGTCCAACCGCAAAGGTGAGGTTGCCCCACCAGTCGATGCGCGCCCGCTTGTGGTGGCCGACCTCCCGCAGCTTCAGATATGCCCACACCGTGCCGAACAGCCCCACGGGAACCGAGATCAAGAACACGAGGCGCCAGTTGACCGGCGCCAGCAGCCCCCCGAGTACGAGCCCGATGAACATGCCGCTGACACCGACGATGTTGTTGATCCCCAGTGCCATGCCGCGCTGATTGGCGGGGAAGGCATCCGTGATGATCGCCGCGGCGTTCGCCATCAGGCAGGCGCCGCCGATCCCCTGCACGATCCGCAGCACGATCAAGTAGTCGGCGCCCGCGGGACCGGTCAGCCAATCGATCGTCAGAAGCAGCGAGGCCGCGGTGTAAATGATGAAGCCGAGGTTGTAGATCTTCACGCGGCCGTAGATGTCACCGAGCCGACCCAGGCTTACGATCAGGACGCTGCCGACGATCATGTAGCCGAGGATCATCCAGAGCAGGTAGAAGCTGTTGGACGCAACCAACGGGTCGAGATGGATGCCGCGAAAGATGTCGGGCATGGCGATGATCGTGATCGAGACATCGAGCGTCGCGAGCAGCACCGCCAGGGTGGTGTTAGACAGGGCGATCCACTTGTAGGAGTCGCCGTCGGCCGCCCGCGTCGCGCCGTTCGATCCGTTGGCCGCGGCACGTGGTGAAGACCTCACCTGGACAATTATACAGGTAAGCTGTACAGTCTGCCTGTAGAATTAGCGGCGATGTCAACCAAGTCCCCTCCCGTCAAAAGGTCGCGGCCCGATCCAGCGCTCCTCGCGAGCGAACTCGGCGGAGTGATCGGCCTGCTGGTCCGCCGGCTCCGTGCCAATAAGGCAGTTCCGCTCAGCCAGGGCGCGGTCCTTGGGCGGCTCTGCCGCGAGGGACCGCAAAGCGTCTCCGATCTCGCGCAGGCCGAGCACGTCAGGCCTCAATCGATGGCCCAGACCGTGACCGAACTGGAGAGCGCGGGCCTCGTCAGCCGCCGTCCCGATCCGGTGGATCGGCGCCGTGCTGTGGTGGAGGTGACCGAGGAGGGCCTGGCGATGCGCGAGCACGACCGCAGCCGCCGTGACGGATGGCTGGCGCAGGCGATCGCACAAGAACTGTCTGAAGAAGACCAGGCCCGGCTGCGCGACGCCGTTGACCTGCTGCGGCGGCTGGCAGAGAGCTGACGCCCGTTCTCGCGCGGCCCTGAGTCGTCGACTCTGCCGTGACTCTTATGACGCTCCCACGGGCCTCATACAAGGTCGCGGGATCGTTGCCTGAAGAAAGGAGGTGGAAGCAAATGCGCAGACTCCTCATCAGTCTGGCCCTGGTGGGCTCCATTGCAGGCGGCGGCGCCGCGGTCGCGAGTGCGGCAGGTACGCACACGTCGACGACGTCGACGTCCGGGGCCGCCGCCGGTCGGAGCGCCGCTCATGGCAGCACCGCGCCGTCGCGGGCGGGTCCCCCAGCTCCCCGCAGCGGCCACTCGCGTCACTGCCCGAACATGTAGGTCACACCGCACGGCCCGGCGCCCGCGCCGGGCCGTGCGCGGACTGCGGCGCCCCCGCCAGTGCCGGCCCGAAGCTGACCTGCACGAGCGCGCCGCCACCCGGCGCGTTGCCGGCGGAGGCTGTGCCGCCGTGCTCCTGAGCCGTCTGCTTGACGATCGCGAGTCCGAGCCCTGAGCCGGGCAGCCGGCGTGCATCGGCGGCGCGGTAGAAGCGATCGAACACGTGGGGAAGGTCGTGCTCGTCGAAGCCCGGGCCGTGGTCGCGTACGGACAGCGTGCCCTCGCGCAGCTTCACTTCGACCGTGTCCCCGGGCGTGCTCCACTTGCGCGCGTTGTCAATGACGTTCCTGACCGCGCGGCCAATGCGGTCGGGGTCACCGTGGATGATGGTGGGCTGGAGCTCCGAGTTGAAGGTGATGGCTGGGGCGCGGCGTCGCGCGCGCTCCACGGCGTCCTCGGTCAACGAGTCGAGCTCCAGGCGCTCGCGGCGGCCGCTCGGTGACGCGCCCCGAGCGAGCTCGACCACGTTCGAGACGACTTGTGTGAGCTCGTCGAGCTCGGCCAGGATGGAATCCCTGAGAGGCTCGCGATCCTCGGCGGGCAGCCGCTCTGACTCGAGGAAGATCTGGATATTGCTCCGCAGCGCCGCGATCGGGGTGCGGAGCTCGTGCGAAGCGTCGGCGACGAGGTTGCGCTGGGACTCGATCGAGCGCTCCAGCGCGTCGAGCGTCTGGTTGAAGCTCGCCGCCAGGCGCCGGAGCTCGCTCGCGCCAGTCTCCTCGAGGTGGCGAGGGCGCTCGAGCTCGCTCGTGACGTCCTCGGTGCGGCGCAGGAAGCGCTCGATCGGCTGCAGGGCGGCACGAGAGATGGTGAGGCCGAGCAGCCCTGCAAACAGGATGCCCCCGGCGATCAAAAGCCCATACGGAAGCAGTAGGCCGTTCAGGACCGAATTGACGCTCGTGAGCGGCAGCGCCACTTGCACCGCCCAGTGGTCGTAGCGATCCCCCACGGTGAGGATCTCGAGGTGAACGCCCTGCACCTTCGATGTGGTGAAGGCACTTCCGCGCGCCTGCCTGGCGATCCTCACTGCCTGGGAGTCGACGGGGAGCGCGGCGGTCTCCCCTTCCGCTTGGGAGTACGTGCCATCGGGATAGACCACCTGGAAGTAGCCGGGTGCGGCGCCGAAGTCGGGGCCCGGCGGAGCGTGAAAGCCGCTGTGGTGCTGCGGCGCTCCTCGCGGGCCGCGGTTCTGCTGCTGGTTTTGCGGAGCATTGCCGCCCGGCCCTTCCCGGTGATGCGGGCGCAGGTAAGGCGCGGCCAGCCCTCGCAGCTCATGCTGCAGCTGCCCGACCAGGTGCGAGCGCGTGCTCACGTAGCCGATCACGCTGACCGCGGCCGCCACCGCCGCGACCGCGAGCGCGGCGGCCACCGCGATCCGCCGGCGAAGGCTCATGGCGCTCAGCTCCGGCGCGCGGGCGCTCGGGTCCGCGTCCGCGGGCGCTCAGGGCTCGCGCAGCACATAACCCACCCCGTGCACCGTCTGGATCAACCGTTGCTCGCCTTCCGCCTCGAGCTTGCGGCGCAGATAGCCGATATAGACCCGCAATGCATTGCCGGAGGGGCCGAAGTCGTACCCCCACACGCGGTCATAGATCAGCTCCGAGGAGAGCACGCGGCGCGGATTGAGCATGAACAGCTCGAGTAGCTGAAATTCCGTTCGCGTGAGGTCCACTTCGCGGCCACCGACCCTGGCCGCATGGGCGTCGGGGTCCAGCTCGAGCTCCGCGAACTGCATCACCCGGCCGTCGACGCCCGCGACGTGGCGGCGCATGATCGCCTTCAGACGCGCTTGCAGCTCACGCACGTCGTAGGGCTTGACGAGGTAGTCGTCGGCGCCGGCCTCAAGCCCGTCGACGCGATCCTCGACAGCATCTCGAGCGGTCAGCATCAGGATCGGCGTGCGGTTCCCCGAGCCTCGAAGCGTGCGGCACACTCCCATCCCGTCGATGTCCGGAAGCCCCAGATCGAGCACGATCGCATCGGGCACATCGGACTGAGCACGAAGCAGCCCCTCCCCCCCGGTTCCAGCCTGGATTACCTCGTAGCCGCCGAGCAGCAGCGCCCGCCGAACGGCCGCACGCACTGAGTCATCATCTTCGATCACCAAGACCCGCATATGGCGCTCAAGCTAGCGCGAGCAGCGAAGTAAGTTGTAAGACCTCGTGCTTGGAATCGATGAGGTACGCGCCGCCGCACGGCGCTTGAACGGGGTGTCGGTTCGCACCCCCGTGCTCACCTCGCACGTGCTGGATCAGCGGACCGGCGTTCGTGCCCTGCTCAAGGCGGAGTTGCTGCAGCGGACGGGCTCGTTCAAGTTCCGCGGCGCGTATAACCGGATCGCCGCTCTCGACCCGGACGAGCGCGGGCGCGGGGTGGTCGCTTTCTCCTCCGGCAACCACGCCCAGGCGGTGGCACTCGCGGCGTCGCTGCTGGAAGCGCCGGCGGCGATCGTGATGCCCGCCGACGCCCCCGCGCTGAAGCTCGCCCGAACGCGGCGCCACGGTGCCGAGGTCATCACCTACGACCGCTACAACGAGGATCGCGAGCAGATCGCCTCGGCGATCGCCGAACGGCGCGGCCTGACGATTGTGCCGCCGTTCGAGGATCCACAAGTGATCGCCGGCCAGGGGACCGTCGCGCTCGAGCTGATCGAACAGGCGGGCGAGCTGGACGTTCTGCTCGCGCCGGTGAGCGGCGGCGGCCTGATTGCGGGCTGCGCGATCGCGGTGAAGGCCCTGTGTCCTTCGGCGCTGGTGATCGGGGTCGAGCCTCAGACGGGCGACGACTACCGCCGCTCGCTCGCGGAGGGCCGCCGCGTGACGATCGACGTGCCGCGGACGATCGCCGACGCCCTTCAGGTGACCAGCCCCGGCGAGCTCACGTTCTCCATCAACCAGCGACTGCTCGACGGCATCATTCCGGTGGCCGACGACGATCTGGTCGGCGCGATGCGGTTCGCCTTCGAGGAGCTGAAGTTGGTACTCGAGCCGGGCGGCGCGGCCGCGCTGGCTGCTTTGCTCAGCGGCGCCGCCGAGTGGCAGCGGGGGGCCCGGATAGGTGTGATTCTGTCCGGCGGCAATGTGGACGCCGCGCGCTTCTGTGAGCTCGTCGAGTAGCTATGCGTTCTCGCCGCCGCTCTCTTAGAGAAATCCAAGCAAAGACTTGAACAAGCTTTAGCCACCGCTGCTTCCCTTATGGACATGGCAGTAAGCGTTGGCAAGATTTCGCCGTCATTCAGTGAATCCGAGGCGCCCATGGCGGCCCTTACACATCTCACGCTGATGGCCACTAGCGATGGTTGCGCGCTGGTCGATCCGTCCGGGCAGATCGTCTTTTACGCGGACGGCCTCGGGGGTCGCCGCGAGTGCCTGAGGTACGCGCGCGAGCACGGCGTGCTCGCGCTGTTGAGCTAACGTCGCCGGCGGGCCATTCGCCGGGAAGACCTAGGATCTCGCGCGTGCTGATCGTCTCGCGCGCTGAAGTCCGGGAACTGCTGGATCTCGAGGCGCTGATCGACACGCTCGCCGCCGCGCTCGCGGACCTGAGCGCGGGAAGGGCGTCGATGCCGGAACGGATCGCCGCGCTCGTGCCCGAGCGCGAGGCGCTGCTGGCCGCGATGCCCGGCTACGTCCCTTCGCGCGAGGCTCTGGTGGCAAAGCTCGTGACCCTGTTCCCGCTCAACGTGAGCACGGAAACGCCCACCCACCAAGCGCTGATCGTCGTCTTCGATCCCCGTACCGGCTCGCCTGAGGCGCTGCTCGACGGCACCGAGATCACGGCCGCCCGCACCGCCGCCTGCTCGGCGCTGTCGGTCAGGCTGCTTGCGCGCGAGGACGCCTCGGTGCTCTGTGTTCTGGGAACAGGTGTGCAGGCTCGATGGCATGCTCGGGCGGTCGCGGCGCTCCGTCCCCTCGATGAAATCCGCGTGGCCGGGCGAGATCTGCAGAAAGCACAGATGCTCGCCGGGGAGCTCACCGACGAGCTAGGAATTCGCGTGCGCGCGCTCGCCGACTACCGGGAAGCGCTCGGGGACGCCAGCCTCGTGTGTACGACAACGCACTCGCTCGAACCGGTCGTGCGTAGAGCGTGGCTCGCTCCCGGCGTCCACATCGCCTCCGTGGGCTACAACCCGGCCGGTCGAGAGCTCGATGACGAGACAGTGATCGACGCGCTGGTATGCGTCGAGTCGCGGCGCGCGGCGCTGGCACCGATACCTGCCGGCAGCAACGACCTCATGCAGCCGATCAGCGAGGGCAAGCTCTCCACCGACCACGTACATGCCGAGCTCGGCGAGCTCGTCCTCGGCACGAAACCAGGGCGGGCGTCGCCGGAGCAGATCACGCTGTACAAGTCGGTCGGCGTAGCTGTGCAGGACGCGGCCGCCGCTTCACTGGTGCTGGCGGCGGCGCGCGCGGCAGGCGCCGGGCGGGAGATCGAGGTGTGATGGGTTCGGCCTGCGGGTCTCTTTTGCATTGACGGAGTCGTACCCTTTCTCTTTTTCGCATGAGGGCGGCGCACCCTCATCCTCTGCTTTCGCACCGAAGGCGCGGGGTAACGGTCCTACGAGATAGGCTCATCCGAGCCCAGTCCATGGCCGCCCCTTGCGCAAGGAGATTTGATGGGTTTCGACCAGTACCACGAGCCAGCCCAAGAACTGCCTCCCGAGACGCGGACATTCGCACGGCTATGCGCGTCGCTCACCGAGGAGGCCGAAGCGATCGGCTGGTATGAGCAGCGGATGGCGGTCGAAACCGATCCCGAGGCCCTCGCGGTGATGCGCGATGCCCAGGGCGAGGAGTTCAAGCACTTCTCCATGGATCTCGAGTTCCTGCTCAGGCGGACGCCGCCTTGGCGCGAGGTCGCGCAGGGCATCCTGTTTCAGCCTGGCGACATCGTCGAGCACGGCGAGGAAGCGGAGGCCGAAACCTTCGAAGGTGACGGCGGCGGAGTCGAAGGTGGAGCCCAGGACGGATCGCTTGGGATTCGCAGCCTGAGGGGAGCGTCGCGATGAATCATCTGCTTCGAGGTCATGCACCGATCAGCGACGCCGCCTGGAAGCTCGTGGATGCGGAGGCCAGCGAGCGGCTCAAGCCCGCTCTCGCTGCTCGCAAGCTCGTCGATTTCTCCGGGCCGCACGGCTGGGAGTACTCCGCCATGAACCTCGGGCGCACGGCCCCACTCGGGTCGGTCCCCTGCGAAGGCGTGACCGGGCAGCACCGTCGCGTCCTCCCGGTCGTCGAGCTGCGAGCGGACTTCGAGCTTTCACGCGAAGAGCTCCGCGACGCCGACCGCGGCGCCGAGGACGCCGACCTGGATGCGCTCGACAATGCCGCACACCAGATCGCGATCGCCGAGAACGTCGCCGTGTTCCACGGTTGGCATGGTGCGGTCACCGGCATTGCGGAGTCCGCGCCGCGCCAGGAGCTCTCGCTGGGCGAATCGGCCGAGCAGTACCCCCGTCAGATCGCCGGGGCGGCCGAGCGCCTCCTCAGCAGGGGCATCGGTGGACCGTATGGGCTCGCGCTGGGTCGGAACGAGTATCGCCGTGTGGTGGAGACCACAGAGCATGGCGGCTACCCGCTGCTCGACCACCTGAGCAAGATCCTCGAAGGCCCGATTGTGTGGGCCCCGGGTGTGGAGGGTGCAGTGGTGCTCAGCCTGCGGGGAGGCGACTTCCTGTTCGCATCGGGCCAGGATCTTTCGATCGGCTATGACTCGCACGACGCGGAAGTGGTGCGGTTGTATCTCCAGGAGAGCTTCAGCTTCCACGTGGCGACCCCGGAAGCAGCCGTCACGCTCAGCCCGTAGTTGCGGTGAAGTCCGACGATCCGCCCCTGACGGGCCTGCGGGTCCTCGATTTGTCACGGGTCCTTGCCGGGCCTTATTGCACGATGATGCTCGCGGACCTGGGCGCCGAGGTCATCAAGGTCGAGCAGCCTGGAAGCGGCGACGAGACGCGGGGCTGGGGTCCGCCGTTCGCCGGTGATGACGCGGCCTACTACCTCGCGGTCAATCGCAGCAAACGCAGCGTGGCGCTCGATCTCAAGGATCCTGGCGACCGCGACGCCGTGCTGAGACTTGCCGAGCGCTCCGACGTGGTGATCCAGAACTTCCGGCCCGGCACGATCGAGCGGCTGGGGCTCGGTTATGAGGCCTTGCGGGCGCGGCGGCCCGAGCTCGTGTACTGCTCGTTGACGGGGTTCGGCTCGGATCGCGAGCCGAGTGATCGACCGGGCTACGACTTCATTGGGCAGGCGGAGTCCGGCCTGATGCACATCACCGGCGACCGAGAGCCCACCAAGGCCGGCGTCGCCGTTGTCGACATCCTCACCGGGCTCAATGCTGGCGTCGCGATCCTCGCCGCGCTTCGCCGGCGCTCCGAAACCGGCGACGGCGAGCACGTTGAGGTATCGCTGCTCGACAGCGGGCTTGCCTCGCTGATCAACGTCGCGCAGGCCGCGCTGCTAACCGGCGCGGAAGCGCATCGCTATGGCAATGCCCATCCTCACATCGTGCCCTACCAAACGTTTGCCACCAGCGACGGCTGGATCGCGATCGCCGCCGCCAACGACGCGCTGTACCGGCGCCTCTGCGCCGCGCTCGGGCGGCCGGATTTGGCAGACGACGAGCGCTTCAGGCTGAACGCCGGCCGGGTGCGCAACCGGGAGACGCTCGTCCCCCTACTCGCTCAGTTGTTTCGCGAGCGCTCTACCGACGCGTGGGTCGCTGCGCTTGACGCCGCGGGCGTTCCAGCGGGCAAGGTTCGGGGCGTTATCGAGGCGTTCGAGGCCGCCGCCGCGGCAGGCCGACCGGCGACGGTGCGCGTCGCGCATCCGGTTGCGGGCGGCCTCGATCTGGTCGCCTCCCCGATCCGCCTCGCGCAAGCTTCGCTACGCGCCGCGACCGCGCCTCCCCTGTTGGGGCAGGACACCGCGGAGGTACTACGGGAGCTTGGTGCCTCCTCCGGCGAGTGACGCGGGTTTAGCCCGATGCCGAAGGGTGAAGAAGCGCGACCAGCGGTCTGCGGTCGGTGCGCAGGAGCTCGACGAGCGAGGGCGGCGTGATCAGGGTCGCTTGTCCGCGCAGCGGCCGTCGATGTGCAGTCAGGTATCCCCCGGGCGACCACTTCAGCAACCGGGGTCCGAGCACGAGGCACGGCGCACGCTCGTGCATCACGAATGCGCCGTCAGGCAGCTCGGTAAAAGACGCCTTGTGGAATCGGCGAGACGATGTCTTAGCGACCATCCGCTCGGCTTGAAGCTGGGCATCGATGGCGTCTGCGCCGAGCTGTTCCGGGTGAAGCTCGCGCCATAGCGCGCACAGCTGGTCGTAATCGGCGCGCCTGCATTCCGCGCAGGGACGGTGGCCCGCGGCCAACGCCGTCGCCTCGTCGAGGAAGAAGAGCTCGGTGTAGCGCCCCTCGGCCATGAGCGCCGCGCGCCGCCGGCCGCGGAACCGAAGCCGGCAAGCAATCCACCGCTTGGTGGCGTAAGCGCGCCGGATCCGGCCGCCCGCGTCGTGCAGACAGCCACGGTTGCCATAGACCAGGCCTCGTTCCGGAGTCGAGATGAGCTCACTCAAGGGCGAGACACGGTTCTGCCGCGGCACAATCAACTGACCTCAGTAAGGCCGAACAGGTCGCCGTAATAGCGACGCAGCTGATCCGGATCCCTGCCGATCACCTCGAAGTGCACGACGGGTGAGCCATGGGAAGCTCGCCGATTCAGCCCTTCAGCTCGACGTCCACGAAGACGGCTGTGCCCCCGCTGCGGTTGATGACGTTGTGCTCGGTGCCCTTCTTCCCGAGGTAGGGCGTCGCCTGCTTCTGGGTCATCTCGCTGGTGGCGCCGCTCTGCTCCACCACCTCGAAGCGGCCGCCCGTTATGGGAACGACCACATAGTCGAATTCGTGGCGGTGATCACCGGTGGCCTCGCCGTCCGCGAACGTCCAAACGGTGACCCGTACCCGGTCGTTATCGGCAATGACGTTGGATTGGTCAGTGGACACGGTCGCCTTCCTGATCGTGTTCGAGCGGTGAAGGAAGCGAGCCCTCACCGCCCCCGTGTGGCGGTCAGGGTGACAGATTCTGCTCCTCGCCGACAAGTTGTGCCGCGCGCGCCTGCAGCCGGTGGCGGTCAAGTTTGCCGACCGAGGTGGTGGGCAGTTCCGGCTCGATCCAGATCCATTCAGGTGCCTTGTACGCGGCCAGTCGCTCCCGGACGAAGCGGGCGAGTTCCTGCTCTGAGACGATCGCGCCGACGCGGGGCTGCACCCACGCCGCGATCCGCTGGCCTAGCTGCCGGTCGGCGACGCCGACCACTAGGGCGGCGCTCACGGATGGATGCTCATGCAGGACGGCCTCCACCTCCCCGGGCGCCACGTTCGACCCACCGCGGATGATTACGTCCTTGGAGCGGCCGACGAACCAGTACCACCCTTTGTCGTCGCGGCGGGCTATGTCGCCGGTATGCAGCCAGCCATCACGCAGGACCTCTGCGGTGTGCTCCGGATCTCGCCAATAGCCCCGCATGACCCCGGCGCTGCGCACCAGGATTTCGCTCGCCTGGCCGACCGACGGCCCCCGTCCGGCGGCGCCATCGAGGCGCAGCTCGGTCCCGGGCGGCGCACGTCCAATTGAGCCAAGACGCTTCGCACCGAAGGGAGAATTCATCGAGTAGTTGAAGCACTCCGTCATGCCGCACACCTCGGTGACCTCGAGTCCGGTCATTTCGCGGAACCGAGCGTGCAGGTCAAGCGCGAGCGCGTCGCCGCCCACGATCGCGCACCGCAGCGAGCTGAGATCGCGGCCGTCGGCCGCGGCCGCGTCCAGGAGTGTCGCGAGCTGAGCGGGCAGCAGCTGAATCCGGGTGACGCGCGATTGCTCGATTTCGCATGCCGCCGCCGCGGCCTCGTACCGCGAGTGGAGGATGCAGCAACCCCCGGTCTGCAATGTGGGCAGAAGCTGGCCGAACAGCCCGGCCACGTGGCACATGGCGAGCGTCACCAGATTCACATCGCCCGGTCCAAGCTTCTGGACTCGCGCCTGCGTGTCGACGGTGTGGTTCATGCTCGCGTGCGTATGCACCACGCCCTTCGGTCTGGAGGTGCTGCCGGAGGTGAACAAAATCACCGCCGGGGCGTCACCCCGCGCAGGCCGGGCCCGTACGGGCTCCGCTTCAAGCACCGCATGCCAGGCCTCATCGCGGTCGCCGACAATCCATCGCCGCTCGGGTCCACCGTGCACCTCACCCAGGAGATCACGGTGAACGATCAGAGTTTGCGCCTCCGAACGCTTCAGCGCGTCGGCAACCTCGGGCGCGCGATAGCGCGTGTTGAGCGGAACCGCGACCACCCCCGTCGCGAAGCAGGCGAGGTATGCGATCACCAACTCCGGACTGTTCGGCATAAACAAGGCCACCCGCTCGCCCGGCGCGATACCTGCCTCGACCAATCCCCCCGCAAGTCCGCGAGCGCTCGACTTCAACTCGTCGTGAGTGAGCGTCAAAGCTCCAAAACGAAGGGCGATTCGCGGGCTTTCGCACCTCATCGCCGCCGGTCCCCTACGCGATCTCGAAGATGCCTTCGATCTCGATCGCCATTCCGTAGTGAAGCTGCTGCATACCTACGGCGGAGCGAGCGTGGCGGCCAATGTCACCGAATACGTCGATGAAGAGGTCGGACGCGCCGTTCATGACGTCGGGGACCCGGACGAAATCCTCGGTGCAGTTGATCATCCCCAACAGCTTCACGATCCGGCGGACGCGACGCAGGTCGCCCAGCTCATGCTTCAGCGTGGCGAGCATGTTCAGAGCGGTCAGCCGCGCGGCGTCGTAACCGTCGGCCTCGCTCCACTCGCCCCCCACCTTGCCGACGTACATCTGCTCGCCGTCGCGCAGCGGCGCGTGGCCCGCAAGGAAAAGCAAAGAGCCCGTCTGCACCGCGAGCTCGTAATGCGCCAACCTCGGCGGAAGGGTGGGCAGGCTAAGCCCTAGTCGCCGGAGGCGCTCTTCGGGGGCGCTGTCATCCACGAGGCGGAAGTGTGCACCACGATGCGGTCGCCTCGCGAACGCCGGCGAGAGACACGGCGAACGAGTTGCTAGGCCCCACGACGCACGACTATGCTCGTCTGCGTGGGCGTCGATGTGCTCGTGGTGGGAGCAGGACCGTCTGGACTGTTCTCGGCGATCGAGCTGGCGCGCCACGGGATCCTGGCGCGGGTGGTCGAGCGCAACCCCGAGCCGCACCATCAGGCCCGCGCCACCGCGCTACAGCCGGGCACGCTTGAACTGCTCGCGCGAGCCGGCGTTATGGATGCCGTGCTCGCGGCCTCAGAGCACCTGCGATTCGCGCGCGTCCTTGACACGAACCTCAATGCGGTTGGCGAGCTGGACTTCGCCGGCGCTGGATGCGACTGGGAGTTTCAGTGCAGCCTTCCGCAGTGGCGCACGGAAGAGATCCTCGCCGAACGGCTGCGGGACCTTGGCGTCGCGGTCGAACGCGGGGTCGCCGTCTCCTCGATCGAATCCCGGCCCGAGGGCCTGCTGGTCACGCTCGAGAACGCGGACGGCACAACGGAGACCGTTGAGGCGGCTTGGGTGATCGGTGCGGGCGGGGCGCACAGCGTGACCCGGAGGTCGATGGCGCAGAAGCTGGCGGGGGACACCTACCCGGGGACCGCGCTGGCGGGCGACGTTCAGGTTCGCGCCCCGTTGCCCCGCGACGGCAGTGCTCTCATCGCGAGCGCGAGCGGCTATGTGCTGCTTGCGCCACTGCCCCAAGGACGCTGGATCACTTTCATCGGCGATCTCGACGAGGACGAGGTCCAGCGGCTGCGGGCTGATGTTTCACCGGAAGCGGTGGGAGCCGCGATGGAGCGGCGACTCGGTAGCACCGTTGCTCTCGAGGATGTGAGGTGGGCCTCGACATTTCAGATGCACCACATGCTCGCCCCGAGGCTGGCCGGGGAGCGACGGTTCTTGCTCGGCGACGCCGGCCACCTCTCGAGCCCGTTCGGCGGCGAGGGACTCAATTCGGGCCTACACGACGGCTCCAACCTTGGCTGGAAGCTGGCGCTCGCGGTGCGCGGTCGCGCCCGCCCTGGACTCCTCGAGAGCTTCGAACTCGAACGGCTTTCCGCCGACCAACACGTCCTCGAGATCTCAGATCAGCTGCACGGTCTAGCCCACCTGGCAGTCGAATCCGCTCGGACAGGGATCCGCGCCGCTCCACCGACCCGGAATGAGACCGCGGCACTGGCGCGCTCACGGTGCATGCTCGATGTCTCCTACGCGAACAGCCCGCTCGTCGGCGAGCACGTGGTGACCGGAGCAGAGCTGCCGCAGCTGCCCGGGGCCGGCACCCGTTACCCCGACCGGGTCGCGCTCGCGGACGCCGGACACCATGCGCTCCTATTTGGAAATGCTGACGAGGCCGGCGCGGCACGCCTCGGGGACCAATGGGCCGGCCTTGTCCAGGTCACGCAAGTGGCGAACGGACCCTCCTCGGGCGCATTGCTTGTCCGGCCGGACGGGCACGTGGGCTACCGCGCGGCTCCCGCCGATGCGGCTGGCATCGAAGCCCTCGACGCCCACCTGCGCACCTACATGCTCCCGTCCTAGAGCCGCGGGGGCAAGTCGCCTCAGGCTCTCCCCGCGAATACTTTCGAGCCGCTCAAGAGCGCCCCGGCGTCGGGGACCTCTGGCGAGAGACCGAGCCGGATAAGAAGATCGTGAACCGTCGCAGTCGCCGCAGATAGAACAGGGAGGTCGAGCTGACGCTCGGCCTTTGGGATCACGGCGAGCGAGGGCATCTGCACGCAGGCGGAGATGATCAGCGCGTCCGCCGAGGATAGGTCCATCTGGTCAGCGAGATCAGGTAGGCGGGTCGGGTCGAGCTGTGCCACCTTGATGTTGTCCGGGACGCCGAGGCTCATGGCGTCGGTGATCCTCACCCCCGCGCCCGACAGGTAGGCCACGACCTGTTCGGTGAGCGCTTCGACATACGGAGTGAGGATCGCAACCTTGCGCAGGCGATGGGCATCGAGAGAGCGCACGAGCGCGCCCGCGCTCGAGGAGATAACCGGCTCATAGCCCTCGTCCGGTTGCCGGGACGCCTCGCGGAGCTGCTCCTCGACCCTGTCGTGCTCGCCGGGCCCTCTTGCCATCACCGCGACCAGACAGGCGTAGACGATGGCGTCGACCCGGGCGTCCGCAAGCTCACTCGCGCAGCGGTCGACCTGGCTCACCATGCGGTCGAGTGATTCGGGATCGACGCTGTGCAGCACGGCGCGGCTTGAGTGGAAGGTGAACGCCTCCCCGGTCATCGCGGCCCGGCGGATCAACATCTGTGGGACTTCGGTCTCGATCGTCGTGTTTGAGCTTGGGACGACAAGGCCGATTCTGGTCGGTGCGTTCATCGCTGCCTTCCCCGGCGAAGTGTCAGTAGCACCAGCACCTGGTCAGCTCGCTCTCAAGCGTCTTCGCGAAAGACTTGGGCACCACGGTTTCTTGCTTGGCGACGGCCTGCCAGCTCACAGAGCCGAGGATGCCACAAGATCTTCCCTCGATCCGGCCACGGTCTCCACGCCGATTAGAAATGACGGCGGACCCGGTCTACAGCGTGTGACCACTCCCCGGCATCCGGCGCACCGGGCAATCCGCCCACGTTCGGCATAGTGTCTTCGATGGGCCCCCAGATCGACACCGCCCCCGGCGGTGCCCGCGGGTCGCTGAACGACGGTGCCGCGATCAGTGTGCGCGGCATCTCCAAGTCCTTCGGCGATGTGCGCGCATTGATCGACGTCGACCTCGACGTTGCGCGGGGTACCGTCCTCGGCCTGCTCGGCCCGAACGGCGCCGGCAAAACCACGCTGGTGCGAATCCTCGCCACACTGCTGCACCCGGATTCCGGGTCGGCGCAGGTCGTGGGCGCCGACATCGTGGCCGATGCGCCCAAGCTGCGCCAGCGGATCGGACTGGCAGGCCAGTACGCCGCCGTCGATGAAAACCTCACAGGGCTCGAGAACCTAACGATGGTGGGGCGCCTATACGGTTCGCGGCGCGCTGCCGCAAAGGCCCGGGGGCAGGAGCTACTGAGACAGTTCGACCTGGTGGATGCTGCCAACCGGCCTGTGAAAACCTATTCCGGCGGCATGCGCCGGCGTCTCGACCTAGCCGCCGCCATGGTCGCCAAGCCGCCCGTGTTGTTCCTCGACGAGCCGACCACGGGACTCGATCCGCGCAGCCGCCTCGAACTGTGGGACGTGATCGAGACGCTCGTGAGCGAGGGAACGACCGTGCTGCTCACCACCCAGTATCTGGACGAGGCCGACCGGCTCGCTGACCGGGCTGCGGTCATCGACCATGGCCGTGTGATCGCCGAGGGGACCTCGGATGAGCTCAAGGATCGGGTCGGCGGAGAACGGCTTGAGGTCCATCTCGAAAACTCCGCCCAGGCGGAGGCGGCCGTCGATGCGCTGGCGCCGATGTGCGCAGAGGAACCGGCGATCTCCGCCGGGCTGGTCCGCATCGGGGTCCGGCAGCGCAGCGGAGCGGTCATGGAGGCGGTCCGCCGGCTGGACGATGCGGGCGTCGGCATCGACGACATCGCGCTTAGGCGTCCGACACTCGACGACGTCTTCCTGGCCCTGACCGGACATGCGGCGGAAGAGGAGGGCTCGGGTTGAGGCGCCTGCTGTCAGACACACTGGTGGTGACTGAGCGCAACCTGATCCGCCTGCCACGCGCGCCCGAGCTGCTGCTCGCTTTCACAATCCAGCCGATCATGTTCGTGCTGCTGTTCAGGTACGTATTCGGCGGCGCGATCCGGGTGCCCGGGGGCTCGTATGCCGAGTTCCTGATCCCCGGCATCGTCACCCAGAACATCGCCTTTGGCGGGTTCGTCACGGCGCTCGGGCTGAACGAGGACATGCAAAAAGGCCTTATCGACCGTTTCCGCTCGCTGCCGATGGCACGCGCAGCCGTCCTGGCAGGCCGAACGTCCGCGGATGTTCTAACCAATGGCCTGTCGATGACGATCCTCCTCGTGACCGGGCTGATCATCGGCTTCTCTTTTCAGACGAGTGCGCTGCACGTGATCGTCGGGCTGGTGCTCGCGCTGACCTTCGGCTACGCGTTCTCGTGGGTGTTCGCGTTTCTGGGTCTGCTGGTCAAGACGCCTGAGGCGGCCAACTCGGTCGGGTTCATCGCGGTCTTTCCGCTGACCTTTATCTCCTCGGCGTTCGTTCCTGGGCAGTCGCTGCCGACGCCGCTGCGGCAGTTCGCCGATGTCAATCCGTTCACGATCGTCGTCAACGAGCTCCGCTGGCTGTGGACCGGCCAGCACTCCCCGGACCAGCTATGGCAGGCGTTCGCCTGGGTCGTGGTCATTCTCGTGGTGTTCTCGCCGCTAGCGGTGGGGCGCTACCGACGCATGGCAGGCCGTTAACGAGACTCCTCGAGCGGTAAGCGCTCCGACCCTCGTTTCAGCCGCCGGTCATCTCATCGAACTCGGGCCGCGCGCGCAGCGAGGTCAGGTCATCGTCATCGCGCGCGAGCTCGGCCATCTCCGGCGTCAGCTCGAGCGCGCGCCGCAGGTGCGCAAGGGCCATTTCGGTTCGTCCCGCTCGGCTCTCGAAGCAGGCGGTGTTGTAGTACAAGGCCGCATAGGGCGGATCGTCGGCGATCAACGCCTGGGCGCGATCGGCGCCCTCCTCGTACTTGCCTGACTCAAATAGAGGCAACAGCGGCGCGAACAGCTCCCAGCCGTTGGGCTGGTAAGCCTTGCCAGGCGCCGCGGCTCCGATGGCAAGCACGGTCGTGCCCGCCTCGCGCGCGACCGCAGCCCGTCGCAAGCCGGGCGCGACCCGGACGAACGTTCCCGCCGGAGCGTCGTGCCGCTCGCCGTCGAGCTCGAACGTGGCGTGGCCCGACATCACCACGTACAGCTCTTCGGAACTATTCGGCTCAGCCTCGTCGTGCTCATTGATAAGCCGGGCGCCGTCGGCGCGCGCGGTCCATGCGGTGATGCCGAACGTCGTGATCCCGAGACGGTGCCGCACGGGACGGAACGGCTCTCGCCCGTCATCGATCTCCTCGATTTCTTCGAGCTGGACTATCTCGAAACCCTCCACCGGCAGCTCCTCCTCGCGTTCAATTTGCGTAGCAAGATTACGCCTCACGGTCTGAGCGCTTGCTCAGACTCCGGCCGCTCCGACGCGGCGCACGATGCTTGGCAAGGGATGGCTGGTCATAGCGTCGGCCAGTCCCGCACGGACTCTCCTCGGAGACGCGTCGGCGCTACGGGCGAGACAGCCCGCGACCGCCGGTGCGCCGCGCGAACCAGGTCAGGTTTAGTCCGCAGCGGGTTGCCCGCGCTAAGAGCGAAGCCGCTCCGGATGCATCGCGTTCGTTTGGGAGGGAGGGGCCTCGTCGCGGTCCATCAACCTCGCCTGGAGCTGGCTGATGATCGTGCCGAGAATGCCGGACGAGAGAAGTCCCGGTCCCAGCGGGCCGGACGGATTCTCCCCGACTCGGGGCAGCTGGCGGAGGGCGACTCTCGTCCCAGGAGACATATGGTCGAGTTGCCAGCGGATCTCATTCTCGACAGCCTCGGGACGGTTGGGGACGGCAAGTCCAGCCGCTTTGGCGGCATACCCGGCCGCCCCGAGCGCGTGCGCGCCCATGTGAGCGACGCCTGCTGCCTGACCCGCCGCTCGGGCGGCAGCCACCGCTGCGGGGCCACTCACCTCACGCGCGGCGCCACCGCCGGCGAAGCGTCGGCGGATCTGCCCTGCAACGTCAAGCTCGCCACGGGCGAAGGCGCGCGTCCGAACGATCGCATCACGGGGACGGCTGTCCCCTGGAGCTTTCGCCTCGAACAGTCCCAGTACGCGCTCCGCACAGTCCGCCGCCCACGCCGCCACGACGCGCCGGTCGACTTCGCTCAACGTTTGCGGAGAACGCACTGCCCGGATTCTCTCACGGCCCCGCGCCGGTGCCCTCTCGCCGTCGACCCAGGTTGGCGGCCGGCGCGGACGCGGTACCTGCCGCCGCTGCCCCGCTGGCCGCGGGCAACGTGGGGGTCCGTCAGCCGATCGGCCGCCGGAGGCTCCGTCACATGCAATCAGGGTGGAGCGGCTTAATCGTAGGCGGCGTAGCGGTGGTGGAGCATGAGATCATTGCCGTCCGGGTGTGAGAAGAAGGCCATGTGGCAGACCCCGGTGGCCAGGGTTTCGCCGCTGAACTCCACGCCTTAGTCGAGTCAGGTGATCACGGGGGCGCTCTACGCGAGAACGCGGTAAGGGCGATCCGCAGCGCCACCAGCGACTGCTGACTCAAACTGGTCGATCCGGAGATGCTGGTGCCCCGGGGGGGCCGGGCGCGACAGGGCAGCCTGCTAGTGCGGAGCCCCTGAGCGCTCGCGCGCCGCGGCACGAATCTGGATTCCGCGATCGTCGGCGCTGGGCGTCATACACCCCAGACGACTGTTTGTGCACGACTGATCGCGCATCGGTTGTTGCGGCTACTAGCGCGATCGAACGATGCTCCGTGCCAGTCGGGCTGCACTTATACGAGCGCTGTGCGACGACTCACTAGCGCGTTGACGACGAGTTGATCACGCCGATCTGGGGGCGGTCAGCGTCGGAGCTGACGATCGCCTTCGCCCAGAAGCGACACCCTGACATGTGCTGTGCAGAGTGCTGCTTTTCAGTGCCGAGGACAAGCCGTGAGGCGTACATTGCGAGACATGCAGACAATCCTCTGGTGTCCTCAGTGCGGAGAGCGAGTTCTCGCTCGGGGGGAGTACACGGTGGGCCAACATCACGCCCGTAACCAGCGTTCAACCTGCCCGCAGTGCCACGTTGAGCTCGTGCGCCATCCTGACCTACAGGACAACGCGTGGGCGGTTGACGATCCCACGCCGCCACCGGACGAAGAACTGGGTGGCATGGGCTAGCAGAGACTCCTAACCCTCCGCTCACGTGTCCGGCCGTTTCTCGTCGCCTTGCGTGCTGTCCCCTGCAACAAGTGCTCGGGACAGCTACGTTCCTATCGTCTTCGCTTGGAGCGGAGGGGGAGGGGAATGCACCGGCACCCGCTAGAGCCACCTGTAGGTCCACGCGCTTAGAACTCGCCGAGATATCGCGCGCGGGCTCGGCCGGTCCGTCCTGCGCCTTACGCGCACGGCGGCTTCTTTTTACGTTCGTCCTGGCGACCTTGCTTCCAGCCTTCCGCTCACGTTCCTTGTCGCGCCTCCACCATGGCGCGCGAGCAGTGATGTGCGAGGAAGTCGAGAAACTGGCACTTGCCGGCGCTGTCACGTTCCCGTAGCCCTGCTTCTATAAGACCGGCGACGACCTCGGCTCCGCGCGTCGCGACAGGACGTATGCACCGCGCCACGATTGCGTGCGGCAGCCGCCCCTCAAGTAGACACTCACCGCCGACAACAGCGGGCACATTCGCCGGAAGCTGGCATCCTCGGTGACCGACACGGATATCCGGCTGCCCGAGGGGGTGGATTGGTGTCATCCTCCCCCCTCACGCCCGTCACCCAACCGTGATGCCCAATCCGCGCCCTGCCGGTTGACTGAGCCTCCTAGACGAAACAAAAGGCCCGCCTTACAGGGCCTTCTGGAGGT
>CAWEGZ010000006.1:0-323404 GCA_963808655.1 uncultured Solirubrobacterales bacterium
CAAAGGCGGGCTATTCGCTATCCGCGTACCCGCTCCAACTCGGGACCCTCGGCGTGCTCGTCCTCCGAGTACGGTGCGATCCCCGCCCGGGCGCTCCCCTCGATGTTGAAATGCGGCAGGCGCGAATCAAGCCAACCGGGGAGCTTCCAGGTCATGGGCCCCAGCAGCTCGAGCACCGCGGGCAGCAGCACGCAGCGAATGACCACTGCGTCGAGGAACACCGCCACGGCCAAGCCGAAGCCAAACTCCTTCAGCGAGCGCTCATTACCGAGCACGAAAGAGAGGAAGACGCAGACCATGATCGCCGCCGCCGCGGTGATGACGCGCCCCGTGAACGCGATTCCATCGCCCACTGCGGCGGACGCGTCGCGGGACTTGACCCACTGCTCGCGGACGCGGGAAACGAGGAAGACCTCGTAATCCATGGAGAGCCCAAAGACGACAGCAAAGATGATCACCGGAACCCATGGCTCGACGGGTGCCTGTTGTACGCCGAAGAGCCCGGCCAGAAATCCTTTCTGGAACACGAGCACCGTCGCGCCGAGCGCGCCTCCGATGCTGAGCAGGTTCATCGCCGCCGCCTGGAGCGGAATCAGGATCGAGCGGAACAGCACGAACAACAGCAGCGCTGAGAGCACGACCACGATCGCGATGAAGATGGGCAGCTTGCTCGAGAGGACTCCGGCGAAGTCGACCGAACCGGCGGTAAAACCTCCCACCAGGATCCGCACGCCGCTGCGGCGCTCGATCGAGGGGAGAATCCGCTCGCGCAAGCGATGAACGAGGTTGGTCGTCGCCACGGCTTGGGGGGCCGAGCGCGGATATGCCTCGATGACAGCGACCGTTCCGGACGGACTGATACGCGGGGCGGTGACCGCCGCCACGTCGGAAGTACGCCTTACGGCGGCGCGCAGCTGCGGCAGCACGGCCGCGCCGTGGGGGCCGTGTATCTCGGCCACAAGCGAAAGTGGCCCGTTGAAGCCGGGACCAAAGCCTCTGGCGAGCATGTCGAACGCTTGGCGCGTACTGGTGCCGGTCGGGTCATTCCCTGCGTCGCTGTTGGCCAGGCGAAGCCCACCAACCGGGATCACGATGGCCACCATGACAGCAAGCGCGGCAGCCGTGAGGATGAGCGGCCGCGTCCGCACCACCTCACTCCATCTGCGCCAGAACGACCCGCGCGCCGGCTTGCCATCCGCGGCCCGGCGCTGCGCCCGGCGACCGAACTTGACCACCCGGGCTCCGAAGCGGGAAAGCAGCGCCGGAAGTAAGGTCAGCGCGGCGAGCATCGTGAACAGGACCGCCACCACCGATCCGATCGCAAGCCCATACATGAAGCTGACGCCTGTGGCGAACATGCCAAGCAGCGCAATCACCACGGTGGTGCCCGCGAGCAGGACGGCTCTCCCGGAGGTATCCATCGCCTCCAGCACAGATGCGCGCACGTCGCCCAAGCGGCTGTGAGCCTCACGGAAGCGGGTCACGATGAACAGGGCGTAGTCGATGCCGACCCCCAGTCCGATCATGAGCGCGAGTTCGGTGGTCACGTTGGGCATCGCCGTCACATGGGTGAGCAGGCCGATGATCGCCACGCCTGTGATGAGTCCAAAGGCCGCTGTGAGCAGGGGCATCCCCGACGCGATCAGGGAGCCGAAGGTCATGAGGAGGATCACCAGGGCGGCGATCGCCCCCACGGCGGTCGCCGGCCCAACGCTGAATCCCTCAGCGTTTTCGATGACCTGGCCCCCGGCGGCCACGCGAAAACCCGGTACGTGCACGCCGTGGACAGCGTTGAGCACCGGCGTACCGGCCGACTGTGCAAGCTGGTTGGGCGGTTTGTCGTAAAGGACCGAGGCAAACGCGGTTCGCCGATCCGCCGAGACCTGGAGCCTGCCGCGCCCGGTGTAGGGCGAGAGCACCTCCGCCACATGCGGCAGACGCGCCACGCGGGCGATCAGCGGCCGGATCGAGTTGCGAACCCGGGGCGAGTAGACGTTCCCGCTCGAGGTGCTGAAGACGATCGGGTCGATGTCGCCACCCTGGGCCGGAAATTCACGCTTGAGGAGGTTCAGCGCGCGCTGAGACTCCGTGCCGGGCAGCGTGAAGTTGGTGGCGTAATGGCGGCCGGCGGCCTGGGCGAGAACCGTCGTGAGAACCGCGATGGCAAGCCAGGCAACGACCACTTTCTTGCGATGCTCGAGGCACCAGCGCGCGACTTTCAGCATGTGTGATCTCCGGTTTCCGAGGGACGGCTAACGTGCCCTAGGGCGAGGAGCGACGCCACCCGAGCGCCTGGCTGGCCGGTCCCAGCCAGGGCCACAAGTACGAATTCCAATTCGGACTTGGACCCCCAGAATACTCGGAGCAGATCTCCGGGCGAACGGCCATTGGCGGTGGGGCGGGACGTCTCGTGGGTTCATGGTTGGAGCTATCTCGTATGACCCGGCGCACGTGGCTGATGTGACGCCCCAAAAGCGCGCGCCGTTCAAAGGCGGCCCCGGGCGCGCTCTAGATCCTTCGAGCCATGGGGGCGTTACGCTCGGCTGATGGAGGCGCTGGCCGGCACCCGAGTGATCATCACCGGCGCCACCAGCGGCCTGGGGCGCGCGATGGCGGAGGCGCTCGTTCATGCGGGCGCAAAGCTTGCGGTCACGGGTCGAGTACGGGCTCGCGCTGAGACGGTCGCGAGGGGGCTCGGCCCGGCGGCCGCCGGCTTTGAGTTGGATGTTCGCCGCGAGGCGTCGGTGGAAGCGTGCCTCCAAGAGGTCTATGAGCGCTTCGGCGGTATCGATGTCCTGGTCAACAACGCGGGAATCGGAATGCGCACGGTCAATCCGAACTTCATGAGCTCTCCCCAGGCATTCTGGGAGGTATCACCGGGCAGATTTCGCGACGTGATCGAGACCAAGGTCACCGGCGTGTTCCTGGTCGCCCGCGCGCTCGTACCCCGGATGCTCGAGGCAGGTGGTGGCCGGATCGTGAATATCTCGATGAATGCGCAGACGATGGCCCGCCGCGGGTTTGTGCCCTACGGCCCCGCCGGAGCCGGCGTGGAGGCGCTCTCGCGAGTCATGGCCGCCGACCTTGCCGGAACGGCGGTGACGGTGAACATTCTGCTTCCGGGCGGTGCCACCGCGACTGGGATGATCCCCGACGACGTGCCGCCCGACATCCGCACCGGGCTGCTGGATCCCTCGGTTATGGGGCCACCGATCGTGTGGCTGGCGTCGGACGACGCCAACGGAGTCCACGACCAACGGATTGTGGCCACCGAATTCGAGGACTGGCTGGGCCGCCGCTAACGGGGGTCGCGACGAGCGCCGTTCATCCGGGGAGCATGGGCGAGGGCGGTATCCGCGTGTGTCCTTGGATCTCGGGGATGACCATCGCCAGCTCGTCTTCGTAGCACCAGCTCCAGTCCTCCCCGGGCTCCAGTGAGCGGATCAGGGCGTGGCCGCTCGCGTTGTGGTGGGCGGTGGCGTGCCGGTTGGGGGAGTCATCGCAGCAGCCGACGTGGCCGCAGGTCAGGCAGATGCGCAGGTGCAGCCAGACGCCGCCCTCGCGTAGGCAGTCCTCGCAGCCGTCGGTGTGCGCTGGCAGGTCATGCATCTTGATGCTGTCGAGGTGGGTGCAACGTGTCATCCTGGGCTCCCTTCCTGAGGGGTTCGACAACTCGGGCAGCAGCTAGACCGGATCAGCAATAGTCCTCATCAGAGCTCGACAAGGCTTGACCGACGGCTTCGACCATACATTCCATTCATCCAGCACCGGCTGGCGAGCCTCGCCAGCGAACCCTCAACGAACGGGTGCGCTGATGTCGCCGATCAGTCGAGGGTTCAAAGGTCGGCGGCGCCCGGTTGCCGATCCCTCGCGTGTACCTCCCGGCCAGTACGTGACCGAGGATTTCCCAGTCCTATCCGCCGGGCCTACGCCGCACGCTCCGCTGGATGAGTGGAGCTTCACGATCGACGGCGCAGTCGATCGGCCCGTCTCATGGCCCTGGGAGGAATTCGTGGCGCTTGCTTCGGAGACGATCACGGTCGACATCCACTGCGTGACCAAGTGGTCAAAGCTCGACACCACCTGGCGAGGCGTATCGCTCGACACGCTGCTCGACCGCGTGAAGACGGAGGCTGAGTATGTGACCACGTGGTCCGATGGTGGCTACACGACGAGCCTGGCCCTCGAGGACGTCACCGCCGGGAAGGCGTGGGTCGCCTACGAGTTCGACGGAGGGCCGTTGGAGTCCGAGCATGGCGGTCCCGCGCGGCTGTTGGTGCCGCACCTGTATTTCTGGAAGAGCGCCAAGTGGGTGCGCGGATTGACACTGACGCTCGATAACGAGCCGGGGTTCTGGGAAACCTACGGCTACCACGACCACGGCGACCCATGGCGCGAGCAGCGCTACCAGGGCGACTGACCTGGCAACTCGCTCGCGTCGTGGAGATGCGCGATGAGACGCCACGCTGCCGGAGCATCGTGCTCCAGTTGACGGAGTGGCCGGGGCACCGTGCCGGGCAGCACGTAGACGTTCGGCTGACGGCTGAAGATGGCTACCAGGCGCAGCGCAGCTACTCGATCGCCTCGGCCCCCGAAGATGAGGAGCTCGTGCTGACAGTCGAGCGACTTGAGGACGGCGAGGTCTCGCCCTACCTGGTCGATGAGCTGCGGGCAAGCGATGAGCTCGAGCTCCGAGGCCCGATCGGCGGGTACTTCGTCTGGGAACGCGCGCTCGGCGGCCCGCTGCTGTTGGTGGCGGGGGGATCCGGAGTTGTGCCTTTCCGGGCGATGCTGCGGCACCGGGCCCTGACTGGGCGCACCGTCCCGTCCCGACTCCTCTACTCCTCGCGTTCCTTGAGCGATGTGATCTATCGCGACGAGTTGATGAGCCTGACAGCCGAGGACGGCGCCGACGTCCAACTCGCCCTGACGCGGGAGTGGCCCGAGGGCTGGAATGGACACCGCGGGCGGCTTGACCGAGCGTTGCTGGGGCAGGTCGTGTGGTCCCCCGAGGAGCAACCCCTCGTCTATGTATGCGGTCCCAGCGCGTTCGTGGAGACCGTTGCGTCAACGCTGGTAGATCTGGGGCATATCGCCAGCAGGGTTAGAACCGAGCGCTTCGGACCGACGGGGAGCTGACCCAAGGAAAGGACAATGGACGCACTGGACGGAAACGCAATCGCCGGCGACCTGTTCGAGCACTTCGGCGCCGAAATGACCACCGCCATAGGATCGTGTGCGCATTGCGGCGCCACGGCGCAGGTGGCCGAGCTGCGGGTCTACCCACGAGCGCCCAGCGCGGTGGCTCGTTGCCCCGCCTGCAGCAATGTCGTCATGGTGATCGTCGAGATCGGGGAAACTCGCAGGATCGAGTACGGACACTTTCAGCTCCTCCAGAGCCCCGCGTAGTTCTCCAAGCGCGGGCTGGAGCCGAGCGCGTGTGCCCGGCTCCAGCTCTTGCTTGGGACCCCTCGGTCTAGTTGACCGCGATGCCCGCCGGCGTCGCGCCGGAAGGCAACGAGACTGCTCCGATCCGGGTGAGATGGCCACCGGCTACGGCCAACTCCGCCACGGCCGAAAGCTTGCTCTCGTCGACATAGAGAGTGCGGCCGTTGGGGCTCAGCCGCGCATCGACTGCGCCGACGCCGATGCGGCTGCTGATCTTCGTCGCGCCGAGCAGTTCGAGCTTGCCGCTCCGCGCGATCGAGTACCGGGACACGCTGTCCGATCCCGTGTTCACGGTGAAGAGAAATCGACCATCGTGGGTTATCTCGACCCAGCACGGCGCCGTCTGATGGTCGCCGAAGGGTGATTTGCCGATCGAGCTGAGCTTTCCGTCCGGTGCGACCTTGAACGCAGAGACCGTTCCCGCATTCATGGCGCCATGAGCGTTCGAAACGAACAGCTGCCCTGGATTAGTCGGGCGGAACTCGCTCCCAAATGGGCCCGGCCCCTGTGCGAGGAAAGGAGAACCAGCCGCGGCGGTTAGCCGCCCATCAGAACGGACCCTGAAACTGTCGATCAGGGAAGTGCCAACTCGAGTGCCGACCAAATTGGTTCCGCTGGAGTTGAACAGCACATCGCCCGGCTGGGAGCCGGCCGGCAGCGAGACCGTCGAGCGCCGCAAATGCCGCAGCCGCCCCTCACGGCTGAGGGTGAAGCCCGTGTAGTTCGAGCCACCGGCGCCGGCATTCGCGACATACACGAGGCCGTCGTGTTCAGCGACGCTAACCGGCTCGATTCCCCGGGAGGAGACCGGGCTCCGAGAGACTGGCGCGAGTGCCCCTTTCCGCTCGATCCGCAGCACCGAGATCTGGTTGCTACCCGCATCGACCGCGAGCACATAGCGGCCGTCGCTCGAGACCTGAATCGCTCCCTGGGAAGCGAGACCGGAACCCGTTCCGGCGCCACCGGCGCTAAACGGGGAGCCGGCGAGCGGGGTAAGAGTCCCGTCCGCATGACGGGCGAAGGCGGCGATCGTGTTCGTGCCCGCGGTGTTGTCGTTGACATAGACGTGGCCAACCACACGAGAGGCCGACGCCGCGGCGGGAACCGCGGCGGTCAGCGCGAGCGCAAGCCCGAGCAGCGCGACGCCGCTCCTTACAGAGAGATGCATTTGCTTCCTCGCTTTATTGATGTCAGGAACCGGCCCTGACGCGGACCCGGAGCACTCAGGACGACACAGACTCGAGCTCCGGGACCACTGAGTCCCCACCAAGTGCAGCAGAGTGGGACGGCCTACTCAATGAACATTTGAGAAACGTGCGTCGGACCTGTGGGTAGCGCGGAGGCAGCCGACGCGGGCGCGCTACCGAGCGGGTGGCCGGTCGGCGAGCACCAGGATCTGACCGCTATAGACCGCCACCCACACGTCTCCGGTGGTCGCGTCGTAGGTGATGCCGATGGGATGCACGCCGGTCGGGAAATTCTGCAGGACGTGCAGGTCAGACGCGCGAAGCTTAGTGATCGTGTCGGAGTCATAGTTGACTACGTACAGCGAGCGTCCATCGGCGGAGATCGCCAGCGAGCGGTCCTCGGTGCCGGTATGCACGGTCGCGATCACATGATCATCGGCGAGGTCGACCTTGACAACGTCGCCGGGGCCGTTGAGCGAGACGTAGAGGTACTTTCCGTTCGGCGCCATGACCAGGTGCCGGGGGTTATCACCCACGAAAAAACTTCCCTCGGTCTTGAGCGTGGCGAGGTTCACCTTCACAATGTCGTCGCTCCCCATGATCGCCACATAGGCGGTCTTTGAATCGTGGGATACCGCCAGGCCTCGAGGGTAGGGTCCCATGGGCAGGCGGGCGATCTCCTTGGCCTTGGCGATGTCGACGACGCTCAGGTCGTAGGAGCACCAATTGGAAACGAGGAGATAGCGACCGTTGGGGGTGACCGCCATAAACTTAGGCACTAACCCGACCTTGATCACCTGATCGATCTTCAGCGTGGAGGTATTGATGCGGTACACGTAACTGTCGGTATCTCCAGCCGCCTCCGCGCTGGCCGGCGTGCAGTTATCGCTGCCCTCCGGACCGAACCCTCTCCCATACATCGAGTAATTCGACACATACACGTATTTGGCGTTCGGAGTAAACGCCGCTTCAACGGGAGCGCCGTGCGTGATTCCGGCATGGCCCGGGAACCCGAACCGTGACATCTCCACCGTGTCGGGAATCGTTTTCACCAGCTTGCCGGAACTGTTGTAAACCGTGACGGTATGGGTGTACATCATGTTCTGGGCGAACACCAGCCCCGTATCCGACGCGTCCACAGACTTGGGAGAGATATGGCCGCCGATGGTCTTCAGCAGGACCAAATGACGTTGGTCGCTGGGCGGTCCGGGGGGGACACGCTTGAAGGGCGACACCGTAGACGTGTTGTGGCTCCTGGCTCCGGTCGAGCCGTGGTGCAGGCCACGCGTCGACGCGGCGGCTTTGCCGGGCTCGGGCGTGTTTGATCCTGATCCGCCCGATGTGACCACCAGCACGATGACCACCACGGCGAGCACCAGTCCCAAAAGGGCTGTCAGTCGCCGACGACGTATGACGGCCGCGCTCGGTCGCGAGCGTGATGCGCGGCCGGAACGCGCCGTGCGGGACGGGGATCTTCGGTTCCCCGTTGTCATTGCCAGAACTTAACGGACGGCCCTGACATACCAGGCGCCTAGCCCGTGCGACGCCGCCCGCGCATCAGCTAGCCAAAGTGGCCCAGCACGTGCGCTATGCGAGGCCTGCGCGCCGGAGCAGCTCGGCGATGCGATCTTCGATCGCTCCGCTCAGCTCCGTCGGTCCCGGCATCGAGGGCAACCCATCTCGCTTGATCACGCGACCATCGGCGATCACCGTGTCGATAGATGCGCTTTGGGCCACGTAAAGCAGGAATTCGACTGGATCCCAGCCGGGCAGGTCGTTGAGCTCACCTGCGGACAGCAGGACCAGGTCTGCTCGCTTCCCGGGTGTCACCGACCCGGTGACAGGGTCGAGGCCGAGGTCGCGCGCGGCATCGATCGTGGCCATTTGCAACACGCGGCGAGGCGTCATCTGCGGTGACTTGCGCCGGGCCTGCTCGACCGAGAGGACCGCGCGCAGGTGGCCCAAAACATCTGCGTTGGTGGGCATCGCAAGCGTGTCGAGCGAGAGCGATACGAGCACACCGGCTTCGATCAGCTCGGTGATCTGCGGGAAGCCCATCGTTCGCATCTCGGTCATCGGGCTCACCGAAACATGTGTGTTGGTACGCGCAAGCGCCGCAATGTCATCCTCGGAGACGTGAACGGCGTGGACGATCTGGACATCGGGTCCGAGCAGCGATAGCTGCTCGAGGCGATCGAGCCCGCACCGGTCACAGTTGGCTTCGCGCAGGCAGCGGTCGCAGTGCATTGTGATCGGGAGCCCGAGCTCTCGGGCTAGACCCCACTCCGCCTCACATATCTCGGGTGGTGTGCGGTAGGGCCCGCGCACAGCGATCCCGAAATCAAGCCGACCGTCGAGCCGTTCGGGGGGCCAGCGCTCGCTCAGGTGCGAGATATCGTGCAGATCGTTGGGGCTCTGGGGCTCGCTGGAGTCAGGTGGCCCGTAGGAGAACCGCCCGCGCAGTCCCGAATCAAGCTGCGCGGCGATGTTGGCGTCAGCATCGGCGGGCGAACGGACGTTGTGGTCCCAGTTGTGGACCGTCGTGATTCCCGCGCCGGCGGCCTCAGCGAGCGCCAGGCGGGCTGACCAGTAGTGATCCTCCGGCCGCATGTGGGGCGCTACTGCACGTTTGACCGTGAAGTAATCGCGGCCGGGAGCATCCCCGACCGCTGCGCGCAGCGCCGTATTCCACAAATGCCAGTGAGTGTCGATGAATCCCGGCAGCAGCAGCATTTCCTGCGCCTCGAGGATCTCGCCGTGGCCTTTGACCCCGTGGCCGACCTCGGCGATCGCGCCGTCGCACACGCGCACGTCAATGTCCCGAAGCTCGCCGATCGCCGGGTCCATCGAGACCAAATGTGCCCCGCGAATCACGAGGTCTTCTCGCTCCGGCAACCGCTCGCTGGTCATCGTCGGTGGTTGTGCCTTCTCCGCCGCGGCCGTCATCCCAGAGCCGAGAGCGTCTAACGAGTGGCGGCCGAGACGCCCGGCAACGCCACATTGTCAGCGAAGGGATCCTCTGGCATCGGGCCCTGCTTGATCTCGAACAGGCGCGTTCCATCCTCGAGCGTCTCAATCGAGTGACCCTCGTAAAGCAACACTAGGTCGCCTGCTCCGAGCTCGACGTCCGCGACATGGTCGCCCTCCTTGGCGAACACCCCGATCCGGGCGCGCCCCGCCAAACACACCATCACCTGATGGCGTGTCGCGCTCTCGGTGCCGCGATCATTGGTGTGGTAGTGCGGCTTTACGTAAGCGCCTCGAGGACGGTTGAGCACCGTGAGCTGCAAAGGCAGCTCATCGTCGGTCAGATGCGCTTTGGTGTCGCGCTCCACCTCAGGGCTTGAGACTCGGTAATAGCGCTCGAGCCATCTCCGCTCCTCCTCGTTCTCGAACGTCGGCGGGTGAGCAGCAAAATCATCGAAGTCCGCGCGCACGACCATCGCCAGCGGACGGTCGTCAGTGGCCCGATAAAGCTCGGCTTTGCTCATTAAGGTCTCCTCGGGGTTGTGAGTGATCTATTCGCGGCGCGGAGCTTACGACCGCCGCACCGACAAGGCGCTCACGCTTTCGCGGAGCTCGGCGACCTCCGCCTCCAGCGCTTCGACGCGCGCCTCGAGCGCGTTGCCGGCCACGGGCTCAGGCCGGCCAGAGAGGGACACCGCCGCGGGGTCGAGCTCGGCCGGCGGCGCTGGCCCGAGTAGGTGCTCGAAACGGTCCTCCTTCTGGCCAGGACGGCGCTCAAGCCGTCTGGCGTAGCCACGCTCGACGAGCGTTGCAAGCACGCGCTCAAGATCGCCTAGCGAGCCCATGTTCGCCATGCGATCACTCCGCACTTTGAGCTCGCCCGGAGTTTGCGGCCCGCGCAGCAGCAGGACAGCTAGGACTGCCAGATCTTCGCGGCCGAGATCCAGCCCTTCCTCGCCCAGATGGCGATACTTGATCGCCCGGCTGCCGTGGCCACTCGCAAGGCGCGCGAGCCCATAGCGGCTGAGCCCCGCGGCAGCGTCCCGCACGGTCGTCTCGTCGTAGTCCGTCACCGGGTCGCGATTCGTCGACTGATTACAGGCCAGCCGCAGACCGTTCAATGACAGCGGATACTGATCCGGCGTCGTCCACCGCTTCTCGATCAGGCACCCAAGTACCCGCTGCTCCGGAGCTGTCAGCTCACGAAGGTGCACCGCGCGAGCATAAACATGCCCTAGGCCTCTCTGGTCGACGATCCGGGGGCTGCTACCCCAGCCACCCATCCTCATCGTTCGGCAGCTGCGCCAGCGGCCCCGAGCGCCAACGCGGAGACGGCGATGGCGAGCAGGACCACAACCCCCAGAACGGCGAATGCGGCAGGAAGCCGGGGAGCGAGGGCATGGGCGTTGAGAGCGGCGCCAAGAATCGATACCGACATCAGGGCACCGGCCTGCCTGGTGGTGTTCTGCACCCCCGATGCAAGCCCAGAGTGCTCCTCGGTGACGCTCGAAAGCAAGAGCGAGGTGAGGGCCGAGAACGAAACGGTGCTGGCTAGCCCAATCAGCAACAGGCCGAGCGCGATCAGCGCATATTCCGTGTGGGCGTCCGTCAGCGCGAGCACCGCAACCCCAAACGCGCAGCAGATGAAGCCGGCGACCAGGAGAACCGGATGGCCAAACCGGCGAGACAACGGGGTATAGATCAGAAAGGGGCCGGCCAGCGTTCCCACCGTCAGGGGCAGCAGCGCGACACCCGTCGCTCCGGGGCTCCAACCACGCAGCAGTTGGAAGTAAAGGGACATCATGAAGAGCGTTCCGTAGAACAAAAAACCCATCAGCGCCGCGCAGATCACCGCTACGGTGCGCACCCGATGCGCGAAGAACTCGGGCGGCAACATGGGCTCACGGATCCGTCGCTCGATGGTCCAAAACAGCGTCCCGACCAGCACCCCAGCAACAAGTGCACCGATCGTGATCGGGGATCGCCACCCCGATTGGCCGCCATGGATGACTCCCCCGGTCACGAGACCCATGGCGATGACCGCTGTCAGTTGGCCAAAGCGGTCGACACCACGGGGATGACGGGGCGTCTCGAAGATGTAGGCCCGTCCGAGCAGCAGGCTGACGATCCCGATCGGCAGGTTGATCAGAAACACACTCCGCCAACCGAACGCGTCGATCAGCTGGCCGCCGACCAGTGGCCCGAGGGCAACTGCGCCTGCTCCGATCCCCACCCACACAACCGTGGCCCGCGCTCGGTCGGCACGGTCTTGGAACAGGTAGGGGATCAATGCGAGTGTCGCCGGCAGCAGCGCCGCTGCGCCCACGCCTTGTACGACGCGTGCCGCGATCAAGGCGAGGATGGACGGGGCCAAGGCGCAGGCACCCGATGCCGCGCTGAACGCAACCACACCGAGCAAGAACATTCGTCGCAACCCGATGCGGTCACCCAGCGCGCCCCCGGTCAGCAACAATCCGGCGAGCGTCAGGGTGTAAGCGTTCAGCACCCACTGAGTGCCGGCAAGCGAACTGTGGAGACCGGCACGGATCGCGGGCACGGCCACGTTCAACACGCTGCCATCGAGGATGATCGCGCAATAGCCAAGACAAATTGCCGCGAAACCGATCGATGCCCGCCGCGGCTCCAAGGCGTTCGAGATAACAAGCGGCGCGGAGCCGGCGTGGGATGTAAGGCCGCTAGTGGAGCGGTTTGACATCTCATTGAACTCTAGGTAGAAGTTCACCACGGCAGGAATCTGCCAAGGGGCTAACGAAGGGCGCAGAACATGAGCATGCAGGGGTTGAACATGGCTGACCACCTAGGACGGCGAGCGTGGATCACGCTGCGCTTGGCGATGGTGCTGCTGGCGGTGCTGATCGTGGTGTCCTTCACCGCATCCGCGGCCCGGGCCGACTATCCGTTCGTGGATAAATACATCCAGGCCACGACAGTCCATCAGGCGGACCGCCCGTTCGACATTCCGATCGATTCGATCATGATCCACGACACCGAGGGTTCGTGGCAGAGCGCCGTAGACGTTTTCACCGGTCAGACGGTGTCGGCGGTGCATTACCTCGTTTCCGGCCAAGTCAACTCATCCGACCCCGAGGTGACGCAGTTCGCGCACGACAAGGACTGGGTCCAATCGGTGAACAACTGGTGGTTCAACGAGACGTCTATCGGGATCGAGCACGTAGGCTTTGCGGTAGCCCCCGCGGGCTATTTCACGCAGAAGTTGTATGAGCGTTCGGCCGATCTCGTCGGGTGGACAGCATGGACCTACCACATCCCGGTGGACCGCGCCCACATCCTGGGGCACGACAACATCCCCAACTCCATCGATGACCCACACGTACAGCACTGGGATCCCGGGCCGTCATGGGATTGGCCGTACTACATGACCCTGGTTCGGGCCGCGTACAAGCGTTGGTCCCACCATGCTCCATTTCCCAAACCAGAGATCCCGAAGAAATACACGAAGACCAGCTCGAAGATCCGAATGATTTCGGTGGGCGACAACATTGGTTCCGCTCGCGACTGGTTCCTCTGGACGTCAGGACAGCAGAGCAACTATGCGAATGTGTACGAGAACAAGGCTGGGCGGCCCGCGCCCGACACGCTGGTCAGGGGCGCCAGCGACCCGTCGACCTACGTACCGGCGCCGAAGGTCGGCGATCCACCGCAGTACAACAAGCTCGATTTCTCGTGCGACAACTTCCCATGGGTGATCGTGCCGAACGGACCGCCCGTGCTTTCGGAGGTCTCGGCGAGCGATCTCCGCGCGAAGGCGGTATGGGGCGACGAGTTCGCGCTACTCGGAAGGGACAAGGTCGACGGCGTCCTCTACGACAAGATCGACTTCAACGGGACCGCCGGATGGGTACGCAACACCGACACCAGCTCTGGCTGGGGCGCCCTTGTGCGATTCCGCGGCGGTTCGCACCCCACGACCTTGTACAGCGGTCCGGACGCGAGCCCCACGTACAACGGCAAGCAGATAGACACTCAGATCTGTCCCGACACTCTGTTCGGATTCAGCAGAGCCGGGCAGACGTACGTCTCACAGGTCAGGCGCGTCGAGAATGGCCGGGAGTGGTACCAGATCGACTACAACCACAGGGTCGCCTGGGTACCGGCCGACGAGGTTAAGGTCTCCGCTCCGTAGCTGCAGTGAATGCACGCGGCACGTCGCTTCGCTGACAGCCGCCGCTGGTTGGGTCAAGCGCACTTGTGAGAATGTGTCTCGCCAACCGCCTGAGCGAGCGCGGTCACATTCGCGGATTCCTATGGGCCATCTGAACTGGAGTCGAGCGTCATTTCGCGGCAGCCTTGTCCCGATGGTGGTCGCCAACGACGAGCGCCGCTACGTCGCAGCCAATGCAGCCGCTTGCCTGCTGTTGAGGCTGCCGGAGAACGAAGCGCTTCGGCTCAGGATCGACGACCTCACGCCGCCCGAGGCTCGATCCCAAGTCGAGCCGCTTTGGAACGCGTTTATTCGCGACGGTGTCCAGCAGGGAGTTTTCATGCTGATGATGCCCGACGGGGCGCGGATCGAGGTCGAATACAGCGCAACGGCCAACGTTGAACCTGGCCTGCACCTCTCGATCCTGATGTTTCCCGCCAGCGGCCTCGCCCCTCGGCGGCAGGAGGATCAAGCTGCTCAGCGAATGCTCACCGACCGAGAGCGCGAGGTGCTGGTGATGGTGGCGATGGGTTTGGGCACCTCAGGAATCGCCGCCGAGTTGGGCGTCTCAGGTTCGACGGTCGAAACGCATGTACGTCACTTCCTCGAGAAGCTTGGAGCGCGCAACCGCGCACATGCGATCGCGCTTGCACTACAGAGGGACGAGTTGAGTCTCGACCTCCGCTCGGCGCATCCCGGATATTGGGGATAGACGCGCTCGGGTTTCTCGCTGACAATCAGCGATCGCATTTCTACATACGCGTATCTGCCCTTGATCCCCAATTTCAGCGTCGATGTGGCCCGGACCGAGGCCAGCGCGATCGTCGCCGTTTCCGGCGAACTCGACATGAGGACCGCCCCCTGGCTGGCCGAGGAGCTCCGCCGCGCTCAACGGTGGGGGGTCCAGGTCATCCTCGACCTGGAGCGCGTCGAGTTCATGGACTGCTCGGGTGTTCGCGTACTGGTGAGAGCAAGCGAGTCGAGCGAGCCTAGATTGCGCGTCACGCCGGGGCCGGAGCAGGTGAGGAGGCTGCTTGCGCTCACCGGCGTCGGCGACCTGCTGCAGGTCGTCTCCGGGCCGCTAGATTTCGTTCGTGACGCTGCCTAAACGGCGCAGTTCGGGGAAGTATTAGGCGTGTCGCACCCGAGCAGACAGGAGGCGGTGAGCCCGGCGGGAGTGAATGATTCCGGCCGAGACGGGATCATGTCCGGACCTGGTCGAGAACTCAAGCCGCCGCCCGGTACGCACGCGGCACGCGGCCACCGACGACGTCGTTTCAACTACGAACTGATCTCGTGCGGGCTCGGCGGCCACGAACTCGCCGGCACCGACGCTGGCGAATTGCGCGCGGAGGACGCCGTTTTTGTCCGTCCGGCCGAGGACGGCTACCGCTGGTATCGCTGCCTGCGCTGCGATTCCTGGGTCATGCTCCCTGTCCCCGAGCGGCCGTCGCGTCGCTACCCGCTCCCCCGTGAGGAGATTGAGCTGCCGCTGCGCGGCCGACCATTGCGCGACAAGTACGTGTTGCGTCTGATCGCGATCGACCGTGGCCTGCATTTCCTCATCCTCGGGATCCTCGCTATCGCGATCTTCGCTTTCCTCTCCCATCGCGCTCAGCTCCGGGGTGAGTTCTACAAGGTTCTCATCGCCATCCACGGCACGCTCGGTGGACCGACGAGCACCTCCCACAGCACCATCCTCGGAGACGTGCGCAAGCTCTTCGCACTCCAGCAATCCGCGCTGTTCACTCTAGGAATCGCCGTCGCGGCGTACGCGCTCCTCGAAGGCGTCGAGGCAGTAGGTCTGTGGCTCCGGCGTCGCTGGGCCGAGTACCTCACATTTGTCGCGACCACTGTCCTGCTCGCTCCCGAGATCTATGAACTGACCAGCAAGATCAGCGTATTCAAGGTCATTGCGCTCGTCATCAATCTTCTCGTGGTCGTTTACCTCCTATTCGGCAAGCGCCTATTCGGCATTCGCGGAGGCGGACGCGCCGAGGCGGCCGAGATCCAACGCGACACGGGTTGGCAGGCCCTCGAATCGGTCCTGCCGCCTTCCCGGGAGACCTCCGCGATGCCGACCGCTGGCGCAATCGCTGATTAGGTCGGAAGAGCGGTCGTCTTCCTCTTGGCGCCGCCTTCTTGCGTGGGAAGTTGCACGACGCGCGCGTGATGTAGAGACTTGTCCCTGACCGTGACGCCACTTGTCGATCAGCTGCTATTGCCGCAGCGTTTTGCCGCACAGACGATGAGAGATCTGCGGCGGATCGCCGATGCAGCCGTCCCTGTCGGAACGCTCGCAAACGAGCTGCGTGACCACATCGGTCCGGCCCGCGAACGGCTGAAAGAGGCCTTAGGGCTCATCTCCTCCCTCCGCGATGAGGTCTCAGGCGTGCGGGCGGCGGTGGAGCCGATGAGCGAAGACCTCGATGCGCTGCGAGCGGCGTTTGCGGGAACCAATGCGGAACTCGAGCGCCTACGGGGTCAATTCATCCCCGAGCTCGCTGGCGTGACGGGAGCGGCGGAAGGACTCCACCGCGAGGTGCAACGCCAACGTGAGCTAATCGACGCTCTCAATACGCATGTCAAAGACATGGGCGAGCGGCTGGCGGCCGAAATCTCGACGCTCAACGCGACGATCAAACCAGTCGTCAAGGATGCCGGCGAGATGCGCGAGGTGGTCGAGCCGCTGCAGGCCGCCACGGAACGCGTGGGACGCGTGGCCGAGCGACTCCCGGGCCCCGGCCGGAAGCGCTGAGGGAGCCCCCTCAGCGGAGCCCGCTACCTGCCGTTGCGTTCGCGGTGCTTGCACCCAGGCCAGCAGCAGGGTCGGCGCTGGCCTTCCTCAAGCTCCTCTTGGGTCCGCCGGATACGACGCTCGCGGGTCGGCTTCTGCTTGGCATCCTCGATCCAGCAGATGAACTCGTTGCGGGCTAAGGGTGTGATGTCCTTCCAGGCGTCGAGTGCCGTGGCGTTCGCAAGCAGCGCCTGGCGCAGGTCCGTGGGCAGCTTATGCACTACCCCACCGGGCACTCGCGGGCCGCTCACGGGCGCATGGTAGTCAGCCGCGATGTCGGGTGTGCAGCACGGGCCGGATCACAACGCCTATTCAGTATCCACTGTGTTAGATAGGTGTGACGTGGATGCTCGAATCGACGTGATCACTCTGGCTGTGGCCGATCTCGAGCGGGCGCTTGCGTTTTACCGCGACGGCCTCGGGCTTGAGTCAGAAGGGTTGATCGGGACCCAGTACGTTGGCGACGAGCTGACGCCAGCCGGAGCGATCGCGCTGTTCAAGCTGAACGGAGGCCTGCTCCTGTCACTCTACCCGCGGGTCGACTTGGCCAAAGACGCCGACATCCCGTTTGGGCCGCCTAAGGCCGGTGAGTTCAGCGTCGGCCACCTCGTCGCGAGCAGAGCCGAAGTCGATGCCCTGCTTGCCCGCGCGAAGGCAGCTGGAGCGTCACTCACCAATCAGCCCCACGAGCGTCCGTGGGATATCTACTCCGGATACTTCCGCGATCCGGACGGACACCTCTGGGAAATCATCTGGAACCCGCGAATGCTCCCGGGCTCATGACCGCGAACCGTAGTCACCCCGAGGCGCGGCGGCCCGGCGATGCGCCCGCGAACCCCAGTTCGTTGCCGTCCGCGTCGCGGTAGATCGCCTTGCGAGCACCGTGTGAGTACGTTTCGATTTCGTCGGGAGTGAGCCCCCGAGCAGCAATCGCGGCGATCTGCGCGTCAAGATCGTCAAGGAAAATCGTCGCAACCGATGTCCCTGCCCTGTCCTTAGCTTCCACGACGTAGACGGAGCGATGTTCGGCCAGCGTCCACACCGCTTCTGTGTCGTGGGGGAAGCGCGTCGGATCCCCCAGGAGCTGCTCGTACCACGGCCGGGCCGCGTCGAAGTTACGCACGCGCACGCCCGCGAAGAGATGCAATGCCATCGCCGGCAGTCTAGGCGCGCCGGAGGGCGCTGCGCGGAATCGCGTCAGAAATGCCCGGAAATCGCTTGAGCAAGCGTCGTGGTGTCGGAGACGTCATCTCCGAAGGCCTGCGCGCACTCGTCGTTGATCGCCGTGAGAACGCTTGCAGGTGAGCCCCCCCAACCTGGAAGGGGTCCGTGCTCCCGGAGGTAGAGCCTTGCGTAGGCAGCCTGTTGTTTCTGATTCGCCGACCCCCATTGCGTGCAAGTGGTGGAATCACTCACGGCTCCTCCGGCTGAACCGAGGAGCGGGATGACGATCAGGGCCACCATCACGGCGATAGTGGCTGCCACCGCCGAGGCAGCCAGCTTATGTCGCGCGACCAGACCGCGGATGGTCGGGGGTTCGCTGCCCTTGGGCGCCGCGGTCGAAGCACGGGTACTCAAGACCACGACACCTTAGACCATGCTGGGGGATCCTCGCCATCGACGGTCTCCCCTAGAGCTTGGCTTCGACCTGTACCGGTTCCTGGTCGACGGCGCGCAGCGCGCCCTCGATAGCCGAGATGACTGTCTCGAGCACGTGGACGCGCGCGAGGTCCTTGGACTCGGCCGCCACCACGTGCCAGGGGGCGGACCGGTGATCGGTGGCGCTCAGCATTTCCTCGACCGCTTCCTCGTAGTCAGCACGGCGTGAGAGATTTCGCCAGTCTTCGCCCGTGAGCTTCCAACGCTTCAGCGGATCCTTCTGTCGGGCTCGGAATCGACGCAGCTGCTCGTTCTCGGAGACGTGCAACCAGAACTTGACCAAGACGAGCCCCTCCGTGGCGAGGCCGGTCTCCCAGCCAACGATCTGCGGGTAGGCGCGCCGCCACTCGGGTTCGGTCGCGAAACCCTCGACGCGCTCTACGAGCACCCGTCCGTACCACGAGCGGTCAAGCACCGCCATCCCACCCCACCCGGGCAGCGCAGGAGCGAAGCGATGCAAGAAGTGGTGACGTCGCTGGTCCGCGTCAGGAGCAGCGAACTGCATCACCCGCACATGCCGGGGATCGAGCGGGCTGACCAGCCGCCTGATGCTCCCGCCCTTTCCCGAGGCATCCCAACCCTCGAACAGCACACAGAGCGGCGGCCCGAGCTCTGAGCCGCCAATCAGACCGGCCATCTGCAGTCGTAGGGCCAGCAGCTTTCGCTGTGCGGCTACGACCCGCCGCTGACCCTCGGCGGCTCCGAGCTTCAGACTCAAATCTGCGTCGCGCAAGGATGCCATCAGGAGATCATTTCAATAGCTCTGCATCCAGGTATCTCATATATATCGCCGCCGCTCCATGCCGGTAGCCGCTCCGTCAGCCGGCTTCGGCCAGCACGCGGTGAAGGGTGGCGGCAAACGCGTCGGGATCGCCTTGCTCGAGGAACCCGCCGTGATGACTCGGGAAGCTCACTCCCTCCTCCCCAAGCCGCTTTGCCACCGCCAGCGCCGCCCGGTGGGGGAAAGTGCCCTCTGACTCGGCGCCAGCCGCCACGAGGATCCGGGTGGAGGACTCGCGCAAGGAGTCGAAGTCGGGCTCGTAGCGGGCGACGTAGACCATATGCGGACCTAATAGCGGGTGGTCCCGGCTGCCGTCGTCCTCGGTCGGGAGGCCGATGTCGGCGGGATTTGGCGCGTGCTGCGTGAAGTCGCCAGGCGTGGGACCCCGCAGGCTTGTGAAGGCCATGAACTTCGCCATTGCCGGCCCGTACCCGTCGCGCTCATAGGTCTGGTGGATGTCGTCGGTCGCGGCCAGCGCCTCCTCTTGATCCGGAAGCACTGTCGCGAGTGGTGGCTCGTGGGCGACGAGCGTCCGAACCTGTTCCGGGTGCCGAGCCACTAACGCGAATGCGTTCACGGCTCCCCCACTGCTCGCGAAAATGTCCACGGGGCCCCTATCGAGCTCGGAGATCAGCCGGTAAAGATCTTTGGCGTGCTCGTCCGGCGTGGCCGCTGTCACGCCGTCAGCCCGCCGGCTGCGTCCGACTCCTCGTGGATCGTAGGTCATGACCGTACGGTCTGGGAAGCGGCCCGCCAGCGTCGAGAATCCGCTTGCGTCCATCGGTGATCCGATCATCAGGAGGACGTTCTCGGCGCTCTCGCACTGCGGCTCGTGGACGTCATAAGTGAGCTTCGCGCCAGGCAACTCGAGGGTGTGGGTCTTCGGGTCGGTCATCGCGTTCCTTTCTCGGGGTCTCCGTCACACAGACCCGCTGAGCCGGCGAAAATCATCTGTCTAAGCGCTTTGTGTCTCGTTCGAGCGTGACATGAGGCCCCTTAATGCAGCGTGTATGCGACTACCTGCGGACGTCGTCCTGTCGTCTTCCTGGTCAGGTCTCCTGCCGGGACGATCACGGTGTCACCTGCGACCGCGATCGGCGAGTTAGTCGAAGTGGGCAGCTTGCGCCTGTAGACGACCCTACCCGTGTAGCGGTTCAACGCGATCAGTGTGCCATCGACGAGCGTGGTGAACACCAGGTCATTTGAGATCGTGGTGCCCCCGAGTGGGACGGACGCCAGGTCCACCTTCCACTCGGTCTTGCCGGTTCTCAGGTTGAGCGACTCCACCTCTCCGCGGGGAGGGCCGGCGATCTTAGTCGGAGCCGGCAGAGTCAGGCTGGTATAGGTGAACGGCAGGTTGATTGTCGCTAAGTAGACGCTGTTGCCGGCGAGAGCCATATTTGTGAGGACGCCGCCGAGCGACCCCGGGAGGATGGTGAAAGGCACCTTCAAAGTTAGTTGGTGCTTCAGCGCCTCGAGCGAATCGTTGTCGTGGCGGTTGTGTGCGCCTACAGGCGTCTTCCAGATCAGCTTGCCGGTTGTGGCGTTGATCTCATAGACATAGCCCATCTTGCCGCCACCAATTACCACCGGGACCCGGCCGACTCTCGCAGCGATCGGTGAGGTCTGCAGGTCGTAGTCCTTGAAGTCGTTCGGCACGGCCTGGTAGTACCAGCGGAGCTTGCCCGTGGCCGCATCGAGATTCACGTCGCTGTTGGTGTACAGGTCCGCGGAGGGATGGGCAATCGCAGAGGCAGGCGTCTGATACGGATTGCCGATTCCGAACGTCACCGAGCCGTCTCGTTCGACGAGCGGCGTCTCCCATGCGCCCCCCGCACCCAGGCCGAGAGACCGCACTCCGTGAGCAGGCTTGAGAACCGTGTTGAACTTCCACAGGGTCGCTCCGTTCGACGCATTGAGCGCGATCAGGACCCCGCCGCCTGCTCCGGTTCCGTACTGACTCGCGAGATAAACCCGGCCCCCTACAACCTGGGGCTGAATCCCGAAGGTGCCTTGGCCCTTAGCGAGAATCCGTTTGTTTGCCCAGATCTGCTTGCCGCTTGCAGCATTCAGTGCAAAGGCCGTCGTTGGGGTCTCCGCGTACACCCGTCCGTGGACGACAGCGACGCCGTTCGGTCCCGGTCCGGTCCGCTCCGGGGCATCACATCGATACTCCCATCTGAGCTTCCCGGACGAGAGCGCGACCGCGTACACGTCGGAGTCGAGGTCCTGCAGGTACACAATCCCGGCTTGCACGATCGGGTTCGCGGCCAGCGAACCAGATCTGTCGATCGAAGCCGCTCCTGACCCAGTCAACCTGAACGTCCAGGCCTGATGGAGCCGGGACACGTCTGCAGCTGTGATCGTCGAGCCTGGCGCTTCCCGCGTGTTCGGGAGATCGCCGTTCGGATATGGCCAGGTCCCGGACACCGTCCGCGAAGCAGCCGTGGATGCCCTAATGGTCTTGCAGGCGCCGGTCGCCCCGGTCGTACTCCCGCCGCAAGCGGCCAATAGCAAGCAGCACAAGCCCAGCAGTACGACGCCGAGCGCGCGAGGGTCCGCTTGCGTACTGACTGGAGGGCCGACGTCTCGTTGGTTTGTCCGTGGCGGCTGATCCGTTGCCAGCACGGACCTATTTTCCGTCACGGGGACGCGATCAGTCCTGAAACACCTTGAGATTGAGCTTGGCCAGCCGGTCGGTATCGACCAGAAAGTCGCACTCCACGATCTTCCCATCCCTGATCGTGAACGCACCCACCGAAAACGGCTTGCCGTCGCGCTCTGAGACCACTCCCGCAGCGCCGTTGACGAGCGCCCGCCGCACCGCGAGGCCCGTCCGTGCCCACATCGTCGCCTGGCTAGCGACCACTTCGGCGCCTTGGGCATGATGCGAGAGCCCAGTCAGCCCGCCGTCGGCCCTCAGCACGACATTTGGATCGAGCAACGCGACCAGCCGCTCGAAATCACCTTCGCGCGCCGCCGCCAGGAAAGCGTCCACCACCTCCCACTGAGTGTCCAAGTCGCTGTCAGGGACCGGTGCCGTGCCGCGCACGCGCCGGCGTGCTCGGCTCGCCAACTGGCGGGTCGCATCGGGAGAACGCTCAACGATCGGCGCGATCTGTTCGAACGGGACCCCGAACATGTCGTGCAGGACGAAGGCAAGCCGCTCCGAGGGGCTCAAGGTCTCCAGCACCACCAGCAAAGCCAGGCCGACCGAGTCGGCCAGCAGCACCTCGTGCTCGGGATCGGTGCCATCCACAGGATCAACTACGGGATCGGGGAGGTGAACGTCCAGCGGTTGCTCGCGGCGGGTGCTCCGCGATCGCAGCATGTTCAGCGAGACCCGGGCGACGACGGTGGTCAGCCAGGCACCGAGATTCTCCACATGGCTGGTGTCGGCCCGGCTGACCCTGAGCCAGGTGTCTTGGACGGCGTCGTCTGCCTCGGCCAGCGACCCCAGCATTCTGTAGGCGACGGCCCGCAGTCGTGACCTCTGCTCTTCGAACCGTTCCGCCAGCCACTCCTGATCAGACATGTCACATTCCTTTAGCGTCGCGTGTCATCTACGTAGACCCGCGGGAACTCGATGATGTGACCCACACCACGGTTGGAGGACCCATGGAACCACGAATCAAGAACCCAGTAATGACCGTTCCGGGCGCCATGCAAGCGCTGCAAAAGCTCGGGGTGGCCGCGCGCAGAGCCGGCATCCCGGCGAGCACCCTGTACCTGATCGAGGTCCGCGCCAGCCAGATCAATGGATGCAGCGTATGCCTAGACATGCATACGCGCGAGCTGAAAGCTGCTGGCGAGGCCGACGAGCGCATCTTGATGGTTGGCGCCTGGCGGGAGTCTCCGTACTTCAGCGACGCCGAACGCGCAGCTCTCGCGCTGACCGAGGCCGCCACTCGGCTAGCCGACCGCTCGGATCCCGTTCCTGACGACGTGTGGGACGAGGCGGCCCGCCACTACGACGAGTCTCAGCTCGCCGGGCTCGTCGTAGCGATCGCCGCGATCAACGCCTGGAACCGCATCAATGCAACCACGCGACAAATCACCGGCGAATGGGTCGGCCAATGGATCGTTGACAGCGAGCCTGCCGGGCAGGCGGCATAACCGACGCACCGAAGGCCGGGCGGCGCGCCACCAGACGCCGCTCGGCCGCAGCCTAAGGTCCGCGCTCCGCGGACCGCATCGATTGATGCGGCGGATCCTGCGGCGTTGCGAACTCTCCGTCGATCAGCTCGATGCGGTAGCCATCGGGATCGGTCACGAAGCAGATGCGGAACTCCTCCCTCCCTCCCGGAGCGAACGGTGGGCGCTCGGGACAAATTCCGACGGCGGCGAGTCGCTCTAAAAGCGCGTCGAGATCGTCGACGGCGAGCGCAATGTGGTTATAGCCGTCACCGAGGTCGTACGGCGTCTCACGTCCGACGTTGACCGTTAGCTCGAGCACGTCGCCGTCCCCCGGTAGGCCCAGGTAGACATTGTAGGCCGACTCAAAGTTGAGCTGACCCCGGGGCTCGAACCCGAGATGGCCATAAAACGCGGTGGAGACGTCGCTATCCCGTACGCGGATGCATGTGTGTATGTGTCTCGCACTCATGGCCGGAGATTATGCGCCACCCGCGTCGTGATGACTGAGAGACCTCGAGCCTGGCGGTCGCCGGCGATCGAAAGAAGATCCTGAGCTTTTCATATGCGCCTCGGCGCGGTTCAATAACCTATTGCATGTTCAAGGTTGTTCCAACTTAAGCGAGGGGGACCCAGGTGGCGCAAGAGTTAAACCTCAGAAACAGCAACGAGCGGGTGAAGATCAGGAGCGCGTGGGCGGCAGCATTGCTCCCCATCATCACGCTCGGCATCTACCACCTGGTTTGGTGGTACCAAATCAGCCGCGAGCTCCGCGATTACGGCCGGGCGAAGGGCTATGACCTGGGTCAGAATCCGACGAACTCGGTACTGGCCCTGTTTCCCGGCGGCTTCATCATTGTGCCGGCGCTGATCGCTTACTGGCGCGGTGTCAAACGAGTCCAGGGCGCGGCGCGCGTGGCGGGTAGGGAGCCGATCAATGGGTGGATCGCACTCGTGCTGTACCTGGTGGTCTCCCCGGCCCTCTGGGCCTACATGCAGATCTCGCTCAACGAGATTTGGCGTTCGGAAGCAGCACCGCTACCCGGGGAGCCCGCTCCGCCTCAGCCCCAAGCGGAGATGCCGCCTCGTCTCTAGCCGCGGCCAGGTCGCGCTGTTTTTCACAGCGCCTCAAGCCGCCGCTTGAGGAACCGGCGCTCGGGCTCGGTGACGGCAAGCTCGAGCGCTCGCTCGTAGGCTGCGCGCGCATCGGCATCACGGCCGAGGCGCTGCAGGAGCTCTGCGCGCGTTGAGTGCAGGTAGCGGTAGTCGGGCAGAGCCAGTCGCTCGACGATCTCGAGCGCGACTTCCGGTTCCCCGGCTTGGGCCACGGCGACTGCTCGGTTGAGTTCGACGATCGGCGAACCCGTGAGTGTCGCGAGTCGACCGTACAGCGCGGCGACCTCTGTCCACTCGATCGGGTCCCGCGCCTGTAGCGATGCGATCGCGGCCTGCAGCACGTATGGGCCGCGGCCCTTCAGCGCGATCGCCCGGTCGAGCATCAGTTGACCCTGTGCGATGCTCTGTCGGTCCCACAGCGAGCGGTCCTGGTCCTCAAGGAGCACCAGGTCACCCTCCCTGAACCTGGCCTGGTGGCGGGCGTGATGGAACAGCATCAAGCCCAACAGCCCCTGCACCTCGGGCTCGTCAGGCATCAGGGCGGCCAGCACCTGACCGAGTCTCACGGCCTCGGCGGAGAGGTCGACCCGGCCGGCGTAGCCCTCATTGAAGATCAGGTATACGACCGCCAACACCGCGTCCAGGCGGTCCGGAAACAGGTGTTCGGCAGGGACGGCGAACGGGATCCCGGCCTGCTTGATCTTCTGCTTCGCGCGCGAGAGCCGCCGCTTCATCGTCTCCTCTGAGACCAGAAACGCCCGCGCAATCTCCTCTGTGCTGAGCCCCCCCAGCGCACGCAGGGTGAGTGCTACCTGCGCCTCTGTCGTCAGCGCGGGATGACAGCAGCAGAAGATGAGCTCCAGCCGCTCGTCCTCGATCGGCGTGTCCTCGATCTCATCCATGGTTGCCTCCGGTACATCGAGCAGGCGGGTCTTCTCGGTGAGCGTGCGCTGGCGTCGGAGCCTGTCGATCGCGCGGTTGCGAGCCGTCGTCACCAGCCAGGCGACCGGGTTGGCCGGACTTCCCTCGCGCGGCCAGCGCTCGGCCGCGACCGCGAATGCCTCGGCGGCTGCCTCCTCGGCCAGGTCGAAGTCACCGAGGAAGCCCACCAGGGAAGCCAGGACCCTCCCCCACTGCTCGCGAAAGACCTGCTCGATCAGCTCGGCCGTCCGATGGTCGATGGTCCGTAGTGCATCGAGTACCTCCTAGAGGAAATGGAATTGACGATCCTCAAGACGAATGAGCATCGCATCATGGGACAGCACCAAGCGGGACTAACCTATGAGGCGATGATGGAGATGCTCAAAGCACTGGTCGCGCTACGGCTGGTTGTGTATCTCGCGACCTTCATCCTCGCGTTCGCGGTCCTTGCGGTCTGGACGCTAAGCAACGGCTCGAGCGTCGCCGGGATCGCCATCCTGGTCGCCGACCTGCTTGCTACCGCAACGGTCGGGCTTTTGGTCGCACGCCGCGGTTCCCGTCCCCCCGATAGCCGCCGCCTGGCGCTTGAGCGGCCCGACGCCAGCCGGCTCCGAGGTCAGCCGCGCTTGACCCCACTGACCGGCATGACATACCAGCGGCCGCCGTACTCCTGCGTGTGATCGCCATTGAGGCTGCCCGGCCTGTTGCCCGCGTGCAGGTACAACGGATGATTCTCGTAGGTGACCTGCAACATGCCGCCGCGGCGGCGCATCGTCGAGAGCCAGCGCTGTTTGACGCCCGACCCCCGCTTCGCAACCAGCCTGCCAGACGCCCTGAGCGGCGGCCACTCGCGCGCACAACGGCCGTAGCAGGTACTGGTGCCGCGCTGATCTTGATTGAACAGGAACAGGACCTGTCCATGCGGGCCGACAAGCACCCTGCCGGCCTTCGTGTGCCAGCTAGTGATCGTCGTCGCGCCGGGGGCCGACGGTCGTTCCGGCACGCTCGCCGCTGCGATTGCTCCACTGGCGGCAACGCTCCCTGCCCCACACAGCGCTATCGCCGCGAGCAGCGGCGCTTTGAGGGGTCTGTTCCCGAGCTTGAGCATGCGGGTCCTTCCGTCTTTGGAGGGGTTTGGGATTGCGCCGATCGACCGCGACGCGACGAGCTGGACCACCGTTCTATAAGACGACGAATAACACCGGCGTAACCGGGTTATGTGGCTGTTATGCGCCCGCTGGGCCGCCGCGGTCCTCGATCTGCCCCGCAAGCTCTGAGAGGAGTCAGAGTTGATCGTGATTTCTGTTCTGATACGCCGGCTGCGCGAGGGAAAGACCTATGAGGACTTCCGGGAGGCGTGGCTGCCCGATCAGCGCTTTGGCTTTCCGCCGGACGGAACTTCGAGCGTCCCCGGGCCGTGAAACCCTAGTTCGGCTGGTCGAAGTACGGGATGCCACACTGCAGCCGGGGCGTCAGCCAGCTCGACATCCCCAAAAACGCTGCCTTCGACAGGCCTAGCCCGGCAGGCTGGTTGGGCAGCGTGGCCTTCGACGGTGGATCGAAGAGCTTGTCGGTGATCGACGTATCGGGCGGTGCGCCGGCGACGTCCACGCCCGGGAAGCTGGCCGTCCAGTTGTTGGTGTAACTCGAGTCCTGGAGCTGCAGCGGGTCGGCCTTGGAGACGAGCACGCGACCGGTGAAGTGGTTGCGGTCGGAGTTCGGTTGGTTGTCGCCCTCCCACCTCACCCAACCCATGGCCGAGCCGGGGAAGTTCTCGAACGGCCGGATATCGCTGATATCCCCCTGAAGCCCCTGATTGCAGACGTAGCCCTCCGGCCCTGGCTTCTGAGTGGGGTCGACGGCCTCATTGTCCGGGTTACCGATCCCGCGTGAGTAAGTCCAGTACGGGGAGATGACCCACTGGTCATACGCCACGGGCATGAGCGCGTCGTAGAGTGCCGCCTCTCCGGACGTGGCCAGAGACTGCACGAACACCTTCTGTCCGTTCTCGGAGAGGTTCCAGGCTCCGCTCGCCTGAAGGTCCGCGGCCTGCAGGCGCCCCCAGTCGGAGGCGAACACTTCGCCGAGATGCTGGAGCGTGTAGTCCATGGTCTGGTAGCGCGTGTCGAGGGACATACCGATCGCGGCGGCCTTAGCGGTGATCTGCTGGGGCTCGTCGGAGGGTTGGCTGGCTTCGCTCCCGTTGCCCTGCGAGCTCGAGTAGAGCTCCGAGAAGAAGTCGTACGCGCTCGCGAAAAGGCTGGTGGGCAGCCCTGCCTCGGGAGCGAAGAACTCCACCGCGTCGGCGGCGAAGTACAGGGTCGAGCCCACGGTCGGACCCTCGTTGAGGGTGACCTTCTCCTGCGCCAAGGCCTGCTGATCCTTGAAGACCTGAGAGAGGATGCCGTTGTTGTTATCGCCATAAAGGGCGTAGTTGAACTGGAACCAAAGGTTGTTGTCGGCCCGTTCGAAGACGCCCTCGTAGTTGCTGATCATGGTCTTGACATCCGCGAGGTCTCCCATCTCCGTGGAGAGCTGGGGTTTGAGCGCGTCGAAGTCGGCGCGGCTGAAGAGTGCCCGCTTGCTGGTGGGGTACGGGATGCTGCTGAGGGTTTCGCGCTTGCTGCTCCAATTTGCGGAGAGCAGGCGCGGCACATACGCCTGGCGCATGTCGGTATAGCCGTTGCCCGGAAACATGTCGGCGCCGTTGCCACCGTTGTAATTGACCAGATAGTCGCTCGCGTTGGCCAACGACGAGCCCGGCGGGCCCTCCAGTGGCCAGCTCTGGGCCGGCGTGCCGAAGATCAACTGCCACATCTCGCTGAGTTCGCTCGGCGAGCTGTTGAAAGCGGTGGGGGAGGAGGCCGCGGCCTGCCATTGGGACTGGTTTGAGCGGCGCAGCACCGCGATCGTTCGCTCGCCTTCAGTGCCCGTGTGCAAGTCCTGCTGATCGCTGTTGTAGGGACGCGCGGAGCCGATGAAGGACAGACCCTCGGGAGCGGGCTGCAGTGCGTTGGCGCCAGGCTGCTGGTAGCCGAGATTGGCAACCTCATTGCGTGCCGACATCCCAGCCAGCTCCCCGAACTCCTGGGTGACGCTGCAGTTCGGGTCGCTTGAACATGAAGCGCCGAGCCCAGTGCGGTTGTTGGGAAAGAGATTCACCCAGTTGTTGCTGTTGTCCTGTTGGCCGCACGGGAAGCCATCCATCTGGCCGCTGGGCCCGCCGTCCTTCCAGCTGCCGAATCCGCACCAGTGGTAATAGTGGGCGAAACCGCCCTGCTCCTGCCCGCTCATGCCGGCCTTTGGCAGCGTGTCCTGCACCCACGCGCCGTTGGAGAATTGCGCGTCCGCGAGCGGCTCGGAGTTCTGGTTGTCGAGCTTGCCGAAGCTCTGAACCACCACGATGGGCGGAGCCGTTGTCTGGGGCGCGATGTAAGCGCCTAGCTGGTCTCGGAACGCTGCGACCTGATCGGTGAAAATCTGGCCGTTGGAGCCCCGCACCAAGTAGGTGAAGTTCGCCTTCAGCGTGGCCGTGTTGGGGTCGAGCACCAACATCTGGATGCCCTCCGAGGCGCCTTGTGAGGCCAGGTCCACCGAGGAGTACTGCTTGCCGCCCACCGAGATGATGTTCTGAGTCGCCGTCGAGCCCGGCGCCGAGGTGTCGATGGGGACGTACTCCGGCGAGACGAAGTCGAAGGTGAAAGTCGCGACCTGCTGCATGTAGCCGTTGAGGCTGCCGGCGCTGCCGCTCGAGCCATTCAGGAACCCCGATATGCCTGCCTCCTGGGTGTCGAGATTCTGCTCGGCGAAGCCTGCCGTTGCACCGATGTGGCCGATCAGAGACCATTGTCCGGAGGTCAAGTTGGCGACGCCCGCGTAGGTTGAACCGCGCGGGGAGAGCGTGCCGCCGAGCTCCCCGAACGCGGTGGTCAGCGCCTGGCGCTGGGCGTTCGAATATTGCGAGCTAATTCCCTGACCGGACAGAATCACGATGTCATCACTGTTGGTGATGGTCTTGAGGTCGTTGAGCAGCTCCTGCGTCTGATCGGCGTTGTAGTACCTGTTGCAAGTGCCCGCCGGAGTGCCGCACTGGACGGGAGTCAGTTGCTGTGGATCGAGCACTAACAGATGAACCCAGTTGCCTTGTTTGCCGTAGCTGGCATCGCCGATCTGAATCCCGCCACTCGCAGTGATGGTCTGGATCGGGCAGCCCATTGGGTTGCTGTCGGTGTTGACGCAACTTCCGGGAGTGTCCGCGCTTCCAGCTCTCAGGCTTGGCGCGGGCACAATCGAGACTCGTGCCACATCCGAGCCGACGATGCGGCGGCCGCGGCGCTCGGTCACCAGCAGCTGCACTGCGTATCGCCCCGTACGGTGCAGCACCAGGCTGGCGACCGGGCGCCGCGCATGGTTGAGCGCCGGCCGCGACCCTCGCGGCTTCGCCATCACGCTCCATTGGAACACCAGCCGGTCGCCACGGTGCGCGGCCCGGGTGGGCAAGCCGTTGAGTCGGACCGGCTGGCCCATGACGGCCCGGCCCACGTGTACGCGAACGACGGGGGACCGGGACGCGGCGGCGGTTGCGCCCGCGGCGGCTGTCGCCCCCGCGCCACCAAGGGCTGCGGCCAGCGCTGAGACCAGCGTCACCACCATTGCCGCCGTTACCCGGGTACTCCGCATGGCGCGCCAACGTAGGACCGAATGGGTGAAGCTTCAACCCTGAAGTGAGAAGTTCGGGGAAAAGTTCAGGGTGATCTCGGGGTAGGCGCCCGCTGGCAGGTCACCTAGCGTGCCGGATGTGACATTGACCGCGATGCTTCGTTTCCGACTCAGACGCGCGCTCACAGCCGCGGCGGCGGTCCTGGCGTCAGCAGCATGGGCTTCCTCGGCTGGGGCGGCGACGCCGCCGCTGTACGTTGCCAACGAGGGCGCGAACACGGTCAGTGTCATCAGCACGAGCGCGGGGAGCGTCGAGCAGAACATCACGGTCGGTACGCAGCCCCAGGCGGTCGTCTTCAGTCCCGACGGCTCGACGGCATACGTGGTCAATTACGGCTCAGGAACGGTAAGCGCGATCGCGACGAAGGATCAAAGCGTGACGAACACGGTTGAGGTAGGTCAGAGCACGTACTCGATTCCCGAGGGCCTGGCGCTCAGCCCCGATGGCTCCAAGCTCTATGTCACCTTTGGCTATCGCGCGGACACGCCGTACTGCCCCGGAAACCCACCCGCGCCCGGTACCTGCCCGGGCGAGGTGGCCGTGTTTGACACCACGGACATCCAGAAGCCGCCGTCGTACTTACAGGTGGGCGCCGTACCGATGGGAATCGCGATTACGCCCGACGGCACCAGAGCCTTCGTCGCGGACTCCGGCTCGGGCCAAGTCACGGAGATCGAGGACCTGAACACCGAGCCCACGGTGGACCCAACGCCGATCGACGTAGGAGGCATGCCCAACCAAGTCGCGGTGACGCCGGGGGGAAGGATTGTGTACGTCACCAACAGCTCTGAGAACCAGGTGAGCGCGATCGACGCCTCGACCGGCAAACTGACTGGGACGATCAGCGATCCCAAGTCCACCCTGGCGGGACCCATCGGCGTGGCCACAAACCCCAACAGCGGCAGCGCCTACGTGGCCAACTTCGACTCCACCAGCCCAGGGGAGCTCAGCGTGCTTGACACCGCTACCGGCGCGGTCAGCGGGACGGTGCAGGGTTTGGATGCCCACCCCTTCGGCGTGACTTACAGCCCCGACGGCAAGACCGCCTACGTGAGCGAGAGCAACCAGCCCGACGGAGGCACCGTGCGCGCCGTCAATACGCAGAGCAACTCGGTCAGTGGTCCCTCCATCCCCGTCGATGCGGACCCGCTGGGTTTGGCGGTGACGCCCGACCAGGCGCCCAACGCCGCGCTCGCGGTCACGACCGCACCCGCAGGCCAATCCACGAAGCTGGATACCAGCGGCTCCACGGTCGCCTACGGCAGCATTGTCTCCTACGCCTGGAACTTCGGCGACGGAACGACCTGCACCTATCCCCAGACGCCGACGTGTGGCTCGGTCGCGTACCACACGTACGCCAAGCCGGGCAACTACACCGCCTCGGTGACCGAGACCGACTCGGCCGGCACCTCAACGACCCGCGTCTTCACGGGGCAAATGGTGCTGCGCAACGGTGGACCCAGCGCGACCACCTCGCAGCAGGTCGACGTACAGGCTGCCCAGCCCGTGGCGACCCCCACGCCCCCATCGGTTGATTTCGGCACCCAGACGGTGTTCTGGTCCTACCCCGCCAAGGCAGTCTCGCTGTCCAACACGGGGATCGCGCCCCTAAAGGTGAGTGCTGTTGGCATCGCCGGCACGAATGCCTCGGACTTCGCCGTTGACTCAGACGCGTGTTCGGGCCACTCGCTGCCCGCGGGCGCAAGCTGCCAAGTGCTCCTGCGCTTCGTTCCCGGTTACACCACGGGCCTTGGTGCGAAGTCGGCGACATTGCAGTTCACGGATAACGCGACGAACAGTCCGCAGTCGGTGCCTTTGAGCGGCGTCTCGCAGCTGTATGTCTCGTCCGGCCAGCAGCCTGCGTTCTCGATGTCGCCCGATCGGCTCGACTTCGGCGAGACCGCTCCGGGGGCGCATTCGCCGACGCAGGGCTTCACGGTCATGAACACCGGCACCGAGCCCATGAACATCAGCGCCGTGTCACTCGCCGGCAAGGACCCGCACCAGTTCAAGTTGCTGACTGGAACCTGCCGGGGTGCGCCGGTGGCGCCTCACGCCAGCTGCCTGATCTACGTGCAGTTCCGACCGACATCATTCGGCTACCACAACGCGCTCGTGCAGATCGACGACAACGCGCCGGGGAGCCCTCACATGGCCCAGGTCACGGGCACCGCAGCCGGCGCCAGGGCCGTGTTCTCCCCCACTCACCTGGCATTCGGAAACCAGCGCGTGGACACGGAAACAAAGGCGCGGACGATCCAGATCACCAACGCGGGCAACAGGACCCTGAGCGTGCGTAAAGCGCACATTCAGGGTGCGAGCGCCAAAGCATTCAAGATCAGCTCCGACAGCTGTTCCGGCAAGACCCTCAAGCCAGGCACGAGCTGCAGCCTCGCGGTGAGCTTCCGGCCCACCGTCCGCGGCTCCGCCAGCGCCGACCTCACGCTCGCGGACAACGGTGTCGGCGGCGCCAATACCGTCGCGCTGAGCGGACATGGAATCGCCCCCACCGTGGCGCTCTCGCCGGTGGGCATCGTGTTCGGCAGCGTGCGCGTCGGATCGCGCAGCCCCGGCCGCACGCTAACGCTCACCAATCGCGGAGACGCGCCGCTGCACGTCTCGCAAGTGCTGCTCCAAGGCAGCGATCCGAGAGCATTCTCGATCGTCTTTGACCGCTGCCGCGGGCGCACCCTCCGTCCCACGACGAGCTGCCAACTCGTGATCGTGTTCAGCCCTACCCGCGCGGGCGCCGCCAGAGCCCGGCTCGAATTCCGCGACGACGCCCCCAGCCGCACCCAGACCGACGGCCTGCGCGGTTGGGGTACGGCCGGCTAATCGATCCCGCCGCAACCAGGCCTGCCGTTCAGTCCGATCTATCGTCCAGCCGCTCGCGCAAAAACGCGCCTGCACGCGCCATGGCGGATCGCGCCGCGTGGGTCTCGCGCAACGCGTCGATCACGACGAAGTCGGCCAGCGCGGCCTGAAAGCGCAGTGTTGCCGCCGGCACACCCGCCGCGCGCAGCTTCGCCGCGTAGGCCTCCCCTTCGTCGCGCGCGACGTCACCCTCCGCGGTGACCACGAGCGCGGGCGGAAGCCCCGCTAGCTCGCGAGCCGACGCCCACACGGGAGAGATTGTGTGGCCGACACCGTCATTCCCTTCGGGGAGATAGGTGCGCCAAAACCGGGCTACCGCGCTCGTTCCCCAGGGGTAGCGATCTCCGAGCTCCTGGTACGAGGGCCAGTCGAGGCTGGCGTCGCACCAGGGGCAGAGCAACAGCTGGCCGCGGTACCGGCGTTCCGAATCCTCCCGGGCGAGCAATGTGAGCGCGATCGCGAGGTTGGCGCCGGCTGAATCACCGGCGAGGGCGATCCGCCCCCCGTCGAGACGGTAACGAGCGCCGTGCGCGGTGATCCAGGCCGAGGCCGCCTGGCACTGATCGAGGGCCACCGGATAGCGAGCTTCCGGCGTGCGCGTGTATTCGACGAATGCGACTGCCGCGCCGCTGCACAAGGCCAGGTCTCGCATCAGCCGGTCGTGGGTTGCACCGCCACCGAGCGTCCATCCCGGACCGTGGCAGTAGAGCACCACCGGCAGCGGTTCAAGGCTCTGCTCGGCTCGGAAGAGGCGCATGGTGACGGGGTCGGAGCCGGCGACAGGCACCATGACATCCTCCACCTCGACTGGCGAGCGGAACTCCTGCTCGGCGGCCTGCGCAAGCTCGAACGCCTCCCGCGCGAGGTCCACGTGCCCGATCAGGTCGCGGATGACCGCGCCCCGCCGCGCCCACTCAAGCGCGGTCTGATCGAGCGCGATCGAGTGCCGCTCGGCGGATCCACCCCCCCTCGCCATCCGTGGTCCCACGGTCGCCAGCGTCGCAGGCGACGGCCGCCCCGCCTACCCCGAGCAACCCTAAGGTTTCCCCCGAGTTTGCTCGCTGTCCACGAAGCGTCGCAGAGCTGGGGCCAACTCCGCCCGTGACCTGATGCCGAGCTTGCGATACGCACTGCCGAGGTGCGTCTCGACCGTCTTTGTCGCCAGTACCAGGGTCTCCGCGATCTCGCGATTGGACAGGCCCTGCGCAGCCAGATCGCCGATCCGACGCTCGGACGGCGTGAGCGCGGCCCTGCCGCGCGCGCTGCGCCGCGGACGCGCGCCCGTGTCTACCAATTCGTCCCTGGCCCGCGCGCTCAAGCCCTCCGCGCCGAGCTCCTCGGCACGGGCGAGGGCAACGCCGAGCAGCTCGCGCGTCCGCTCCGTGGATTCTTGGCGCGTGCTGGTGGCGAGGTCGGCCACGGCCTTTGCGTGCTCGAGCCGCGCGGCCGAGCGCTCGAGCAACTCGACGGCCCGCTCAAGCAATGAGCGCCCCTCCTTGCCGCTCACGACCTTTCCCCGGACGCGCAGTGCCGGACCCAGCACCTCCGGCGAGCCGATGTCTTCCGCCATCCGCAGCTGCTCATCGCTCAAGGTGAGTGCCCGGGCGTGCTCGCCGAGGTCGAGCAGGACCTCGGCCGCCGCGCCCCGCCAGGGGAAGGCGGCGGGAGTGTCCGAGCGGAAGCGCTTGACGTCCGCCCCCGCCAGCAGGAGGTCCTCCAGACCGAGGCGAAGCGCTCCCGCGCCAACTCTCACCCGCGCCCGCGCGTACAGGAGTAGGCCCCGGGTGAGCACGTCAGGCAGCTCGCCGGTCAGCTTCAGCCGCCGTAGCTCGATCTCCGCGGCAGATACTTCACCACGATCGACCAGGGCCTCGAGCAGCGTGGCCGCCATAAAAGGCGGTCCCACCGGCAGGTCCGCCGTGAGATCGAGCGCGGTGCGCGCGTCAGCCTCGGCGCCCACAAGGTCTCCCTCGCGACGGTGGGCCTCGGCGAGCAGGCTAAGCCGCACGGCCAGCTCCACCACATCCCCGCGCGCGCGGGCGACGCCGATGCCGTCGCGCAAGTGTGTCCGCGCGATCGCGGTCCGGCCGAGCTGGATGAGCAGACTCAGCGCGGAGGCGTACGCGGCGGGCGCCCGCGACATCAGCACCCCGCCAGCGAGCGCGCGCTCGACTAGGCCCGCCGCCTCGACCGCCGGCGCGCACACGCCGTGGCGTTCGATCGCGAGCTCCACCAGGCCCATCCTGTATGCAACCTCACTCGCCGCCCGTCCCTGCGGCAGTCGATTAAGGCGCGCCACGCGCGCCTCCTGGAGGGCCGGGTCAAACAGCATTACCCTCAACATTTCGGCATCGAGCTCTTCGCTCAGACCGGGGTCGGTGGCGCGCACCTCCGCGCTGGCCCGTTCAAGCACGCCGCATGCCTCGCGGATCCGCATCGCGTAAATGAGCCCCATCGCCAGAGCCCGCGCGGCGGCGACCCGCTCGGCCGGGGAGTGCGCCAGCACAAGCCACTCCCTGAGCGCCTCCAGGGCCGCGGGATCGGCAACCGCGAGCAAGGCCCTGGCAAGCGCGCTCTGGATGACTGGCAGCTGCTCCTCCGGTGGCGACTCGGCCAGCGACCGCCGCAGCAGCTCGGCCGCAACCTCCGGCGCGCCGCGAGCGCTTGCCAGACTCGCGGCCCCAGTCAGGAGCTGGACCGCGCCGGCGTCGCCCGTGGGAGGCAGGTCAAGCAGCCGCGTGGCGGCGGACTCCAGATGGCCGGCAGCCGCCAGCGCCTGGACGGCGGAGCGCAGTAGGTGTTCCCGCCGCGCCGCCGGAACGCGAGCCCGGATGGCCTCGCGCACGAGCGGATGGGTGAATTCGAGCGAAGCCGCCTGGCGGACGAGGTCACAGGCCGCGAGCTCAGCGGCGGCATCGACCGCGCGACTCTCGTCGAGTCCGGCCACTTCGGATAGCGGACCGGGGCCGCCGATGTCCCCGGTCACCGCCGCGGCCTCGACCAGCAGCCGTGCGTCCTCGGTAAGCGCGCCCAGGCGCACGGCGACCGTCTCGGCTAGTGCGCGCGAGCCCAGCTCGGCCATCCACTGCGAGGGCCCAGGCCGATCGCCGGCACCCGCCTGATGGATGGCGTCACCGAGCACGCCAAGCAGGAAAGGATTCCCCCGTGCCTCGCGCTGGCAGGCGTTGACGACATCCGCTCCCGGCTCGCGCCCCAGACGTCCACCGAGGAGTGTGGCGGCGGCCCCGTCCGACAGCGGCGCCGGCCGGAGAACAGCCGCCCGGCGCGGATCAACTAAGCGGCGCCAGGCCGCCACGTCCGGAGCCGACGTTCCGCTCCGGACCGCCAGTGCCAAAAGGATGGCTGCCCCAGGTAGTCGCGTGGCCAGGGTCGCCAGCCAGCGCAATGTCGGCCCGTCGGCCCACTGAGCATCGTCGACGGCGAGCAGCAGAGGCTGGGCCGAAGCCAGCTCCAGCACGTGCTGGGCGAGACGCGCCGCGGTGGCCTGCGGGTCGCCTTCAGGGCCGCCGGGAGCCCCCCTGCTGGGCACTTCGCCGAGCAGTTGATCGGTCACCGCAAACGCCAGCCCGCTCGCCTCCTCGAAGCCCTCGCCCCGCAAGAGGCCCATGCCGCGCTCCGTGGCAAGTGCGGAGGCGATATCTAGGAGCGAGGACTTGCCGATCCCCGGGGGGCCTGCGATCAAGAGCCGGCGCCCCTCACCAGCGCGCGCGCGCTCGAGGACCCTCGTCACCAGCGCGATCTCCGGCCCGCGCTCGAGCAGCTTCAGGCGCTCTGCGGACCCGGTTTCGGGGACGGGCTGTCCCGTCGGCGAGCCGTTCGCCGACCCCTGCACGGCGACTGGTGCGAGCTCTCCCAAGCGCGCTTAGCGTATCGCGCTCTTGCGGCTAGGGTGAAGCGGCGTTTGCAACGCGCCTTGCGCGCGCTAGGCGACGAACTTCATCAAGGGCTCGAGCGGCTCACGGCGCGTAGCGCCGGTGCAGCACAAAGAGTTGCCCTCGCTGTCATGGAAGAAGGCCATCTTGCACACGCCGGTGTCGTGCTCGCCGCCGAACTCCACGCCGCGGGCCTCGAGCTCGCGCTTCGTTTCGGGGACGTCCGCCACCCGCAGAGCGATGTGCGCGACGTGGGGCGCAAACTCGCTCCCCATCGCCTTCGGGTTGACGAGATAGAGCGACACGTTCCCGGTCTCGATCTCGGGCCAGGCTGCGTCCCAGTCGGGACTGTGCATCCCGAGGACGTCTCGATAGAACCGGTTTGCCCGCTCCATGTCCTCGACGGGGACCGAAACGAAGTCCGTCCGCTGAACCAGTTTCTGATCGACATTCGCCATGCGACCAGTCTACGTAGGGCCGGCGGCGGGTTCGCCCGACATCGCGCGAGCAATTCGTAAAGTCCGAACCAATACGCCCACGCTCGCGCGTATGTCCCACCGAGAGGATCATGCGCGCGATGACCGAGCAAAGCAGCCGGGACGGCGAGGGCGTGGCCAACGGGAGCCACTTCCGGCGCAGGCTGGGACTCCTGGCAGCGACCGCAGTGAACATGACCCAAATGTGCGGGATCGGGCCATTCATCACGATCCCGATCATGGTCGCCACGATGGGCGGCCCACAAGCGATCATCGGCTGGATCGCCGGAGCGCTGCTGGCGATTGTGGATGGGCTGGTGTGGGCTGAGCTCGGCGCGGCGATGCCAGGCGCCGGCGGCACTTACCTCTATGTGCGCGAGGCCTTCCAGTACCGCACGGGAAAGCTGATGCCGTTTCTGTTCATCTGGACCGCCCTGATCACGATCCCGCTGATCATGGCCACAGGCATCATCGGGCTGGTCGACTATCTAGGCTACTTCCTTCCCCACCTGGGCTTCTGGAGCAAGCACCTCATCGGGGTGGGCTTCACCGTCGCGGTCGTATTCGCGCTGTATCGGCGAATTGAGTCGATCCGCGTGCTGACCACCGCGCTCTGGATCGTGATGCTCGTCTCAGTCGGGCTAACGATCGCCGCCGCGTACACGGCGTTTCATCCCCACCTGGCATTCACCTTCCCCGCCGGAGCGTTCGGCTCAGGATTTTTCGGCGGCCTCGGCGCCGGTCTGATCATCGCGATCTATGACTACCTCGGGTATTACACGACGGCCGAGATGGGCGACGAGCTGGCGAAGCCCGGACGGGTCATGCCGCGCTCGATCATCATCTCGATCATCGCCATGTGCGTGATCTACCTGGCGCTGAACATCGGCGTGATCGGCACGATCCCGTGGCAGCACGTGGCCAAGTCCACCTCGGTCGCCTCGCTTGTGGTCACCCGTAACTGGGGCCATTCGGCAGCGGACATCATCACCGTCCTGATCATCATCACCGCCTTCGCCTCGGTGTTCGCGGGTTTGCTGGGGGGATCGCGGCTGCCCTTCAACGCCGCCCGGGACCGGGTGTTTTTCGGCATCTTCGGGCGCCTTCATCCCCGCCATGGCTTCCCCCACGTCGCGCTGCTGGTGATGGGCCTGATCACGGCGATCGGATCGTTCTTCAACCTCATTACCGTGATCAACCTGCTTGAGGCGGTCGCGATCCTTGTGCAATCCATACCTCAAATCGTGGCGCTGACCGTGTTGCGGCGCCGCCAGCCCGGCCTGCTGAGGCCCTACCGGCAGTGGCTTTACCCGCTGCCCAGCCTCGCCGCGCTCGCAGGCTGGATCTACGTCTATTCCTCCGCAAGCGATACCTCGTTGATCGGTTCGGGGGTGTGGCTGGCGGCCGGCATTGTCACCTATCTCGGCTGGGCCAAGCTCAACCAGAGCTGGCCTTTTGGCCCCCGGCAGATCCGCGAGGCGTACCTTGACGAGCAACGCCAGCCGGCCGCGGTGCCCGAGCCGTCAACGTGACGCGTGCTTCACCATTCCCCGCGGTGGAGCGCACGGCGCGCGGACTGGCGGGCGCGACGGCGCTGGGCCCGCGCGGAGCCGCCGTGCCGGCCGGCACCCGAGCGCTGGGTGGCGGCCATACCGACGGCGGAGCGCACAGAGTGCGCCAGTCTCACAGCGGAGCTCGGTTTTCTGGTCTTCGCGCGGGCCATATGCTCAGGGTAGAGCGACGAGCGAAGCGATCATCTGCTCATAGGCTCCCCCGCTCGCGGGTATCTTGATGCTCGACACGCAAAGGCGCTCCAGGGAGGACCCACCGCCGTGACCTACGTAATCACCGAGCCGTGCATAGGGGTCAAGGACTACTCGTGCGTCGAGGTCTGTCCCGTGGACTGCATTCACCCCACCACCGAGGAGCCCGACTACGAGGGCGCCGACCAACTCTTCATCGACCCCGAAGAGTGCATCGACTGCGACGCATGCGTCGAGGCCTGCCCGGTTGACGCGATCTTCCCCGAGGACCAGGTGCCGGAGGAGTGGGAGCGGTTCACCGAATTGAATGCGGCCTACTACCGTGATCGGGCCGCCTGAGCCAAGCTAGCGCGCCAGCAAGCAAGTGAAAGATCGCCGCCCCCCACCTGTGGAGGAGTAGATTCGAGGCGATGGCTCCCTCCGAAGACGGCGTGCAATCGGCCTCTCCCGAGGCGGAGGTCCGGGCTCTCTACGAGAAGGCGGAGACCGGTGCCGCTGGGGCGCTGGAGGAGATGGTCGCGAAGCCGAGCTTCGGTCGGCTGCTCGCGCTCACCACCGAGAACGTGGCGGCGCTTCAGCGGATCGGAGGAGACATCGCCGACATGGCGCTACGCAATCTGCGTGTCGCCGGGCGCGCCGACATCACCCGGCTTGCGCGCCAGCTACGACGTACCGAGGACAAGCTAGAGCGCGTGTTGCAGGAGGTGGAGCAGCTGCGCGACGAGCTCGCCCGAGAGAGGGCCAAGAGCAGTTGAGCGCGCTCTCCCGCCTCATGCGGACGCCGCTGGCGGCAGTTGAGCTGACCAACATTCTGCTCACCACCGACGACGCGCCCGTCGGGACGACCCCGCGCGAGGTCGTTTGGACACACGGCGAGACCACTCTCTACCGCTATCGCTCGTCGCAGCGCACACACCCGGTCCCGATCCTGCAGGTGTTCGCGCTCATCAACCGACCGGAGATCTTCGACCTGCGACCAAGTGCCTCGCTCACGGAGTACCTGCTCGAGGAGGGCTTCGACGTGTTCCTCGTCGACTGGGGTGTTCCCGGTGAGGAGTACGCCGATGTCGGACTTGACGATTACGTCTGCGATGAGCTGCACTGGGCGATCCGGGAGACCCTCCGTGCCGCCGAGGCCGAGGAGCTCACCCTGATGGGCTGGTGCATCGGCGCGACCTTGTGCGCGATGTATTGCGGACTCGACTGGGGCCAGGAGCAGAGCGCGGTGCGCAACCTCGTGCTGCTGACCATGCCCGTCGACGGTCGCGGGTCCACGTACGCGCGCTGGGTAGGCGATCCCGCCTTCGACGTTGAGCGCGTCGCCGATCAGTGGGGGGTTATTCCCGGTCAGGCAATCGATTTCGCCAACAAGCTGCTCAAGCCCATGACGAACTTCTTCACCACCTATAGGCGGCTGGCGGAGAGCGTCTTCGACGGTACGGCGCGCCGGGAGGCCTACCAGCCGATGGCCAAATGGGTCGCAAACAATCCGCCCTTCCCCGGCCGCGCCTGGTCGGAATGGATTCGAATGATGTACCGCGGCGACGCGCTCGTGCGCGGACACGTGCGCCTGCGCGGTCGCCGCGTGGACCTTCGCCGCGTGAACCAGAACCTGCTCGTGATCACCGCGGGCGCGGATCACATCGCGCCGCGCGCCGGCACGATGCCGATTTTCGAGTCGGTCTCAAGCGAGGACGTAACCCACATCGACCGCCCCGGCGGCCACATTGGGTTGATCGCCGGATCTGCCGCGCGCAACCAGATCTGGCCCGAGATGTCCGCATGGCTGGCGGAGCGGTCGGAGCGTTGAGAGACCGCTTCAAGGAGCAACGACTGGTCAACAATTGAGGAAGCCCACGAGAGGGGGGAAGCAAATGACAACTGAAGCCTCAGCCACCCGGCCAACTCCGCCGACTGAACTGCCGCCTGAGTCGGGCACTTTCCCGGCTGACCATCGCCGCCCGCGGATGGCGGGCCGCGTGATCTTCGTCACCGGAGGTACGCGTGGCATCGGGGGGGCGATCAGCCGCAGCTTCGGAGAGCAGGGCGCGATCGTGGCCGCCGGCTACAGTCGCGACGCTGAGCACGCCAATGCGCTCCTCGCGGAGCTGCGGGACCACGGCGTCGAAGCCAGCGTCCACCAGGGCAACGTCGGCTCCGCGGAAGACTGCCGCCGGACGATTGGCGAGGTGCTCGACGCTCATGGCCGCCTCGACGTGCTTGTCAACAACGCCGGCATCACGATCGACAAGACCGTGCTCAAGATGAGCGACGAGGACTGGTACAAGGTGCTCGCGGTCAACCTCTCGGGCACGTTCTTCATGAGCCAGGCGGTGCTGCCGCACATGATCGAGCGCGGTACCGGCCGCATCATCAACATCTCCTCGATCATCGGCTCGACTGGCAACATCGGCCAGGCCAACTATGCGGCATCCAAGTCCGGGTTGTTTGGGCTGACCAAGACGCTCGCGCGCGAGACGGCCCACCAGCTAACCAAGGTCGACAAGCTCCACGAGAACTCGATCGGGATCACCGTCAACGCCGTGGCGCCGGGGTTCATAGCCACCGAGATGGTCGAGCACATTCCGGAGAAAGTGCTCGATCGGATCAAGTCGCAGATTCCCGTGGGCCGGCTGGGGCGCCCCGACGAGGTCGCGCGCGTGGTGCATTTCCTCGCCTCCGACCACGCGTCGTTCATCACCGGCGCGGTCATCAACGTCAACGGTGGACAGGAGATGTAGGCTCGCGAGCGATGCCCCACCGCTCCGCCACGGCCATCGGGGAGATCATCCGTCAGCAGCGCGAGCTGGCCGAATACTCGATGCGGCAGTTCGCCGAGCTGGCGGGTATCTCCAACCCTTACCTGTCACAGATCGAGCGCGGGCTGCGGGCGCCCTCGGCGCAGGTGATGGATGCCATCGCGCAGGCGCTCAAGGTTTCCTCGGACGCCCTGTACCAGGAGGCGGGTGTGGCGCCTCCGGGCAGCGAGGACGAGGAGAGCGTGGTACTTCAAGCGATCGCCGCCGATCCTCGCCTGACAGCGCGGCAGCGCTCCGCCCTCCGTGAGGCCTACGAGGCTTTCGTGGCCACCTCGCCGCGGGTCTCGTCAAAGTCACGCGGCGCCTCGGCACGCCGCGCTTCGTCCGAGCGCCGCGCTTCGTCGCCGCGCGCGGCCGACACCAAGCCCACTGACGCGCAGTGAGCCTCGCGGGCAAGGCGGCGCTGGTCACCGGCGCGGCCAGTGGCATCGGCCGCGCGGTGGCGGCGCAGCTCGAGCAGGCGGGCCTGGGTGTGCTTGCGGTCGATCTGGAGCCCGACCCCGACGGTCCGGGAGTGGCATACCAGGCAGACCTGACGCGTGCCGAGGCAAATGCGGACGCAGTCGCAGCAGCGGTCGAGCGCTTCGGTCGCCTGGACGTCGTCGTTCCGAACGCCGGCGTTCAGCACGTTGCGCCAATCGAGGAGTTCCCACTCGAGCGCTTCGAGGCCATCCTCGCCCTGATGCTCACGAGCCCCTTCCTCTTGGCCAAGCACGCGTGGCCGGAGCTGGGCAGATCCGGGGCCGGCCGGTTCATTGCGATCGCCTCCGTCCACGGCCTGGTGGCCTCGCCATACAAGGCGGCCTACGTCTCCGCCAAGCATGGACTGCTTGGACTCGTCAAGACGCTCGCACTCGAAGGCGCGCCGGCAGGCATCAGGTCCACCGCCGTGTGTCCCGGCTACGTGCGCACACCGCTGGTCGAGCGCCAGATCTCGGACCAAGCCCGCGCGCACCGGCTGCCCGAGGAAAAAGTGATCGAGGAGGTGATCCTCGAGCCGCACGCGGTGAAGAAGCTGATCGAGCCCGCGGAGGTCGCCGAGGTGGTCGCGTTCCTCGCCGGGCCCGGCGGCTCGGCCTTTACCGGCGTACCTGTGACGATGGACCTGGGCTGGACGGCCAGGTAGGCGCTAGCGGCCGTCGCGATGCGCTCCGCGGCGGTTCGGGCGCGAGCGCCTGAACACCTCGGAGAGCAGCGGCGGCCAGTGCTCCCCGAGTGCCTGATGGCCCATGAAAAGGCCGAGATGCCCTCCGGGGGCGATGTCACGGCGCACATCTTCCTCCGGAGTCGAGGCGAAGTTTGCGACGGCGAAGACCTGCCCCGGCGGCGTGATGTGGTCCTTGGCGCCGGCCAGCAGATTGAGCGGCATCCGGAGCTGACGCAGCTCGACTCGCTGCTCGCCGAGCTCGAGCAGACCCCTGACGAGCTCATTGTCTCGAAACAGGTGCCGCACGATCCACAGATAGAAGGCGCCCGGAATGTCTTGCGTGTGCTTGAACCAGTCCTCGAATTCGCGATACCGACTGACATACGCGGACGCGCGCACGTTCAGCAACAGCTCGAGCTGTCTGGCGATTTCATCCCCGGGCTTGATCGTGATGAAGCCGGAGAGCATGTGCTCACCCTTGAACACGCCACCACCCGCTTCCACCAGCGCCTCGTAGAAGTGCATGTCGCCCCCTGGCGTGAGCCGCTGAAGCGCCTCATGGATCACCGGCTCGCCGGCATGGAAGTCGACAGGGGCTCCGGCCAGCGTGAGCGTGTGAACACGCTCTGGATTGAGCGCGGCATAGATCGCGGCGAGCCACCCGCCCTGGCAGTCGCCGATCAGATTGGCCCTGCCGCCACAGTGCTCCATCGCGCGCTCGACGACCTGGAGGTAATCGTCGATTGTGGCGCCGGCGGTCGCAGATGTGGCGCCGATCCAGTCGAGCGATAGGGCCTTCGTGAGCCCGGCATCCCGGATCGCGCCCATTTGGCTCTGCTCCGCGGAGAAATCGACAATGCATGAGTCGTGACCCGCCTGGGGCGGAAGCACCAGCGTCGGTACCAGGCCGCGAGGCGCCGCGGTGGAAAAGTCCCTGAGCCGCGCGATTGGCGTCTCGAAGACGACCTCATGCGGAGTGGTCCATGAAGGGCAACGCCGTGAGAGGGTCACCTCGAGCCAGCGGGAAACATCGAACGGACCGATCCGGCCCGCCATGGTCGCCGCAAAGCAATCGGCGAGGCCGTCGGCCGCCGCCGTCCACCCCTCGAGCCAGTTGGCGAAGAGCGGGGAGAACGCCGGCGGGGTGGCTGGCGAGACCTGGGCCACGGGGGTGCTCATTGTGGCCCATTGAAGCGAAGGGCACCGACGGCGTGCGTCGGTGCCCTAGCGCCATGCCGATTTAGCGACTACTTGAGCAGCGCCCGCGCCGCGCTCGTATACGAGTGGGTGAGCTCGTCGGCGAAGTCCGCCTGGGCCTCAAGCAGGCTCTTGAGCCATTCTTGGCGCGTGAGCCCCGCGACCTTGCGCTCAAGCTCGATTGCACTGCCGACGGCCTTCTCGTACGAGTCGACGTACAGGTTGCCCGCCTTGCGGGCGCTCCCGAGGAACTGCTCGTTCAGGTCTTTGAACTGGTCAAACGCGGCGTCAATCGACGCGGCGCCGTTCTTGGTCTGGGTGGTGGACACGATCTTTTCTCCTAGATTGAGGACGAGAGGTCGTGCTTGCAGGTTAGCAAGTAAATCGCAAATCTGCAAGCGCTCACAACGCGCGACGATCGCGCAGCCACGAGGTGACGGCGGACTCCACCGCCGCGCCGTTTTGCAAGCCATGGTTGCCGGGAACGAGGGAAACCATGCGGTCTGGACCCGCGGGCGGGATGCCGAAAGGGTCGCTTTCTCCCTGCACAATCAGCACCGGTAAGCGCACTGCCTCGAGCTCGCCGAGCCGACTCTTTGCGGGATCGCCACTCCCAGGTGGATGCAGCGGAAAGGCCAGACCGAGCACCCCAACCGCTCCCACAGTTACGGCAGTCCGGCAGGCAACCCGCGCGCCCGCGGAACGGCCGCCGGTGATCACGGGGAGCCCCCGCAGTGGGCCGTCCCTCAAATGCATGAGCACCGCGACCCACGCGGCGTCGAGCCGCGCAGCGGCGGGTTGAGCACGGCGCCCCGCGACGCGGTAGGGCTGCTCAACCAGCGCCACGTTGAAGCCGGCGGCGCGCCCCGCCCGTGCCGCGGCTGCCAGGTCGGGCGCTGTGATTCCCCCGCCTGCGCCGTGCCCCAGCACCAGAGCCCCGGCCGGACGGCCGATGAGCTGCAGGTGCGCCCGGGCCGGGCCGTGCGGTGTGTCGAGCTCGAGGATGGCCCGAGCCTATCCCGCGCCCCAGGCGGCACTCTCTCCAGAGGGATGGGCTGAGCTCAGCCGGCTACCGGGGCGCGCTCGCGAGCCTGGGACGCGGAGGGCTCGCTGGCCCCGACCAGCGGGCGCTCGGGTGGCTCGATCGGGGTCCGATCATGAGCCCGGAGATAGGCGCGCAGCTCCCGCTCGAATTCAGGCCATAGATCGCTCCCGCCAACGGGAGGCTGCGGACCGGGTGGCTCGGGCGCGCGGCGGCCCCACCCCTCACCATCGCTGTCGTCGGTGCCGAAACGCTCCAAGCGGCGGAGCACCAAGCAAAGCCAGAGCCCAATCAGTGAGTACGCGGCGGCTACGGTCACAGCCACGCCGGCGTTGATCACCACGCTGCGGGGTTTCAGGATGACGACCGCGGTGCAGGCCAGACCGAAGACTGCCGCCGCGGTCAGCGCCGCAGCCAGCACTGCTGCCATGAGCCCTGGCGCTGGATCCCTTTCTCGGCGCGACATACCCGGTGATCTCCCTTTCGCTTCCTCGGCCGCAAGCCTACTCGCCGCCTTTCATGCGTCAAGCTTCACGTTGAAGATGGAGCTAATCGCGGACAAAGAACGGCTCCGCCGGCTGCGGATGATCTGTGCCTCGGTGCTGGTGCTGGAAGGGCTGTATTCACTCGTGCTGGTTCCGGCAGTCCCCTCGCTGATCGGCCGGGACCCCGTGCTGCTCGAGGCGCTGCGCTCATCGACCGCGGCGATGGTCGCCGCGGGCGCGTTTGCGCGCGTGGGCAGGGCATCGCTCGCGTTTGCGCTACTGGCCCCCCTCCCCACCCTGATGATGTCTGACCCCTTCCTTTGGTGGGCGGGCAGGCTGTGGGGACCGGACGTAGCCAAATACCTCGGCGGGCGCAGCCCACGCGCGAAGCGCCGGACCGAGCGCGCCATCCGATTGCTGGAGCGCTACGACTCGTGGGCGGTGGTGCTTGCCTACATCCTCCCCGTCCCGAGCGCCGTTATCTACGCCGCCGCGGGCTGGACTGGTATGCGTCTGCGCCGCTTCCTGCTCCTCGATCTCGTGGGGACAGCGATTTGGATCTTCCTGATCGTGGGGCTTGGTTACGCGATCGGAAGCTCGGCGGTCCAGGTGGCGCATGCAATCACGCGCTACAGCCTCTATGCAACGCTCGGACTTGTTGCCGTGGCCCTTGTCATCGGGGTCATGCGCGCGCGGCCCGGTGGCCCGGCTGAAACTTAGGCGAACTAGCCCGGGCGGCGGCTTACGGTGCGGCTCTCAGCTTGTCCGCAAGGCGCTCTCGGTGACCTCAGCCAGCGCCTCGCGCCCGTGCGGCGCCCCCAGGTCATCTGCCGGTCGCATCGCCACCAATCCAGTCGGATTGATCATCGAGTGCGTGCGGTAATAGTGGGCGCGGATCTCGTCGAAATCCACGGTCTCGGCGACACCGGGCCACTGGTAGAGATCGCGCAGATAGGGCCACAGATACTTGTACTCGGTGATCTTGCGAATCGAGCACTTGAAGTGGATCTGGTAGACGGGATCGAAGCGCACCAGCGTGGTGAACACCCGCCAATCGGTCTCGAGCGGGGCCGCACCGAAAAGGAAGCGGCTGCCGGAGAGCCGCGCGTCGAGTTCGTCGAGCATCGTGAAGATCGCCACAACCTCGCGCTCATAGACGCTCTGGCGCCGGGCGAAGCCCGCCTTGTAGACGGCATTGTTGAGGTTGTCGTAGGTCCGCGCATTGAGCGCGTCGATCTCGGGCCGCAGCGACTCCGGGCAGAGCTCGATCGGATGCTCAGCGAGCGGTGCGAATACCGTGCTCAGCATGCGCAGGATGTCGGCTGACTCGTTGTTGACGATCACGCCTTCCATGCGATCCCAAAGGACGGGAACCGAGACGCGCTGGTCAAAACCGGGCTGCGTGGCTTCATAGGCCTCTGCCAAGTAGCCGAAGCCATTGACTGGGTCCACGTACGGCCCGCCCGTGAAGGCCCAACCGCGTTTGTCACGTATCGGGTCGACGAACGAAATGGAAATCGCCGACTCGAGTCCCATCAGCCGCCGGCCGATGATCGTACGGTGCGCCCATGGGCAGGCGCGCGCGACGTAGAGGTGATACCGGCCGGCCGCGGCCGGGAATCGCCCCGATCCCTCCACGGAGACCCAATCGCGGAAGCGACTTGCCTGGCGACGAAACTCGCCGTCGTCGGCGCCCTCGGAGCCGAGTGCAAACGGGGCTGGGGAAGACTCGGGCATCTTCAGCACTCTAGATGCCCGCTCTCAGTATCTGTCGGTGCGGAAGACGCTCTCGATCGGCCGCTACGCGGCCGCCCGAGAGCAATCGGCCGCTACGCGGCCGCTGCTTGGGGATCAGGCCGGACGACGACCGTATCCGCGATTGGCACGACTTCATCGACGGGCAGGTCCGCAAGTGCCGCATGTTTGCGAATCGCCTCCGGGCTGGTGGCCTCGTAGATGCATACTGTGCCCACCGAGCCACCACCGTCTTCCTCAAGCACGTAGCTGCGGATCCACCGCACCTCGTCCTGCATTTGCTCATTGCCCACCTTGGTTGACCGCGCCGCGGCCTCCTCGAGCTCGGCGCCAGAGCGCCAGCCGCTGCGGCGCAGAATCGCGTACAGCTGCATCCGATCCCTCCTCGTGATTCCCGGGTTTGGCCCGGCATTCGTGATGCGGATCGACTCTAGACCGCCGCCCTGCCGATTTCCAGGAGAGGTCAAGCGAGCGGTGCCCGGGCTTGTATCATTCGACTCAAGCTCATCACATGTCCGATTGGATCGAACAGCCTAAGCACTCTGCGAGGCTCCAGACGGCGGAGGAGATGATCTCTGGCTTGCAGCGGCTCATCGATCGACGCACGGCATGGAGCGACCCGCTTGCCTGGTATACCGAGGCGCTGCACCTAGGGGACATAAAGACGATCGCGATGACGGCGATCCGGTCGGGGGACCAACCGCCCGCTCGCAGCTGATCCGCTCCCGAGCTAGCCCGGCGGCGCCAATCGGTAGATGGCCATCGCGTCGGCCGGCTCGGTGGGGATCGGTCCCTCCTTGAGCAGCGTGAAGCCGTTCTTTTCGAGCGCTCTGCGCGATGCGACGTTGGTCGCGTCCGGATCTGCCACCACGCCCGCCGCCGGGTGCTCGTGCCTGACGTGGTCCACCAGCACCGCGAGCAGCGTGGTCCCCACGCCACGGCCGACGCGGGTCGAATCGCCGATCGCATAATCGATCCCGACATCGCCCGGGGCCGCGGCGACCGCGGCGGCGTGATCCGGGTAGTCGGCGCAGAGGTACCACTGGCACCAGCCGATTGCATCCTCGTCCTCGAGCACTATGAGCGCATGGGTCGGCTCCTCGGCGGAGATGCAACGACGCAGATCCTCGATTTCCCGCTCGAGCATGGACCCGACCAAATACCACCGCGCTACGTGTGGCTCGGCCAGCCATTTGGCGATGAGCTTGAGGTCCGCTGGAGCCATCGCTCTGAGCGAGACGAGGGAGCGCTCAATCAACGGCGCACGGAGCCCCACCCGTGAACAACGCCTCGCCACCACATGCCCCTCCTATCGTTTCCGGCCCGCGATGAGCCTACAGCCGATAGATGCCGTCGTATTCGACGTGGGCGGGGTCCTGCTCGACTGGGATCCCCGACATCTCTACCGCAAGCTGTTCCAAGACGAGCACGCAATGGAGCAGTTTCTTGCGGAGGTTTGCACGCTGGAATGGCACACGCAGCACGATCGCGGCGTGGCCTACGAGCGTTCCTGCGCCGAGCTCGCCGCCGCCCACCCTGAGAGTGCCGACTTGATCTGGGCCTGGGCGCGACGGAGCGAGGAGATGGTCGCCGGCCCGATCGAGGCCACGATCCAGGTAGTGCGAGAGCTCAGGGAGGCCGGAGTGCCCTGCTACCTGCTGACCAACATGGAAACGGTCACCTGGCCGCAGCGGGTCGAGCGATTTCCGTTCCTGCGCTGGTTCGACGGTGCCATCGTCTCGAGCTATGAGGGGGTGGCCAAGCCAGATCCCGCGATCTTCGAGCTGTTACTGGAGCGTTTCGAGCTCACGCCGGCGAGCACGCTTTTCATCGACGACTCCGAGGCGAATATCCATGCCGCGCAGTCCCTGGGACTGCAGACGCTGCACTTCGCCTCGCCGGCTCAGCTGCGCCAGAGACTCACCGCTGCGGGCGTGCTCGCACCCAGCCCGGCCGGCTAGCCGGCTTCCAACTTCTCGGGGAGGCCGAAGCGCTCGAAGGTCCCGGCGAGGCGGCGCGGGTCAAAGGGCTGCTCCGGGAAGCGCTCATACGCCTCCGGATCGGTCGCCTCGGTCGAGCGCACGATGAAGGCAGTCACATCGCTGACCTGATTGCCGCGAAAGCTCATCACGTTCAGCGCGAACGGCAGGTACGCCGCCGCCTCCTCGTCCCAGGCGTAGAAGGCCAGAGCGGGCTGGCCGTTGGCGCGCGTGAGCACCGTGCGCCACCGCCACGCTCCCGAGAGCGGGGCCAGCTCGGCCCAGGTGGCGATCCCGGCGCGGGTCCGATACCAGGTTGACAGCGGCGGCATCGTGAAGGTGGCGTCCTCGGCGAGCATGGATGCGAACGCCTGAACGTCTTGATGCTCCCAAGCGTCGACATAGCGCCCCACAAGCTCTCGCAAGTCTGTATCGCCGATCGCCCGCAGGGTCTCCTGCTGGCTCTGCTCGGGCACGCGCTCGTCGGTGGCTGCCCGTGCGCGTTGCAGCGCGCTGTTGACCGACGCAACCGTCGTCTCGAGCATTTCCGCGGTCTCTTTGGCCGAGTAGCCGAGCACCTCGCGCAGGATCAGCACCGCTCGCTGGTTGGCAGGCAGATGCTGGAGCGCGGCGATAAACGCCAGCTCCACGCCCTCACGCTGCTCGTAGCTCGCCTCCGGCCCCGCATACCCGTCCTCGAGGCCGATGGTCTCGTCCGGATACGGCTCCACCCAAACCGATTCGACGATCGGCTCGCCGGGGGGAGTATGTGGGTCCGCCGCCGGGCCGTAGTCGATCGGCAGGACGCGCTTGGGGCGGCGCGCGATCTGGTTCAGCGAGGAGTTCGTGGCAATCGTGTAGAGCCAGGAGCGCAGACTGCTGCGCCCCTGGAAGCCCTTCAACCCGCGCCAGGCACGCAGCAGCGTGTCCTGCAGCGCGTCGTCCGCGTCGTAGACCGATCCCAGCATGCGATAGCAGTGGGCATGCAGCTCGCCGCGATACGGCTCCACAAGGCTGGCGAAAGCTCCTTCGTCCCCGCTCCTGGCCGCCAGTAGCAGCCGCTCCTCGGGCACCGCGCGTGTACGGGAGCTCGTCATTCCCATCGACAATCTAGCCCTACAGCGGCCGGAATGATCACCGACCGATTAGTTCCGGGGCTTTGGGCGGTCTAACGGGCTGATGGAGTCCATCACTTCCCGTCCCGTGGTGCATCTCGAGCTGCACACGGACGCGCCCGACGACGCTTGGGCCTTTTACGCTCAGTTGTGCGGCTGGACAGTGGCGCGCATCGAGACCCCGGTCGGCTCCTACCTGGCGCTGGCAATGGGTCGCCGTATGGGCGGAGGCATCGTGTCATGTCCGATCGAGCGGCCATTGTGGCTCCCCTATGTGGAGGTTGCCGATGCGGGCCAGGCCACAGAACAGGCGCAGCGCCTCGGCGCGCGGGTGCTGGTAGCACCGCGGGAGGGGCCGGAGGGCTGGCGGAGCGTCATCTCCACGCCCGCCGCCGGGGAGATCGCGCTGTGGCAGCCAAAAGCGTGAGCGGGAGGCGCCCGCCGCCATTTTCGCTCCGTCGCCTCAGACGCACACCGGCCCCGGGAACGAGCCTTGCTCAAGCCTCACCCTCAGGTCGGATGCTTTGCTTTGCTGTCAAAGACCGATGGGAGGAGACCTTATGTCCAAGGTAAGCGTCCGCTACATCGTCGATGACGTCGACGCGGCGATCGACTTCTATTGCAAGCAGCTCGACTTTCACGAGGACATGCACCCGGCGCCGGCGTTCGCGATGCTCTCGCGCGATGATCTGCGGCTTGTGCTGAGCGCCCCCGGGGGTGGTCCCGGCGGCGGCCAGGCCATGCCGGATGGGACGGTGCCACAGCCCGGAGGGTGGAATCGCTTCCAGCTCGAGGTCGAAGACCTCGAGGCGCTCGTCGAGCAGCTCCGCGCTGCCGGCGCACGATTTCGCAACGAAATCCTGACCGGGGTCGGGGGCAAGCAGATATTGGTCGAGGACCCCGCAGGCAACCCCGTCGAGCTCTTCCAACCGACGATCGCAGAGGCGAAGCTCGGGGCGTGAGGCTCCCGCGCTCCCCACGGGATACGCGAGCGGAACCGCCACGGGCTTATGCTCGGACGATGAGCCGGTACGGGGGCGAAGTGTGCGTCCGGCCGCTGCGGATCGAAGACGGGTCCGAAGTGGCCCGGCTGCTGGAGGAGCTCGGGTACTGCGGCGGTGGGCGGTCCATATGCCACCGGATTGAGCGTTGGTCGCGTGACCCGCATGGGATCGCGCTTGGGGCCTTCGTAGACCAGGAGCTGGCCGGATGCGCCGCGATCTACATCGTCCCCTTCTTCGAGCGCGACGGTGCACGGGCGCGGCTGGTCGCGCTCGTCACCGACGCAGAACACCGGCGACGCGGAATCGGGAGGGCACTCGTCGGACGCGCGTCCGATTTCGCGCGCGCACGCGGGGCGGTGGAGATCGAGGTGACGAGCAGGCGGACCCGCAGCGACGCGAATCGCTTCTACGCCGCGCTCGGCTTCGCCGACATCAGCGGGCGCTCGCGGCGGTATATCGGCAACGTGTGAGCCGACTTGCGCGGCCAGTCATACTTCTCTTCCCCACCCGGAGCGCAACTTGACACAGGATCCAGGTCTACCGATCTCCTACGAGGTGCTCGAGCGAGGCACCGCCGTCTACAGCAGCGAGGGGGAGCAGGTGGGGACGGTCGCCCACGTGCTCGCGGCTGAGGAGGTAGACATCTTCGAGGGCATCGTGATCTTGGAGCATCGCGGCCGTAGCGGGCATCGCTTTGTCGAGGCCGAGGACATCGCAGACATGTACGAGCGCGCGGTCATGCTGAGGCTGGACCGGGCGGCCGCCGAGCGTCTGCCCGAGCCGAGCGCCAATCCGGCGGTCATGCACGACGATCCTGCAGAAGGCGGGAGTGGGGCGCTCGCGGAGAAGCTGCGAAGAGCTTGGGACCATATATCGGGCAACTATTAGCCACAGGACGCGAAGGGCGGATCCCCCACTCGAAGGATCCGCCCATCGCTGCGCGTCCTGCCGGATCAGCCCACTACAGCTTTAGGCGCCAGACCTGTCCGGTCAGCTCGCCGACGTAAAGCTGGTTGCCCTTGATGCCGAGACCCACGACGGGTGCAGCGAACCCGGTCAGGAGCGGCTCAATCTTGCCGCCCGAAAGCGGCATCGAGTTGACCTGGGGCGGCACGGAGCCCGCGCCGAAGTCGGTCATGTACAGCCGCTTGCCGGCGATCGCCTCGCCCATCACGTCCGTATGCGGCGAGAAGAACCAGAATGGCCGCGCACGTCCGTTGCAGTTCCAGGCCACGGTCCAGTTGCACTTCGGGAAGCCGTAGTTCTGGCCCTGCTTGACTCGCAGGACGAAATCGGGCGGATTGGTAGCGCCCGAGTCCTGGCCGAGGGCGGAGACGTAGGGCGAGTTCGAGCCCTTGGGAAAGGCCATCTGCCAGGGCTGGCGAATGCCCCTCGCCACGATCTGCGGCTTTCCGCCGCTGAGCTTGAACGAGAGTATGTCGTACTGGTAGGGCGCGGTCGCCGGGCCATGGTCGTTGGTCCCGAGGTCGACACCGGCGTATAGGCGGCCGTTCGCGCCGATTCCCAGGCCGTTGAACCCGGGAAATCCCTTCGGCGCCGTGTAGAGCGTCTTATGGTGCTTGAACTTGCTGCCGGTCCATCCACTCCAAGCGAGCAGTTTCGACCCGGCCGAGACATACAGCGTGCCCTTGCGCCACACGATCCCGAAAGAGACCGGCGGCGAGCCGGGAAGGCGCGTCGCCTTGCCCTTGGCCAGCACGTAGACCCCGCCCTGGACCGTCTGTGCGCGCTTGAACGAACTGTTGACACCGGCGATCGAACCTCCTGCAGATTGAGTACCGGCGTCTGATTCGAATGCGGTGCCGTCTCCAAACGCGAATGCTGTCGGTGTTCCCAGTCCCGAAGCAACCAGGTGAGGCTTGTGGCCATTGTGTGAGGTCGGCGGCGGCGGCCCCTGGGCCAGCGCCGTCGAGGCAGCGAGTAGGCCACCGACGCCCGCGATGGCAGCAGCGGACCTCATTGCGCGTAGATGCATCTTCCCTCCTCGGTAGTGATCGTGGGCCCCCAGTGGCCCGGCGGCGAGGATATACACCTGGACGCGGGGCAGTAACCAGGAATGGCCCACCGACCAGCTAATCGGCCTCGCCCTGGTCGTCTCCGGTGGCGGGCGCGAGGCCCTGCCGCTGGAGCCACAGCTCAAACATGGGGTCCGTGAGCCTCGCGCTCTCGTTCTCGTAGATGACGTCCGCGTTTGCGACCAGGCTCTCCAGTGCCTTGCCGATGCTCGAGCGCTTGATGCCTACGGCCACCGCGGTCTCCTCGCTGTAGAGCGGGGTCCGCAGCACGGCCAACGCGCGCGCCATACGGCGCTCATTGGCGGTGAGCGCTCGCCAGATGGCACGCATCAGCTGCGCGGTGTCCTCCGCCGCGCGGTCCTGCGCCTCGACCCAGGTGGCCTCCGTCGCCCCTTCGCTGCGCGGCGTGCGCTCCCAGAGATAGTGCGCGAGCATCATGGTGCGCTGGGGGTGACCGCGGGCAAACTCGAGCAGCGGAGAGAGGGCCGCGCCGGCGCGTCGGCCCGTCTGCTTGAACCGCTCCTCCACGTAATCGCCCGCGTCCGCGAGCGGAAGTGGCGCCAGATTTTTGGGCACGGCCTGATCGAGCAAGGGCCGTTTGGGGTCGCTGAACAACTGCTGCATGACGCCGGGGGCTGAGCCCGCGAAGCCGTAGGTGGCGGCCTCGGCATGATGTTGGATGACGCTACGGATCTTGCCGTCGGCGCCGGGGACCGCGAGGACATCCTGGATCTCGTCGAACACGATCAGGCTGGCCGTGCCCTCGCGCTCAAAGAGCGCGGCCGGCAGCTCGAGCAGCCGAAGCAGCACAGACTCCGCGTCGACGTTCGGGTTACGTTGGAGCGTGGCCGTGAAGCCGCCGCCGCCGAGGGCCACACCAATGTTCCAGGTGCGAAAGAAGCTCTCCACCTGACGCCGGATCGGGCCCTTGAGGCGTTCGTAAGCGCGCTCGATGCGCACGACGATCTCGGCGATCGAGAGAACGTCCTGGAGGTCGACCATGATCGTCGCGGTACCCTCACGCGCGGCGGCCTCGAGCACCCGCCGCAGGAGCGTGGTTTTTCCATAGCGGCGCGGCCCAAGCAGACGGAACGAGTGCCCGCCGTCAGCCAAGGCGAGTAGCTCCTCGGCTTCGGAGTCTCGATTGATCATCTGCTCCGGTGACAGCGGACCGGAGAAACGAAAGGGATTGATCTCACGCGGCATGCCCGGCCATTGTAGAGAAAAAGTATGCAACCTCGCATACTTTTGGTATGCAAACTCGCATGCTACGAGTATGCGGAATCTTGAGCGTCTGTGCCGCTGGGCTAGGCGCTCAGCCGAGCGGCCAGGCGTGCACAGGCTCGTTCGAGTGCATGTACTCGCGGTAGCGCCGGGTCATCTCGCGCAAGGCCTCGGTCCGGCCGATGCCCCTCTCGTCATAGAGACGGTGGAACATCTCGCTCTGCCATGAGGCGCCATTGCGGAGCTTGATACACCGGCGCTCGATGTTCTCGAGCAGACGATCGATATCGGGGCCGTTCACGCCCCACCGTTGCAGACCCTCGTGTGCGAGCGGCAGCAGCCGACGGAGCACGAGTTCGGACACCGGCACCTCCCCCACACCCGGCCAGTAGAGACGCGCGTCGATGCCGTCGCGCGCGCCTGCATGGAAGTTCTCCTCGGCGGCCGAGAACGACATCTGTGTCCACAGCGGTCGCTCCTCTTCAGCCAGCACGCGCATCAGCCCGTAGTAGAGCGCGGCATTGGCGAGAATGTCCCCCACGGTGGGTCCCGCCGGCAGGACGCGGTTCTCGACGCGCAGATGGGGCTGATCCCGCACCACGTCGTAGATAGGCCGGTTCCAGCGATAGATCGTGCCGTTGTGAAGCCGTAGTTCACTCAGATGAGGCACGTCGCCACGCTCCAGCGTGTCCAGCGGGTCCTCGCCCTCGCATACGGGCAGCAGCGCCGGGAAGTAGCGCGCGTTCTCCTCGAACAGGTCAAAAATCGAGGTAATCCAGCGCTCCCCGAACCATACGCGGGGGCGCACCCCCTGGGTCTTGAGCTCCTCCGGACGGGTGTCCGTCGCTTGTTCGAAGAGGGCAATCCGCGTCTCACGCCAGAGCTCCTTGCCGGCGAAGAAGGGTGAGTTGGCGCCCACGGCGACCTGGACCCCGGCGATTGCCTGGGCCGCATTCCAGCAGCGGGCGAAGTCACTGGGGTCCACCTGTTTGTGTAGCTGAACGCTCGTGCATGCCGCCTCCGGCGCAATCGTGTCCGCGTGCGTGGCTAGACGCTCAACGCCGGCGATTGCGATCTCCAGATCCTCGCCCCGCGCCGCAAAGATCTGTTCGTTGAGCAGCTCATAGCGGGGGTTGGCGCTGAATGACTCCGCGTTCAGGTGGTCGGTCCTGAGCGTTGGGAGGATCCCGATCAGCATCATGTGGGCGCCCACGGTGCGCGCCTGCATCTCCGCGTCATTGAGGCTCGCGCGCGCATCCCCCTCGAGGTCACGGAAAACCTCCCCCTCCAGTAGTCGCGGCGCGATGTTGATCTCCACGTTGAACTGACCGAGCTCGGTCTGGAAGTTCGGGTCGGCGATCGCTTCGAGCGCCACCGCATTGACCAGCGCGGGGTCCCCGGTGTCGTCGGTCAGGTTGAGCTCGATCTCAAGGCCGAAAGACCTGCGCTCAGGGTGAAACCGCGATTCGGAGAGCATGCGTGCGAAGACATCCAGGCACGCACGAACCTTGCGTCTGTAGCGCTGTCGGTCCTCGCGAGTGAACGCCTTCGCAGCGACCTGCTGGCCCACGGCGAAAGTATCGCCTATCACGATGCCCGTGAGCACGGTCACCCACCGCGAGTTCCGGGCGGATCACTTCAGCTCCTATACTTCATTTTATGAAGCAGGCTGGCTTTCTCTCCTTCGGGCATTGGCAGGCGGCGCCGTGGTCCCACACTCAAACGGCGCGGGAAGCGCATGTACAGACGATCGAGCTCGCCGAAGCGGCCGAGGAGATCGGTCTCGACGGAGCGTTTGTCAGGGTCCACCATTTCGCTCCCCAGCTGGCCTCTCCGTTTCCGCTGCTCGCGGCGATCGGCGCGCGGACGTCGCGGATCGAAATCGGGACGGCAGTGATCGACATGCGCTATGAGAATCCGCTCTACATGGCCGAGGAGGCCGCGGCGGCCGACCTGATCAGCGGCGGGCGCATGCAGCTGGGTATCAGCCGCGGCTCCCCTGAGCCCGCCCTACGCGGTGCCGAGTCTTTCGGCTATGTAGCGCCCGGCGACAAGTCCGATGCCGATCTCGCCCGGGACAAGGCCGCGGTATTCCGAGCGGCAATTCTGGGTGCCGGAGTTGCTCAGGCTGATCCAGCCATGACCGGCACGAGCGGCGCGCTCGCAATCCAGCCCCAATCGCCCGGTCTAGAGCGGCGTATCTGGTGGGGCTCTGGCACCCGGTCAACCGCGCGGTGGACCGCCGAAGAGGGCATGAACCTGATGAGCTCGACGCTGCTTGTAGAGGACACTGGGGTGCCCTTCGACCAGCTTCAGGCGGAGCAGATCAGGACCTTTCGCGAGGCGTGGAGCGAGGCCGGTTGGGAACACGAGCCTCGCATCTCGGTCAGCCGCAGCGTCCTCCCGATCGTAAGCGATGAGGACCGCCGGTTCTTCGGGGCTAGCCGCGGCGAGGACCGCGATCAGCTCGGCTTCCTGGAGGGGGCGATCGCGCGCTTCGGCCGCAGCTACACGGGGGAACCCGACGTGATCGCCGAGGAAATCGCGCATGACGCAGCGGTACAGGCCGCCGATACGTTGCTGCTCACAGTGCCCAACCAGCTCGGTGTCGAGTACAACGCGCGCATGTTGATGACCATTGCGCAGGACGTCCTCCCGGCGCTTGGTTGGCGACCGGCCGACAGCGCAGCATCAGCCTCGCCCAAATAAGACGCGAGGGCAGTGGCCCTGGGACGGGGTGCTGCCTATTAGGGCTTTCTCACACAGCTTTAATGTCTTTGTAGCGGGCAATCACCAAGCTAAAGCGAAGCCTTTTTGCCAAACCAATGAGATCGCCCGCCCACATAACCAGAGACCGAGGGTTTGCGCTCCTCTCCCGCATCAACCGCTGGCTCGTTGCCGGCGCAGTTGCGGGAACGGGACTTATCTCGGTCGCGGCGGCAAATGCCTTCCACGGGCATACGCGCGCCACTAGCTCCACCACTTCCACGGGCAGCCACGTTTCGAGCCACGGCTCGACGGGCTCCGGCACCGGAGGTAGTACGTCCTCCCGCGGCACGTCGAACGGCGGCGGCAGCAGCCTCCAGCCGCCATCGCAGGCGCCCGCCCCGGCATCCCCTTCGGGGGGCGGCGGGGTCGTCTCCGGCGGTTCCTGACATGGGAGAACGCTGCTCGTCTCCTAGATTTTCTAGGCGGGCGGCGCGGGTCGCGGCCACATGACCACGCTCGCCGCCGCCGGTCCGAGCGCTTACTGGTATCTCACCCGGGGCACCGGCACAGTCGCGCTGATCCTGTTGACGTTGAGCGTCGCCCTCGGCGTGGCGAATTCGCGACGCCTGCGCACGGAGCGGGTGCCGCGCTTTGTCGTCGACGCCGTCCATCGAAACGTGTCCTTGCTCGCGGTGGCTTTCACCGTCCTGCACATCGTGACCTCGCTGCTCGATTCGTTCGCGCCGATCACGGTGGTCAATGCGGTGGTGCCGTTCACATCTGCCTACCGGCCGCTGTGGCTGGGGCTCGGGGCCGTGGCGTTCGACCTGCTGATCGCGGTCATGGTCACCAGCCTTCTGCGGCGAAGACTGGGATATCGCGCCTGGCGCCTGACCCACTGGGCGGCGTACGCCTGCTGGCCAGTCGCCCTGCTGCACACGCTCGGCACTGGGAGTGATGTCAAGTTCGGCTGGATGCTCGTAATCGTGGCCCTCTGCGTCGCGGCGGTACTCGCCGCGGTTCTCGTACGCGCAACGGCCGGCTGGCCGAGCCGGAAGGGCCTGCGGCTGGGCGCGCTCGCCGGCTGTGTGGCGCTGCCGCTCGGACTCGTGATCTGGCTTCCGGGCGGCCCACTCGGCAAGGGCTGGGCAAAGAAGGCGGGGACGCCAAGCTCTCTGCTCGTGTCGAGCACGACGGCCTCGAGCTCGGCCGGCGCCGGGGGTCGCACGCAGGGTGGGACAAGCAGCACTTCCTTCAGCGCTCCTGCGAACGGCACCGTCACGCAGGGTGAGTCGAACGGTGGCCAAGCGACCATCGAACTGAAGCTCACGATCAGCGGCCAGCACCTCGGGGCGCTGGACGTCCGCATCCTCGGGCAGCCGGTCCCGGGCGGAGGCGTGGAGATGACCGACAGCAGGGTGACGCTCGGCCCCTCCTCGAATCCCGTCGAGTACCGTGGGCGCGTGACTTCGCTTGAGGGCACCAGCCTTTCCGCACGGGTTCACGGCGCGAACGGCTCGGGGCTGCAGATCCTCGCCCAGCTGCAGCTCGACTCCGGCGCGGGCTCGGTCACCGGCACGGTGCGCGTCGCTCCCGCCAGGGCATAACGTCTACGCCTCGTGTCCGACGTAGTCCTGGTGATCGAGGACGAGCCCGGGATCGTTGACTTCCTCGAGCGCGGCCTGCGCACCCACGGCTTCACCGTGCGCGCTGCGCTGGATGGACCTCGCGGCGCCCAGATGGCGCGCAACGAGGACGTCGACGTAGTCGTGCTGGACCTGATGCTCCCCGGGCTCAGCGGCCTAGAGGTGCTCGACGAAATCCGGCGCGCCAAGCCGATGCTGCCGGTGATCCTGCTGACCGCGCTCGGCGAGGTGGAGGACCGCGTGGCCGGTCTCGACGCCGGCGCGGTCGACTACCTCACCAAGCCGTTTTCTCTGCGCGAGCTGGCCGCCAGGATCCGTGCTCACCTCCGTGTTGCGACGCAGAGCGCGAGCACGGTCGTGCGCGCCGCCGGGATCGAGGCCGACCTGATCACCCGGTCGGTGCAGTATCACGGCGCCCCCGTCACCTTCTCGACGACCGAGTTCGAACTGCTGGTGTATCTCTTGCGTAATCATGGCCGCGTGCTGTCACGGGAGCAGCTGCTGCGAGCCGTATGGGGATACGAGCACGACCCGGGGACCAACCTGGTCGACGTCTACATCGGCTACTTGAGGCGGAAGCTCCGTGAGGCCGGTCAGGGCCGCGAGGCACCGATCGTGACGGTGCGCTCGGTCGGCTACCGGCTCGATGCGCGCGGTTAGGAAGCTGCTCCCGGCGAGCCTCCGCTGGCGGCTGACGGTCTGGGTTGCCGGACTCCTGCTGCTTTCAGCGGCGGCCGTACTTGCGGTGGTATACGCCGACACCGGCAGCCAGCTGAGGCAACAGATCGAACGCGATCTGGCCGGCGACACGAGCCAGCTCGCTCAGGCGTTGCGCTCATCGAGCGGCGACAGCGCGAAACAGATCGCGCGTGCGGCGCTGGGGTACGTGCGCGCGCAGCCATACAGCGCGACCTCCACCCTGCTGTTCGTGCTCGTGCCTGGAGCGCCCACTGCGAGCAATCACCCGGAGGTGTTCGGCACACGGGCCCCGGAGGAGGGCGAATCGGTTTCTCAGCAGGCCCAGGAAAACGATGTGGGAAGGCGGCTGCTCACTCCCCGGCTGGGCTATTCGACCGAGCACGTGCCCGACGTGGGTGACGTGCGCATCCACGAGCGCGCGCTTTCGCTCGGGAGCATGAAGGCGATCGTGGCGGCGGGTGAGCCACTCGCGCTGGTGGAACAATCGCAGCACGGGCTGGCCAAGGCGTTCGTGCTCGCTGGGGCGATCGTGCTCGCCTTTGCCCTGCTGGCGTCATACCTGGCGGGCGACCGCGTGTCGGCGCCCATCAGACGCATGGCGCACGTGGCGGCACGAGTCGACGCGGGCGAGCTGTCTCCGCGCATGGAGGTCCCCGGGCACCGGGGCGGTGAGCTCGCGATCCTCGCCGAATCCTTTAACCACATGCTCGATCGCCTCGCCCACGCCTTCGCGCGGCAACGCGAGTTCGTGGCGGACGCCTCCCACGAGCTGCGCACGCCGCTGACCGTGATTCGCGGGCAGCTCGAAGTGCTGGCGGCGCAAGGCAACCCGACGGCGGACGAGGTGAGGCAAACGGAGGAGGTCGTGGCCGCCGAGATCGGTCGCCTGGACCGCCTCGTCGAAGATCTCTTGCTGTTGGCACGGGCCGAGCAGCAGGACTTCCTACGGCCAGAGACCATCCGCTTGCGCCCCTTCCTCGGCGACCTGTGGCGCGGACTCGAGCTGACCGCGAAGCGCCGCTTCGAGCTCGGCCCCATCCCGGACGGCGCCTTGCAAGCGGATCCCGACCGCCTCGCTCAGGCGCTGCGCAACCTCGGGCGCAACGCGATCGAGCACACATCCGCTCCCGACGGACTGATCAAGCTGGAGGCCGCCCGAGTCGGCCAGGACCGCCTTCGCTTCGCAGTTCTCGACGACGGGCCCGGGATCCCGGACTCCGAACGCGATCGGATCTTCGAGCGCTTCCACCGCACGGATGCTGGACGGAGCCGGAACGCGGGAGGAACCGGTCTGGGGCTGGCGATCGTGCGCGCAATCGCGCAGGCCCATGGAGGCGAGGTCAGGGCGACAACGAACGGTTCGGAGCGAGGCGCTCGGATCGAGCTGACGCTCCCGGGCTACCTCGCCTGAGCTGCACGCTGTGCGACACAGGCCCCGCGTCCTCGCCGAGGTGTGACGAAACTCTCATGCTGCTCTTAGGGGTTTATGAGCCCGGCGTCGATACTGATCTCATGGCCCCAACCAGCCTTCAGATGGATCAGAAGCCGGTGCCCACGCCGACAGACGAGATTGCTAGCGACCACTTAGAAGCCCTGGGCACGGGCGCGACCGTCGCCGTCACCGTCCCGGAGGGCCTGAACGCGGCGGTCGCCGCGGTCCATGACACCGTTGCCGCCTTTGACCGAGCCTGCTCGCGTTTCCGCTCCGACTCGGAGCTGGAGGCTCTGAATACGGCCGGCGGAGAGCGCGTTGTCGTTGGACCATTGCTGCTGGACGCGATCGGCGCCGCCCTGCGGGCGGCCGAGGTGACGGACGGCGCCGTCGACCCAACTGTTGGCGCCGTGCTGCTCGCGCTCGGTTACGACCGGGACTTCAAGGACGTGCTCGAGGAGCGACGGAGCGCCTCCTCCCCCCGCCTGCCAGCTGTGGAAGTACCCGGATGGCGCACGGTGCGGATGGACCGAGCCGCCCGAACCGTGCAACTGCCGAAGGGCCTGCGCGTCGACCTCGGCGCCACCGCCAAGGCCCTGGCCGCAGACCGGGCTGCAGTCGCGGCGGAGCAAGCCGCAGGATGCGCGGTCCTCGTGTCGCTGGGTGGAGACATCGCCACCGCCGGCTCCCCACCGGGGGGGTGGCGTGTGCGCGTCACCGACAATCACCGCGACGGGGGGGCCGCCCCGGGCCAGTGGATCGCGCTCAGCAGCGGAGGACTAGCCACTTCGAGTACCACCGCGCGCCGCTGGCACATGCCCTGGGGGACGGTCCATCACCTCGTAGACCCGGCGACGGGGACTTCCACGACCGGGCCGTGGCGAACGGTGACCGTCGCCGCCGCCTCCTGCCTGGACGCCAACACCGCCAGCACGGCGGCGATCGTCAAAGGGTCGCAGGCGGAGGATTGGCTACGGAGGCTGGGGCTGCCCAGCCGGCTGGTCGCGTCGGAAGGTCGCGCCCACCATCTCGCTGGCTGGCCCAGGGACGGAGACGACCTCGCATGAGCCTCGCCTCCGTAAGCAGCTCCGAGCCGAGCTTAGGCCACCATGGGCTTCCGCGGCTACTCGCCGGGCTGCACTCGGCCGGGCAGGTGCTCACAGCGCTCGATCACGAGCGCGTCCACGGATCACTGCCGTCCCGCGGAGGGCCGGAGCTGATCGAGCTTCTCGATCGCAGCGGCCTGCGAGGCCGCGGCGGAGCTGACTTCCCGGCCGCGCGCAAATTGCGTGCAGTCGCTTCACTCGGACGGGCGCACGGCGGCGTGAGTGCGGTCGTGGTGAACGGCAGCGAGACCGAGCCGCTCAGCACCAAGGATCGTCTTCTGTTCACGCTGGTGCCCCACTTGGTCCTCGACGGCGCGGTGCTTGCGGCGGAGGCCGTCGGCGCACGTGAAGTGATCGTCAAGGTGAGTGAGGACGCTCACGACTCGCTGCGCTCCCTTCACGGCGCGGCCTCCGTGCGCTCGGACGACGTTCCGATCCGGGTCGCGGCCGGCCCCGGCGGCTACGTCACCGGCGAAGAGAGTGCCGTGATCCACCATCTGAACGGAGGTCGTGCCGTGCCCACGTTCGTGCCTCCGCGGCCCTTCGAGCGCGGTTATCGCGGCCGTCCGACGCTGATCAACAATCCCGAGACGCTGGCACAGATCGCGCTGATCGCGCGCTTCGGCGACAAGTGGTTCCGCGAGCTGGGAACGAGCGCTGACCCTGGCTCGGTGCTCGTCACAATCTCGGGCGCTGTCGCCAGCCCAGGCGTCTACGAGCTCGAGTTCGGCACCCCCATGGAGGACCTGCTTGCGGCCGCGGGGCGCGCTACCGAGCCGCTGCAGGCGCTACTCATGGGCGGTTACTTCGGGACCTGGGTGCCAGCCGCACTGGCCCTGCGCATCGGTCTTGCGCGCACCGACCTTCACTCGATCGGAGCCACGCTCGGCTCGGGCGTGATTGTCGCGCTCGGCGAAAGCGCCTGCGGCCTGCATGAGAGCGCCCGCGTCGTGTCCTACCTGGCGAGCCAGTCCGCGGGCCAGTGCGGGCCGTGCGTCCACGGTCTGGCCGGCATCGCCGAGGTCTTCTCTGCCCTCGCCGACGGGACCGCGCGGGCGCATGACCGCGTCACGTTGGAGCGCTGGATCATGGAAGTGCGGGGGCGGGGCGCCTGCCACCACCCCGACGGCGTGGCACGGTTCGCGCAGAGCGCATGCGAGGTCTTCGCGCCGGAGATCGAGCGCCACCGCAGCCGGGTGTGCAACGCAAGGCCCTCATTCCCCGTCGGCGGGGCACCGGTAGGGAGGGCCTGACCATGCGCCTACGTGTCAACCCGATTGCTTGCGAGGGTCACGGGCTGTGCGCAGAGTTGCTGCCCGAGCTGATCCGGCTCGACGACTGGGGCTATCCGATCGTCGAGCAGGCCGAGGTCCCGGTCAGCCTGCTCGATCTGGCTGAACGGGCCGTCGATACCTGTCCCACGCTCGCGCTGCTGCTGGAGGCCAAGGGAGCGGTCCGGGGATGAGCGCGGGCCGGCCTGCGTGCGGTCAGAAGGCACGCCTCGGCCACGACGCGCCGAGCTTTGATTTCCTGAAATCCCGCCCTGCGCGCGAGCGTCACCCACGTAGCGACTGGCAATGGCTTCTCCTGTAGGCGGAACAGGAACCGCCAGGCGTTCTTGAGGATTCGCCACCAGCCCGCCGGCCCCTGGGTCGCGAAAGTCTGGACCTTGGCGCGGATGATCTGACGATCGTCCTGGCTCGCGCCCCGGCCGATCATGATGTCGCCGATCACCAGCCGGCCGCCGGGGCGAAGCCACTCGAATGCGAGCTCGACGAGCTCCTTCTTGTCCGCATCTCGCAGGTGGTGGAGGGCATAGTTGGAGACGACCAGGTCAACGCTCTGCGGCGCCACCTCAAAGCTTTCGATCGGCTGGGTGAGGGCGTGGACGTTGGTGACGCGCTGCTCGGCGGCGCGCTCCTTCAGCAACTCGATCGCTGCGGCGCTCAGATCGACGGCAATCACATGGGAGCAGCCACGGGCAAGCGGAAGCGTGACCTGTCCCGAACCGCAGCCCAGATCGACGGCGACCATTTCCGGACGCACCTCGCATGCGTCAAGCACGACCTGCACGACGGGCGCCAGCTGGGCAGACCCCTCCTCGTCCCAGGTCTCGGCACGGCGGCGCCACAGCAAATTCTCCATCTGGATCGCCAGTGCCTGGCGCAGGGAGGTTCGGCGAGAGCCCGTAGATACGACCTTGACGCTTCTGTTGCCTGGCCGGGCCGGTACTTGATCGTTGGTTGTAGGCATAACGGTGTATTCCACCGCCGGACTGTGAATTGGCGCAATGAAGCAGCGATTAGCCAGCGGTGAGAAGGCGCTTACGCGGATTTACGCCGCGTGTGAAGGCCGATCCGCCCGGGGGCTAGAGCCCTCGCTGGGCACGAGATCCAGCTCGGTGCCCTCGAATACGACGCCGACCTCTTCGAGCACCACGCGACGCGGGCCGTCCTCGACCCGCCCGGCAACAAGCGCCGAGAGGCCCAGCTCGCGCGCTACTCCGACCACCGACTCCCCTGCTCCCTCGGAGCAGTAGACGGCGAAGCCGCAACCCATATTGAAGGTCGAATAGGCGGCGGCGGGCGCGAGCCCGGCCTGCTCGACGAGAAAAGCTAGGACCTCGGGAACCCCGGGCAATGCACGCACGCGGTAGGTGAACTCGCGCCGGGGCCGCATCAGCTTGAGCAGGCCGTGACCCGTGATGTGGCTCAGGTAGTGGAACTCCGGCCCGCTCTTGAGCAGCTCTCGCACGAGCCGCACGTACATCGTCGAGCGATCGAGCAGCGCCTCGCCCAGGCGGCGTCCACTGGGGAGCTCGGTCCCGTATCCGTTCTGAAGCTCGGCGGCTACGCGGCGGGCGAGCGAGGCGCCGTTCGCCTGCAAGCCGCTGCTCGCCACGATTACGATCTCGTCCCCGCTCGCCAGCTCCTCGCCCAGGATCGCCCGCCTGCCGGCCGGCACAACGCCCACCGCGCTCCCGGCCAGCTCGATCTCGGAGGCTGAGACCAACCCGCTGAGCGAGGGCGACTCGCCGCCTCCCCAACTCGCGCCCGCATCGATACAGGCCTCCCGCCAGCCCCGGAGCAGACCCGCTTTGCGCTGGCCGCGCTCGTACCAATCGGAGGAGCCCACGGCGAAGTAGGCGTTGACCACCAGCGGCAATGCGCCGAGGCAGCTGAGATCGTTCACGACCGCGGAGACCGTGTCGTAGGCGACATTCGCGAACGCGGCTGCTCCAAGCTGATCTTCGAGCTCCCGGGCGATGATCGACTTCGTGCCCAGGCACTCGAGCACGAAGGCGAACACCCGGTCGCCGACCTCGAAGGCGAAGGCCGGCTCGCCGCGGGATGAGTCCATGACCCGCGCGCCTGTGGCGGCGAGCACATCGGCGGTCGCCGCGGTGGTAGCGAGCGCTTGGCTCAACGCGTCGCGTTTGCCGGCGTCGAGCGTCTCGTAGTCGACGCCCGCCGAGCCGTAGGCCGAGTTGGGGCCGTGGGAGGAGGCGGACACAGGGCAATCCTAGGGTTCGCCAGCCCGGGCAGCATGGGAGCATGCCCCGAGGGAGTTCCTCCTTACACGCAGTACCGAGGAGTAGCCTAAAGGCGTGTCCTTTTTGCAGCCCTCCAGGGGTCCCATGGCGGAGCAGGTCATGCTCGAGAAACAGCGCTCGGTGGCCGCGCGCGTCTCCGCGCGGCCGTCAGTTTTCTCCGTCAAGGCACGAGCGGTCGGGTCCGGCCCTGGGGGTCAAAAAGGACAGGCCCGCGGCCGGCTCCTGGTCGCCGAAGATGCGGTCGTGTTTGCGCCCTCTGAGGGGGAGCATGAATTCGCGCACACTGAGAAGAGCATCACGATTACGACGGTCCGCGGGCGCCCGCCCTGGTCGAATACATTTGTGTCGCTGCGCAGCCGGCACAGCTCGCTGCTGGCGACAGTCTCGGCGCGAGCACGGCCAAAGCTTCTACGGGCGTTACGAGAGGCCGCATTTGAGGTGCGGGAGGAGACCGCTTCGCAGCCACCTCGGCTGCGCTGAAGGTCAGTCGACGAGGAGCTGCTCGTCGCCGATAACGAGACGGTCGCCCGGCTCGAGCCGGTAGCGGCCAACCAGCGACGCGCCGTTGACGACGACGCCATTGGTCGATTCGAGGTCTTCGAGGATCCAGATCCCGTCGCGGAACCTCAATCGGGCGTGCCGGCGAGAAACGGCCGGGCTTGGGAGTACCACGTCACATTCGGGATGACGGCCAATCACGAGCTCCTCCTGGCCACCATTCCAGTCGAGTGCCAGCAGCACCGGGGGAGACCGCTTGGTGGTGGCACGCTGCGCCCGCAGCTCCCCGAGACCTTCCCGCATCCGGCTCACCAGGGGCGGCAGCAGGCGCTGCTTCTTGCGCGCGGGCAGATCGCCGACTAGGCGTGCAGGATCAACGAGCGGGCCGCGGAAGAGCAGCTCGAGCCGGTGCACGAGCGTGTTCTCGCTGAGCACGCCTTCGGCATAGGCCGAGTTCAGCGTACGTTCAAGGCGTTCCCTCGATGAGCCCGGCGAGAGCATGAGCCCAAGTCTGGCGCACGCTTACCGCAATGTCTACGTCCTGAGAGCATCGCGGCTAGCGTGCCCTGGTCATGGAGCTGATCGGCGGGCCAGAGAAGCGTCCGATCGAGATCGTGGACTACCGCCCGGAATGGCCGGAGCGGTTCGCTCGTGAGCACGATCGCATCGCCGTTGCACTCGGCTCAACAGCTCTTCGCATCGATCACATCGGGTCGACCGCGGTCCCAGGGCTCGCGGCCAAGCCGATTATCGACATCGAGGTAAGCGTCGCCGACGTCGAGGACGAGGGGAGCTATCTGCCGGCGCTTGAGGGCGCCGGGTACGCGCTTCGCGTGCGGGAGCCGGATCACCGGATGCTCCGAACCTCGGAGCGAGACGTCCACGTTCATGTGTGCAGCGCGGGCGGCGAGTGGGAGCGACGCCACCTGGGCTTGCGCGATCACCTGCGCCAGTCCGCGGCCGACCGGTGCCTGTATGAAGCCACCAAGCGTCGGCTGGCGCGCCAGGAGTGGGCGACCATGAACGACTATGCCGACGCCAAGGCGGGCGTGATCGGGGAGATCCTCTCCCACGCGAAGCTCGATCTCCCGTCCGATCGCCGCGCATAGAATCCCGCCATGGCGAGCGTGGGAGAGGGCGTATCGCCGCGGGACGAGAGCTCCGATCTCGAGTCGTACGGCTACAAGCAGGAGCTGGGCCGCTCGGGTGGAGAGAGCGGTGGAGGTGCCTCCCCGCCGATCGGCGAGCGCGCCACAGCGGACCTAGGGCTCTTACCCGGCGCCGCTGAGCGGCGCCCTCAGCCGGTAGAGCACATGCCGGCGTAGGGGTCCGTCGGGAATCTCCGGGTGCTCGAAGTCATCCCCCGGGTCCCGCCCCATGCCGAGCCGTTCCATTACCCGCCGCGAGCGCTCGTTGCGCGTGGCGGTCATGGCCACGATCTCTCTCAGCTCGAGTTCGTTGAAGGCGAAGTTGACTGCCGTCCGCGCCGCCTCGGTGGCATAGCCATTGCCCCAATGGTCCTTATGCAGGCGCCAGCCCACCTCCACCGCGGGCGTGAAGTGGGCCTCGAAACCAACTTCGTTCAGCCCCACGAAGCCGATGAACTCGGGACCCCGTATCACCTCGACCGCCCACAGACCCCACCCCCGAAGCGAAATCACCAGCCCTGCACCCTCGGCGAATGCGTCGCTCTGTGGGCGCGTGAGAGGGGCTCGGAAATAGCGCATCGTCTCCGGGTCGCCGTTGAGCGCTGCGAACGGCTCGACGTCCTGCTCGCGCCATTGGCGCAGGAGCAGACGGGAAGTCTCAAGCTCGGTCAGAGGGCCTGAGCTCGGTCCAGCGGCCAGGGATTCTCAACCGACTGGGGCGCTGACTCCGCCCGCCAGTCGGCGTAGGCCTCGGCGGGGACGTCGGTGGGCGCCTTCACCGAGGCGTCATAGCGGGCGGCGATCTCGTTGACCGGGTAGTGAGCCGCGTCCTCGCGCCTGCTGCCGATCATCAGAACGGCGCACGGGGCGTCACCCGCACCCACGAAGACGTGCTCGGTTCCAGCCGGGCAGTGCACGAAGTCCCATTGCCGTAGTCGGCGCTCCTCGCCGTCGAGGATCACGATGCACTCGCCGTGTAGGACGAGGAAATCCTCCTGTACGGGCTCCATGTGGTACCGGCAGTTCGGCTGCCCGGGATCCATCACCTGCACGTTCACACCGGTGTCTGGCCACGACGCGCCATCGGCCTCCAGATGGATCAACGTGGCCCGCCGAGGATGACCGATCGCGGGAGCGTCGGCCAGGTTCAGGATGAGTGGCTCCTCCACAGGTCAACCATACCCAGGGACGAGGGAATAACGCCTGCGCGAGGGGGTAGCACCACAATGATGGCCGAGCACCCAGAGGATCAGACCCAGCAGCGCTCGGAGGACGAAGCGCCCGAAGATCGACCCGACGAGCCAGGCGCGATGGGTGGGTCGGAGAGCCCAGCCGCCGACAAGCTGCCGGGCGCGCCCGCCAGCGATGACTCGCCGCTGGGGGATACCGACCAGCACTCCTCCGAAGCCGGAGACTACGCCGAAGACTGAGCCCGGCGGGCGGCCACACGCGCTCCGGGTCCTGCGCGGACCTCCCGCGCTCCCTCGGGAAGATCGCTGTCAGCCGATAGGAGGCCCAGCACGCTCCCTCCGAACCCGCCCCCGACGAGGCGGGCACCGAGCGCGCCAGCGCGCAAGAGGCGATCTCGCGCCCGCTCGACGGCGGGCGTCGAGACCGCGAAGAGATCCCGCAGGCTCGCATGCGCAGCATCGAGCACGCGGCCGAGCTCGCCCGCGTCGCACCGCTCCAGGGCGTCGATCGCGCGCACGACGCGAGCGTTCTCGCCGATCACGTGCCGCGCACGATCCGCCAGGGGCTCCGGCAATCGCTCCACATCTTGCGCGCTGACCTCACGCAACGACGCAACGCCGAGCAGCTCGCATGCCCGGGCGCACTCGGCGCGACGCTCGTTGTAGCCAGAGGCCGTGTTGGCGCGGCTCTCCCCTGAGTCGAGCAGCACAAGACGGTGGCCGTCGAGTTCTAAGGGCACCCTTCGGATCTGAAGGCATTGGAAGTCGATGGCCACGGCCCGCTCCTGCTCCCCGAACAGCGATGCCAGCTGATCGAGCAGGCCCGTGCGAGCCCCGACCCAATCGTGCTCAACACGAGAGCAGAGCTTCGCCAGCTCGATGCGATCCGGCTCTTCCTCGCCATAGAGCCCGGTCAACGCCAGCGCGATCGCAATCGCGAATGCGGCAGATGAGGACAGGCCGGCGCCGCGCTGGAGGGTGCCGGTGATCTCGAGCTTCGCTCCGGCGAGGTCCCGGCCGCTGCGCTGGAGCTCCGCGGCCACGCCACGGACGAACGCCCGCCAGCCCTTTGCCGGCTCGATCCGCCTCAGCTCGAAGGCGTCCGACTGGCCGAAGTCGCACGCGTGTGCCTCGATGGCACGGCCGCTCGCGGGCGTCGCACGCACGGTCACGCCAGCCGCGATCGCGAAGGGCAAGGCGAGCCCGTTGTTGTAATCGGTGTGCTCGCCGATCAGGTTGACCCGTCCGGGGGCGAATGCAGTGATCGATCCAGGCAAGGGCCATCGATCATATGATCCGTGCCAGGAGGAGACCGGTTGAAACCGGAACGAGACTAGGGTGGCCAGCAGCGCGCGTCGGGAGGCCGAGGCCGCTGAGCGAGCGAGGCCGTTTCGATGGCTCGTGCGCGCGGGGTTCATCGCGCGCGGGATCACCTATGGCCTGATCGGGGCGCTCGCGCTGGCGCTGTCCGCCGGGGCGGGCACGGCCGACACGGCTGCCAACCAGCAGGGTGCGCTTGAGCTACTCTCGCGCAGCTGGCTCGGCCTCGCGGCCTTGGTGGTGATCGCGGCAGGCCTGCTGGCGTATGCGCTCTGGAAACTAGCTCTGGGTGTATTTGGCAGCGGTCCGGAGGGCGGAGGCGCATCGGGACTCACCGACCGGATCGCGGGCATTGGCGGTGGGGTCGCCTACATCGCCTTCTTTCTGGTGGCGGTCCGGGTGCTGGCCGGTAGCGGCGGTGGCTCGTCCGGTACGCCAGAGCACACCGCCGCAGGCGTCCTGGGGTGGCCCGGCGGCTCGGTGATCGTCGGCGCGGCAGGGGCCATTTTGCTCGGCATCAGCCTCTTCCAGCTCTGGGAGGCGGTGAGCGCGAGCTTCATGAAAGACAGCAAGACGGGTCGCATGAGTCGCGACGAACGGCGGCTGTTCAAGGCGGCCGGCCGGATCGGATTGTCGGCGCGGGCGTTGGTCTTCGTGCTGATTGGCTACTTCGTCCTCAAAGCAGCGCTCGATTACAACCCACGCAGCGCCGTAGGCGTGGACGGAGCGCTCGCCCGGGTGCACCACGAGCCTGCGGGACCATGGCTCTTGGCGCTGGTGGGGGCTGGGTTGATCATCTTCGCGGTGTTCTCGCTCGCTGAGGCACGCTTCAGACGGCTTTAACCTGGCGGCGTCGCCGACACGCGCAGGGGGTAGCTTTCCGCGATGATCGAAGAGCTTCTGTGCGTGATCGAGATCCCGATGGGATCGCGCAACAAGTACGAGTGGGACAAGGAGCGGGGCCTGATCCTGTTCGACCGCTTCCTCTCCTCCTCGACCGTGTTTCCCACCGACTACGGCTTCGTGCCTGAATCGATCGGTCCTGACGGCAAGGATCCGCTCGACGTGCTGGTCGCCGTCTCGGAGCCGACCTTCCCCGGTTGCGGCGTGATCGCCAGGCCGGTCGCCTTGATGGAGTTAGAGGATCAAGGCCACCGGGAGCCCAAGATCGTATGCGTCCCGTGCGCGGATCCAAACTGGCAGGGGGTCGGCGATCTCGACGATCTGCCAGAGCAGTTGGTTGAAGAGATCGGCCACTTCTTCGTCGCCTACAAGAAGCGGGAGAACCACGACGTCCGGGTCATCGATTGGGGGCCGCGAGAGCGGGCGGCGGACGAAATCCAGGAGGGATACGAGCGCTTCCGTAGGGCGCACGAGTGAGAAGCGCGGCCCTCGCAGCGGTAGCTGCGAGGGTCGTGGCGCTCGCTGGCTGCGGCTCCGCAACGAGGGTTGGACCGGTGCAAACGAGGCCTTCGACGCGCGCCCGGCTAGCCCATGGCAGACCCGCGCACATCGCCGTCGTGTTGCTGGAGAACGCCGAGTACTCCGACGTGATCGGCTCATCCGCTGCTCCCTTCATCAACGGACTGGCGCACCGCTACGGGCTCGCGCGGCAGATGTACGCGATCTCGCATCCTTCGCTGCCCAACTACCTCGCGCTCACCGCAGGCTCCACCTTCGGTATCAGCAGCGACTGCTCCAGCTGTTCCGCTCCCGGTGCCGGTCTCCCCGGCCAGCTCGACAGGCGCGGAATCTCCTGGAAGGCCTACATGGAGAATCTCCCGCACCCATGCTTCAAGGGTGCGTCGGCGGGCGACTACGCCAAAAAGCACGACCCCTTCATGTACTACCGCGCGCTTGTCAGCCGCCGGACGGATTGTGCGCGCGTGGTGCCACTCGATCAGCTGGCGGCCGACGAACGGGCAGACAGGCTGCCGGCGTTCATCTGGATAACCCCCAACCTGTGCCACGACATGCACGACTGCGCGCTCTCGACCGCGGACCACTTTCTCGCACGGCTGTTGCCACCGTTGCTTGCACGGCTCGGTCACGACGGCCTGCTGTTCCTCACCTGGGATGAGGGTTCGACGAACGACGGTTGTTGCCGGTTGGCGGCCGGCGGCCACATCGTCACGATCGTCGCCGGACCCGGAGCGCGGCGCAAAGGGCGCCTGCGGACGCCAGTTGATCACTACTCGCTGTTGCAGACGGTCGAGGACCTGTTTGGAGTGAGTCGGCTTCGCGGAGCGGCGTGCGCGTGCACGCCGTCACTGAGGCCGCTGCTGGTGGGCGGGAAGTGACCCTAGGAGCTGGCCGCCTGCATCTCCCGTAGCACGGCCGCGAGGATTCCGTTCACGAACGCGGGAGCATCGACGCCACAGAATTTTTTGGCGGTCTCCACCGCCTCGTCGATCGCTCCTTCGGCTGGTATCGCGCGTTCGCCCGAAATTTCATCCGCATACAGAAGCTCTGCCAGCGCCACGCGCAAGATGGCCCGCTCCAGCGGCGCGATTCGATCCAGCGACCAGCCGCTCGCGTGGGATGCGATGAGCGCATCGAGCTCAGGGCGGCGAGCCTGAACCATCTGCGCCAGCTCACGCGTGAAGCTGGAGGCCTCGCGAGGCAACGCTTCCTCTATCGGGCGGCCGAGGAGATCGCTCTGGTAGAGGCTCCACACAGTGGCGCGGCGCTGCTCTGATCTGCGCACGTTAGGAGAGCTACCCGGCTCGCATCGCCTAGGCCCGCGAGATGTATTCGCCCGAGCGGGTGTCTACCTTCACCGCATCCCCGACGTTGACAAACAGCGGCACCTGGATGCGGGCGCCGGTCTCGAGCACGGCCGGCTTGTTCCCGCCCCCGGACGCGGTGTCGCCGCGCAGCCCGGGCTCGGTCTCCGAGACCTGGAGCTCGATCGCGCTGGGCAACTGCACGTCGGCGGGTCGCTCGTCGATATAGAGCAGCTCCACCTCCTCTGAGTCCTTCATGAAGCGCAGCGCACCCGCGATCATCGACTCGGGAATCGTGAGCTGCTCATAGGTCTCGGAGTCCATGAAATGCGCGTCCGTGCCGTCGCGGTAAAGGAACTGCATGCGACGAACCTCCGTGCGGACCGATCGGAACTTTTCGCCGGCGCGGAAAGTCCGGTCAATCACGGCCCCATCGCTGGCGCGGCGCAGCTTGGTGCGCACGAACGCGCCGCCCTTGCCGGGCTTGACGTGCTGGAACTCGAGGATCTTGAAGACGGTCCCATCCACGTCGATGTGGTTGCCGTTGCGGAATTGGTTCGTGGTTATGGACATACTCGTGTTATTGACACGCTCGGGTTATGGACATGGGCGGACGTGTGGCGCTCGGGACAAGCGCTCACGGAGGGTAGCTCAGGAGCGATCGGGCTCCAGTGACAGCAGACGGTCTCCGTCAGCCAGCACCGGATCCTCATCCACTCCGAACATCACGCGGTCCTCGTGCACCGCCCCAAGGACCAGGCCGGACCTCACCACCCGCCGCAGTCCCCCGTGGACCAGGGCTCCGGCCAGCGTGCCCCCGATCACGGGGATCCCCCTTGTCGCACGAGCGGCTGCCGCGAATCCCGCCGCGACCTGGCCGCCGGCCGGGCTCACACCGCGGCCGAGACTCGAAGCTGCTCGACGGCGCGGTAGACGTGCAGGCCGAGCAAAGCGAACACGAGCAGGCACAGCATCAATCCCAGGTCATACCCGATTCTCTGCCAGCGCTGCGTGCGCACGACCTGCGCTCAGGCCTACGAGGCGCTTTGCTTGACCTGCTCGGCGCTTTCCTGCGCGCTTGACTTCAACTCCTCGGTCTGCTGCTTGGCGCTTTCCTGGGCGCTTTCCTTGACCTCGGTTACCACCTGCTTGGCACTCTGCGTTGCGGTCTGGACGGTTTCCTGCGCCACCTGCCTGCCGCGCTCGATCGCCTCCTGGCCGGTCTGCTTCGCTTGTTGCTTGACCTGATCTGCCAGCGGGCCGAGCTGCTCGTCCTCGATCGTCGTCGAAGGCACGAGCATGCCCGCAATGAAGCCAGCCGCGGCAGCGCCGATGGCCAGGCCGAGCGGATTCTCCTGCGCCACGCCCACGGCCTGCTTTCCTGCCCGCTTTACGTCGTGCGTATCCGGCGTGGCATCCGAGACCTGAGAGCGAACCCCGGTGAGTTTTGACTTGGCGCTTTGCATTTTCTCGCTGATTGATTCCTTCGCTCGCGAGGGCACATCGGCCTTGTATCCGAGCGCATCCACCGTGTCGCTCATGCGCTCGCGCGTCTGTTCTATCTGCTCCCTGATGGCAGCTGGGTCTTCGCCCATTGCACGTCCTCCTTCATCGTCTCGACGGTTTGTTCGGGCACCGGGGGTGTCGACTTTGAGACTCGCTTTCTGGCGATCAGCGCCAACGCGCCGGCGACCGCCACGTAGATGGCGGTAACGATCAACGCGGCCAACCAGATGTCGAGTGCTTTCGCGAGCGCGGCGATCAGACACGCGCTGAGCGTGCCAGCCGCGAGCAGGGCCACGATCCCGGCGCCGCCGAACATGCCGACGCCGATTCCCACCTGCTTGCCCTTCTCGGTCATCTCAGCCCGCGCCAGCTGCAGCTCTTGCCGCATCAGCTCGGATAGCTCGGTGGACAGCTCATTGAAGAGCTCTCCCATCGACTTTTCCCGCAGCGCGGGATCGGGGTCGTTCACCTGTGCCATGTCTAGGGCCTCGCGGAGCGCTCGCCGGACGGCGCGCGCAGCGGCGGCGCCGGGGTAGCCAATGGATCAGCGGTCAGGGGCGGCTCGATCGGGGTCTGCGGGGAGGTCTCCGGCGGCAGCGACGCGACCGACGGGTCCCCAATCGGGGTGTTCGCTGACAGCGACTGGCCGCCGTACCGATTCGTGTAGCGCCTGCTGCTCGATGCCTTCAACAAACGTGAGGCGGCGAAACCAAGGGCCAGTGCGCCGGCGCCTACGGCCCAGGGCTGGCGGCGCGCAAAGTCCTCTGCATCGGAGAGCAGCCCATCGCTGTCCCTCTCTTGCAGATACCGCCCGGCCTTCTCGGCGTAGCGCGCGAGCCCGTCGGCGGCCTTTGCCGGGCCTTCCTTGCCCTGTTCTCGCAGCGACTGACCGACGGCGCGCAAATCCGCTGCTTGCTCGTTGATCTGGTGGGCCGTCTGCGTTGAACGCTGGTCCAGCTGCTCCCGCAGCGTGCTCTTCGCTTGGCCCGCTGCCTCCTGGGCCTTTTCCTGGGCTTGACCCGCCACGTCCTGTGCCTTCTGCTGCGCGCCGTCGCCACGGTTACCGGCACCCAGCGCGGATGTTCCTGTACCCATCTAGTTCTCCTTGTGGTCGCTGCTGATGAGGAGCGGTGGCGGCGGATCACCGCCGCCACCGTCCGCCCTCAGCGCGAGGTGTCGCCTTCGGTCTCGATCTGCTCTTTGCGGACCTCTTCGGAGACCTCGGTCTGCTCGGTGAAGGTCTCCTTGCCGAGGCGGACCCGCTCCTTGGGCACGGTGCGCTTTTCCACCACCGGCTCCTCCTCGTGGAGCACCACCTCGTGCTCCTCCTCGGAGATCTCAGGCCCGGACGTGGCCCGGTCGACGTTCGCCTCGGTGATCGGCTCCCGCTCGACGCGAACCTCCTCGCGCTGCACCGGCACGGTCGTTTGCACCTGCTCGGTCACGACATATTTACGCAGCCGCACCCGCCCGCGCTCGCGTGATGCCGTGCCAACGCGAACCTCTTCCTCGGAGCGCGTCATGGCGTCGTCCGTGGTGGGACCGCTCGTGTCATAGCCCTCGGCGCCGCCGCGCTCGTACCCGGTGCCGGGGGCGCCCTGGGCGGTCGTGCTGCCCTCGGTGGTGTACGGCACGCCGTAGTGCTCGAAGAGCTGTTGCTCCTCACGCTCCGAGAGGTCACCGTCGGGGTCGACGCTCGGAGCGTTCGCGACCTGATCCTTGCTCGCGGACACGCGAACGTCCTCCCCCGCAGGCGTCGCGCCTGCTAGAGGGAGAAAGTGGGACTTCATGCCGAACAGGCCGCCGGTCACCGTGGCCCACTCGGGCCTGCCCGTCTCATGGTCCACGTAGATCTCCTTGACCGAGCCGATCTTCTCACCGTCTGAACCGATGACCGTGCGACCTTGCCATTCGTAGGCTTCTGTCATCTGCATCTCCTACCTCCGTTCCTCCGTTGTGGATGCTTGCCCTAGAACCTCCTACCTACCCTTAAATCTGGGACATCAATCCCAAAACTGGGGCAAGTTGGATAGAAACCCGGTTCTAGACGCGTAAGTCAATCACAACTGAGATGCAGATGGAACGAACTGGAGCAAACTGGGACTTCTCTGCTCCAGCTGAGCTAGCAAAGATCACGAGCGCCGCTAATCGCGACGAAGCTCCTCATCCGCCCCCGTGCGCTCGTCGCCATAGGCATCCGCCGGTAGCGCGCCTTCTTGGCGCCCTGGGGCCGCCCCGCCACCCTCGTCCACATCGGCCGACGTGCCCGCAAAGTCCCTGCGCTCGTCATCGGCGACAAGCTCGTGGTCTGCAAGGCCCCGCTCGTGGAGTCCGGCCCTCTCCTCGTGAAGCGCCGCGTCCGCCCGTGCGCGACGAGCTTCCTGCTCGGCTATGCGGGCCCTCCGTTCCGACTCCTCGGCGTGCCGGGAGCGGATCTCGGCCTCCTCACGCTGCTCGGTGACGACGTGCTCGCGTCGACGCCCGAGCTCCTGCTCACGACGCTTGATGCGCCGTTTTTCGCGCACTGGCGGCAGGGCGAACACGACCGCGATCAGAATCAGCACGACAACTACGACGATGACGATGATTGCCCAGGTAGGCATCAGCTCCTCCTTGTTTCGGCGCTGCTCGAACAGCTATTCCTCGCCAGGCCATGCTCCCGTGACACGGGCGAAGCCATGACGGCTGGCGTGATCCAGCCCGCCGCGGAGAAGGCGAACCAGCGCTCCCTCCAGCACAAGGGCCAGCAGGAGCTTCACGTGGCTCTCAACGCGTTGTTTGTGGTCGGGTGGTTCACGGCTGTCGACAGCGCTCCAGACCAGCGCGAAAAGCCTCTTGCTGATCAGCCCGGCCAGCGCGCCGACGAGCGCACTCACCGGTAGAAACAGTGCCGTCATGCGTTCTTCGCTCTCCGCGGCGTCACCAGCAGCCTTTCTTCTGCGGGCGCACCCGCCTCGAGTTCTCGGCCACGCTCCAGCTCCGCGTTGAACTCAGCACCAAACAGTACCGCGACGTTCGAGAGCCAGAGCCAGATCAGGAAGGCGATGATCCCGCCCAGGCTGCCATAAGTCTTGTTGTAGTGACTGAAGTTGGCCACATAGAAGCCGAACGCAAGCGAGGCGATGATCCACACGAGCACCGCCACGATCCCACCCGGCGTGACCCAGCGAAATCCGGCATGCCGCACGTTGGGCGCCGCCCAGTAGAGGATGGCGAACATCAGGCTGACCACGATCAGCAGCGCTGGCCACTTGGCGATGTCCCAGATCGTGACGGCGCTTGAGCCTACGCCCAGCACGGTGCCGACTTGCTTGGCAAGGCCGCCGGTGAGCACGACCGCCACCGCGCTCACCGCCAGCAGCACCACCAGGACAACGGTGACCACCAGCTGGATCGGGCGCTTGAGCCAGAACGGTCGACCCTCCTCGACGCCGTAGATGCTGTTGGAGGCACGCATGAACGCGCCCACGTATCCGGAGGCGGACCACAGGGCGAGCGCGATCCCGACGATCGTCAGCACCCCAGCAGCGCCACGGCTGTGTTCCAGGTTCTGGATCGCGTGCGTGAAGATCTTCTGGGCCGGCCCCGGCGCCACCTTGCCGAGGTTCTGGATCAGCGGCTGCGTCGCCGACTTGCCGATCAGGCCCAGGATCGACACCAGCGCGAGCAGCGCAGGGAAGATCGCTTGGATCCCGTAGTAGGTCAGGGCCGCAGCGCGATCGGTCAGGTTGTCCGCGCTGAACCCGCGTGCTGAGCGCTTCAGCACACCGAACCATGAGCCCGTGCCGAGCTTTACCGGGCTCCCCGGAGGATCCGACGTCATCTGGTTGTCCGCTGGCCCGCGGTCGGGCTGATCAGTCATCGACGCCTCGACGGCTTTGTACGTCGCCCCATCAGCAGGCCGGCCAGAAAGGCTCCGAGGGCTGCCACGGGGATGGGGTTCTGCCGCGCGGTGCTCGCAACCTGCTGCATACCGGCGTTTGCGCTCTCCGGCGTCGCTGCCTTCGCCTTTGCCTGAACCTGCTGGCGCTTTTGCTCCGCAGCCCCCTTCATTGAATGGAGCCGGCGCCTGGCCTGAGCCTTGACATCGGTCTTCTCGGCAAGAGCTTCGACCGTGTCGCCCAGTTGCTCGCGGGTTTCCTCGATGTTCGCACGGAGCTCCTGCGGCGACTTCTCCTCAGCCTGCTCCGGGGCGCTGTCTGCGCTGCTCACTTTCGGCCCTCCTTTACGCGTTGCTTGGTCACCTCGACGTCCTCCTTCACGCTTTCGACCGTCTGTTCGGGGACAGGCGGTACGCCCTGCTTTACGTTTCGCGCCCCAACGAGCGCCAGCGCACCGGCGATCGCGCCCCAGGCCGCCGCCACGATGAGCGCTGCCAGCCATCCCTTCACGGCGAGGCCCAGCGCCAGGATCGCGCAGGCGGTCAGGGCCCCCAGCGCATACAGCCCGAACACCGAGGCACCGCCGAACATGCCCGCACCCAACCCGGCCCGCTTGCCCTTTGTGGTCAGCTCCGCCTTGGCGAGTTCCATCTCCTGGCGAACGAGCGTCGCCGTCTGGTCGGAGAGCTGCTTCATCAGCTCCGCCACGGAAAGCTCGCTCTGCGTCGCAGGGGTGGCGCTCGTCACGCCTCCTTCCTTCGCCTCTTGGTAGCCATCCGCCATTGAGCACCTCCTCGCCCGCGTGGGACAGTTCGTACCGGTATCCGAGACGTTCCCCGTCGATCTACCCAGGAGCCGCCGCCTCAACCCAGAGATTAGTACAAACTGGGACAGTGTATGTCCTAGTCGGGATATACCGTCCCGCCTGGCCGGACCCTTGCCGGTCCGGTGCGACCGAAGTGGTACAAGTGGTGTGTGGTCAACCCTGCCCACGGGGCCGACGATCTCTCGCTCATCAATTCCTCCGGCGTGCAGATTCGCTCCGATGCGCTCGCCAGCCGCGAGCGCATCCTCGCCGCCGCAAGCGCGTTGCTCGGCGACCGGCGCGTAACCATGACCGAGCTCGCGGCCGCCGCACGGGTCGGGCGCTCAACGCTGTACCGCCACTTCCCCACCCGCCAGGCGCTGGAGCGCGCTCTGGCAGAACTCGAACCGACCGAGTCCCGAGCGCAGGCCGGAGAGCGGGTCGAAGGGACCGTGACCACGATGCCGTTCCGCGCGCCCGGCCTGCTGGGACGCGAGGCGCCGCTGGCGCTCGATGTCACCCGCATCCTCGATGAGGTCCCGCCCCACCTCGTTCCTGATCAGCTCGTCGCCGAGGCACGGCGCGTTGGTGGAGTGGCGGTTGCCCTGTACGTGGTTGAGATCGACGGCTCGCACCTCATGCGCCTGGCCGGATCCGAGGAGTTGCCCGACCGCCTCGAAGCGCCGCCGGCGCTGGGTCCCGAGATCGTCCCCGAAGGCCTGCCCGAGTTCTACGGGCGCATGGAGCAGGAGCTCCCCGGGTGCGTGGCCGAACCTCTGTGGCTACGCGGACGTGTCATCGGGCTGTTGGTGTCCGTGGGCGCTCCCCTCACTCCGCTTGCGGACATCGCAAAGCAGGGGGCGGCCGCGCTCGAGCTGGCCAACGACTACACCGACTACATCGAGGCCGCAAAGCGCCGCAGGCGCACCACTCCCGCTGCCGAGATCCAGCAGCACCTCTTCCCGCCCCGGGTCGCTCGGATCGCGGGCGCTCAGCTCGCCGGCGCGTTGCTCCCGACCTACGAGGTAGGCGGCGACTGGTTCGACTTCGTGGAGAACCGCGATGGCGCTTGGCTGGCGATTGCGGACGCCGCCGGTACCGGTCCCACTGCCGCCGGTCTCGGCGCCGCCGCCCTTGGAGCGCTGCGGGCCGCTCGCCGCAGCGGAGAGGAGCTGGTGGACGCGATTCACCAGATGGACGAAACCGTCCGCCGGCTGGACAATCCGGACTTCTACATCACCGCGCTGGTGGCCCGCTGGCGCGCGGCCACCGCGCAGTTGACCTGGGTCAATTGCGGCCATCCCAGCGCCTATCTGGTCGACGGCCAGGGCCAGCTGAGTGAGCTGCAAGCGCCCGAGCATCCGCCACTCGGCGCTGCGCGGAGAGCTCCGCGATACACCCCCACGAGCCGCCAGCTCCGGCCGGGCGAGCGTCTCATCCTGGTAACCGACGGCGTCATCAGCCGGCATATGGAGGGTGGGGGCACGTTTGGCGTGGAGGGCCTCGAGGGCGCCTTGGAGCGCGCGGACAACCCCACGGCGTCCTCGACCGCGATGGCGATCCAGCAGGCCCTCACGGACTGCTGGCGCGAGCCGCTCGAGGATGACGCGACTGTGGTGGTGATGGCGGTCGAGTAGCCGCGCCCGCAGACGTCAATCGGTGACGGTCAGCTCCTTCGGAATCGAGGTGAGGATCTCGTTGCCATCCTCGGTCACCACCACGAGGTCCTCGATCCGCACCCCAAAGCGCCGCGGCAGGTAGATGCCCGGCTCAACCGTCACCACATTGCCCACCTGCAGCCAGTCGTCGGATGTGCGTCGCAGCGTCGGCGCCTCGTGGACCTCCAAGCCGACGCCGTGGCCGAGGCCATGTCCGAACAGCTCGCCGTATCCGGCGGTTTCGATCACGCCGCGCGCGGCGGCGTCGACTTCGGCGGCTGCACGCTCGGCTCGCACAGCCTCGAGTCCGGTGAGCTGGGCCCCGAGCACGAGCTCGTAGATCTCGCCGACGTCCGCCTCTGTCGTGCCGACCACGACAGTACGCGTGCAGTCCGAGCTGTAGCCGTCAAGCTCCGCGCCCCAGTCGATCACGACCACGTCGCCACGGCGGATCTCCACGTCGCGCGGGGTGGCGTGGGGAAGCGCACCATGCGGCCCAGCGGCCACGATCGCGTCAAAGCTCGGACGCCTCGCGCCGCGCAGGATCATGTCGTGCTCGAGCGCGATCGCGACCTCGCGCTCGGTCCGGCCGGCCAGCCCGTTCTCGAGCAGACGCGCGAACGCTGCGTCGGCGAGGACCGTGGCGGCGCGTACGGCCGCGATCTCCGCCGCGTCCTTGACCGCGCGCAGCGACTCGACCAGGCCCGCCGTGGGAGCGAGCTCGACCCGGTCCCCCAGGCGCTCGCGCACCAAGGCGTAATGCGCGACCGACATGTGCGCCTCCTCGAAGCCGAGCCTGAGCCCGGCGCCTGGCAGCGCGTCGGTCAACGCATCGAGCAGCTCGACGGGCGCCTCCAAGCGGTCGAAGGAGGGATCGACCTCGGCCGCCGCCTGCTCGCGGTAGCGGAAATCCGTCACGAACCGGCGCATGTCCCGACCGATCAGCGCAAAGCCGTTCGACCCCGTATAGCCCGTCAGGTACCGGACGTTCACCAGGTCCGTCACGAGCAGCAGGTCGAGCTGCGCCGCCGTCAGCAGGTCCGCGAGCCGGGTTGATCTGTCTTCGGTCACTTGGGTACTCAAAGCAGCTCCTGATGCAGTCGTTCCAGTGCCTCACGGTAGCCATCCGGCCCCTTGCCCGCGACCTGAGCGAGGCAGAGCTCCGCGAGCACCGAGCGCCGGCGCCACTCTTCCCGCCGCAAGATGTCGGATAGGTGGACCTCCACGGCGGGCAGCCCAGTCAGCTCGAGCGCGTCCCGGATCGCGTACGAATAATGCGACCAAGCGCCCGGGTTGAGCACGACGGCATCGGCCAGCCCGTCGAGCCGGTGCAGATGCTCGACGAATTCGCCCTCGTGATTGGTCCGGAAGAAGCGCGTCCGCAGGCCCAGGGTCTCGGCGTGCTCGGCGATCTGACGCTCCAGGTCAGTCAGACCGAGGCCCCCATACTGCTTCGGGTCGCGCCGCTCGAGCTGGTCGAGATTGACGCCGTGCATGACCTCGACGCGGTTGTGCGCGGTCGAGGTCACGGTCGGGCCAGCTCCCTGACCGCGGCGCCCAGCTCCGACGCCTCGACGGGGCAGCCAGCGCGGGGCTTGCCGGGACCCTCGAGCAGCACAAAAGGGACCGGGCCGGGTTCGAGGCGCTTCTTGTCGGCCGCGGTGGCGGCGACGATCGACTCGGGATCGGCACCATCCAGCCGCGTGGGCAGGCCGCGCGCGGCGAGCAGTTCCCGGACCTCGTCGCGCAGGGCGTCCTGTCCCGACAGCCGTAGCGCCGCCAGCAGGCCAAGGCTCACCGCCTCGCCATGGCGGTACCGGCTGTAGCCCGTCGCCATCTCCAGGGCGTGAGCCACCGTGTGCCCGAGGTTGAGCACTTGCCTGACGCCCGCGTCGCGCTCGTCACGCGCCACGACGCGCAGCTTGGTGCGCACGCAGGCTGCGATCACCTCGAGCGAGCGCGGGTCGGCGCCCGCCCTCACCCGATCCCACAGCGACCCCCCGGCCAGCAGCGCGGTCTTCACGACCTCGGCGTAGCCCGCGGCGAGCTCGCGCGCCGGCAGCGAGGCCAGCGTTTCTGGATCCGCGATCACCGCGCTGGGCTGGTGGTACACGCCCACGTAGTTCTTACCCTCGGGAAGATCGACACCGGTCTTGCCGCCGTAGGCGGCGTCCACCTGTGCGAGCAGCGTGGTCGGGACCTGGACATAGCGGAGCCCCCGCTGATAGGTCGCAGCGCAGAAGCCTGCGAGGTCGCCGATCACGCCGCCGCCGAGGGCGACTACCAGGTCCGCCCGGGTCATGCCCGCGCGCGCCAGCGTCCGCAGCAGCACCTCCGCCTGGGCGACGGTCTTTGAGCTCTCCCCGGCAGGGACGTAGAGCCGCTCCGCGACGTCGGGGATGAGGTCGCCGTAGCGAGGCGCCACCTGCTCGTCGGCGATCAGAACGCGGCGGCCGGCGATCGACGGCGGCCAAAAACGGCTCTCGGTGACCAATCCGGAAGCGACAAAGGCGGGATAGTCGCCCGATCGGCTCGAGGCCCAAAGCAGCTTGGCGTCCCCGGGCAGCCCCTCCAGAGCAGCGATCACAGCCGCCATCCTGGCCCCCCGGTCGGCGGGAACGACTGCCCCGGCCAGCTCCGAATAGAGGGGCTCGCGCTCGGCATAGAGCCGCTCAAAGCGCTCCCGGTCCCGGGCCAGCGGGCGGCCGGCGCCGTGAGCGCGCCGCCACGCGACTTCCGGCTCGACATCCATCCACACGACGACACGATCGCCGCCGGCCAGCGCCTCGCGCACCCCCGGCGAGCCGACGGCCCCGCCCCCAAGCGCCACAACGGGCGCGTCGCGGCGCGCCAGCGACTGGAGCGTCAGGAGTTGCTCACGCTCGCGGAAGACCTCCTCGCCGTCCTCGTCGAAGACGCGTTCGATCGGCTTGCCAAAGGCATGCTCGAGCTCCGAATCCACGTCCAGCGGGCGGGTTCCGAGCTCTTCTGCGGCCGCCCGCGCGGCCGTGGTCTTGCCGGAGCCCATGAACCCGATCAGCGCGAGGCGCAGCACCGGGGAGTCAGACCGCGATCCGCTCGCGATATGCCCTCACCGCGCCCAGGACATCATCGATATGGTCGCCCCCGAACTTTCGCCGAAAGGCATCGGCGAGTACGAACGCGACCATCCCCTCGCCCACGACCCCGGCGGCAGGCACAGTGCACGAATCCGTCCTTTCCCGCAGTGCCTCGCCGGGCTCATGAGTGGCGATGTCAACCGACTGCAGCGGTTTGGTCAGGGTGGGCAGCGGCTTCATCCAGCCGCGTACGACCAGGGGCGCGCCGGTGGTCATGCCGCCCTCCAGGCCGCCGGATCGGTTGGTCCTACGAAAGAAACCTCGCTCCTGCGCGTAGAAGATCTCGTCGTGCGCCTGAGACCCCGGCAATCCCGCGACCTCGATGCCATCGCCAACCGCCACGCCCTTCATCGCCTGGATGGAGAGGATCGCCTGCCCCAGGCGCCCGTCGAGGCGCTCCTCCCAGGAAACGTGCGAGCCGAGGCCCGGGAGCAGGCCGAAGGCGCGCACCTCGAAGACGCCGCCGAGCGATTCGTTGGCCTTTCGCAGACGATCGATCTCGGCGACCATCGCATCCCCAGCCGCCGAGTCCAGGCAGCGGACCGGTGAGGAGTCGATTTCGGCGAAGTCCTCGGGCGTGAGCTCGTTACGCCGCGGCGCGCTGATCCCAGCGATCTGGAGCACGTGCGAGAAGATGCTCACGCCGAGCGCGCCAAGGAGCGCCTTGGCGATCGCGCCGCCCGCCACCCGCGCGGCGGTCTCGCGGGCGCTTGCGCGCTCCAGAATGTCGCGCACGTCGGCGAGCCCGTACTTCTGTGTGCCGACGAGGTCCGCATGGCCAGGCCGTGGCAGGTGGACCTCGCCTACGGCGGCTTCCACCGGCCAAGGGCTCATGCGGTCGGTCCAATTGGCGTAATCGCGGTTCCGCACGGTCAGCGCGATCGGACCGCCCAGCGTGCGCCCATGACGGACGCCGCCGGTGACCTCCACGCGGTCGCTCTCGATCTTCATCCGGCCGCCGCGCCCATGACCGAGCTGCCGGCGGGCGAGATCGCGGTCGATCGCCTCGCGGTCGAGCGCGAGGCCCGCGGGCATGCCCTCCACGATGCAAGTGAGGCCAGGCCCGTGCGACTCCCCGGCGGTGATCAGGCGGAGGCCCATTTAGAGCAAGGTTACGGTTGCTTGGTCTCGGCGGGACCGGCCTCTTGTGCGTCGTGGCCGGGCTGGAAGCGGCCGCTGCCCTCGCACCAGGGGCACTTCACCTCATGCTGCTCGCCGCCCAGCGAACTGCTGAGCTTGCCTGTGCCCCGGCACGGGCGGCAGCCGCCGCGGTCGTCGGTTGCCGCGTCCCCCGCGCTCACCGCTTGACCGCGACCAGCACGCCATCGCCGACCGGCGTGACCGTGCCCGCCAGCTCCTCGTCATGGATCAGCCGCTCGCTGAAGGTGCGGGCGCTTCTGAGCTGCTCCTCCGTCCAGAATCCGTCGCTGCGACCCTCGGCGACCGTGCCTCCCATCAGAACGTTGTCGACCGCGAGCACCGCGCCCTCGCGCAGCAGCGGCAACACCAGTTGGGCGTAGTCGCCGTACTGGATCTTGACCCCGTCGATGAAGGCCATGTCGACCGGGCCCTCCAGGTCGGCGAGGCCTTCTCGCGCGTCTTGGAGACGTAGGTCGCAGCGATCGGCGAGACCGGCCCGCTCGAGGTAGCCTCGTGCCGCCTCCTGCCGCTCAGGGTCGATCTCGAAGGAGACGAGCTTGCCGTCCGCGGGAAGCGCGCGGGCGAGGTAGAGCGTCGAGACGCCGATCGCGGTGCCGACCTCGACGATCCGCCTCGCCCCGCATGCGAGGGCGAGCACATGCAACAGCGCGCCGGTCTGCGGCTCGACGATGGGGACGCCGTCGCGGTTGGCGCGGCGCTCCATCTCGGCGAGCACCTCGTCAGGCTCGGGGCGCAACTCGCGTGTGTAGCGGCCGACGGCGTCGGTTACGATCATCGCGGACGGAAGATAGCGGCGCGGCGGCCGTGAACGACGTTGGCCCGAGAGATGCCGATCGCAATAAGGGGAGGGCGAGTTGTCTACGACGCGCATTGACAGCGAGCAAGCCGCGCGCCAGCACTCGAGAGGGTTCGGGGTCTACGTGGCATTCGTGCCCTGGGTTCTGTTCACCTTCATCGGTCAGCGCAGCACGCTGCTGATCGGAGCGCTCGTCGCGTTCGCTGCGGCCGTGATCATCGCGTTTCCTTCAACCCGCGCGCACCACCCGAAGGCGCTTGAGATCGGAGCGGTCGTGGCATTTGCCGGTTTCTCGGTAGTGGCGATCGTCGCCGATCACTCCACCACCGTCTTCATGGCCCGCTACGCACGCGCGATCGCCGCCGCGATACTGGCGCTGATCGCCCTCACGTCACTCCTGTTCACGCCATTCACCGAGCAATACGCGAGGGACTCGGTGCCCCGTGAATACTGGTCTTCAGAGACGTTTAAGCGCATCAACCGCCAGCTGACCCTGATGTGGGCCTGCGTCTTCTTGGCGATGATCCCCTCACATATCGTCGCTGGCTTGATCGATACGCACCGTGCGAATCTGATTTTCAACTGGCTGATCCCCGTGGGGCTGATCGTCTTGGCGGCAAAGCGCACGGAAGCCGCCGGTGGAGAGTCCGGCCACTCGCTTCGGACGAGTGCGTAAGAGCGCGCGTCAGGCGTTCACGCCGGCGTTGCGCGCCGCGCGGCGCATGACCTCCCGGGGCGCCTCGAGGCCCGTGAACTGCTCGAAGCTGAGCGCGCCCTGAGCCACCAGCAACGCCAGCCCGTCGACGACGGGCATCCCATGGGCACGCGCGGCACGCACGAGCGCCGTCTCGTGGTCCGCATAGACGAGGTCGACCACGCAGCCGTAGTCCGCAAGCTCGTCCTCGGAGAGCGGCAGCTGAGCGAGGCTCTCCGCGGCACCTTGGAGCCCCGCCGCCGTGCAGTTCACGAGCACGTTGGCCGGCGCGGGGCGGCGGACCGGCGTTGCCTCAAGCGCAGCGGATAAGGCCTGCGCTCGCTCAGGGGTGCGGTTCCAGACCCGCACCTCCCCCGCTCCGGCGTCGAGCAGCGCCCACACGGCCGCCCGCGCGCTGCCGCCCGCACCTAGCACGAGCGCAATAATCCCGGACGGATCGAGCGGCAGCTCGGAGATCAGGGCGGGCGCGTCGGTGTTGTCCGCGCGAATGGCATCGTCTTCGAAGAGCAACGTGTTGGCGGCGCCGATCGCGCGGGCTCGGGGAGTCGCCTCGTCGGCGAGCCCAGCTGCCGCCTCTTTATGCGGGATCGTGACGTTGGCGCCACGAAAGCCGGCCGCGGGCAGCGCGGGCACGGTCTCAGAGAACAGCTGTGGTGGTACCGGCAGCAGCTGGTAGCGCCAGCCTGTGAGCCCGGCCTCGCCGAGTGCCGCGTTGTGCATGGCGGGCGAGCGACTGTGGGCGACGGGCCAGCCGAGCACCCCCAGCCGCGACGCCGGCGACGGCGACATCAGCAGTGAGTCGGGGACCGCCCCAGCTTCGCGCGCTCCTGCTGGTAGGCGGCGGAGTACGTCAGGAACTGCTGGTAGGAGGACGTGAACTCGAGCGCGCCATTGCCGCACGGCTTGACCACGAAATAGACATAGTCCGTCTGGGCGGGGTGGGCGGCGGCCTTGATCGAGGCCAGTCCGGGGCTGTCGATCGGGGTCGGGGGCAGGCCGGTATGGATGCGCGTGTTGTACGGCGAGGGCGAATTCAGCTGCTTCTGGGTGAGCGGCGAGGTGTAGTTGCCCGTGGCGTAACGGGTTGTGGCGTCGATCTGCAGCGGCATCCCGCGGGCGAGCCGGTTGTAGATGACCGAGGCCACGAGCGCGCGGTCACGGACCGTGGCGGCTTCGCCCTCCACCATCGACGCGATGATCAGGACGTCGTAGGGCGTCAGATGGTGAGCGCGCGCGTAGCTCAGGTTGATGGTCGGCCACACCTTGCGAAACTCGGTCAGCTGGTCGTTGACGAGCGCCGTCATGCTGATCGGCTGGCGCAGGTTGTAGGTGTCGGGAAAGAGGAATCCCTCGAGCGAGTGGACGCTCGCGGGGGCGCCGTAGGACTGTGGACTGAGCAGCGGCGAGGAGCGCGTGGCCTGGTAATAGCTGCCCTTCACACCCTGCGAGCGCAACAGCCGATCCAGCTTCCGCCGGGTGTCGCCGGGGATGATCGTGACGTTGGTCGTCTTTTCCTTGAGGGGTCCGCGAGGGGCGGAGGAGTGCTGCGCCCCGGTAAGCCTCAGCACGACGATCACCACCACGACAACAGCGATCAGCAGCGCGGCGACCGCCGCAACCCGGGAGAACCGACCGCCACCGCGGCGAGGAGGACGCTGCGGACGGGGGCGAGGCGCCCGGGGGGGCTGACGGGCTCCAGCGCCCGGTTGGCTCACGAAAGCGGGCACCACCGGCTCGTCCATGACCTCGCCGTCGCCGTCGCCGTCGCGCCCGACCCGGCGAGCCTGACGCTCACGGCGAGCCGCCGCGCGATCCTGCGCCGAGCGCCTGCCACGATCAGCCACGGCTCGTCGCCTTCCGACCTTCTGAGGCGAACTCTGGCGTTTCTGTCCCAGCCCTCGGGACAGCATCGCCAAAGTTCGGGTGGGCGGCCAGCCAATCCTCGAGCAGCAGCGCCGCCGCGCGGGAGTCCTCGCTCGCTCGTCCCCCGAGCCGGGCAGCCAGCCGCGTGGTGAGGCGCTCGTCGTAGAGATCCACGGGTACGGCCGCTACCTCGCTCAACGAACGCGCAAACGCCCGCGCTTCCTCGGTCTGAGCGGTGTCCGCGCCGGATAGCGAGAGCGGCAGACCGAGCACGATCCGCTCCGCGCCGAGCTCGCGCACGAGTGAAGCGAGCCGCCCCAGGCCGCGCCGGGAGGCGGGCTGCACGACCGGCTCGAGCGGGGTGGCGATGGACCCGGTGGGGTCGCTGACCGCGCACCCGCAGCGAGCGCTGCCGTAGTCCAGCGCAAGCGCCCTCACGCGCCAATCACCCGAACGTTCCTGAGCCTGAACGTGAGCAACGTCATGCGAGCGCCGCCTCGATCGCCTTGCGCGCGGCCTCGAGCGCCTCCGGGAGCTTCTCAGGGTGGCGCGCGCCCGCGCGCGCGAGCGTGTCACGGCCGCCACCGCCACCGCCGGCCGCCTGTGCAGCCGCCTTGACGATCTCGCCCGCCCGCACCTGCTTGGCCACCAGCGCTGGCGCGACCATCGCCACCAGGTCCACCCGGTCCTCGCCGGCCGAGCCGAGCACGATCGCTGCGTCGCCAAGCTTCGCCTTGAGGTGGTCCGCGAGGTCCAGCAGAGCGCCGCCGTCGGCGTCGGATACGGCGGCCACGAGCATGCGCGCGCCATCGCGCTCGACGGCCCGCTCGAGCAGCGCTTCGACGTCCGCAGCGCCGTAGCCGCGCGCGCCCGGCGCGGAGCCGCGCTCCAGCTCACGGGCCCGAGCGATCAGTTCGGAAACCCTGTCCGCGACCCGCTCGGCGGGCACCCGCAAGACCTCCGCGGTCCGCTCGAGCTCGCGGCCGTGGTCGCGTAGCAGCTGGATCGCCGCCGGGCCTGTAAGCGCCTCGATACGGCGCACGTTGCGCGCGCTGGAGCTCTCGCTCACGATCTTGAAGGTCCCGACCTCGGCGGTGAAGCGGACGTGGGTTCCCCCGCACAGCTCGCGCGAGAAGGCTCCGTCCCCCACCTCGACCATGCGCACGATGTCCCCGTACTTCTCGCCGAAGAGCGCCATCGCGCCGAGGCGACGCGCCTCCGCAAGCGTGGTGGTGAGCGCGCGCACTGGCTGGTCCTCGAAGATCAAGCGGTTGACCTCTCCCTCCACCTCCTGCAGCTCAACCTCGCTCAGCGCGCGGCCGTGGGTGAAGTCGAAGCGCAGCTTGTCCGGCCCGACGTACGAGCCCGCCTGGCGAACATGGCCGCCGAGGTGGCGTCGCAGCGCGGCGTGCAGCAGATGCGTGGCGGTGTGGTTGCACTCGGTCGCGTGGCGCGCGGCACGGTCGACGTGAGCGTGGACGCGCTCGCCCGAGCGCAACTCCCCGCGCTCGGGGACGAGCGCGAGCACCTGATCGTCGCCAAGCCTGAGCACGTCCTCCACGCGCGCGAGGCAGTCCCCGTCCGAGCACTCCACGTATCCCGAGTCAGCGACCTGGCCCCCGCCGGTGGCGTAGAACGGCGACTCGACCAGCTTCGCCAGCACGCGACCGTCGTCCCCCGAGAGCGCGCCGACCGTGGTGTCCTGATCGGTCGCCGCGTAGCCGACGAAGTCCGAGGTGAAGCCGGCCTGATTCGAGAAGACGGCGGCGCGACGATGCAGCGTCTGCTCACCGCCAGGACCGCCGCGATCGCGCGAGCGGGCGCGCTGCTCCTCCATCAGCTCCTCGAAGCCCTCTTCATCCACGCCCAGGCCCTGCTCGGCGACGAGCTCCAGCGTCAGGTCGATGGGAAAGCCATAGGTGTCATGCAGCGTGAACGCGTCACTGGCGGCGACGCCCTCGGCACCCTCTTCCCGCGCGCGCGATATGAGCTCGTCGAGCATGCGGGTTCCCTGCTCGAGCGTGTGCCCGAAGCTCTCCTCCTCCGAGGAGAGCCACATGTGGATCGGCTCGCGCTGCTCGAACAGCTCCGGGTACGCCGAGCCCATGATCTCGGTGACTCGCTCCGCGTAGCGCTCCAGAAAGCCGGGCTCGAGCGCCAGGCGGCGGCGGCCCTGGAGGATCGCGCGCCGGATGATGCGCCGCAGCACATAGCCGCGGTCCTCGTTCGATGGCACGACGCCGTCTGCGATCAGGAAGGTCATCGCGCGGGCGTGGTCGGCCAGCACGCGCAGTGCACGGTCGGCGTCGTAGTCCTCGCCATATGAGCGGCCCGAAAGCTCCTGTCCCAGCGCGATCAGGGGCCAGAACTGGTCCGTCTCGAAGATCGACGGCTTGCCCTGAAGGATCGAGGCCAGCCGGTTCAGCCCGAGGCCCGTGTCGATGTTCTTCGCGGGCAGCGCCTCCAGCACATTCACGGGGTCCTGGTTGAGTTCCATGAAGACGAGGTTCCAGTACTCCAGGAAGCGCTCGTTGTCGCCGCCGGGCAGATCGTCAGGAGCACCGAAATCAATGCCGCGGTCGAGGTAGAGCTCCGAACACGGTCCGCATGGTCCGGGCGGAGGCAGCTCCCACCAGTTCTCGGATCGCGGGCACTCCACGATCCGCTCACGGGGTACCCCGATCTCGAGCCAGGCCGCGATCGCTTCCTCGTCGGGTCCCAGCCCGAGCTGATCGTCGCCGCCGAACACGGTGACCCAGATCTGCTCCGGATCAAAGCCGAAGCCGTCGGTCGAGAGCTCCCACGCGAGCCGCGTCGCCTCGCGCTTGAAGTAATCCCCGAACGAAAAGTTGCCGAGCATCTCAAAGAAGGTGAGGTGCCGCGTGGTGGTGCCGATGATCTCGATATCCGCCGTGCGGAAGGTCTTCTGACAGCTCGTCGCGCGCGGGTGGGGCGGCTTTTCGGAGCCAAGGAAGTAGGGCTTCAGCGGGTGCATGCCGGCGATCGTGAAGAGTGCCGACGGATCGTGCCCGGTGGGGATCAGCGAGGCTGAGCGCAGCACCAGGTGATCGCGCTCTGCGAAGAAGTCCAAGAAAGTAGTGCGGATCTCGTCCGAGGTCATGCGCAACGGAGTGTAGGAATGGCGGCGTTATGCCGCATGGTGCGCGGGTAACCGACTCATGAAGCCGCGATGTGAGAACCGCAAGCGACGAATCCGCCACAGGGAGAGCACCGTGCCAGACGACCCCAAGACCGAAGACCTGAATCGAGACCGCGTCGGCCATGAGGGCAAAGAGCTGACGACTGATCAAGGCGTCCGCGTCGAGCACACGGATGACTCATTGAGCGCCGGCGACCGCGGCCCCACGCTGATCGAGGACTTCCATTTCCGGGAGAAGCTGACCCGCTTCGACCACGAGCGGATCCCCGAGCGGGTGGTTCACGCACGTGGCGCAGGCGCGTACGGGACGTTCACTTGCACCGAGTCGCTCGCGGACCTCACGCGCGCGGACTTCCTCGCCGAGGCCGGGCGCGAAACGCCGGTGTTCGTCCGCTTCTCGACGGTGGGCGGCTCTCGCGGCTCAGCGGACACGGTGCGGGACGTGCGCGGCTTCGCCACCAAGTTCTACACGCGCGAGGGCAACTACGACCTCGTCGGCAACAACATGCCCGTGTTCTTCATCCAGGACGGGATCAAGTTCCCCGATTTCGTGCATGCGGTGAAGCCGGAGCCGCAGAACGAGATCCCGCAGGCGTCCTCCGCGCACGACACGCTGTGGGACTTCGTCTCGCTTCAACCGGAGACGACGCACATGATCATGTGGCTGATGTCCGACCGCGCCCTGCCGCGCTCGTACCGAATGATGCAGGGCTTCGGCGTGCACACGTTCCGCTTCGTGAACGCCGAAGGCAAGGGCACGTTCGTGAAGTTTCACTGGCGGCCGGTGCTGGGAGCGCATTCGCTCGTGTGGGACGAGGTGCAGAAGATCGCCGGGGCGGATCCCGACTTCAACCGCCGGGACCTGTGGGACGCGATCGAGTCGGGCGACGGCCCCGAGTACGAGTTGGCGGTGCAGCTGGTCGGAGAGGAGCGCGAGCACGACTTCGACTTCGATCTGCTCGACGCGACCAAGATCATCCCCGAGGAGGAGGTGCCGCTGCGCGTCGTCGGCCGGATGAAGCTCGACCGCAATCCGGACAACTTCTTCGCCGAGACCGAGCAGGTGGCGTTCCACACCGCGAACGTCGTCCCGGGCATCGACTTCACCAACGATCCGCTGTTGCAGGCGCGCAATTTCTCCTACCTGGACACACAGCTGATCCGCCTGGGCGGACCCAACTTTGCGCAGCTGCCGGTCAACCGGCCCGTGGCACAGGTCCATCACCACCAACGCGACGGCTACGGGCAGCACCGGATCGATGTCTCGCCCGTCTCCTACCACCCGAATTCGATCGCCGGTGGCTGCCCGGCGCTCGCGTCCCTCGATGAGGGCGCCTACCGCCATTACACCGAGCGCGTCGACGGCACGACGATCCGTAAGCGCAGCGAGAGCTTCAAGGACCACTACAGCCAGGCGACGCTGTTCTGGAACTCGATGAGCGACTGGGAGCGCCACCACATCGCGGAGGCCTTCCAGTTCGAGCTCGGCAAGCTGGAGCGACCCGAGATCCGCGAGCGCGTGCTGCAGAACCTCGCTCACGTGGACGGCGAGCTCGCGGCCGAGGTGGCGGCAGGGCTCGGGCTCGCCGCCCCCTCCGAGGCCGAGCCGAACCATGGGCGCAGTTCTCCGGCGCTGTCTCAGACCGGGCAGCCTGAGAGCGTCGCCACCCGCAAGGTGGCAGTGCTCGCTGCGGACGGCGTCGATGCCCGCCCGCTCCAGGAGTTGCTGAACGCGCTGCGCGAGCAGGGCGCGATCTGCGAGGTGCTCGCGCCGCACGGGGGCGAGCTGGAGGGTGGCGTCGTGGTGGACCGGCCGCTCACAACGATGGCCTCGGTCCTCTACGACGCCGTGCTGGTGGCGGGCGGCGCCAGCAGCGTCGAGACTCTCGGGGCCAACGGCGCTGCGCTGCGCTACGTCGCCGAGGCGTTCAAGCACGGCAAGGCCGTCGGCGGCATCGGCGCGGGCGTGGAGCTGCTGCGCGAGGCGCCGCTCAACGGCGCTCGGCTTTCCGACGGCGACCTGGTCGACGCGGCAGGCGTGGTCACGCTCGGCTCCGACGGCAACGGGCAGCTCGGGCAGTTCGCGCGGGCGTTCGCGGAGGCAATCGCCCGGCATCGGCACTTCGAGCGCGAGGTGGCGCCGGTCCCGGCCTAAGGCCTCGAGGCGATCAGCGAGTCCCGTCCAGCTCCAGGTACTGCGCGAGGTCCGCGACGACCAGGTCGGCCCCGTCGAGCTCCGATGCGTTGACGGTGGTGGTCAGTGCCACCACGCGCATACCGGCCGCCTTGCCGGCCCTGACTCCCGCCGGCGCGTCTTCGAACACGGTGCAGCTCGCGGGTAAGACGCCCAGCCGGCTCGCCGCGAGCAGGTACGGCTCGGGGTCGGGCTTGCCGCGCGTGACCGAGTCGGCACTGATCAGCACATCCGGTGGCTCGAGTGCCGCCGCGCCCAGGCGGGCCAGGGCCAGCCGCCGGCCGCCTGAGGTCACGATCGCGAGTGCTCTCCTCGCGGCGAGCACAGCGGCCGCGCCCGGCAGGGCAATCACTCCGCCGGTGTCGTTGATCTCTCGCTCTTCCACCAGCGCGGCCTCAGCCTCAGCATCGAGCTGCGGTGCGAGTTCCGCGATCGTCTCGCGGCTGGGCCGGCCGTGAGAGGCCAGGAACGGCTCCGGATCCAGCCCGCGCAGTGAGGTCCACCACCTCCAGGTACGCGCAGCCGCCTTCTCCGAGTCCACCAGGACGCCGTCGAGATCGAGCAGGAAGACGTCGCTCATTCGGGCGCGAGGTCGTCAAGCAATGGCGCGCGGTAGCGCTCGTTGGAGGGTCGGGCGACGATCGTCGAGGCAAACTGGGTCGCCGCCACGAGCGCCTCGCGCCACCCCGCTCCCTCGCTCAGCGCATGCACCAGCCCGGCGTTGAACGCGTCGCCAGCCCCCGTCGTGTCCGCGATCTCGACTGTTGGCGCGGGGACATCGAACTTGGCCCCGTCAGGGCCCACGGCCAGGCATCCCCGCGCGCCGAGCTTCACCACCACCCATCCGCCGGAGACGTCCTGCAGCCTCTCGGCAGCGGCGTGCGCGCCGTCGCTTCCGACTCCGGCCAGGGCACGGGCCTCGGCTTCGTTGGGCAAGAAGACGTCCACGAAGCGGAGCACCTCCCAGACCTGCGCGCGGGTGCTCTCGGAGAAGCCATCCGGGTCCCAGGCCGTGTCGAAGAACGTGCGGCCGCCGTGTGACCGCGTGCTCGCCAGCATCCGCTGGGCGGCCTCTCCCTGGAGCCGGGGTGCCACGAAGTAGTCGCATAGAAGGAGGTTCTCGGTGTCGAGCGCATCCGGCGGAATCATCCCCGCCGTCCAGTCGGCGTTCACACCGAGATACGTGAGAAAGGTGCGGTCGCGTGCGGGCGATTCGAGCGCCACCGTCAGCCCGCTCGAGCCCTCATCGGCGACGTGCAGCTCCCCGGCCAGCTCGGCCCGGTCCAGGGCCTCGCGCATCCACCGACCAAGCGGGTCATCGCCGATGCAGCCCATCAAACGCACGCGCATGCCGGTCTCGGCGAGCGCCAGCGCGGCGTTTGCACCCGCACCGCCCACCCGTATGCTCATCTCCTCGGTGAGCAGGGTCCCGCCGGGGCGCGGGCAGCTCGCTGACGGGGCTGGCCAGCACATCTGCCTGCACGCAGCCAATCACTGTCACCGAAGCCATTTGCAAGGACCTTGTCTTAACGGGGAACGCACCCCTATTCTTAGGTATCAAAGCAACAAGTTATTTGTAAAGAAATCTAACCTCAATGTCTCCACCGAGCCAAGACGGCGGCTATAGCTGGCCCGGGAAGCCCGATGCGGACTCGCGGCTCAGCCTGCTGCGGGAGCTGGGCGAACAGGCGGTGCTGGAGACGATCTTCCGCGAGGGGCCCATCACCCGGCCGCAGATCGCGGCGGCCACCTCGCTCTCGAAGCCGACCGTGTCGGCCGCCGTGTCGAGGCTCGAGCAAGGCGGGCTCGTGCACGCGGCGGGCAGGCGCTCCGGCCAGCGCGGGCGCAAGCCGGTGGCCTATGAGGTGAGCGCGGGGGCGGGCTTCGTGGTCGGCGGTGACATCGGCGGGAGCAACGTCCGCGTGGCCGCCTCGGACCTGTTCGGCGAGTTGATCTGCGACCTCAAGCAGCCCACAGCGAAGGACGGCGGCCGCGCCGTGGGCGTGCAGGTCCTTGAGATGGTGAGCGAAGTGATCGATCGCGCCGGAGCCACTCACAGTCGTCCTCTGGCGCTTGGGATCTCCTCGCCGGGGGTGGTCGATCAGAACAGCGGGCGCGTCACCTCGCTGGCCTACAACGTGGTGCCCGAAGGCGGTTTCGACCCCCTGGAAGTGATCCGCGACCGCTTTGATCTGCCGGTGCTGGTCGAGAACAACGTCAATCTCGCGTCGGTCGGCGAAAAGTGGTTCGGGCTGGCCAGGGGCGTCTCGACGATGGTGTTCATCGCGATCGGTGCCGGTATCGGGATGGGCATGATCATCGATGACCATCTCGTTCGCGGTGCCCATGGCGCAGCAGGTGAGATCGGATATCTGCCGCTGGTCGGCGATCCCTTCAACCCCCGACATCGCCTGCATGGCGGACTCGAGGACGAGATCGGCGCGGCCGGCATCATCGCCGCGTACAACGAGCGGCGCGAGCCCGACGATCCCGAGCCCGCCTCGGTGCACGAGGTCTTCGAGCTTGCGAGTGCGGGCAGCGCCGCCGCGCGGGCGGTGGTCGACCACGTCGCGGCGCGCCTGGGCACCGCGATCGCAACCGTGTGTGCGATCGTCGATCCCGAGCTCGTCGTGCTCGGCGGCGGGATCGGCGCGAGCCCGCTGTTGTTGCGCCCCGTGCGCGGGTCGGCTGCTGCGCTGGTGCCGATCACGGCGCGCATCGAGACCAGCCGTCTGGGCGAGCGCGCTGCCCTCCAGGGAGCCGTCGCCGTCGCCCTGCACGCCGCCCGCGGGCAGCTGCTTTCACAGAGTGCCGCTCGGGCGGGGGCGCCCAAGCGATTGGCACCCGCGCTCGGTGGCTAGGCCGGTCCTGGGCTGACAGCCGCGGCGGCGCTGCGGATAGTTGCGTCGGCACGCCCGTCAGCGCGCCTGACGCCATCGGACTCCACGCTCATGAAGGCCGCGTGTAGCTCGTCGCGGAGTCGATCGGTTGCGGGCGCGCCCACGCCGAGCTCGTCGAGGCCAAGCAGGGCCGCGCCCACGATCGGCCCCGTGTGCGAGACGGTCACGTTGGCGCCAGGCGCTACCTCGCGCACCCCGAGCACGATGCGTGCGATCGTGCTGAGGGATGCCGCGCGCAAAAGTCCTCCTCCCAACACCACATCGGGGCTCTGATCGCTCAATCCCAGCCGTCGCATCGCTGTTGTGGCCATGGTGACCACCTCGTCGGCCACCCGATCAACGATTGAAGCCGCCACCGGATCGCCTTGCTGCGCAGCGGCAAACACGACCGGTGCAAGCTCCTTGACGCGATGCTCGAGAATCTCATTCACGTGTATGGCGCGCGCGAGCTCAAACGGCGTCGCGAAGCCGAAGTGCGCGGGGACCGAGGCTTCGAGCACCGTCTCCGCGCCGCGCCCGTCGGCGCTTCGGGCCGCGGCCACGATCGCGGCGATACCCACGTGGCCCCCTCCGCCCCAGTCACCGGTGATCTCCCCGAGAGCGGGGAAGCGAAGCTGGCGGCTGTCGGGGGCGATGCCGATGCAGTTGATGCCGCTACCGCACACGACCGCGACCCCCCAACCGCGATCGGTGCCTGATCGCAGCAGAGCCGGCGTGTCGTTGTCGACCACCAGTCGGCGTGCCCAACCGAGCAGGTCAATCCGCGCGCGCAGCGCCTCTACGTCCTCGGGGAGGTCGGCGCCGGCCGCCATGATGCTCGCCACCCCGACGGGCAGGCCCTCGCTGAGCTTGCGCTCCGAGCGGGCCATGGCCTGCGCCAGAAGCTCCTCGAGCACCTCGACGCAACCGTGGATGCCCAGGTACTGAGGCGTCCCGCGATCGCCGCGAACGAAGGCCTCAAGCTTCCCGCTCGCACGCAGTAAGGCCAAATCGGTTTTCATGTTGCCCGCGTCCACCGCGAGCACGAGCTCTTCGCCCCCGCCGGGCGCTGCGGCCCTCGCGCCAGCGCGCCGCGCGCCGGCGACAGTCCGCTCGCCTCGCATCACCAGGCGCTCGAGCAGGCCGTCGGCGAGCTCCCATTCGCGCACGAGAGGATGGGCGAGCAGCGCCATCCTGGCCGCCTCCAGGTCCCGGTTGACCGCCGCGGCCGCGGCAAGCCGCTCGTAGGCCGCGACATGCGCGACCAGACCGAGCAGCTCTGGAGACAACGGGCGCTGCGGTATCGGTAGCGGCCCACTTGCGCGAATTCGCGCCGGAAGCTCCACCACGTCGTCATCGGCAAGGCCCGGCAGGGCTCCGGCGTTGCGCACATCGACCACCTGCACGTCGTCGCCGTCGGAGGCGAGCGAGGCCACGAGCGCGATCGCTGCTTCGCTGTAGTGAGCGCCGCCCCGCCTGTCGAGCAGCGCCGGTTTCTCGGCGAGCGCGGGGTCACGGTAAAGATCGAGCAGCCCGCGCTCGATCTTGGCCACGGTCTGTGCCCGCGGCGGCTTGGTGCGCTGCTCGCGCACGACCTCGCGCTCGGCATAGAAGTAGCGGAGGTAGTACGAGGGGATCGCGCCGAGGGCTTCGATCAGCTCGTGCGGCAGCCCCACCTCGTCGGCGACCGCTTGGCCGTGCGAGCTCAGCACTTCGCCGAGCACATCGCGCCCATCCAGGTGAACGGCGCGGATCCAGGTGAGGTGATTGAGGCCCACCTGCTCTACCAGCACCCGCTCGGGGCTGACATCGAGCCGAGCGGCGATGAAACGCTGAAAGTTGATCGCCACATTGCACAGGCCGACGGCACGGTGGCCCGCGTCGAGCAAGGCGCGCGTCACGATCCCGACCGGGTTGGTGAAGTCAACGATCCAGGCATCGCGGTCGGCGAGCTCGCGTGCCCGTGCGGCGATCTCGAGCACCACCGGCACGGTGCGCCACGCCTTTGCCAGGCCGCCCGCTCCGGTCGTTTCCTGACCGACGCAACCGCAAACGGCGGGAATCGTCTCGTCCCGGAGGCGGGCTGTCTGCCCGCCTACGCGGATCTGGATCAGGACCGCGCCGGCGCCATCCAGCGCCCGGTCGAGCTCGCCGGTCAGCTGAAGCGAGCCGGTGTAGCCCTGACGCTCCAGAATGCGCCCGGCGAGGCCGCCGACCACCTCGCGACGCCCGCGATCGATGTCGTGCAGGACCAGTTCGCGGATATCCAGTCGGTCGCGCTCTCGTACCAGGCCAGAGACGAGCTCGGGCGTGTACGTAGACCCGGCGCCGATTACAGCCAGCTTCATCCCTCGACCCTCCCGGGGGCTCCACGTAGTGGACAGGCGGCGACTTCGACTGCTCCTACCCAAGGGCGACCCAACATCGCTTTCGCAAGGATCCTACCTTATTGCGTAAAGCGGCCTGCCGAGCTGATTTAGAGTTGCCAGGCGGATATGGGCGCGATATAGTCGATTTGTTTAGTCATTTCCCAAATGGCCTTGTCCTTTGATCGGGGCCTGCCTCGATCCTTTGGAGGGAATGGAGGGTGTCGATGAAGCGCTTCAGATGGCTTCCACTGGTGGCGACGGCATGCCTGCTGGCGGCCGCTTGCGGCGGGGCTAACAACACCGTCAAGGTCGGGGGCAAGCTGGTGGTTTCCAACGAGAGCGGCTCCACCTGGACCTGTCAGTTCAATCCGTACAACCCCGCAGTCACCCTGGTCTCGTTTGGTTGGGTCTATGAGCCGCTGGAGTTCGTGAACATCCTCAAGAGCGGCTCGAGCGGCACCATCAACGCCACCCCCATGCTGGCGACCGCATCGCACTGGTCCAACGGCTACCGCAGGCTCAGCTTCACGATCCGCCGGGGGGCGACCTGGAACGACGGCAAGCCCTTCACTGCCTCCGACGTCGTGTACACGTTCAACGCGATGCGCAGCGACAAGGCGATTGACCTGAACGCACTCTGGAGCGCCGACGGCGGTCCTCTGACGAGCGTCAATCAGCAGGGTGGGCGAGTGATCTTCAACTTCAAGGCACCGTCCCAGCCGTACTTCTATTTCATCGCCGACCAGACGCCGATCCTCCCCAAGCACATCTGGTCCAAGCTCAGCCAGAGCAACCTCCACTCCTACAAGGACACGAACCCCGTGGGCACGGGGCCCTACAAGGTTTCCAACTGCACGCCCCAGAACATCAAGTACCTGCGCAATGCGAGCTACTGGCAGAGCAAGTCGGGACATCCGGTGCCGGCGGTCAAGGAAGTCGACTATCCCGCCTACCTGAGCAATACCCCGGCCAACCTCGCCCTCTCGCAGGGTCAGGCGCAATGGGGCGGTCAGTACATCCCGAACATTCACTCCTTCTATGTGTCCAAGGACCCGACTCACCGCCATTACTGGTTCCCACCCGTCCTGAACGTGTCCCTGGTCCCCAACCTGAGCAATCCGCTGCTGAGCAAGTTGGCCGTGCGCAAGGCGATCGCCTACGCGATCGACAAACCAAAGGTGTCCCGGCTCGGGGAGAGCGGCTATCAGAAGCCGGCCAATCAGTCTGGGGTGATCACGCCGACATATACAAGCTGGTTTGACAGCTCGCTCCCTGAGCCCTCCTACAACACATCCAAGGCGCAACAGATCCTCAAGTCGGCCGGCTTCACGAAGGGCTCAAACGGGATCTTCCAGTACCACGGCACCCCGCTCTCCTTCACGATCAAGACGATCAGCGGCTTCTCGGACTGGGACGCGTCGCTATCGGTGATAGCGGGAGAGCTCAAGGCCGCAGGGATCTCTGTGACCGTCCAGGACGAGACCACAGGCACCTACACCACCGACCTGCAGGGCGGTCACTTCCAGCTCGCGTACGCAGGCAGCGGCGGGCCCGCCCCCAGCCCGGGCCCAACTCCCTACTACGAGCTTCGCGGGCTACTGTTCAGCGGCAACATCGGTTCGACCAACTACTCGCGCTTCAAATCCGCCGCCGCCGATTCGCTCTTCAACCAGTACCCGGCCGACAACCTGACGCAGCAGAAGCAGGTCATCGACAAGATCCAGAAGATCATGGTCGACGAGATTCCCATTATCCCGGTCACGGAGGGAGTCGACTGGTACCAGTACGACACCTCGGGCTTCACCAACTGGCCAACTCAAACCAATCCGTATGCGCAACCGTCGCCGTATCAGGCCCCCGATCTGGAAGTGGTGCTGGAGCACCTGCACCCGCTCCACTGAGGAAGGCCGAGGGTCAGCGCAACTGAACCTACGGCGCCTTTGAGATGAGATACCTCGCGCGGCGAGGGGGGCTGTTCCTGCTCACGCTGTGGGCGGCCTTGACCGTCAACTTCGTGATCCCCCGGGTGATGCCGGGCAACGAAGCGAGCGCGGTGCTGGCGACGTTCCGCGGCATCAACCCGGCCGCGCTACATGCCCTCCAGATCCAGTTCGGCGTAAACGTCCATCAGAGCCTCATCCCGAGCTACTTCCAGTATCTGGGGAATTGCCTGACGGGCCAGTTCGGGGTGACCGCGCAGGGCGTCCCGGTCTTCTCCGAGATCGCTTCGAAGCTTCCCTGGACTCTGGGCCTGGTAGGGGTGACGACGATCATCGCCTTTTTGATCGGCACCTTGGCCGGTGTCGTCAGCGCCTGGTACAGGGGCGGGTGGCTGGACGGGATCATGCCCCCGCTGCTGTTCATTCTCTCGGCCGTGCCGGTGTTCTTCATCGGCCTGTTGTTGATCTTCGTCTTCGCCGTGACCTTGAACGTGCTGCCGCTCGGCTCGAACTACACGATCGGCGCGACCCCGTCTCTGTCGTTCTCCTTCGTCGGCGATGTGCTGCAGCACGCCATTCTGCCCGGCATCAGTCTGATGGTGGTGACCGCGGGCCTGTGGGTCTACTCGATGCGGAACAACATGATCACGACGATCGCGGAGGACTACGTCAAGATGGGTCGCGCCAAGGGTCTGTCGTCGGTTCGGGTCATGTTCGACTACGCGGCCCGCAATGCGATTCTCCCCAACCTGACCGGCTTCGCTATGCAGCTCGGCTACGTGCTGGGCGGCTCGATCGTGATCGAGTACCTCTTCTCTTACCCGGGGCTCGGGTATCTCTTCTACACGAGCACCACGGACCACGACCTGCCCCTGATGCAGGGGCTGTTTCTCTTCTACACCCTGGCCGTGCTGGTGTGCGTGCTGATCGCCGACTTGGTTACCGCCGTGCTGGATCCGCGAACGCGAGAGGCGTGAGATGGCAGTTCCCGCGTCCGGCACCGAGTTTGCAGTAGCTGGCGCCACTGCCAGCGATAGGCCCGAAGCCGCCCCCCGGCGCTTCCTGCGCGCGGTGCTGGGCAATCGCAAGGCGACCGTGGGCGCCCTGATCCTGCTCGTGATGGTGTTCGCGGCGGTGTTTCCGGGCCTGATCGCGCCCCATGACCCCCAGGCGGCCGCGTATGCGCAGAACGCGGGACCGTCGTCGGCGCACCTCCTGGGCACCACGCAGCTGGGCCAGGATGTCCTCTCTCAGCTGATCTGGGGCACGCGCCTGACGCTCATCGTCACCCTCATCGTGAGCGCGATCGCCACGTTTATGTCGATGATCATCGGCGTGACCGCCGCTTACATCGGAGGAATCACCGATCGCGCGCTGATGGTGCTGACCGATGTCTTCTTGATCCTTCCCGTGCTGCCGCTGCTGATCCTCCTGGCCGCCTATCTCCCGCCCGGGGTCACGTCGCTCACGATCGTCTTGTGCATCACGAGCTGGGCGTTCCAAGCTCGGCAGTTGCGCGCGCAGGGCCTGTCACTGCGCAACCGCGATTTCCTCCTGGCGGCCCGCGCCCGCGGGGAGCGCGCGATCTACATCATCCTGGTCGAGATCGTGCCGACCATGACCTCGCTGCTGGCCGCTTCATTTCTCTCGTTGGCCGTCTACATCGTCGGATTTGCGGCCGCCCTCCAGTTCCTCGGGCTGGGCAACAGCAACCAGCTGATGTGGGGAACGATGCTCTACAACGCCCAGCAGGGAGCGGCACTCGAGTCCGGCAACGCGTGGTGGGCGCTGGCGCCTGGGGCCGCCGTGGCATTGATGGGGACGGGCTTCGCGCTGCTCAACTACGCGTTCGACGAGATCGGCAATCCGGCGCTACGACGCGTGAGGAGACGGCGTGCCCGAGCCGCTGCTTGAGGTCCGCGACCTGAGCGTGGACTACCTGACCGAGGCGGCCACGGTGCGCGCCGTCGATCGCGTCAGCCTCACGGTCTCGCCCGGAGAGTTCCTGGCAATCGTCGGCGAGTCCGGTTGCGGCAAATCGACGCTGCTGTTCGCCATCGCTCAACTGCTTCCCCCGACGGCAGAGATCGCCGCGGGGCAGTCGCTCTTCAAAGGCCGGGACATGGTTCGCCTCAAGCGGGGCGAGCTTCGCCACGTGCGCTGGCGCGACTACTCGGTGGTGATGCAGAGCGCCATGAACGCACTGAACCCGATGAAGAGCATCGGGGCGCAGTTCAGGGACACGCTCAAGGCCCACGCCAAGCAGTCGGCGGCGACGATTCATGAGCGCTCGACCGAGGTGCTCCGACTCGTGGGAATCGACGCGGTCCACCTCGACAGCTATCCGCACCAGCTGAGCGGCGGGATGCGGCAGCGGGCGATGATCGCCATGGCGCTGCTATTCACGCCCCAGCTGGTGATCATGGACGAGCCGACATCGGCGCTTGACGTCGTCGCCCAGCGCTCGCTCATGACCAAGATCAAGGAGCTCCAGCGCAGCCTCGGATTCGCGGTCATCTTCGTCACCCACGACATGTCGCTGGTGGGCCAGTACTCCGACCGCGTGATGGTGATGTACGCGGGCCAGCTCGCGGAGGCGGCGGGCACGGATGCCATCTTCGACCGGCCCCTGCACCCGTACAGCCGCGGACTGATGGCCGCATTCCCCTCGATCCGCGGTCCGCGTCGGCCGCTGAGTGGGATAGCGGGCAGCCCACCAAGCCTGGCGCGACCACCCAGCGGCTGCCGCTTCCATCCACGCTGTCCGGAGGTCATGCCGGTCTGCGTCAGGCGCGAACCGGAGCTGTATGCCGTGGGCGACACGCGCGTCCGCTGCCTCCTCTACACCGAAGAGGCCGAGAATGGAAACTGAACCCCTGCCAAACGCCTCGCAGAGCGCCGCGCAGGGCGATGAGCCCTTGCTGCGCACGGTAGATCTGACCCGCCATTTTCGTCTGGGAGGAGCTTTCGCGAAGCGGGTGCTGCATGCCGTCGACGAATTCAATCTCGCCATCAGGGAGCGGGAGATCGTGGCGCTCGTGGGCGAGAGCGGCAGCGGCAAAACCACCGTGGCGCGCCTGCTCGGATTGGTCTACGCCCCGACTCGAGGCCAGATCTTCTACCGGGGTCGCGCCCTGCGGAGCCTTCGGCGCAGAAAGGACTTGCTCTGGTATCGGGGTGAGGTGCCGATGGTCTTTCAGGACCCGTTCAGCGCGTTCAACCCCGTGTTCCGCGTGTCCCACGGCGTTATGCGCAATCTCGCCCTGCACCGGCCGGAGCTCGATCGTGCGAAGCGCCGGCAGGAGGCGGAGCGGGTGTGCGAGAGCGTGGGACTGAGCCCCGCCATGCTGGACAGGTTCCCGCACGAGTTGAGCGGCGGGGAGCGCCAACGGGTCGGTTTCGCCCAAGCGTTGGCGGTGCGGCCGAGGCTGATCCTCGCCGACGAGCCGGTTTCGATGCTGGACGTTTCGATCCGCGCGGGCGTCCTCAACATGATGGCCAGCCTGCGCGAGCAGGAAGGCGTCTCGATCCTCTACATCACGCACGACATCGCCAGTGCCCGCTATGTGGCCGACCGCGTCACCGTGATGTACGCCGGCCACCTGGTGGAGACCGGTCCCACGGAAGTGGTCCTGAGCGACCCCAAGCATCCCTACACTCAGCTGCTCCTGTCCGCGGTGGCCGAGCCTCGCGAAAAGCTCGAGTCGGTCTCGGCCGACAGCGGCGAGCCGCCCAAGGTGATCAATCCGAGCGAGGGCTGTCGCTTCCGCTGGCGGTGTCCATACGCGATCGAAAAGTGCTCCGAGGTTACGCCGCGGCCCAGTCCGATCGGCCCGAGTCTCGTCGCCTGCCACGTGGCCGTGGCAAAGGCCGAGGAGCGCTCAAGCGCCGCCGGTACGGCACGCCTCTCCTAGAGTTCTTCCTGCCGACCGTGCGCGCGGTCCAAGCCGGGCCTTCCGCCGAGATTTTGGCAGGCACTTTACGAATTCCGGAAGGGTTGCGCCTTCACTGACGCACCGTTAACATCGATTTGGTAGCCCTGTTGACGAATGCGCTCCGATCAGGCAGAGCGCAAGGAGGAGGGTGCGTGTGTCGCGATTGGCGCTGGTGAAAACGCTGTCGACGCTTGCAGTGCTGGGAGGGTTCGCCCTGGGAGCTTCGAGCGCTTCCGCCCGGCTGACCACCGTCGGGCTGGGGGGCTGGCAGGTCCAGAGCAGCGCCAAGGCGCATCAGTCGGGTAAGGCGATCTCGAAGCCGGGCTTTTCGACCGCCTCGTGGCTGCACGTGCGCCCCGACGACGCGGGAGCCGTTGGCACCGAGGTCAACGCGCTCGTGCAGACCGGTCACTGCAAGAACGTCTTCTACGCGCAGAACATGAAGCACTGCTTCGGCTACATGAAGCGGATTGGCAACGACACGATCCCCATGTTCGCGGTGCCCTGGTGGTTCCGCACCACCTTCGTCTCGCACCTGGCCCACTCGCAGTACGCCCAGTTGATCGTCAACGGCGTGGTGGGCGAGGCCAACGTGTGGGTGAACGGCAAACTCGTAGCCACGCGGGCGAAGGTGCAGGGCGACTACACGCGCTACGAGTTCAACGTCACCAGGATGATGCACCAGGGCACGAACGCGCTGGCGGTAGAGGTCTATCCGAACGACCCCCTCACGATGTTCACGCTCGACAATGTCGACTGGACGCAGATCCCACCTGACAACAACACCGGCATCCAGTTCCCGGTCCAGCTGCACACGTCAGGGCCGCTCGCGCTGAGCGACGCGCACGTCGTGCAGCACGACACGCCCGGCTTCTCGCGGGCCAACCTGACCGTCAAAGGAAGGGTGACCAACGACTCTGGGAGCCGCCAGACCGGTACGCTCACGGCGGCGGTGCGCGGGGGCGGATTCGCGCATGGGACGGTGCATTCAGTCGTGCTCGCGCCCTACGCGAGCAAAACCTTCAGCTTCTCCTTCGTCATCCACCACCCGCGCGTGTGGTGGCCCTACCAGATGGGCTCGCAGCCGCTCTACGGAATGAGCATGGGCGTGCACCAGCATGGGCAGCCGGCGGACAGCGAATCCGAGACCTTCGGCATCCGCACCGTCACCTCGCGGCTGATCGGCGCCTCGCCCATGGCCCCCCATGGCTCGCGCCAGTTCCTGGTCAACGGCAGGCCCTTCATCTTCCGCGGCGGCGGCTGGTCCGAGAACCTGTTCCTGCACTACTCGGCGGCCAACACCGCCCAGCAGATCGCGATGATGAAGAACCTCGGCCTCAACGGAATCCGCACCGAGGGCAAGCAGATGCCGGAGAACTTCTACGACCAGATGGACCGCGCCGGCATCCTGATCGACGGCGGCTTCCAATGCTGCGATGCCTGGCAGCTCCAGGGAAGGCCCAAGTTGAGGGCCAACCCGTACACCTACAAGGTGCTCTACAACTCGGCGTTCACGATCGGGGAGAACCTGCGCAACCACCCCAGCGTGCTCAACTTCAGCTGGAGCGACAACAACCCCACGCCGGGCCAGGAGAAGGTCTCGCTCAAGGGCTTTCACCAGGCCGACTTCCAGGACCCGCTGATCGCCTCGGCCGAGTACAAGCGCGGGCGCAAGCTCAACTGGTCCGGCGAGAAGGAGGGACCCTACGACTGGGTGCCGCCGAGCTTCTGGTACTCGACGCGGTATCTCCCCAGCGACCCGACCCGCACGGACGTCGGCGGCGCGTGGGCCTTTGACAGCGAGGCCAGCTCGGGCGACACGGTGCCCACGCTCGCCTCGATCAAGCGCTTCTTGTCGCCATATGAGCAGGCGAAGCTGTGGCGGGACCCCAACTACAACCAGTACCACCTGAACTACGAGAACCAGATTCCAAATAGGAAGAAGAACTTCGGCTATGCCTTCGGCACCATGCACACGTTCGACAAGGCGCTCAAGGCACGCTACGGCAGCTGGTCGAGCCTCCCCGCATACGTGGAGAAGTCTCAGGTCATGAACTACGAGCTGGTACGGGCCCAGTTCGAGGCGTACATCGACCACTCCACGCGGCGCAAGGCGCCCTCAACGGGCATCGACTACTGGCAGCTCAACAAGGGCTGGCCCTCGATGTTGTGGACTCTCTACAACTACGACTTCGACCAGGCGGGGAGCTACTTCGGGGCCAAGAAGGCCAACGAGGCGCTGCACGCGCTGTATGCATACGACAACGGCACGGTCGCGGTCGACAACCTCGGCCCGCGGACCGAGGGCGGCCTGTCCGTCGAAACAAACGTGTACGCGCTCGACGGCAAGCTGCTCAACCGCCAGACCCGCGGCGGCATCACGCTAAAGAGCCAGCAGGTCGTGACCGGGTTGCTGCATCCGAAGGTGCCCGTCACCACCAAGCCGCCCACGCGGGCGAGGGCCTACTTCGTCGAGGTGCTGCTGCGCCGGCATGGCCGTGTCATCGACCGCAACGTCTACTGGCTCTCGACCCAGAAGGACCTCGTCAACTGGAAGAAGACGCTGCCCCTGCCCCAGGCGACCATGACTCAGTACGCGAACCTGAAGGCGCTGAAGCGGCCTCAAGAGCGCGCACATCAAGGCCACTGCCCACACCAGCTTCGGCGGCGGCTCCGGTGGCCTCAACGCCGCGACCACGGTGAGGATCACGAACACCTCGCGCGCCAAGACCGTCGCGTTCTTCATCCGTGCCGATGTCTACGGCGGCAAGGATGAGGTGCTGCCGATCTTCTGGTCCGACAATGACATCACCCTGTGGCCAGGCGAGTCCCAGACGCTGCGCGCCACCTACCGCACGGCCGCCCTGCACGGGCATGCGCCGGTGGTCAGGGTGTCCGGGTGGAACGTGAAGGCAACGGTGGTGAGCGCAAAGTAGGCCCGCGCACATGTGCGCGGGCCCCGGCCGAGCATGCTCGGCCGGAGGGGGCGCGCATGCGCGCCCCCAACACCACTCAAGGCGGGAGCGGCGCGCCCGACAGCGCCAGCACCACGCCGATCGCGCCCGCGCCGATGAGAACTGGCACCACCCCCCGCCTCAACGCGAGCAGGAGGACCAGCGCGGCGGCGAGGATCGCGAATTGCCAGGGCTCCTGCAGGGCCCTGGCGAGCACGAAGGCGGCGCCGAGGATCGCCCCGATCGCCGCGGGGCCGGCACCGTCGAGAAACGCTCGCGCGCTGCGGTTGGTTCGCAGGCGCTGAAAGCGCCGGCCGCCGAGGAGCACGAACGCGAACGAGGGCGCGAACGCCACCAGCGCCGCTAGCACGGCGCCGCCCACCCCGCGTGCGGCGAAGCCGACCGCGGCCATCGTGGCGACCACCGGGCCAGGCGTCACCTGACCGAGAGCCACGGCGTTGAGGAACTGCTGGTTGCTCATCCAGTGGTACACATGGACGGCATCGCCTTGCATCAGCGGCACGATCACAAAACCGCCTCCGAATGAGAGCGCGCCAACCTTCAGCGCGACCCAGAGCAGTGAACCCATTCCCCCCACCGAGACCGTGGCCGGGAAGACGACGCTCCAGGCCCCACCGCCAGAGTTGCTCGTAACGCCTCGCTGCGCGAGCAGCTCGAAGGACCCGGCGCCGAGCAGCACGAGCACGAGGTATGGGCCCAACAGCGCCGCCCCGGCGATACCCGCGAGCGCATAGAGCGCCCACCGGCCGATCCGATCGCGATGTTCGCGTGCGCGAGCCAGGCTCGGTCCGATCAGGCCGCGCGCAGCGTGGACCGCTACCGCCGCGACCGCGCTGCCGGCCCCGGCGCCCGCGCCGCGCACCCACAGAGGCGGTGAGTGGGCGAGGAACAGCAGTGACAGCGCGATGACCAGGACGACGGCGGGGACGATGAAGCCGAGCCCGCCCACGATCGCGCCCAGCGGACCGGCGGTGCGGTAGGCGCAGAAGATGGCCATCTGGGTCGACGCGGGGCCCGGAAGCAGGGAGCAAGCGGCGTAGGCGTCCTCGAATTCGCGCGCGCCCATCCAGCGAGCGCGGTCGACGACCAGGCGGCGAAGCAAGGCGATGTGCGCGGGTGGCCCGCCGAAGCCGGTGACCCCGATGCGAGTCCACTCGCGGGCGACGGTGAGGAGGCCGGGAGCGCGATCGCCGCGGGGCGCTCGCTGGCTGGTCGCTGGCCCCGAGCGCAAGCGTCCTGTGCGGATTAGCCGGAGATCGTCCCGGAGCCCACGATCAGCTCCCCGTCCATCAGGCACGCGAGCTGTCCGGGTGCCGGAGCGAGCGCCACGTCAGCGAGCTCGAGCCGGGCTTCGGCGTGGTCGCCGGCGGGCAGGTCCTCCACGAGGTGCGCGCGCAGAGGGTTTGAGCGGTAGCGGAGCTTGGCCTCGGTGACGCGCGCGCCGGGGCGTCTGAGGCGGACGTCGCGCAGGGACACCTCCCGCCGCTCGAGCTCGGCCCGGGGCCCCACCGTCACGCGCCGCCGCCGCGCATCCTTGGCGAGCACGTACAGCGGCTCCGGCCCGCTCACGCCGAGGCCCCGGCGCTGCCCGACGGTGAAGTGGTGCTGGCCGCGATGGCGGCCAAGGACCTTGCCCCCGTGGCCGGCGATCTCTCCCGGCTCGTCGGGGATGCCGCCGTGGCGGGAGAGAAAGCGCCCGCGGTCGGTGCCGGCCAGAAAGCACAGATCCTGGGAGTCTGCTTTCGCTGCCACCGGCAAGTTGGCCTGAGCCGCGAGTTCGCGTACCTCTGGCTTGGTCAGTTCGCCGAGCGGAAAGCGCATGCGCCTCAGCGATCCCGGCGAGAGCGCCGCGAGCATGTAGCACTGGTCCTTGGCGGGATCCGCAGCCCTACGCAGCAGCGGGCCGTCTCCGTGGTCGGCCTCGGCCAGGCGTGCGTAGTGACCCGTGGCGAGGCCCTCGCAGCCCAGCCGCGCGGCGAGCTCGAGCATCGCGTCGAGGCGTACGTGTCCGTTACAGCCCACGCACGGATTGGGCGTCTCGCCGGCGGCGTAGCCCGCGATGAACGGGTCGACCACCCCCGCGCGGAACTCGGCGCGCAGGTCGATCGTGAAATGCGGGATCCCCAGTTCGTGCGCGAGCGCGCGGGCCTGGGAGACGGCCGTGGCCGAGCAGCAGCTGCGCTCCGCGTCGTTCTCGGGGTCGCGCCACAGCTCGAGCGTGACCGCGACGGTTTCCGTGGCGCGGCTCGTCAAGAGCGCCGCGACCGCGCTGTCGACTCCTCCAGACATCGCCACCAGCGTGCGGACGCCCGTCGCCGGCGGCGCGGCAGCGCTGGCGCGAGCAGCACCGCCGAGTGCACGGGCCAGCGCGTCGGCGGCGAGCTCGGCGGCGTGGAGCTTGCCCGGGCTGAGTCCGCCCAGCTCCGCCGCAATCTCGCGCGTGCCGGTGCGCGCCGCGTCGAGCAGTGTGCGCCCGCGCACCAGCGTGACGGCCGCGCTGCCGGCAGCGGTGGCGGCGCCGCACCCGCGCGCCTCGAATCCCGCGCTCGCCACGCCGTCACCCTCCAGCACGACGCCGAGCTCGATCTCGTCGCAGCACGCGTAACCCCCAGCGCGCGCGAGGAAGCCGTCCGTGGGCAGGCGCCCCTGGCCCTGGGGCGAGCTCAGGTGATGCTCGAAGGCGAGCGCATCCATTGCGCTGCTCAGCGTAGACGCAGACCCAGCTCGCGCAACTGTGCGTCGTCGACCGGCGCGGGGGCACCGGTCAGGGGATCGCCGCCGCTGGTGGCCTTGGGGAAGGCGATCACCTCGCGGATGTTCTCGCGGCCCGCGAGCAGCGAGACGATGCGGTCGATGCCCATGGCGATCCCGGCGTGGGGTGGCGCGCCGTATTTGAGCGCGTCTAGGAGGAAGCCGAAGCGTGCCTGCGCCTCCTCAGGGCCGATTCCGATCAGCTCAAAGATGCGTGCCTGAACGTCCGGGCGATGGTTGCGGACCGAGCCCCCGCCGATCTCGGCGCCGTCGAGCACCAGATCGTAGGAGCGGGACAGGAGCGTCCCGGGATCGTCGAGATCACCCGTCGGCGCGGTGAAGGGATGGTGCTCGGCCTCCCAGCGCCCGTCCTCGTCGTTCCACATGAACATGGGGAACTCGACCACCCAGCGGACGTCGTGGCGCTCGTGCGGGATCAGTCCGAAGCGCTCCGCCAGCTCGAGCCGCAGCGCGCCCAGCACCTTGCCCGCGGTGCTGGTGGCGTCCGCGACAATCAGCAGCAGGTCGCCCTCGGAGGCCTCGAGCCGCTCGTTGATTCCCGCGATCTCCGCGGCCGAGAGGAACTTCGCCACCGGCGAGCGCCAGCCGCTCGGCTCGACGAACGCCCACACCAGTCCCTTGGCGCCGTGCCGGCGCGCCGTCTCGGTGAGGCTGTCGAGCTCCGAGCGGGCCAGCTCGCGCCGTCCCGCGTTGATGCCCCGGACGACGCCACCGTTTTGAAGCGCGCCCGCGAAGACCTTGAACTCGGTGCCCGCCAGCGCCTCGCCGAGATCGCGCAGCTCAAGGCCGAAGCGAGTGTCAGGACGATCGGATCCATAGCGCCCGACGGCCTCGGCGAACGTCATCCGCGGCCACGGCGGCGGGGCGACGTCGAACTCCGCGGCCGCGAACACCGCGCTCATCACCGCCTCCATCGTCTCGAGCACGTCGTCCTCACCCACAAAGGCCATCTCCAGGTCGAGCTGGGTGAACTCGGTCGTGCGGTCCGCGCGTGAGTCCTCGTCGCGGAAGCAGCGCACGATCTGGTAGTAGCGCTCGAGCCCCCCGATCATCAGAAGCTGCTTGAACAACTGCGGGGACTGGGGAAGCGCATAGAAGGAGCCGGGCTGCTGACGGGCGGGCACGAGGAAGTCACGCGCGCCCTCCGGCGTGGAGCGCGTGAGGAAAGGCGTCTCGACCTCCAGGAAATCGCGCTCGTCGAGCACCTCGCGGATCGTCGCGATAACGCGGTGGCGCAACTCCAGCGCGTCGCGCATGGAAGCGCGGCGCAGGTCGAGCGCGCGGTGCTTCAGCCGCAGCGCCTCATCCACGGTGCCACCGTCGTCGAGCGGGAAGGGCGGGGTCTCGGCGTCCCCCAATATCTCGAGCTCCGAGACCGCGAGCTCGATCTCACCGGTCTTGAGGTTGGGATTGACGTTCTCGGGCTCCCTACGGGTGACGGTTCCCGTTGCGCTCAGTACATCTTCGGAGCGCAATCCGTGCGCATTCGCGTGGGCGTCGGGAGCCGTTTCCGGATGGAAGACGAGCTGCACGATCCCCGAGCGGTCGCGCAGGTCGATGAAGATCAGGCCGCCGTGGTCGCGTCGTCTGTGCACCCAGCCGGCGACGCGCGCCTGCGAGCCGGCGCGCTCGGCGGTGAGCTCCCCGGACCAGGCGTCGCGGTATGCATTTGGCCGCGGAGGCTGCTTCACCGCTGCTCGCTCACGACCGCGGCGATCACGCTCTGGGGGTCGACTTCCCGCTGCTCGCCCGAGCCCATATTCCTGAGGCTCGTGTGACCGTTCTCGTCCACGATCGCCACATAGCGCGCACCGATCCGATCGGCGTGCCGGAGCTGGCCTTTGAGCGAGCGACCGGCGAGCTCCTGCTGGGCCCTGAGACCCGCCCGCCGCGCGTCCCTGACCAGCGCGAACGCCCTCGCGGTTGCGGTCTGGTCGGCGAGCGCGATGAACAGGTCCACCGCTTCCGGCTGCGGGGCCGGGGCGCCCGCCGCTTCGGCCGCGAGCAGGATCCGGTCGACTCCTGCGGCCCAGCCGGACGCGGGCGTTGGCTGACCCTCCAGCTGCTCGATCAGGCGGTCGTATCGCCCACCCCCGCCGAGGACCGATTGCGCGCCGAGGTGCGGGCTTTCGAACTCGTACACGGTGCGCGTGTAATAGTCGAGGCCGCGCACGAGCGTGGGATCGATCTCGTAGGCGATGCCCGCCCCGTCGAGCAGCGCGCGGACGCGCGCGAAGTGCTCGGCGTCCTCGCCCTCGAGCTGCTCGAGCAGTATCGGCGCGCGGCGCATTACCTCCTGGGTGCTCCGGTCCTTGGCGTCGAAGGCGCGCAGCGGGTTTGAATCGATGCGCTCGCGAACCTCGGGTGCCAGGTCCTCCTGGTGGGCGCGCAGGTAGCGCTTCAGTTCTTCGCGGTACTCAACCCGCGTCTCGGGCGTGCCGAGACTCGAGAGCTTCAGCGTGACCTCGCCGACGCCGGCCACCTCCAGCAGATTGGCCAGCAGCAGGATCAACTCGGCGTCGGTCTCAGGGGCAGCCGAGCCGATCGCCTCCGCCCCCACCTGCCAGAACTGGCGATAGCGGCCCCGTTGCGGCGCCTCGGCCCGGAAGAAGCTCTCCAGGTACCAGAGTTTCACGGGCTGCGGGAGCTTGTGCATGCCGTGCTCGATGTAGGCGCGGCACACGGGAGCGGTCCCCTCGGGTCGCAGAGTCAGGGAACGACCGGCGCCATCGTCGAAGGTGTACATCTCATGGCGCACGATGTCGGTGGCCTCCCCCACCCCGCGCGCGAACAGCTCGGTGGCCTCGAAGGCGGGCGTCTCGATGCGCCGGTAGCCGGCGGCTTCGAGGATTGTCTTCGCGTGCCGCTCGAAGCGCTCGCGTAGGGCGGCATCCTCGGGAAGCACGTCGAACGTGCCACGCGGGGCCTGGATCACGGGTTTAGGGCCCTCAGACGAGCTCGCGCAGGAACGGGTTAGATGCGCGCTCGCGGCCGAGCGTGGTGGTCCCCATATGACCTGGATACACCGTGGTGTCCTCGGCGAGGGAGTCGAGCAACAACTCGATCGAGGAGCGCAGCGTCGGCCAGTCGCCGCCGGGAAGGTCAACGCGTCCCACGGAGCCTTGGAAGAGGACGTCGCCCGAGAAGACCGCCTGGTGCTCCGGAAGCGCGTAGCTCACGTGGCCGGGGCTGTGGCCAGGCGTGAACAGCACCTCGAACTCGAGCCCCGCCAGCGCCAGACGCTCTCCCCCAGCGACCGTGCGGTCGGCCTCGTAGCTCTCGAAGGGCCCGAACTCCGGCCACGGCACGTAATCCATGATGTTGGCGAGCACCTGGATCTCGAGCTCCGGGCAGATCACCGGCGCGCCAGTCGCCCTCGCCACGGGTGCGACCGCGCCGACGTGATCGAAGTGCGTGTGGGTGATCAGGATCGCCTCCAGCTGCCTGACCTCCAGTGCTTCGAGTGCCTCGAGCAGACGGTCGGCCTCCTCCCCGGGATCGATGACCACGCCGCTCTCCGCGCCCTGGGCACGCACGATGTAGCAGTTCTCCTGGACGGGGCCGACGGTGAACGCGCGCACGTCGATCATCGCTTCGGTCCCCCGGTTAGGCCAGCCTGCTTGCGGCGCTGTCGCCGCCGCCAGATGAACAACTCGATGTAGTAGCCGGCTGGGACGTAGATCGCGAGCGCGACCGCCGTGAAGACGACGGCCACGAGCAGGCGATTGCTGCCCTTGGCGGTCAGCAGCAACAGGAAGAACAGCAGCACCGCAGCGAAGCCCGCCCGGGTCAGCGAGGACTTCCACGTGGGCGGCGTGTTCAGTCGCTTCTCGCGCGCGTCCGTGCGCTGCTGCTGCTTGCGCTCTTTGTCCGACAGCGGGCGCGAGGTCCGCCCGCGTCGCTCGACCGTGCCCGCGGCGGTCCCGCGGTGCTTCGTGCGTCGCTTACGCTTGGTCTGGGCCATCGCTGTATGGAGCTTAATGGTCGCGGGCTAAACCGCGAGTGCGTCTTTTCTAGATGTCCTTATCTCGCGGCGTCCGCCGCCGCGAGCGCGTCCTCGATCGAACGGATTCTCCGAGCCTCGACTCCCTCCGGAAGGCCCTCAAGTGCCTTCTGTGGCGCGAGCCCCACGAGCTCGATCGCCTCGATGCGCGCGTGGCGCGCGACTGCCTCTACGACGTCGCGCGGAGGCGCCGTGAGGTGATCCTCGATGTTGGTCGAGATCTGCGCGATGTTGCGTTCGTTCAGCCAGAGCCCGAGCGCTCGGACTCCGGGGAGGCCCTCCGGGCCACCTTCGCGAATCAGCCCTGCGATCGTTCTGGCGCTCGCCAGCGTCTCCCCAGAGTGGAGCTCGATGTTGAACGCGATCAGCGGCGACCGGGCGGCGACCAGCACGGCGCCGGCCCGGGGTGCGAGGTGGCTCGGACCGAAGTCCGGCTTAAGTTCTCCCCGCGCTGTCCGAGCAGCGAGTTCTCCGAATCCCCCACGGCGCAGCTCAGCGCGCGCGCGGCCGCCGGCGAGCTCGCCGTAGAGGAATACAGGGAGGCCTACTTCGTGCCCGAGCCGGTCGGCCAGCACGAGCGCCTCAGCGCACGCGGCGCCGCGATTTTCAGGCTCCAGGTAGACGATCGGCGCGACGTCGAGCACGCCCACACGGGGGTGGATGCCCTGGTGGTCGCGGAGATCGAGGAGCTCCTTCGCAGCTCCCGCTCCTCCGAGCACACTCGCGGTGAGCTCGCCGGGAACTCCTGCCAGCGTGAAGACCGAGCGGTTGTGGTCACGGTCGGAATGGAGGTCGAGCAGGCGCCCGTCGAAGGCCCGCTCAAGCCGCGAGATCTTGCCCGTGTCGCGACCCTCGGAGACGTTTGGGACGGCGAGGAGAGGCACGCGAGGGTCGCTGCTGCTCTTGCCCGGACCACCTCGCACGGCTACTCGGAGCGGCATCGATAAGCGGAATGAGCCCGACTGCCTCTGGCGCCGGGCCGCGAGCCTGAGCGCATCGGGCGCTAGCCTTGCCTGCCTGATCGTCGCGCCGGAGTAGCTCAGTCGGTTAGAGCAGCGGAATCATAATCCGCGTGTCGGGGGTTCGAGTCCCTCCTCCGGCATCGCCGTCATCACGGGGTTTTGCCTGCAAATCCACGGCTCGATTTCGCGGGCTCATGGCCGAAGGACGCGACGGTGCCCAACGAACCCCTACAAACGACAGCGAGGCTGACAGGTGTGTCCACATTTGTGTCCATCTTGAGGGCTCAAATATCTCCGATCTCCTGCGCGAGGTAGGCCTCGAGCTTCGCCCGCTCGGTGGTTCCTCTTGGGACCGGAAGGTTCTTGATGTAGCGGGCGGTCGTGATCAGATCGGCGTGGCCCAGATACTCCTGGATCTGCTTGACGTTGTACCCGGCTGCCATGAGGAAGCTCGCGTAGGTGTGGCGCGCTTCGTGCAGCGTGATCCGTCTGAGCCCAGCGTTCCTCCAGATCTCATCGGCGCGCGCCTGCCACTTGCCCGAGTGAACCGAGCGCGTCACGATCGGTCCGTCCTTCGGCTGCCCTTGGCGGATCCACTCCTCGCGCAGGATCTTCTTCAGCGGTCCGACCATCGGGATCCGGCGCCCCTCCCCGGCATCGGACTTTGACGCGGCCACCATGACCTCATCGGCGTCCCAGAAGACGTGCGCCCAGTCGCGCGCGGCCGATCTCGCTGCGTCGCATGCCGTATAGAAGGCGAGCGCCCAGCCGGCGCGATCGCTGGCCTCCGGCGAGCGGCAGCTCTCAGGTGTCCTGTAGAGCTCGCCGCGTTTGACTTTGCCGATCAGGCTGTCGCTGACGCCGAAGCGGCGCCCCAGCGCCACGGCGCGTCTCGCTCGAGCCGCGAATCGCAATCACTTCCTGCCAGGACAAGGCGGTTCCTTTCTCGACAGCGGGTAGGGCCTCGACCAGGCTCGCTGCCTCTTCCCTGGTTGCCACCCGCTCTCGCGGCTTGCCGTCGTTCGCCGGCATCGCCAACTCGCGCGTTGGGTCGCCAGGCACGAGCCTTCGGTTGGCTCGGCGCGCGTACGCGTAGATATGGCGGATAACCGCGAGGTACGTGGCAATCCGCGAATACGACGCGCCACGGCTTACGAGCTCATCGATTAGCGACTGCCAGAAGGCGTCATTGAGCTCGGCGATCGGCAACGGACCGCACCGCTCGATTAGCGCGATCGATTCACGCTTGCCGTGTCGGCGCGCGCCTCTGACCGCCCCCGAACAGGATCCGCCGATAGTCCGCGATCGTGGTTTTGGCTAGCTGCTTGCTGCGTCCGCGTCGGCGCGCATAGCTGCCCGCCTCGACGAGCGCCCACCATTCCTCGGCGACCTCGCCGAAGGTCGGTCCTTGCCGGCGCACGACGCGCATCGCGCGCTCGGCGTTAGCCTCATGGCCGTCCCAACTGAGCGCTGACGCTCGGTCCTTGAAGACCGGGCTCCACCGGGGCTTGCCGTCGATCCGCCGGCGTATCCGGTACGACGGCTCGCAGCGGCACCGCCGCCGCTGGTCCTCGTATGCCGGACAGCTGGCGTTGTGCCGGATGTACAGGCCGGTCGTTCGCGTCTTTCGGTATCCGTCGTTCATCAGCTTCTCTGCAGCGGAAGGCCGGGATGCCTCGCATGAGGAGCGTGGTCGATGATCGCGCCATAGTTGGGCGCCCGCAAGCCGCAGATTGCGCGCTTACGCCACGGCGCTGGCGAGCCGCGCGTGCTCCTGCACCCAGCGATCCAGCGACGCCGGCTCGATCAGCAGCAGTTGTCCGCACGGCACGACCTTCACGAAAGGCTGCACGTAGCGCTCGAAGTGGGCGACGCTCATCCCGAGCGACGCCGCCGCTTCGGCTCTCGTGAGCAGCCTGCGCGGCACGGTTTCGATTGGTCGCTCCCGGCGCCGTCTCGGCACGGCTGGCTAGCGACCCATCGTCGAGATCTGCGGGCTTTCTCCTCACGGATAATGAGGTATTGCTCACACGCTTGTTCGCCTCGCCGATTCTGCGCTGTTCGTACGCCAGCGCGGGCGGCTGCCCAGGTGCCAAACAGCTTGCTGACGACGCTCGCCGCCGGCCACTCGCCCTCGCTCAACCGGCGAAGCGCCTGGTCCGCCTCGCCGCCGCGCGTGCGTGCGCGACCAGTCATAGGAGGAGGGCAGCCGCCCATAGCGCTCCTGCCATTCGCGCATCGCTTCGAGCACGAGCTCGCGGGTCCAGCGCGGCTTGATCGCGCCGGGGTGGCAGCGCTTGCAGTAGCGCGTAGGCGTCGCCCTTGCCGTTGCGCGGCTGGGTGTAGGCGCCGCAGCCGCGGCAGACCCCGACGTAGCGCGCCTTCACCGCCCGGGCCTTCTCGCCGGTGGGGTCGTAGAAGTAGGCTTTGACGGTCGCTGGCGAACGGCCCAGATGCGTCAGCGATCTGGACGATCGACAACGCCTTCGGCTTCTCGATAATGGCGCGCCAGCGCGACCGCGCGGCGGCGCTCGGCCACGCGGTCATATGAGACCGAAGGGCTGTCTGACGGCACGCCCTCCAGGTATTGCTCGGATTCGCTATTTCCTCGCTCGCGGGTAAGGCTTGGTGCGCGTGGACGTGGACCAGTAGGAGCCAAGTGATCGCTGGCGCCTCTGAGCTCCACTCGTGGGCATCGATCGCCCCACCTGAAGTCACCCCGGCGGTATGGCGGGAATTCCGCAGGGCGACGGCGGCGAAGCGCGGATGAACTACCGGGCCGGTGTTTGCGAGCCTGGTGGCCTGTGGCGATCACCGGTGGCCGCGCGCCGATCACTGGCGAGCACGACGAGGGGTTGATCCCGAGGAGGCGGTCGGGCTGCTGCTGCGCGACCTGCGCGCCTCGCGGAACGGACTGAGCAGCAGCGGAAGCGCAGCGGCGCGCGCTGCAGTACGGCCCAACGAGCTTAAACGGCGCGGTGGGCTCCGGTGGCCCGCGGAGCTGCTCGCACAGCTCACCCATCCCTTGGCACTTCTGCTGTGGGCTGCCGCGGCCCTTTCGTTCGCGGCGGCAACCGCGTGATCGGGATCGCGCGGCGAAGGATCGGCTATCGCGCCTGGCGGGTGACGCACTGGACGCCGTATGCGTGCTGGCGAGTCACCGGGGTACTCGGTTGCGCCGCGCTGACGCTGGGTTTGATCGTGTGGCTGCCGGGGGCCCGCTTGCGCATGGATGGGCCCGGCGGGCCGGTACGCCGAATCAGCGTCGCGTAAGAACGGCATGAGATTCCTACGTCGCGCCGATCCGTCTCACTTCGCCGAGGTCCGCCGCGATCGAGGGGCCCGTGTGCTTGCGATCGCGGCGCTGTACACGATGGCACGATGAGACGAAACTCGCTTCCCTTGCCGGCGTGCTATCCAGCTCGATGCGCCCGCCAGGCTTTGGGAGGTGCGGGCGGCGATCGCGAGCCCGAGCCCGAGATGCCGGCGGCGCGTGTGAGCTCGGGCCGAGGGATCTACACAGCGCGCGCCCAGTTCGCTGGAGCTCGCGTAGCGAGCGACGAGCTTCTCCTGCGGCCAATCGCGCGCCAGCCGCTTGTAGGTCTCATCCAGATAGTTCACGGTTGGGCGCAGCACGACGCGCGGTGCGGCCGAGGGTCTGGCTGAACCGGAGGTAGCGAGCGCTAGGGGAAGTAGGGGTAGCGGGCTCTAGCAAGCGTTGAGGCTGCCCCGTCTGAGTGCGCGCGCCTCGGACGTGCGTGCCGATGATGGGAGGGATTAGGCTCGCGGGCAAGCGGTCAGGCCGAAGAGCGCGACATACGTGTCAGGGCGCTTGAACCAGCTAAGGTGCCCGCTCGCCGCCCACCACTGCGATTGCCTCGATCTCGATCTGCGCCTCCGGGGTGTAGAGGCCGGCGACTTCTACGATTGAGTCTGCTGGATAGGGCGGCGTGAAGTGCCGGCGCCGACGCTCCACGACGGTCGCGAAGTTAGCTGCCATCTCCGTGACGAAGATCGTCACCTTGACGACGTCGCCAAGCGATGCGCCGCCGGCGCGCAGGGCGCGCTCGAGGTTGGCAAACGCCTGGGCCGCCTGGGCGTCGAAACCGCCTTCGACGATCTGGCCACCATCGTCGTAGCCGGCCTGCCCGGAGACGAACAGCAAATCGCCGGCGCGGATGGCCTGGGAGAGCAGGAACGGCTCATACGGATCGGGGTCGGTGCGGACGCGCTCAATGAGCATTCCATCGTCTCCTAGAGTTGGGTTGGGCCTCAGTCGCCGACATCGTCGCAGGCTGACATTTGCGGGTCGTCGCCGCGTGCCTGGCACGTGACTGGCGATCCGACAAGCGCAAGCAGCCATGACCGGAGCGGTTGCTTGGCAAATTCAGGCTGCTGGGGGCAGCACGGCGGCGAGCTTGCGCCGTGCGCGGTACGCGGCCTTGCGACGCGGCTTTTGGTGTCACATCGAGCGCCTGTGCCAATTGCCCGCTGGTCTGACGATTGAGTTCGCTCGCGCGCGTGAGGATGCGGCATTGTGCGCGCTGGAGCCGCGCGCAGTTTCGGCTGCCGCATTTGACTTGCGGCTAGCTGCCGACTAAGCGCGTGCTGCTGCGCTTTTGGCAGCCGGTCGGCGGCCTAGGCGACGTTCGCGCTGATGGTGCCCCTGCCCGAACGCGTCGCGCAGCGCGGGCTTCAGCAACCGAAGCTTCAGCCGGCGCCGAACGGTCTGCACGCTGATGCCCGTTTGCCCGGCGATCTCCTTGATGCTCGCACGCTCGCCGTCGGCTCCGTCGGCGCAGAGGATCGCCTCGATCGCGCGAAGCTCGCTCGCCGGGGAGGGGCCGCGGGTTGCGTGGAGGGCTAACGCGAGCCCGCCCCACACCTCGGCGCCGTCCATGTCCGGCGAGGTGAGCACGAGGGCGTCGACCTGGGCGGCCAACTGCCCGTCTTGCGCGAGCTGGGCGATCGCTGTTGGTTGTTGCTCGAGTAGATGGCCGCTGTGCGCGGTCGCCCACCCGGTGTGTCGGCGCGAGAGCGAGAATCGCCACGCCGAGGAGAACACCGCCAGGGCGATCCCGCGGGCCGACTCACTAACTGACCCGCTTCCGTGGCAGCGCACGACTCCGGTAGCGATCTCGATCGCCGTGAGCTCCGACTGCTCAAGACCCCACGCACTCGAGCACGGAGTGCGCACCGAACCCACCGGTGAGCTTAGGCCTGGCACGACGCTGCGCCCCGCATTCCCCGTCCCTTTTGATCGACATCAGCGATCTGTCAGCATTGGCTTGCTTTGCCCTTGTTCGGGAAACGACCGGTACCGCTCAGCGACGAGGAACGTCAAGCGGCAGCGGTCGATCTCGAGCGCATCCAGCGCGGGGGTATTCCGCTCGGAGCGGAACAGCGCCTGAAGGGCATCGAGGCGGCGGGATCGCCTGTCTTCAGCAGCGATCTGAGTGCTAAGGAGTACGCGATCGCGCAAGCGTCCGGTTTGACGCCGCTCGCTCAGATCATGGGCTCCTCTGTCGTCCAGCACGGCTGGCAGAACTACGGCTGGAGCTCATTTGGAGGAGGGATCCAGGAGATCGCTTCGTTCGCAGCGCCGTGGAACCTGTCGCGTCAGCGCGCTTTCGACCGTCTGAGTCAAGAGGCGCGGTTCGCTGGCGCGGACGCCGTGATCGGGATCGAGATGACTACGAACAGCTTTCTCGACGAGCCCGGCAACGTTGAGTACGTGGTCTTCGGCACCGCCGTGCGTGAAACGACGCTCGCCTCTCGCAACTCTGGCCGCTCGGGGCCACGGATGTGCGCGCTCTCGGCCCAGGACGTCGACAAGCTGCGCCGGATCGGCGCAGAGACGGTGGGCGTGATCGGCCATACCTCAGTGGTGGTGGTTTCACTCAGTGTCCAGGCCAGTCAGATGATGCGCTCATGGTGGGGCAATCAGGAGATGACCGAAATCACCGCGGGCGTGTACGCAGCGCGCAAGCTGGCGATGGACGAGGTTCGCCGTCAGGCGAGAGCGGTCGGCGCGAACGACATGGTCATCTCGACACTTACGCACCAGATCGATCACCACGAGTACGAGAGCCCCGGTTACAGGGGGCACTTCTTCATCGTCTCCATGCACGTGCTGGGCACCGCGATTCGACTCGGCGCGCATGAGCCTCACCCCGCCCCGCTTGGGACGCCGGTCATGTCAATCAACCTCGGCGCCTAGTTCGCGAACACTTTCAGGAGAGCATCTGATGTCGACATACGATCCGACGAGTACCGAAGGCCTCGCCGAGCACGCCAGCGAGCGTCTAGAAATGAACGCCCGCGGGCTGTTCACCTCCGACTTGTCCGTGAACGAGTACCTGTGCGTGGAGAAGGCGGGCTTCGAGCCGGTGGGCCTGGTGGTGGGCTCGAGCATCTACCACATCGGCTATCAGCAGGCCAATTGGAAGGCGAGCCAGGAGATGGGCGTCCTCACCCAGGCGATGTACTCGGCCCGCGAGCTTGCGATGACGCGAATGGAGGAGGAGGCCGATCAGCTGGGGGCCGACGGCATCGTCGGGGTTCGCCTAGACATCGGGCGTTACGAGTGGGGCGCCGACATGGCGGAGTTCATCGCGATCGGCACCGCCGTCAAGCACAAGGGCGGCAAGGTCCACCGCGCTCCCAACGGGCGCCCATTTACATCCGATCTCAGTGGTCAGGCCTTCTGGACGCTGATGCAGACGGGCAAGCGCCCCGTGGGAATGGTCATGGGCAACTGTGTCTACCACGTCGCTCATCGCGGCATGATGCAGTCGCTCCGCCAGACGGGTCAGAACGTCGAACTTGAGCAGTACACCCAGGCCCTGTATGACGCGCGCGAGCTCGCGATGGAGCGCATGCAGAAAGAGGCCGAGGCAATCGGTGGCGGCGTTCTGGGAATCGTCGAGGTCAAGCTGCACGAGAACAACCACGGCTGGGGCAGCCACGTAATCGAGTTCTTCGCCCTCGGCACCGCCGTGGTGCCCAACGAACACACCGAGGCAGACCAGCAGTTGCCGGACATCACGCCAGTCCTCGATATCAACGATTAGCCCTCGGATTCAGGGGGCCTCGGCGGCTGCCGGCGAGCCGAGACAATCCGACAGCGTGTTCACCATCGGGCCAATCGGATCATCGCTGCGATCGCCGTTGAACGGGAGATGCATCGCGTCGATCACCGGTCTTCGCGCGAACTCGCAGGCCCCTGGCGCCGCTATCAGGCCCGAATCGGGACGAGCGGCTTGTCGCGAGGCCGTCGGTCGACCCTTGGCGGCGACATCGCCTAACTGCTCCATTCCGAAAGCTCAGCATTCTCGATGACTCCGTAGCTGGTCGTCACGCTTCTGCTCCTGGTGGGATCCGGCAGCGACAGAACCGTGACGTCGTCACCCGAGGGGCCCCCGCTTTCGTTCGACGACGAGCGTTGGCGACGTCGTCACCCGAACCTCGTGTCAAGGCCGGTCGAAAACTAGGCCAGCGAGTCCAAGTTGATGCACTAGGGGGGCAAGTCGATCGGCCGTACTGTTGCGCGCGAGGAGCGGGCGGCCGGGACGCGCGGTTTGTCGCGAGGTCCGATCGCGTGAGCGCACGCCGTGGGACGACAAAAGCGATCGCACAGACGCGAGGCCCGGACTCTCGACATTCGGCGAAGAGAGAAGTCCGAGGCGCGGACTGGGTGGCGCTCGCTTCACGCGAAGGCGCCAGCGAAGCCCCTTGTGCGGACACCGGGCGAGCAGGGCCGGCGTGGCGCAGCCTCGATACCTGCCGCGACCTCGCGCGAGCGCGATCGGCGATCATGTCCGAGCGCACCTCGCCCTCCTGATGTCGTTATCCGCTGCCCCCCCACGTATGCCCGATCTCAGCGGGCGTGCCCTGAACGGTCGTTATGAGCTCCACGCCGTGATCGGTGAGGGTGCCTTCGGCAGGGTCTATCGGGGACGGGACAGGCTTTTGGCGCGATCAGTAGCGGTCAAGGTGATCAAGCCGTGGTGGACTGATCATCCGGAGTGGGTGCGGCGCTTCGAGCGAGAGGCCCAGCTGATGGCTAGCGTGAGCGATCCCGGCATCGTGCAGATCTTCGATGTTGGACACGCCGAGGAGGGGCTGTACTACGTTACGGAGCTCGTCGAAGGTGAGAGTGTCGCGGCTCGTTTGCGCCGTGGCCAGCTTGCGTTCTGGGAGGCGCGGGAGGTGGCCGAGCAGTTGTGTCGCGCGCTGGCGCCCGCGCACGCGCGGCGCGTCGTGCACCGCGACATCAAGCCGGCCAACGTCCTGATCTCTTCAAGCGGTCGGGTGAAGGTCGCCGACTTCGGCGTTGCCAGGCTGCTCGGGGGCGGCGAGAATGTCGCGGCCACGGTGGTAGGAACACCGTGCTACATGGCGCCCGAGCAAGCTCGCGGCCGTGGCACCAGTCCGGCGACGGATGTCTACAGCATCGGCGTGGTGCTGTATGAGATGTTGGCCGGCTGCCCGCCCTTCAGTGGCACCTCGGCAGTCGAGCTTGCCCTGTGTCATCTGCAGGATCCGCCCCCGCCGCTGCCATCAACCACCCCGCCGGCTCTGCGCGCGGTCGTCGAGCGTGCCCTTGCCAAGGATCCGAACCAGCGATATCGGGATGGCAGCGAGATGGCGGAGGCCTTTGCCCCCATCCAGCGATCAAGCCTGACCTCGCCGGTACTGCCGGAGCCTCCTCGAGCGGCCGGCGCCGACAGCCAATCACGCGGCAAAGGATCCGCGGGTACCCTCATCGCACCCTGGACATCGCCGCGCCGCGACGTAAGGTGGGCGCGAACGCGGGTCACGTTGGCGGCGTACGCGCTTGTTCTTGTGCTTCTGTTGGTGATGATCGGCGGAGCGATCCTGATCGGCGGCGCGCGCCAGGTACGAGTGCCTGACTTGAAGGGGCTGACACGCGCCGAGATCAGCGCGAGCTTGCGGCGGACCCACCTCCATATGGGATTCCGCACCCGTTACAGCTCCGCGCGGCGGGATACGGCGATCGAGCAGAGTCCCAAGGCGGGCGTGCGCGTGGCAGAGGGCTCCCGCGTGCTGGCGCTGCTGAGCGCCGGGGCGCCGCCGGTGGCCGTCCCGCGGATCGTCGGTTTCTCCTCGGGCGATGCTCTCAGCAGCCTTCGGCAGCTCGGCTTACGTGCGAGCATCCACGAGGTGCCCGCCCCTGGGGCGAGCCCGGGGACCGTCACCGGTCAGACTCCGTCTCCTGGTTTGAAGCTGCGGCCAGGCTCCTCCGTCTCGCTGTCGGTCGCGGAGGCGCCACGCTGGCGCGCTCTGATCACGTTTACCGACCGGGGCGGGCAGACGTCCCCTCCCTTCCGGATTCGCGGCACGCGTTGGCGGATCGTCTACCGCATGTCTTACAACGGCACGTGCACGTTCATTTTCTTCTGCATGGGCCCGACCGCACACGTCGCGAACCTCGACAGCGGCACCAGCGTGAGCGTGTTTGACCTCAACGCTGGCAGCGATCAGATACGCACGTTCGACTCGGGCCCTGGCGTCTATCAGGTCAAGCTCACGCCCGGCGACGACTCCACCCGCTGGTCAGCGCAAGTGGAGGACTACTACTGACCGCCGTCCTTGCTCTCGCGAGAGGCACAGCGCCGGGATATGCAGCACGTCATGGCGGCTCGGCTAAATCACGTCATCGACGGCCTCGATCAGCGCCTCGCGCGCCTGTCCGATAGCACCCGGCCGTATGACGTTGCGGGCGCGCTGGTGAAGGGCATGCCCGGCACCAAACAGCGCTGCGGTTGGCCAGGACATCCAGCCGAAAGCGGCGACTGCACCGACCGCCGTGTAAAAGACAGCGTCTTCGACTGTCGTTGCCCCAATGATCGGGAGCGAGCAAACGGGAACCAGCGCTGTGTCGTTCGAGGTTTCGGTGACTGCCATTTACGCCAGAGTACTGACCCAACCGACACACTCCCAATAAGCCGAGGCGACGAACGGCGCTTGCTCGTGGGCTGAGGTTGTCAAGCGGGGAGCAGCATGAGCGCGACCTCGACCAAGGTCCGGCTTTCCGGCGCCGCTCGCGCTCGCACCGCCGCCGGCGAGATGCACGGTTGCGCTGATGACGGGCGGGACGGCAATCCAGTCACAGTCGAATGCGGGGTGGTTGACCTTCCCGCGCGAGGTCGCGACGATTGGCACCACCGCGACGCTGGGGATCGGGCTGAACGCGACAACCAGAGCCAGGGGGCACGACGTTGCCGATCGCTTCGGCTAGCCATGCCCCCTCCTCAGCCGGTTTTTGGCCGGGCGCTCGCGAGTCTCAGGTGCCGGACGCGCGTCCTGTGGGCGTCGCCGGCTCGGGCTCTCCGTAAACAACAAACCCGTGGATGATCCACAGGCTCAGCGCGAAGATCGCCAACGCCAATAGTGGATCCGCCGGGATCGAAAGCAGCGCGGCGAGCGCGGCGAGGCTGCCCGCGAAGATCCCAAACCAGCGGCCGAACGTACCGCCACCCAGGAGCGAGAACGCAGCGAGAAGCTCGATGATCCCGATGATCAACGTGACCCAGCCCCAGCCTCTGAGGCTCGCGAAGACGTAATGCGTGTTGTGTGCAAAGACGTGGGATTTACTGATCGCGGCGATCCCGTAGATGATGTTCAGCACGCCGCCGATCATCAGGAATACCGCCGCGAAGATAGCCCGGCCAACTCCCCTTACTCGATCCCTGTCAACCTCCCACTGTTTGTCGGTTCTCCCCTCGGCACTCTGGCCGAAGCCGGTCATGCGGCAAGAGCTGCATCCTCTGATCAGGCGAGCCTGATTTCTTAGACCATGGCTAGGACCGCGGAGGTGACTTGCGGCTGGCCTCGAGCGCGGCCGCCGCTGCCTCGTCGCGCTCGTGCTCAGCTGCCTGAGCCTCCTCTGCCGCCGCGCCAGCCCGCTTGCGCGCGTCCTCGAGCTCCGCTGCCCGCTGCTGTGCCTCGCGCTCCAGCTCCTGCGCGCGCCGTTCGGCCTGCTCGGCTTCGAGGCGCCGGCGCTCGATCAGGCTGGCGCTGTAGAGCGGCCCACTCGAGGGCAGCGTGACGTCGAACAGCGCGCCGACGGCAGCGACCTGCTCCCTGCTGAACTCCTCCTCGGCCGATCCACTCTCGGCGTGCTGGATTTGCTCTGCGCTGTACGGAACCCGCAGGTAGTCGCGGCTCAGGACCGCCTCCTCCGCTGGTACCAATGCCACCTGGCGCCCCAGCATTCCGTGTTTGACCGAGAGCAGAACCGGCTCGTGCGTTGTCGGGTCGTAGTACACGTCTTCCAGACGTCCAGCCTTGCCTCCGGCGCCGTCGAGCACGTCCTCGCCGTGCCAGCTCTCGATGCGTTCAATGGTTGGCATAGCTCGGTCTCCTTCTCGTGTGAGGCTCAATACTCCATCTCCCGATGCCGCTGACTCTGTTATCGCGCATCGGCTCTGGCTGCATGACTTTCGGGCTGATGTGCCTCGCTGACGCGGGCTCCACCAATGGCTGCTCACCCTCGAGGCCACCCGGCGATTCACTGCGACCGCGACGCTACCTCAGCTTGTCCCGCCAGCATCACCCTGAACGGATGAAACGCATGGGACCCTCCTATTCCCGGCTACGTTGAGGGGTGGATCAGCCAACTTCTGAGCCGGTCGGCGCCCCAGAATCACGTCACTCGACTTTCTCGAGGCTCAGCTTGACCGCCAGCCACCGTCTCTCTCGTGCAACGGCCATACTGGGAGCGTCCGCTGTTCTCGGAGTTGGCGTGTGCCTCCGTCTATCGCCGGCTAGCGAGGACGGAAACGGAAACGACGAGGGAAAGCGCGACGAGCCCGCCGAGTGCGCCAAGCCAGCTGATGCCGGTGCTGTTCCGGGCGTGGTCGGCGCACGAGGCGCTCTTTGCTTACAAGATCGAACTGGTCAAACCACTCAAGCTAAGGCACACCTTCCTCTTTCTAGTCAAGCGACAGGCGTCCCTGCTCGCGTGGCTCCAGCTCCCCGGCACCACCGCCTTGCTCATCCCCCAGAACATCGCCACGCAGGCACGGGCGAAGGAAGGACTTGCCACCGTCGCCGAGCTCCTCCTCCACGCGCTGCCGATCGGCCTCGTGCTGGGCTCAAATGGGCTCGGCCCAGGCCGCTTCACCGAGCAGTCGTCTGACTTCGCGGGCCCACTTTGCAGGCACCTCCTCGTCAAGCCGCTCCAAGAACCGCTCATGCCCAAGACCGGCGTTCGCTACCCGTGCGCGACCGGACTCGCCGGCGGACCGATCCTTGCGGACCCAGTTGTCGTAAACGCGGATCACGTCGTCCCGCGAGCGCCAGCGAGTGGCGCGCGTAGAAGGCGAGCGTAATGGTGGCTAGAAAGAGCAGGCCAGCGAATGTCAGAGCTCCGATACTCGCGACCATGAGACCGCTCACCCCAGGCGCAATGCTCGCGAGCCTCGCGCCACCGGCCCGCGCGAGCCTTCGCTACTGCTGGCGACGCGGGCAACTGAGTCGCGCCTCCGGCGGGGGCACTGGATTGATCATCCGGCCGATGCCCTCGGCCAAGGACATTCCGGCCGCCCCGCCAGGAATCCAGGCACCTCGAGCCCACACTCTCGCGACCGAACTGGTACGGGATGCCGGCCTACGCCAACGGCGACAAGGTCGTGTGCCACTTTCAGAGCGCTGAGAAGTTCAAGACTCGCTATGCGACCGTCGACTTCAGCGAGAGGGCGAACCTGGACGACGGGGCGATGTGGCCCGTCAGTTACGCGCTGACCAAGCTGAGCGCTGCTGAGGAGGAGCGGATCAGCGCGCTGGTCAAGCAGGCTGTGAGCTGAGGCCGGCTCGCGGATCCCCAGCCGTATGCGGTTATCCGTCGTGGCGTGTGAAAACGCCACCCGACGGTGTCGTGTGAAAATGCCTCAGGGTCCGCGGGAAGGACGCAGTCCACCTCATCGCGATTCGAATATCGGTTGCGGTGATCTGCCCATGAAGCGCCTGGCACACGGGCGGGATCACCACGCCGATTAGAAAAGGTCCTGGTAATCATGGATGGCGAGCTCCATCTCGGTGATCCGTGGCGCCCTCGGCGCCGGAGAAGCTAAAGACGATCATCGTCGGCCGATGCGGTGAGTCCGCGCCGGTGCGCAATCGCCGCGGCTTCGCTGCGGTTGCGCGCGTCAAGCTTGGCCAGGATGTGGGAGACGTGGACGCTGGCGGTCTTCTCGGTGATAACGAGCGTCTCGGCGATTTGGCGGTTTGTCTTCCCTTCAGCAAGCAGCATGAGGACCTCGCGTTCGCGGGCGGTGATGCCAAGCTCCGCGGCAGGGTCGGCGTCGGGCGAGGCCTCTTCGAATGCGATCCGGAGACGGCGAACCTGGACGACGGGGCGATGTGGCCCGTCAGTTACGCGCTGACCAAGCTGAGCACTGCTGAGGAGGAGCGGCTCAGCGCGCTGGTCAAGCAGGCTGTGAGCTGAGGCCGGCTCGCGGCGGGGGAACGCGACGACCGCGCCGGGCGCAAACATGTGGCTCTGTCCGCATGACCTCCCAGCGCCGAGCTAGCCCGCTGGCCCCCCTCGCCACCCTCACCAGGCACGTCGTGGCTATCCCGATGCGGCCGGTTGCCGCTATGACGACCGCTGCCGTGCACGCGGGGGTGGATTTGCAGCGACGGGCCATGGTGCGCGTCCTTGGCAGCCCCGAACTCGACAGGATGTTGATTGCAGCGATCAACAGCGAGCCGGCACGGGCCGCGATCCGCCGCGCCTTGGAAAGCGATGCTGCCAGGCAACTCGTCGTGTCTCTGTTCGAGGTTGGGCTCTTCGATCAACTCGTGGATGGCCTCTTGGCAAGCGAGGCCCTTTGGCAGCTGGTCGACGAGGTTGCGGTCAGCCCGGCCATGACAGCCGCGATCACGCAGCAGGGTCTCGGTTTCGCCGAGCAGTTCGGCGACCAGGTCCGTACTCACTCTCGCGACGCCGACGACTGGCTCGAGCGCGCGGCCCGCCGTCTGGTGCGTCGCCGCGTGGCGAGGTCCGCTCCTCCCGCGCAACCGACCGCTTCCGGCGCCCCGTGAGCACGGCACGGCGCGCATCCCGGCGGATGTCCTTCGTCACGCGGCCCCCTGAAGCGTCCCCGCAACGCTATGTCGGGCTGATTACGCGCGGGATCGCTTTTGCGATCGATGCGGCGCTGATCAATGTCGCGGCTCTGCTCGTGTCCTTGGGGGCTTCGCTCATCGCCTCGCTCTTCCACTTTCCGCCCCTGCTCAGAACGATCCTGTTGGCGCTCGGCGCGGCGGCGTACATCGTTTGGATGGTCGGTTATTTCGTGGTCTTCTGGACCTCCACGGGTCAGACGCCCGGGAACCGCGTATTGCGGATTCGCGTGTTGAGCTCGAGCGGTGAGCTCATCGATGTGCGCAGCGCTCTGGTCCGTTGGGCGGGGATGATGCTGGCAGCGCTGCCTTTCTTTGCCGGCTTCCTCCTCATTCCTTTCAGCTCCAAGCGCCGAGGGCTCCACGATCACCTCGCACGAACTCTCGTGTTTGAAGCCCCGGGGCTTTCGCTCGCCCAGCGGCGACGGGAGTCGCTGGTGGGCACATCTCGTTCGAGCGACGATCGAGGCACGCTAGGGCCGGAGCTTGATCCATCGAGTTCGGCACGCTAGGGCCGAGCGCTTACGCCTGTCACGTCGAAAACTACCCTCTTCTCAGCGCGCTGCCCGCTTGGCTTTACCCTTACGCGTCCGCGCGTGTCCGCGCGCGCGACCGGCCTTGCCTTTTAGCTTCTGAGAGCGATTCCCGGTGAGTCTGCCGACAAGCTCGAGTATTCGACCGCCGACTCGGTCAACGAGGCCCTCAGCACTGTCTCGCCTTGCTGATTTCATCCCGGCTTCCTTTCCGCGTCTGCCACCAAGGCCTCCGGCCTGGACATAATGGATCGCAGTCGCAAAAGGCTAACTACCCGCTCGGCGGCCCGTTCATCGTGACGGCTACTGAGGCTTATGGCCCGGCCAGTCTCGGCAGCCCTGGTTCGACCTCGATGGCGAACGTCGTGGTCATATAGCCCATCACTGCGTACAGCCCGCACAGCGCGACTAGTTCGACGACACCTGCGTTTCCAACGGCGTCCGCGAGCCTTTGCTGCAGCGCGGCGGGAAGCTCCTGGTCGGCGAGTACGCAGTCGACCGCCTCGACCACGGCGCACTGGACCGGATCGAGTCCCAACGGTGGTGTCGGGTCGGCCAGGCCGGCGATGATCTCCGACGTCAGCCCGGCGAGCTGCGCCGGGCGCACGTGGTGCGCCCATTCGTACTCGAGCCCGCGTCGGGCGGCGTAGCGCAGGATCACGGTCTCCCGGAGGCGATCAGTGAGGACGCCGGCGAACCTCAGCTGCTCGCCCAGCGCCCCCACCCGACGAGCGACGTCCGGGTTATTGAACATTGCTACGTACACGGCTCCTAGCTCCGTGCGGCCCTCTGAATGGGCCCGCACGCTCGCCATCCGGTTCATCTCGGCGAGGAGATCGGCGTCGGCGCCAGGGCGTGGATCGGGGAGCTTCGCCATCAGTGGTGGTCCTCCCATTCAGCGACGGCTCGCCGCCACGGCGCGATCGGCGTCGGGTAGCGCTTATCTATCCGTGCTGCCACCACGAATGGGCCCGGATATGCAAGTCCCCGCTCGAGAGCCTCGCTGAGTTGATCGGGGCGCTGGACGGTAACGCCGTCGCCGCCGAGCGAGCGGGCGAGCGCGCCCCAGTCGATGCCCTCAATCTCGGTCAGTTTCTCCGGTCCGGGTCCCATCCCGGCGGCGCGATACCAGATGTTGCCGTACGCCTGGTTGTCAAACACGAGGAGCACCAGAGAGAGCTTGTGGCGGGCGGCAGTATGGATCTCGAGGCCGTGCATGAGCATGCATCCGTCGCCGGTTGCGACAACGAGCGGCCGCTCCGGACGCGCGAACTTGGCACCGATCGCGAGCGGGATCGCGCCACCCATCGGAGCCAGGTTGGCGAGTGACAGGTAGTCGCCGTCTCCATTGCTGGCCCAGTATTGCGAGCACCATGCGCGGTGGGCGCCGGAATCGACCGCGAGCACCGTTTCGCGCGGACAAGCGTCGCGCGCAGCGGCAACCATGCGGGCAGGATGCATGGGCTCGGCTTCGCTCAGCGCGTCCGAGGCCTCGTAGGTCCGCGGGCCTCGGCGGCGGATGTCCGCGAGAAATGCCCGCCTCACCGGCTTGCCCGCCTCCAGGCCGGCGGCGGTGGGGCCGTCCACGGCTGCGAGCCGACGGAGAAATGCCTTCGGGCTGGCCGTCACCGGCACGCTCGCGGCCCAGGTACGCCCGATCAGGCTTGGATCGGCATCGACGTGGATCAACTCGACCTTGGGCAGCATCTTTGGATCCCAGTTCAACGTGTCGCGCTGCGATAGTGCGGAGCCCACGACCAGGAGCACCTCGACGCGGGGATCGAGGATCGCCTCGGTCGCCCAGCGCGAGCCGCCGTATCCGAATACGCCGAGCGAAAGGGGATGGTCTTCGGCCAGCACGCCCTTCGCCCCGAGCGTAGTTGCGACCGGGATTTCGAAGCGCTCGGCGACGGCCGCAAGCGCAGCATCCGCGCCCGCGTGGCTCACGCCGGGCCCGGCGAGCATGACGATGTTCTGAACGGCCTCGCCCCCATCCGCATCGAAGATGGCAAAAGCCGCCTCCAGCGCGTCGGAATCCAGGAACAACGGGCGATATGAAGCCTCGGGAAGCCGCGACCAGGACGCGTCAATCTCGGCGCGCTGCACGTCGAGCGGCACCGACAGGTGCACGGGCATGCGCTCACGCAGCGCGGTGAGCGCCGCAGTTCGGAGGTCGGAATCAAGGAGTGCCGGCGAACTCACGCTCAGACTCTCGGCGGTGACGGGCCGAAGGACTGACACATCATCGAGGGCGGCGCCGCTTGCGTCCTGGAAGGCTCCGCGCCCCTCGCGATCTGTCGGCACCTCGCCGCTGATCGCCAGCACCGCCGAGCGATCCGCCCGCGCCGCCGCGAGGGCGGTGACCATGTTGAAAATTCCGGGCCCGCCGATCCCGAATGCCACCCCGAGTCGCCCCGAGCCACGCGCATACCCGTCAGCCATGTATGCCGCGCCGGCCTCGTGCGCCGCAACCACCGTGCGCACGCCAGGCGTCTCCGTCATCGCGGGCATGAAGGGATCGTTCATTCCGCCGGGGACCATGAAGAGGTGATCCACCCCCTCCGCGGCTAGGGACTGAACGATGTAACCCGCGCCGTTCACCGCCTGCACCCTAATCGCTCCCACCCCCTCGGCTCGCAGGTGCGTGCGGGCCGCGGCGGCCGGGCTTCAGACAGTGGCGTTAGCGGTTGCGAGCCTCGAGCGCACCCGCACGAGCGGCGCTTGGGGATCGTGAGGCTGAGGAATTGCTGCGAGCGCGAATTCGGCGATCGCTCCCGGGCGAAAGACGAGACAGTGGGTCGACCCGCCGAATTGGAAATAGCCCAACTCCTCGCCCTTCGCGGTGTGATACCCGGGGGTCACCTTGGAGTCGATCAGGCACGACGAAACCTCTGACATGCCGACGGGCACGAAGGCCATCAGACCGATGACGGGATCGTCGGCTTCGATCAGAATGATTGCCCGAGCCGCAACATGGGCGAGGTAGGACTGCGAGTTCATCGGCTCGACGGCGTCCTTGCCTTCTGAGTCGGCCTCGGAGTAATAGGTGCCCGGCTGGACGAACGCGCGGACGATCGTCCCCGCCACCGGACTGTGCCACCGGTGGTAGTTGGTCGCGCTCAGAAACGCTTGATAGACCGTGCCGCCGACGAACTGATCAACCGAATCATCATCGGCCAGCATGTCCTCCAGTGAATACGGCTGACTCTTGATCCAGAAGCGATCTTCCCGCTGTACGTCGCTGCTGATGCCGTAGGGCAGCGACTCGCAGGCGCTCACGATCACCTTGTCGTCGTCCGGAGCGTCCACCGGACGAGCGCCTTCCTTGAAGCGTCGCGTGAAGAACTCGTTCCATGAGCCAAAGCCCCAATGTTCGTCCTGCGGGTCGTACTCGAACTGCTCGATGCCAACCGCACGCTGCGCCTCGGGGGACTTCCAGCCCGATGGCGACTCGTTGAGCACATAAAGCGAGTCGCGGCTGCTGAGGAATTCGCACCAGACAGTCAGGATCTTCTTCAGCATCGCGTTGATCCGCGGGTCCCGATAAGCCGCGAAGCCGGCCGGTGTCCCCATCGTCCAGTCGAGGATCGCACCCAAGGGAGTCGCCACCATCGCGGGACCGAACTCAGGCGCCATCGTCAGCACCTCGTTGATCAGGCGCAACAGCTGCTCGACGCTTTCCACATGCCGCTCCCGGTACGGCTTGTTGGTCGGCACCTGCGCGATCATCTGGTTGGCGTACATCCGCACCACCGGATCGCTGCCAATCAGCTCCTGAAACTCGAGAATGACAGGGTGGAGCACGATCTGTTCCCCATGTGCCTCCACCCGCTGCCGGTGGCCGTGAAGCCAAGCTTCTAGATCCTCCTGGTCGTCCGGCAACCACCCGGCGCGCCGGCGTACGTCGACTGCGTGCGCGAGAGTGGTCACGAGAGAGAACGTACCCGCGCGGCCCTATCTCAACGCAGCGGCACGCTGCGAGCAGGCATTCCCATCATCCGCTTAGGACCGGCCGAGCGGCTCCGCGGCTCGACGGCGCTCTTCGTGAGCCGGCGTGCGGCCCTCGTCGGCCGCCTCGAGCAGCGGCTTGACCCGGTCGCGGACCATCAACGCGGGAATTGTCGGTAGCACGAAATTGAACACGCGGTACACGACAACGGCGGCGAGCGCCGGCGCCACGGGCTGCCCCACCCAGTGCAGGGCAAACGTCATCAGCGCCTCGGTGACGCCGGCGCCGCCCAGCGGCATTGACCGCCGGGTAAGCGCGTACCCGGTGGCGTAAGCCACGATCATCGTCCTGGGGCTTGTGTTCGGGCTTACGTTGGTCTAGGTTCGGCTTTGATGGCGACGGCGGTCTCGTGGCTGGTTGGCACAGTGCTCACGTTCCTCGGGTTCGGCGTCGTGATTTGCTCGGCACTCGGCGCCAAGAAGCGCGCGCAATTCTCCATTCGATTCTGTTGCGCGAGCCTGATCTTGTTGGCCTTGTCGCTCGGACTCGCATTCGGAATCGACCTGCATCCCGAGCGGGCGTTCGGATTTGCGTGGCTGGCGCTGTTGTTGGCTGCGCTGGCTGTGGCACCCGTGTTCTGCTACCACACCTTCGCTCGCTTCAAGGACTCATCCGATGGTGACGGTGGCAGTGGGCCCGGTCCGCCACCGCCTGAACCGGTGCTACCGGGCGGCGGCGCTCCGCTGGGGGATGCCGACCAGGCGCGGGTGCGCAGGCGCGATCACCACCGGCCGCGCCTTGGCAGCGTCAGCCGCCGGCGGCCCGCAGTCGAACCCGCGCGGCCCCTCGCACCGGCGGAGCCAGCTCGTCGATAGCCGGTCTCGTTGCTAGAACGGGAAGGCGCATGGGCTGCGCTGCGATGGGCAACCACGCGCGATATCGCTGTCCCCGTCTGATCAATCGGCACTAGGGCATCGATGGACCTCGTCAGCGAGTTACGCTCACTCGACCGTGAGCGAGTTCTTTGAGCCTCCTCCCCTGCCGCTCGAAAAGCACCGCCGCCCGATCCGACCCCCATGGTCAGGTCCACCGGAGGGGACGCTACCCGGGGTCGTTCCTCTCGAGCTGCTCCTCGCTCGCTCCGACAAGGCCGCCGTATACGTGACGCACCTGGCGGTCTACCCAGCCGGGTTTGAGCTCGAGATCCAGGCCGCGGCCGCTGCCGGCGAGGAGGACGAACAGCTCGAATTCGACCACGATCTGTTCGGCCGCCACTGGCCCAGCCCCGGCCGCAACCGAGAACTGCCTGCCGAGCTTCTCAGAATCGGCGTGCAGTTCGCCGATGGCAGCAAGGCCACCACCACCGCCGGCATGCCCCACCATCGGCAGGACCAGGTCCCGCCCGGACCAGTGATGTGGCCCTTGGCCGGCGGCGGAGGTGGAGGTCGCTGGCACCAGGGCTATTGGATTTGGCCGCTGCCCAAGGGTGGGCCGCTCCAGCTCGTGTGCGAATGGCCCGCTGCAGACATCCCTCTCACCCGCAAACAGATGGATACCAAGGTCATCCTCGAAGCTGCCAACCGAGCCCAGAGCATCTTCCCGGACTAGCCAGGCCGCGCTCGCGCGGCCTGCGAGGCCGCCAGCACCGTCCAAGCGGACTCCCGGGCTCCGCCCCACGGCGAACAGCCAACGCCCGAAATTCGATCTGTGACCACTACTCACCGTGCCCCCGGCGGAGGCCAGCTACACTGACGGGCACGGTCGGGCAGCAGTCCGGCGAAGTAGTGCCAGCGTTCGTAGTGGTTGCTCCAAGCACCTCCCGCGTTTCGCAGCACACAATCTCCCGGGAGGGAACACATGGCAACTGGAACCGTGAAGTGGTTCAGCGACGAGAAGGGCTTTGGCTTCATCACGCCCGATGATCAGGGCAAGGACCTGTTTGTGCACCATTCGAAGATCGTCGGCAGCGGCTTCAAGTCGCTCGCCGAGGGCGCGAAGGTGTCCTATGACGCCGAGCAGGGCCCCAAGGGCCCGGCCGCCGCGAACGTTCAGCCGATCTAAGGGGCGTTGACAAAATATCGACGGGCCGCCCGATCCGCGGGCTCCGTGCCTAGAGATCCCGGCTGAGAATGGCCATCGTGGAGACCGGCTGGCGCGGCTAGCCGCCCCAGGAGCTTCCGATGAAGCGCAGGGCGAGATTCCGCGACGGCGGCTTCGTGGTGGCGTTGTGGTAGTCGCCGACCGCCCAGGCGTCCTTGGCCGAGGGCGCAGCGACGCCGTAGAGCGCGTTTGACTTCGAGCCGGGGGCGGGGCTGGGCTGGACGTTCCATGCCTTGCCGTTCCAGCGCTCGATCAGCGCCTTGTTCGCACCATTGGTGAAGTCGGTGTCGCCGACCGCCCAGGCATTGGTGGCTGAGGTGGCTGTCACGTCGTTGAGCTCACTGCCATTCACGCCCCCCGGGTCGGGGCTTGGCTGGATTTTCCAAGCCTTGCCGTTCCAGTGCTCAGTGAGCGTCAGCCCAGCGCTCACGCCCACCTGTACATAGGAGCCGACGGCCCAGGCGTTGCTGGCCGAGGTGGCCACCACAGCCTCGAGCCCGCCGCTGTTCGCGCCCGCCGGGTTGGGGCTCGGTTGGGTCTTCCAGGCCTTGCCGTTCCAGTGCTCAACCAGCGTCACCATCACGTCGCTGGCGTTGTAGTAATAGCCCACGGCCCAGGCGTGGGTGGCCGACGTAGCGGCCACGCCCGAAAGCTCGCACTCGTGCGCGCCTGGTGGGCACGGGCTTGGCTGGATCTTCCACGCCTTGCCGTTCCAATGCTCGATGAGCGCCCCGCCGCCGGTGGAGCCTACCGCCCAGACATTCGTGGCGGAGGTAGCGGCCACACCCGTGAGCGCCCCGCCGTCCACGCCGTTCGGGCTCGGCTGGCGCTTCCACGCCTTGCCGTTCCAATGCTCGATGAGCGACCCGCCGGCGGTGGAGCCGACCGCCCAGACATTCGTGGCGGAGGGCGCGCTCACGCCGGAGAGCCTGTTTGAGTTCGAGCTGGGGTTGGGGCTGGGCTGAATCTTCCAAGCCTTGCCATTCCAGTGTTCGACCAGCGTCAGAAAGCTGGTGCCCTTGTGGTAGTAGCCCACCGCCCAGGCGTTGCAGGCCGAGGTGGCGGCCACGCCCGTCAAGAAGTTATTCCCGGACCCGACATTTGGCGGCTGCTTTCCGCGGGCTGTGCAGGCCGTGCGAGACCCCGCGACTGCGGTCCCTACAGGGATCGCGCCCACGGCTACCACACCAGCCGCGATCAGAGCTCCAAACACACGAACAGCCGACGGATTCAAAGTCACGGGAGCAGCATATGCTGCCAGACGAGCTCGACAACCCACCCTAGGGTTACAGATGATCCCCCTCCGAGCGCACCGCAAGCCCAAGACACACTTGGCGCCTACCAGAAGGCACATGCAGGGCGCCTTAAGGAGCTGAGCGGCCGCGCAGCGGTCAACATGAGACTCGACAACCAGCCTGGCGTGCTGGTGGTGCGCCACGCCGGACAGACCCTAGAAGACGCAGCCAATGTCGAGGTGCTCGCTGGCACCGTCACCAACCCAGGCGAGCGGATCGCCGCTGGGATATTGCTCGATCCGCTTGGCGGAGTCCACCGCGAAATGACGGGCGTGAGGGCAGATAATCCCTCGCATGAATGATGTCCCCTCCCCCGTGCCTGCGCCTGCCCCCGGAGCGTCGCCGCCGCCCGTCAGTCGCGCGATCTACGGCATGCCGATGTTCGTCACGCTGGTCGTGGCCGACCTCGATCGCACGACCTCGTGGTACGTCGATGGGCTCGGGTTCATTCGCCTGTTCACGATTCCAGGCCCGTCGGGACCGCTGATCGTGCACCTGCGACGCTGGCAGTTCCAAGACATGCTTGTGCGCCCGTCATCCGAGACGGTCAGTCCCGGCAACGGGAGCATGATCAGCTTCGCGGCCATGTTCGATGAGCTCGACGACCTGGCGGCACGGGCGCGCGCGCTTGGTGGCGGGCGAGTCGAAGGTCCCGCCGACACGCCGTGGAACACCCGCGACCTGACGACCGTGGACCCGGACGGCAATGTCGTCGTGTTCACCGCTGCGCGACCGGCCGACCGATCCGACCCAGTCTTCAACGAGCAGCTGCGACACTGGGCCGCCGAGCAGAACGTCAGCACTCCTGATTGACGCGGCCGTCTCGTTCCCGAGGATCGCATGACCGCTAGCTTCGCGACGCTGACGCTCTCGGTTAGCGCGGGCACGGCAGCCGGCTACGCGGCGCGGGCCCAGCTCGCTGCCCGCGGCTCGGCGGGACCACGGCTTCCTACTTGGCGCCGGCGCGGGACTGCTCGCCGCGCTGTGTGCCGCAAACTGGTCGTTGCCGCGGTCGGTGTCGTAGCGGCCACATTGCACCACCCCACCAACATCGGGGGGATCCACTTCAAAGCCCTATCCCGCTGAGACGAGGGAGCGAGATCGAATGTACGAGGCATCCGAAGACCGCTACGTGTTGGATTTTGAGGACGCTGACCGGACAAAGATCGCGCTCGTCGGTGGCAAGGGCGCGAACCTGGGAGAGCTCTCGCGGGTCGCCCGTATCCGGGTGCCCGCTGGCTTTTGTGTGACGACGGATGCCTTCCGCCGGGTCGTGGCGGAGGCGCCATCGATCGACGATCGGCTCGATCGGCTGTCGCGCCTGGCTCCCGACGAGCGGGCAGCGATCGGCGAGCTCAGCGCCGAGATCCGCCAGACCCTGGAAGCGATCACTGTCCCCGAGGATGTGGCGGCAGCGATAGCGGGTTCGCTCGCCAGGCTCGGCGGGCAAGCCTACGCCGTCCGGTCCAGCGCGACGGCGGAGGATCTGCCGAGTGCGTCTTTTGCGGGCCAGCACGACACGTACCTCAACCTCACCGGCACTGGGACGATCCTTGAGCACGTCAGCCGGTGTTGGGGCTCGCTCTTTACCGAGCGGGCTGTGACCTACCGACTGCGAAACGGTCTCGACCACCGGCACGCCCAAATGGCCGTGGTGGTGCAGCAAATGGTGTTCCCGCAGGCGGCCGGCATCATGTTCACCGCCGATCCCGTCACCTCAAACAGGAAGGTCGCCTCCGTGGAGGCCAGCTGCGGCCTCGGCGAGGCGCCGGTCTCTGGACTGGCGAACGCAGACGCTTACAAAGTGCGCGACGGCGAGGTCGTCGCGAGGACCGTCGGCACTAAGCGGCTCGCGATCCACGCTTCGCCGGCGATCGGGATGGAAGAACTGGCAGTAGCGCCGGAGCGCCAAAAGCAGCCGGCGCTCACGGACGCGCAGCTCGTGCGTCTGGTGCAACTGGGCCGGCGGATCGAAGCGCATTTCGGCCATCCGCAGGACATCGAATGGTGCTTGGCCGAGGACGAGTTCTGGATCGTCCAAAGCCGGCCGATCACCACGCTGTTTCCTATCCCCGAGGCCGCCGACCGAGAGAACCACGTCTATGTCTCAGTCGGTCATGGCCAGATGATGACCGAGGCGATGAGGCCGCTGGGGCTCTCCGTGTGGCAGCTGACTGCTATGGCGCCGATGCACGAGGCCGGCGGCAGGCTGTTCGTAGACGTCACCCAGCGACTGGCTTCGCCGACGACTCGGGCAGGTCTTCTAGAGACCTTGGGAAGAGGCGATCCGCTGATCGGGGACGCGCTGCAGACCATCCTCGAACGCGGCGACTTCCTCCCGACTTTCCCGGACGAAGGCCCAGGCGGCCCGCCGGTCGGGGGCGCGCCCGCTCAGATCGACACCGATCCCGCGATCGTCACCGAGCTGATCGAGCAAAGCGAGGCCTCCATTGCGAGCCTTGGAGCGCGAGATCCGGACGAAGTCTGGGCCAGCGCTCTTTGACTATCTGCCAGAGGCCTTCAAGGAGCACAAGCGAGTCCTCGGCGATCCACTGAGTCTTCGAGCGATCATGGCGGGGATGCAGGCGACGTGGTGGCTCAACGAGCAGCTGGAAACGTGGCTAGGCGAGAAGAACGCGGCCGACATGCTCACGCTGTCCGCCCCCGGCAACGTCACGTCCGAAATGGGACTGGCGCTGTTGGACGTCGCCGACACGATCCGGCCGCATCCGGAAGTGGTGGCCTTCCTGCAGAACCTCGAGGACGAGAGCTTCATGGACGAGCTGCCCGAGCTCGCCGGCGGGCGGCAGGCGCGCGACGCCATCCAGGGCTTCCTCGATCGGTACGGCATGCGCTGCGTGGGCGAGATCGACATCACCAGACCACGTTGGCACGAGCGCCCCAGCACGCTCGTGCCTGTCATCCTCGGCCACGTCAGGAACGCAGAGCCTGGCGCCGCCAAGCGGCGGTTTGAGCAAGGGCGGGAGGAAGCCCGGAAGAGGGAACAAGAGCTACTCGAACGCCTGCGGGCGTCACCCGGCGGCGCGCAGAAGGCCGAAGAAGCTCAGCGGATGATCGACCGCGTCCGGACCTTCAGCGGGTACCGGGAGTATCCGAAGTACGGCATTATCGGCCGCTACTTCATCTACAAGCAGGCGCTACTGAAGGAAGCGCAGCGCCTTGTGCAGGCCGATGTACTCCGCGAGCAGGAAGACATCTTCTACCTCACCCTCGAGGAGCTCCACGGTGTCGTGCGCACGCAGGAAGCAGATGACCAGCTCATCCGCCAGCGCAAGGAAGCGTTCGCGGCCTTCGAAGGGCTGACGCCGCCCCGGGTGCTCACCTCGGATGGCGAGGTGATCGCCGGAACGTACCGGCGGGACAACGTCCCCGCTGGCGCGTTGGCCGGTCTACCCGTGTCCGCTGGCACCGTCGAGGGGCGGGCCCGCGTCATCCTGGACATGGCGCAGGCCGATCTCGAAGCGGGAGACATCCTGGTCACCGCCTACACCGACCCGAGCTGGACACCCCTGTTCCTCTCGATCAAAGGCCTGGTGACCGAGGTCGGCGGGCTGATGACCCACGGCGCGGTGATCGCACGCGAGTACGGCCTGCCGGCTGTCGTCGGCGTCGAGCGGGCCACTCAGGTGATCCGGGACGGACAACCGATTCGCGTGCACGGAACGGAGGGATACGTGGAGATCCTGCCCTAGCCGGGCCGCTAGGGCCTGCTATCTGTAGGCCGTGGCGCCGTTGAGATAGTCCTCATCGATACTCAGGGTCACTCCCCTGTAAGTCCCGGAGCGATTGCCTGCGTATTGATGCAGCCGCTGGTGGTGAGACCAATCAGCTCCCGGAACGTAGGGGTCGCTGGTCGTCTTCTCACCATTCCAGTCGGCTATCCAGATGTCATTGGGCTCCGGATAGGTCGTGCGGTATTTCGCCACCAGGTCCGATATTCCGGACGCGGCGCTGCTGTAGACGCCCGCTAGGTATCCGTCTGAATGAAGTCTCGTTGTCCAACCCGACAGGAAGGCGAGCACCGCTCGGGTGTGGGATCCTCCCCTGGAATAGCCCTCCATGTCGTCGTAGAGCGGGCTTCCGGCACCGATCCCCAGCCGCGTGGCTTGCGTGACCGCGTCGGCAGCGGCCGCTTCGCCCTGAGCTTTGGCCTCCCTGGTGCTGGTACTCATCGCGCTGCAGCCGCAGGTGTTCGAGGGTGCCTGCAGGCTGACGTAAGTCGGTATCAAATGCCAGCCCGCCGAAACCTCATGGGAAACCCATGCGCTCGTCAGGTTTGGCTGCGCGCAGCCCATATTGGTGCCGCCGATATAGACGCCGACCGCGCGGTAGGGCGAGGAGGTCCAGGCGGACATCTGCGAATGGGAGGGAGCAGTGCAGGCGTCAAATCCCCGGCCGGTGTAGATCACCCCGCTGGTCCGCCTGCTGGGTGAGACAACGCTTCCGGGCAGTGGCGCTGCCGCATGAGCGCGGCTACTGGACCCCTGCTTTGAGCGGGGCAGAGACCGGAGACCAAGTGCGCTGAACACCAGGCTCGGCGAGCGCGACCAGGTCATCGTGACCTCGATATGGGCCGCGGTCAATCGGAAGCTGGCGGCTCTCCCCTCAAGGCGCAGCGTGGATGCGGTTGCCGCGCGCGCTCTCCCTCCGGTGGTTCCCGGAGCAAGCAAGATCGCGTCGGTGCGCCCGACCGCATGGGCGGGGCACCGCTCTTCCCGTCCCGGCGTGCCGAGATAGACCGCATGGCGGTTGAAGCGCACGCACGTGCTGGACCCGCGACCCAGGTGGAATATTGGCCACCCGCTTGGCACCCGTAGCACTACCCGGCCATAGCGGACCGACTTGAGGCCTCTCGCCGACCCCGCCAACGCGCTTTGGGCTCCGAGGCCCAGACCAGTGAGGCAGCCGAGGGTGACGACGACGGCGCATAGGCGCGTATAAAAGCTGCTGCTCATCTTCTAGCCCTCTCAACACTCGGCGCGAAGGGACGGAGCGGGTCAATCCAGTGAGAAAGTCTTTAGCGGCACTGACCCGAGCACCGAAGAGCCCTGAGGTCGAGGCGCTAGGCCGCTCGAGAAACTTTCACGAATGGCGGCGGTGGCGACCGGGACGTCTGAACTTGTGATTCCGGCGGGAATGTCGGCGGTTATGTCGATGCCGACCCCGCGGAAGACGCTTCTTGCTTGGCGTCACGGACGCGCTCGCTGCATGAGCGGAGATCACGCGGGTCACAGGCGATGCGGCCGACGCCGACCCCGCGCTATTCGCGCCCGTCACCACAACCTCAACCGTCGAGCCCACATCCGAGCTCCCCAACACATACGAAGACGAAGTCGCACCCGCAATCGGCGAACAACGCCCACCGCCCGCCACGCAATCCTCCCACTGATACGAAAACGCTGGCGCCGGCGACCCCGTCCACGACCCAGCCGAAGCCGTCAACGCACTCCCCTCGACCGCAGACCCAGACACCGACGGCAAAGCCGTATTCGACACGCCCGTCGCCGGAGCCGCAGCAACCACACCAGTCACAGGCGATGCGGCCGACGCCGACCCCGCGCTATTCGCGCCCGTCACCACAACCTCAACCGTCGAGCCCACATCCGAGCTCCCCAACACATACGAAGACGAAGTCGCACCCGCAATCGGCGAACAACGCCCACCGCCCGCCACGCAATCCTCCCACTGATACGAAAACGCTGGCGCCGGCGACCCCGTCCACGACCCAGCCGAAGCCGTCAACGCACTCCCCTCGACCGCAGACCCAGACACCGACGGCAAAGCCGTATTCGACACGCCCGTCGCCGGAGCCGCAGCAACCACACCAGTCACAGGCGATGCGGCCGACGCCGACCCCGCGCTATTCGCGCCCGTCACCACAACCTCAACCGTCGAGCCCACATCCGAGCTCCCCAACACATACGAAGACGAAGTCGCACCCGCAATCGGCGAACAACGCCCACCGCCCGCCACGCAATCCTCCCACTGATACGAAAACGCTGGCGCCGGCGACCCCGTCCACGACCCAGCCGAAGCCGTCAACGCACTCCCCTCGACCGCAGACCCAGACACCGACGGCAAAGCCGTATTCGACACGCCCGTCGCCGGAGCCGCAGCAACCACACCAGTCACAGGCGATGCGGCCGACGCCGACCCCGCGCTATTCGCGCCCGTCACCACAACCTCAACCGTCGAGCCCACATCCGAGCTCCCCAACACATACGAAGACGAAGTCGCACCCGCAATCGGCGAACAACGCCCACCGCCCGCCACGCAATCCTCCCACTGATACGAAAACGCTGGCGCCGGCGACCCCGTCCACGACCCAGCCGAAGCCGTCAACGCACTCCCCTCGACCGCAGACCCAGACACCGACGGCAAAGCCGTATTCGTGGCCACTACCGCTGGGCTGGGGGAGACTGGATCTGGTACGAGGGGAGCGCGAGGCTTCAGACCTGCCAGGGCGCCGGTCGCGACTGCGATCGTGGCGATGGCGATCTTCGCGATGGCGCCCATCGCGCTCGAGCTGGCTAGCCCACCCGCGACCCCGGCGCCTCCACTTGCCGCGAGAGGAGTCGCAGCCGCAACGGGGGCCATTGCCGCCATGTCGAGGGCACAGGCAGCTGCCCCTGCAGTGGCGACGCTCCCGGCGGCGGCCGCGCCAGCCGCGACCGTCCCGATCGTGCCCGCAGCGCCCGTCGTGCCCACCGCACCAGCTGTGCCCGCGGCACCGGCCGCGGTTCCGCTGCCAGCACCGCCACTGGAGAGGATTGCGCCACCCCCACCCGGGCCCGCCGCTGCAGCCGCCGTTCCGCTACCGCCACTCACCGCGGAGCCGAGCACCAGCGATTTGAGTTGGCCGGCCAATGCCACGGGAAGGATGAGCGCAAGCGCAGCCCGCTGACTGCGCACCTCGGCTTCGAACGCCGCACAGCCCGGGCATCTGTCGATGTGGGCCTGGGTGATGCTGCGCGGCCGGACCTTGCCGCGGACCGTTGCCAGCAGCTCACGGACCTCCGCGCATGGACTATTTCGCGCACTATGGCCGCGCGTGAGGGCTTCGCGGGCCTGGAAGATGAGCGCCTTTACCTTCTCGGGGCGCACGCCCAGCACGGTGGCGATCTCGGCGTGCGGATGATCGCCGAGCTCAAACAGGATCAGTGCGGCGCGCTGATCGTCGGGTAGACGCCGCATATCGCTGAACATCTCCCTGAGGTCCTCGCGCCGCTGAACCTCATCTGCCGGGCCATCGCAGCATGGGCGATCCGCGACCTCCCCGTCCGCATGGACCGAGGCGTGCCGCACCCGCAGCTCGGACAGACAACGGTTGCGTGCGATAGTGAAGAGCCACGGCCGCAGCGAAACATCGCCGTCGGTCTGGCGTAGCGAACGGTAGGCAGAGACGAACGTCAGCTGCAGCGCGTCTTCGGCGTCCTCCCGGCTTCCCAGGAAGTGCACACAGAAAGCGAAGAGGACTCGCGCATAGCGATCGTAGATGGCCTCAAAAGCAGCGTCGTTGCCAGCGCGGACGCCCGCAACGAGGTGATCATCGCTGTCATCGAGAACGCAGCTGCGGTCGACCTCCCGGCGGTCGCCGACGCTCTGTTCGATCACCCCCACGTGCATAGTATGCGCCGTCGAGCCACAGCCGTCCAGCCTAGAGGCCCGGCCGGCGACGCACCTTCATTCAGTAAGACGGCGGCGTAGCACTGGTTCCAGGGACCGGCGCAGCACCCCGTTCTCCCCGCGGCGCAGCGGACAACGAGCATCAACGCCACGGGCAAAGTTGCCGAGCGGCTATGCAACTAAACTGAAAGTAGGCGAACCACCCCACACACGGGCCCTATTGGGCCCACCGGTTCGCCTACTTGCCCCCACGCGGCGCCCCGGGAACTCATCCCGGGGCGCCGTCGCGTACTGGCCCCCAACATCCGCCCTGTCGATCATGCTTCTACATACATCAACGCAGCGCGGATCCAAAGGTTGGCGTCACGCTTACGGCGAGCCGAGCCGTCGGCCGAGACCTGCCGGATGAGCTGCCCTGGGATGTTCTTCTGCATATATGGGACTCCGATCCCAGAGAATTTGCCCGGCCCCTGCTCACTCCGGGCGCGTCCCTGGACTGACCCGGACACGCGCCCGTGGACTGACCCGGGCTCGCTCGCTACAGCGTCGGTCACTTAGCATCCGCATTCGATGGGGAGCGACTTAGCACTCGGCCAGACTGCTCTCACCCGCATCGGTCTGGGCACCAATCGGCTGACCGACACTCCGGAGAATCGAGCGTTCCTCCGGGAGGCGCTCGCTGACGGCGTGAACTTGATCGATACGGCTTACCTGTACACCGGCGGCGACAGTGAGCGGACAATCGGTGCCGCGCTTGCGCCGTTCTCGGAGAGGTATGTGGTGGCTACCAAGGGCGGGTACAAACCGGGGGAAGGCCACCCAGACATCCTCCGTGCGCAGATCGAGGAAAGCCTGCGGCGTCTGCGCGCCGATGAGATCGAGCTCTACTACCTCCATCGGGTCGACCCCCAGACGCCGCTGGAGGAAAGCCTCTCCGCAATCCGGGACTGTCGTGATCAAGGAAAGATCCGACACGTAGGTATCTCCGAGGTCGGCATCGAGCAGATCGAGCGAGCGCGTGAGGTCGTGCCGATCGCGGCGGTCCAGAACCGTTACAACCTCTCCGAACGTCGGCACGAGGACGTGGTCGACTACTGCGCCAAGCACCAGATCCTGTTTCTGCCGTACTTTCCGTTGCGGGGCGACGGGGGACCAGCGCTAAAGGAGATCGCTAAGGCACACCGGGCGACGCCGAGTCAGGTCACGCTCGCCTGGCTGCTGAAACGCTCGCCGGTGATGCTGCCGATTCCCGGCACGCTCTCGTCGGAGCACGCCCGGGAGAATCTCGCCGCCGCGGAGATCGACTTGACCGAAGAGGAGTACGACGCGCTCGCATAGCGTAAAGCCAGCGTTTGTCACTATTTAGTCTCAGTTGGATTAGAATAGCTTTGCTAGCCTCGCCATTCGAGAATGGCGGACGCGATTCGGTTTGCGGCCAAGGACCACGCAGCCACTCGGCGGCTCGTTCAGGCGGCCCGCCGCGGCGACGGGCGCGCCGAGAACGAGCTCGCCCGCCGGTACGAGCCGTTGGTGCAGCACGTGGTTTGGGCACTCAAGTTGCCCCGCTGGTGCGAGCGCGAGGACCTAGCGCAGGAAGCGAGACTTGGCCTGGTCATCGCCATGCGCGCCTGGCGGCCAGAGCGTGGGGCGTTCCCCGCATTCGCGCGGCGGTGCGTTCGGAACCAGGCGCTGCTCGCCGTGATATCCGCGTCGCGACGCAAACACAGGGCGCTCAACCTAGCCGTCTCCCTCGAGGTGGAACCAGCAGAGCATGCAGCCGATCGGCGACGGCCGCCTCTCAGACTCGTCGGCGGGTTCGCGATGCCCCATAACTACCGGAGCGATCCCGAGTCACGGCTCCTTGCCCGCGAGCAATTGGACAGCGTGCTCCACGCGCTGCCCACTCTCACCGCTTCTGAGCGAGCCGCGATCTCAGGCAGACTCAGCGGTCACACCACCGTCCAGCTGGCACAGGCGCTCAGCCTGACCCCCAAAGCGGCATCCCAGGCCGCACACCGCGCCCGACGTAAGCTGGCGGCCGCGCTACCGCAAGCCGCCTGAGCCGCGTCGACGGCCCGCGGCTGCAAGCTGCATTGCCGGGGTTCGGGTGCTCATCTCTGGGGCTTATGGTTGACGGGCTCCGGTAACCAAGTTTGCGGCGCTAGGAGGGCTCTTTCGGTGCATCGATGCGATTGCCGGGATCAGCGCCGCTCTTCCTCCGTTAGGGTCCGTGATTAGCGTGCATGCCCAAGAGCGCGAGAGCCTCCAACCGCACCGCTGCCTCCGACTGCCGTGACCGACGCCGAGGGCTCAGGAAGGACACCGCAGCTGCCTTCGCGCGGGCCTTCTCTCGCGCGCGCGAGAGAAAGAAGACGCTCCAAGCACACATTACGGCGGTGGGTGCCAACGATCATGGGCCTGGCTGTGGCGCTCGTCGTGCTAGGCACTCGCGGCGGAGGTAGCACCCGCATCACGCTTGCGGCCGCCGACAAAGCCAGCCACCAACAAGCAAATACCCCGCAGCGCCGGGACTGGAACTATGTGAACCCGCTCCGGTCCGTGAGTCGTCTGGAGCCCGGCCGGATCGACATGGGTGTGGACTACGCGGGCTCAGGTCCGGTCGTGGCGCTCGGCAAGGGCACCGTGACGATGGCTTCAAACCATGACGCCGGCCCGCTGCGTTGCTGGGGCGAGACTTGCTGGCCAGTCGGGGGCATCGTCGTGTATCGACTGTCCGCCGGCCCCTTCGCGGGCAAGTCCGTGTACGCAGCGGAGAACATCACGGTCCACGTGAGGCCCGGCCAGCTCGTGAGGGCCGGGCAGATGATCGCCACGGCGCATGACGCATCCCCGCACATGGAGACGGGGTGGGCATCTGGCAGGGGCCCGGAGACCCTGGCGATCGCCGACCGGCATAAGTGCCCGTGGGGCGATCCCGGAGGCTGGTCGACAATCGAGGGTCGAAACTTCGACCGTCTCCTGGTGGCACTGGGTGCCCCGTCCGGATCGCTGCAGCCCAAACCGCCCAGGCAGAGCATGCCCGTGGGCTGGCCCACCTGGCCAGGAACGGCGGCGGGCGTGACCCCACGGTCCTCCTCGCCCTTGGCCGAGGGATCGACGGCGTCATCGAGCGACGGTCCGGGCCGTCGTTAGCGACGGTAGGCGTCGCGCTGCGGCTCCCCTGCGAGAGGTCCGGTACCCGAGTCATCAGCATGATCCGCCTGCGTACATCGGCCCCGGCCCAGGGTTCTGCAAGGTCTTGGCGCCCAAGCTGCGCAGAAAACGCGCGAAGGCTCTGCCGCCCGCATTGACGTTGTCCTGCTCCCAGCAGCGGCACTCAGCCCATGTGACCGCCGGCGTGTCGAGACTCTGGGCCCAGCCCCACTCCGTCCAGGACGGCCCCGGGTAGGCGGTCGCAACCGTGTCACCAGCGGAGAAGCTGGTCCCGGGTTTGAGGATCGAGCCGATGTGCTCGGCGACGTAGATGCACTTGCCCGCAAAGCGTCCGTTGGCTAGCCGGTAGTCAAACCAGGGGCCGTACACCCCCCACGATCCGATCGAGACGATCGTGCCCGCGCCAATTGCCCGCACCGGCTCGACCTTGAGGGGGTCGTAATCGACGCCCTGGTCGTTGCGCGAGGGCGCCCAGGCTTCGCCCTTGAACGGGTTGACGTAGCCGCCGGGAGTGGCCACGCAGCCGGCAAGCGATGCCGTCGTCGCGCCCTGGCCCTGGTATGCATGGGCGTCCGCAAGCACCCGATCGGCATACGCGGCGGCGGCTGGCCCAGAGCCGTTGTACGCCTCGACGTAGCGCCAGTAGGCGCCGAGCGGCTGATTGGCGGGCGCGCCCTTGTCCTTGATCAACACGAGCGCGGCAAGCTCGACCGCGGTGGTTGGATCATGGGGTCCGAGCGCTGGATTGGGCAGGTAATGCCTAAGCGCGTCGTACGCATCGCCCGCGTCGCCGCACGGCCCCGAGCCCACGCCGATCTGCATCGGCCCCGAAGCTCCTGCGCAGTTGGCGATTCCGGGACCCCTGGCGCCCGGAATTGGTGTGCATGACGGATCCGGGTACCGGCCATTGTCGCACTCCTCCGTGCCGATCCCGGCGAGGATCTCCCAGGGGACTCCGTAGTGCGTTCCCACCTGCTCATAAACCCGCAAGAAGTCGGCCGGGATGTCCCGGCGCGCCACCTGGGAGGGCGCGTCCCCTCCCCCGCTCCCTCCCAAGCAACTCTCGCCCACCAGGACGGAGAACAGTGCTACGCCTACCGCTAACAGAAGGGTGATCGCGACTGCCCCAGCGACCACAACCAGAGTGGTGCGCTTGCGCGTGAGGACGGGCACGACCCTCGGTCACTCTCCGTCGACCAGACTCACGAGCCACCCTCGGCTGGTTCGCCGGACGGTCAGCCGCAAGGCGTAGTTCGCAATCCCGCCGTCGTCCACGAGCGCCGTGGCGACCGTGACCCCGGACACCTGACCGAGGGCAGTCAGCCAGACCACACGCGGAAGACGCCTCCGAGCGGCAGGCGGGACTTGAGCCCGGTCACGGATCAGCTGACGGCGCAGCGAAGGCGTGATTGCTCGCACCGAGGCCGCGGAAGCCCGGCCGTAGGCGAAGCGCAGGTAGCCGACGAGGAAGCTACGCGCCACCCGGCGAGCACGCGCTAGTTGTTCGGCCGGAACCGGTGGCCGGCGCGGCCCGCGCGTTACGTGGGTTGTCGCGCGGGGCGACCGCATCCCTCCATCTCCGGCCTGGATCGGCGCGAGGGCGAGCGCCATCACACCGATGAGCAGCGCGGCCAGAGCGATCGCTCGAGCTCGCGACGAGCGGCGTCCTCGCCTAGTGCGCGGCCAGCCGATCACCGGCCCGCACGAGCCCGTTTTCGCTATCCGACGGATAGTCCACTACGGGCTAGGTATGGCCCCGCCGCTTCCGTCTCCCCATCTAATCCTGGGAGGCGACAGTCCGCGCGAGCGAAGGGCGATGGCGCGTCGAGCCGGCCTTACCGCGACACCTGATCGGCCTCCTCGAGGCCTCCCCTCGGCTAGCTCACGTCGGCGCCGAGGGGCCTGCTATTGTCGCCGACGCTCAGCGAGGGGAAGTCCCGCTCGGGTCTATGGATCCCTTGCGGGTGAGGTGGCATGAGTAACGTGAAACACGGCACAGTTTGGGCATGACTAGCATCGAACACGGCACAGTTTTAGGCGACGGCGACAAGGGCGAGTCGGGGCCGCACTCGATCCAGGAGGTGACCGATGCTGTCCACGAGATGTACCGTCATCATCCGTTCCCGCCGCTTCAACGGAAGCACAGCTACCGCGGGCACGCCCGTTATGTCCGCCGCTTCCTAGAAGAGTGCGGCGTCGATCCCGCGGGCAAGGCGTTTGGCGATATCGCGTGCGGAACCGGGCTAATGATGCTCGACTACGCGCAGGAGTTTGGGGACTCCCACGTAACCGGCTTTGATCTGTCCGAGGCGTCGGTGGCCCGAGCCAATCAGACGCTCGACGAGGAGGAGGTCAAGAACGCCCGCGCTCAGGTCCAGGACATCATGGCGCTGGACCTGGAGAGCGAGTTCGACTACATCTTGTCCTGGGGGACGATCCACCACCTCGGCGATTCCCGCCGCGGCTTCGGCAACCTGGTTCGCGCCCTGAAGCCCGGGGGCTACATGCGTATCGGCGTGTACGGCTATTACGGCAACTGGGAACGCCGCATCCAGCAAGAGATGGTCCGCTCGGTGACAGGAGATGGCTCGCTGTCTCTCGATGACCGGATCGAGGTCGTCCGTGAGTGGGCCAAAGGCGACCGGAACTTCAAGAACTACTACACGGCGCCACCCGTTGATGTCGCCGACGATGACTGGGTAGTTGACGAGTTCCTACATGTGTGGGAACGGTGGCTGGAACTGCGCGAGGTTGTTTCCTGGTGCCTGGACGAAGGGCTCGAGGTCCGCCAGATGACCGACTACTACGACAGCGAAATCCCGCTCGACATCGAGCGGCACTCAACGAGTCCCGAGTTCGTCGCGCGGGTTCGGACACTCCCGTTCGTTGAGCAGTGCCACGTAGTCGATTTGATCGCTCGGCCTTACTGGCTGTCTCTCTTTCTGCACAAGCCCGCGGTCAGGGACTGACATGCTCGAGCTCCCTGCCCGCGTTGCCGCCGTAAACGTCGGCAAGCAAACGCGAGCGCTGACGCGAGCGCTGGGCCGCGGTGGGGGGACGAGCCTGCCCGGGCTGCTGGCCGAGCGAATCGACCCACAACTCGTCACGTCGCTGAGCGCGGAGCTTCCGCACGGGTGCGTGCTCATAACCGGCACGAACGGGAAGACGACCACCACGCGCATCCTGGCTGACGCTGCGCAGCGCTTCGGTTGGAACGTGCTGTCCAACAGGGAGGGCTCGAACCTCTCCCGCGGCATCGCCACCGTATTGCTCGAGCACTGCGACCGCTACGGCCGCCTGCGCGTCCCGCCCGAGACGCTCGGTCTCTTCGAGATCGACGAGGGGGCGCTGCCGGCGGCGATCAAGTCGTTGCGCCCGCGACTAATCGTGTTCACGAACCTGTTCCGCGACCAGCTGGACCGCTACTTCGAGCTGGATTTCGTCGCCCACCTCTGGCGCGAAGCGCTCAAGAACCTGCCCGGCTACACCACGCTCGTGCTGAACGCAGACGATCCTCAGATCGCTTACCTGGGTGAAGGAGTCGAGACAGGGGTCACCTACTACGGGTTGGACGACACTCGCCATGCTCAGGAAGGCCTTGAACACGCCGCCGACTCGCGGCGGTGTCCGCGATGCGATGTCGACCTGCTGTACGAGCGGACTTTCTACGCACATCTAGGGCACTACGCGTGCGCTAATTGCGGCTGGCGGAGACCCCCCGCCAGGTTCTCAGGCTGGCGGCTGGAGCTCTCTTCGTTTCAGGGGGCGGAGCTTGAGGCTGCGACGCCGGTAGGTAACCGGCACTTTCACATACCGATCGCCGGGCTCTACAACGTTTACAACGCGATGGCTGCAGCAGCCGGCGCCCTCGCCTTGGGTATCGACCCCGCGGTGGTGGAGCAATCGGTGGCGGCAGCCCGCCCGGCGTTCGGCCGGCTGGAGCGCTTCGAGATCCGGGGCCGGCAGGTTTGGCTTGTGCTGGTGAAGAACCCGACGGGGTTCAACCAGGCGCTACGCCTGGTGCTGGGCGACGAGGATCGCGAGATCGACACACTGCTGCTTGCGCTCAACGACAATGGCCCCGACGGCAAGGACGTCTCGTGGATCTGGGATGTCGACTTCGAGCGCGTAGCCGAACGACCTCCGCGCCTGCTCACCATCTCCGGCACGCGGGCGTATGACCTCGCCCTGCGGCTGAAATACGCGGGGGTCGCGGATGACGAAGATGGCACCGGGGAGCACGCGCTCCGGATCGAGCAAGATGTCGTGAGCGCGTTCTGGTCAGCCGTCGAGCGGACGCCCCCCGGTGGCACGGTTTACATGCTGCCCACGTATACGGCGATGTGGGCGCTGCGGGAAAGGCTTGCCCGCGAAGGACACCTCCCGCTGTTCTGGCAGCACAATCAGGAAACGGTGGTCGCGGCATGAAGTTGACGATCGGCTATCTCTATCCCACGGTGATGAGTCAGTACGGAGACCGGGGCAACGTACTTGCGCTGGTTCAGCGTTGCCGGTGGCGGGGCGTCGAGACGACAGTCGAGAATCTGAACCTGGGCGACCCGGTGGACAGTGACCGCGTCGACATCCTCCTCGTGGGAGGGGGAGCCGATTCGCACCAGCGACTGATCAGCCAGGACCTCATCGACGTCAAGGGGCCCGGTATCCGGGCCGCAGTGGAGCAAGGGGTGCCTGGGATGGCCGTTTGCGCGGGGTACCAGCTGCTCGGGCACTACTACCGCACCGCAGACGGGACCGATTTGCCGGGGCTCGGGATCTTCGACGCCCACACCGTCCACCATGCAGCCGAGGTGGGGACGCGGCTCGACACGATCCCGAAAGCGGGCAGTGTCCGGGCCGTCGGCGATCTAGTGGTGAGTTGGGGCGATAAGACCCTGGTGGGATTCGAAAACCATGGTGGACGCACGTATCTTCATCCCGGGGCGCGCCCGCTCGGCCGCGTCATCCTGGGCCAGGGCAACAACTCCACCGACGGGTGGGAAGGCTGTGTGCAAGGCAACCTAATCGGGACGTACCTTCACGGGCCGCTGTTGCCGAAAAATCCTCACCTGGTCGACCATCTCCTCAGCGCGGCGATCAAGCGCCGTTACGGCAACGAGGCGCTCTCTTCCCTCGACGACAAGGCGGAATGGCAGGCGCACGCCGGCGCCGCCGAGCGAGCGAGGTCGAGGCAGCCTCGCCGCAGGGGAGGCCTACTCGACCAGGCCGTCGCCTACCGTCGGCGACTCGGTCGCCTTCGCGCAGCGAAACAGCGGCCGACCGAATCGCCGGCTAGCGAGCGCGCTTAGAACGCACAGGCAGCCGGCGCCGGTCTAGGCCCACCGGCAGCCACCGACGGTCTTAGGCTCGGGTCAAGAACTGCTTCCGCTGGTTGGTCTCGGCCGGGCTAGGACGAGGCGGGTGTGGGCTGCTGGATTTGGCTCTCCATCCAGCGCTCCAGCTCAGGGCTGCTCTCGACGGTCGAGATCAGCGCGTAACGCGTTGCGGTTCCATGGTGATAGCCGCCGTGATATAGACGCTGGGAGTCGACCACGACCTGCTTCATGCGCGGAAGCGGAACCTGGGCCTCGGAGCGGGTATCGAACTCCTCCTGGCGCAAGACGAGGCGGCTCGAGTCATCGTGGGTGAGCTCGAGCCAAATGCGCACGGCCCAGCCGTTGGTCTCGGGGTTGCCCTCGTTGTTGTTGTCGAGATGCAGGCCCCAGCGGCACTCGTTGAGCGTATTGGGGCTCATGCGTAGCAGCTGGACGCGTCCGAAACGAGCTCCGATCGACTCGAGCCAACGCACGATCGTTGGGCACTTCTGCGCGTTAGGAGTCCATTCACCGTCCAGATCGCACTTTCCATATGCGCCGAAGGGCTCCATCTTCAACTCGCCGACCGCCGACGTGATCGGCGCAAAGTACGTCTGCGGGTCGCTCGCATAAGTCGAGTAGGTGAGGCTCTCCCACTCCGAGGCGGGGATCTCCGGCCCGCTGTACAGACCGAGCTCAAGCCATCCGCCGTTGTTCTCGAGCATGGGCATCCGGTAATGACCAGTGCCCCTCCTCGGGAGGTTCTGCGGAGGGCGCAGACCGCTCTTGCGGAGGAGCCGCTTGGTGTACTCGTTCTTCACAGACTGTTGGAGCTGGGGCATGCTGTAGGCCTCCGACTTTGCGATGCGTTGGACGGCTGGACCTGGCTCGGTCCTTCAGCAAGGTACACGACGATGGAGACAGAGAAAACCACGAGGCAGTCGAGGCGCCGCGCGATGATCGGCAAGTCCACGGCATCGATCTTGCAGATTCGATAGGGTGCCGCGCCAACATATGCCCGGCCGAATCCCCTGGCCGCTTCGGAGCCGGGGGAACGGGGGAACCCATGGGACCGGAGACGGTTTCGAGGGGCGAATCGCCTCGATTTGAGGCGTAGCGCGAGCTCTTTCAGCGCGAGTCCGACAGCTAACCCCGTAGGCGCACGAAAGAGGAGGGTACTTACTTGCGTTCTACGTTCGTTCGCTTGGCTCGCTTTGGCGGGCTTGCCACGCTGTTAGCCGGTGTCGCGGCCTTGGCTCCCCCGACGTCAGGGGCAGCAAACACGCCGACGACCGGGAACGGCGCGGCCAGCCCGAGGGCACCGCAGGAGCCGTATGACCTCGGCTTCGCGCCCCCAGGGAGCTTTGCCCAGACCATGGCCAATCGCGGTTGCCCGCGCGTCGGACACAGGCAGGCGAGCAGAAATAGGCTCTACGTGAACCCGCTTCGCGATACCAAACTCACACCTGAGCGGATCGACCAGGGGGTCGATTACTCAGGCACTGGCACGCTCACTGCGATCGGGTCGGGAAAGATCGTCTACGTCGGCACGAAGAGCGCCAACACGGGGTGGCCCGGAGCATTTATCGAGTATCGGATTAACGGCGGCAACTTTGCCGGCCGGTACGTCTACTACGCGGAAGGGGTAAAGCCCGCGAGCGGCGTCCGCGTTGGCCGACATATAGGAGCAGGAAAAGCCGTGGCGCACCTGATCCGAGGATGGTCGACCGGGATCGAGATCGGGTGGGCCGCTGACATTGGCACCGAGACGCTCGCGAGAGAGCTGGGCGAGTACAGGTATCCGACGCGGTGCGGTCAGAGCTTCTCCAACTTCGTCCAGTCGCTGGGCGGAAAACCCGGACTACGCTGAGGAAGCCCGGAGGGCCGCCGGGGAATGCCGGCGGCCACCGGGGACCCTCGGGCGCCGCCCGGGGCATGCCGGCGGCCACCGGGGACCCTCGGGCCGGTCTGCTCGGCGCGGGTTCGAGCAATCCCCTGTCGGTTGCTGCGACACTGCGCGGAGCTGTTCGCTTTCATTGATTCATTCGGTCGACGCGCTCACACTCCGTGTGACGGGCGACCGGGAGGTTGCGGATGCCGGTGAGGAAACGTGCTGTGTCGTTGGCCCTTGCGCTCGTGCTGGCCGGGTGCGGGACCGCGGCGACCGTCCGCAACAAGCCGGTCAGTGCCACGCTGCGCGTTCATCCGCACGCGGTCGAGCCCTCGACGGGCGCTCCCCAGCCGACGGCCTCGACGAGCGCCTCCGCGACGTCGACGGGCACGAGTGCGATCGCGGGTAGCGACCCCACCGCGCACGCTCCCCCGCTCGCTGCGATCAGGCGGGAGCTGCGGCTGGAATACGTCGCCGCGCACGCGACGAGTGCGACCTACATCAACCCACTGCATTACGTCACCTGCTGCGGAGTGTGGGAGCGCACCGACCAGGGAGTGGACGCGACGATGCCGATCGGAGCGCCGATCCTGGCGCCGTCGAGGGTCAAAATCCTCGGCGTTGAGCCGGACTGGTATGCAGGCCAGCCGCTGATCTACTTTGAGCTTCTGGCGGGACCCCAGGCCGGCAAGGTCCAATACGTCGCCGAGGAGATCACCGACCTGGCTCGCCCCGGAAGCTTCCTCCAACAGGGACAGAAGATCGCTCGCTTCGCTTCCTCAGGGACCGGCATCGAGTACGGCTGGTCGACGCGCAGCGGGGTCACGCTGGCTCGGGCAACCACCGGCGCCGAGGGCGGAGCGATGACAGCGGCCGGCATGTGGATGCGCGCCTGGCTGAACGCCCTGGGCGCGGGCGCGGGCCCCAACACCCACTGATCCCGTGGCGGCCATGGAGCTAGCCGCCAGTCACCCGTAGCGGCCATGCAATTGACCGCTACGGATGCTTCACGGCACCGGCAGCCGGCGCGTCCTACGGAATCCCGGGAGGCCCTCCGAGGGAAGCGATCAGAGCGGAGAAGCTCTCGCCCGCCGCCGTCGGGAACGAGTTCTCACCGAGCTTTTGCGCAAGCGGCTGGGTGCCGACGCCAGAGCCCCACCCGATCTCGATCCCCGACGACCAGCCGGGAATCAGGTAGGACACCGCCTGGCCCGCCTGCACGGCCTGCCCGACCGAGACAGCCGGCCTCACGCCCTCGGCGTAGTAGACATACCGGCCCGCGTCCGGCCCGTTCAGGAGCTGATATTCGACAAACGCCCCGGGCCAACCTGTCCCCGACGTTCCCACGTAGGTGACCCGGCCTTCGCCGATGGCCGTGAGCGTCCCGGTCCCCGAGTAGTCGACGCCCGCGTCGATTCGCTCGGGGGTGACGCTGGCGTGAGCCAGTGGGTTGACATAGCCAGTGCTGGGCTTTGGGGGCGGGGTGTGGTGCACCGGCGGCTTGGGGCGCGGGGCGCGGTGCACGGGTGGCTTGGGGGCGGGAGAGTGATGCCTGCTCGGTCCTCTGTGCCGAGTCCCCCGTCGCGGGAACAAGGCCGGATTCGCGTGCAGCACCGGCCCGGCTGGGAGCCCCAGTGCGTGGCGGGTGACAGGGCCGAGGATCCCGTCGGCGACCAAGCCGTGATCCGCTTGGAAGGCCTTCAGTGCCCGGAAGGTCACTGGGCCAAACTGGCCATCCGCCGGGATCCCGAGGCGCTCCTGCATCAGCCGGATCGTGGCGCCGATCGAGAGCGCCTTGGGCGCTGGGTGCGACCGCAGCCGGGCCTTGTGATGGACCGGCTTGGAGGTAAGCCGTGTGACGCGATGGGCGTGATGGGTGCGCTTGACGGGTTTCGGGAAATAGATGGGGTTCGCGCGCAGCACAGGTCCTGCCGGGAGTCCGAGCGCGGCACGGGTGGCAGGCCCCACGATCCCGTCCACGACCAGCCCATGGCTGACCTGGAAGCCCTTGACCGCCCGCAGCGTGATCGGACCAAAGTCACCGTCGGCGGCCACACCCAACCGACGCTGGAGCTGCTGGGTCATCGCGCTGATCGACAGCACCTGCGGCAAAACATGGTGGCGATGGACTTTCCGAGTGGACGCCTCGGTGGTGAGCGTCCGGGTCGTCACCGAGCGGGGCTGGAGCGCTGAGCTGGCGGGATCGTCTCCTACGCGCCCGCGCCCGCCAAACTTGGCGGCGTTTGTCACCCGTTCTTTCGTGGCGCTGCGGCCACCGATCAGGCCCGGCAGCGTCATCACCGCCACCGCCGTCAGTGCCGAGACCCCACCCACTGCCACGGCGGGCCGCGGCACCATTCGGTGGTCGGCCGCGCGGCGGCGGAGCTGCGAGTAGTGCGAAGCCTCGAGCACGGTCTCCTCGAGCGTGAATTCCCTTTCTCCACCCAAGCGGTAGAGCTCGACCGAAGAGCGCTTGGCCCGCCCCCTCCGCGCCAACGAGCGCTCAAGGGATTCCTGCCACAGCTCGACTTGTCCCAGGTCTCGTGGGTAGTCCACCTAGTCTCCCTTCGAACGGGTTGAAAGCCTGCGGAGTTAGCTGACGGGCTCGCGCTGTGCGCTACGCCGCCTCGTGCGGCGCTTCGCCCCATGCGACCTAGGCTGATCGCAGTTGGGTCCTCCGCTCGCCGGCCACGGATGACCGGCGACTCGGCTCGTATGTAAAAGGCGGCGGCAGCCTAGCAAAATCGGCTGCATGCAGCGGTAATGCAAAGTTTCCTGCAGGAACCGAGGCGTCCGAACGGGTCCTGAAGCGGTCGCGCCAGTATCCGGCGCACACGTTCGCAGCTGTCCCCCAGATCGCGCTTCGGGGGGCCCCGCACCACTCGCCTTTCGTGGGGTGTGTGGTGTGTGGGGTTGGGGGGAGGGTAGCTGGCGGGGGGTGGTTGGGTGGTGGTGGGGAGTGTCTAATCTTGTGTGCTTGAGCGAGCCGTCGGTGGAGCAGTTGGTCCGTGTTGCTTCGGATAAGCGCTTGCGGGTTGAGCGCAAGCTGGTTGAGAAGGCGCAGGGGCTTTTGGGGGGCGAGCGGGTGCTTCGGATTTTTCGGGGTCAGACGTTCTTATCGCCTGTGTTTGTGCCGTTGATCGGGCCGCTTTTGTGGATCGTGAAGCCGCGGGCGGTGATCGTTACAGAGCGCTCGGTCATCACGTTGCAGGAGAGTCGCTTTAGCCAGTCGAGGGTGGTGGGGGTGGTCTCCCGGCATGAGTGCGGGTCGGTGCGGGTGGAGGTCAGTCGCTGGGGGTTGCGGATCGATCGGGATGAGAAGATCTACGCCGCGCTCTCAACGCTCCAGGACATGAGAGAGGTCGCCCGCGTCGCCTCCGGCGGCGCCAGCCCCTCAAGCGCCTACCACCCCGTCTAAACACACCGGCTCTAGCGCTTCTGACGCGGCGCAAATCGCCCGTCGACGTGAATGAGCAAAGTCCTTCAACGAAGCAACATTCGTCGTGCGGGTTCGGTAGCCTGCCGCGCGAACATAGCCCTGCCGAGTCCTCTGGCCGTTTGGGTGTTGGGGGAGCGGGGGATCCCGTGGGACCTTTTGGTTCTTGGGGCGAATCGCCTCTTTTTGAGGTGTAGCGCGAGCTCTTTTAGCGCGAGTCCGGCAGCTAACCCCGTAGGCGTTCGAAAGAGGAGGGTGGTTAGTTGCGCTTGGTTTTTGGTGGTGTGGCGCGCTGTGGCTTGGTGGTTGTGTTGGTGTCTGTGTTTGGGTTGTTGTTGGTGGCTGGGGCGAGTGCGAGTGATCCTCCGAATTTGCATCAGGGCTCTAGTGGTTATTGGGTGCGTGTGGCGCAGCAGGATTTGACTGATTTGGGGTTCTCGCTGCCGGTGACGGGGTCGTTTGGGGCGCATACTCGGGCGCAGGTGAATGCGTTTAAGAAGGCGCATCGTTTGCCTCAGGATGGGCAGCTTGATTGGCCTCGTTCGTGGAAGGCGTTGCGCTCGGCGGCCCGGCGGGAGCAGGGCATTCCTGAGCATTTCGCGCATTTGAACGCGAAGGGGTTGGCGGTCGCGCCGGCGAACGCGCCGGTGGTGGTAAGGCGGGTGATCGCGGCGGCTAATCAGATCGCGTTTCGCCCGTATTGCTATGGCGGCGGTCACGGCAGCTGGAAGTCCTCTTGCTATGACTGCTCGGGGTCGGTCAGCTACGCGTTGCACGGCGGCGGGCTGTTGTGGCAGCCGCTGGCTTTGTTCTATAGCTACGGCCAATCCGGCTGGGGGAAGTGGATCCGCATCTACACCAACTCCCAACACGCCTACGCCAAAATCGCCGGCCTCTGGTTCGACACGGTTGCCCAGCAATGGGGCAGCCCCGCTCATGGGGATCGCTGGTCGACCAAACGGGCTTCAGCGGCCTCCGGATTCATCGTCCGCCATCCAACCGGGTTCTAGCCGGGACGAGGCGCTGATGTGGTCCCCGGGCCGGCCTGGACGGGGCCCGCAAGGCCGACCCGGCGCTTGAGGATCGCTCGGCGGCGCCGCTCGGCGTCGTGTATACCTCCGCCGTGAGCGCATCCTCTCAGGAGCTGGACCAGACTCTCGTCAGCGACGCCGCGGACGTTCACCGGCTCGTAAAGGAGCGCGGGATCGAATTCTTGTTCGCTCAGTTCGTCGACTTGCACGGCAAGCCGAGCGCCAAGCTCGTGCCTGCACATCACCTCGACGACCTGCTCGAGGAAGGAGCCGGCTTCGCCGGCTTCGCCGCCGGCGACATCGGCCAAGGGCCCCAGGACCCAGACCTCGTGGCGATCCCGGACGTCCGCAGCTTCACGATCCTGCCGTGGCAACCCAACGTGGCGCGCTTCGCGTGCGACGTCACGGTCGAGGGAGAACCATGGCCCTATTGCCCGCGCACGATCCTCCGCAATGCGCTCGACCGTTTGGGCACGCTCAACTACGAGCTGAAGATAGGCACCGAACTCGAGTACTTCCTTGTGCGGAGGACCGAGGACGGCGGCATCGAAGTGGCCGACCGGGTAGACACGCTCGACCGTCCCTGCTACGACATGCGCGGCCTGACCCGCAACCTCGACTTCGTCTCCGAGGTCGCAAATGCGATCACCGAGCTGGGGTGGGACAACTACGCGACCGACCACGAGGACGCAAGCGGCCAGTTCGAGCAGAATTTCCAGTACGCGGACGCGCTTACGACCTGCGACCGCGCCGTGTTCTTTCGCTACATGGTCGAGAGCCTGGCGCACAAGCGCGGACTGATCGCGACATTTATGGCCAAGCCGTTTGCGCACCTCACCGGCAGCGGTGCCCATTTTCATTGCAGCCTGTGGCGGGACGGCGAAAACGCATTCGCCTGTGAGGCTGACGAGGACAGGCGGGGCCTGGGTCTCTCAGACCTCGCCTACCAGTTCATCGGCGGTCTGAAAGCCAACGCAAAGGCATACGTCGCTTTCACCGCGCCAACCGTCAATTCATACAAGCGCCTGATGGTCGGCGCGCCCACAAGCGGCTCGACCTGGGCACCGGCATACATAAGTTACGGCTATAACAACCGCACTCAGATGCTGCGCGTTCCGGCGGCGGGACGGGTCGAAGACCGAACCGTCGACGGCTCTTGCAACCCATACCTTGCGGCAACCGCGATGCTCGCCGCCGGACTCGACGGTATCGAGCGGCAGCTCGATCCTGGCGAGCCGAACTCGGCCAACCTGTACGAGTTGAGCGGAGCAGAGCGCGCGGCGCAAGGCATCGAATTGCTGCCATCAAACCTGCTCGATGCGACACGCCAGCTGGAGCGCAATGAGCCACTGCGCGCGGCGTTTGGAACGACACGTGACGGCGACTACGTCGACTACTTCATCGCGGTCAAACGGCGCGAGTGGCAGCGCGCACACGAAGAGATCACCCGCTGGGAGCTCGACCGCTATCTACAGCTGTTCTAAGGCTCATCTCCGGCTAACTGCGCGTTCATATGTGTCTTCCCAGCGGTATGACATGATTGGCTTGGCCGCTAGGCGGTCGCCTAATCGCAGCGCTGAGGAGCGTGCCGTTGAACGCTTTTGCCCCATGTCAACCGCACGAGACATAGCTGTGCCTGCGACTCCAAACCACCTCCAGTGATGCAGCTCCACATGTACCGCCCGTTTAGTCACCGCGCAGCCAGGTGATCCAGCCCCCCGGAGATCAACGCCGGCCGCCGATGTTGACACCGCAGCTGGCGCGGCGGGTGACGTTTCTGGGTGGCTTCGCGCTGGCGATGTTCGGGATCCTCTTTTTCCGCCTCTGGTTTCTGCAGATTCTCTCGGCGCCGAAGTACGCGGCGGCGGCGAGCCAGAACGGAAGCATTCGCGACCTTGAGATCCCCGCCCCGCGTGGCGAGGTAGTCGACTCACGCGGCAACCTGCTCGTCGACAACACCCGCGCGCTGGATGTGCAGCTGGCGGTCCCGCACCTACCCAGCTCGAGCCGCGCGAAGACGGCCGAATTCCGTCGGCTGGACGGCGTGCTGCACATCTCGTCGCGAGCACGCCGGTGCGCGGTTGCGGTCGCCGGCCAGAAGCGAGCCGCGATCGAGCACCTCGCGCCGATTCCGTGTGACATCGCGCAGCAGCAAGCCCAGATTCCCTACGCGAACGTGACGATCAAGAAGGACGTCTCGCGTGCGACTCAGTTCTACATCCTGGAGCGTCAGGACCTGTATCCCGGGGTTCAGGTCCAGCAGACCTACCAGCGCTCGTATCCGCTCAGCTCGTTGGCGGCGCAGCTGTTCGGGACGGTGGGGCCGATCACCTGTCAGGCGTTTTCGCTGCATCAGAAGCCCAACGCGAACAATTGCGAGCTGAAGGATCCGCGCTTCGCGGGCGCCTCCGAGCAGGACGTGGTCGGGCAGTCGGGGCTCGAGTTCTATTACAACCGCTATCTCCAAGGCCGGGACGGCGCCGATCGCGTCCTCGTCAACGCCGCCGGGACTTTCGTGCGCTTTTTGAAGCAGCGGCCTCCCACGCCAGGACACGTGCTCAAGCTCTCGCTCGATATGAACCTACAGCGCGTCGGACAGGCTGCCCTGCAGCAGTCGATTGACTCAAATGCACCCGGCCACGGGGGCGCGTTCGTGGCCATGGACCCGCAGAACGGGCAGATCTACGCGATGGGGTCGCTGCCCACGTTCAACCCGAACGTGCTCACCAAGCCGATCACTCAGGCGCAGTACAACCAGAAGTTCGGCCCCTCCACGAACCATCCGCTGCTCAACCGCGCGACCCAGAGCGTCGGGCCCACGGGTTCGACCTTCAAGCCGATCACCGCCACCGCCGCGCTCCAATCGGGGGTGTGGAGCCTCAACCAGACCTACGATGACACGGGGCAGTTCTGCCTTGGCGGACTCTGTCGCCGCAACGCCGGCGGTGCCGCCAACGGCGTGCTCAACCTGGTGCAGGCGATCCGGGTCTCCGACGACGTCTTCTTCTACAACCTCGGCGCGCTGCTCAACAGTGAGCGTCCCCAGGGCGGCGCGCTGCAGAAGTGGGCCCGCCTATACGGGATTGGTCGTCCCACGGGCGTCGATCTCGGAGGCGAGTACACCGGCAACCTGCCAAGCCCTGCCTGGCGGGCACGCATCGACAAGCTCGAGCGCGAGTGCGAGCAGGCCATCGGACCGTTCAAGGGTCAACGCAAGCATCCCTCGGGGTGCGGAATCTCCGACGGTCGTCCCTGGTCTTCCGGCGACAACGTCAACCTCGCCGTCGGCCAGGGCGATGTTCAGGTCTCGCCCCTGCAACTGGCGGTGGCCTATGCGGCGATCGCCAACGGCGGAACGATCGTCCGTCCCCACGTGGGCTCGGCGATCGAGTCCGGCAACGGCACGGTGCTGCAGCAAATCAACCCGCCCGCCGCCCGGCACCTAAAGATCAATCCGGCCTACCTGGCCGCGATCCGCGAGGGGCTGCACGAGGCCGCGCAGTCGCCGGGCGGTACTTCGGACGCGGTGTTCGGGAACTTCCACGAGCAGGTCTACGGCAAAACCGGCACGGCACAGCTCAATGGGCAGCAGGACACCGCGTGGTATGTGTGCTTCGTCCCCGCCAGCGCGACGCACAAGCCAATCGTCGTCGCGGTCAAGGTCGAGGACGGCGGGTTTGGCGCCGTCGGGGCCGCCCCGGTCGCGCGCGAGATCCTCTCGCAGTGGTTCTTCGGCAAGAGCGGGGCCTACATCCCCGGCAACTCGCACACGCTGTAAGCAAGTTGCGCCGAAAGCCGCTTCGAGCAGTCGCGCCAGTCCTAGCGTCTGAAATAACGAGCGATCGGTAACGCGAGGGCGCCCGCATCACCCTCTCGGCCCAGCGGACCAATCTGCGGGCCCGCTCTCACCGCTTCCATCATTGGCCTTGAACGGCGATCATTTGTTCGTGCTCAGGGGCGAGTTCAGAGCGCTGATAAGACGGTTGGGACTGGCGGGCTTCGCCATCGTCCTGGTGGCCAGCTCGGGCGCCTGCGGGGCCCTTTCAACTTCGCCTGCCGCGGGGACATTCACGCCGAGGACGGCCGGCGTGTTGACCGTGGCGATGTCGGGGTACCCCACCCCCGGCTTTTGGGAGGGAACGCCTCGGCACCCAACGGGCGGGTTTGAATATGAGCTCGCGAGGTCGCTCGCCGAACGCTTTGGGCTGAAATCCGTGCGGGTGGTGGTCAAGCATTTCCACCAGATCGTCGCCGGCGACTTGGGCGGCGCGGACCTAGCGCTGGATTTGGTAACGCCGACGCCCCAGCGAGCAGAGCATCTGCAGTTCTCGGCGCCGTATCTCACCGACGCGCCAACCGTGGTGGTGCGCAGCGGCACCTCGATTCCCGACCTGGCCACCGCGCAGGGTTTGAGGTGGGGGGCAACCCGCGCGACCACCTTCATCGGAGATATCGAGAAGTGGGTCGATCCAAATAGTCCGGTTCGGGTCTTCGACCAGGAGGGTCAGATGCTGGCCGGCCTGAAGCGAGGAACGGTCGATGCGGTCCTCGAGGACCTGCCCCTGGCGGTCGCCACCGCGACGTATTCTCACGGGAGGCTCAGGGCCGCGGCGCAGCTTCCGACCAGCGAGACAATCGCCGCCGCGCTACCCAAGGGATCAAGCAACGACCAAGCGGTCAGTTCCGCGATCCGGGCTTTCACCGCCGACGGGACGATCCACCGCTTGCTCATCAAGTGGGTCGGCACGGCCGCCGCGAATGCCGAAAAATCTATCCCGCTGCTCCACACGACGCTCGGATGACCGCCTCACCGATGCCTCTGTTCCTCGCCTCGTTGTCGGTCAAAACACCAACGGGGCCGGCACCCGAGTTTCTAGTGCTGTTCCTGGTGGTGATTTTCGGGCCGCCCCTGATTCGCCGGGCAAGGATCCCGGGAATCGTCGGCCTAATTGTCGGCGGCTTTGCAATCGGCCCCTACGGGCTGAACCTGATCGGAGCCGGCAACACCACGGTCCCCGAGCTTGGGCAGCTCGGGCTGCTCTACCTGATGTTTGTCGCCGGGGTCGAGCTAGACCTCGCGCTCGTGCGGGTGCACCGCCGGGCAGTGCTCACGTTTGGTGCGATCAGCTTCACATTGCCGCTGCTGCTGGGGATCCTGGTGGGGTTTTCGATGAGCTGGTCCGTGCCGGCCGCGCTGCTGCTTGGAGCCCTGCTCTCATCCCATACGCTCCTCTCCTATCCGGCCGTCCGCGAAGCCGGTCTCTCCACCGATCTAGGGGTTGCGACCGCCGTCGGCGCGACTGTATTGACGGACACCGCCGCGCTGGTCGTCCTCGCTGCAGTGTCGGGATCGCAGCTCGCGGGGGGCGGCCCGGCCTCCATCGCCCTCCAGATCGTCGTTGGGCTGACAGTGCTGGGCGTGTTCTCCCTCGTTCTCCTGCCCCGGCTTGCCCGCCTTGCCTTCCGCTACCTCGGGACCGACCGGGTCGTCCGCTACCTACTCGCGATCGCGTCGTTCTTGGCGGCGGGGACGCTGGCGGCGAGCTTCGGTATAGAGCCCATCGTGGGCGCCTTCTTTGCGGGACTGGCCCTGAACCGCCTGGTCCCCAATGAGGGCCCGCTGATGGACCGCATCGACTTCTTTGGCGCCGCGGTGTTCGTACCTATCTTCCTGGTCTCGGTCGGGATGCTTCTGAACCCGACCGTGATGGTGGAGCTGCAGACGCTGAAGCTGGCGGGCCTCTTCATCGTGGCGAGCGTTGGCGGCAAGCTACTGGCTTCGCTGGTCGCGCACTTGACCATGGGCTATTCGAAGCCGCAGGCCGCGATCATGCTCGGGCTGACCGTTCCCCAAGCCGCCGCCACCTTGGCGGCGACTGTCGTGGGCTTCAACATCGGGTTGTTCGATGAGTCGGTCGTCAACGCCGTGCTGGTGTTGATCCTCGTTTCCATCGTCGCTGGAACGGTGATCGTCGAGCGCGCGAAGCGCCGTGTGCCGAAGCCGGTCATAACCACCAAGCAGCTGGGAGCACGCATCCTGGTCACCGTCGAAGATCCGGCCCAGGCGCGGCTGGGGTTCACCATCGGCGCCCGCGTAGCCGCACCCGACAGCGGCATCGTCCGTGGGATACTCGCAACCTCCCCAGGCGACGCACACGAGCGCGGAGCGCTCCTCGCCCAGCTCAGCGCCGCCGGATTCGCCGCCGGCGTGGACACCGAGCCCAGGCTGATGGTGCACACCGCGCTCGCCGAAGGGATCCTCCACGCGGCGCTCGCCGAGCAGGCCTCGCTGGTACTCGTCGGCCAGCACTCGGCAGAGGCCGCATCGGCGCTCGGAACGTCCGCCGAAGCCGTGGCCGCCGCCCTGCCGGTTCCGGTGGCAATCCTCATGGGCGATCTCAAGAACGTCAGGGAGGTACAGCTCATCAGGCCTGAGCAAGCCCATCTCGGCCCGGCGGCATCCAACGCGGCTCGCCTGGCAGCGGAGATCGCGGCGCGGGTCGGGGGTGCCAATATGCTGGCGCAAGAGCCAGATGGTCCCGGCTGGGCCGCTCAGCTTCGACCGGGACAGCTGGCGATCGCACCCGCAACGTCCTGGCAGCTGCTCGCGTCATCTGACCCACCGCCGGGAACCGCCCTGATCATTACGCTCGAGTCAGGGGCGCCTTGGCAGACCGATGGCGATCGGTGGCTTACGTGATCACGCGCGTGATCACCGAGAGTCCAGCGTTGCTCGCCCGCGAGCAGCGGATCTATGCCAAGTACACGGACGCGCTCGCCAAGCTGCTGGCGACTGAGACGGCGCGAGTGCGGAGGACCTCGAACCGTGGGTCGTCGCCCGTGCACTGATTGGCCTGCACCAGGCGCTGGTCGACCACTCGCGGCGCGAAATCGTCGCCGGCACCCGCAACCCCACCCTCGCCCGCCGGGTACGCCGCCAAGCGCAAGAAGCGCTTAAGCTGCTGTCAAGCGGCCTCGCCGACTACGGGAGACGTTCCTCGCAATAGCCGCTTTCCCCGCGCGTCGTGGTGATCCATCCCGTTCTTCCAAGGAGGCTCTCATACGAGTCGTAGTGCTCAACCACATCACGCTCGATGGCGTGATGCAAAGCCCCGGCCGAGCGGATGAAGACACGCGTGGCGGGTTCAGCCTTGGCGGGTGGGCCAGCCCCTACGGTGACGAAGTGATGGGTCGCGCTTTGGGCGCGCGCATGGGAAGGTCGGACGGCGGGCTTCTGCTCGGCCGCTGGAGCTACGAGGAAATGCTGAGCTACTGGAACCGAGAGGGTGGCCAGTTCAAGGACCGGCTCAACAATGCGCCCAAGTACGTGGCCTCAAGCAATCCTGCGACGAGCCTTGGGTGGCCCAACTCCACCCTGCTCCACGGCGACGTTCCCGCTGAGGTGGCCAGGCTGAAGCAAAGCCTGACGGGCGATCTGGTGATCATGGGCAGCGGGCGGCTCATCCGCTCGCTGCAGCCACACGATCTAATCGACGAATACCTGCTGTTCATTTACCCGCTGGTCTTCGGCTCGGGACAACGGCTCTTCGACCACGGCCAGCCCCCATTCCGCCTGCGGCTCGTCGACAGCACTCCGACCACCACCGGCGTGATCATCGCCACCTACCAACCCGCCGAGCCGAGCGATGGGTGAGACACGCTTGGTGCTTGACGGGCTGGGGTTCCCCGACTCGACCCGGTGACGCGACGGGCGCGCCTGGCTGTGCAACTGGGGAACGGGCGAGGTGGTGTCGATCGCACGCTGATCGTCGCCGACTCGCCAACGCGCGAGCTCGTCGCTTTCGACGTGGCAGATCACGGTTTGTTGTCCCCCGCTCGCATGTGGGCCGAACTGGAACACGCGCCGGATGGAATCTGTGCCGATGCGGACGCAGCGATCTGGGTGGCAAGCGTTCCCGGCCAACAATGCGTTCGAGTTTCCGAAAGCGGCACCGTGCTTACGAGGGTCAAGGTCGATCGAGGGTGCTTCGCCTGCATGCTCGGCGGCGAGGATGGACGGACCCTGTTCATCGGCACGGCCCAATGGCACGGGATGAATGCAGCGATGACCCATGGCCCCGGCGTGGCCGGGCGCCTGCTCGCAGTGCCCGGCCAGCCAGCGCCCCACGCGGGGCGCCCGTAGCCTGTCCTGCCTGCGAAAGCGATGCTCAGGCTCGCTCGTCGCGGTGCGTCATCGCCTGCAGCGCCCAGCCGTTGCCGTCGGGATCCTTGAAGAAGACGAAGCTTCCCCAAGGAAAGAGCCGGACCTCACTCACATCGACGCCGCGGCGGGCCAGCTCCTCGCGGCTCGCCTCTGCGTCGTCGACCACCATCTGAAGACCCTCGATCGATCCGGGAGCCATCTGGTGGGCGCCCGAGGTGAGCGCTATTGAACATGCGGAGCCGGGGGGCGTGAGCTGCACGAAGCGAAGCTCGTCGCTTACCCGATGGTCGACGTCGGCGGTGAAGCCCGCTTGCTCTATGTAGAACGCCTTGGCCCGGTCGACGTCGGAGACCGGGACTTGGATCAGCTCGAGGCGCATCTGGCTTGCCATCTGAAAATCTCCTTTGCTCTGAGAGCGGTCAGTGCTGCTAGCCTGGCATCTCTTTACAGAGTGAATATTTTAGCAACTAAAGTTATGGCCGCGTCACGCAAATCAAAGGAAAAGCTGGTTGATGAGATCGTTCGAGAGTTCCGAGCGATTGGCAACCAAGACGACGCTTTTGACAGCCTCGCCGCCGAGCGGCTCGGCGTCAGCGAGACCGACCTGCGCTGTCTCAACATCATCGAAAACTGCGGAGGACTGAGCGCCGGCGAGCTGGCCGCAGCGTCCGGACTGACCGGAGGAGCTGTCACGGGGGTACTGGACAGGCTCGAGCGCGCCGGGTACGCGCGCCGTGTTTCTGACCCGGCCGATCGCCGTCGCGTCAAGGTGGAGGTGACGTCGGCGTTCTACCGCCGTGCCGAGCGGATCTGGGGCCCGGTGGCGGCGGACTGGCACTCGACGCTGTCCAAGGGTTTCACGGTGGGAGAGCTCGAGCGGATCAAGGCATTCCTCCGTGCGAGCAACGACGTCGGGTACCGTCACCTGGACCGCCTGCGAAAGACCAGTGGATCAGACCCGCGCCCGATGAGCCGGTAAAGAAGCGACGCTCTGGTAGGGCACGAGATCGGGGCGACGATCATGGGGCGCAACATGTTCGGACCGGGCGTCACGCATATCAAGAACAACCTCCGCTGATGGCAAGTCGGCCTGAGCGCGTCGAATTCGTCCCTGCCGGCCCGTTCTCGCTTGCGGCGAGTATCCGCTTCCTTGGGGGATTCACGCCGGCTGGAGCCCACGCCGCGAACCAGGAGGAGCTCGCGCTGGCTTTCCCGGTCGAGAGGGATTGGCAGACGGCCGGCGTGATCGTTCAGCAGCGCGGTGACCATGTCGCCGCCGCCGTCTATGGCGAGGCCGACCTCGAGGCAGTGCGCGCTCAGCTGACGCGGCTCCTTTCGCTGGACGTCGACGGCCGACGCTTCCCCGCGCTTGGTAAGCGTGACCAAGTCGTCGGGGAACTTCAGGGGCGCTACCCAGGCCTGCGACCAGTTGGCTTCTGGTCACCGTACGAGGCGGCGGTGTGGGCCATCCTCAGCAACCGGGCGCGGATCCCGCAAGCGGCCACGGTGAAGCAACGCCTCGCCGAGCAGCACGGCATCAAGCTCGAGCTCGACGGCCGCATTCTGCGCGCGTTTCCAGCACCAGCTGCCTTGAGCAGGTTGCGCTTCTTCGACGGGATCAGCGAGCGCAAGCTCCCGTGGCTGCGCGCTGTCGCCGAGGCAGCGCTCGACGGCCGGCTAGACGGCGGCCGCCTTCGTTCACTTGATCCGAGACGGGCAATCGACGAGCTGCGAGAACTCCCTGGGATTGGCCCATTCGGGGCCGAGCTCATCTTGATCCGCGGTGCGACTCACCCGGACGTGTTCCCCGCTCATGAGCCGCGGCTTCACGCTGAGATCGCGCGCGCCTATGGGCTCGAAAATCCGTCACTCGAGACGCTTCAGGGGGTCGCCGCGCAGTGGCGCCCCTACCGAAGCTGGGTCGCCCTGCTCCTCCGGGCGCGTCGGGCGGAACAGACAGCGCTCAGCCGAGGTCGATGACGAGGCCTTCGGTGGCCGCGTACGTCTCGCCCGCGAACGCTTGACGGGCGGTCCGGACGGCGAGTTCCCGGTCACTGTCGGGCCAGAAGTGGGTCAGCAGCAGACGCCGAGCGCCTGCCGCCGCAGCGGCCTCGCCAGCCTCGGCGGCACTCAGCAGCAGCCGCGGCCCACCGGCACCACCAGACGGCGGGGTGGGGTGTGTCGCGTCGACGATGTAGAGATCGGCGTCGCGCCCCAGGTGCGGTAGAGCCGCATCGGGGCCTGTGTCGCCCGTGTAAGCGATGGTTAGACCGGGTGCCGTGAGGCGAACTCCCGCATTGGGCACGTAGTGCGGCAGGGAGACGGAATCAAGCACAAAGGGACCAAGCTCATAAGCCCGGCTGGGCAAGGGATGCCAGGCGAAGACCGCAGCGACATCGTCCTGGGCGTCCGGATCCTCAAGCGCCACGACCTTGCGGAGGACGCCCTCCGGCGCATAAAGGCGGAGCGGCGGCGCGTCCCTGCGGCCGAACCAGCGAGCCCGGAAGAGACCGTGCAGATCGACCATGTGATCGGCGTGCTCATGGGTTATGACGACGGCGTCGAGGCCGTCCGCGACCGATGAGGAGAGCAAGTCGAGCAAGCGCGGCAGCGTCCCATAGCCGAGGTCGATCACAGCCACAAATCGCCCGTACTCGAGCGCGAACCCGCTGCAGGCCCGGCCCCGCTCTGGCCAGCCGCCGCAGCTGCCGAGTGTGGTCAGGCGAGCTCGCACCCGCGCATCAGTATCCCAGCCGTGGCCGACCCGAACCGGTTTCAGTGTGAGATCAGATGCCGCAGTCGTCGCGAGAGGTGGCCTACGGTCCCGCCGAGGTGGCTGGTGAGGCCGGTCACCCCGAGCGTGGTCACGAACAAGCCGGCCGCCAGTAGCGCGCTTGCGAAGAGCACCGGCCAGTGGTCGTGCCCGTATTTCCGTGCTCGAGCGAGGATCTCGATTGCGCGGTCGCCCGCGAGTGAGAGCGCCGCCGCGATCCCAAGCAAAGGCAGCACGAAGCAGACGTTGTAGATCGCCAGCAACACGACGCCACGTACCACGCCGGTTCCGGAACCGACGATCGCGAGGATCGCCGCAAAGTACGGGAATGCAGTCGGGAGCTCGATGACTGCGATCGTCGCGCCCATCCTTGCCGGCGAGTGGCGATGCTTGGGCAGACGCGAGCCGCTGGAGGACGCCTCGCGGTTGGCGAGGCGCCCGCGCCTTCGCCACAGAATCCCAGCGATCAACAGCATCACCACGCCGGCGAAGGTCTCGAAGCTATAGCGCACGGTGGGTACGGGATGCGGGACGAGCGAAAGGATCAGGCGGCCCGGCCCCAGCACGAGCACGAGCCCCCCGATCAGGAATACGACGAAGGTGCCCGCCGCGAATTCGAGCACGCTTCGTCGCGGGCTCTCGCCGGACGCGAGCAACAGCCCGGGACCGATCGTGCTCGGGTTGAGGGAGTCCGCCAACGCGATCGATACCACCAAGCCGAGCAGCCGAAGCACGGCTAGAGCGCTACCCGCTGTAGCCGGCAGCCCGCGCCAGGGTCTGCCCGGCTTATTCCAGGATTCGAACCGATGCGGTCGAATCAGGCGCTCGTGGCGGCATCCACTTCGCGGCTACCGCGTGATTCGGAGGTCGCGCGGCTCCGGCGACTCGCCCTGCGGCGCGCGATTCGTAGGCGCCTGAAGACTTCGCTGCGCTCACGCGTGCTCCCGATCCCGTGCCTGTACATCTTGCTTGCGATCGTTCTCGGCCTCGTCACGCCCGCTATCGACCGCGCCGTGGGCACGCCGTTGCAGCGCGGGGTGGGTCTGAATGCCGCTCGGGACGTTCTCACCGCCACCGCCACCGGGATGGTCGCGTTTACGGCGCTGGTCGTCGCGAGCGTGTTGCTCGTGGTCCAGTTTGCCTCGAGCCAGTATTCGCCGCGGCTGGTGCTGTGGTTTCGGCGCGACGGCCTCCTCAAGAACGCGATCGGCTCCTTCCTGGCCACGCCGCTGTTCGGCGTCGTCGCGCTGCGGGAGCTCGAGCGCAAGCCGACTCACTACAGCCCTGACGTGACCGTCGTAATCGCCCTGGTTCTGCTCATCGGCGCTGCGGTGCTGTTTCTCGCGCTCCTCCGCCACATCCTGCATCGCCTCGAGCCGCGCTCGCTCTACCAAGTGGTCGCGTCGGACGGCATCGCGGCCGTGCGCAGTTTCTATCCGCGCCCCCTCAGCGACGAGTCGGAGACGCCTGCAGGATTGCCCTCGGAATCGGAGGCAAGGCGAGAGCTCCCGCTGGAGCGGGGGGCCGGGGTGCTGGTGGGATTCGATGGCGAGGTTCTGGTGCGGGCGGGCGCTCTTTACGGAGTGGTCCTCGAGGTGTTACCTGCGGTCGGCGAGTATGTCTCGGAAGGCCAGCCGCTGCTCCGGATCCACGGCGACAGCCCGCTGGACAACCGAACTCTGTGGCACGCGGTGACCATCGGCGAAGAGCGCACGGTGGGAGAACCGGCGTTCTCCATCCGGATCATCGTCGACGTTGCGATTCGCGCTCTGTCGCCAGCCGTAAACGATCCGACGACCGCCGTCCAAGCCCTCGATGCGCTCGGGCCGCTGCTCACGGAACTCGGCCGGCGCGATCTGGAGCGACGGGCGGGCATCGACAACGAGGCGGTGACCCGACTCCTCTGGCGCGCGCCCAGTTGGGAGGACTTCCTCGATCTCGCGTTCGACGAGATCCGCGCCTACGGGCGGGAGTCGATCCAGGTCTGCCGGCGGATGCGCGCGGCGCTCCACGATTTGCGTGCGCTCACGCCTCCTGTCCGCCACGCCGCGATCGACGTCCACCTCGCCCGTCTCGAAGCGATGGTGGAGCTGACCCACCCCCCGGGATCACCGGATCGCCCACTCGCGGCGATCGCCGACCGGACCGGCCTCGGCCTGGCGCAGGGGAGGTAGCGACCCTTGCACATCGGCGTTCAGCTTCCCGAGGTCGAGCGGCGCGTGCCGTGGCCTGAATACCTCGCCATGGCCCGGGCGGCGGAGACAGTCGGCTTCGACTCGTTTTGGGTCGGCGACCATCTGCTTTACCGCGGCGATGGGCGTCCCGAGCGGGGACCATGGGAGGCATGGACGCTGCTCGCGGCGCTGGCGGCGGTCACCGAGCGAATCCGACTTGGGCCACTCGTCGCGTGCGCTGCTTTCCACCCGCCGGCGCTCCTGGCGAAGATGGCTGCGACGATCGCCGAAGTCAGCGCGGGACGCTTTACGCTCGCACTTGGCGCAGGCTGGAACGAAGCCGAATTCCGCGCCTTTGGGCTGCCCTTCGACCATCGTGTGGCGCGGTTTGAGGAGTCCTTCGCGATCGTGCGGCGGCTATTGGCAGGCGAGGGAGTCACCGTCCGCGGGCGCTACTGGGAGACGGAAGACGCGGTTCTGCTTCCGCGACCGGAGCACACGCCGCGGTTGATGATTGGCAGCAATGGCCCGCGGATGCTGACGGCCGCGCTGCCGTACGTCGACGCCTGGAATACCTGGTATGAGGACTACGGCAACACAGTCGCGGGGTTCGCCCGCATCAATGCTGAAACCAGCGCAGCAGCGCGCAAGGCTGAGCGGGAGCCGACGGAGATCGCGCGCAGTGCCTGCGTCTTCGTCGAGCTAGATGCGGCTTCGCGGGAGCGACCGATCGTTTCACACGCGCCGCCGGTCGACGGCGCCCGCCTCGCGCAACACCTGCGCGAGCTGGCAGATGCCGGGGCGGACGAGGCGATCCTCGTCGTCAGCCCGATCACAGAGAGTGCGATCAGACGGCTGGGAGAATCGCTGGCGCTGTGACGCTGCGGGTGGAGTTGCAGCTGCCGGCTAACGGGTAGCAGTCCCCGACACCCGACGAGCGAAGAGAGGCCGCTCGAGGCGGCGGCGATCAATGCCGGAGTCGGAGCCGGCGGCTCATTTGTCAACGACACGGAGCTGGAGGATGAGCTGCGACTCGTTGACCTCAACGTGCGCTCGACCGTTCAGCTGGCCAAGTACGTGACTCGGGACATGGTCGGCCGCGGCCATGGAAAGATCCTCTTCACCTCGTCAATCGCGTCGACGATGCCCGGACCGTTCCAGGCGGTGTACAACGCGTCCAAGTCGTTCGTACAGTCATTCGCTTTGGCGCTTCGCAACGAGCTGAAGGACACCGGTGTGAGCGTCACCTCGCTGATGCCGGGTCCGACCGAGACCGAGTTCTTCGAGCGCGCCGGCCTCGAAGATACGAAGCTCGGCAGCGGGGATAAGGATGACCCTGCCGACGTCGCCCGCGACGGATTCGAGGCGCTGATGGAAGGCGACGAGCGAGTCGTCTCGCACTCGGCAAAGACCAAGGCGGAGGGACGCGGCAGCCGCCTGATGCCCGACAGCGTTAAGGCGGAGATCCACCGCAAGCAGGCTGAGCCGGGGTCCGGCGCTAGCTAGCTCGAGACCCGGCAGCGTAGGGGGCCGGGGCGGCTCGCCGCCCCGAACATAAAATCGCGCCAGTGGGCGGTGCGTTCGAGTTCGAGGAAGTCTTCGACGGGGACTACCTCTACTTCTACGGACCACGGCTCGCCGAATCGGCGAAGCCGGCGGCCGATCTGATCTGGACGTTGCTCGCGCTAGGCGAGGGAGCCGAGATCCTCGACCTCGGTTGTGGACACGGCCGCATCACGAACGAGCTCGCCCGACGCAGCGCCCACGCGTCGGGCCTCGACGCGAGCCGCCTGTTTCTCAACCGGGCCCAAGCGGACGCCGCCGAAGCAGGGCTGGATGTGCGCTACGAGGAGGGCGACATGCGGACGCTTCCGTGGGCCGACTGCAGCTTCGACGGCGTGATCAGCTGGTTCACGTCATTTGGCTACTTCGCGGACGAGGAGAACCGGGACGTCCTCACTGAAAGTCATCGAGTGCTGCGCCCGGGCGGCAAGTTGCTGATCGAGAACAACAATCCGGCCGAGCTCCTGCCGCGCTGGTTGCCTTCGGTCGTGGTCGAACGGGACGGAAACTTTGCCATCGACCGATCAGCGTTCGATCCGGTCACGGGTCGCGCCAGCACCGAGCGAGTGATCGTCCGCGACGGACGCACCCGGCGGTTTCATTTCTCGGTACGCCTCTTTCTCGCGGTGGAGTTGCGGGACTGGCTCCACGCCGCCGGCTTCACGAGCGTCACCTTCTTTGGGCCTGACGGCACGCCGCTGACATCGACCAGCCCGCGAATGATCACGGTCGCGGAGCGAGCCCGTGACCAGGGCTAGTCCCGCCGACCGCGGTCGAGCCCGTGCGCTGCCTCAAGCTGGATCGGTGAAGCTCCCGGGACTGTCGGAGGAGCCACGGAAATCCAATGGCCGCTCCGGGCTTGCCTCCGCCAGACCGCGGCTCAAATCGTGGGCGTCCCGATCCGTGGCGTAAACCGGCGTGCCGGGCTGCTGGCGCCAGGACTCCTCCAGGCCGCCCGCGTCCACGGGGTCAAATCCCAGCTCCTCGACCAGCTGCATGACGGTCGACTTGGCCGGCCCATCGTCCCCCGCGACCGGCAGCGCGATCCGGTCAGGGGATCCCGCGGGTCGGCCGTTGTTGCGCAGGTGCTGGGCGTAGATGTTGTTGAACGCCTTGACCACAGGCCGTCCGAGCTGCTGCGAAACCCACACGCTCTCCGGCGTGCCGGCTTCGATCGCGTCGATGCGACCGTCGCGATGCCTCGGGTAGTAGTTGCCGGTGTCGACCACGACGACCTCGTCGCCGACGCCGTCGAACAGCTCGTCCGGGAGCTTCGGCACGTTCCGCTCGGGTATCGTGACGACGACCACGTCCTTGCCCCGAGCCGCCTCGCGAGCGGTGACAGCGGTGGCCCCTGTCTCGGCCTCCACCTCTCGCAGCGTCTCGGGCCCCCGAGAGTTGGCGACCGAAACCTCGTGGCCGAGTTCCGTGAACCGGCGGGCCAACGCGCTGCCGATGTTCCCGGCACCGATAATCCCGATTTTCATGAGTTCTCCTCCAGTAGTAAACGGGTCCAGAGCTTAAGCGGCGCTCAGGTAGCGCCCGAATAATCGGAAACATGCCCAGGGCTGAGGCGATGAAACGCACCTTGGCGACGATCGTGGCCGTAGCGTGCGTTGTCGGACTCGGCGCCGCGAACGTGGGCGCAGCACCCCGCACAAAGGGACCGTGCGGGACGGCTCGTCGCTCAAAGGCGCATTACAAGCACGTGATCTGGATCTTCGAGGAGAACCACAGCTTCGGTTCGATCATTGGCAGCTCACAAGCTCCCTACATCAACGCGCTGGCGCATGCGTGCGGCCTGGCGACCAACTACCACAACATCACACATCCGAGCCTGCCCAACTACGTGGGGGCGACATCAGCGCTGGGGCTGGTGCAGCTCAAGCCGTTCAAGGCCGACTGCAGTCCCTCGGCGGTGTGCAGTACGAAGACAAAGAGCATCTTCGCTCAGACCTCGAGCTGGAGGTCGTACGAGGACTCGATGCCCTCCAACTGCTACAAGCAGAACCGGGGCAACTATGCCCCTCGCCACAACCCTGCCGTCTATTACACGAAACTGACCGGCTGCGCCCGCAAAGACGTGCCATACACCCGGCTGGCTTCCGACCTTGCCCGTGGCCACTTGCCGGCCTTCTCGTTCATCACACCCAACCTGATGCACGACATGCACAACGGCACGGTGGCCCAGGGTGACACGTGGTTGAAGGCGCACCTTCCGAAGATCCTTCACTCGCGGGCGTATCGGTCTGACACGACGGCCGTGTTCATAACCTGGGACGAGGGCGAGGGCGGCACATCGCAGACGTGCTCAACCAACGCGACCGATGTCGGCTGTCACGTCGCCACGATCGTGATCAGTCCGAGCACGAAGCGGGGCACCAAGTCAGGCAAGCTGTTCAACCATTACTCGCTGCTGCGCACGACCGAGCAGCTGCTCGGTCTTCCCGCGCTCGGGCACGCGCGAAGCGCCAACAGTATGCGCAAAGCCTTCGGGCTCTGAAGCGACGACTAGGAGTCCGAGCCCGCGGGCTCTAATGCGGTTAGGAGGGCTGGCGTCTGTCCCGCTTGCTCCGGGCGTCGTAGCCAGACTTGGCGGCTCGCTTGGCTAGCCGACCGGTAGAGCGCCCGACGGCGCCGACAGTCTTCTTGCCGGCTGTTTTTGCGGCCCTGGCGACGCGACCCATCGTTGGTCGATTCTACGCGCGCAGGTCCGCCCGGCTCCGCATCGCGCGTGTGAGCCCTCGCGACCCATACGCTTAGGCCTGTGGCCCACGGCACGCACGATTTCGCGGACGATCCACGCAACGGGCGCATCCTCGTCTGGGTGAACGGCGAGCTCGTGCCGCGCGAACGAGCGGTGGTGTCGGTGTTCGACGCAGGTTTCGTGCTCGGCGACGGGGTGTGGGAAGGGCTGCGTGTCCACGACGGCCATCCCGCCTTCCTCGAGCGCCACCTCGACCGTCTATTCGACGGCGCTAAAACGATCATGCTCGACGTCAGCCACAGCAGGCGCGAGCTCGCCGAAGCGATCTACGCAACGCTCCGCGCGAACGACATGATCGACGGTGTGCACGTACGCCTGATGGTCACGCGCGGGGTCAAGCGCACCCCCTACCAGGACCCGCGGCTGGCGCTCGGTCCGGCAACGGTGGTGATCATCGCCGAACATAAGGACCCGCTGCCAGCGACCGTTACCGATGGCATCGCGTTGTTCACGACGCACGTCCGACGCGCGGCGCCGGACACGCTCGACCCCAAGCTCAACGTGCATTCCAAGCTGGGCGACATCCTGGCTTGCATCCAGGCCTACACCGCCGGCGCCGACGAAGCGCTAATGCTCGATCCCCATGGTTTCGTGGCCACCTGCAATTCGACTCACTTCTTTGCCGTGGTGGGCGACGGGGACGCTCTCGAGGTGCTGACTTCAGACGGTCTCTACTGCCTTCAAGGGATCACGCGGGCCAACGTGCTCGAGATCTGCCGTGCCAACGGCATCCCCGCGCACGAGCGCCCTTTCAGCCTCACCGACGTATACGCCGCGCGTGAGGCGTTTGTGACGGGGACCTTCGCCGGCGTGGTGCCGGTGCACTCTGTTGATGGCCGCACAATTGGCGACGGCCGCCGAGGACCGGTGGTGGAACGGCTGCAGACGCTGTACCGCGAGCTGGTCGAGGCCGACGTGGCGGCCCGCGTCGCGCCGTGAACGACGTCGTGCGCGTGGCGATGTGGTCGGGCCCGCGCAACATCTCGACCGCCATGATGCGCGCCTTCGAGAACCGCCCCGACACGGTGGTCGTGGACGAGCCGTTGTATGCCGCCTATCTCGTGCGCACCGGCATGGACCACCCGATGCGCGACGCTGTCATCGCGTCCCAGCCGACCGATCTCCCGACGGCCATCGCCGGCCTGTACTCGCCCCTGCCTGCGGGCGTGCGCGTCCACTACGCCAAGCACATGGCACACCATGTGTCCCGCGAAATGGACCTGGGCTGGACGCTGCGCTTCAGGAACGTCCTGCTCATTCGCGATCCCGTCGAGGTCGTCTCGTCGTACACCCGCGCTCGAGAGCGCTGCGAGCCTGAGGACATCGGCCTGCCCCAGCAGGGATGGCTCCGCGGGCTCTGGGACGAGCACGGCATGGAGGTCCCAGTCATCGACGCGCGCGACTTTCTCGATGCGCCCGAGGCCTATCTGCGCTGGCTCTGTGAGTGGCTCGGAGTCCCCTTCACCGAGCGGATGCTTTCCTGGCCTCCGGGCCCTCGCGCTTCGGACGGCGTGTGGGGCGCACACTGGTATTCGGGCGTCTGGTCCTCCACAGGCTTCGAGCCATGGCGGCCCCGGGAGACGTCCCTGTCCGGGCACGACGCCGCCGTCGCCGAGGCGTGCCTTCCCGTCTATGAGGCGCTGTATGCGCGGCGCGTGCGGCGCGATGACTGCCGAGGGCCGGCTTGAGCGGCAGCGTTTTCACCGATGCTGAACTTCGCTACCTCGCGGGCGGGCGGCAGCTGGGCCGGATTGCCACCGTGGGGGCCGACGGCTCGCCACACGTGGTGCCTGTCGCGTGGATCTACAACGCCGCACGCGACACGCTCGATATCGGCGGCTACGAACTGGAGCGCTCGAAGAAGTTCCGGGATATCGCTCGCACCGGCCGAGCCGCGATCGTGATCGACGATCTGGAGAGCGTAGACCCGTGGCGCCCGCGCGCGATCGAGATACGGGGACGGGCCGAGGCGATCTCGCTGCCGACGCCGCTGATCCGCATCCACCCCGAGCGGATCATCAGCTGGGGGCTCGGCGCGGGGCGTACCGCCCGGACGGTCAGAGGCTAGGCTGCCGGGCGCCCGCATTCCGCGAATCTAGAGCGCCTGGCTAAACGCGCGGCGGATATGGGTCGGCGCTACGCAACTCGCTGGCACGAACATCGCGCACGGACTTGACTCCCACGCGCCCCAGCACGACCGCGGCGAGAAATACGATCAGGGCACCGAGCGCGTAGTAGTAGCCGAGTGGCTCGAGCGTGCGCGGGACAGTTCCGCCCAAGGCCGGTCCCGTCTGGCTGACGCCGTGGTTCCAAAGCATGCTGAGCAGTGGTCCGACCACGAACCAACCACCCGCCACGGCCGCCAGTACGGCGGCGAACCCGGCTGTCGCTCTGTTGGCGGTCCCGATCAGCCACAAGCCGGCGAGTACCGCCAGCGCGCCAGGCAGGATGCTGAGCCATAAGCGGCCGTAGGTGAAGCTGAAGCCGTGGTAGTTGATGTACGCGTAGTGGAAGTAAGGCCCAACGAACGGGATGATCCCACCCCAGATGCCGAGGATCAGGATGGCGAAGCCGTTGACCACCCCGCGGCTGCGAGGGATCGCCAGCGCGCCGCGGCCCGTGCGCGGGGCTGCGCTCTCCCGCTCACGGTATGCGGGCTCTCCGCGGACCTGGGTCGGTCCGTTCGTGGCCTCAGCGCGGGCCGCAACTGGTTCTGATGTCTGGGAACGTCGTCCAAACGCCATCTTTCGGACCTCCTCCTAGAAAAGACTTCGCCTTGGGCTTCCCGACGTGGGAACACGGAAACCGCCGATGACAGCCTCCTGACCTCCCCCGAGGGGCGGCCTCCTAGGATTCTCTGAATTCGTGCCCTGGCGCGTTTCCGCTCCTCATGCGGGGTAGCGGACATACGAGATCGAGCTGGAAGGAGACATCATGGCCACCCCCCTACAGAAGCTGCGTGAACACGGGCAGAGCCCCTGGATCGACTACCTCTCGCGGTCGTTCATCCGCGACGGGGACCTCAAGGGGCTGGTCGAGGATGGGATCGTTGGCGTCACCTCGAATCCGACGATCTTCCAGGGCGCGATCGCAGAGGGGAATGCCTATGACGAGCAGCTGCGCGACGTGCTCGAGCGTGAGCAGGACCCCAAAGAGGTGTTCCTGGCGCTTGCACGCGAGGACATTCGCGCCGCGTGCGACGTCTTGCGGCCGGTTTTCGACGGCGGCGAATCGAGTCGCGATGGCTGGGTATCGCTCGAGGTCGATCCGAACCTCGCCTACGACAAGCAGCGCACGCTTGAGGAGGCGCGGCGCTTGCACGAGATGATCGGGCGGCCGAACCTGTTCGTGAAAATCCCCGGAACGGAGGCCGGCCTTGATGCGATCGAGGATTCCATCGCCGCTGGCATCCCGATCAACGTGACGCTGCTCTTCTCGCTGGAGCGACATCGCGCTGCAGCAGAGGCATATCTCCGGGGGCTTAGGCGCCTGCGGGACGACGGTGGCGATCTTCACACCGTGGCGTCCGTGGCGTCGTTCTTCGTCTCGCGCGTCGACACGGAGGCGGACCGGCGCCTCGACGAGGTTGGTGGCCACGATGAGCTCAAGGGGAAGCTCGCGATCGCCAACGCGAAGCTCGCCTACCAAGCCTTCCAGGAGATCTTCAGCGGCCAGGAGTGGGACGAGCTCGAGCGCGCCGGGGCGTCCTCGCAGCGCTGCCTATGGGCCTCGACCTCGACCAAGAATCCCGCCTATCGGGACGTCTTGTACGTAGAGGAGTTGATCGGCCCTCATACGGTGAACACCATGCCGCGCGAGACAATCGAGGATTTCGAGGATCACGGCCGGGTCGAGCCCACGCTGGAGCGCGATCTGGACGACGCGCAGCGCACCATCGAGGCGTTCGCGGACGCTGGCGTCGACTACGACGACGTGGTCGCGGTGCTCGAGCGCGAAGGGGTGGAAAAGTTCGCCAACTCCTTCCAGGGGCTCTTCGACGGCGTCGCGTCCAAGCGCGAGCAGCTTGTCGCCGCTTGAGCCCGGCTCAGTTCGTTTTCAACCTCTCGACTGAGTGGCGGGTAATTGGGTCTACCGCGGGTATCGGAAAAACGAGGATGGACTCACAACGACGCCGCCGCTTACCTCTCCGGACCTCGTCCCCTGACCTCGACGTTCAGTGTGACGCTGACGAGACTCGTGAGGTGCGCTTGATCCTGGAGCGGGCCCGACGCAGCGGGATCGATGCCCGGCGGGTGGCACCTGCACTCGGGCTGGAGGCGTACCCTCGCGTGGAGCATTCTGCGGCGCGGAAGCCGCGGCCAGGCTGAGCGTGAAGGCAACGGTCCACTGCGCGAACCTCGGCTGCCACCTCCCGCCGGTTCACTGCCGCGGCGTATCGGGCCCCGGCGTGACCTTCACGGCAGGATCCGCGGTTCCGGTCTTGCCTCCGTGGGCGGTGACGTCCAGCGCCTCGCAGTGATGTGCCTCCTCCAGCGCGGCTGTCAGCTCGATCCAACCCGTGAACGAGCGCTCCGCCCCGTCGGGATAGACCAGCGAGCCGCTGATCGGATCGCTCCCCGGCTCGAGATGCAGACGCAGATCTGAGGACACTGCGCCAAGCATGCCAGAGGTGAGGCCGCTTGGCCCCAGGGAAGCCCCCTAGACATTCGCCGCCGCAGACTAGTAGCCCTGCGGTCCCGTCTTGGTGTGGTGATGGTGCGTCGTCGTCGGGGGCGGCGGCGACGCGGGCGTTGTGCTTGGCGGAGTGGTGCTGGGAGTTGTGGTGCTTGGCGGCGTCGTAGTGGCCGGGGTAGTTGTGGCAGGAGTCGTGTTTGGCGCCGCCGTAGTTGCGGCCGGGGTGACAGGCGCAGCCTTGTGGGCCACCTTCTTGTGGTGGTGGACCTTCTTCTTGTGCGCGTGCTTCTTGGCCTTGTGGTGCACGACCCGCGTATGGGTGTCAGCGGCCAGGTGCTGCTTCGCCTTGTGCGTGCTCGAGGAACCGCCGCATCCGGCGACGGCCACGGCCGCAGCAATCATCGCTACAAGTGCTTTCTTCACGACTCCCCCCTTGTGCGCAAAAGGACATTTAGTCCGGCGGGGCATGATACAAGGCAGGCGGAGCCCGGTCGGGAAGACTGTTGCGGGTCGATGAGAGGCGGCGTAGGCCGCGCCGGGCCCTACAGCCTGTGCTTGCGCCGGGCCCGGCTCACGCGCACGCGCAGCTGCAGGATACGGGCCATCCCGAGGATCCCGACGAGCAGCGCGCCCCCGATCGCCGCCAGCAAGAGGGCCACCCCAATCGCCATGTGGCCGCCAGCGCCGAAGTAGCTGATCTTGACGCTCTCGGTGTTCTCGAGAATGAACACCAGCAGCAGCGCCAGCACGACCACGGCGGCGACGACACCTACGAAAGCGACGCTAACGCGAGTTCTACCGTGAACCGGTTTGGTCTCCGTTGGCTGCCGAGCGGACCGGGCGGATGCAGCCTCCGTACTCGTCGCGCGATCCGGCTTGGCCACCGAGGTCTCACCTGCCGGCTCAGGCACTTCCGATGAAGGGCGTCTGCGTTTAGAGCTCACGTCACTTCGGCGAGTTGTTCTGGATGGTAATCACCGCGCTCGCCGGCGGCGGCGAGAACGAATAGAACTTACCCGGCTTCTTGCCTGGCTTACCAAAACCGATGCCGGCCTTCTCCAGCGCGGCCACCACACCGGAGATGCTGGTGATGGTGTAGGCCTGGAAGGCGCGGTCGTCGGGGAGCTTCTTCTGCGCGAAGCGGACCAGCGCGAGATGCTGGGCCTCCACGCCGCCGATCTCGCCGGCGTAGCGGGCGAGGGGCGGCTTGCCGGCCTGGGCGAACGTGGTCGCGCCGATCAGGTAGGCGTCGACAAACAGCATCTCCGCGAGCTCCAGCACCTTGAATGGCTCGCCGGGCTTGAAGAAGGCGTCGGGCGCCCAGAACTTGGTTGTGATCGGCTTGGCGCCGAGGCTCTTGAGCGCCTTGTAGTGGTCGTACTCGGCGGCGTTGGCGGCCTTCAGCACGTCGGCGAACTTGGAGACGCCGGTCGCCTTTGCGTGTTCGATCAGTCCGGTCAGGTAGGTGACCGCTAACGCTTCGGCGGTGACCGCGGTGTCGATGATTTGGGTCACCATGCTCGAGCTCGATTGCGCGAGCGCCTCGGCGGGCGCCGCGACGGAGGCGACTGCCGCCGTGACAGCCGCGCGCCGAAGCAGTGTGCGGCGGGTGAACCCGTCGGTCGGCGTGTCCTTCAGCACGTTCTCGAGGACCTGCACATCCTCGGGGGTCATTGAGTGTTGATTTGTCATGGCGTGCCTTTCATCTCCGCTCGTGCCCGATCACATCGGGGTGGTGTATTTGACGGTCGTCACGGCGCTAGCCGGTGGCGGCGAGAAGGTGACGAACTTTCCGGGGGCCGAGCCCTTCTTGCCGAAGCCCACGCCAACCTTCTCCAGGGCCGCGACGATCCCGCCGATCGAGGTGATCGAGTAGTCGGTGAAGCCGAGGTTGTTGGGCAGCTTGCCGGCCGCGAAGCGTGCCAGCGCCAGGTGCTGGGCCTCCACGCCGGCAATCTCGGACGCGTAGCGGACGAGGTTCGACTTGCCCGCCTTGGCGAAGGTCGTTATCGCGATCAGATAGGCATTGACGAACAGCGTCTCGGCGACCTCGAGCGTCGGGAACACGCCGGAGAGGTGCGGACCGAAGAACGCGTTCGGGGCCCAGAACTTGGTCGTGGCCGGCTTGGCACCAAGACTCGTGAGCGCCTTGAAGTGGTCGTACTCCTCGGCGTTGGCCGCCTTGAGCACGTCCTTGAACTTCGCGACCGGCGTACCGGTTGAGCTCTTCACCACCGCCGTCAGGTATGTGACGGCAAGGGCCTCTGCCGTGGCGGCAGTGTCGATGATCGTTTTGATCTCGCTCGCGCTGCCCGATGAGTGCGAGGTGGTCGTGGTCTTCTTCTTGGAGCTCCCGCCGCAGGCGGCGAGCAGGACGCCGGCGCCCCCGAACCCCAGCAGGCTCATCCCGGCCCTCTCGACCAGGGTGCGCCGGGTCCGTGGCTCAAGCGAGCTGTCTTCGAGCGCGTTCTCCAGGAGCTGGACGTCTTCGCCGTTCTGCCAGACGGGGTGCTGATCTGACATCGGGTCTCCCTTCAGTTATGGGGGCGTCGGCGACCGCGGCCCTGACGGCCTGGCGGCGCCTTTAGCCTTGACGGAGGGCTTCTACGGAAGAGGCCGCTGCGTGGATCACCCCCCGTCCACTGATCCATCTGCCCCCTGTGTGCGTAGAGAATGTTTGGGCGGATAGATCCGCCTTTCTACGACGCGGCTCGTTCCCGCGCTTCACCCTTGTTCAGATCGACCCGCCCATTTATTCCCGGCGATCTCCGCCGGCGCGCCGACGAGGACCTGATGGAGCTTGTCCGGCAGGGGGACGCGCGTGCGTTCGAGGTCGTCTTCGACCGCCACGCCGATGCCTCGTTCTCGCTCGCCTACCGCATCTGTGGCTCGGCAGCGCGCGCGGAGGACGTGGTGCAGGAGGCGTTCCTGTCGCTGTGGCGCACGGGCGTGCGCTACGACCGGGTCCGCGGCAGCGTGCGCTCCTGGGTCCTGAGCGCGGTCCACAACCGCGCCATCGATGCGCTGCGCCGGGAGCTCACCACGACGTCGCGAGATGTGGTCGACGAGCGGCTCGCCGAGCAGCTGCGCTCACCGCAGGAAACCGACACCGAGGCCGAGCGCCGCGACGACGCCCGGCGTGTCCGCTCGGCACTCGAGGAGCTGCCGACGGACCAGCGGCGGGTGATCGAGCTGGCCTACTTCGGCGGGTTTACCCACAGTCAGATCGCGGAAATGCTCAGCTTGCCCGCCGGCACCGTCAAAGGCAGGATGCGACTTGGACTGACGAAGATGCGGTTGCTGCTGGGAGGAGTCGAGGGGGTCCGAGGATGAGCGAGAGAGAGAGTATGTACGGGACCCACGACTGCGGCGGAGATGCGGCCGCCTACGTGCTCGGCGCCCTCGATTCCGTCGAGGCGGAGGCATTCGAGCGCCACCTGGAGGACTGCACAGTCTGCCGCGACGAGGTCGCGGCGCTGCAGCAGGTCGCGACCGCCCTGCCAATGGCCGCGCCGCAGCAACGCGCGCCGAGTGACCTGCGCCGACGGGTGCTCGCCGCCGTACAGGAAGAGGCCAACCCGATCGCTTCCGGCCGCGCCCGCCGGCGACCCCGGCTGGGCAGTCCCGGCTGGGTTTGGCGCGGGGTCGTGCTCGGGGGGGCCTGCGCCGCGATTGCGCTGGCGGTCTTCGCGGGCGTTGACCTGTCGACAGGGAGTCATGCGCGAGTGATCCAGGCCCGCGTAGCCGGGATTTCCGGGAGCGCCTCGGTGCACCTCTCCGGCGGGCGCGGCGAGCTGGTCGTGCACCACCTCTCCCCGCCCCCGCCCGGCGATATCTATGAGATGTGGCTGAAGCGGCCGCGTCATGCCCCGGCGCCCACGAGCGTCCTCTTCAGCGTGACCTCGTCCGGCGAGGGCGAGATTGGGCTGCCGCCGCGGCTGCGTGGAGTGACCCAGATCCTGGTCACGCCCGAGCCGAAGGGCGGAAGCCTCTCCCCCACCCACTCGCCGGTCATCGTCGCGCCGCTCAGCTGAGACGCGGCTACATCCTTCCGCACCCACCCACCGGTGATCGTCGCGCCGCTGACGTAAGTCGAGTGATCCGATCTGCGCGCGCGCCCGTAGGAGAGCGAGTCAACCAACGATCGGAGCACACCATGGTCGGACTCGACAATCCACTTCACCTCGTCTTCCTCCTCGTGATCCTGTTGCTCATCTTCGGCGCTAAGCGCCTGCCCGATATGGGACGCTCGCTGGGCTCGGGCCTGCGCGGCTTCAAAGAATCGCTCAACGAACACATTGAGGACGAGCCGCCGGCGGAGCACAAGGCTGAGCTCCCCGAGGCCGTCGGGGTGCCGGGCGTGATGCATGAGAGCACCGCGGCGCAAGTCGCCGACGAGCTCGAGACCCGCACTGCCGCCTGATCGGGCCGCACCGCCGCTCAACCCAACTCGCCGCAGCCGCCATGCCCCTGCGCGTCTCATCCCGCCTTCGGCGGATCAGCTACGACGAGCCCGTCACGCTTGTCGCACACCTCGAAGAGCTCCGGACCCGGCTGATCATCTCGCTGGCGATCGTGGGCGTGGCCTTTGGGGTGTGCTTCTGGCAGAACCATCGCCTGCTCGCCCTGATCAATCGGCCCCTGGCCCACCAGACCCAGCAACAGGTCCGGGAGGGGCACGGCCCGCTCGGCGCCACCTACGAGGTTCAGCGCGGCAGCCGCGATATCGCCTTGCAGCTGCGAACCGTGGTTGGCGCGCTGCGACAGTCGCACCTGGCCGCGGGCGAGCAGGTCACGCTGGCCAGGGTCAGCCGCAACCTGCGCCGGGACGTGGCGGGCCTCTCGGCACGGCCGCGGGGCGACCGGCCGATAACGCTCGGGATCGGCGAGCCCTTCACGACCACCGTGAGCGTCGCCCTAATCTTGGCCCTGATCCTGTCCTCCCCGCTGCTACTGCTGCAGGCTTATGCCTTTTTCGCGCCGGCGGTCGAGCCTGAGCAGCGCCGGCGCCTGCGGCCGTTGATCCTGGCGGTACCGGGGCTATTCGCCTGCGGTGTTGCCTTCGGCTACTTCGCGGTGCTGCCGGCGGCGGTGCGTTTCTTCCAGAACTTCAACAGTGCCCAGTTCAACGTGCTCGTCCAGGCGAGTCAGTACTACAAGTTCGCGGCCACCATCCTGCTGGCGATGGGACTGCTGTTTGAGGTGCCGGTCGCGATCCTGGCGGCCAACCGCGCGGGCATGATCAGCGCACGTCGCTTGCGACGCAGCCGGGGCTACGCCGTCGCAGTGTGCGCACTGGTGGCCGCGCTGCTCCCCGGAGACCTGATCACGATGCTGCTCGAAACCGTCCCGATGTATGTGCTGTTCGAGCTGAGCGTGCTGATCGCCGGGCTTGCGGAACGCCGCGCGCGGCTGACGCTTCAGGACAGTCCGGCGGCCGCATAGCGCGCAAGCACCTGCCGTGGCAGATGACCTCCGAGGAACGGCGACTGGCGGCGGGACGTAGCGGCTCACGTAGGCGCCCTCGGGATCGAAGCGGGCCTGCTGCCGCGGTACGCACGGCGGTAGGGCGGCTGGGGGTCTACGCCAACCGAGGCGATCCACTGCCAATTGCCGTTGTTGTTGGCTTCGCCGCCGTCGACGAGCAGACGCATGAACCACCGCTCTCCTCAGCGCCAGTCGATGCCGAGGTCCTTAGTCAGGAACGAGCAGCGCGGTCATGCCAGCAGCCGCTCGATGCTGCGGCGGCGAAACGCGAAGATGCGCTCCAGATCGCGCCGGATCAGCAGCTCGTGGGCGAGCTCGCCGAGGCCGCCCAGCGGCAGCGCGTAGCGCACCTGATCGCGCACGATCGTCTCTCGGCCGGCGGCCATGAACTCGTGTCTGTGTCGCCACAGGCGGTAGGGGCCGCGGAGCTGACGGTCGACGAACGCGGCGCCCGGCTCCCAGACCTCGATCAATGAGGTCCAGCGCACCGGGACACCGTGCACGCGCAGGCGGTAATCGATCAGGCTGCCCTCACTCAGCTGCCCGGGTCCTTCTCCCACTAGGTTGAAGCGCAGCCACGGAGGCGTGATGTGTTCGAGGTTGCGCGCCTGCGAGAAGAACGCGAACACCTCGGCCAAGGGCCGCGCGATGCGCTGCTCGAGGTCGAGGGCGTGGGTCCTCATCAGCGCGCCAGCACCTCTCGCAGCGCGGGTTCGAGCTCCGGGTAGCGGAAGTGGAAGCCGAGCCCGAGCAGCCGCCGCGGAACGACGCGCTGACCAGTGGTCACGATCTCCGCCATCGCCCCGTAGAGCAGCCGTAGAGCGAAGGGCGGCACCGGCAGCACCGCCGGTCTGTGCAGCGCGCGTCCCAGCGCAGCCGAAAACTCCCCGTTGGAGGCCGGGGCCGGGGCTGTGAGGTTGATCGGGCCGCGGGCGTCGGGCTGGCGCACACAGAAGCGGAGCGCCGCGACGACGTCATCGAGGTGAATCCAGGAGATGACCTGCCGCCCATCGCCCACCCGGCCGCCGACGCCGGCTCGAAAGAAGGGCAGCATCTTCCCGAGCGCTCCTCCGTGCGGGCCGAGGACCACGCCCGTGCGGGTAGTGACCACGCGCATCAGCGACTCGGCATCGCGCGCCTCGTGCTCCCACCCACGCACCACGTCGGCCAGGAAATCGCTGCCCGCCGGTGCCTCCTCGTCAAGCTCGCGGTCGTCGCTGGGGCCGTAGAAGCCCGTGGCCGACTGGGAGACGAGCGTCGCCGGCCGGCGCTCGTCCGGCAGGTCTTGAAGCGCGTCGACGAGTTGTCGCGTGGCGAGCACCCGGGAGTCACGAATTCTGGTCTTCACCTCCTCGCTCCAGCGTTGCGCGATCGGTTCGCCCAACAGGTGGACGACCGCGTCGGCATCCGCCAGGGACGCCAGCGGCGGGGGCTCCTCGGTGGGGCGATCCCAGGCATGCACTTCCACGCGCTCGCCGAGCCGCGCGCGCGCTCGCTCCGGAGCCCGCGCCAGGACGACGACCTGGTCGCCGTCCGAGAGCAGCGACGCGGACAGCGCGCTGCCAATCGTCCCCGTCGCGCCGGTGACGGCGACCCGGCTCATGTTTCGACGCCCCGTAGGAGCGCCTCGCAGTAATCCCACAGCTCCTGGCGCTCGCGTTCCTCAGGCGCGGGCGCGCCCAGCGGGTAGCGGGTCGGGCGTGGGCGGCGGTCGTGCCAAAACTGGCCAGTGCTGCGGAGCGCATGAGGGGCCGCGCCCAGCCACACGATCGTGTCGGCGCCCTGCTCAGGTGAGCGGATTATGGGCAAGGTGAGCGCGCGGAAGATGGGCAGCCACTCGCGCACTCCCTTGGTGTCGGCCCAACCGGGGTGCATCGCGTGGACCACCACACCGCGGCCGCGCAACCGCTCGGCCCACAGTTCCGAGATCACCACCTCCTCGCGCTTGGTCCTGGCATAGAACTTCTTCGGACCATATGAATCGCGTTCCGACTGCGGGTCGTCCACACGTAGGCGCTGCCCATACATGCCCCCGGAACTGACGTTGATGACCCGCGCCGGCGCGCTGCGCTCGAGCAAGGGACTCGTCCAGCTTGTCAGCGCGAACGGGGCCAGAACGTGGGTGGCAAACATCAGCTCGTAGCCATCGACAGAGCGCTCGCGCTCGTCGGGCATGACACCGGCGTTGTTCACGAGCACGTCGAGCCGCTGCTCGTCGCGCTCCAGGCTCCTTGCCATTGCGCGCAGCTGGCGCAGATCCGCTACGTCGCACACAAGCGGACGGACATCGGCGCCCGGTGCCGCCGCCCGGATCTGCTCGGCGGCGGCCTCCGCACGGCGCCCGCTGCGGGCCACGGCGCGCACGCTTGCACCGAGCCGTGCGAAGCCCTGGCAGGCGGCCAGTCCGATGCCCGACGCAGCGCCGGTCACCAGCACCGTGCTCCCCTCCATGCGCGGTAAGTCTGCGGCCCAGCCCGGGAGCCGACGGCGCATGGCGAGCCCCGTCCTCCCGTATCCGAGAACGATCGTGCGGTCCAGCGCGGTGTCGATCAGGTCGGCGGCAGCCATCTAGCAATCAGTTGATTTCCATGTGCAGAATAATCTACACTATTTGTTCATGTCAGATCTGAGCATAGGTGACGTGGTCGCGCGCACCGGAGTCAGCGAGGGGACGCTGCGCATGTGGGAGCGGCGATACGGGTTTCCGGCCCCCGAGCGAACTGCCCGTGGCCACCGTCGGTATGACGAGGAGCAGGTGCGGCGCATCCGCCAGGTCGTGACCGCGCGCAGCGCGGGGCTATCGCTAGGGGCCGCAATCGAGCGCGCGCGGCGGGAGGACGACCGCGGGAACTCGATCTTCGCGGCATGCCGGCAGCGCCATCCGGAGCTGGCGCAGCTGCGGTTGCGCCAGCCGGCGATGGTCGCGCTGAGCCACGCGATCGAGGACGAGAGTCTTGCTCGCGCCGAAAAAGGGATGTTGTTCGCGTCCTTCCAGCGCCAGCGCTTCTACCGTCGGGCGGAGTCCCGCTGGCGCCAGCTCGCGGAGGGTGCCGCGCTGGCGATCGTCTTTGCGGATTTCGAGCGCGTGCGGGATTCATCCCGCCCGGTGGAGGTCCCTCTCCCGGAGGACGCGCTCGCTCGCGAATGGGCGATCGTCTGTGACGCGGCTACCTCAGCCGCCTGCCTGGTCGGACGCGAGCCGCCCTCGTCAAACGCCGATCAGCCTTCCGCGAGTCGCGTGTTCGAGGTGGTGTGGAGCGTCGAGCCACAGATAGTTCGCGAGGCGACACGGATCTGCGCCTCGCTCGCCGCCCGAGCCATCGGCCGGCTGCCGCGAGAGGCCACGAGCCGAATCGAGGCGCAGCCCGCCGCGCTCGCCGACGCGCAGGTGAGATTGGCCGCGGCAATCGCCAACCGCGCCCTCTCCTACATGGCGTGATCCGCGGAAACTACGCGGACGTAATAACGAGCATGAAGGTGGCGATCGTGGGTGCAGGAATCGCGGGCCTGACGGCGGCCCACCTGCTCCATCCGCGACACGAGATCACGGTCTTCGAGGCGGCCGACTACCTCGGCGGCCATACCAACACGGTGCGCGTCGACACGCCCAACGAGACGCATCAGATCGACACTGGCTTCATGGTCTTCAACGACCGCAACTACCCTAACTTCGAGGAGCTGATGCGGGACCTGGGAGTCGGCTGGCAACCGTCGACGATGAGCTTTAGCGTCAGCGATCCCAGCGGCGGCTTCGAGTACTCGAGCAGCTCGCCCAACGGCCTGTTCGCCGATCGCCGGAACCTCCTTGCGCCGTCGTTCCATCGCATGGTCGTCGACGTGAAGCGGTTCCAGCACGCCGCCCGCTCGCTGCTTCGAGAAGGGGACGACGGCGTTTCGCTACGCGAGTGGCTCGAGCAGCAGCGCTTCTCCCGGCCGTTCATCGAGCGACTGATCGTGCCGCAGGTCTCGGCCGTATGGTCGGCCGACCCGCGCCAACTGTGGAGCTTCCCGGCCCGTTTCTTGGCACAGTTTTTCTACAACCACGGCATGCTGGGGCTCCGTGGACGGCCGCGGTGGCGGGCGATCAGCGGGGGCTCGGCCCGCTACGTTGATGCTCTGAGTGCCCCGTTTGCCCACCGCATCAGGTTGGCGACGCCGGTACGTGCAATCCGCCGGAGCCCGGATCACGTTGAGCTCGCGGTTGCCGGGACCGAGCCACAGCGCTTCGACCACGTCGTGCTCGCCGCTCACTCGGACCAAGCATTGTCGTTGCTGACCGATGCCTCAGGACGCGAACGGGCGATTCTGGGGGCGATTCCCTATCAGTCGAATGAGGCCATACTGCACACCGACGTGAGGCTTCTCCCACGCCGACGCCGGGCGTGGGCAAGCTGGAATTATCACCTGCTCGAGGAGCCAAACGGACGCACGACGGTCACCTACCACATGAACCGCTTGCAGTCGCTACGAGCCGAGCGCGAGTTCTGCGTCACGCTGAACCTCGGCGAGCGAATCGACCCCGCCAAGGTCATCAAGCGGATCAAATACGCCCATCCCGTCTATACGCCCCAGGGACTGAAGGCACAGGCCCGGGTGCGCGAGATCTCGGGGTGGGAGCGAACCCACTTCTGCGGTGCCTATTGGGGCTGGGGCTTCCACGAGGATGGAGTGAAGAGCGCGATGCGCGTCGCCGATGCACTAGGTGCTCGAACGTGAGCGTCAGCTGTCTGTACGAGGGCATCGTCAGGCACCGTCGTACAGAGCCGCCGCGCGAGTTCCGCCACCCCCTGGCGTTGGCCTACGTTGACCTCGAGGAGTTGCCCGCGCTGCTGGGCGGGCGACTGGTCGCGCCGGGCCCCGGTGTGGTGCGCTTTCGCCGCTCGGATTACCTAGGTGACCCAGCGATGCCGCTCGAGCGAGCGGTTCGTGACGTGGTGGCGGAGCACATGGGCGGGCACCGGCCAGCTGGACCGATCCGGATCCTCACGCAGCTGCGGACGCTCGGCCACTGCTTTAACCCCGTCAGCTTCTACTACTGCTTCGATAAGGGCGGGGGACGTTTGGAAGCCGTCGTGGCTGAGGTCACCAATACCCCTTGGGGAGAGCGTCACGCTTACGTGGTTCCCGAGGGCGCAGGCCGCTTTGAGAAGCTGCTACATGTCTCCCCGTTCATGGACATGGACCACACCTACGAATGCCGCGCCGGGATTCCCGGACGGGCACTGTCGGTTCGCATCGAGAATTGCCGCGCCGGCGCGCGGGTGTTCGACGCCATGCTGGCGCTCCGCCGTCGCGAGCTCACGCGCGACACGCTCCGGCGGGTCACCCTGCGCTACCCACTCGGGACACTGCGAGTGCTGGCCCTGATCTACATCCACGCGCTCGGTCTGCGCCTCGCCGGTGCGACGGTTCACCCCCACCATGGGAAGCCCCTTGACGCTGCCGACGCCGGCGACGGGCTCCGGCGCGCATGACCGCCAATGCGCCTGACCAAAGCGCGGGCATGACCAGAGTCGCGAGGACGATGCTCAGGCTGATGCTGCGGCGCATTCGGTCCGGCACGCTCGCGCTCGCCGAAGATGGAGTGGTGCGCCGGTACGGAAATGGGGCGCCTGTCGCGCAGGTGAACGTCCGGTCCCCGCGCGCGTGGTCGCTGCTGCTGCGCGGCAGCACCGGGCTGGCGGACGGCTATGCAGCGGGTCTGTGGGACTCCTCCGACCTCGTCGAGGTGATCCGCTTGGCGGCCCGTAACGCCGGCTGGATGGACTCCTGGAGGGCCCGGCTCGCCCCTGTCTGGGGTCCCATGCAGCGCGCGCCTTCGCTCGTGCGCCCGAGCACTCGCGCCCGCCAGAGGCGGGACATCGCCGCACACTACGACCTCGGTAACGAGCTCTTTGCCCACATGCTGGATCCCACGTTGACGTACTCCTGCGCACTCTTCAGGGAGCAGGGGATGACGCTCGAGCAGGCGCAGCTCGCGAAGCTGGACGCGGTGTGCGAAAAGCTCGAGCTCGCGCAGGAGGACCGGGTGCTCGAGATCGGCACCGGCTGGGGCTCGTTCGCGCTCCACGCCGCTCATACCCGTGGCTGTCACGTGACCACGACCACGATCTCTCGCGAGCAGCATGCTTACGCCCTCCAACAGGTCAGGCGCCACGGCCTCGAGGATCGGGTCACGGTGTTGCGCAACGACTACCGGGACCTGCGCGGCGCCTACGACAAGCTGGTGTCAATCGAGATGATCGAGGCGGTCGGCTACCGGCATCTGGGGACCTTCTTCGCCGCCTGCTCGCGGCTGCTGGCGCCTCACGGAGCGATGCTGCTGCAGGCGATTGTGATCGACGACCGCGCGTACGAGTTGGAGAAGGCCTCGCGGACGTTCATCAAGACGCGCATCTTCCCGGGCGGCGCACTGCCTTCGCTGGCGGCGATGACCCAGGAGCTGGCGCGACGCACGGACCTGCAGGTGGCCGATCTGCACGACATCACGGTCCACTACGTGACGACGCTGCGCCATTGGCGGGAGCGTTTCGAGGCCAACTCAAAGGCCCTCTCGCGCCTCGGCTATGACGAGCGCTTCAGGCGATTATGGACGCTCTATCTCGCCTACTGCGAGGCCGGGTTTGCCGAGCGGCGGATCTGCGATCTCCAGCTACTGCTCGCCAAGCGCCGCTGCCACCTGCGCAGTTTGTGCGCTAGGGGCCAGGCAGCGTTCGGGCCGTCGGGGAGAGCCGGGAATGCGCTTGGCAGCATCTCCAATCGGAAGTCGCTCATCGCACAACCGATCTCAGGGCGGCGCTAGCTGGACTCGAGATTTTTGCTGCACCGGTCGCCTACTGAGGGTCGGCGCTAGAGGTCCTGCTTGACCCGGGGGCGCGGGCAGGTTTGGTGCGGCGGAAATGATCCACGCCGTCCACATCGCCGTATAGCGGGGCAAGGGCCAATGTGGCCGAGATCCTCACAACTAGGAGGCGCACCGCGCAATGACCGACATCACCAGACTGGAAGCCGAAGACGTCCAGCGTCTGGACAACGTCCTCGGCGACGCCCAGGTCGAGCCTTTCACCCGCCGCTCGCTCGTCAGACGGGCTGCGACCGGCGCCGCCGCCGTGGGCGCGGTCGGCGCGCTGGGGCCGATTCCCGCGGCACTCGCCAAGGGCGGCGGCGGAAACTCGATCCATGACATCGTCACCGACGCGGTCACCGCCGAGGCGCTCGCGGTCACATTCCTCACGGGTGTGATCGAGAATGCGCACAAGATCGGTATCCCAAGCGGCCTGGTGCCCGTGTTGAAGGCTGCCAACGCCGCAGAGTTCGACCACTACAAGACGTTGCGCAGCCTCGGCGCCAAGCCGTTGACGAAGAAGTTCTGGGCGCCTGACGCGTTCTTCAAGTCGAGCAAGTCAGTATTCGAGACGATCGAATTCGCCGAGACCCAGTTCGTCAACGCATACCTGATCGGGGTCACCGCGTTCGCCAAGGCCAAGCAGGACAAGCTGGCGCGCTACGCCGGCGAGATCCTCGGCGTCGAGTCCGAGCACCGCGCCCTCGCCCGCTTCGCGCTCGGCAAGCTGCCCAACAACTTGGGCTTCGAGGGCTACAAGGTCCATAAGATCAGCGGGATCGTGAAGATGCTCGAGGACGCAGGCATCGGCTTCGGCAAGAAGGGCAAGAAGCCGGGCAAGTTCTACGAGTTCAAGACGCCACCCAAGAGCACGGTCGTCCACATCGAGAACAACCATCCCGAGTAGCAGTCGGCACATCGAGCGGCTCGCCTATGACCGCTGCGGTCATGGCGAGCCGCTCGTGCTCTTGCACCCGCTCGGCGCGGACCGCCACCTGTGGCGTCCGCTCATCCCGCTGCTCAGGCCCCATCGCGAGGTCCTGGCGGTGGACCTCCCCGGCTTCGGCGATTCGCCGCCCTTGGACGCTGACCGGCCGCCAACCCCCGCACGGCTCGCGATCGCCGTAGTTGGGCTGCTGGCGACGCTCGGGCTCGACGGAAGCAACGCCCACATCGCGGGCAATTCGCTGGGCGGCTGGGTCGCGCTCGAGGCTGCGGCCGCCGGCCACGCCGCCACGGTGACCGCGATCGCTCCCGCCGGATTGTGGCCGCAGCCCCTGCGGCAGAAGCCGGAGCTGGGACGCCGGCTCGCCCGCTACAGCGCGCCAACGCTCGGGGTGATGCGCTTTGATGCCATACGCCGGCTGGCGCTGTCGAGCATGGCCGCCCATCCGGAGCGTGTCCCCGCATCCGAAGCCATCCGGCTCGTCCGTGCGTACGCAAGCGCGCCTGGTTTCACCGGGGTCAACCGGGCCATGCGCAGCGGCACGTTCACCGCCCTGGCCGAGATCGAGGTGCCGGTCACGCTCGCCTGGCCGGAGCTCGACCGACTGGTGGCCCGACCGGCGCAGCGCTGGCCGAATGTGCGCGAGGTGATCCTCCACGGGTGTGGCCACGTGCCTGTTTGGGACGACCCGCGGCAGGTCGTCGACGTCCTGCTTGCCGGCAGCGGAGGTCCTGTGATATAGCTAGGCACCGAATGATTCGGTGGCTAACGACATCCCGCGAGCGGGGCTGACGTGGGCGCGACGGCGGACACAGGCAGCCGTATCGAGCGCCACGTGTGGCGGATCAGCATCGTCGTCGTGATCGGGACGATCATGTCGATCCTCGACACGACGATCGTCAATGTAGCCCTGGCCACGCTCAGCCGCGAGCTCCATTCGCCGATCTCCCAGATCCAGTGGGTGGTGACGGGCTACATGCTCGCCCTGGCGGCGGTGATCCCAATCAGTGGCTGGGCCGCCGAACGCTTCGGGGCCAAGCGGATGTACATCATCTCGCTCGTGCTCTTCACGGCCGGCTCGATGCTGTGCGGGATCTCGACCGACACCACCCAGCTGGTCATCTTCCGCGTCGTCCAGGGCGTGGGCGGTGGCATGATCCTGCCGCTCGGTCAGATGATGATGGCCGCCGCCGCAGGCCCGAAGCGGATGGGCCGAGTGATGAGCATCGTGGCCGTGCCCGCCATGCTCGCGCCCGTCCTGGGCCCCACTATCGGGGGCGTGATCCTGCAGACGATCTCGTGGCGCTGGATCTTCTTCGTGAACGTGCCGATCGGCGTGCTTGCGGTGGTCTCCGCACTGCGGGTGCTGCCGGCGGCGGAGAAATCTGAGACGCGCCCGCTCGATGCACGCGGCCTTCTTTTGATGGTGACGGGCCTGCCACTGCTGACCTACGGGTTGGCTGAGATCGGCACGACGGGCAGCTTCACCTCGCTCAAGGTGATCTTGCCCTTCCTCGCCGGCCTGGCGCTGATCGCGCTTTTCGCGCTCCATGCCCTGCGCGCGAAGGCGCCGTTGCTCAACCTGAGGCTGTACCGGCGGCCTACCTTCTCCACGGCCTCTGTCGCCATGTTTCTGCTCGGCGCGGCGCTCTTCGGGGGCATGATCCTGATACCGCTGTACTGGCAGGAGATACGGCACGAAAGCGTGATTGACACCGGCCTGCTCGTAGGCCCTCAGGGCCTTGGCGCCGCCCTTGTGATGCCGCTCGCCGGCAAGCTCACGGACCGCATGGGCGGTGGCCCACTGGCACTGTTTGGCGTTGTGCTGACCACCCTCGCCACGATCCCCTTCGGGCTGATCGGGGCCCAAACCTCGGTCTTGTGGCTGTGTGTGGCGATGTTCGTGCGCGGAATGGGAATCGGCTTCGCCTTCATGCCCGCGATGACCGCCGCGTTCGCCGCGCTCGAGCGCTCGGAGCTCGCCGACGCGACCCCACAGCTCAACGTGCTTCAGCGCGTGGGTGGTTCGCTTGGCACCGCGGTGCTTGCGGTCGTGCTCCAGCGCGCGCTCGTCGGCGCGCACACGCTGTCCGCGGCGGCCTCGGGCTACGGAACCGCCTTCTGGGCGGCGACGGCGCTCACGGCCATCGCAGTTGTGCCCTGCCTCATCCTCATGCGCGCGGAGCGCGCTGCGCGCTCAGACCACGACGCGCCGGGCAGCGAGGCGGCGCTGGAGGCCGCGGCGGCATGAGCGTACGCGCCGTTTCGCGGAGACGATCGCGTCCGGCCGCAGACGAGAGGGCCTCCGACTCCCGCGTCAGCGCGCTGGAAAGCTTCACCCGCGCCTTCAAGGGAGCCAATGCCGCCCTGCGGCGGTTGCGCGGCCGGGAAAGCCACCATCCCGACGAGCTCAGCCACGCACAATACGGCCTGCTATTCGGGCTGTGCGACGGCGTTCCCCGTTCCTCGCGCGAGCTGGCCGTGGCCGCGGATGTGGCGCCCGCCACCGCGGCCGAGATGCTGGACTCCCTGGCAGCGGCTGGGCTTGTGGAGCGCACCCGCTCGCAGGAGGACAAGCGGGTCGTGCTCACCTCGCTCACCGACCGCGGCCACGCCCTGATCGACGAGCGCCGCGCCCGCTACGAGCCGCGCTGGCGGAGTGCGCTAGCCGAGTTCAGCGACGAGGAGCTACTCGCCGCCGCCACGATCCTCGACCGCGTGCGGACGGTCTTCGACGAGGTCGTCGACGAGGGCTAGTCACGCGGGCCGCCCTCAGCCGCCGTGCAACGCTCGCTCGACCGCGGCCCGCGTAATTAGGCCGTGCGTGACTGGGGCGCAGGCGATGCCGGCTCGCAGCAGTGCCGGTTGATGGAGGTCGATCCCGGCGGCGGAGACCATCTCCGGGGTCAGCCGGCCCTGGATGGTCGGGTCAGGGAAGTTCGGGAATCCGCGGGCGCGCACGCACCTGGCGAATGACCGTGCGGCCGCTAGCCGGGTGGCTGTCTGCGCAGTTGATTTCGGCGGTCCGAGGCCACTGGCGGGCATCAGGCGTTGGCAGGCTTTCGACGCGGTGTTCATCTCGGGATTCCTGATCCAGCTCTCCTCCTTGGGGATTCCTTGGCTGACGGTCGGGTCAGGGAAATCCTGCACGCCGTGAGAGCGCATGCAGTCGGAGTAAGCGAGCAGCTCGTTCGTGCCCGCCGTGGCGTTCTTGGAGGAGGAGGCGCCACAGCCGGCCGCGAGCAGTGAGGCTGCGGCAACCGTAGCGATCGGGATGAAGAGAGATTGGCGGCGGCGCGGCATACAGTCTTCCTTTCGGCCGAGAGCGGAAACGGGCAACGAGTCCGCGGAGGACAGTTGCGAGCGTGACCCACGCCCGGTTACGGGCCAGTTACCTTGTTATTCCGCTGTAACCCGCGCTGCGGCATCCTCAGCGCCGTGAAGGTCGGGCGAACACTCAACCAGCCCATGTTGCAAATGCTCCGTCCTCGCTCCACCCTCCGCTGGCGGCTGACGCTGCTCTACAGCTCCCTCTTTTTGCTCTGCGGGGCGGCGCTGCTGGCGATCACTTACGAATTCTTCATCAAGTTCGCGTTCTCTTACCCGCCGAAGGCAGAGAGTGGGCATTCAAAGCTCGGGATTCTCGACCAATCGCTCGGCAGCGTACGCGACGCCTACCTACACCGCCTGCTACTCAGTTCGGGAATCGCGTTGGGGATCATGGCGCTCGTCGCCGGGGTTCTCGGATGGGTGGTCGCCGGCCGCGTGCTGGCGCCGTTGCGGACAATCACCGCGTCGACCGAGCGGATCTCGGATTCGAATCTGCATAAGCGTCTGGCGATGCAGGGTCCGCAAGATGAGCTGCGCCTGCTTGCGGACACGATCGATCGGCTGCTGGAGCGTTTGGAGACAGCGTTTGAGGCTCAGCGACGATTCGTCGCGAACGTCTCCCATGAACTACGGACTCCGCTGGCGATGATGCGCACCACCCTCGACGTAGCGAGCGCAAAGCCGGGCGGCGTACCCAAGCAGACGCGTGAGCTGGAGGTCGAGCTTCGCGTGGATCTCGATCACGCCGACCGGCTGCTGGAGAGCTTCCTCACCCTTGCTCGCGCCCAGAACGGCCAGCTCGGCGAGCGAAACAAGGTCGCCCTCGAGCCGCTCATCACCGCCGCGCTTGCCGCGCGTTCCGACCAGATCGCCGCAAAACGACTCACCGTCCACACGCACGTCCCCGCCGTCGAGACAGCCGGCAGCACCACGCTGCTCGGACGGATGATCGAGAACGTGATCGAGAACGCCGTGCGACACAACCAGCCAGGCGGCGAAGTTGAGGTGACCCTCGCCCCCGTGAACGGACAACTGGCGCGATTGATTGTCGACAGCAGCGGCCCGATCCTCGATCAGGACGCGGTCGCGCAGCTCGCCCAACCGTTCAAACGGCTCGGCCAGGATCGCACCGGATCACAGAATGGGCACGGACTCGGCCTCTCGATCGTCGCCGCCGTCGCCGCCGCGCACGACGGCAGGCTCGATCTCCAGGCCCGCTCAGGAGGAGGCCTGCGCGTCCAAATCACGCTTCCAGCCGTCTCGCCCCCACCTCCGGCCGCCACCCCTCGCCTCGAAACCGCCGCCACTACATGAGAGTTCTTGTCATCGAGGACATCGCGCGCCACGCCAACCGGATCGCCGAAGGACTCCGCGACCAGGGGATCGCTGTCGACGTCGCCTACGATGGCCGCGAAGCCGTTTCGAAGGTCAACCTCAACGCGTACGACGTTGTTCTCCTCGACCGCGACCTCCCGGGCATACACGGCGACCGGCTCTGCAGGCTAATCACCCAAATTGAAGATCCACCGATGATCCTGATGCTGACCGCCGCCGGCGCCCCAGGCGACCGTGTCAAAGGACTCGCACTTGGCGCCGACGACTACCTCCCCAAACCCTTCCACTTCCCCGAGCTCATCCTGCGTGTCCACGCGCTCGCTCGCCGTAAGCCGACCCCGCACCGCCTGCCCCTTCAAGCCGACGGACTCGAACTCGACCCACGCACCGGCACGGTCACCCGCGACGGACAAACGATCGAGCTCTCCAGCAAAGAGCGTGCCGTGCTCGAAGCCCTGCTCAAGGCCAGCCCAGGCGCACTCAGCGCCGAGCGGCTTCTGGAGCAGGCTTGGGACGAGAACGTCGACCCGTTCACCAACACCGTCAAGGTCACTATCGCCCGCCTGAGGCGCAAACTCGGCCAGCCCGACATCATCCACACCACCCCCGGAGTCGGCTACCGAATCACGAAATCGCCCTAACGGTCAGCTGGGGGTCGGCAGAAACCTGAGAGGATCGGCCCATGTCCCATCCCAACTTGTTCAGCGCAAAGTTCGAGTACGACGAGGAAGACCCGGACGGGTACAGATCCGGCCAAGCCGGCATCGGCCGGGCAGCCGGGGGCACGGAGCTGGCGGTCAAGCTATTCGAGATCCCGCCCGCTCAGGGTCTGTGTCCGTACCACTACGAGTACGTCGAGGAGTGGCTGCTCGTCCTCGAAGGCGAGCTGACGCTGCGCACCCCGCGGGGCGAGCAGCAGGTCAGCCGCGGCGATGTCCTCTGCTTCCCGGCCGGACCCGAGGGCGCGCACAAGCTCAATAATCGTGGCTCGATTCCCGCCCGGGCAGTGATGTTCTCGAGCGCCCGGGAGCCGGCGGTCGCCGTCTATCCCGACAGCGACAAGATCGGGGTCTGGCCAGGCCGCTCCGAGGACAGCGTGATGCTGCGCCGCGGCGACGGCCAGGTCGGCTATTACGAGGGGGAGGCCTAGGAACGTCGGGCACCCCTGGGGCGGCGTCTGCGAGCAGTGGGCGCCCGGCCCCGGGGACAGCTCCGAACTACGGGCCCTCGGACGACTCCACCGGCTTGAGCCCCCTCGCCGAGGGCGGCGCCTCCTCGCGCCCCATCCGCGAGGGCCACCAGTTCCAGCGGCCCAGCAGCATCACGGTCGAGGGCACCAGCAGGGTGCGCACCAGGAAGGTATCCATGAGGATCCCCGCCGCCAGCCCGAAGCCGACCGCACGCAGCTGGCCACCGTTCGAGCCGCCGCCGCCGACGATGCCGAACACCGCGAAGGTGCCGCCGAGGATGATGCCGGCGGAGGTGACGGTCGCGCCGGTCCGCCCGATCGCCTTCACCACGGCCTCGCGCAGGGGCATCCGCCGCGCCTCCTCACGGATGCGGGTCATCACAAGGATGTTGTAGTCCTCCCCCAGGGCAAGCAGGAAGATGAACATGAGGAAGGGCAGGATGAAGATGATCCCGCTCTGACCGCCCAGGTCCACGAACACGAGCGTCGCGACCCCGAGCGCCGCAAGGTAGGAGATCACCACGCTGACGATCAGGTACAGCGGGGCCACCAGACTGCGCAGCACGAGCGCCAGCAGCAGCGCGATCGCCACCACGGCGACCGGGACGATCGTGACCAGGTCGTTGTTGGCGGTGGTCGAGATGTCATACACGGCCGCGGCTTCGCCGGCGACCCCGTTGGCACGGGCGCCCGAGCGGGACCCGGCCGCAACCACGGCATCGCGAATCTGCGGCGTGGCATTCATGGCCTCCGTGGTGTTCTGGGCGCCGGCGGTCAGGCCCGCCTCGAACTGGATCGTGCGCCCATCCGCGGAGACATATGTGGCCGTCGTGCGATAGGCGTTGTACAGCGCTGCCGGAATGTGGAGCGTCGCCGGCTCGAGCACTGCCAGCCGCTGCGGCGGACCGAGCTCGGCGTGGAGTCGCGCGAACTGGGCCGGCGTGATCACGGTCCCGTTGGGATTGAGCGGCCCCGCAAGCGACGCGAATTTGCCAGAACCGTGCAGCGAGATCTGAGCTCGCGCGACTTGTCCCGGAGCGGTCCACACCGGGCGCGAGTAGGCGAACACGAGGTTGGCTGGATTGCTGCTCGATTGCGGGAAGTGCTTGGCGAGCGCCGCGTTGCCGGCGGCGGCGTCGGAGCCCGCCGGCGGGTTGGTGGCGCCCCCGAAGCCGGATGACTTGTAGCCAAGCGCGCCGGCCGCGAGCGCCAGGAACACGATCACACCGACCGCCAGCGTGAGCTCGGGTCGCCTGACGAGCCGGCTTGCCACCCGGCCCCAGACCCCCTCGCGCTGCACGCCGGCCTCAACCTTCGTGGGCCAGAAGGCGCGCCGCCCCAGGATCGTCAGCAGCGCGGGCAGCAGCGTCAGCCCCAGAGCGAGCATCACGAGCATTCCGACAGCCAGGGGCAAAGCCAGATCGTGATAGAGGCCGAAGGTGGCAAGCAGCAGCGTCAGCAGCGCCAGGATCACGGTGCCGGCCGAGGCGGAGATTGACTCTCCCACTCTGACCAGCCCTCGCCGCACCGCCTCGTGGGGGGCATGCCCGTCTCGCAACTCCTCGCGCACGCGAAAGACCAGGAATAGCCCATAGTCGGTACCCGCGCCTAGGAGCAGCACGATCAGCAGCACCTGGGTGATCGACGAGATCTTCAGCCCGCCCGCTCCCAGCTCACCGATCAGGCGCATCGAGATGGCCAGCGCCAGCGCGCTTGGCAGGATCGTCACGACAGCCGCGGGCACCGAGCGGAGCACCACCAGCAGCAGCACGATGATGAAGATGAACGAGAACGCCTGCACCTGATTGCCGGCCTTGTTCGAGCTGGCCTGGTTGGCAACCGCGGTCGCGACCGGACCCGCCAGGTGCAGCCGGAGACCCGGGGGAGCGCCGACGCGGGAGAACGTGGCGTGCATCGCATCGATGACCGTTTTGTCCTTGCTGATGTCGTTGGCGCTCAGCAGGACGCGTGCGTTGATCGCGGCGGCCTCCCGGTCAGGCGAGAGCGCGATCTGCTTGACCGACTTGACGCTCTGCACGCCGCGCGCCAGCACCGCCGCGCGGGCGACCGCCGCCAGATCGGCGTGGGTCAGGCGCCCGGAGCGTGCAGCGACGATCGTGACGTCGCTCTCGCGGCCGTTGGCGCCGCCGCCGATCACGGGCGTGGCGAGGGTGGCGGCTTTGGCGCTCGGGGCATTCGCAGGCAAAAACGCGCTGTTGTTGTTGTTGACCTCGCTAGTGAGCGACGGCCAGGCGGCACTGGTGACGACGGCCACCAGCACCCAGAAGACCAGGATCGGCCAGCGGAAGCGGATGACGAAGCGCGCGAGGGCTTCGAAGGCGTTGTCAACCGAACCCGGCATCTCCCGCATGATGGCGTCTTGGCCCGCCGGAATGTCATCCACCCGAGGGTGGAACTTGAGCTCCTCCGCAGGGAGGAGGCCGCGAATGAACCCGAGCTACTCCGCGGCCGGTAGGGCGTCCGAGACCACGGCGAAGAAGCCAATCACGATGAAGCAGACGAAGCAGACCACGCCGAGGGCGTGCATCCAGTCCGCGTCGGCCACGTTGAGAAGTCCGACCCCCGCGAGGAGAAGCGCGATCGCAGCGCGCCCCAGCGCCCCCGAGCGCGAGCGAGAAACCGCCCGGGGCTCGAGCCCACCCTCGGGCCGCTCCGCGGCGGCGAAGCGGCCGCTCAGCGTCAGCCGGAACAGCAGTCCCAGGGCGGGGAACAGCAGTGCTCCGCCTCCCAGCACTGCGACCACGACCCAGACGAGCGTGTCATGTCCGGCGGCTGCGCGGTACACCGTGAGGTGCGGGAGGATCGTGGGCCAGCGGGCAAGCGCCCACCCGGCGATGACCGCCGCGACAGCCGCCGCGGCTGTGAAGCGAGCGGTCTGAAAGCGGCGCAGATAGACGAGCGCCAGCGTCGCCAGCCCGGCGAGGAACGACACGATCACCGCGGCTAGCGCGCCGCCGCGGAGGAGCTCCCGGAGTAGCGGGTGATAGTCCGCGTTGACCACGAATATGCCCGCCAGGGCGATCACTCCGGCCGCCAGCCCGGCCCCCAGAGCCCGCCGCCGAAAGTCGCGCTCGAGCGCCGCTTCGCCCCCGTGCGCCGCATCCGCCGCGAGGTAGACCGCGGCCAGGTAGGCGCTGCTGGCCACGGAGAGCACGCCCACGAAGATCGACGTGGGATTGAGCCAGCTCGTGAACAGGTGTCCGAGCGCATTGCCAACGGGGACGCGGTCGGTGGCGATTCCGCCAATCGCCGTACCCAATGCGAACGGGGTCAGGATCGAGGAGAGCGAGAAGATCGTGTCAATCACTGCCGACTCGCGCACGCTGAAGGCGCCGGCTCGGAGGGCATAGGCGGCCCCACGGAAGATGATTCCGATCGCCGCGATGAACAACGGCACCGCGAGCGTGGAGGCGACCGAGCCGAACGCGCGGGGGTAAGCGGTCCAAAACACCGTCAGCACGAAGATCAGCCACACGTGGTTGGCTTCCCACACGGGTGCCATCGAGTGGTGGGCGTGCTCCCTGACCTCCTGCCCGCGCTCCCCGCCCCCTGCGAACAGCTGCCAGAACCCGGCGCCAAAATCGGCACCCGCCAGCACCGTGTACAGCACTAGCCCGGAGAGCACGAAAACCATCGGGATGGACCTGAGAAGCATCGATTACGCCGCCTCGACTCCGATCTCCGGCTCGCCGGGCCCTCGCAACGGGGTGCGGGCCAGTCGCCGCAGAACCCAGGCGAGCCCGCAGGCCACGATGACGTAGCTGGCGGCGAGCGCCCCGTAGCCCACCGGGATGCCCTTGGCGCCTGTGACCGCCCCCGCAGTCGGTAGCACGTGGTAAACGGCCCACGGCTGGCGGCCCACCTCGGTAACGACCCAGCCGGCGATCAGCGCCACGACCGACAGCGGCGCGGCGGCCACGACCGCCCAGTAGAACCAGGAGCTCCTTGGCAGGCGCCGGCGCCGCACCCAGACGGCAAAGAAGAACAAAGCTAGGAGGCCCAGGAGGGTGCCAATGCCCACCATCGACTGGAACGCGAACCGCACCACGTTGACCGGTGGCCGTTGGGACTTAGGCACCGTGTCGAGGCCGATGACCTTGCCGTTCCAGCTGTGGGTGGCCAGCAGCGATAGCAGGTGCGGAATCGCGATCCCGTACTTGACCTGACCGTTTGTGTACCAGCCAAGGATGTGCTCGGATGCCCCGCGGGTGGTTTTGTAGAGCCCCTCGAGCGCGGCGAGCTTGACGGGCTGCGTCCTGACCACGTCTCGCGCCGCCCAGTCGCCGACGGGGCCCTCGGCAATCGTGGCGAGCGCCGCGATCGTCAGTGGGATCGTCAGCGCCACGCGCTGGTAGCGCCCCCACTGCCCGCGCAGGCGCGCGAAGGCGTACGCCGCCGCCATTACGAACCCCGTCACCACGTAGCCCGTCACGTACATGTGCATCAGCTCGTGCCACAGATACGTGTTCTCGAACAACGCCCGGAAGGGGTCGACATCGACCACCCGTCCCGCTCGCAGATGAAACCCGCCCGGATGCTGCATCCACGCATTGACCGCGATCACCATCAGGGAGCCCGTGAAGCCCGTCAGCACGATCGGCACGCCGGACAGGAGGTGGGCCCGGCGCGAGAGCCGCGCCCAGCCGTAGACATAGATGCCGATGAAGATGGCCTCCATGAAGAAGGAGAAACCCTCGACCGCGAACCCGAGTCCGAAAACGGAGCCGAAACGGCCCGTGAACCCGGGCCACAGGAGACCCATCTCGAAGCTCAGCACCGTGCCCGTGATGACGCCCACGGCGAACAAGGTCACGAGCAAGCGCGTCCAACGCCGCGCAAGCGTCAGGTACAGCCGGTCCCCAGTCCGCAGGTAGAGCCACTCCGCGAACAGGACCATGATTGGGAACGAGATCCCGAAGCACACGAGCGGGATGTGCACGGCGAACGACAGCGCCTGCATCTGCCGCGCCTCCACCAGGTAATGCTGGTTTACCGGTGAGAAGCCGCCCAGCACCGGACGGAGACTAACCGCAGTCCTATCCTCAAAGCCATGGGCACGATCTGGGTCCTCGACACCGAGACGAAGGGGACCGGCGCAAACATGATCCCGCTGGAGCGCGCGACCAAGCGCTCCGCGGCACCCGAGCACGCATTCAGAGTGCCCGAGGCGCGCGCCCGCGAGGAGGCCTCCGCACCAAAGGCGCCCCACAGGTTTCGAATCGTGGACGTCATGACCCACCGCACGCTCCTCGACGACGGCGGCGTGCGCGAGGCCGTCAGCGCGCTCGCTCCCGTCCGCAGCGTGGTCGACGTCAACGTGTCCGTGTGGGACGAGGAACGCGCACGCTGGCTCCCGCTGGCGTTCGGAGACCAGCGGAGGCTGCTCGAGCTGGCCCGCGCCGCGCCGGTAGCCCCGCGCGGTTGATTTACAACCCGGCCGTTTTACACCAGCGGAACATGGGCATCAGCTTCGCTGGACCGACCATCCACGAACAAGGAGCAGCACCATGCGTCCACGTAGGGGTTGGGCCGCTGTGGTGAGCGCCGGGGTTGTACTGGCCGCGGTGATCGTCGGCAGCGCCATGGCCACCAGCTCGACGGCGGCAACCGCGAAGCACGGCGGCCTGCCCGTCAAGAAGATCGAGAAAATACTCAAGATCAAAGGCACCGTGATCCACGGTGTCCTCAGTGCCGGCTTTGACCGTACCGACATCAAGGGCGTGCACATCGGCAAGACGCCGATCCTGCCTTCGTTCGAGATCAACGGCGAGGTCGACTTTCAGCCGCTCGGGCACAACGCCGCGTTCATGAACGGCGATACCCCGTTGAAGCCAAACGAGGTTGATCCGTTCATCAGCGCGCTGTTGCGCAACCACATCACCTTCCAGGCAGAGCACCAGCACTTCTACGACTTCAATCCGCCGGTGTGGTTCATCCACTTCCGGGCCAAGGGCAACGCGGTGACGATCGCCAGAGAGATGCACAATGCGTTCAAGGCGACCGCGCTGCCGTTGCCCCAGGCGCCGCCGAAGAAGCCCAAGACGCCGTTCAATGTCAAGCGGCTGAAGCAGATTCTTCATGGATATGACGCGGAAGTGGGCAGTGACGGCGTGGTTACGGTGTATGTCGCCCGCCGCAACCCGATCCATATCGACGGCGTCCGCGTGATGCCGGAGACGAACCTCGCCACCAACATCTCCTTTGAGCCACTCAACAAGTCGGGCACGGAGGCCGCCGCGGCACCCGACTTCGGCATGGTGGCGAACGAAGTGGACTCGGTCGTGTTGACCATGCGCAAGATGGGCTGGGACATCGGCTGTCTCTACAACCAGGAGACTGACGAGCACCCGCAGCTCTACTTCTCGCACGAGTTCAAGACCGGGAACCCCTACACGCTTGCTAGGGAAGTGCGCAAGGGGCTCAACCACACCAACTCGCACTAACCCAACGCAGCGACAACGCTAGCGCCCGGGCGCCGGACCGCGTGGTCCGGCGCCCGGCGTGTTGGCAGCGCCGATGACCTCGCCCGAAGAGATACGCCGCCTACTGTCGGAGGTGGGCACCGAGGAGACCGCGCTGTGGCTCCATCGCCGGCACAAACAGTCTCTAAAATCTCAGTCGTAGCGACTTAGATATGTCCTGACTGCAAGAGACTGGAACAGACTTTGGAATCACAGAGCTTCAATCAAGCGAATCGCCGCCTGTGCGATATCTGCGGCGAGCACCCCGGCGTGGTCGGGGTTATGTTCGTCGCCGGCGAGGAGACGCACGAGGGCGTGGTGTGCGAGCGCTGCGCGCGGCGCGCTTCCATGCTCCAGGGCGGCATGACGGGCGGGCCGTCCGAGGGCGGCGCGGTGAAGGGCCCCTTCGGCGGTGCGTCCGTATCCGGCCCCGCCGGGGCCTCAGTGCGGGAACGGCGGCGCACCCAGCGGCGCTCGACTACGCCTGCCCTTGACAAGTTCGGGCGCGATCTCACCGCCGAGGCGCGGGCGGGGCGGATCGATCCGGTGATCGGTCGCGACCTGGAGATCGGCCAGGTGGTCGAGATCCTCACGCGGCGCCGCAAGAACAACGCCGTGCTGATCGGCGAGGCTGGCGTGGGCAAGACCGCCATCGCCGAGGGGCTGGCGCTGCGCATCGCGCGCGACGAGGTGCCCGAGGTGCTGCACGGAGTGCGCGTTGTGGCGCTCGACCTCGCCGGCATGATCGCCGGGAGCCAGTTCCGCGGTGCCTTCGAACAGCGCTTGAAGACAGCGTTGCAAGAAGTGGCGAGCGCCGAAGGTCGCGTGATCCTGTTTGTCGACGAGCTGCACACGGTGCTGGGCGCCGGCGCCGCCGAGGGCGCGATGGATGCCGCCAACATGCTCAAGCCGATGCTCGCCCGCGGGGAGCTGCGGATGGTCGGCGCGACCACGCTGGCCGAGTTCCGCAAGATCGAGCGCGACGCAGCGCTGGCGCGTCGTTTCTCGCCCGTGACAGTCGAGGAGCCCTCGATCGAGGACACCGTCGCGATCCTGCGTGGGCTGAAGCCGGCATACGAGGAGCACCACGGCGTCAGGATCGATGACCAGGCAGTGATAGCCGCCGCCCGCTTATCCGACCGATACATCAGCGAATACAGACTGCCCGACAAGGCGATCGACCTGATCGACCAGGCAGCCGCACGCCTGCGACTGCGCGCTTCCAGCACGGGCGCGGATCGGCTGCACTCGGAGCTCGAGGGCCTGCGCGAGGACAAGCACGCCGCGGTCGAGGCCGAGGAATACGAGCAGGCCGGCGCGCTCAAGGAGCGAATCGAGGAACTCGAGCAGCAGCTTGAGCAGCGCAGCGAAGAGCCTGCCGGCGAGACCATGGTGGGTGAGCAGGCGGTGGCCGAGGTGATCGCAGCTCGCACGGGGATTCCCGTGGGCGAGCTGGTGGCTGCGGAGCTCGAGCGGCTGCATACGCTCGAAGACGACCTGCACCGCCGCGTGATCGGGCAGGAGGCGGCCGTCCATGCGGTCGCCGAGACCATCCGCCATGCGCGGGCCGGCCTTGCCGAGCCCGACCGCCCCTTGGGGAGCTTCCTCTTCATGGGCCCCACCGGGGTTGGGAAGACCGAGCTGGTCAAGGCGCTAGCCGAGCGGCTGTTCGCGACCGAGAAGTCGCTGGTGCGCATCGACATGTCCGAGTACCGCGAGCCGCACACGGTGGCGCGCCTGATCGGGTCGCCGCCCGGCTACGTCGGCTACGGCGAGGGCGGGCAGCTGACCGAACCGGTGCGCAGGCGCCCCTATTCGGTCGTGCTGCTGGACGAGATCGAGAAGGCTCATCCGGAGGTGTGGAACGTCCTGCTCCAGGTTCTCGATGACGGCCGGCTCACTGACGGCGAGGGTCGCACCATCGACTTCACCAACACCGTCGTGGTGATGACCTCGAACCTGGGCGCCGGCCAGGCGAAGCGGCCGCTCGGGTTCGCGGCGGAGACCGCCGCGCCCGCCGAAGACCGGATGCTGGGTGCGGCCAAGCGGGCCTTCCTGCCGGAGTTCCTCAATCGCATCGACGAGATCGTCGTGTTCGAGCCGCTGGACGAGGAGCAGGTCAAGCGAATCGCAGAGCTGATCTGCGCGCGGGTCACGGCGCGGCTGCGCGCGGAGCGCGGCGTGGAGCTGGAAGTCGAGCCCGCGCTGGTCGACCGGCTGGCCCGCGAGGGCTTCGACGCGGAGTTCGGTGCCCGGCCGCTCAAGCGCCACGTGCGCCGCACGCTGGAGAAGGAGCTGACGCGCGCGATTCTCGACGGACGGCTGTCCGATGGAGTGCGGGTGACGGCGCGCGAAGCAGACGGCGCGATCGCGCTCGATCTAGTCATCCGATAGAGCGGGGGCGCGCATGTGCGCCCCCGTCCGGCGGCGCATGCGCCGCCGGAGGCCGGCGCACATGTGCGCCGGCCAACCCATATGTACGATCTGCGGGGATGGGCGAACGGCTTTATCGGGCCGAACTGCCCCGGAGCACGCAAGCACCGAGAGCGGCTCGGCAGCTGATGTCTGAATGGCTCGGCGACCACCTGCACGCGGAAGAGCTCGATAACTCCGTGCTGCTCGTCTCAGAGCTCGTCTCCAACGCCGTTCGTCACGGCGAGGGCAGAATCGAGCTGCGGGCCGACCTCGACAGCGACCGGCTGCTGGTCGAGATCACAGATGAGGGCAGCGGACTCGAGCGCACCATCCGGGAGCGGGAGTTCGAGGACCTTGAGGGCTGGGGACTCGAGCTCGTGGACGCCGTCGCGAGTCGCTGGGGGGTGCACGAGGGCACCACCCACGTGTGGTTCGAGCTCGAGCGCGCCGGCCCCAGGCTCGGAAACGGGGCCAAGCCGACGACGCGCTAGCGAGCGGGCGACTTCCACTCCCCGGCTTCCTCCTGCGCCTCCTGGAGCGCCCGCCGGGCGGCGCCCAGGTCTCGGCCACGCTTCGAGATCTCCGCCCACGGATCGCCGTCGCGCTCAACGCGCTCGACCACCGTGCGCAAGGTCCAGCGATCCGCGCGCGTGCCGCCGGCGGTCAGCTCCTCGAGGTGCAACGGCGTGGCCACGGGCGCTCCAGGTCGCGCCCGCACCGCGTATGGCGCGACCGCTGCTTGCGCGTAGGCGTTGCGCATGACGTCGATCAGGATCTTGCCTTCCCGCTTGGCCTTGCGCTGCTCGGTGGTGAACAGCCGCGGCTCGCGACGGCGCGCCAGCTCCGCGACCCCGCGCGCGAAGCGGCGCACGTCGTCGAACTCGGCGCGCCGCCGCAGCGGCACGGTCACGTGGTAACCACGGGACCCCGTCCCCATCGCCCACGGCTCAAGTCCCAGCTCGCGCACAAGCTCGGCCATCGCGCGCGCGCCGCGACGCACGGCGGCGGGATCGGCGTCGCTCGGGTCGAGGTCGAAGATGAGCCGGTCGGGCTGGGCCAGCTTGTCCGTGCGGCTCAGCCACGGATGCAGGGTGACGCACGCCTGACCGGCCAGGTAGACCAGCGTCGCCGCATCGGCCGCGAGGACGTGCTCGACCGAGCCGCCTGCCTTGGCGACGGTGGCGCGCTGGATCCAGGACGGGAAGTGCCGACCGGCGCGCTGCTGGACGATCCGTGCGCCGTCGATGCCGTCCGGATAGCGCTCCAGATTGAGCGGGCGGCCCCTGACGTGAGGCAGCATCACGCCCGCGATCTGCTCGTAATAGCCGGCCAACTCAGCCTTGGTGATTCCGCAGGGGAACAAAGGCTTGTCCGGGCGCGTGATCTCGACGCGCCTGCGCCCCGCCTTGATCGTGAAGCTCATTGGCCCGGGCGCTCCCGAACCACCTCTCGTGCGGGCTTGTCCTCCCTGAGGCCCTGGTAGCGCGGGTGGCGGAGCTTGCCGTCGCGGGTCCATTCGGTGAAGGCGATCTGTGCCACGAGGTCCGGTTCGGCCCAATGGGCCGCTCGCGGCAACTGGCCGCCGGCGAACGGCGACGCGTCGCGCTCGCGGCGCTCGAGCGCATCGCCCAGCTGCTCCAGCGTCCGGTGGTCGAAGCCAGTACCGACCTTGCCCGCGTAGCGCAGCATGTCGCCCTCCCAGTACCCGACGAGCAGCGCGCCGAGCCGCTGGCGAGATCCCTTCGGCGCGGTCCAGCCGCCGATCACGAGCTCCTGGGCGCGTGAGCACTTGAGCTTCAGCCAATCGCGCGAGCGGCTCGCGGTGTAGCGGCTGTCGGCCCGCTTGGCGATCACTCCCTCCCACCCACGGCTGCACGCCTCGCGGTAGGCGGTCTCGCCGTCGCCGATGCGATGCGCAGTGAAGCGGAGCGGACCGCGGAACTCGACCGCCCGACGGAGTGCGGCCTTGCGCTCCTTGAGGGGCCGAGCGCGCAGATCCTGCCCGTCGAACTCGAGTAGGTCGAAGAGGTAGTAGAAGACCGCTACGCCGCTCGCGCGTGCGCGCTTCGCGTCGTGTATCTGCATGCGCCGCTGGAGCTGCTCGAAGCTTGTCTGGCGGCCCTTGAAGGCGACCACCTCCCCGTCCAATAGGAGGTCAGGACCACCTTGCTCGAGCGCCTCGACGAGCTCCGGATAGGTTGCGTTGAAGGCCTGGTCGGTTCGCGACAGAAGCCGCACCCGACCTCCCTCGCGCAGCGCGCCACAGCGAACGCCGTCGAGCTTGCGTTCGAACAGCCAGGCGGGGTCGGAGAAGGGCCGATCGCTCAGCACGGCCTTCATTGGCTGATAGCGGCTCAGCACGGCACGAGCGCCGCGCGCGATACTTGTCGCATCGCGTCCAATTCTCGAACCTCAGAATCTGGAGCCCCATCTCGGCCTGCTTCCACGCTGACGGCCACGGGTGGCAACGGTACCCGGAGAGATGCGCCTGCGGAACTCAGCCCGAACGGATCTAGCGCGGATGAGCCGCTCCCCGATGTGGCCGACCTGCTCGAGCTCCGCGCTGGAGAGGCGCTGGCGCTCAACCAGCGCCACCTGAACCCGAAGCTCGGCCGGGTGCTGCGCACACTCGGCTTCGACGTCGATTGGGCGCATGCCCATGGCTCATATCTGATCGACCGCCGGGGCAACTCCTACCTCGACCTGCTGTCCGGGTATGGGGTCTTCGCCTTCGGGCGCAACCACCCGTACATCAAAGAGCAGCTGGAGCGCGTATTGGCGGCCGACACCCCCAGCCTGCCTCAACTCGGCGTCTCCACGCTCGCCGGCGTGCTGGCCGAGCAGCTGATCGCCCGCGCGCCGAGCTCGCTGGCAGCGGTGCTGCTGACCAGCTCGGGGACCGAGTCTGTTGAGGGAGCGCTGAAGCTCGCCCGCGCCGCGACCGGCAGACCCCGTGTCCTCTACTGCGAGCGGGGCTTCCACGGCCTCAGCATGGGCTCCCTCTCGGTCAACGGCAACGACGAGTTCCGCGAGCGTTTCGGTGCGCTGCTTCCCGGCTGCGACGCCGTGCCCTTCGGCGACCTGACGACGCTCGAGCGCGAGCTGGCAACGGGCGACGTGGCCGCGTTCATCGTCGAGCCGGTGCAGGGCAAGGGAGTTCACATCGCGCCGGAGGACTATCTGCCGCGCGCGCAGGAGCTGTGCAGGCGCGCGGGCACGCTGCTGATCGTGGATGAGGTGCAGACCGGCTTCGGCCGCACAGGGCGCTTCCTGGCGCTCGAGCACTGGGGCGTTGAGCCGGACATGGTCACGCTGGCAAAGGCGCTGTCGGGCGGGTTCGTGCCCGCCGGCGCCGTGCTCGCGAGCCGCGAGGTCTTCAACGCGACCTTTGATTCGATGGAGCGCAGCGTGGTCCACGGCTCCACCTTCGGCGGTGGCGACCTGGCGGCGGCGGCGGGGCTCGCGGCGCTGACGGTGCTGGACCGCGAGCAGCTGCTTGCGCGCGCCCGCCGCATGGGCGATTTGCTGCTCGAGCTAACGCTTCCGCTGGTCGACGAATTCGAGGTGGTGCGCGAGGTCAGGAGCCTGGGGCTGATGTGGGCGATCGAGCTCGGGCCACCGTCGGGGCGAGCGGCCCGCCACTTGTGGGAGGCGATCGAGCGCCGCCAGCCAGGCCTGTTCGCCCAGCTCGTGACAGTCCCGCTGTTCCGCGAGCACCGGGTGCTGACCCAGGTCGCCGGGCACCACATGAACGTGATCAAAGCGCTCCCGCCGCTGGTGATCACCGAGGACGACCTTCAGTGGTTTGTATCGGCGCTGCGCGAGGTGCTGCGTGAGGCCGAGTCGCACATGTTCCGCCGCTACGCGAGCGTCGGCTTCGAGCTCGGCCGCCGGACCCTGTCGCCCGTCGGCTGAGGTTCAGGCGGCTGCGAGCTCGCGTCGCTGACGGAGGATGCCGTGCAGGCGGACGGCCTCCCGGCGAGCGCGCTCGTGCATGCGCGTCCAGGTGACGCGCAGCGTGACATAACCCGCCGCCAGCATGCAGGCGTCGCGTTCGCGGTCATCTTCGAACGACTGGCGGTTCGAGTGAAACTCCCAGCCGTCGAGCTCGACGATCACCTTCTCCTGCGGAAAGAGCGCGTCCACCTCCCAGCCCGCCACCGTCGCCGCCATGACCGGCGCCGGCAGCCCGAAGTGGCGACAGAACGCCGGGAAGTCGTCCTCCCAGCCCGAGCGCGTGGGACCGCCAGTGAGCTCCGCGAAGGGCGCCAGCCGACGCGCCCCCGGATGACGAGGAAAGCGGCCGATTATGTCCGCGAGCTGCGCCAGACGAACGTTCTTGCGCCTCCGCCCGTCATTGACGGCGCGGGCCAGCGCCCTGTCACGCAGGTTCGGCGCGCAGTCAAGCAGCGTCCGCGCCACGCTGGTGACGCGGATTCCGCTCTGGTGGCGGAAGTCACGGCGAAGCAGGCGGTCCGAGGTATGAACCTGGATCCCCTTGTGTTCGCGCACAGTCGGCGCGGTCACCGCCATGGTCCACGGCCACTGCCCCAGATCCCAGAGTGCGAGGGCCGAGCTGTGGCTAAGGGCGGCGCCTGGGCCACAGGCGAACACCGCGGCGGACGCGCGCTCGAGCGGCGTTTTAGGTGGCCGTCCGACGGAATAGACGCCGCGATGGACCCTGTAGAGACGCCCGAGCTGGACGCGATAGACGATCTGATCCCTGCTCAGCCCGAGCTCGACAAGCTGGAGCCGGGTGATGTTTCCGTGCTGGCGGCTGGCGATGGCCGCGATGGGGTGGTCTTGCGAGGCTGACGTTTGTGACAAGGCAACGACCTCCCGCTCGGAGGCTTCGGTGTTTTTCGGACTATGTCCGCATTTCTCCGCACCCTCCGGTCGAGGGTCGCACGGCAACGGCTGCCCATGGGCGAGTTGGCACAGAGTTTTGACAGGGTGGGCCGGGCGCGGGCGCGTTTACAGCAGCTCGGCGATGAGGGCCGCGGCGCGGGCGGCGCCGTCGCTCGCCACCGGGCGGTAGTCCACCTCCCGGCCGATCTCCTCCGCGATCGCGCGCGCAATGGTCTGGGGCATCGAGGAGTCGAAGTCCATGCATCTGCCGGCGTGGAAGCGCTCGAGGCGGTGGCGCACGTGGAAGTTCTGCTCGAAGTGATGCTTGAGCGGGAAATAGATGAACGGCCTTGAGCTGGCGGTCAGCTCCATCGCGGTCGTCAGCCCGCCCTGGACGATCGCCAGGTCGCAGGCCGCCAGATGCCGATAGAGGTCGTGGACGTAGGCGCGGATCTCGAGCCCCTCGTGCGCGGGCAAAGTGGCGGGATCGATGCGGGGACCTGCGACCACGATCATGCGCAGGTCGCTGACGAGCCGCTGGGCGTACGGGAAGCTCTCGATCACCCGGCGCAGCAGCGACGCGCCCACGCCGGATCCGCCCACGGTGACGAGGCACACCCGCTCGCTCGAGCCATAGCCGAGCTCGGCACGCAGCCGCTCGCGGTCTGCGAACTCGTCCGGGTCGAAGCCCGTCACGTAACCCGCGAAGCTGTAGTGCCGCTCGGTCCAGTCTCGGATCGCGGGCAGGTCCACTCCAAAGTCATCTGGCACGACGTCGTCCGGGTCGCCGACGAACACGGCACGGTCGCGCACGCGGGGATAGCGCGCGATCTGCTCGATCATCTCCGCGTTGTAGTCGGTGGTCAGGAACCGCTCTCGCTCCCCTCCGTCCTCCATCGGCAACCAGCCGACGAAGTCCGTGAGCCATACGTAGGCCGCGGACTTGAGCTCCGGGTTCTCGTGCAGGTAGTAGTCGAGCTCCCACGCCTCGTCACCGATCCAGAGGTCGTACGCCTCCTCGCTCACGAGGTCGTGGAAGACCATGAAGTTGGCGGTCAGGATCTCGTCCATCCGGCGCCAGGCTTGGAAGCAGTGGAGGTCGTGCTCGGCTGACTCGGACTCGATGTGGCTCGACTCGTTGGCGAGCTCAGCGCTCGCGGGATGGATGCGCTCACCACGCGCCTCGAGCACCCGCGTCACGGGATTCTGGGCAAGCCAGTCGATCTCGAGGTCGGGGTAGAGCCTGCGCAGCTCCTCCGCGATCGCCACATCACGACGCGCGTGTCCCAGACCGATCGGCGACGAGATGTAGAGGGCGCGGCGGCGGCGGTTGCGCGCCCGTGCCCAGGTGGGTCTCCGCCGCGGCCCGATGAAATCACGCAACAGCAGGTTGACCCTGACGGGATCCCGCGCCAGCGGGATGTGACCCGAGCCGTTGAGCGTGACGAGCTCGCCGCCGGTGATGCGCGCGAGCGCCTTCCCTTGAGCAAGGGGCCTGAGCAGGTCACGGTCGCCATGGAGCACGAGCGTCGGGCAGCGGACCCGGGCGCAGGTGTCGGCGAAGCTCTCGGCGCGGCCGATTCCGACCCCGCGCGTCGTGTCGGCCAACGTGTGCGGATCGGTCTCGAGCGCCCAGTCGATGCAGTCCTCGATCTGCTTGGTCGAGTGCGGCTCGGTGAAGCACTTGGCGAAGAAGAACTCCAGGAACTCGAGGTAGTGCTCCGACCAGTAGTGGCGGTTGTACCTGGCCCAGCCCTCGTAGTTCTCGAGTGCGTCTTCGAAGGGCGAGACATCGCGCTCGGGGTGATTGGGCGCGAGCGGTACTGCAGGGCCCACGTAGACGATCCCTTCGACGCGCCCCGGGTTCTCGGCGGCGAGGACCGTCGCCCAGAGCGCGCCGCAGGAGAGCCCCACCAGGGTGGCGCGCTCGGTCTCGGCGGCATTCATGACGACGAGGGCGTCGGCGGCGAACTCGTCGATCGCGTATGCCTGGGCGCCCGCCGGCCGATCCGAGCGGCCGTTTCCGCGCCCGTCAAAGGTGAGGACGCGGAAGTGGCGCGCCAGGTAAGGGATCTGCCCCTTCCAGAAGCGCGAGTGGATGATCGACCAGGTCGGCAAGAGCATCACGGTGCGCTCGCCCGACCCATACGCCTCCCACCAGACGCGCACGCCGTCGCGCTCGACGAATCCCTCCTGATCGGGATAGCGGGCGCGCGACTGCTCCTTAGGCGGCGCGCCCGCGAGGCCCCCGGAGCTCGCGGGCGCTGCCGTCGGCTCGAGCATGTCCGTCAAGGACGGGCCTCGAACACGAGATTGAACGGCGTCTCCGCCGCCCGGCGGAAGCGGGTGAAGCCGCCCGCCTCGACGACCTCCCGGATGCGCGCCTCGCCCGCCTGCGCGCCGAGAGCCAGCCCGACCTCCTGGGAGAGCGAGGCCGGCGTGCACAGCAGGGTCGAGAACGCGTAGTAGGCGCGCCCGACCGGGTTGAGGTTCTCCTCCAGGCGGTCGCCCGCATGGGGCTCGACGATCATCCATGTGCCGTCCGACTTGAGCGTCGAGCGGACATGGCGCGCGGCCCCCACCGGGTCGCCCATGTCGTGCAGGCAGTCGAACATCGTCACGAGGTCGTAGCCAGAGCCACTGTACGCCGCCGCGGGCGAGATTTGGAAACTGACGCGGTCGGAAACGCCGGCGTCGCGGGCCCGCTGCCGCGCCGTCTCGATCGAGCCGTCGTGGTAGTCGGAGCCGACGAAGGTCGAGTTGGGGAACGCCTGCGCCATCAGGATCGTGGACGACCCGTGGCCGCAGCCCACGTCCCCGATGAGCGCCCCGCGCTCGAGTTTCTCGACCACGCCTTCGAGCGCCGGCAGCCACTCGGCCACGAGATGGGCGTTGTAGCCGGGCCTGAAGAACCGCTCGCAGCCCTCATGCACGTCGTGCACGTGCTCGTGCCAGCCGAAACCATCGCCGCTGCGCGCCTTCTCCAAAATCTTGGGAGAGTCGAGCACGGAGCCCAGCGCGATCTGGAAGAAGCCAGGCAGGTATGCCGGGCTGCTCTTGTCGGTCAGGGCCACCGCCTGCTCGGGCGGCAGCGTGTAGCGGCCCGTGTCGGGGTCGTAGGTGACGTACCCTCCGGCGGCCTGGGCGCCCAGCCACTCGCGCACGTAGCGCTCGGCTGCGCCGGTGCGCTCGGCGAGCTCGTCGGCAGACAACCCGTCGCTATCCGCAAGCGCGCGGTAGAGGCCCAGCTTGTCGCCCATCACCACCAGGGCGGAATTGAGTGTTGCGCCGACCTCGTCGACGGCGCGAAAGACGAACTCCATCAGCTTGTCGCCGTCGACCTGGACGGCCTCTTCAGTTGTACTCACCGGTCCCTCCTCTGGTTGATTTCGAAGCACCGTAGGCGGCAGGGTCGCCGATCGCATCCGGGACCCACCTAGTTCTGTGAGAGGCCCCCTAGGCGCATACAATCGGTCCATGCTGCTGGGGCGGGATCGGGAGCAGCAAGCGATCGAAGCTGTCCTCTCTCGGGCGCGCGCCGGAGATAGCGCCACGTTGGCCTTTGTCGGCGAGCCCGGGATCGGCAAGACGGCGCTGCTCGAGCACGGCGCCGGGCGGGCCACCGGCATGCGGCTGCTGCGCGCCCGCGGGATCGAGTCAGAGGCACAGATCCCCTTCGGGTCATTGCTCGAGCTCCTACGGCCGGCGTTGGCGGCGCTCGAGCGAATCCCCGCTCCCCAGAGGGTGGCGCTCGAGGCCGCGCTCGCGCTGCGGCCCGGACGAGCGGAGGAGCGCTTCGCCGTCGGCGCCGCGACGCTCAGCCTGCTCGCCGCCTTCGCCGAGGAGGAACCCGTTGCCGTGTTGCTGGACGATGCGCAATGGCTTGACGTCTCCAGCTCGCAGGCGCTCCTGTTCGCGCTCCGCCGGCTGGTCGCAGATCCGATCGCGGTGATCATCGCCGTACGCGAAGGCGAGGCCTCGCTCCTCGACCGAGCCGAACTACCCACCCTGCGCATCGGCGGCATCAACCGCGCCGAGGCCGCCGCGCTGCTCGGGGATCCCGCGCCCGCAGTCACCGCCCGTCTGCATGCCGCCACGGCCGGCAATCCGCTGGCGCTGCTGGAGGTGGCCCGAGACGAGCACCTGCTTGAGCTCGCGCCCGAGGGTGCGCCGGTGCTCGTCTCCTCGCGCATCGTCGAAGCCTTTTTACGACGGGTGGGTGCCCTGGAGGAGGAGACCCAGCGAGCGCTGGTCCTGGTCGCCACCAGCGACAGCGGCGAGGTGGCGATGCTCGAGCGGGCAGCGTTTGGCCTGGGAGTCGACCTCGGCGCGCTCGTCGCTGCCGAGGCCGCCGGGCTGCTGAAGCTGGGCGCGGGGCGGCTGGAGTTCCGCCACCCCCTGGCGCGCTCGGCAATCTATGCCCGAGCGCCCGCCGCCCAGCGCCGCGCCGCCCACCGGGCGCTTGCGGCCGCACTGCCCGACCGCGACGTCGATCGGCGCGCCTGGCATCTGGCGGCGGCGGCCACGGGGACCGACGCGGCCGCCGCCACGGCGCTGGCCCAGGCCGGCGCCCGCGCTCGCGCCCGCAGCGCGTATGCGACCGCCGCCACGGCCTTCGAACGTGCCGCGCGGCTGTCCGCCGGCGTCGAGCCGCGCGCGGCGCTGCTGCTGGATGCGGCTGAGACGAGCTGGCAGGCGGGTCTCGCCGATCGCGCCGCGACGTTGCTTGACGAAGCGCGCGCAAACAGCACGGACCCCGTGGCCCGAGTCGCCGCCGACCACCTCGCGGGCCACATCGCCACCCACCGCGGTCCCATCATGCAGGGGCACGCGATCCTGACCGCCGCGGCTGATCATGCCGCACCGGAGGAAGCGGTCGCCATGCTTGCCGACGCGGCGTATGCCTGCTTCCTAGCTGGCGACCCGGTGGAAATGCTGGCCGTGGCGCAGCGGGCCGAGGCGGCGGTGCCGACGGACGCTTCGGTGCAGTCCCGCTTTCTGGCCGCTGCTGCGCGGGGCATGGCCGAGGTGTTCGGCGGCGATGCGGCGGCTGGCGCCAACGCGCTTCATGAAGCCGTGGCGCTCGCCGAGGCGGCCCCCGAGCTGCGCCAGGACCTCCAGTTGCTGCCGTGGTTGGCGGTCGTCCCGATCTTCCTGCGCGAAGCCGCCGCGGGGCGCTCGCTGCTCGCGGAAGCACTCGCCGCCGCACGGTCACGGAGCGCACTCGGAGCGCTGCCCTTCGTGCTCAATCTGATCGCGCGTGACCAGGCCACGAGTGAGCGGTGGGCGATCGCCGAGGCCACCTACCAGGAGGCGATTGACTTGGCGGGCGAGAGCGATCAGCGCACCGCGCTCGTGTTCGGACTGGCGGGCCTGACCTGGCTCCAGGCTCGCCACGGACGGGAGCACGATGCTCGCGCGTCCGCGGCGAGCGCGCAGCGGCTCAATCGCGAGCTCGGCACGCGGCTCCACGACGTTTGGATCACCGCCGCGCTGGGCGAGCTGGAGCTCGGGCTGGGGAATGCCGCCGAGGCCGCCGAGCACTTCGAGGGCCAGCGGCGGCTGCTTACCGAGCTGGGCATAACGGATGTCGACCTCTGGCCTGGAGCCGAACTGGTGGACACCTACGTCCGATTGGGCCGCACGGAGGACGCACGGCGCCTGGCGCGGGAGTACCGTGGCGCCGCCGAGGCCAAGGGACAGCCCTGGTCGCGGGCCCGTTCGCTGCGGGCTGCAGGGATGCTCGCGAGTGACGCCGAGCTCGAGGCCCCATTCGAGGAGGCCCTGCGCGAGCACGCCCTGACTCCGGACGTGTTCGAGACGGCGCGTACGCAGCTCGCCTATGGCGAGCGACTGCGGAGGACCCGCAACCGAGTCAAGGCGCGAGAGCAGCTTCGCGCCGCGCTCGCGGTCTTCGACCGCCTCGACGCCCGTCCCTGGGCCGACCGGGCTCGCGCGGAGCTGGCGGCGAGCGGCGAGACGCTACGACGGCGTGACTCGAGCTCGCTCGACGAGCTCACGCCGCAGGAGCTCCGCATCGCACTGTTGCTCGCGGGCGGCAAGACCACGCGCGAAGCCGCGGCAGCGCTGTTCCTCAGCCCAAAGACGGTCGAGTACCACCTGCGCCACGTGTATCTGAAGCTCGGGATTCACTCGCGCGATGAGCTCGCGCTGGCACTCGAGCGGGAAGGCGGCGACCGATCAGTTGCGCCGGCCGGCGGCGGGGCCTCCGGGAGCGGCAGTCCCAGGCACCAGGCCGTGCTCGCCTAGAAACTCAAGCAGCAGCGAGCGAAACGCCTCCGGGCGCTCGAGTGGCGCGAGGTGGCCGGCGCCCTCCAGAAGAACTCCCCGAGCGCGCGGGAGGGCCGCCTCCAGCTCCCGCACCGCCCGCTTGAAATCGGGCATGTCGCTTTCGCCCGCCATCAGCAGCACCGGCAGCTCGAGCTCGGCGAGCACGCTCGGGTTGGCCTCGAGCGGGTCGGGAGCCTCGCGGACGTCCGGCGCGGTGGCCTGAAGCTCGAACGCCCGACGCTGCATCGAGGCCACCCGCGCACGCAGTTCGAGCGGGGCGTCCGCTTGCGTCCAGGCGTCAACTACAGCCTGGACGGCCGCCTCGATGTCCTCTCGCTCGAGTGCCGCGTTTTCGGCCGCCCACGCCTCCTCGAGCTGCGACGATGGCTCTCCGCTGAGCGGCGGGGCCGAGACGAGCACGAGCGCAGAGCAGGCCGAGGGCGCGACCGCCGCCACCCGCAGCGCGACGGCAGCGCCGAACGAGTTTCCGACAAGCACAGCGCGACCGAGCTCGAGTTCTCGGAGCACCCGCAGGACGTCTTCCCATGGCGCCTGGGGACCGGAGCCCACGGTCGCATCGCCGAAACCGGGAAGATCGAGGGCCAGCGCGTGGAACCCGGCTGCCGCCAGTGGCTCCAGCTGATCGTGCCACATCGTGTGGTCCGCGATGCCGGCGTGCAGCAGCACCATGGCGGGTCCGGCGCCAGCTTGTTCGAAGGAGAACACTCCGATCATGCTGACGCATGTCGTCGGCGGGCGGCAGGCTGACGCGTGGCGTCGGCGGGCGGCCACCTGTCCGCCGACATCCGCTGAGAACCTGTAACGCTATTCCCCATGAGCCTGCTGCCCGACTACGCGCGCCAGGCCGAGCACTACGACGAGACCCGCTCCGCCAGCCCGTCGGTGGTGCGGCCGCTGCGCGAGGCGCTGGCCGGCGCGCCGGGCCGCCGGCTGCTCGATATTGGCGGCGGCACCGGCAACTACGCGCGCGCGCTGAAGCAGGAGGGATGGGAGCCCGTCGTGGCAGACCGCTCTCCCGGGATGCTCGCGCGTGCCGCGGAAAAGGGCCTTGAGACGGTCGAGGCCGACGCGCAGGGGCTCCCGTTTGAGGCCAGCGCCTTCGACGCCGCGATGATGATCTCGATGCTCCACCACGTCCCGGACCGCGCCGCGGCTCTGGCGGAGGCGCGGCGCATCCTCAGACCGGGCGGTCGCTTGGTGCTGATGGGATTCACCGGCGAGGACGCCGCCTCGCTATGGGTGCTCGACTACTTCCCGATCAGTCGCAGCTGGATGGAGACCACTCATCCCCCGCGGTCGGATTATCTGGCGGAGCTTCCCGGGGCGACGCTCGTCGAGTTCGCCTTCGAGGACATGGCGGACGCCTCGCTGGCTGCTCTATCGGGCGATCCGCAGAGGCTGCTGGAGGCTGCCGAAGGCGGCCGGACCAGCTACTTCGAGCGGCTCGGGCGCGACCATCCCGCGGAGCTGCGTGCCGGGCTCGCGCGACTGCGGGCGGACATCGCAGCCGGGCGCGCGCCGCGACGCGCGGGCACCGCCACGGTGCTGAGCTGGACCAAGGCCTAGCCGGGCTCGGTCCGCCAGCGGCCGCCCAGCTCCTTGTTTTGCCCGTGCCGCGTTTCAGAACCCTCGGACTCGACCAGGACGCGGTCGACATCGAAGATCAGGGCTTGGAGGTGGGTACTCGGGACCAGTAGGTTCTTCCTTGCCCATCAAGACGACTCCTGGAGGCCAATGATGATCGTCATGCTCTCAGCCCGCCGGCTCAAGCCTGGAGCCTGGGAGGACTTTCGCCGTGCCTGGGACGCAGGCGAGAACATGCCGCCCGGATTTCGGCGCGCCTACCACGCGCGCAACATCCGCGACGAGGACGAGGTGGTCTCGTTCGGCCTGTTCGACATGACCGAGCAGCAGTACCGCGAGTGGCGCGAGAGCGGCGACGCGGCCGAGAACCAGCGCGTCGACCGCATGTCGGCCTTCGTCCAGAACGAGTACGTCAGCGGCGTGTATGAGGTGGTCGACGAGGTCGAATAGGCGTCTGAGCGGTCGGATCGACCGAGCGCGCCGGCCCGCTCACTCACGACCTACAGCGGGTCGAAGCAGCCGTAGATCGTGTAGAGGGGGTTTACGACGGTGTGACCCGACCTGGTGCGCATGGTCTGCTGGCCGATGAAGAGAGGGGGCGACTGCGCCTTGTAGCAGCCGTCCCAATTGACGCTCACGTCGTACTCGACGTCTGTCGGCTCCGAGGGCAGCGCGCCGGGCGAGGGCGTCTGCACGTAGAAGTAACAAATCCAATCGCCAGGCCCGTCTGGCACGGAGCCACGGCGACTGCAGGTCGGCAGCGCCAGAGCGAGCTTCGCCCCCTTGGGAACGTGGCGCCCCAGGTCTCTCTGCTGGAGGACCGTCAGGTGGTTGAAGGCTGGAGCCAAATTGGTTCGCAGGCGCTTTGCAGTCACTCCGGCGGGGCCCCAGTTGCCGGCGATCGCGATCAGCGCGATTACCGCCGTAATCGCCACCACCACCCGCACGGGGGTGCCCCACCCTCGCCTGCGTGATACCGGGGTCCCGGCGAAGTCGCGTCGGCGAAGGAGCGCCCACGACACGTCAATGCAGACGACCGCCCAGATCACGCTGACCGCGATCCCCACGAGCAGCGGACCGAAATACGGATGCGCGGTGAAAAGGGCGTGCCAACTGAAGACTGCGGCACCGATCAGCAGCATGTGCGACCAGATCCCGGTCCCCACCAAGAGCAGCAGCTGCATCGCAAGCGCGAGCGTGAACGGGGCGATGACCCCGATGATCCCGTTGCGCGTGGCGATCGACAACAGCACGGCGAGCGCCATGAAGGCGAGCGTGGGTGGGATCAGCGTGAGCCAGCTCATCAGCACCAGGAAGGCGGAGTGGCCCGGCGAGAAGAGCGTGCCGTTCAGGTTGACCAGCGACTGGGTGCCGACGAGCAGCACACCCGCGGCCATACTGACGAGGCCGGTCAGGAGCTGAAGCGCGACGATGAATGTCCCCGCGGCGAGCAGCTTGCCGACGAAGACGTCGCTGCGAGTGCACGAGCGGGTGAGCACCAGCTTCCAGGTCCCGTACCGGTCCTCGGAGGAAAAGATGTCGCCGGCCACGGTGCCCGCGATCAAAGGCACGCCCCACGCGGCCGCCGAGGCGAGCACCACGAGCGAGACCGCGAAGCCAGAGGAATGGACGTAGACGCCGTAGAGGGTGTCGCTCGGGGCGCCGCTCTGGATCTTGAGCAGGCCCCCGAAGATGAACGGCGCGACCAAGCACAACAGCGCGACCACACGGATCACGGTCTGAGACGAGAGCTTGCGGATCTCGGCCCGGTAGACGCGCTTCATGCCGTGGGCGCGGTTGCCTGGCGTCAGCGGGGCGACGGCCTCGGGGGTAACGGTCGTCATGTCCCTGCGAGCGCCTTGCGATCGAGCTCGGCCAGCTCGGGAGGCTCGTCCAGCCGTCGGTCGGAATCGCCCGTGAGCGCGAAGAACATCGACTCCACCGGGCTCGCCAGCAGCTCCAACCTGCGGACCGCGACACCGGCAGCGCCGAGCGCCAGGACATAGGGGTCAAGCGAATCCTGGTCCACTGCAATCGCAAGCCCGCCTCGGCTCGAGGATGTGGCACGCACGCCGCGCTGTTGTTCTGCGAGCTCGAGAGCGCGGGCATCGTCACTCGTCAGGACGTGGTACGCGGAGGCGGGTGCTTGCGCACGCAGCTCCTCCGCGGTGCCGTCCCATACGACGCGGCCTCGACGCAGAATCGTGAAGCTGTCGCAGATCTCCTCGACCTCTTCAATCTGGTGACTCGAGAGCAGGATCGACACTCCCTCGGCGGCGAGCTCACGAAATAGCCGTGTGATGTCGCGGACGCCCCCCGGGTCGAGGCCGGAGGTGGGCTCGTCAAGAACCAGCAGACGCGGTTCACGCAGCAGCGAAGCGGCGATGCCGAGACGTTGCTTCATGCCAGTCGAGTAGCCGTTGACGCGGTCATTGCCCCGGCCCCCCAGGCCCACTCGCTCGAGCAGCTCATCGATCCTCGACCCGACATCGCGGCCATCGAGCTCGGCGAGCAACTCCAAATTAACCCGCCCGGGAAGGTAGGGATAAAAGCTCGGGTCCTCGACGAAGCCGGCGACACCCTCGAGTGCCTCGGCCTCCTGGCTGTCCAGCGTCCGGCCGAAGAGCTCGACCGTCCCCGCGTCGGCTCGCATTAACCCGAAGAGGATGCGGAGCAGCGTCGTCTTGCCCGCCCCGTTGGGGCCCAGCAAGCCGCGAACCTGGCCGTCCTCCTGGAAAAGATCTACACCGTCAAGCGCGCATGTCGTCTCGAAGCGCTTGACGATGCCGCTGGCCCGCAACGCCGCCACTCGGAGCAACTATAGGGAAGTACCTCTGGGCCCCCGCCACCCCCCGGGCACGGCCGCCCCCCCGGGCGTGGCCTTCAAATTTAGACGGCAATCGGCAGCTGGACGTTCAACACCACGTCGACCGTGTCGCGGACCTTGAGCGCGCCCATGAACCCGCGGTAGGGCTCAATGCCGTGGTCGGTCTGGGTCACCTGCAGTGTTCCCTGGAGGTAGCCCTCGGGGGTGAGCTCGAGCACGTACTCGACCGGTCGGCTCGTGCCGCTCACCGTCAGCTCGCCATGCACTCGTAGCCGCTCCTCGGCGCCGTCCACCTCGCTCGAGCGAAACGTGATCGGCGCCTGGCCCAGGATCTTCCCCGCGATGTCGCCCTGGATCTTCTCGCGGTCCCTGTCGGTGAGCGGCTTGACGCCGCGCAACCCCTCCCTCACGTGAAGCGAGCGCGGGTCGACCTGGAGCTCGAGCGCCACCAGTCTGCCCTGCTCGGTGACCTCCGCGGTTCCCTGCCATTGACTCACGTCGATGATCAGGTCGTGGCCTGCCTTCTGGGCCAGGCCCTCACGAAAGGTGTGGACCTCGAGCTTCCCGTGCTCCGGACCGAGCCTATGCCGACCTCGCTCGAGCGGCATGCGATCGATCTTATTCCTCCTCCCGCGAGTCAGCGCGAGGCATTGGCCGGCTCACCGGCTGGAGGTCAGGTGCGGCTCCACGGCCACCGGGGGGCCTCCAAGCCGGGCGGATGTCGGTACGCCGATAAACAGACATACCCCGCACCCGATCAAGAGCGCCACATGGACGGTAGAGGCGTCGACTCCTCCCGCGAGCGCGGCTCCCGCCAGCCCCGCTCCGACCGCCGCCCCAAGCAGCCGGCCCACGGACAAAACCGCCGAGGTTCGCCCGTGCGACGACATCGGCGTGGCGTTCAGCGCGGCTCGCGAGGTGGGCACGAACAGCATGCCGAGACCGAGGCCGACCGGGATCAGGGGGATGATCGTCACAGGGCTGTGCAGCGGCATTCCCGGTATCCCCAGCACCACTAGGCCAAGGCCCGCCGCGAGAAAGCCCGCGAGCGCAGGCAGGCGCTCGCCGCGCTCATCCACCAAGCGCCCTGCCAGCGGTGCTGCAGCGCCGACCAGCAGTGCCACGATCACCAGCACCGCCGAGGCGCCGAGGGCGGAGAACCCCGCCGCCCGCTGCAGATACTGCTCGGCGAGGTAGAAGCAGCCGATCATCACCGCGAAGGTGAGCGCGGCGATAAACGAGGCCGCGAGCACGGTGCTGTTGAGCACGGGGCGGCTCGGCTCCTCGCCATGGATCGTCGGGGGCAGCTGGCGCATGATCGCAGCCGCCGCGACGAGCGCCAGCGGCACCAGTGCCCACCAGTCGGCACGCCAGCCGAGACCCACCGTCAACAAGCCCCCCAGCACCGGACCGAGCAGGTTCGAGATGCCAGCGCTCGCGCCCCAGATGCCGAGCGCCGCGCCCCGCCGCTCGGCGGGAAAGCCGCTCACGGCCCCGGCCAGTGCCGCCGGGCTGACAAGGCCCGCACCGACCCCCTGCACCACGCGCGTCACGACCAGCACCCCGATCGTGGGCGCCACCGCGCCCGCGGCCGCGCCGAGAGCGAATAGCAAGAGCCCCCCGAGCGCCAAGTGCCGAGCGCCGAAGCGGTCGACCAACGCTCCACCCGGCAGCAGGGCGAGCGCGTATGCGAGGAAATAGGCGCTGAGCACCACCGCCGTCGAGCCGTTTGAGACGCGCAGCCCGTGGGCGACCGAGGGCAGCGCGACCGTGATCAGGGTGCCGTCGAGTTGCAGCAGCGCGGCGGCCGCCGTGCAGGCGGCCAGCCGACTCCAGGCGCCGGGCGGGAGTGGCTCGCGTTGGCGCCCTCTCCGCTTGTGGGTCGTGCCTGCGCGTCGCTTACCAGCGCGCAGACGGAGGATGGCTGACACGACACGTGATTATCGCGGAGGCGTAATCTGAACCCGCAGTGTTCGCCGGCATGCACCTGGCCGAGTTCCTGCCACCGGCGGTGGCGACTGTCGTATATCTGACCTTCTACGTCACGCGGGTGCGGACGCTCGCGCGCGAGGGACGGCCGGTGCCGACCTGGCGCATCGTGTCCTTCGTCTTTGGTGTGGGGCTACTTGCCGCCGTGCAGATCGGGCCCCTGGACACGCTCGCCGACCAGATGCTGGTCTTCCACATGGCCCAGCACCTCGTGATCGGCGACTTCTGCTCGCTGTTCGTCGTACTCGGCATCACCGGCCCGGTGATCCAGCCGCTCCTGCACTTCCGCGCCACGCGACCGCTGCGCAAGCTCGCCCATCCGATCCTGGCCTTCTTCCTGTGGGGCTTCAACCTTTACGCCTGGCACCTGCCGGTCCTGTACGTGGCCGCGATCCGCCACGACCTCATCCATGCCGCCGAGCACGCCTGCTTCTTCTGGTTCGGCAGCCTCCTTTGGCTGGCACTGATCGGCCCGCTGCCGAAACCCAAATGGTTCGTGGGCTGGGGCCGCCTCGGCTACATCATCGCCGTGCGCTTCGCCGGCGCGGTGCTGGGGAACGTGCTCATCTGGGCGCAGACGATCTTCTACTCGACCTACAAGATCACCGATCCCGGGCACGCGATCAGCGCGCTCTCGGACCAGAACCTGGCGGGCGGCCTGATGATGATCGAGGAGATGGTGCTGACGACGATTCTGCTCGGCTGGCTGTTCTACCGCTTCGCGATTCAGGACGAGGACCGCCAGTCACTGCTTGACCTGGCGGCCGAGCGCGGCATCGAGCTGAGCGACGATCGGGCATCGCGCGCGGCGTGGGCGGGCACCACCGAGCGGCTGCGCGAGCGGCTGTTGAGCGGCCAGCTCGACGGCAACATGGCACGATCAGACCAGCGGACCGGTCGAACCGGGCGGCGCCAACGGCACCCTCGAAGCGGCCCAGGCCAACGGGCAGCCCGACGCCGCCGAGACGGACGGCAAGCTCGACGCGGCCCACTCCAACGGCACCCTCGAAGCGGCCCGCGCGGACTCCCTCAGCGAGCACCCAGAGCGAGCACCAGCTCCCGAATCGCCCGCGGGTAGCGGTAGCTGATCCCGCCGTGGGTGCCGTCGAAGAGCTCGAGCGAATGCTCGACTCCTAGGCGCTCGAGCTCGCCCGCGAACGCCTGGGCGCCGAGGTCCAGAAAGAACTCGTCGCTCTTGCCCGCGTCGAGGTAGATCCGGCGCATGCTCCTGAGCGCGTCGCCGCGAGCCGGGGCCATTCGCACCGGGTCCCACTCGAGCCACCGCTGCCAGACCTCATCGATCAGGCGACCGGTCTTGACGTCAAACGGCAGCAGTGGTTTGGAGGGTTCCTCGGGGTCTGGCGAGTAGGCCGCCGCCATCGCGTATGCGTTGAGGGCAACGCCCAGCTTCGACCAGTCGAAGTGGTCGGCCTCCTTCGCCCTCGCCAAGAAAACTTCATAGGAACCCTCGAAGTCGTCCCGCAGGGTGCGCGCGACGACCGCGAAGTCCCGCAGATAGCAGTTCTCAAACAGAGCGTCGCCGGCGTGCGAGGCGAAAGCGCCGAATACGTCCGGCCGGCACATCGGGACCACCATCGCGCCATAGCCGCCCGAAGACTTTCCAGCCAGTCCGCGGTGGTCGCGGCCGGCCAAGACGGAATAGCGCTCATCGACGAAGGGAACCACCTCGTCGCACAGATAGTCCATGTAGCGGCCGGTGGCCGTGGAGTTGATGAACTGCGAGCCGCCGGTCGAGGTCCACGCATCGACGAAGATCACACGGGCCGGCGGGCACTCGCCCGCGGCGAACATGGCGTCGAAGCGCTCGACCACGGTTGGCTCGAACGGCGTCCGGGCGAGCCAGAGGTCGAGCTGGCCACTGTACCCCTGCAGCACATAAACCGAGGGAACCGGCTCTGCGTCAGCGCCCGGGGCGCTGTACACGTAGAGCGGACGTTGCGCGGGGTCGCCAAGCGGGTTGCTCGAGAGCGCGTCCGACTCGACCACTAGGCGATCGAGCGTCCCCCGCAGCGGGCGCTCCCAGGGCGGCCCAGGAGAAACGGTCAGCTCGCGGAGCGCCATGACCGGGGGATCTTCCGAGCCTGAGAGCACCATAGGGGCGAATGTATAGTGCGCTGAGGGAAGAAATTCACAAGACCCCGAGCCGTATGACCACGGAACGAGTACGCAGCATCAACGAGAACGGCGCCGGGGCCGACCTCGACGCCACCGAGACGAGAGAGTGGTTGGAGGCCGTCGACGCGGTCGTCGAACACGACGGTCCTGGGCGCGCACGCGAGCTTCTGTACCGCGCGGTAGAGCGCGCTCAGCACGCGGGCACGGGCCCGATCACCTCCCTCACCACTCCCTACGTCAACACGATTCCAGCCCGGGAGGAGCCGGAGTTCGCGGGCGACCCGCAGCTCGAGCGGCGGCTGCGGTCGATCGTGCGCTGGAACGCCATGGCGATCGTGGTGCGCGCCAACAAGAACTCCTCCGAGCTTGGCGGCCATATCGCGACCTACCAGTCCGTGGCGACCCTTTACGAGGTCGGCTTCAACCATTTCTGGCACGCCCCCGCCCAGAACTCGCCGGGGGACCTCGTCTACTTCCAGGGCCATTCCTCGCCCGGCATCTACGCACGCGCCTTCCTGGAGGGACGGTTGTCAGCCGAGCAGCTCGACGGCTTCCGTCAGGAGGTCTCAAAGCCGGGGGGCCTCAGCTCCTATCCGCACGCTTGGCTGATGCCGGGCTTCTGGCAGTTCCCCACGGTCTCGCTGGGCGTGGGCGCGGTCTCCTCTCTCTACCAGGCGCGCTTCATGAAGTACCTCCAGGCCCGCGGGATCGCGGAGACCGAGGGCCGGAAGGTGTGGGCGCAACTGGGCGACGGCGAGATGGACGAGCCTGAGGCGATCGGTCCGATTGCAGTCGCAGGTCGCGAGCAACTCGACAATTTGATCTGGGTCATCAATTGCAACCTCCAGCGGTTGGACGGCCCGGTGCGTGGCAACGGACACATCATCGACGAGCTCGAGTCGGACTTCCGCGGCGCCGGCTGGAACGTGATCAAGGTGGTGTGGGGATCACGCTGGGACCCGCTGCTCGCCGAGGACGACGGACGGCTGGTGCGCGTGATGGGCGAGGCCGTGGACGGCGACTATCAGACCTACAAGTCACGCGACGGCGCCTACGTGCGTGAGCACTTCTTCGGCCGCGACCCGGTGCTGCTAAAGCGAGTCGAGCGCATGTCGGACGAGGACATCTGGCTCCTCAACCGTGGCGGGCACGATCAGCAGAAGGTTTTTGCCGCCTACGACGCGGCGGTCAGGCACAAGGGTCAGCCGACGGTGATCCTGGCCAAGACCATTAAGGGCTACGGGATGGGCCGCGCCGGCGAGGGTCAGATGATCACCCACCAGGCGAAGAAGATGACCGAGGAGGCGCTGCTGCAGTTCCGGGACCGCTTCGAGCTGCCGCTCTCCGACGAGCAGGTGCTGGCCGCCGAGTACTACAAGCCACCCGATGACGCGCCCGAGATGCGCTATCTGCGCGAGTGCCGCGAGCGACTGGGTGGCCCCCTCCCGGTGCGTCGTACGAAGGCGGACAAGCTCGAGGTGCCCAAGCTGGAGAAGCTCTCAAACCAGCTCGAGGGCACCGGCGACCGCGAGATCTCGACCACGATGGCTTTCGTCCGCATCCTCGCGGCACTGCTGCGCGACAAGCAGATGGGCTCGCGCGTCGTGCCGATCATTCCCGATGAGTCGAGGACCTTCGGGATGGAGGGGCTCTTCCGGCAGGTCGGCATCTACTCGCCGGTCGGCCAGCTCTATCAGCCGCAGGACTCGGAGCAGCTGATGTTCTACAAGGAGGACCAGCACGGGCAGATCCTCGAGGAGGGGATCACCGAGGCGGGTTCCATCGCCTCGTTCATCGCGGCGGGCACCTCCTACTCCAATCACGCGGAGCAGATGGTGCCGTTCTACATCTACTACTCGATGTTCGGCTATCAGCGCGTCGGCGACCTAGTTTGGGCCGCCGCCGACCAGCGCACGCGCGGCTTCATGCTCGGCGGCACCGCTGGGCGCACGACGCTCAATGGCGAGGGCCTTCAGCACGCCGATGGCCACAGCCACGTGCTCTTCTCCGTGGTGCCGAACTGCCGTGCCTACGACCCCTGCTTCAACTACGAGCTGGCCGTGATCATCCAGGCCGGGCTCGAGCAGATGTTCGCTCGGCAGGAGGACGTCTTCTACTACATCACCTTGATGAACGAGAACTACGTTCACCCGCCGATGCCCAAGGACGCGCAGGACGGAATCTTGCGCGGCTTGTATCGCTTGCGGGAAGGCGGCTCGAAGCGCTCGCGCAAGCCCCGGGTGCAGATGCTCGGGTCGGGAACGATCCTGCGCGAGGTGCTCGCCGCAGCCGAGCTGCTGGAGGAGGACTTCGGCGTCCAGGCCGACGTCTGGAGCGCGACCTCATTCGGGGAGCTGCGGCGCGACGGGATCGAGACCGAGCGCTGGAACACGCTGCATCCGACCTCCAAGCCACGCACTCCGTATGTCACCGAGTGCCTCTCTGGCGGCGGCCCAGTGGTGGCCGCAACGGACTACATCCGCGGCTATCCCGACCTGATCCGCGCGTGGGTGCCGGCCAGCTATCGCGTGCTTGGCACCGACGGCTTTGGGCGCAGCGACTTCCGGCAAGCTCTGCGCGCCTTCTTCGAAGTCGATCGCCGCTACGTCGCGATAGCGGCGCTGAAGGCGCTCGCCGATGAGGGCAAGCTCAAGCCGGCGGATGTGAAGAAGGCGATCGACCGCTACGAGATCGACCCGGACGCGCCGATGCCGACCACCGTATGAGGCGCCGGCCCCGACCGCCGTATGAGCACTCAATGAGGGCGTCATGAGCACCGGAGCGGCCGAGGCCAAGCCGGTCGAGGTCCCGGACATCGGCGACTTCACCGACGTGCCTGTGATCGAGATCCTCGTCTCGCCGGGCGACGCGGTGCAGGCGGAGGATCCGCTCGTCACGCTCGAGTCCGACAAGGCGACGATGGACGTGCCGGCCCCGTTCGCAGGCACGGTCAAGCAGCTTCAGGTGAAGGTCGGTGACCGCGTGTCCGAGGGGTCGCGGCTGCTTACGCTCGCGCCGGAGGACGACGGCGGTGGCGACGAGCAGGCCGAAGCGGCCCCGTCCACCGAGGAGGAGCAGCCCGAGGCCAAGGCGGCGGCTCCCGAAGAGAAGGAGGCGCAACCTGAGGAGGCCGAATCCACGGAGCGGGAACGCGAAGAGACGCCAGAGCCAGAGCCGCCCCAGACCGCGCCCAGCGACGGCGGTGAGCCCGGCAGCGATGGCGGTGGCCCGATCTACGCGAGCCCCTCGATCAGACGGCTCGCGCGCGAGCTCGGCGTGAACCTCGGATCTGTCAGGGGCAGCGGGCGCAAGGGCCGGATCACACGCGAGGACGTCGAGGCGGCTTCCAACGGCCGCGGCGACTCGGGCGCGCCGGCCGGCGCAGGCATCGGCCCCGAGCTGGCGCCTTGGCCGACCATCGACTTCGAGAAGTTCGGACCGGTCGAGCGCGTGGAGCGCTCACGCATCCAGCGCATCTCGGGTCCCAACCTGGCGCGCAACTGGGTGATGATCCCCCATGTCACCCAGCACGAGGAGACGGACATCACGGAGCTGGAGGCGTGGCGCAAGCAGCTCAACGATGAGCAGCAGCGGGTCAAAGATGGTGTCAAGGTGACGATGGTCTCGTTCCTGGTGCGCGCGTGCGTGGCGAGCCTCAAGGAGTTCCCCACCTTCAACGCCTCGCTCGATGGCGAGCAGCTCGTGTTGAAGCGCTTCTACAACATTGGCTTCGCCGCCGACACGCCAGGTGGCCTGGTCGTTCCCGTGATCAAGCAGGCGAATGAGAAGGGCCTGCTCGACGTGGCGCGCGAACTGGCCGAGCTCTCCGCCAAGGCGCGGGCGGGCAAGCTCGCGCCGGGCGACATGCAGGGCGCCACGTTCACGATCTCTTCGCTCGGCGGCATCGGCGGCACCGCGTTCACGCCGATCATCAACGCGCCCGAGGTCGCGATTCTGGGCGTGAGCCGCTCTCAGCTCAAGCCCGTGTGGAACGGTTCCGAGTTCGTGCCGCGCCTGATGCTGCCGCTGTCGCTCTCCTACGACCATCGCGCGATCGACGGCGCCACCGCCGCCAGGTTCATCGTGCATCTGGCCCAGGTGCTCTCGGACCTGCGCAGGGCGCTGCTGTGAGGTCCTCCGAGGGTGGCTTGACTTGAGCTCCGAGAACGAAATCCGCGTTCCCGACATCGGCGACTTCACCGACGTGCCGGTGATCGAGATCCACGTCTCTCCCGGGGACGAGATCGCACCCGAGGATCCGTTGGTCACGCTCGAGTCCGACAAGGCGACGATGGACGTCCCCTCGCCCCTGCAGGGCGTCGTCAAGCAGCTGCGCGTGAATATCGGCGACCGCGTGTCGGAGGGGAGCGTGCTGCTTGTCGCCGAGGGGAACTCCGCGGGACCTGCGCCCGCTGAGGCGAAGGAGACTGTCGCCGAGGGGAACTCCGCGGGACCCGCGTCCGCCGAGCCGAAGGAGGCCACCGAGGAGACGGGGGTGGAGCGCGAACCGGCGCCGCCCGACGACGGAGCCGGCGACGGCGAGCGTGACGCCCAGGTCGTCGTCCTGGGCTCGGGACCAGGCGGCTACACCGCCGCCTTCCGCGCCGCCGACCTGGGCCTGAAGACCATCCTGGTCGAGCGCTACGAACGGCTCGGCGGCGTCTGCCTGAACGTCGGCTGCATCCCTTCCAAGGCGCTGCTACACGCCGCGCGCGTGATCTCCGAAGCCGAGGAGATGGGCGCGCACGGGGTCGCGTTCGGCAAGCCCAAGCTCGAGCTGCCCAAGCTGCTCGCCTGGAAGGAGGAGGTCGTCGGTCGGCTGACCGGGGGGCTGGCGGGCCTGGCGCGCCAGCGCAAGATCAAGGTCGTGACCGGCGAGGGACGGCTGACCGGCCGCAATGCCCTCAAGGTCGGCGACCGCGAGATCACCTTTGAGAACTGCATCGTCGCCGCGGGCTCCGAGGCGGCCTCGCTTCCTGACCTACCCGAGGATCCGCGCATCGTCAGCTCCACCGGAGCGCTGTCGCCCGGCGAGATCCCCAAGCGCCTGCTCGTGATCGGGGGCGGAATCATCGGCCTCGAGATGGCGACCGTGTATGGCGCATTGGGCTCGAAGGTGACCGTCGTCGAGCTCATGGACCAGCTGATTCCCGGCTGCGACGCCGACCTGGTCCGGATCCTGCAGAAGCGGGTCGAGCCCCGCTACGAGGCGATCAAGCTCGGCACGCGGGTGACTGAGGTCAGAGCACAGAAGAACGGCCTCAAGGTGAGCCTCTCCGACGAGACCCGGCAGATCTTCGACCGCATTCTGGTGGCGATCGGTCGCGCACCGAACGGACGCGCGATTGGCGCCGAGGAGGCGGGAGTGAAGGTGGACGAGCGCGGTTTCATCCCGGTCGATCGAGAGCTGCGCACAAATGTGCCGGGCATCTATGCGATCGGCGATGTCACGGGCGGATCGCTGCTCGCCCACAAGGCCTCGCACCAGGGACGGGCTGCCGCCGAGGTGATCGCGGGGCTGCCGGGGGCCGGCTTCGACGCCCGCACGGTGCCCGCAGTTGCCTATACCGACCCTGAAATCGCCTGGATGGGACTGACCGAGACTGAGGCAAAGGCGAACGACGTTCAGTACGAGAAGGCTGCCTTCCCCTGGGCCGCCTCGGGCCGTGCGCTGACCCTGGCCCGCGATGACGGCCTCACCAAGCTGCTCTATGAGCCCGAGTCGAAGCGCCTGCTCGGAGCGGGCATCGTCGGCGTCGGCGCGGGCGAGCTGATCGCGGAGACCGTGCACGCGCTCGAACTCGGCGCCGACCTCGAGGACCTGGCGCTCACCATCCACCCCCACCCCACGCTGTCAGAAACGGTCGGCTTCGCCGCCGAGATGGGCCACGGCACGATCACCGACCTGATGCCGCCGCGGGCGGCCCGGCGCGCGCGCCGATAGCCGGTTGTCTCGCGCCACCGAGGACCGCAATCGCCGCATGCTGCGGGCGCGCGACACGATGGATCGCGCCTTCTCTCAGCCGCTCGACGTTCCGGCGCTGGCGCGGGTGGCGCACGTTTCCGCGGCGCATTTCAGCCGCCAGTTTCGAGCGACGTTCGGCGAGCCGCCGCACCGATACCTTCAGCGCCGCCGGGTGGAGCGAGCGATGGAACTCCTGCGCGAGACGGGTGATCCGGTAACCGAGATCTGCTTCGAGGTCGGCTTCAGCAGCCTCGGCACGTTCAGCCGGACATTCAGTGAAGTCGTGGGTGAGCCACCGTCGTCTTACCGCGCGCGCTTCGACGGCGGTGGCGCCGCGCTGCGCGTTCCCGCCTGTTGGGCGATGGCGTGGCTGCGACCCGCCGGCTGAAAGAGCACATCCGGAGAAGCGCTTCGCGCTGCGCGCCTCTAGCGTGGCGCGCATGCTCAAGCGAATCACGCACACCTTCATGCATGTTCTCGACCAGGACCAGGCGCTCGATTTTTATGTCGGCAAGTTGGGGATGGTGGTCCACACCGACGCGGACCTCGGCTTCATGCGATGGCTCACTGTCAGCCCTGCGGAGCAACCCGAACTGGAGCTCGCACTGATGCAGCCCGGACCCCCGGCCTACGACGACGGCACGGTGGAGCAGATCCGCGAGCTCGTCTCCAAGGGTGGAGCGGGCGGCGGCGTGATCTTCCAGACCGACGACTGCCGCGCAACCTACGAGAAGCTGAAAGCCGCGGGAGTGGAGTTCACCCAGGAGCCGACCGAGCGCTTCTACGGCACGGATTGCGCTCTGCGGGACCCTTTCGGTAACCCGATCCGCTTCACCCAGCCGCCGGACGGGCCGGTCGAGACGCCCTAGCGCAGTCAGTCACCGGACGGCGACGCGCCGGGCGCTGGCTACGAGAACGCCTTGGAGGTCCTGAGCGTTTGGCTGTGGGCGTTCACGGCCCGCACCTTGTAGGCCCCGTAGCGCTTGCGGAGCGCGATCGCGGTCTCGAAACCGGTCCGCCGCCGGGCGGCCACGACTTTGAGGTGGTGCACGTTCGCCCCGGCTAGCACGGGCATAACAACGGTCAGGGGCTGTGAGCGACAGCTACTTGCCGCTCGCCGAGACGCCCTAGCGCCGGCGCCGCCGCGATGGCGGCTTATGCATGACCGCCGGGATCGGAAACTCCTCGGCCGCCAGCACGTCGTGAGGCCCGGGGATGCCGGTCGGATCATCGGGCAACACCACGGGATCGTGATGGTGGAGATCCGGATCGGGAGCGGGAACCGCGAATTCGTCCGCTGCGAGTATGTCGTGGGGAGGGTCCCCCGTGGAAGATGCGCCCTCCGGTGCTGGCGCTGGATCCACTGCCATGGCGGCAGTGTCGCACATGGCGCTCCGCCTTTTCGATAGCGCACGGCCGGTGGCGGCGTGCCAGCGACAATGCGATGCGCCGCCTACTCTCGGTGGTCTCATGCGCTCGTCATTTCTAGATTTCTTTTCATGGGTGAATCGCGCGTGGCCATAGGCTCGGTCCAGACGACCCCAAGCCGCTCGCGAAGGCACCCGCCAGCCCCCGCGCACCGGGCAAGCGGAGGCCCCGTCACGAACGGCCTCGACGAGCCGCTCCGCGCCTAACCCGCCCATGCCTCTGCCGCCCGCCTCATCGGGAGCCAGCCCTCAACCGCCCGAAGCCGGACCTCCACCCCCGCAGCCGGCCGGACCTCCACCCCCGCAGCCGGCCGGCCCTCCACCCCCACCGGCCGATCGCCCGAGGTCCGCATCCGCCGCCAAGGCGGGGTTGGCGGCCCTCACGTTGGGTGCGCTCGGGGTCGTGTTCGGCGACATCGGCACGAGCCCGCTGTACGCCTTACAGACCGTCTTCACCGCCGACGGCCACGCTGTGCATGCCACCCCCGGCGAGGTCTACGGGGTGATCTCCCTCGTGTTCTGGTCGATCACGATGATCGTCTCGGTCAAGTACGTGACGTTCATCATGCGCGCCGACAACCATGGCGAGGGAGGCATCATGGCGCTGACCGCGCTGGTGGACGGGCTGAGCCTCAAGAGCAAAAGGGCCAAGGTGCTGCTGGTCATGCTGGGCATCCTTGGCGCCTCGCTGTTCTACGGCGATGGGATGATCACGCCGGCGATCTCGGTGCTTTCGGCGGTTCAGGGGGTCAAGGTGGCGGCGCCCAGCCTCGGCTCGCTGGTGCTGCCCATCACCGTTGCGGTGATTGTGCTCCTGTTCGCGATCCAGCGCTTTGGCACGCAGCGCGTGGGCAGTCTCTTCGGCCCCGTCATGGCCGTTTGGTTCGGTGTCCTCGCGGTGCTCGGCGTGGGCGAGATTGCAGGTCATCCGGGGATACTCAAGGGTCTGTCGCCGGCTTACGGGGCGGAGTTCTTCTTTGATCACGGTGCGGTGGCGTTCATAGCGCTGGCCGGGGTTGTGCTGGCCGTGACCGGCGCGGAGGCCCTGTACGCGGACATGGGCCATTTCGGCCGCGCGCCAATCCGCCGCGCCTGGTTTCTGCTCGTGTTCCCGGCCCTCACACTTAACTACCTGGCCCAGGGCTCGCTGATCCTGCGCTCGCCCAGGGCGGTGGCGAACCCGTTCTTCCTGCTCGTGCCGTCTTGGGCGCAGGTGCCGATGGTGCTGCTCGCGACGGTGGCGACGGTGATCGCTTCGCAGTCGGTCATCTCGGGCGCGTTCAGCGTCACGCGCCAGGCTATGCAGCTGGGCTTCCTGCCGCGGATGAGGGTTCGCCAGACCTCAGAGCGCGAGATCGGGCAGATCTACGTGCCGGCGATCAATTGGGGTCTGCTCGCGGCTGTGGTCGTGCTCGTCGTCGGCTTCGGATCCTCCACCGCGCTCGCCTCGGCCTACGGCGTCGCAGTCACGGGCACTTTCATCCTCAACACGATCCTGTTCCTCGCCGTCGCCCGGCTGCTGTGGCGCAAGCCAAGGCGCCTGATCGCACTGGGCGCGACCGTCTTCCTGAGCATCGAGCTCGCGTTCTTCGCGGCCAACCTGACCAAGGTGGCCCACGGTGGCTGGCTGCCGCTGCTGGTCGCCCTCATCGCGTTTACGGTGCTCGTGACATGGCGCAGGGGACGCCGGATCGTGAGCGCCAATCGCAGCCGCGAGGAGGGCCCCCTGCGCGATTTCGTCGAGCATCTCGATGCGCGAGATTTCCCCGTCGTGCGCGTGCCCGGCACGGCCGTGTTCCTCAACTCCAACCCCAAGACGACGCCGCTGGCCCTGCGCGCGAACGTCGAGCACAACCACGTAGTGCACGAACACATCGTGATCGTGTCAATTCAGACCGAGCGCGTCCCCCACATCGCCGACCATGACCGGTTCGTGTCGGACGGCCTCGGCGAAGACCGCGACGGCATCACCCGGCTCACCGCACGCTTCGGCTTCCAGGACGACACCGACGTTCCTGCGGCCCTGCGCAGGGCAAACCGCCTTGGGCTGCTCGAGGGCCCGTGCGACCTCGACACTGCGTCCTATTTCCTCTCGCAGATCACGATCGTGCGATCAGACATGCCGGGCATGAGCAGATGGCGAAAGACGCTGTTCCTCACCCTGGCCCACAATGCGGCCGATCCGGTCGAGTACTTCAGGCTCCCCGAGCACCGCACCCTGAGCATCGGCGAGCGGATCGAGCTGTGAGGATCCGGACGTCCGTTGTTGCGTGCTCGCGCCGCGCCGGACCCTAGCCTTCCACCGATTGCCGGGTTGTTGCTCCCGATTGGAGGCTGTCACATGGCTGCGCCTGTCAATGTCCACGAACAACTTCCGCAGGTCGTACGCTTCGATCCCAAGGGGATCAAGAAGGCGCTCACCGAGGTTGAGGGCTTCAACGCCAAGGTCGCGCTCGTGATCACGCGCAGCGTTGGCACGATGGCGTGCGCTTACGTGTTCGGGGTGATCGCCTTGGTCTCGCTACCGGCCGCGATCACCTCCGGGCAGGTGATCGTGATCGTCGCCTGGATCGCGCAGACATTCCTGCAGCTCGTGCTGCTGTCGATCATCATGGTCGGCCAGTCGGTGCAGTCAGCCGCCTCCGACGCGCGCGCTGCCAAGGAGTTCGCCGACACCGAGACGATCCTCGACCGCCTCGACGTCAACACCGCAGGCGGCATCAGGGAGGTGCTGGACGCAATCCACGCGATCGGCAAACCAGCGAGCCCTCCGTCCCCCGGCGGGACGTCGACCGACTGAACGCCACCTGATCCAAAGCGATAATTCCGAGCCCGGGGTCGGAATGTGGACGCCGCTAGGTGCGCTCCGTGAGCATGGTCAGGGCTTCTGCGCAGCGGCCGGTTGCCTGGGGAGCAGGCGGTGGCCATCGACAACTGCGGCGGCGAGGTCGATGAGCTTGCGGTTGTCGTTTCGTGATTGGTCGCGCAGCATCTCGAACGCGGCGTTCTCTTCGATCGAGTGGCGTTCCATCAGGATGCCTTTGGCGCGCTCGATCAGCGCGCGGCGCCCGAACGCGCCCTCGAGCTCGTGGTACTCGGCGAACCGGCGCAGCACGATGTCGATCGAGCTCTGCCAGTCCTCGACGTCGTCGTCTGAGATGTGGGCGAACACGCCGCGCTTGGAGGCTTCCTTGACGAACTCGCGGTCGGGCGCGTGCAGCAGCACGATCACCGGACAGGCGGCCTCGCGCACGATCTTGTCGATCAACTCAAGCGCGTGCTCCGAGCTCTCGCCGAGTCCGACCAGGGCGACATCGGGCCGCTCACGTGCGGTCACGGTTCCGACGTCCTCGGCGTCGATCTCGCGCGCGATCACCTCGTGGCCCAGCGCGACGACGACCGGGGCGACTAACGCAAGCCGGTCCTTGCGCTCGTTAGCGATTAGGACACGGAGGTGGTCGGTGCCTTCGGGCGGCGGCGCCATGGACCGATTCTAAATCTCGCTCGCCTAACACAACCGTCATCGGCGGTCCATGGCGCGGAGTAGTATCGGTAACAGCCTCGCCTCAACCTTCGGCGGGCACCGTTGTTCCGGCTCCAGCACTCGGCCGGCGTGTGTGAGACCCAACGGTCATCGCGCAATACCCAACACGTCTGGAGCCAAGGCCATGCATCACTTCACGGAAGCGCCCGACCAGCTCGGGTCCTGTGCTCGTGGGCGTAACAGAAAGGCCAGACCATGATCGGTGCCTATGTCATCAAGCAGTACGAGCGCGCAGTGGTGTTCAAGCTCGGGAAGGTCAAGGGCGATGCGCGTGAACCAGGGTTGTTTTTCGTCCCGCCGTTCGTCAATCGCGTTCATCGCGTGTCGTTGCGGATCGTCACGATGCCGATCCAGTCACAGGGGATCATCACCAAGGACAACGTCAGCATCGACGTGTCCGCGGTCGCCTACTACCGGGTGAAGGACCCGATCCGCTCGGTGATCGCAATCGAAAACGTCGAAGCGGCGATCAGCCAGATCGCGCAGACCACGCTGCGCTCCGTAGTGGGCCGCCACACCCTGGATGAGACGCTCTCGGAGACGGACAAGATCAACGAGAACATCAAGGAGATCCTCGACGTGCAGACCGAGGAATGGGGCATTGAGGTCACGGTCGTCGAGCTCCGGGACATCCAGCTGCCCGAGAGCATGCAGCGCGCCATGGCCCGCCAGGCCGAGGCCGAGCGCGAGAAGCGCGCCAAAATCATCGCCGCCCAGGGCGAAGCGCTCGCAGCGGGCGAGCTCGCGAACGCGTCCGACGTGATGATGGCCCACCCCCTCGCGCTGCAGCTGCGCAACCTCCAGACCCTGGTCGAGGTCGCCGTTGACAAGAACTCCACCGTCGTCTTCCCAGCCCCGCTGATGAGCACGATCTCCGAGCTCGGCGCGTTCCTCGAACGCGAAGCCAAAGCTGTCGACGACCTCCCGGCCGCCCCGGAAGTGCCGACACTCTCGACAAACGGAGAACTGGTGCCCTCATGACCGCGACCAACCAGTCCGATCGATCGCCGGCGCCCGGAATCATCCCCGAGCCGGCCCACGTGCGCGATGACCGCCGCCCGCCGGCGGCGGCGAAACGGAACGCGACCCATGCGCATGCGCGGCGAAGAAACCCGCTGAGAGTCGCCGCCGACGCGGTGATGAGCACGTTGCGGGGCGACAAGTACCTGGTCGACGCCTACCCAGTCGCAGGGCAACAGCATGCCGCTGCCCCGGACGCCCCAGTCGCTGGCGGGACTTCCCGCGAGCGTCCCGCAAGTCCCGCAAGTTAGCGCTGAGGCATGCGCGACCGACATTTCCCCCGCCTCTGCCGTTCGTGCGAGGCGCCGATGGCGCGCCAGGAGGACGCCTGCTGGCGCTGCGGCGCCCCCTGGGTTGACCGCGAGCGGACGCCCACGACACACGGATTGCCGGAGAGCATGTTCCTCAACCGAGAGGGCACGCTGGTCTCGACCCCGCCGCCCGCCGACGCCGCGATCCTCGTCGAAGCGTGAGCCCCGTCGTGCCGGGTGATTCGAGATCAAGGTTTGCTGCCCGAAAGCCGATGCCACGTGATCACCGGGGCTGGCGGGTGGCGCCCGCCCCGGACGGGCGGGGGGCGCCCGAGTCGCCCAAAAAGCAACCGCCACACCGCTCGCGCGCCTTCGTCTGGTTCGTCGTCGCGCTGCTGGCGTTCAACCTGGCGTCGGTGTTCCTATTCTCGGCGGGCGGCCAGCAGCGGGTCAAGGTGCCCTTCAGCCCGTATTTCCTTTCCGAGGTGCAGTCCGGCCGGGTGGCATCGATCGCTTCGACGGGCGACACGATCCAAGGAACGTTCAAGTCGCCCTTGCGCTACCCACCTCGCGACAAGAAGGCCACGTCGACGACCTTGTTTGCGACCCAGGTCCCGAGCTTCTGGAACAACGACCAGCTGACCGCCCTGCTGAGGTCCGAGGGAGTCCGGGTCAATGCGCAGTCGACGACCCAGAGCACGTCGCTGATCCTGTCCGTGTTGCTCGGCTTCGGGCCGACGTTGCTAATCGTCGGGCTGTTCGTGCTGCTCTTCCGCCGGGCCGCCAAGAGTGGCGGGGGCATGGGCGCGCTGGGGAACTTCGGGCGCTCGAAGGCACGACGGGTCGACCCGGCGACGATCAGGGTCACATTTGCTGACGTGGCGGGGATCGACGAGGCCAAGGCGGAGTTGACGGAAATCGTCGATTTCCTGCGCGACCCCACTCGCTACGGCCGGCTCGGCGGGCGCATGCCTCACGGTGCGCTGCTCTCAGGCGCGCCTGGGACCGGCAAGACGCTGCTGGCGCGGGCCGTCGCCGGTGAGGCGCACGCGGCGTTCTTCTCCATGTCGGCCTCGGAATTCATCGAGGCGATCGTTGGGGTGGGAGCTTCGCGGGTGCGGGATCTGTTTGCAAAGGCCAAGGAGGCAGCGCCCTCGATCATCTTCATCGACGAGCTCGACGCGATCGGGCGCTCCCGCCAGGGGTCGGTGTCGATCGCGGGCTCTAACGACGAGCGCGAGCAGACGCTCAACCAGATCCTCACCGAGATGGACGGCTTCGAGTCCGTGGAGGCGGTCGTGGTGCTGGCCGCGACCAACCGGGGCGAGATCCTCGATCCGGCGCTGCTGAGGCCGGGCCGCTTCGATCGCCGCGTCGCCGTTCAGCCACCGGACCGGGTCGGACGGCGGCAGATCCTCGAGGTGCACACGCGGTCGATCCCACTCGCTGCCAGCGTCGATCTGGAGGTGCTGGCGGCGACGACCCCCGGCATGGTCGGCGCCGACCTCGCCAACCTCGCCAACGAGGCGGCGCTGCTCGCCGCTCGGCGCAACCACCACACCGTCCAGGCGTCCGACTTCACCGACTCCCTCGAGAAGATCCTGCTCGGCGCTCCCCGCGGAATCGTGCTGTCGGCCGCCGATCGCGAGCGGACCGCCTACCACGAGGCCGGCCACGCCTTGATAGGGATGCTCAGCCCCGGCGCCGACCCCGTGCGCAAGGTCTCCATCATCCCGCGCGGCGCGGCGCTCGGCGTCACGCTTTCGGCGCCCGACGACGACCAGGTCTCCTACACCCGGGAGGACCTGCTCGCCAAGATCAAAGTCGCGGTGGGCGGTCGGGCGGCCGAGGAGATCGTCTTCGGCACGATCACCACCGGAGCCGAGTCCGACATCGACCAGGTCACCACGATCGCACGCCAGATGGTCGGCCGCTGGGGGATGAGCGACGCGATTGGATTCGTCCGGGTCCTACCCGCAGAGGGACGCGGATCTTTCCTCGACGGCTCTGCCGAAAGCTCCGAGGCCACCCAGCGGGTGCTCGATGACCAAGTGCGCCACCTGATCGACGACGCCCACCGAGACGTGACCAACCTCCTGACCCAGCACCGAGATCGACTCGAAACGCTGGCCCAAGCGCTGCTCGAGCACGAAACACTCGACGAGCTCGACGCCTACACGGCAGCTCAGATGCCACCCCGCGCCGCAGACGCCGGAGCGTCCGTGGACGGTCCCTCGACACCGACCGCATAGACAACTAGCTGAGGGGACCCCGGAGCAGAGCCGTTGGTTTCGCCCCGCGAGAGCGAATAGCCGCCTCGGCTAAAATCTAAGTCGTATCCACTGAGATCATCGAGGCTCTCACTGCTGCCTTGCTATGATCTCCTTACGATTTGTAAGCTGCTACCGAAAGAGTAGGAAAGACCTCCATGTCAACGACGCGCCTTCTTCTAGTCCCGCTGGACGACGTGGTCGTCTTTCCGGGCATGTCAGTGACCCTCGCAGTCGAGACGGGCGAGGAGGACAAAATCCTGCTTGTTCCCCGGCACGAGCAGGAATTCGCCAATGTCGGCACCGTCGCCGAAGTAGCTGATCGCGTGCGCCTCCCGGGCGGCGCGCGCGCGGTCGCGCTTCAGGGCCTCCACCGGGGAATCGCCGGCGCCGCGCACACGATGCCCGACGGGCGGCTGTACGTCGAGGTCGACGAGCGACCCGACCCCACCGACCGCACGCTGGACGGCCGCACGCGCAACCTCGAGCGCGAGTACCGCGCGCTGGTCGAGGAGATCCTCGAGCTTCGCGGCGACGACGGCCGCGTCGCGGCCTTCGTGCGCAGCATCACCGACCCCGGGACGCTGGCCGACACGAGTGGCTACTCCCCCGACCTCAGCTACGAGCAGAAGGTCGAGTTGCTGCAGGAGATCGAAATCACCGGGCGTCTCGAGCTCGCGCTGCGCTTCCAGCGCGAGCGGTTGGCCGAGTTGCAGGTGCGCAAGCGGATCCGCGAAGACGTGGAGTCAGGCGCCGAGCGCCAGCAGCGCGACTATTTCCTGCGCAAGCAGATGGAGTCGATCCGCAAGGAGCTCGGCGACGACGACGCCTCCATCATCGAGGAGTACCAGTCGAAGATCGACGAGGGGGGCATGCCCGAGGCCGCCCGCGAGCAGGCCGAAAAGGAGCTCCACCGCCTCGAGCGGATGGGCGAGCAGACCGCGGAGTCGAGCGTCATCCGCACCTACCTCGACTGGCTGATTGCCGTGCCTTGGAGCGAGCGCTCAGAGGAGCGCCTCGATCCGCAGCACGCCCGCGAGGTCCTCGACGCCGATCACGCCGGCCTTCAGGATGTCAAGGACCGGATCGTCGAGTACATCGCTGTCAAGAAGCTGCGTCGCGATCGCGGCATCAACGAGGATCCCAAGACCTCGGGCGCGATCCTGACGCTGATCGGGCCTCCCGGAACCGGCAAGACCTCGATCGGCGAGTCGATCGCCAGGGCCACCGGCAGGAAGTTCGTCCGCATGTCGCTGGGAGGCGTACGCGACGAGGCCGAGATTCGTGGCCACCGGCGCACATACATCGGCGCGATGCCGGGTCGTCTGGTGCGTGCCCTGCGCGACGCCGGCACGATGAATCCGGTGATCATGCTCGACGAGGTCGACAAGGTCGGCGCCGACTGGCGTGGCGACCCCAGCGCGGCGTTGCTCGAGGTGCTCGACCCGGCGCAGAACCATTCCTTCCGCGATCACTACCTCGACGTCGAGCTCGATCTCTCCCAGGTGCTGTTCATCGCCACCGGGAACGTGGTCGACACGATCCCCGGCCCCCTGCTCGACCGCATGGAGGTGATTCGCTTCGACGGCTACACCACCAGCGAGAAGGTGGCGATCGCGCGCGGCTATCTGTGGCCGCGCCAGCTCGAGCGCAATGGCTTGCGGGCTGAAGAGGTGGAGATCTCCGACGAGCTCCTCGAGACCGTGGCCACGGAATACACCCGCGAAGCCGGCGTCCGGCAGCTCGAGCGAGAGCTCGGCACGCTGCTGCGCAAGACCGCGACGCGCATCGCGTCGGGTTCCGTGAGCGCCCCGGTGACGATCGACCTCGCGGCGGTCCGCGACGCGCTCGGGCGCCAGAAGCACTTCCAGGAGTCGGCGATCAGGACCGCCGTCCCGGGAGTCGGCACCGGTCTGGCCGTAACCGGCACGGGCGGCGAGGTGCTGTTCGTCGAGGCGACCGCGATGGAGGGCGAGCACGCCGGCGGCCTGACCCTCACCGGGCAGCTCGGCGACGTGATGAAGGAATCCGCGCAGATCGCGCTCTCCTACGTCCGCGGGCACGCCGAGGAGCTCGGCATCGAGGCGGCGAGCTTCGATGGCCGTAGCTTCCACGTGCACGTGCCCGCCGGGGCGATCCCCAAGGATGGCCCGAGCGCCGGCGTCACGATGGTGACGGCGCTCGCCTCCCTGCTGTCGGGGCGCCCGGTCCGTCATACGGTGGGTATGACCGGAGAGGTCACCCTCCAGGGCCGCGTGCTGCCGATCGGCGGCGTCAAGCAGAAGGTGCTCGCGGCCCACGCGGCCGGGCTCACCACCGTGATCCTGCCGGAGCGAAATCGCGGCGATCTCGACGACGTCCCCGAGGAGGTGCGCGAGGCGATGACGTTCCACTTCGCCATGAGCATCGACGAGGTGCTGGAAGTCGCGCTCGAGCCAGCCGCTCTGCGGACTGCGGCGTAGTGGATTCGCCCGCGGCCACCGCTCCGGGGCACCGACGGCTCGGAGCGGGCGCCGGTCAGCGCATCAGTAATCGTCTCGTCGGGTAGTTTGATCCCATGAGCACGATTACTTCTTCTCAAGAGCAGCAGGTCGTCGACCAGGTCCCCAAGCAGCTCTACATCGGCGGCGAGTGGCGCGACGGCGCGGAGGGAACACTGTCGGTGGAGGATCCCGCGACCGAAGAGTCGCTCTGCGAGGTCGCGGACGCGTCGGTGGAGGACGCCAGGGCCGCGCTCGACGCGGCCGTCGAGGCGGGCGCGGAGTGGGCCAACCATCCGCCGCGCGAGCGCGGCGAGATCTTGCGTCGCGCGTTCGAGGCGATCGTCGCCCGGACGGATGAGCTCGCGCTGCTGATGACGCTCGAGATGGGCAAGCCGATCGCCGAGTCGAAGGCGGAGATCACCTACGGCGCCGAGTTCCTGCGCTGGTTCTCGGAGCAGGCGGTGCGAATCGATGGGCGCTATGCGGTCGCCGCCAATGGTCAGGGTCGCCTGCTGACGATGCAGCAGCCCGTCGGGCCCTGCCTGCTGATCACGCCGTGGAACTTTCCCCTCGCGATGGGCACGCGCAAGGTTGGCCCGGCGATCGCCGCCGGCTGCACGATGGTGGTCAAGCCCGCCCAGCAGACGCCGCTCTCGATGCTGATGCTCGCGAAGATCCTGGAGGACGCCGGGCTGCCGGGCGGCGTGCTCAACCTGGTGACTGCCTCTTCCTCAAGCCGCACGATGGGACCGCTGATCGAGGACCCGAGACTGCGCAAGCTCTCGTTCACCGGTTCGACCGAGGTCGGCCGGACATTGATGGAGCAGGCTTCCCAGAACTTGCTGCGGCTCTCGATGGAGCTGGGCGGCAACGCCCCCTTCATCGTCTTCGAGGACGCCGATATCGACGCTGCCGTGCAGGGCGCGCTGATCGCGAAGATGCGCAACATCGGCGAGGCCTGCACCGCCGCCAACCGCTTCCATGTGGCCGAGAGCGTGGCCGACGAGTTTGCCTCGCGCATGGCGGAGCAAGCTCGGCTCGATGCGCGTCGGCCGGGGCACCGAGGAGGGCGTGCAGGTCGGCCCGCTGATCGATGACGCGCAGCGCCAGAAGGTCTCCGAGCTGGTCGAGGATGCCGTCGGCCGGGGCGCCCGTGCGGTGGTGGGCGGCCACGCCCGTGACGGCGCCGGCTACTTCTATGACCCGACCGTGCTGACCGACGTCCCAGACGAGGCGCGCCTGCTGCACGAGGAGATCTTCGGGCCCGTGGCCCCGGTCAAGGGCTTCCAGTCCGAGGAGGAGGCCATCGCGGCCGCCAACGACACCGAGTACGGCCTTGTCGCGTACGTCTTCACACGTGACCTCAAGCGTGCGCTGCGGGTGGTCGAGGGGCTCGAGACAGGCATGGTCGGTCTCAACCAGGGCATGGTCTCCAACGCCGCCGCCCCCTTCGGCGGCATCAAGCAGTCAGGCTTTGGCCGCGAGGGCGGCCCCGAGGGCATCGAGGAGTACCTCGAGACCAAGTACGTGGCCGTGAATTTGTAAGGGGGGTAGGAAGGGGGACGGCCGTTTCAGCGGGTTGTAACCCTACGCAGCCGTATCGCGTGACGTTACGGTCACTCCACGGCTAAGTTACTGGTGCGGTTGGCGCTCGGTACTGAACGCGTGAGCTGGCCGCCGGGTCAGCTGGCGGCGCGGCGTCTGCCTGCGGCGCTTGTCGGCCGCGGCGTGGGCGCAGCGGGCTGTGCGGTGGTCGCTGCGGGGCGGGTTGTGGCAGGCGGGGTGCGCGCGTTCGCGCGGCCGTCGCTGGCGCTCGATGTGGTCGAGGTAGGTGGCGAGCAGCGGGTCGGGGTCTGAGCGCTGCGAACCCGTCAGGCTTCCGCTTGTAGCCCAAACCGGGAGTCTTCGCTATGGGCGAAGAGGAGTGTTTTTGGGAGCGAGCCCTGATCTCCGGGGTGGGGGGCTGAGAGGAGCCGTCGGTCGCTCGTTGCCTCGCTCGAAACGCGCTGTGAGCGGGGCGCGCACGAACATGGGGTACACGATTTTCAATGTCGCGGTCAGGTGAGTAGGATCGCGTTGAGAGGGCTTTTTTCGAGGCTGTACAAAGGAGGGTGGGATGAGATCGTCCAAGCTGCTAGGCGCGCTGGGGCTGGCTTTGCTCGTCGCGGGTTCGATTGGGGGCGTAGCGTTAGGCGAGGGCAATGTCGCGTCGAAACCGCCGCTCGTACACGGGTCGAATTTTCAGGTCAAGACGGCGCTCGACGAGACCTTCTGCCTTGAGACCAACGCGGGGACTCACTCGACGGGACCTAGCGTGTATGTGAAGAAGTGTGATGGTCGTCCCGAGCAGCGGTGGACCTTGACCGACGGCGCTGACGGGACCAATGTCATCGTCGGCAACCTCGGCATGTGCCTGGCCATCGACCACCATGCTGCCAGCCCGAAGCCCGCCAAAATCTCAAGCTGTAACTACGGGAAAAGCCAGAGGTTCACGGTGACGGCGGCAGGCGAGATCATCGAAGTGCGTTCCGGCCAATGTCTCACCATCGGCGCAGTGGTTGCTGATGGGAAGCCGGTGTTCCTAAAACCGTGCGCCACTCCAAGCCAAGCAGCGCAGCTCTGGCGGCTCAGTTTCTGAACGGATCCGGGAGCAGCCATTGCACTGCATCGCCACATCGAGCGGTGCGATCGATGCCTCTGCTGCCGCGTCAGGACGCCCCTAGCTGGCTCTCCTCTGCGCGGACACCGCGACGACGAGGCTCCCGGTTTGATCGATTAGGGCAGTCTTCACTGCGATCGACCGGCCCGGTCGCTGCGCCTCTGGGCCCGGGGAGACGTCCTGGCCTTGCGCTTGCGGTAGGCGGCTTGCCACGCGGCGCGGGCGCAGCGGTCGGTGCAGTAGTCGCTGCGGGGCCGAGCTGGGCGACCGCAGCCGGCGCGGGCGCAGCGGCGTTCGGCTGCGTTGGCTCGGGTTTGTTCGAGGTAGCGAGCAAGGAGGGCCTGCGGGCTGGTCTTGCGCGGGTTGTCGGTAATGCCGGCTTTGCGGAGCCGGGCGCTGGCGTGGTTGACGGCATAGCGAGTTAGTTCCTTGCGGGCTTCGGCGGCGCGGCGGGTCTTGCCGGTCAACCTGCCGGCACGGGCCCGCTCAACCGTGTCGGTGGATACGCGGGCGCCGGCCGCGGTTTCTTTGACGGGTAGCGCGGGGTGCCCGATTACCTCGACGACGAGATCCCAGAGCGGGTCTTTACCGGGCCGGCGGTAGCTGTTGGAGCGCTCGGCTTCATTCTCGGAGCACCTCCGCCACAACCTCGGCGAGCCCGGCCGACCCTGCCTCGTCCCACGAGCGAGCGCGGCGATTCCATACCAGCCGAGCGCGCGCCACGGTCAGCGCCTGCAGGGGCGATAGGCGTTTTGACTTAGGGGCGAAACGGGCCACGGCGCCATCAGCGCGTACGGACGTATGGGGCTTGGCCCAGCCTCGATACGGCGGATACGCTGCGCGCAGGTAACTGGCTTGTCGTCGTTTGCTTGTCGGTACTCATCGATGGTTACCTTTCCAATGGTCAAGGCCTGCGGTGAGGTTCCGGCGACGACCTCAACAGAGAAATAAGCGACAGTGAGACAGTGCTTAGGTATCGACAGATGAGACAGTGCTTAGGGATCCGCCCGCTCTCCGAGCGGAGGTCCCGGTCGTGAGTCACGGGACGGGGGGATCGGTGCGGGCGCCGCACAGGCGAGGCGCGATCCGCCGACGGCGACTGACCGCGATTGCGGCGCTGCTCGTGCCCGTTGTGGTGGTAGCGGCCGTGGCGCTGAATGCCGGCGGGGGACCGCGCGCGGGCCGAGTCAGGGCAGTCCACATCGGCTCTCTCGGCCCAGCGGATCAGAGCGTCTCATCGGCCAACGGCTAGCCACCGTGCAGCGGCGCGGGTCATGGGGGTGGCGCGGTTCACGCTGACGCTGAGCGAGCCGTCGAAGGCATCGATCGCCACCGGCAGATCCGCATCGGGACAGCCGGTCCGCGTCTTACCGACCGTGGTGCGCTACCCGATCGCGGGCACTGGGGCCGGCGGCGCCCATTTTCCGCTTGTCGTCTTTTCGCAGGGGTTCGACGAGCCGGGCGAGGTCTACTCTGGGCTCCTCAACGCCTGGGCGCGGGCGGGTTATGTGGTCGCCACGCCGATCTATCCGCTGACGGATCCCTCGTCGCCAGCGGGCGTGAGCGAGTCCGACATCGTCAATCATCCAGCGGACCTGCGGTTCGTGATCTCGTCGCTGAGAGCGGCCGCCGCCGAGCGACACAGTCCCCTGCACAGCGTGCTCGATCCACGAGTGGTTGCCGTCGCCGGCCACTCCGACGGTGGCGACGTCAGCTTGGCGGTCGCCGCCAACTCGTGCTGCCGTGTCACTGCGGTGAAGGCCGCCATGATCCTGTCCGGCGCGGAGTTGGCCGCATTCGGCGGCACCTACTACACGCATGACGGAAGCGTCGTCCCCCTCCTCGTCACGCAGGGCAGCGGTGACATAATCAACGTACCCAGATGCAGCACCGAGCTGTACGACCAGGCGCCGCCACCCAAGTACTACCTCGACATAACAGGCGCCCAACACCTGCCGCCGTACACCGACCCGGGGCCGACCCGGCGGGGGATCGAACTCGTCACGATCGCGTTCCTGAACGCGTTCCTCAAGCACCGCCCAGCGGCGCTCGCCCGCGCCCGGTCGCAGCTACCCCGTGGCGAGACGCTGACGAGCGAGGCGACGGCACCCGGACCGCCCGGCGAAGGATGCCCTGGAGCACCGTGAACCCGCATCAAACTATTCAGCGGCGGTTCAGATCCCGCACCTACACTGGGTCTCGTGCGCCTGGGTACTGATCAGGTGGGATCTCGCGGGGTCTTGCTGCTGGCGGCGACGGGGCTTGTAGGGATCGGCTTGGCCGTCCACGGTTACGGTCATGGAGGGGTTGCTCGTGGCTGGATCGGGCGGCGTTAGGGCGCTCGCGTCGGGCGCTGGACCACGCTCAAACGCCTCGGCACACAGCGGCTCGACGTCGCCGTCCTCGAAAGCGAGCTCCTCGTCGTCGAACTCGGGAAGGCAGAAGCTCGGGCCGCTGCTTTCGTCGACTCCGTACGCACCCTACGCATTCCGGGTCTATCCGGGACCTGAGACAAGCCAGGCACGCCAAGCGGCCACCGGCTTCACGATCCAGGTCACGCCTCGCGGCGCCACGATTAAGTTGAGCGTCTCCGCGTCGGGGCAAGGAGCCCAGAGCTCGACCTACCCCGCCGGGGACCGCGTGTACTTCATCGAGGCATCGCTCGGCGACGAATCCGGCGGCGCTGACTACAACTTCGGTGATGACGGCGTAATCGTCACGAACTCGCAAGGCCACGTGGTGCAATGACCCGTCCCAAACGAGCGGCAGTCCATCGCGGCAAGTCCCCAGCTCGCCGTGATCCGGTACGGAGCTCCACGCCTGCTGAGCGAAGCGGCACCGCACAGGCCTGGTCTGCGCAAGCCTGGGATCGCATGTCGGTGCAGGTTCTGGAGCCGTTCGGCGCTGTTATGGAGGCGTGGGGCCCAACGCTCGCCCGTCTTCTGCTCGGCTTCGTGCTGTTGTGGTTCGGCTACCACGAACTCGTCTCGCCGGGGCTATGGACCGGGTATGTGCCGGTCCTCTCGACTACCTCGCGTGCCGCCCAAGTACTGGTCCTGGCGCACGGCTGGGTGCTTCTCGTGCTCGCCGTCGCGCTGCTCGGGGGTGTCGCTCCGCGCCTTGCTGCGGCGGTCGCATCGCTGCTGCTTCTCGAGATCGTGATCTCGTTGGCGGTGACCGGAGTGACAGACCTGGTGCTGCGTGACGTCGGCGTCCTGGGCCTAGCAATCGCGGTCACCGGAGCCACGCGTCAGCGGCTGCTGCTGCTTCGATAACTCTTCGCTGCGGTCAGAGCTGGCGGCGCGTACCCCCACCGTGCCACGGATTGCTTATGCGGGCAACTGATCTGACAATGGACCACGGCGCCGCCCCCCGTTCGCCCGTCGCTCTCGCCGTCGCTCTCGCTCAGTTCGAAAAGCAGAAGCACCGTCCGCACCTGCCAACCCGCGCGGTTGCATTAGACGTGACCCCATGGGCCGCCTAGCTCGGACACGTCCGGCGCACCGCCAACCGCGCGAATGCGCGCCCTCCCTCCCCAACGCAGCACCACCCAGCCGCAAAGCGCCGCAGGCAAACGCCGCGCGGCCGCCACGCCGGCCCGCGCCGCCTGCCACAACCCCGCACGACCCCGCAGCGACTACTGCATAGACCGCCGCAGACCGCGCCGCCGCCTAAGCGCGTCGACTGCCGAGCCGACGAGCCCGAGGCGCAGCGATCAGGTACGGCCCGCCTCAGTTACAGGTCAGGGTCACCGCGCGAGCGACACAGTAACCCGCCGGAAAGCCGGCGCGGATAGGCGCGTAGGGTTAACAACCCGCTGAAACGGGCGCCCCCTTCCGACCCCGTGAATTTGTAAGGGGGGTAGTAAGGGAGAGGCCCCAGATTTGCGTTTCCACCCCACGCCGGGCGATGGACGGTGGGTTACAGTAGTGCTGCGTTGCGTTACAGCCGCTGAAGGATGAGTTACACGCCGGGCTCACGTGTAACTAGTAACACAGTGGGGTGCTGCTTTTGCTGCGATTCGCCGGGGGCGCGTGCGTAGCGGTCGGTGCAGTAGTTGCTGCGGGGTCGTGCGGGGTTATGGCAGGCGGGGCGCGCGCTCAGCGCGTCCTCAATCCTCCACGTCGCCAGCGGCAGGGCGGAGCGGATCGCGTGGATCGCTAGCGGGAACCCGAGTCGGGCCGCGGATCGGCAGCGCCGCTCTCCGATTTGCGGAATCGCCCAAAAGAAACAGTCTCGGGTTGGGCTCACAGAGTGCTGAATCGGGCTAATTCCGACAGCTAGGCGCCGTTCAGCCCCGCGAGTCCTCCTCGTCACGTACTTCGACCACGCCAGCGCCCACGCCACCGCGTACGAGGAGAACATGAGTCCCGCTTCGCTCGCCGGGGCAACGACGTGCTCGCTGAGGCATAGCCGCCCGCGCAACCCCGCGCTTTCCTAGAGGCTTTTATCCAAATGGTTCCGTGCTGGCTTCGTCCGGGAGTGGATCTAGCGTGTTCCCATCGCTGCCATCTTCAACTTGAACCATCCGGCGCACACGGTGCACTGGCATTTCTTCTCGATGTCGGTCGCGAACGTCGTTGTGATCCTGGTGATGTTGGTTGTGTTCGCGGTCGCGATCTTGGCGCCGTTTCCGGGCCATGGAGGGAGTGAGCGATGAGCGGTGTGGGTCGTAGGTCGTGGACGGCGAGAGCGCGTGAGCGTGCTGTGGCCGTCTGGCCGCCCGAGAAGCTTTTGCCTGATAGCCAGCCGTCGTACATGTCGTCGTGGATCTATGTATTCGGCGTGCTTACGCTCACGGCGCTGATCGTGATTATCGCCTCGGGGTCGATCCTGGCCTTGAAGGGGCCAGGGTGGTGGCACTTCACCGGCATCGGGCACTTCTTCAACAGCATCCACATGTGGTCGGTCGAGTTGTTCTTCTTCTTCATGGTGATCCACCTGTGGGGGAAGTACTGGATGGCCGCGTGGCGGGGCGGGCGCGCGCGGGTATGGATCACCGGTGCGGTTACGTTCCTCGTCGCGGTCCCGTGCGCGCTTACCGGCTACGTCTCCCAGCAGAACTTCGACGCCCAGTGGATCTCGACGCAGGCCAAGGACGCGATGAACGCGTCCGGGATCGGGGCGTTCTGGAACCTCATGAACTTCGGGCAGATGTACTCCTACCACGTATTTCTGCTGCCGCTCGCGGTCGTCGCGGTAGTGATCGCGCACGTGTTGCTGGTGCGCAAGCACGGAATCGTCCCGCCGTTCCAGCTGTCCGAGGCCGGAGCCAAGCCTGCCTCGACGGCTCGGCCCGCGCCTGACCCCGGCTCCGAGGGCGTGTCGTGAGCCGCGAGAGCCGCCGGCGCGAGGAGGAGACTTACCGCGAGTGGAAGGGCGCCTACAAGCCCTACGACATCCTCAGGGAGGCGACGATCGCGCTCGGCGTGGTGCTCGGGCTCGCGCTCGTGCTCACGATCCTGTTCTCCTCGCCCGACCTCAAGCCGAGCACCGTCCAGACATGGGCGCGCAGCGACCCTGTCGACTTCGTGACCACCGCCACTACCGAGCTCGACGGCTCGAGCACGACCGCGGGCTACGGCCCTCCGTACAACAGCGCCTCCGAGGGCCAGAACATGTGGTTCATCCACCTCGCGAAGTGGTTCGGCATCGCCCACCCGATCAATACCGCACAGGACTTCGTGCTTGCGCCGCTGCGCTCCATCACGGGGCAGCCTGCCCTGCAGCGCGCGATCGCGACGTACGAGGCCGCACCCGCGAACACCCAGACAACATGGACGAGCGCGTACGAGAAAGCTCTTGCCACCGCGACCGCCAAGCCGGACGGCTCGATCTCGGTCAAACCGGGCAACTACGGGCCCCTGCCGACGATGATGCGCTCGCTGCTCACTTTCGCACAGAGCGGCGGTCTCGACGGCGCGCTGCTGACCAGCAAGCAGTTCTACCAGACCGACTACACCAAGCCGCTGATGTTCATGGCTGACGGCGGCGTGCTCACAAACCGCGCGATGCAGCAGCATCTGCTCGGCACCCAGTGGGGAATGATGAACGAGACCGGCAGCTATCCGGGGCAGGTTTGGCTTTGGCTCTACACCTTCTGGTACCAGATCAAGCCGTTCTCCACCTCGACCAACGCCGACCTCCTCGTAATGGCGGTGATGGGAATCCTGAGCATCCTGTTCATCCTGGTCCCGTTCCTGCCAGGCGTCCGCGACCTTCCGCGCCGGATCCCGATCTACAAGCTGATCTGGCGCGACCACTACCGCGCGAGCGCTGCCTAAGTCAATACAAGCTGCAGCCACTCGCCTTGATCGATTAGGGGCAGGTCTTGGCTGCGATCGATCGGCGCCCCTTCGCCGCGACTCTGGCGCGAGCAACCGCGGGAACCATAATCGCTCCTCTAGAAGCGACGAGACATTTTTTAAAGAATCCGCAGAACTTTTTCGCCGGCGTCCAGTCGAATGAGTAGAGCAGGCAACTTCGGATGGAGGCTTTGATGGAAGCAAGCGCTAGCAGCGGTACACAGCAGACAGCGGCGACCACTCGTCGCGAGGCCAGTCGCACGGGAGCGGGAACGGCTGAAGCGCCCCTCAAGAGCGAGCAGGGCCAAACCACGATCGCCGATGCGGTCGTGACCAAGGTGGCCAATGTCGCCGCACGTGAGGTCCGCGGCGTGTACGACCTCGGCGGCGGCGTGACCCGCGCCGTTGCACCTGTCACTCAGCGCGTGGGCATGGGCGACGAACGCATGCAGGGCGTCTCAGTAGAGGTCGGCGAGCGCCAGGCCGCTGTCGATCTGGTGCTTGTGGTGGAGTACGGCGAGTCGATCCCCCGAGTGTCGGAGGCGGTTCGAGAGAACGTAATAAAGCGCATAGAAGGAATCACGGGCCTGTCGGTCCCCGAGGTCAATATTTCGGTTAACGATCTCTATTTCCCCGGCGACGAGACGCCTGAGCAGCCCGCTCGCGTTGAGTGACACCTGGTCGGTGGTGCCGCTCATGTCGGCAAACCCTGTAGGTGACTCCTCACGCGTGCGCCTAGCGCGTTTAGCGCTCGCGGCGACTCGGAAACTGCCCGCGGTAGTTGGCGCCGATGATGGGCCAGGCGGTCTGTACGTCACCGCCGACCCTCCCCACGGCATGCTGCGGGGGGTGTCGGTGATCGCCCAGGCTGACGGCCGCTACGAGGTCGACCTATCCCTAAACGCCAAGCTTGTGCCGCTTCCGCAGCTTGGCGAGGAAGTTGCCAAGGCTGTGCGCAGCCGCATCGAACGCGATGGCCTTGGATTGCTTCTTGGCGAGGTTCACGTCGAATTCGCTGAGGTTCTGACCGAAGTGGAGGTCGCCGCCAGGCAGGCGCGCGCTGCCGAACAGGCCGCCGAGCAGGCGCGCGCCGCCAGGCAGGCGCCCGCCGCCGAACACGCCGCCGAGCAGGCGCGCGCCGCCAGGCAGGCGCGCGCCGCCGCCGCCGAACACGCCGAGGAGGAGGAAGCGATCACTCACGTCACCCGCGAACGAATAAGCGGGGGCGACGTTTTGATGGTGGTAGTCAAAGCGGCCACACCGCCGCCCGGTGAACCGCTGCCGTCTCAGCCCGCGTCGCCTCATTCTTCGGAGCCACTGCCGTCCGGCGACACCCCCGCCCCGAAGGCGTTGCAGACGCTAGAGCCGCCGATAGAGAATCGGCCATGATTGCTGTCGCTCGACTTCTCGTCCGGTTGGTCACCCTGCTCGGCGCGATCGTTCTCTCTGCGGCGGGGATCCTCGTGGCGGTGTTCTCGATCAGCGGTGGCCGGAGTACCCTCAGCCTGACGCAGGGGGCCAAGGATGCCCACCTGCCAGAGCTGCGGGATACGACTGCACACTGGCTGGGGCAGATCGAGGCGCACGGATCGGTTGCCGTCATCGCTGGGCTATGTGGTCTCGGCGCGATCCTGCTCGGCCTCTTATTGCTGGCCGGGCTCTTCCTGCCTCGCCGGGAGCGGCTTGTCACGCTAGAGCACGGGGAGCGCGGGACGCTCGCGGCACGGCGGCGCGCGCTCGCCCAGGTAGCAACGGCACTGGTGCACCAGCTCAGCGCTATTGCCTCCGCGCGGGTCCGAGTCCGTTCACGCCGCACGGCCGGCGCGCGGATCGCTGTGAGGGCGTCCCGCACGCAACGATCAAACGCCCAACAAGTACAGGCCTCTGTCCGCAGTCAGCTGGAGAATCTCACCGAGCCCTTCGACCTGAGAGCACGCATCGACGTACGGCGCACGTCGAGGGTGACCTGATGCTGCGGCAGCGCGTCTCCGAACGCATCTCGGTATTGAACCTGCTCGGGCGGATCGTGCCACTGATTCTTGCCTTGGGTTTGATCTGGTACGGGGCCATGTTGGTCTTGATCGCGGTCAAGGTGTCGCCCTCAACGGTCAATTCGATTAGTGGGTATCGCACCGCTTGGCGATGGCTCGCTGGGCTTGACACGTCGACCGTTAGCGGCGGCGGGACGCGCGGCATTATCGCCGGATGCGGGGTGGCGGCGTTCCTGATCTTCGGCTATCTCGCGTTTAAGCAGCTACCGCGGCCATACCTGACCCGTCGGGAGCTGTCGCTGGACTCCGACCAGCAGGGTGCCGTGACAGTCGAGCCGCGCGCGATCGAGCGGATGGCGGAGATCGCCGCCGAGAGTCACAGGGCGGTGAGCTCGGCGCGCGGACGCTACTCGGTCGACGCCCTTTTTGTCGACCTCAGCGTAAGCCGGCCGAGCAATCTCGCCGACACGATGCAAGACGCGCAGCGACGCGTCGCCGACGCTTTAGAGCGTCACCAGCTACCGACCATGCCAGTAAACATCACCCTCACAGGGTATGAGGACAGGAGCAGAAGGGAACTCCAGTGACAATAACCATAAGACACTATCTTGCCCTACTTGGATTTCTATTCGTGGCCGCATGGATAGGATTCAACTTCGGTGACGCGATCCTATGCCTAGTGGGAGCCGCGGTTTTCTACGGCGTCGCCAGAGTGTTCGAGGGCGAACTTGACCTTGGTGAGATGCAGGCGCGCATTCAGCGCTCATCCACCGCACAACGCTGATCGCATCCCGCCCGCGAGATCCGTCGTCGCGGGAGGTGTGCAGCGATCCGGCATCTTGTCATCGTCGACCAGTTCTCGGCCGCTTTGAAGTGACGTCCTTGCGTCTGCCGCTGCTCAAGGGTATGGCAGCTCATCGATTGGGCTGGTCCCCTTGGCTGTCGTTCGCACGCTTGGGGTTCGGCGTGGTGGGGCGCGCGGCGGAGGACCGCGTGGTCGGCAGAGGACTTGGCTGCGACCCGGTGAAGCTCTCGCGTAGGCAGACTCGAACGTCTGCGTTTAACTCCCCTGGCGTACCGGGGATGGCAGTCCCAAAGCAAGTAAGCAGGATGATTGTGGCGCATCCCAAGTAATACGGCGCTCGACTGCTCGGTCGCGCTTCGCTGCAGTTCCGACGATAGCGAGCGCCGCCATGGCCGAAACCTTAGGCCCGTTCCTCCGAGCAGCTCCTGTCCGCGATATGGTCTTCCACCCCACTGGCACTGTGCTACCTCACCGACTCTGGTTAGAGCATGAACTTAGCTCGGAGCGAAATTCAGTCACGCACGCCGAGTCTCACACAACGTCTCGCCGTGATCAAAATGGCGCACCACGCCCTAAGCGCAGCGTAACTCTTGACCGGCCACACAATCTTGATGTGAGCGACCAGGTCGATGACGCGCTTCTGGTTGAAGCAGCCCAAGACGGCGATCTTGAAGCATTCGAAGCAGTTGTCCGTCGACACCAGGCCGCCGTATATCGCGTCGCTCTTCGGCTACTCGGCTCCGAAGCCGACGCTCAGGACGTCACCCAAGACGCTTTCGTCCGGGCGTGGCGTAGCCTGGGCGGTTTCCGCCGCGATAGCGCCGTGAGCACTTGGCTGTATCGAATCGTCACGCGCCGTTGTCTAGACCTGATCGCGGCGAGGCGGCCCACCGGGCCGCTTGACGAACAGCTTCAAACATTTGCTGCCGAGCCGGGTGAGAGCATTGAGCGACAAGAACAGCTCCGCGCGGTTACCTGTGCCATCTCGACGCTACCGGCAGAGCAGCGGGCGGTGTTGGTCCTGCGAGAATTCGAAGGACTGACATACGAGCAGGTCGCGGATGTCGTAGGCGCGAGCGTTTCCGCCGTCAAAGGACGGATTTACCGCGCTCGGCTCGCTGTCCTAAAAGAAACGGAGGCATGGCAATGATTGGTGCCGATGAACGCCTACCGTGCGGAGTTGCCCTCGAGGTGCTGCTGATCCAGGTCGCCGACAATCACCCCGTCGAGGACCCCATTCACCAGAACGGCTGCCCCTATTGCCAAGCGACCCTACGCAGCCTGCGGCAAGGATGGGACGATGTTCAGGCAGTGGTCCGTCAACCGGTAGCCCTACCTAAAGGGCTAACCGCCAAGATCATGGCCCAAGTGCGGACACTCGCCAACTACCTCGCCGGATCGATCCTGCTCGGACATGCCGACGGCGAGACGCGTATTAGCCACACCGTGGTGGGAGCAATTGTTCAAGGTATCGCTGCCAGGATCCCAGGTGTCGTCTTCGCCTCGGCGAAGCTTGACTCCCACGACCCCGCACACCCCCGCCGGGTCACCGTCGCTCTCAAACTGGTCGTTCGATTCGGGCCCGCCATTGAAAGTGTTGCCTACGCTGTGCGGCAAATCCTCTGGCGTCGCATCCCCGGTCTCACCGGAGCCGAGCTCGATCGCATCGATATCACCATCAGTGACATAACCGATCCGCTCGACCGTTATCAGTTTCACCATCCTCGTTAGCTACGAAAATGGACATCAGCCACAGTCTGCTGGAGCAGCCATGCAGACGCTAGTGGGCCATAATTTGCGAAAGACCGGCGGAGGGATGATGGCCAAGAGCGGCAAGCGACACCAAGCCGAAGGACACCTGGACAGGGTCGCGAGCCGGGTATTAGAGGCCTGGGGTGCCCCGACCGGTCAGAGATCCAAGACCGCGAAGGGAAAGGCGGCTCGCACTAGGGGTCGGGCACGGGGCTCTCTCGGCCGAGCAAAAAAGGCCGCGAAATAGAAGACCGAAAAGCGGCTCGGGGGTGCATTTCGTCACCCTGTGGTGGTGGCGATGGGCACTGCCCGGATGCTGACCGACCCGCGAGCGCGTCCGACCATCGCTCCCTACCCCGTGAATTTGTAAACGGGATAGCGGATAGGGACCGGCGAAACCGAACACCCCTGCTCCTGTGCGATATCGCACCTGCGCGCAGTCATCGCGCGGTCGCATAGATGGACCCCGCCCGCTTCGCCGGGCTGATTCGGAGGACCCGCCCGCCTGAACATACTCGGAAAGGCCTTTCACCCGCACCTGATCGGGATCTGCGGCTATCGCACGCCACAGCACTCGTAAGTTTATGTAGGGCCGGACCGTGAGCTGCCAGAGCGGGTTCTGCTCGGGTCGCCGTACTCGGTGCGGGACTCGCTGTTTTCGGCGACGCCAGCTTCGCGCTCGTCGATCCGGTGGCCTTCCTTGCCGCGCTCGTGCAACGGCAGGATCTGGGTGATGTGCCGGCGCCCGAGGAGCCCGACGGTCTGTCGGTCAAACGGCCGCGACCGGCCGGGCACGGATGTGCCCGTCCGCAGGAAAGCCACTCACGGCGCCGAAACCGTGTCCCATGGAGGGTTCCGGGCAGGCGCCACCACCCGCGCTCGGCGGCGCGGTGCCACCGGCCGGCCATCACAACTATCCGCTGACCTTCTCGGTGGACTATCCCGATCGAAGCCTCGACCGCCTGAGCACGGCTCTGCGGATCCTCTGGATCATCCCCATCGCGATCCTCGCCGCGACGATCGAGGGCGGCAGCTATGGGGCCACTAGGGGAGGCCGGGGCGCCGCTTATTTCGGCGGTGGCATCGGGGTGCTGGTCATTCCCGTGTTGTTGATGCTTCTGTTCCGCAAGAAGTACCCGCGCTGGTGGTACGACTGGAATCTGCAGCTGACTCGCTTTACCAACCGAATCGCGGTGTACTTCGCGCTCATGGACGACCGCTATCCCTCGACCGACGAGGAGCAGGCGGTCCGCCTCAACTTCGTTTATCCCGACGCCGAACGCGATCTCAGCCGCGGCTTGCCGCTGATCAAATGGCTGCTTGCCATCCCTCACTACTTCGTGCTCTTCTTCCTCAACATCGGCGCGTTGATTGCGGCCATCGTCGCCTGGTTCGCGATTCTCTTCACGGGCCGCTATCCGCGGGCGCTGTTCGACTACATCGAGGGCGTGCTTCGCTGGCACAACCGGGTCGGGGCATACGCCTTCCTTCTGATCACCGACCGCTACCCGCCGTTTAGCCTGCAGTCCTGACGCTCGGGCGCGTGGCATGAGCGGGAGGCCGGCTGGCGGGCCACTGAGTGCTTGCCTTCCGGACTAGACGAAGGGGTTCAAGCGAGGAGGGAGGGAGCACCCCGCCGAGACGCGAGGACGTGAATCGCATGCCATGCTCGGTCTTTTTGCGCCCAGTGACCGCCGCAAGAAAACACCCGTGTGCGCACTCCACGAATACGCGCATCTACCAGCGCCGCGGTTGTCCGCCTTGATGGGGGTACCCGTCACACGTGCACGGGCGGGTTGCTCAGGTGGGCTTGTTCGCCTTGATGTGGAGCGGCGGCTTCTTGATGGGATGCGCCAGGTGGTAGAACTTTCCGGGCGCCGAGCCCTTCTTGCCGAACCCGACTCCGGCACCCTCGAGCGCGTGTTCGATTCCCTTGGGAGAATGGATCGAGTAGACCTCGAACCCAACATTGTTGGGCGGCGTCGCATTGAGGAGCGTTTCGGCGAGCACGCGATGCTCGGATTCGCACCCTGCCAGCTCCGCGGAGTAACGCGCATGCGTATCCCGCCCGGCGTGGGCGAACACAGTCACCCCGATCAGGTAGAGGTTTATGAACAGGGTCTCGCCGGCCACCAGTGCATGACCAACCGAGGTGAGCGAGAGCTTGTTGCCCGAGCCGCCGAAGAATGCGTCAGGGATCCAGAACTTGGTCGTCGTCGGCCGCCAATGGGCGCGGGTGAAGCGGAAGTGGTCCACCTCAGCCGCATAGGCACCCTCGAATACCGCCTTGACACCAGCCGGCACACTGGAGTGCAAGTTGACGCGCCGAAGCAGCTCGGCGAGAAGCGTCACGGTCAGCGCCTCCGTGGTCACCGCGACAGTGCCGAAGTCGTGGATGGGGCGAGGATCCCCGGAGACACTGCCGACATGCTCCCCGGAGGCAAGCGCGCCGGGGACGGGGTCGAGCGCCCCGAACGCGGCGAGGCCGGCGGTGCCAATCGCGGCACGCTCCAGCAGCCAACGACGGGTGCCCCCCGCGGTGCCTGCCTTCTTTAGCGCGCGCTCGAGCGTTTGAGCGGTCGCCGGTGGCGATTGATCGTGCATGATCTCTCCTTTTGTGGCCGCGTGTCCGCGGGACCACGTAGTGGCTCGCTTGATGCGCCCGTGGCCGCCCTCCCGACCCCCATTTCCAGCTGGCCCAGCGAGACAGCACCGAGGGCGGGCACGACAACGCTTGCTGCTCGTGGCGCGAAGTATATGTCGACGTCAAGCTCAGGACTAACTGGCCCGGTGGCAGGCTCGAGAAGAGCCCACGCCCAGTTCCGCGTCCCGTGCCTCCGCGTCCTCCAGGTCCTACGCGCTGCTCGCCATCTACCTCGGAGCGGCCCCCAACCTATTGCGAACACAGGGGATCCGGCCAATTGGATTTGACGGCATCTGGCGTTCGGGCATTCCAGTGGGGGGGTGTTCGGTTTTGGCGCCCCCGCGTTATCAGCGGGGCCATTAACGTCGCCATATGGCGACCGCGGCCCGCCGCGTGCCACCGCAAGCATTGCTGCCCATATCGCGTTCCGTACGGCATTCACCTGGTCGGAGCCGAAAGTGCCATGCGGGTCGTTAGTTCCTGACACGGCGCCGGGTAACACGCGCGGAGGCACGTACCAGGGCGCAGCGCGTTCCCCATCACCACCCTGTCCGGGACACTGCACGGCGCCACGGTCTCCTTATCTAACGGGCCGCTTCAGTAGGCGCCTGAGCAAGGTGTCTGCTGCTGTCGTGAGCGCGGCGAAGATCGGTCTTCGAGGCGGCCTCAATCTTGTGGATCGCAGCCGAGAGGCGGGCGCCCAGCGGACCGGGCGGTGCTGTCGGCGCTGATTCGGGCGGGCGACCAGGCAATCGCGCCGGGGGTCGGGCCGGAGGCCTGCCGTTTCCTCCGAGCGACGGTCCGGTCTGCCACCATGAGCTCCGAAGCGGCCGCGAGTCCGCGGCGGCTCGTCGAACTCTCGGAATGTAGGTCCGTTTTCACGCCGATGAACCGCCGCACACTCGTCCTGCTGTCCATGACGGTGGCGAACGCGATGGTGCTCGTGGATCAGACGGCGGTGCCGCTGTCGCTTCCGAACGTCATGGGGGACTTCGGGATCGGATCACAGCTCGCCCAATGGGTGCTGACCGCGAGTCTGCTGCCCTTGGCCGGGTTGCTGATCCTGGGAGGCCGGCTGGGAGACATGCTCGGCCGCCGAAAGATCTTCGTGCTCGGCTGCATCCTGTTTGCTGGCGCCTCAGCGCTCGGAGGCTTGGCACCCCTGTTTCCAATCCTCTTGACCTGTCGGGTCCTCCAGGGCATCGGCGGCGCTTTGATGCTTCCCAACACGGTGGCGATCGTAAGCACTGCGTTCTCAGGATCAGAACGAGGACGAGCGTTGGGCACGATGGGCGGAATCGCCGCCGTTGCGGGAGCGCTAGGCCCAACCATCGGTGGAGTTCTCACCGGAGCGTTCAGCTGGCGCGCAGTGCTGCTGGTCAACGTCCCATTGGCCGTATTCGCCGTTCTGGCTGCGCGACGTGCAGTGCCGCCCGATCCCGCTCGAAGCGAGGCTGCTCGAGTCGACCTCGCCGGCTCGGCACTGGTCACGATCGCGATTGTGGGATTGGTTTTCGGCTTAACGCAATCCCAGGCCTGGGGATGGACCTCACCTGGCGTAATCGTTTCTCTGGCCATGAGCCTGGCGGCCGGCGGAGGGTTCATCGTCACGGAGCGCCGCAGCTCGGAGCCGCTGATGAGCTTTCGGCTCTTGAAACGCCATCCCAACTATCTCGGCGCGACCCTGAGCCAGCTCCTCGCCGGCATCGCCGAGATGGGACTCGCGCTTCTGTTCCCGCTACTGCTGATCCTCAACCTCAAGATGCCGCCCGGGCTAGCCGGACTTGCGCTTATCCCAACTACCGTCCCAATGGTCCTCATCGCCCCGCTGGCAGGGCGATGGTATGACCGAGCCGGCGGACGTCCGCCATTGATAATCGGGTTCGGCCTGCTCGCTCTGTCGGGAATCGCGCTGGCGATGGGTATCGATAACAACTCCTACCTCCCGATCCTCCCCGGCCTCGTGCTGTTCGGGATCGCGCTCGCGCTGGTCCTCACGGTGAACGACCCGGTCACCCTGGACACGATTCCACAACGCGATGAGGGCCAGGCCTCCGGCGTGTCAGCGACCGCCGAACAGTTCGGGGGCGCAATCGGAATCGCCGGGCTGTATCTCGCGTTCCACACCAGTTACCTCCACCGCCTGACGTCAAGCATCGCCAATAGCTCGCTGCCAAATCTCACCGTCAGCCAGTTGCACCAATTGAAGCGCGCTCTCTTCGCTGCCGAGCAGACTGGGTTGCACCCAAACTCGTTTGACCCCCGACTCCGGGCTTACCTACCGCTAACAAGGTCAGCCTCCGATCACGGCTACATCATCGCCATCCTCGTTGTCAGCCTCCTAGCCATCATCGGGGCCCTGCTCGTGGCCTCGCTGGTCAGAAAACCGAAGGGCACGACTGAGCCAGCGCAGGTGGAAGTGCTCGCAGACATCTGAACGGGCCATCAGGGAAATGGCGAGAGATGCTCCGCTCTCGCGCGTGTGTTGTTTTACTGTGATCATGCTTGGTGCGGTCGCACTGGGAGTTGTTGCGGCCACGAGCGGGGCAAGTGACACGCATTCGCGTAAAGCAAGCTTGGTAGGCAGTCGCTGCCTCCGACCTCTTCCCGTGCGACATCGCCATCTCCTTCCGCGTGAACTCGCAGGCCGTGGCTTCAGTCGAGGCCACCAATAAAGCACGTGCCCGCTGCCATTGCTCGGTGCTTTGCGATCTTCCGCAGGCCGTTGAAGCCGGGCGAGGACGCACATGCTCCCCTCTCGAGCCCGAACGATCCCCGGGTGAGACAGTTCGGGGTCAATTCCAGGCTGGCACGTCGCATAGCAACCAGCAATGGACCTGCCTGGGTCATTCCCGGCGACGGCTATATCTGCTTGATTGCAGGCGGAGGCACCTGCGGTTCACTTGCGGGCGCCGAGGCCGGCACAGAGGTGATGTGGGGAGGGTCCAACGGTGGTGGGACGGTGATTGACGGACTCGTTCCGGACGGCGTAAACCGAGTGGCGGTCATTCTCGCCGGCAGGACTGTTGATGAGGTTGCCGTGCACGACAACTTCTATGCGGCAACGACGCGGTCGCCCATGAAGGCCGTGCGCCTGAGTGGCCCTCACGGAAGGGTGGTCGTCAGCGGAGGACCGAACTTCTAACTACGGGGTGCGTTCGCGACCTGCGCTGTCTCTCGGCTTCGCCCGGGCGCGAATCAGCTGGTAATGGCCCCAGCGCCTCTTGACGTCCATGACGTGTAACGGTCTGATCCAATGGTCGGTCCCCTTCGACCGTGGGTGGGTCTCATACCCCTCCAACGCTCGGACTGCGCGCATAGACTGGCCTGGTCGAGGGCTAGGAGTTCTGGGTGAGGCATTCAGCTGATGTCCCGGCCCGCCGATGGTTGACGGCGGCCGTTATGGTTGTGGGGGGGCTGCTAGGTGGCTGCATGCTGATGCCGGTCAGCGCGGCGGCGACGCTGTCGGCCGCATCGTCGACAGGCGATCAATGGCCGATGTTTGGCCACGACCCGAGCCATACGGGTGTTTCGCCGGACACGGCCATCAGCGCGTCGACCGCACCTTCCATGACGAGGCGGTGGTCGGCGCCGCTCAGCTCGACCATTGCGCAAGGGTCCCCGGTCGTCGCCTACAGCTCGAAGCTCAAGCAGACGCTCGTCTACGACGTGACCTATCCCGGGACCGTCTCGGCCTTCAACGCCGCTACCGGAGCGCTCGTCTGGAAGCGCTCAGTTGGCGCCAAGGTCGCCTCGACCCCAGCCGTCTACAGCGGCACCCTTTACCTCGGAACTCTCAGCGGAGAGCTGGAAGCGCTCGACGCGTCCACCGGGGCCGTGACATGCACGTTCACGGTGCCAGTGATTTCCCCCGCCTCGGCACCTGGCCGTCTCATCTCCTCGCCCGTGGTCGGAAAGGTCGACAGCACCGGCCCGACCGTTTTTATCGGCGACGCGGGGACGAAGGAAGCAACCAACGGTGGTCACTTCTGGGCCATAGGCGGGGTTGGCAACTCGGCCGGCGCCTGCCGCGAGAGATGGATGTACGACAACTGGGCTAACAAGGGCACCGGCGGGAACCTGACCGGCGTGTGGGGCCCGCCGGGGCTCGCCAAGAACAGCAAGGGCATCTGGGAAGTGGTGTTCGGCAGCAGCAACCCCGACCAGTCCGTCTATGCCCTCAACGCCGCAACCGGCTCCCGAGCTGTGGCGCTTTCAAACCGCAAATGAAGGCGCCGACGAGGACGTCGGCGCCGGGCCGACGATCAGCCCGCCGGGCAGCAACGGCTTCGCCGATGGTGTCGTCTACATCGACGGTAAGGACGGAATCGAATATGCGCTCAACCTGCGCACGGGTCGGAAGATGTGGTCATACGTCCTGGGACCCGGCAGCGGGGCCGCAAACGCCGTCTGCGAGGCGGCGCTGACCGGAAGCACGCTGGTGACGTGCTATAGCGCGTCCGTGTTCGCGCTCAACGCCAAAACCGGCGCCAAGCTCTGGAGCGTCACCCCGGGCGGATCCATCTATGCCTCGCCCGCGGTCTCGGGGCCGACCGGCAATCAAGTCGTGTTGCTCGGCGATCTGAACGGCACCGAGCACGGGCTCGAGCTCCAAAACGGCACCCAGGTATTCGCTGCCGCCGTGGGAGGCGGGATCCAAGCATCGACCGCCGTGGCTGACGGGATGAGCTATTTCATCGCCAACGGCACCCTCTACGCGTACGGCCCGTCCTGACCCTCGGCCGAAGCAATTGATCTAGTCGTTCCCTCGGGCGGGGTCGTACCCGGCTGGGCCGCTCCGCCTGACGAGGAAGATCGAAACCGCCAGCGCGAGCGCGAGAAAGCCTAGAAGGCCTAGTTCAAGCAGCTGGTTGGTCAAAGCGCGACCGCCCAAGGTCTGGTGTTCGAGCTCGGCCGTGATGATCAGTACGCGCCGGACCACCGCAATTAGGCCAACGAACAAGAAGGGCTCCACCACGATCCTGTTGCGGAGTACCACGAAGCGAAGCGTGTGGATCAGCTCGGCCACGATCAGCATGAGCAGGGTGCGGTCGAGAAGCAGGATGCCGATGTTGACTGCGCCCTGGTGGGTGCGTATCGAGTGGACGAGGCCGCTGACGCTGCCGATGACAACCAGCACACCGGCCGCGAGCAGCACAATCCCGACGATGACGTAAAGCGCCTCTTCAATCACCGCGAAACGCCCCGCACTGCGGTCGTCAGACGAGGTGATGATCGATCGTCGGCCGTGGGCTCGGGCATCGATCGCTCAGCTCCTCTCCGTGTCGACCATGCCCGTGCAGACCATCTCACAGGTGGGCATCGTGAGCCAAGTACGGCTCAGTTGACATCCGGCAGCTGAACCGCGTCTGACCGCAGACAGGCTGGGGCCGGAAGCGTCTGCCTGGGCTAGAGATCTACCGCTGCGACACCGCGCCGCGTCGAATAACTTGACGGACTCGTCAACTGTCGGTGTGGGACAGGGAAGCTCGAAGCCAGTGCGTAGGTATCTCATCGCGATAAGCGCGGCCGCGGGGCTGATGGCCTTCGGCGGCGCAGTCGCCCATGCAATGCTGCCCAGCGGCCGCGGCGGGCTCCAGCCGCCGGGCACGGGGGTGCTGGCATCTCCGGTCATCGGCACGCCGCATTTCCCAGCCGGCGTGGGGAAGCCGGTGGAGCAGGTGCGCCAGCTCGTGCGGTGCGGTCGGACCATGTATGCGGTCGGCTCGTTCACTCGCGTTCTCCAGAGACGTGTCGTGTACGAGCGCCAGAACGTTTTCAGCTTCCGCGCCAGCGCTCCGTTCACGATGACCTCCTGGGCCCCGGATGTGGACGGCACCGTTAACTCGATCACCTTCAACGGCGGCAATTGCCAGGACGCCTTCCTTGGCGGCGCCTTCACCTCGGTCAACCGCACGCGGGTCGAAAACCTCGCCAAGGTCAGCACCAGCACAGGCAGGGTCGTGAGAGGTTTCGCGCACAAGGCCTCCAACGAGGTGGAGACGCTGCTCGGGACGGGCGGGCGCATCTTGGTTGGGGGCTTCTACAAGTCGATTAACGGCAGCTCCGCCGACCCCTACATGACAGCCCTGAACCCCACCACGGGTAAGGACGACGGCTTCCTGCACCTGCAGATCAGCGGCACGTACGAGTTTCCCGGAGTCGCGGGAAACCGCACCAGGGTCTACAACCAGCAACTCAGCCACGATGGCCGATTGGACTTGGTGGAGGGCGACTTCACTTCGGTCGGCGGCCTCCCGCGTCGCCAGATCTTCATGCTGAACATCAGCGGCAAAGCCGCGCAGCTGACGGGCTGGACCTCTCCCTATTTCGGGCGCAATTGCGCGCGGGTCGAGCCGTTCTACATCCGCGCGGCGTCCTGGTCGCCGGATGATTCGACGGTCTACACCGCCGCCACCGGCTTTCACGCCTATGGTCGGCCGCCCCAAAAGTTCCCGCAGAAGGGCCTCTGCGATGCGGCGGCAGCGTTTCCGGCGACCCAGACTTCCGTGCAGCCCTTCTGGATAAACCACACCGGATGCGACTCCCTCTACAGCACGGCGGCCGACGCGAGCACGGCCTATTTCGGCGGCCACGAGCGCTGGTCCATGAATCCAGACGGCTGCAACCGCGAAGGCCGCGATGCCTATCCCGCCCCGGGGATGGAGGGTCTTTCCCCTGCAAGCGGACACCTGTATATCAATGCGGCCGGGACCGCTGGCTACTACAGCAGGGCGCGCGGGCTTGGGGCGGACGACATGCTGCTCACCAGCGCCGGACTGTGGATTGCCAGCGACAACAAGTTCGACAGCCAGGTATGCGGCGATGTCAAAAGCCTGGCGGGGATCTGCTTTCTGCCGTACGCGCGTCGTCGTCGTCGTCGCGAATCCCATAGTCCGGCAGGCGCGGCTGCGGGGAACGGCTCAGGGTGTCGCGGTGGTCCGCTCCACCTCGCCCTCCGCGATCGCGGTGGGAGCTGGGGCGACCTCAGTTGGCACCAGATAGCGATAAACCAGCGCGGCCAGCGCTCCTCCGATCGGGGGGGCGACGAGGAACAGCCACACCTGCGAGAGCGCCTTGCCGCCCACGATGATTGCGGGCCCCAGACTGCGCGCCGGGTTCACCGAGGTACCCGTCAGCGGGATTCCGATCAGATGGACCATGGCCAGCGACAGCCCGATGGCCAGTCCGGCGGAGCCGGGTGAGCCAATACGGCTGGTGGCCAGTAACACCACCAGCGCAAAGATGAAGGTGAGCACGACTTCGGTGGCGAACGCGCCGCCCAGGCCGATGCCGACGATCGAGACGTGGGCCCCCCAACCATTGGTACCGAGGCCCACCCGCGAGGTCGAGTAGCCGGGCGCCCCCGACAAGATGCCCCACAAGGCAAGCGCGCCGAGAATCCCGCCAATGAACTGCGCGATCCAGAAGCCAACAGCCTCAGTGAGCCGCATTCTTCCGGACACCAGGAACCCCATCGTGACGGCCGGATTGATGTGGCATCCGGAGACGGGGCCGAGCGTGTAGGCCAGCGCGAGCAGCACGAGTCCGAAGGTGAACGCGGTCGTCACCACACCGGCGGAGATTGATAACCCGGTGAGTTTGAAGCCGAAGCTGAGAGTCGCTACCCCCACCCCCAAGAAGACCAGGAGGGCCGTTCCGAGGGCCTCCGCCACTAGCTTGCGATGCGCCATCACCCACCTTCCTCTCGCTCGAGCGTGTCGGTCAGGGTGCCTCGATCGAAGCGCCATATTCATATCAGCAAGGAGAGTCCGGCGAGCGCGCGCGGACGAGTGGGAGCTTCCAATCCCTCGACGCCGTCTTCGACGACCGACGCCGCTACCTAGCCGTGCGATTACTGTTACGCGATCAGGCTGCTACTGGCAACAGCGATCTCCGCCCTGCTATTGGCCGGCTGCGGCTCCAGCTCGCCGCGCGACCCGACGAACGTCCAGGCCACCGTCCCCCATCTATCGAAGCCGCACGCTCAGGCGGTTGAGCCGGTCGCCGGCAGCGCATCCTCGAGTACATCGACGGCTTCGGTCATTACCGTGCCCGGCCACGATCCAGCTCCGATCGGGCCCGCGACCGTGACCAAGGGGCCGGCCAAAGGCGCGCCGAGCGATGCCCAGATTCGGGCGGCACTCGCGCGTTTTAAGCTGGCGGTCTCGCTTTACCACCTGAATCGGCTCGACTTCTCCAGGGTGCTTCTGAACCCGGCAGACCTTCCCGCCGGCGGCTGGAATGTCAGCATCGCTTCCGTCGAGACCGCCTACGGCCACACGGTGGCATGCGGAGGTGTCTTACGGGTACCGGAGCTGGGAGTGGCCAACAAGACGCTGCCGTGCGGGACCGAGGTGACGTTCCGCTATGGCGATCGCGCGGTCCGCGTGCCGGTGATCGATCGGGGTCCCTATGTCCCCGGCCGCGAGTGGGATCTATCCGGGGCGGCCGCTGAGGCGCTCCACTTCCCGGGCCTCGGTCCGGTCGAGTGGCGGATCGGCTGAGTCGCGGGCGCTCATCCGCGTCAGCATCGTATGCCGGCGCCGACCCTCATTCCGGCTCTGCGCTTACCAGGGCGCCGTTTTTGTCGGTGTGCCACCGGCAGCTGCCGCCGCTAACGCAAGTGGCTGAGACCTTGAGCTCGTACTTATAGGTGCCCTCGGAGTTGTGGTAGGAGTAGACGACCTGGCACGAATAGCGCTGGGTACCAGCTCTTTGGACGCAGCGCGCCTCATCGATATTCGCGGTACCAGCGCGACCGAGTCCGTTCGTGGCCCGCTCCATGCGCGTAGCACCGTTGATCCGGATGCTCCGGACGAGCGCGCTTGAGTAATTGCGCTGGCCAGCTCCGGCCCCGCAGCCAGCGATGGCGGCGACGACAAATAGTGAGAGGAATGCGCGCAGGCGCACGTCATCTCGATAATCGCAGTCCGGTCGAGGTGATCTGCGGACGTTGACGGGTTCGACTCGATGACGCGAGACTGGCGCCGTGACGCGAGAGAACTTCACGGTCACCGAGGACGGTGTCGAGATCGCATTCGACGACAGTGGCCGAGGCCCAGCAGTGATCTGGCTCCACGGCATCACCGATGACAGAACTTTTTGGACGCCGGTCACGTCGCGATTGGCCGACCAGATGCGGTGTATTCGAATCGACTTCAGGGGCCACGGAAGGTCTGCGAGACACGGCCCATTTTCGACGGGGTTCATATTGGACCTCGCGGCTGTGATCCGCGCGACGGGCGTCCGATCCCCGGTCGTCGTCGGCCACTCCCTGGGAGGCGTCGTCGCCACCGTTGCGGCGGCCAGCGGGATGACCGGGCCCGTCGTGTGCGTCGATCAACCGCTGAAGCTGGCCACGTTCGCGAAGCTAGTTCGTGCCGACGCGCCCCGGCTTCGTGATCCGGCTACCTACGGCGACGCGATCATCGCCGAGAAGCTCGCCTTGGGCATGGGCCTCGTTCCGGACGCCCTGCTCCCCGATCTCGAAAGCCGCACGCGGGACTCCAATCAAGAGGTCATCCTTGACGTCTGGAGGCCCATCCTGGACGACGACCTCGTTGCGGTTGCGGCGACCGAACGGACACTTGCCGACGCACTCCGAACCATCCACGTGCCCTACCTCGCTTTGCACAGCACGCCGGTTGAAGATGGGTACGAAGAATGGTTCAGGGCGACCAATCCGACGGCCGCGCTCGAGTTCTGGCCGGGGCTCGGCCACTGGCTTTACCTAGTCGACCCAGGCCGATTCGCCGACCGCATCGAGGAGTTCGTCCGAGCGAGTGGATGAGCAACCGAGGGCAAATCTTTACTGTCCCGCAGCGGTCGCTTGAGTAGAGTCGTGCCACGGCGCTGATCGGACAAGCATTTGCTCTGAGAAGAAGGTCCCTGGCCGCTGGGATCGTGCTCGGCGTGGCCCTTGCGGCCCTCACCAGCGGCTCTGCGATCGCCCAGCGGCACCCCTCCCATCGAACCGTCGCGTCAACCGCGGGTAGCTCCGTCGCATTCTGGGGCACCTTCGCCCAGAGCGGTTCGCAACACCTATCGCCCGTCATCGCCAGCCTGCCGGCCCCGGTCGCCGAGGTGGGTACCTCCAATACGAACGTATACGCGCTTCTGACGAACGGGACCGTCTACGCCTGGGGCACCGGCACCCGCGGGGAGCTCGGTGACGGGGGGACCAGTAACTCATTCACCACTCCGGTCAAAGTGAAGTTCCCGGCGGGCGTAAAGATCGCGTCGATACCGGTCAATTCCGATCCCTGGGACACGGCCTTCGCGATTGACACTAAGGGCCATGTCTGGGGCTGGGGGGCCAATGGGAGTGGCGACCTGTGCCTAGGGAACGGCACCGCACACCGCACCCCGGTGAAGCTCCCGTTCACCAACGTGACCGCCGTGACTGGAGCCGCCGACCACGCGACCTACGACGCAAGCGGCACGCTGTACTCGTGCGGGAGGAACCGTTACGGGGAGCTGGGTAGCGGCACCGCCAGGGCAGGGAGCGAGGTCCCGGCGAAGGTAAAGGGGCTGAGCGGTAAGTCGGTCGTCGCCCTGCTTGCCGGCTTCGGCAACATCGGGGTCCTGCTGTCCAACGGCGACTACTACGACTGGGGCCTTAACAGCAACGGGCAGCTGGGCATCGGGACCACCGGTCAGTCGTCGGACGTGCCCGTCCGAGTGAAACTCCCCCATCGCATTAGCGAGGCGTTCGAAGGTGGAAACGGCCCCCGGGACGGGCAGACTCTGGTGCTGTTGGCGAATGGTTCGATGTATGCCTGGGGTGATGACGGCGCCTTCCAGCTCGGCGACAGAAAGACGACCAGTGAGCCGTCGCCCGTGCCGATTTCTCCGCCGCGCGGCGTCACCTACCAGGTGGTCGCCAGCGGGGGCGACACCTCGTATGGCGTCTCAAAGGCCGGCACGGTGTTCGCATGGGGAGGCGGCGGCTTCGGCGCCGTCGGCGACGGCACCAAGAACACCGCCAGGACCCCGGTTCAGGTCGAGTCCGACGCCACCAGGCTGATCTCTTCGACCTCTAACGTCGTGGCCGTCGCCCTGAGGTAAGCGCACGTTGTTGGGTTAACCAACGAGCAGCTTGAACCCGTGATCCCAGGCGCCCCTCGCGCCACCGATCTTCACCCACACGATGCAGATCGCCTCGAGCTCGCGCGATCCTTCGATGCAACCGATGTCGACGGTGTCGGACCAGCCGAAGTCCGCCAGCAGGTCGCGCACCAAGCCCTTTGCGGCGTCGTCATCTCCCGCGATCAGCATCGTTGGCTCACCTTCGGAGAAGCTCGGGTCAACGAAGTAGGGATTCCCGATCGTGTTGAACGCCTTGACGACCTTGGCATTCGGCAGGACACGTTGAACCCGCTCGCCCAGGGAGTCCTCACCCGAGATCGAGAGCTTGGGCGGAAAGCCACCGGAGAAATCAAGCGGGTTCATCGCGTCGATGACCACTTTGCCGCTGAAGTTCTCGGAGCCCGCTTCGGCTATCGCCTCTTCGGCCGCATCGCCCCGGACCGCCAGCACAAGCAACTCGCCATGCCTCGCGGCCTCTGAGAAGGAGCCAGCTTCAACGCCGGTCCCCTCGCCGGCGAGCCACTCGCGCAGCTCCGCCTTGTTCGGCTCGCGCGAGCCGATCATCACCTCATGGCCGCGGTCGGTGAGGCCGCCTGCCAGCCGCCGCCCAACTTCGCCTGTTCCCAGTACTCCAACACGGGTCCGCGATAGTCCGCCATTCATGTTCTCTGCTCCTCGCGCGTAGCGCTTCCTTACAAGTCCAGCCCCGCACACCCGAACAGCATGGTGGCGACGGCGTCGTGTAGTGCATACCCAACCGCCGGGGCTGCGTCAATCTCGCGCGATGGCCGGCTCATGACTTACCTCTCCTGCCCATGAATCGGTACGCTGCCCCGCGGTGGTAGCGCTTGACCGCAGGGGCCTGGTCGCAGCCGTGGCCGCGATCGCTGTGTTCTTGATCGCTCCCGTGGCCGCAGTGGCCAAGGGCGGCTGGTCCTCGGCGAGGACGGTGGATCCCGTCTTCGTACCGCACGCCGTAGCCTGCCCCTCCTCGGAGCACTGCGTGGCGGTGGGCGGCCGAGCGGCGCGCACCTTCCGCAGTAGATGGAGCGCGCCGTTGGAGATCGATCGCTACGGCGGCCTGAGCGACGTCTCGTGCGCCTCGAGCTCGTTCTGCGTGGCCGTCGACAAGCACGGAGACGCCCTCATGTACAGGGCCGGGCACTGGGGAGCGCCACAGAGGGTCGATCGGCATGGGGGCCTGGACTCGGTCTCATGCCCCTCGGCCTCGTTCTGCGTGGCGGTCGACCACAGCGGCAATGCGCTGCGCTACACCCGAAGCTGGAAAGGGGCGGCGAGGATCGACAAGAAGGGCGGGCTGAACGCCGTGTCTTGCGCGTCGCGCTCGTTCTGCGTGGCCGTGGACAAACACGGGGACGCCCTCATGTACAGAGGTCATGGCTGGAGCGGCCGGAGGATCGACGGAAAGGGCCATTTGACCTCGGTCTCGTGCGCGCCGACCACTCACTTCTGCGGAGCCGTCGACAAGAACGGCGACGAGGTTCACTACAGCGGCGGCTGGAGCGCGCCCGTCGAGATCGACCCTCACGAGCGTGGCATCAACTCGATTTCTTGCAACCTCTCCCCCACCAAGCTCGTCTACTGCTCCGAGGTCGACGGAAAGGGCCGCCCGCTCAACTACGTCAAGGGCTCGTGGAGCGGACCGAAGGGAATCTTTGTCTATGGCGGCCAGACGGCCGTCTCGTGTGCTCGCCGCAGCCTGTTCTGCTATGCGATCGGCAGCGGCGGCGCAGGCCTCTATTTCAAGAACTACTACTGGTTCCCGGCCACGGTTGGCGGCGGCTCACTCTCGATCTCATGCCCGTCGGCCTCGTTCTGCATGGCCGTCGACTACGCCGGCAGGGCCCTGGCCCTCAACCGGGGCAAGTGGAGCAAGCCGAGATCGATCGATCCACGCGGGGGCGGGCTCACCGCGGTGTCGTGCGCATCGTCTTCTTTCTGCGTGGCAGTTGATCGCAGCGGCAGCGAAGTGACCCGGAGGGGTACCCGGTGGAGCAAGCCGCAGAGGATCGACCGCGGGGGTGCAGGCCTGACCGGAATCTCGTGTCGCTCGAGCAAGTTCTGCGCCGCGGTTGATGCAAACGACCGTGCGCTCATCTACCGCGGCAGGTGGGGCCGGCCGAAGAAGATCGATTCAAACGGCGGCGAGCCTTACAACGGTCTGACCTCGGTCTCGTGCCCGTCGTCTTCCGACTGCTGGGCCGTCGACCAGCACAATGCCATCGAGTTCAATGGCAGACGGTGGGGCAGGCCCAGGGACATCGACGCGCAGGGCGGCACGATGATCGCGGTGTCGTGTGCCTCCCGGGCTTTCTGCGTCGAGGTCGACTTCGAGGGCGATGCGCGCTACTACAACCACGGTACCTGGAGCCGATCGACCGGACCCGACCATGGGGGCCTGCTCCGCTCGCTGTCCTGCGTATCCACCACCTTCTGCGTCACGGTTGGAGAGCGCGACTATCTGCGCTATCACGGCGGCTTCGCCCAAGCCTGGACGGATCCGAAGCCGGTCGACAAGCGCGGGATCCTAAACTCCGTTTCCTGCCCCTCAAGGCACGTGTGCTTCGCCGTCGATATGAGCGGCAACGCGCTCGTCTATCGCCGCTGAAGTCGCTATACAGGAGACGTCGATGAGACGATCGAACCTGAAGCGAACCATTCTGCTCGACCTCGCGATCGCTGCTCTGGTCGTGGCTTTTGTGCTGGTTGCCGCACCGGGGCTCGCGATCGTGGGCCTAGCCGCGCTGCTCGTGCTGGTTGTGGGCGCGGCAAGTTTCGCCATCGAGGGCGGCCATGCGCGCCGTCGCTCGAGGCTTTAGTTAGAGCATCCTCACGCGCAATCCCGGGCAGGAGCGAGTGGCCCGGCATTGAACGAAGAATTGCAGCCGTGAGCCGGGTCGCAGCGCGACCGGAGGTCATCCATTGCAACCGCCACACGCCAGAGCGCAGGAGGAGCCTTTCCCGGAGGCGCAGTTCGCGACCGAGGAGCGCCCCGCCGTGCTTGCCGGCCGCCGCGCCCGGATGGCCGAGACGTCACGGCCGGCCACCCCGCGCCGTCCAGGCTCGGGGGCCCGCCGGCGGGACTCCGGGGAGAGCCCGGGGGACGCGCGGGCGCGCCGGCGGGAAGCGCGCGCGCCCCACCGGGAAGGGCGTGCGGCCGAGCCGGACCCGCGCGCAAGCCAGCCCAATTCTCGGACGGCCCTCTCCCTCCTGCGAGCCTGCCGCCCCGGTCAGTGGCTCAAGAACGTGCTCGTGCTACTTGCGCCCGCCAGCGCGGGGGCGTTCACCAGTCCGGGCGCGACAACGAGCGCCTGGGTCGCCGCGATCGCCTTCTGCGCGCTTTCAAGCTCCGTCGCTCTCGCCCGACACGCGCGGGCTCCCGGGCACATCGATGAGCGGCGGCTGTCGCGCGAACAGATGCTCCGCGTGGCGGTCGGCTTTGCGGCCATCGGCCTGCTGTGCTCCCTCGTCGAGGCCCCGGCGCTGGCCGCACTCGCGCTCGGGTACCTGATCGTGACGATCACCTTCCCGGCATGGTCGGATCGGCTCCCCCACGCCCAAGTCGTCGCGCTCGCGGTTGGGCTCGTGACTCGCGCGATCGCCGGTGACCTCGCGGTGGGCGCGCCGATCCAGATCTCCTTCCTGCTGCTCGTCGGCGCCCTGGCGGTGGCGTTCGCGACGGTGAAGCGCCGCGCGGTGCGAGATCGCTCCGACCGCCAGCCCAACTCGACACGGTTGCGCGCGCGACGGATCCTTGCACTCGCGCTGGTGATATTGCTAGCCGACGTCTTCATTTCGTTCGTGGCGGCGATGAGCGCGCCGTCGAATACCCCGTTCGGCGTGCGAGCGGTCGAATGGCTGCGAGGCAACGGCGCCGCTTGGGTGGTCTCCGACGTGGAGAACATCTACTACAGCTGGAACGCGCCCGCGACCGGCGGTCCGGCGCTCAGGAGGCTGCCCACGGTGGGGAGCGCCCACGGCAAGCTGGCCGCCGGCTACAGGCCGTCGCCGATCGCGCCGGTGATCCATCCTGCGTTGCCTGGCGAGGGAACCTGGCATGGCACCGGGCCGCTCGTTCACGGCTCCTCCCCGGTGCTGGTGACGACTTTCAGGCCCGACCCGGTCTACCCGCAGCTGGTGGCCGGAGTGGCGTGGATCGATCACTCGCTCACGCGGCTCACGCTCTACCCCGGGCGCTATGAGCCGCCGAGCGCCGGCAGCACTCCGGCAGAGGTCCCGATGCAGCAACGCAGCTCGCTGCTCGCCACGTTCAACAGCGGCTTCCGGCTGGAGGACGATCTCGGTGGCTTCGTCGCCGCGGGGCACGAGTATGCGCCCCTCAAGGATGGACAGGCGACGCTCATCGGCTACCGCAACGGGACGGTGAATGTCACGACATGGCACGGCGGCCCCACGCCCGGTCCAGACGTTGAGTTCGCGCGCCAGAACCTGCCGCTGATCGTGGCGGGAGGGCGACTCAACCCGAGCCTGAGCAATCCCTCGCTGTGGGGCGCCACCGTGGGCAATGCCGTGCGCGTATGGCGCTCGGGCGTCGGTATCGACGCTCACGGCAACCTCATCTATGCGGCCGCGGACATCCAGACAGCCCAGAGCCTGGCGGAGATTCTCAAGCGCGCCGGTGCCGTCCGAGCCATGGAGCTGGACATCAACTACGACTGGACAACCTTCAACTTCTACGGCACGTGGAACGCGGGCAGGGCGGAGAAGCTTTTGCCAGGAATGAGCCGCCCCGCGACGCGCTACCTCACGCCCGACGATCGCGACTTCTTCGCGGTCTTCGCGAGCGGAACCCACTGACAGGTCGCGGGGTGCCCTGGGCGGGGCGATGAACGCCGGTCCCGATCTGAACTGGTTTGCGGCTGCCGCTCGCCGGGGAGCTATGGGCCCACAGTCAGGGAGGGGAGGTAGCCATAAGCGCTCCGGTCGAGCATACCGCCACTCAGGGCCGCGGACGAGGCCCCGCCAAGCAGGGAAACGTTCGCCGCCAGGTAGCCGTCTCGTCCGCGATCACCGCGCTGGGGGGCCTCCTCTTCGGATACGACACCGGCGTGATCTCCGGAGCTCTGCTGTTCGTCAAGCAGGACTTCCCCATGACGTCGTTCCAAAGCGAGCTACTCACCAGCCTCCTGCTGGTGGGTGCGATGATCGGCGCGTTCGGTGCCGGACGCGTCGCCGACGCAATCGGCCGCCGGCGCACGGTCATGATCAGCGCGGCGCTGTTCCTCGTCGGCGTGTTGATCGCCGCCACTTCCCCGAGCTACGGCGTGCTCCTGTTCGCGCGGATCGTGATCGGCCTAGGGGTCGGCTCGGCCTCAATGGTGGTGCCGATGTATATCGGTGAAATCGCCCCGCCTCGAGTGCGCGGCGCCCTGGTGTCGTTCAACCAGCTGGCGATCACCTCCGGGATCCTCGTGTCCTACCTCGTTGACTACGGCCTCTCGAGCTCCAAGGACTGGCGGCTCATGTTCGGGCTGGCGGGGATTCCCGCGATCCTGCTGTTCTGCGGCATGCTGATCCAGCGGGAGAGCCCACACTGGCTCGTGACGAAGGGACGCGTGGACGAGGCGTGGGAAGTGCTCTGCCGCGTGCGCGACGAAAGCGACATCGAGGAGGAGATCCGGGAGATCGAGGAGGTCTCGAAGCGACAGGCGGGTGTGCGCGAGCTGCTGAACCCGCGTGTACGAGCGGCGCTGATCGTAGGCGTCGCGTTGGCCATCTTCCAGCAGATCACCGGAATCAACACGATCATCTACTACGCCCCCACGCTGCTCCACAACGCGGGGCTGGGAAGCTCGGCTGCGCTGCTGGCCAACGTCGTGAACGGCGTCGTGAACGTCGGCATGACGATCGTGGCCATCAGGCTCCTCGACCGCGTGGGGCGCCGTCCGCTGCTCATCGCCGGCACCACCGGCATGGCGATCTGCCTGTCGATCATCGCGATCGGTTTCCTGGTCAACGGCGGCGCGAACCTCCACGGCGCCGGGGCCATCATCGTGATCGTGGCACTCTTTTGCTACACGGGCTCCTTTGCGATCGGCCTCGGACCGGTGTTCTGGCTGCTGATCGCGGAGATCTATCCGCTCAAGATCCGCGGGCCGGCGATGAGCGTGGCCACGATCGCCAACTGGTTTGCGAACTTCATCGTCACAATCTCGTTTTTGACCTTGCTCTCCGCGCTGGGCGACTCGGGCACGTTCTTCCTCTTCGCCGCGCTGACCGTGGTGGCGATCATTTACTTCATTCGGAGGGTGCCGGAGACCAAGAACCGCAGCCTCGAGCAGATCGAGCGCGACCTCAACGCTTCCGGCATCATCCCGGTCGGCGCAGGGTCCCCGAAGCCGGGAAGCTCGCCGGCGTAGCCGGGCGAGCGTCAGTTTGCCTTACACCCTGGGGCTCGGACTCCCGGCGATTGGGCTCGGGCTCCCAGCGCGGAGCCCCACCATGAACAGGGCCACCGCACTGGCCACCAACAGCAGCAGTGAAGCGGTCCAGCCGCCGCTGAGCGCATGCAACGACCCGAATAGGAAGGGCCCCGCCGCCGCCAGCAGGTAGCCGACCGATTGCGCCATCGCGGAGAGGGCCGCTGCCTCGGCGGCGCCCTCGGCACGGAGCGCCATGAACGACAACGCGAGCACGAGGCTCGGTCCAGTACCGCAGCCGGCGAGCAGCACCCATAGGAGCGAGATCCCAGGCGCAAGAATCAGGCCCATGTAGGCAATCCCCGTAACGGTCGCGGTGGCGGCTGCCAGTGCCCGGTGGTCCGCGCTCCGGTCGGCGATCAGCGGCAGCGCCAGACTGGTCACCAGCGAGACGAGCTGGTACTCGAGTAGCTCCACCCCCGCGGCTCGCGGGCCAACGCCGTGGCTCGCGAGCACGCTCGGAAGCCAGCCGATCATCACGTAGAAGCCGAGCGATTGGAGGCCCATGAACGCCGTCACTTGCCAGGCCACCGTCGAGCGCCATGGCAGCGCCGCGACCGCCCGGACAGCGCCAGTGTCCCGCGCATTCCTGGCGGGACGCACCCACAGAGCAATGCTGATCACAACCAGCACTCCCCATACGGCAAGCGCGGTACGCCAGCCGGCCGGTAGGGCGGCCGCCAGGGGAACGGCTACACCGGAGGCGATTGCCGCAACCAAGCTCATCGTCGTCGCATAAAAAGCCGTCACCGTGGCCTGCCGTGAGGAGAAGTGCTGCTTGACATACGCGGGCAGGAGCACGTTCGCCACCGCGATGCCGGTCGCCAGGAGCAGCGTGCCGCCAAACAGGGCCGGGGCCCACGGGAGCGAGCGGACCCCCACCCCCACCACCAGTACCAGCATCGCCATGACCAGGGCGCGCTCCATGCCGATGCGGCGTGCGAGCCGCGGGGCGTGTGGCGAGCAGGCGGCGAAGCCCAGCACGGGCAGCGCGGTGAGGAGCCCCGCCTCGATGCCCGAGAGCCCGTAGGCGTGGACGATTTGCGATAGCAGCGGCCCGACGACGGTGATCGAGGCCCGCATGTTCGCGGCGACCAGCAGGATTCCCAGCAGCACCATGACCGCGGCAGATTAGTTCCGTCAGACTCAGGCGCGATGTTCGAGCGCGTCCACCACGTGCAGCTGGCGATGCCGCGCGGGGGCGAGGACGACGCGCGCGCTTTCTATGGGGAGCTGCTCCAGATGACCGAGATCCCAAAGCCGCCGGGCCTGGCCGATCGGGGTGGCATCTGGTTCGCCCAGAGCAGGATTGAACTCCACCTCGGTGTCGAGGAGGACTTTCGGCCCGCTCGAAAAGCCCACCCGGGGCTGCTCGTGACCGATCTCGACGAGCTCGCTCGTCGTCTCAGCGCCGTCGGCCAATCGGTCACGCCCCAGGAGGATATTCCGGGCCTCTTGCGCTTCCACGCGTACGACCCGTTCGGGAACCGCCTGGAGTTCCTGCAACGAGTCGAACAGTGACCGGCGCCGTCGGTCGGGCGGCCCCTGTCGGACAAGCGCGCGCGCCTAGAACGGCAGGCTGTGTACGAGAACGAGGCCCGGCGGCCACTCGGCCCCTTCCCGCAATGCCCGCCACATAGTCCGCTGACGCATGTTCGCGTAGCCGGTGGACTGCTTCACCGTCACCGGCGCATCCAGTTCGGTGAAGCCCACCTTTCGGTAGAGCCCCATCCGGTTCGCGTGGCAGAAGAGAAGCGCAAAGTCGGGGCCGATGTCGCCGGCCTTTGCGAGCGCCGCCTCGAGCACCTCGCGGGCCAGACCACGGCCGCGGTGCTGGGCGTTCACGATCACTCCGCCAAGCCCGACGACTGGAAACCGTCTCTGCTCGACTTCGACCTCGACAACCACCATCCCAGTCGAGGCCACGAGTTGGCCGCCACCGTCGCGCAGGGCTACGTGCCGGTCTTTAGGCCGGTATGTCAGGGGATTCCCCCTGGCCTCGAAGGGATCCGGCTCGTCGCCCTCAAGCTCATGACGGAACGCGTCGGTCAGCCTGCCGAACTCGATGACCTCCATGCGCCCATGGAACCAAAGCGGCCGCTCGTAGGAGGTTCAGGCGTCGTCGAGGCCCTTGTCGCCCAGCTCCCGCCGAGCCGACTCCGTCTTCTCGACTCCCTCGACGCCCATGCCCCGGAGGACTGCCGGGGCCTTGGTGAATTGGACGTCCCGATAATCGACCACCTGAATGTGGTTGCCCCAGGGATCGTGAAAGTCGAGCGACCCGGAAGGACGAACGGGCATGCCCGCGCTCAGCATCGCCGCCCTCACCGCCTCCTTGTCATCCACCACGAGCCCAAAGTGGCGGGATGCGTCCGGATCTTGACTGCGGCCTGCAGAAAGGGCGATGAACTGATCGCCCATGTCGATGAAGGCCATCCGTGGCCCGTGCCCACGGAGCTTGAACTCGAAGAAGCGGCCGTACCAACGCAACGCGTCGTCGATCTCGCCAACCTCCAGCGCCACGTGATTGATGCCGACCAGGCGTGGCATTCGACTCTCGCCGTGCTCGCCGTCTCTCAGGCGTCGACCAGCGCGGCGGACTTGTCCATGGCGTCCCAAGCCTGCGCCACGTCGGGCCGGCGGGCCAGCCCGCAGGCCGCTGCCAGGTCCACCTGCCGCCCCGCGAGCTCCTCGATCATCGCGAGCAGCCGCCGCTGGTCCTCGATGCTCAGCGACTCGTGGATGCAGCCGGCGATGAACCTGGTCTCGGCCGGGAGATCGAGCTCGCCCAGGGGGCCGTAGAACGCTTCCTCGAAGGTGGGCGGCTCCTGCGCCGCGGCAAACGGCGCGTGGATGAACTCCAGCGGCCTGTCGGCAGGCCACTTTCGCGGCAATTCGTTTGCCAGGAGCACCAGGGGACGGACGTCGCGCATCTGCCCCAAAGCCTTGTGGTTCATGTCGCCGAGGCAGAGGTGCACGCCGAAGCGGGTGCCGGGCTCCGCGCGCTGCGGCAACTCGACGATACGGCCGGCCATCTCCGCGGCCGCATGAGGCTGTCCCTCAGCGGGCGTCCCAGCGACCGCAACCAGAGGCACCGGCATCTCGAGCTGAAACACCACGTCGCCCCGGGACTCGCCCTGGACCAGGCGCACCTGGCGCGCCGTGGCCTCGAGGCAGGGCTCGTAGATAGCCGGGCCGAAGCCCGCCTCGCCGAAGGCGTCCACGGCCAGATCGAGATGCAGGGGAACGCCCACCTGGAAGTCGAGGTCCGGGCGCCCGTGAGCCTCGCGGAGTGCGTGAAACAGCGGGTAGCTCTCGCGAAACGCCTCGGTCGCCACCAGGTACGGCTCGAGGCTCTCCGCCGTCAGCTCGTGTCCCTCCTTGACCCGCCATTGCGGCGTCCGCTCATATGAGGAAAAGTCGCCATCGCGAACCAGCTCGAGGTCCGGGTGGTCGTAGAGGCGATCGATGACCGCCCTGATCCACCATGACCGGGCTCCGGTCTCCCCGTCGCTGAGGGTGCGCAGATGCGGGGCGAGCCGGTCGAGTGCGGCCTCCATCGCCTCCCCTGCCGATGCGCCGGGAATGCCGCCCACCAGGTGCACGCTGCGAGACATGTCCGGCAAAGCATTACCACTACCACCGCGCGGTGCAAGTAAGGGATCGCGCCCGCCGTGCGGGTGGTTGTCGCTTCGGGCTACTAGGATCGCTCCAATGCCCCCATCCCTGACAAGGCTTGCCCTGATCGCCGCGATTCCGGCGACCATCGCCGCAGGCTGTGGCAGCAGCGGCAAGCCGAGCACCACAACGACTCAGAAGAGCGCCCCGGCCGCTTCCACGACCCGGTACCACACTGGACAGCATTGCCAGTCGAAGCAGTCGATCGTGTACGCGGCCAAGGGGTTCGTATGCGAGAACGGCAAGCTGCGCCACAAGTCCAGCAGCGCGCCGAGGACTCAAACCCACAAGACACACACCACAACCGCCGCTCCGCAGGGCTACTGACCGTTTGACGAGCTCCGCGCCCGGGGAGCAGCGAGGTCATGGCCGTCGCGATCGTCACGGGGGGAAACAGCGGCATCGGGCGCGCCACAGCGGCCGTCCTCGCCAGATCGGGGTTTGACCTCGGGCTCACCTGGCACCGCGACCAGCAGCGAGCGGAAAGCATCGTCGATGAGATCGAGGACGTCGGCGTGCGCTGCGAGATCCGTCACCTCGACCTACACGACACCGACGAGATCGGGACGACTGTCGCTGCTCTGGGGGACGCGCTCGGCGGGATCGACGTCCTGGTCAACAATGCCGGCTACGGCAGTAGCGAGCCCTTCCTCGAGATGAGCCTCGAGCAGTGGCGCGGCGTGATCGATGTCAACCTCACGGGGGCGTTCGCGGCCGCTCAGGCAGCGGCGCGGCGGATGATCGAGCGCGGCGGCGGAGCGATCGTAAACGTGACGTCGGTGCACGAGCACATCCCGCTTTCGGGATCGGCGCCGTACACCGCCTCCAAGCACGGCCTCGGCGGCCTGACGAAGGTGATGGCTCTGGAGCTCGGCAGGCATGGCATCCGGGTGAACTCAGTCGCGCCCGGGCAGATCGCGACCCGCATGACCGGCCAGGAGGACCGGGCACCGGGACCCGTCAACGCTCCGCTGGGGCGAGCTGGGGACGCGCGCGAAGTGGCTGCCCTGATCGCTTGGCTGGCGTCAGAGGACGCGAGCTACGTGACCGGAGCCTCGTACGTGATCGACGGCGGGCTCACGTTGATGGCCGCCGAGCAGCAGTGAGAGCCGCCCGCGGTTCCTGATTGCAGCCCTCGGGCGTCGTTGCTAGCTTGCGATCGGGGCGCAGGGTTGCGCGCGTGAGCACCGGCGTCAAACGGCGCGGTTCAACGTCAACGAACAACGGAGGCGCAGATGACGAGCTTGTCCCGAATCAAGCGTGGCAGCGTGGCGGCGGTTGTGGTCGCCGCGGCCGCTGTTCCAGCCGTCGCGCTCGCTGCTTCAAAGCCCAAGAGGGGTATTTGGGGTTCCCAGATCGTATTCAAGGTCCCGAAGACGGGGAACCTGTCGCTCACACAGGTGACCAGTCCGACCTACTGCACGAAGTACCACTGGAAGATCGACAAGATCGGAATGAGGAACGGGACGTTCTCCTACTCGAAGACGACATCGAAGCCCAGTGGCGTGCACGCGACAGTCAAGGGCAGCTTCAGCTCCCCCAAGCAGGTCAAGGGCACGATCAAGATCGGGACCTGCGCGCAGAAGTCGTTCACCGCCCGCTGGATCCAGGGCTACTGATCGTTTTCAACCCCCGGCGCACGCGAAAAAATCGCTGCAGCCGTGGATGAAACGGCGTTCCCCAGTCGAATTACCCGAGCATGGAGGTGAGGGACGGTTGGCCGATAGGGTCCTGATCAGCCTCGCGACGGGCCCCGAGGATCCCGAAAAGGTTACGCGCGCCTTCCTCGTGGCCGGCGCAGCGCTGCGGCATGGCAGCCGCGTGGCGGTGTGGCTCACGAAGGAGGCGGTCCGCCTGGCGCTCCCCGGTCACGCCCGAGCACTGAGCTGTGATGGGTGTCCTCCGCTGGCACGGCTGTTCGACGACTACGTGGCGGGCGGAGGAGAGCTGCTCGTGTGCTCGACCTGTCTCAACGCGCGCAGGTTGGATGCGAGCGCGCTCACCGCCACTGCGAAGCTCGCGGACACCACTCCCATGTCCGACTGGGCCGGAGACGAGGACGCAACGGTCCTCAGCTACTGAATTACGGGAGCGAAAGGTCTCGTTGTCCGGCGGCGACGCGCTTCTGCTCCTCACTCAGCGCGGCCTCACGGACTGGTATCACCAGCGACCAGTGGCGACCGACGGGACACCGCTGATACCTCCATGGACCCAGGCGGAGCGCCTTGAGAGACACGCCCGGGATCCAGATGGTCGTGAAGAGGTGACCCCGCCGGCAACGCACGACGAGGCTGCCGCCTGGACGCCCGGTGCGCATCCAGACCGCGATCGTCTCGACCGCGAGGGCGCCCGCAACCACCAACCACCGTCGGCGCGCTCTCATGTCACTCGCTGCGGCTCCGGCCAGCGCCGACCGCCGACCTCCAGCTCCTCCACCTTCAGCGAGCGGATCTCGACTTCACCGGCGCGGAGCTTGCGCACGACCGCCTCGGCGATCGCGAGGCGTCCGATCGCCAGTGCGCCGACGGCGCCGGCAGCGATCGCCACCGGCGCCATGGCCGAGGGACCAAGCACGCGCGGTCCGGCGATGGTCGCCCCGGTGACACTTGCGCCCGTCAACCTGACGCGACGGGACTGACAGCGGGCCTCCCTTTGACGAAACATCCGTGATCTCCTTAAAGTCGTTTGTGGGCGATCCAGCCCGACGGACCGTAGCGCCACAAGGGACGAGCCGAATGCTCCGGCGCCCGTAGCGCTCGTCACCGGCATCCCGCTGCGTTAGGGTCGGGATATCCAGTTCGCGCCCGGAGGGGACAGATGCTCGACGCGAGCCTAGCCGCGATCACGATCCGCCCGGAGTCCTTTCTGATCATCGTGGTCGTCTCCGCGGTCGCGGGCACGATCGCGGCGGTCGTTCGGTTCGGGGACATCGTCGTGCCCGCTGTCGTGCTCGAGCTGTTCATGGGGATTTTGATCGGGCCGCATGTGCTGGGGCTCGAGCTTTCGCCCTTCATCAAGTTCTTCTCCGACCTAGGACTCGGCCTGCTGTTCTTCTTCGCCGGCTACGAGCTCGATCTCCACCGAATCGCCGGCCGGCCCTTGCGCCTCGGCGTGGCTGGATGGGCGGCGTCGCTGGCGCTCGCGTATGGCTTCGGCCTGCTCCTTCGGGGTACGGGAGTGGTTCTGTCCGAGATCTATGTGGGCGCGGCGCTCGCCACCACGGCGATCGGCACCCTGCTGCCGATCCTAAAAGACGCCGGAGAGCTGCGGACCCGTCTGGGCACCTTCCTGCTCGCAGCGGGGGCCGTGGGGGAGTTCGGGCCGATCCTGCTGGTCACCCTGATCCTGTCCGCGGAGAGCACGCTTCATGATGCGCTGATCCTGCTGGCGTTCGTGGCGGTGGTCGTGCTGATCGCGCTGCTCACGGTTCGATCCTCGGCGCGGACCCTGCCGGTGCTGCGCCGGACTCTCGAAACCAGCGCGCAGCTGGCCGTGCGGTGGGCGGTGGTGCTGATTTTCGCGCTCGCGCTGCTGGCCTCCCGCCTTGGGCTCGATCTGCTGCTGGGTGGTTTTGCAGCCGGGATGATCACGCGTGCGTTGCTCAAGAACCAGGAGATGCCCGCCTTTGACTCCAAGCTGACCGCGGTCGGCTTCGGCATCTTCGTGCCCTTCTTCTTCGTTTACAGCGGGATGAAGCTCGACGTATCGGCACTGTTTGCCAGCGCTGGCGACGTGGCGAAGCTGGCGCTGTTCTTCGTCCTCTTCCTGGTGGTGCGCGGGCTCCCGGTGTTTGTGCTGTACCGCAACGTATTCTCGCCGCGAGAGCGAACGGCGCTTGGGTTCCTGTGCTCGACCCAGCTGCCCATGGTGGTCGCGATAACCGACCTGGCAACGAGCAGCGGCCACATGCGTCCAGCAACGGCGGCAGGTCTGGTTGGCGCTGCGGCCCTCTCCACGCTCGTGTTTCCGATCGTCGGGCTGAGGATCAAGAAGGGGGCGTCGCAACGGCCGCCGTTGGACGTCACTGCGGACGGCCCGAGCGGCGCGGCCGGCGATCCGGGTGTTACGCCCAGCGGCCCGAGCGTGGCCCCGCCGTAGCGCGGGTCCCGAACGCCTCATTCCGGTCGGCGACGTCGCCGGGGCCCCCCCAGTGCGGCGCGCTTGAAGGAACCGGTAGCGCTCGGGCGCACGGAGCGTGCGGCAGCTTTCGCCTCCCGCGCGCGCTCCCGGTCCTCGCTCAGGCCAACCTCCAGGAATACAAGGCTCAGGGCGAGGATCAGGCCGAGGCCGATCAACGCGAAGCCGACCAGCTGGCCGGCCTCGCTCGAGAAAAGCGCGGCGCACACGATTCCGGCTGCCACCAGCGAAGCGGCCCCGCCAAATGCCACGATGCGCCCGCGCCTAGACATAGCTCACCGAAGCTGTGGAATGACCTCCCCAGCAAGCCTCTCCATCTGCTGGCCATCCTCGACAAGTGGGTTCAGCAGTACCCGCTCGGCGCCGGCGGCGATGACCTCCTGGAGACCGGCAACACACGTGCTTGGCGGCCCCGCCACCGCGACCGCCAGCAGCCCGGCTCGGCCGTAATGGTGAGCCAGTGCCGCGTCGATCGTCTCGCGAGCCCGGGTCGTATCGTCGTCGACGTGAACGTACACGCGCTTCGCAATTCCGAAGTGGGTCGGGTCTCGCTCTTGGCGCTTGAGCGCCTCCCTGACGATGCGCACCTGGTCGGCGAACTGCTTTGTCGTCTGCGAACCGGCGCCGAAAAAGCCGTCGGCCAGCCGCGCCGCGCGGCGAAGCCCATTGGGATGGTTCCCCCCGATCCAGACCGGCGGATAGGGGCGCTGCACTGGCTTGGGCTCCATCGAGGCGCCGAGGACCTGCCAGAAGCGTCCCTCGAAGTTGATCTCCGGCTCGGTCCAGCACGCCTTCATCAGCGCAAGCCCCTCCGTGAAGCGCGTCACCAGGCCGGTTGGATCGACGCCGAATGCCGCGAAGGGCCGCCCCTGGCCGCCTGTCGCGACGCCGACTTCCACGCGCCCGCCGCTCAGACAATCAACCGAGCTGATCGCTTTCGCCAGGTGAACCGGCGTATGCAACGGGCTGACGAACACGGCGCACCCCAGACGCAGCCGGTCAGTGCAAGCCGCCGCATAAGTCATCAACTCGAGCGGAGCGATCGTCCGCGCCGACCCAAGGATTTGCTCCTGGGCCCACGCACTTTCAAAGCCGAGCTCCTCGGCTCGCCTCAGATGGGTGCCGAAAGACTCTCGATCGAAGCCCTGCTCGCTTACGTACTGGGGGATGGAGATCGCGAAGCGCATGCGCACACCCTGACACAACGGCGTCGTCGGCATGGATCGAGTCCCCGTCGACGTCCCCCACATATGCTGCACTGACCAACGTGACCGTACTGTCGCCGCCGCCCGTCCAAGTCGGAGAGCCTGCCCTGGAAGGCTTCCACCCGGCAGTCCGCACCTGGTTCGAGCGCCGCTTCCCGGAAGGGCCAACGGAGGCTCAAGCGGGAGGCTGGCCCGCGGTAATAGACGGCAAGCACACGCTCATTTGTGCTCCCACGGGTTCCGGCAAGACGCTGGCGGGCTTCCTGGCGGGGATCGACGCCCTTTACAAGGCCCACGCGGCGGGCGAGGCAATCGAAGGCATGACCAAGATCGTCTACCTCAGCCCGCTGAAGGCGCTGGCGGTCGACGTGCATACGAACCTGGAGCAGCCACTCGAGCAGATCGCCGCCGTCGCCCGAGAGCTCGGCCTCGAGCCTGCACCGATCACCCTCGGGGTGAGGACGGGCGACTCCACCTCCGCGCAACGCCAGACGATGCTCCGCCGGCCGCCCAACCTGCTGGTGACCACGCCCGAGTCCCTGTACCTGTACCTGACCGCGGGGCGCTCGCGAACCACCCTTCGCACCGTCGACACGGTGATCGTCGACGAGATCCACGCGCTTGCCCGGGACAAACGGGGCGCACACTTGGCGCTCTCGCTTGAGCGCCTCGCCGCCGTCTGCGACACCCGTCCTGTGCGCATCGGCCTGTCGGCGACCGTCAAGCCGGTGGAGACGGCGGCGCGGCTGCTGGTCGGCGCCGACGAGCCGCTACCCACGATCGTTGACAGCGGCCACAGGCGCACCCTTGAGTTGGCGCTCGAGCTCCCCGATGGCGAGCTCGAGGCCGCCATTTCAAGCGACCAGTTCGGCGAGATCCTCGATCGCATTGCCGGCCACGTCGCCGCCCACCGCACAACGCTCGTGTTCGTCAATACCCGCTCTCTCTCGGAGCGAGTCGCGCACCAGCTCTCAGAGCGGCTGGGCGAGGATGAGGTAGCGGCCCATCACGGCTCGCTGTCACGCGAGCGCCGCCAGCGCGTCGAGCACCGCCTGCGTGCAGGCGAGCTGCGGGCGCTCGTGGCGACCGCATCACTCGAGCTGGGGATCGATGTCGGTCCGGTCGAGTTGGCCTGCCAGATTGGCTCGCCGCACAGCATCAGCACCTTCCTCCAGCGGGTGGGACGCGCCAACCACCAGCGCCGCGGCGTGCCCCGCGGGATCATGTATCCGACCACGCGCGACGAGCTGGTGGAGTGCGCCGCACTGCTCGAAGCCGTGAGGCACGGACGCCTCGACTCGCTCGAGCCGCCGGAGCTCTCGCTCGACATCCTCGCCCAGCAGATCGTCGCCGAGGTCGCGGCGTGCGGCGAACAGGGCGTCGCCGAGGCGGATCTGTTCACGATCTTCAAGCGCGCCTGGCCGTATCGCGACCTCACCAGCGAGCGGTTCGAGGAGATCCTCGAGCTTGTCGCGGCAGGGATCGAGACGGGACGCGGGCGGCGCATGGCCTACGTCCACCGTGACCGCGTCAACGGCCACCTTCGCGCCCGCAGGGGTGCCCGGCTGGCGAGCCTCACCTCGGGAGGCGCGATCCCTGAGACCGGCGACTATCGAGTGCTGCTGGAGCCGGGAGACGCGTTTTTGGGGACCGTCAACGAGGACTTCGCGATCGAATCCATGCAGGGCGACGTGTTCTTGCTGGGCACCCACCCGTGGCAGATCGCGGGCGTGAGCAACGGGATCCTGCGAGTTCGCGACGCCACCGGCAGGCATCCCACGATTCCCTTCTGGCTTGGTGAGGCGCCCGGTCGTACCGACGAGCTCTCGGACGAGGTCTCACGGCTGCGACGCGCGGTGGCGGACCGCCTCGACCAAGGAGGGCGAGATGCCGCGGTGGCGCTGATCGAGGAGATACCGGGTGTCGACGAGATCGCGGCCGCACTCGTCGTCGACTACCTGCGCACCGCGCGCGCCGAGCTCGGTGGGGTTCTGCCGAGCGACGAGGACATCGTATTCGAGCGGTTCTTCGACGAGACCGGCGGCATGCAGCTGATCGTGCACGCGCCGCTTGGCTCGAGGATCAACCGCGCGCTCGGCCTCGGCCTGCGCAAGAAGTTCTGCCTCAACTTCGACTTCGAGCTCCAGGCGGCCGCGAGCAACGATGCCGTGTTGCTCTCGCTGGGTCCGCAGCACTCCTTTCCACTCGAGGACGTCCCCGCGTTCCTGCGCTCTCACAACGTGCGCGATGCCGTCTGCCAGGCGGTGCTGCGCAGCCCCATGTTCACCGCCAGATGGCGCTGGAACCTCAACCGCTCGCTGGCGGTGTTGCGACGCAAGGGCGGGCGGCTCAACCCCTTCAACATCCAGCGCATGGAGGCCGATGACCTGATGGCGGCGGTGTTTCCGTCGCTCGCCGCTTGCCAAGACAACGCGCCGGCCGGTCCGATCGAGATTCCCGATCACCCCCTGGTGCGCGAGACGATGGGCGACTGCCTGACCGAGGCGATGGACATCGAGGGCCTGAAGGAGCTGGTGGGCCGCTTCGAGCAGGGGACGGTGCGGCTGCACTTCCTGGACACGGTCGAGCCCAGCGTGCTCTCGCACGAGATCCTCAACGGCGCGCCGTTCACCTACCTCGACGAGGACGGCGAGATCGGCGAGCGGCGCTCGCGCGCGGTGCCCCTGCGCCGGGGGTTGCCGGTCGAGCCGCGAGAGCTGGGCCGGCTCGATCCAGAGGCGGTCGAGCGGGTGCGGCGCGAGGCGGCCCCGGACGTCAGAAGCCCCGACGAGCTGCACGACATACTGCTCTCGCTGGTCCTCGCCAGGGCGCGTGAGGAGTGGACCGAGGATTTCGCCGCGCTGGTGGCGGAGCGCCGCGCCTTCGAGGTGCGCGGTCCGACATCCGATCCCCTGTGGGCGGCCACCGAGCGGCGCGGCGAGATCGAGGCCTTGTTCCCGGGCGTGAGGTTCGTCCCCGACCATCCCCTTCCGGCCGCCCTGGCAGGCGGCAAAGGCGACGCGGACGAGGCGGAGGTCGTGGCTGTCCAGGGCCACCTCGAAGTCGCCGGTCCCGTCAGCGAAGTCGAGCTCGCGCGTGCCACCGGCATCGCGCCCTCCGCAGTGAAAATCGCCCTCGAGACGCTCCGGACGCGCGGTTTCGCCGTTGCCGGAGCCTTCGAAGAGGGTCGCGGCGAGCAGTGGTGCGCGCGGCGCCTGCTGGCGCGCATCCACAACTACACGCGTGAGCGCCGGCGAGCCCAAGTCCGCCCCGTGAGCGAGGCGGAATGGCACGACTTCCTGCGCGCGTGGTGGCATCTCGAGCCCGGGACGCAGGTGTTCGGGCGCGGCGGACTGGCCAAGGTGATCGAGCAGCTCCAGGGGTCCGAGTGGCCGGCGGGTGAGTGGGAGCGACTGCTGGCCGAGCGCGTCCACGCCTATCGCCCCGAGTGGCTCGACGACCTGTGTCTGTCAGGGGAGATCGTCTGGGGACGGCTATCGCTGCTCGAGCGCGCCGGTGGACGCGAAGGCACGTCCGGTGAGGACGACGCCCACGAAGAGGCGGGGTGGAGCGGCAAGACGCCCTCACGGCGGACGCCGATCACGTTCATGCTGCGGGAGGACCTCGACTGGCTGCTACAGGCACATCGCGGCAGCGCCGAGGCTGCGGAGCCCACAGCCGGACCAGGACACGAGGTGCTTGACGCGCTTCGCAGCCGCGGCGCCCTGTTTCACTCGGAGCTTCAGACACTCACGGGACGTCTTCCCGCTGAAGTGGAAGAAGGGCTGTGGGACGGCGTGGCCCGAGGACTCATCACCGCGGACGGCTTCAACGCGATCCGCTCGCTGCTCCACGCCCGAACCCGCTTCGCCCGCCGCCAACGGGTATCCAGGCGACCCGGCCCCGGGGTGCGGCGAGCACGAGCGGGCCATGGTGTCGAGGGGCGGTGGACGCCGCTGCCGCCGGCGCCGCCGATCGAGGACATGGAGGAGCTCGCCGAGACCGTCGCCTGGCAGCTGTTGCTGCGCTGGGGGGTCACCTCGCGCGATGTCTATTACAAGGAGCGCTTGGCCGTGCCCTGGCGTGAGATTCTGTGGGCGCTCCGGCGGCTGGAGGCACGCGGGCTGATCCGCGGGGGCCACTTCGTCACCGGCATGAGCGGCGAGCAATTCGCCGCCGAGACGACGATCCCGCTGCTTCGCGGCCGGCGGCGGGGCTTCACCGCGCCGCGCCAAGTGACGCCAGCCGACGCCGACGCAGCGGCGCTCCCCGGCTAGGCCCCGCTCGCAGCTTTCTTCGGAGCTTCGCCTGGCCCAGGTAGCGCGGGGAGAGAAACGCCATTCCGCAGCCGATGCTGTCCGCGTCCTGGTCGGTGTGCTCCGTCCGATCGACCCAATTGGGCATGCCGTCCTGCGCCCACTGGGGGGCGGTGGCGAAGTCGCTGAGCGCGTTTGAGCCCACCACCGCGGCGCACCACCGCGACAGCGCCTCTCCGGTGCTGTAGCCGCACAGCTGACCGTTCATCGCGCATTCGCTCAGCTCCGCCTCAAACAACGCCACCACGCGGGTGGAGTCGTCATACGAGACATCCACCTCGATCGCGGTGCCCGTAGTGAAATCACAACCGCCGTGATCCGCCCCGCCGGTGCCGTCGGTCTGCCCGTTCAAGGCGAAGAGGACTACGTCCACGGCTCCTCCGGTGATGTCAAAGATCGCGTTGTTCTGCTGAACCACGCGATCGCTCGCGGCGAGCAGATCGCGCGCGTTTTGCAGCGCCTGGGCGCCGAGCGTCGGATCGACATACACGGAGACGCCGGCGCTGCTGGGCCCGACCAATTGCGCGGAGCCCGTATAGCTGGGCCAGGCCGGCCCGGTCCCGGCGCGGGCGGGCGCGGTTTCGCGCAGAGGCGGCCGGAGGGGATGCGGCGACATGTATTACTTACGGCACGGCTCGTTGCGCAGGCTGGGGCAAGCCGGCAGGCCGCTGGGGACGCTCACGCCCGGTACCACGGGAAGGATCAGGCTCGAGGGCATCTTCTGCGAGAAGGCCACCGCCAGCCTGGCGGTGCCCTTGGGCTGCGTACGGCCGAAAGACCACACGGGCTGGGTGCCGTTCGGCGCTGCGATCGTGACGCGGACGCGCGACCCCTTGCGGTAGACGTGCCCCTCGAAGTAGAGCGGGATCACGAGCTCGACGAAGTGCCCGGAGGGCATCGGCTGAACGGCCGAGGTGCGCATGCTCAGGACCGGTTCGAGCAGCGTGCTCTTCTGGGCGAGCATGTTGTTCGTGCCGGTCGCCAGCTTGCGCTCGTCCGCGCGCAGCCAGCCGTCCTGCACGAACGTCTCCGTGCCGCCCGGCCGGACCTCGCTGACCGTCGCCTGAACGTCGACGTCGGGCGTGGATGAACGCGCCCACACATGGACCGCGCCCCCGCCGATGACCGTGGTGTTCTGCTTGAGCGGCGCGGATACGAACGACACGGAATCGCCGGCTGGTTCGCGCTTCCAGCGCCACTTCCAGTGCGAGGCGTCGGCCCACAGGCCGCCCGTCTCGACCGGACCCTTGAAGTCGGTCAGCGGCATCGCCCTGGCGTTCGAGGTGTAGGAGCTGGCGCCACCGTGCTTGGGCGCCCCGCCGCCGAGTGTGCCGCCGGGGCGGAAGTACCACCGCTGGGCCTTGGTGCCGGGGATCGGGAAGCGCTTGAACGAGTGCTCGAAGGCAGGGTAGGGGTTGCCGCGAGCGGACGTGCCCCCGGCTGGGGCCGAGCCCGCCCCGTTGTCGAACAGCACCCGAATCTGAGGCAGCCGCTCGAACTTCTTGAGCGCCGCGGAGTAGCCAGAAATCTTCTGGATCGGATCGGCCGGCAAGGTCACCAGGTCCGTCTTTGGCAGACCCATGGCCGACTGGTAGATGACCGGTGCGGCGAGCCTGGTCACGGCGGTGCCTGGATCTACGAGAGGCGCCTCGTGGGCGACGAATAGGTCGAGGAAGTCAAGCCAGCGGTCGAACGTATACGGGTCGAGCGAGTCGATGTGCGCGCCGTTGGTGAACGTGAACCACTTGCGCTTAGTGCCGGTGAAGTGCTGGGCCAGATCAGGGCAGTGCCCCCCGGTCTGCTCGTCCTCCCACTGGCAGGCCATGTAAACCGGCACCTTGATCTTGTGGACGAACGTGATCGGATCGAGCGCGTTGGCGATCTTCGGGCGGTAGTGGCTGTTGGCGCGGACCTTGGCCATCAGGTTGGTGGCCTCGCCATGCAGGTCCTGGTTGCGCTTGCAGGTCTTGTCTCCCTGCTGGATGCGCTTCCAGGCGTATGGCTGGCTCCCGTTGTGCGGTCCGGCGGGTCGTGCCTGGTGCTGGCGCTGCTTGGCCCAAGCGACCGCGAAGCCGGTGTTGAGGATGCCCCCTGGGTAGAGTGTGGTCGCGGTCGCATCGATCGTCGACAGGGGCGAGATCGCCTCCAGGGCAGGGGGGTCGGTCTGGGCAGTGAACAGCTGACTGATCGCCCCGTAGGAGATGCCCATCATCCCCACCTTGTGGTCGAGCACCCACGACTGGTGGGCGATCGTCTGGATCACGTCGTAGCCGTCCAGGTTCTGCAAGCTTTCGAAGTAGTCGTAGGCGCCGCCAGAGCACCCGGTCCCGCGCATGTTCACGTCGACCACCGCAAAGCCCATGAGGTTGGCGAGCACGGCGATGCCGTTGACCGGGCCTGACGGGTCCGCGTAGCCGTAGCCCGAGTACTCGATCAGGGTGGGAAATGGAGGCGTGTACTTGGCGGCGTGGACTCCGGGAATCGGCGACGACAGCCCCGGCTCGCCCGCCGGATGCGTCGGCGGATGCACATCGATGGCGAGCTTCGTCCCGTCGCGCGTGGTCAGGTACTGGTAGCCGCTGTCCTTGATCTTCTGCTTGTAGATGCGCGGGTCCCAGGGCTTGGCGGCGTCCGAGTGCACCGTGATCGGTCCCGACTCTGCCCCGCGCGGATCGAGCCGCACGCGATACCCCCTGCCCGGCGCGACATTGCGGAACAGCAGGCCGCCGAGGGCGTCGGCGCGACTCGGTCTGGACGACGCGGCCCTTCGGGCCGATCAGGGACATGCGCGCGTGCGGTCGAAGCCCGGTCACATACACCTGTTCGGCGCTGCCGTGGGCGCTGAACTTCGTCTTTGCGGGGGCCGGGCTCTGCGCGGAAGCCGCGCTCTGTGCGGGAGCCGCGCTCTGCGCAGGGCGCGCGCTCTGCGCGGGTGCTCCGGCGGGACTCAGCAGACCGAGGGCCAGCATCGCCGCCCCCACGAGGATCGCCACAGCCGACACTAGACCCCGATCGGTGCGCCCGTTCCGCACGGCGGATACCTTTTCACATCGTTCTGGTCCGCGCATCATGAGATGCCCATTGGCGTCTCACGCGGGGCGGTGTCCCGATTCGCTAGGCGGGTAGGAGCAGCGCGATGCCCAGATCGATCTGGAACGGCACCATCACCTTCGGGATGGTCAATGTCCCGGTGAAGCTGTATTCGGCGACCGAGTCCAAGACGGTCCACTTCCACGAGGTTCACCTGCGCGACGGCGCCAAGGTCGAGCACCGCCGCGTCTGCTCCAAGGAAGACAAGGAGGTCCCCTATGACCAGGTCGTCAAGGGCTACGAGGTGTCCGAGGGTCGCTATGTGGTGCTCTCCAACGACGAGATCAAGGCCGCCGCAGGCGACCGCGGCAAAGTGATCCACCTGCGCGAGTTCGTGCGCGCGCTCCAGATCGATCCCGTCTTCTTCGAGCGGACCTATTTCGTGGGCTCGCGGGACGACGAGGATTCCTTCCGGCTGCTGCACGAGGCGCTGCGCAAGAGCGAGCGCGCCGGCATCGGCCGCTTCAGTTTTCACGACCGCGAATACCTGGTCGCCGTGCGCGCCGGCGATCAGGCACTCGTGCTGCACACGCTGCGTTTTCATGACGAGGTCGTCGGGGGCGACGAACTGGAGATCGAAGGCCGCTCGCGAAGACCGTCCGGCAAGGAGGTCGACATGGCCGGGCAACTGGTCAAGACGCTGGCTGCGGACTTCAAGCCCGCCGCCTACGAGGACACTTACAGGGATGCTGTGCTCGAGCTGATCAAGCGCAAGAGCGAGGGCGAGGAGATCGACCTGGCCGAGCATGAGGAGCCCGAGCATGGAGATGACCTGGCCGCGGCGCTCCAGGCAAGCCTCTCCGGAGCGGGGAGGTAGGCCGTGGCACGCCCCCTGTGGAGCGGCTCGCTCAGCTTCGGCCTGGTCAATGTTCCAGTGCAGCTCGTCAGTGCCGCACGCGACCTCGACTACCACTTCCACCAGCTGCACGCCAAGGACAAGGCGCCGATCGAGCAGCGGCGCGTGTGCTCGGAGGAGAACGAGGAGGTCACCTGGGAGGAGATCGGGCACGCTTACGACCTCGACGGCCAGCAGCTCGTGGTTACCGACGAGGAGCTCGCCTCGGTGCAGCCGCGCAAGACGCGAACGATCGAGATCGAGGCGTTCGTGAATCTCGCCGACGTCAACCCGATCTACTTCGAGCATCCCTACTTCCTGGTGCCGGCGGGCGAAAGCGAGGGAACGCTCCGCGCCTACCGGCTCCTGGTCGAGGTGATGGGGCGCCAGGAGCGCGTGGCGCTCGGCCGCTTCGTGATGCGCACCAAGGAGTACCTCGTGGCCGTGCGCGCGCGTGAGGGCGCACTTGCGCTGACCACGATGCTGTTCGGCGACGAGGTGCGGCCCACCAAGGACATTCCCACCGGGGGCAAAAAACCGTCGAAGAAGCAGCTCGAGGGAGCGGCCGCAGTGATCGAGGAGCTCAGCACCGAGTGGGATCCCGAGCGCTACCAGGACTGCTACCGGGAGCGCCTAAAACGTGTGATCGACGCCAAGCGCAAGCGCCGGACGATCGAGGCACCGAAGCCCGAGAAGCAGCCCGAGCCCGTTTCCGACCTGATGGCTGCCCTCGACGCGACGCTCGAGCATCTGCGCCAGGGAGAAGATCCGCGGGCTGAGCCGGAGGAGAGCCCGCGGCGTGACGGCGGGAATCGCGCTGGCCGCGGTCGCGACGGGCATGCTCGCAACGGGCGCGGCCGGGGAACGCGGCGCAATCGCTCGAAGTCGTCCCGCTGAGCGCCTCGAGCATGCGTCCGCGGGCGCTCCGGGATCGGCGGAGACCACAGGCGTACCATCGGAGCTGAGGGTGTCGATGATCTTCATCTGCTCACGTACCGACCAGCTCGTGCGCCTTCGCCACGCCAGGGGCGCGTGGACGGCCCAGCCTGTCCTCGACGGCGTCGGTGCCCAGTGCGTCGCGGCCGCCGGCCGACGGGTGCTGGTCGGCACGCGCGAGCAGGGGGTGCTCCTGAGCGCTGACGAAGGGGCCACGTGGGAATCCATCGAGCTCGACGAGCCGCAGGTCTTCTCCGTCGCGATCAGCGCCGCCGACGGCGCGCTGTACGCGGGCACCGAGCCCAGCCGGCTGTTCAGGGTCCGCGACGGCGGCCCCTGGACCGAGCTCGAGGCGCTCCAAACGATTCCTTCACGCGATTCATGGAGCTTTCCGCCGCGGCCGTGGACCCATCACGTGCGGTGGATCGCGCCCGATCCGCACCGCGCCGAGCGGCTGCTGGTGGGCATCGAGCTGGGCGGGTTGATGCGCAGCGAAGACGGCGGCGCGACGTTCTCCGACCACCGCCCGGGCGCCAAGCGGGACGTGCACTGCCTGGCGTGGCACCCGCTGCTTGAGGGCCGAGCGTACGAGGTGGCCGGTGACGGCGCCGCCTGGACGAGGGACGGAGGACTGAGCTGGGAGGGGACCGACGCCGGGCGCGAGCTCGGCTACTGCTGGGCGCTGGCGCTGGATCCCGCCAATCCGGATCGCTGGTATCTGAGCGCCGCCTCCGGTCCGGGGGCCGCACACAGTGGCTCGAGGGCGCGCGGACACCTATATCGCTGGGAGGACGGGGAATGGCATCGCCTCCCGCTGCCGGACGAGACCATGCCGTACGCGCTCGCGCTGACCGAGGCCGGGCTAATCGCCGGGATGTCGGACGGTCGCGTGCTGCACAGCGTGGACGGTGGAGAGAGCTTTAGCGATACGGGCATCGCTCCTGGGCCCGTGCTCGCCATGTCCGCAACCGAATAGGCGGGCGCTCAGCCCCTGGGTGGAGGGCGAATACGGCTCTCGGGCCGATGACGGTCGTCCCTTCGGTGCGTACCATAGGCCTGTGGAGAAGCCCCAGTCAATGGAACTCTGAGCAACATGTCGCTGAGGACGGTGCTCGCGATCGTGTGGGGGGCGTTCTGGGTGATGTGGCTCTTGGCCGCCTTCGGAGCCAAGCAAGGGACGCGCCGAGGGCTGACCACACGGTTCCCCGCCCTGGGCGCGGTGGTGGTGATAGTTCTGCTGCGCGTTTTCAGGACCGGGACACTTGCGGTTCACAGTGCGGCACTCCAGGTGCTCGGGTGCGTTCTGCTGGGGTGCGGACTCGGACTGGCGGCGTGGGCGCGGATCTACCTGGGCCGCAACTGGGGCATGCCGATGTCGCAGAAGGACAAGCCGGAGCTCGTGACCTCAGGGCCCTACCGCTACGTGCGTCACCCGATCTACTCGGGCATCCTGCTCGGCATGCTGGGCACGGGGATCGCCACGAGCCTGTATTGGTTCATCGGGCTGGCCGTTGTGGGTGCGTACTTCATCTACAGCGCGACCGTCGAAGAGCGGCTGATGAGCGCCTCGTTTCCACAGGCATACCCCGCGTATCGAGCGCGGACCAAGATGCTGGTTCCATTCCTGCTCTGAGCGCACTACGCGAGTTGGTGCGTGGCCGTGCGAGCGCCCCTTGCTAGGGCTATCAGGCGGCCCCGGAACCTACGCGGCGTAGCGCTGCGCGGCCCTGGCGCGCGCCTTGGCTGCCTCGACCTCGCGATCCCTCGGCGCGACGCTCGTCTGCAGCTCGACCAGCAGCTCGGAGGATGCAAGCGCGACCGAGTCGACGGCTCTGGCGAACGCCTCCTCGTTGACTCGCGACGGTTTGGTGAACCCGCTGATCTTGCGCACGTACTGGAGCGCGGCCGCGCGGACCTCTTCCTCGGTCGCCGGCGGATCGAAGTTGTAGAGCGTGCGGATGTTTCGACACATGGGCTGCACTGTAGTCCGCCTGCGGGGTAGAAGCAGCTTCGATGGGTTCGCTCAAATCCGACTTTGCCAAGCTCGTCTCCAACCTCGACTACTCGCTCTTCATCGTGACCGCGGCGAGAGACGGAGACCGGGCGGGATGTTTAATCGGCTTCGCCTCCCAGGTATCGATCGACCCGCCCCGCTTTCTGGCCTGCCTCTCCGTGAAGAACCGCACGTATCGGCTTGCCGAGCGGGTGCAGACGCTGGTCGTGCATCCGGTGCCGGAGGACGCCGAGGAGCTCGCGCTGCTGTTCGGCGGGCAGACGGGCGACGAAGTGGACAAGTTTGCGCGCTGTGATTGGTCGCCGGGACCGGGCGGAGCGCCCGTGCTCGAGCAGCTCGAGAATTGGTTCGCGGGACGCGTACTCAAGCGAATCGACTTTGGCGACCACGTTGGCTTCCTGCTCGAGCCGACCGAGGTCAGCCCAGGTGAAGCGCAAGCGCCTTTCACCTTCAGACGCGGGCGCTGGATCGACCCTGGGCACGAGCCCTGAGGCTCGCTTTCGGCACGTCGATGTGCACTCGTCGCCGTCGCGGCCGGGGCGCTGGACGGTCAAGCGTGTACCCCGGCTTTACCGGGGTAGACCCCGCTGACAGCCAAGCACGACCGAGGAGGATCGATGCCCGTTTCAACCCCGTTACGACCGCTGGTCGACGCGCTCGAGCAGACGACCGCACTCGATTCGGTCGGCAAGGCCGTCGGCAAGGTGGTGCGCGCCAAGCTCTCGGGGAAGCCCCTGAAGGACGCGCTCAGCGGCACATGGTTCGGGCACGCGGTACATCCCCCGCTGACCGACGTGGTGATCGGTTCGTTCTTGAGCGCCTCGCTGCTCGACCTCTTCGGTGCCGACGACAAGGCCTCCGAGCGGCTGATCGGCATCGGCCTGGTGGCAGCCATCCCCACCGCGCTGACCGGCGTCAGCGATTGGGCGGACACCGAGATCGCCGACGACGCGGTGCGCCGGGTGGGGCTCGTGCACGCGAGCGCCAATAACTCGGCGCTGCTGCTCTACGCCGCCTCACTCGCGGCGCGGCGTCGGGGAGCACATGGCCGCGGAGCACTCCTGTCCGCGGCTGGCACCGCCGTCATGGCCGTCGGCGGCTACCTGGGCGGCCACATGTCGTACGTGCGCGGCGTGGGACCAAACACGACCGCTTTCGATCCCGGCCCCGAGCAATGGACCTCCGTGGGCCAGACGAGCACGTACGCAGAGGGCGAGCCGCACGCCGCCGTCGCGCAGGACACCCCGGTCCTGATACTCAGGCGGGGGTCCACATTTTTCGCGATCCATGACCGCTGCTCACACCGCGGTTGCCTGCTCAGCGAGGGCGAGGTCGAGGGGCAGGTGGTCACATGCGCCTGCCACGGCTCGCAGTTCGACCTCACGGATGGGTCGGTCATCCGTGGGCCGGCCACCGTCGGGCAGCCCGCCTTTGAGGCTCGCGAGACCGACGGGCGGCTCGAAGTGCGCCTACAGCACCGGGGGTGAGCGATCTCACCCCGCCCTGCCGCCGGACCCACTTAAGTAGGGCACGCTTGCCGCCGATGAATAGCGGGAGCGGCCTGTGCCAACCTGTGGCTGACACAGGCACCATCCTGATGGGGCATCAACAACACTCGAGAGAGGAGCGAATCCGATGAAACGCTTCGCAGTGGCGACAGTCGGTGTGGCGGCGGTCTGGCTAGCAATGGCCGCGCCGGCGCTGGCCGTGGCCAGTTTCACGCAACACAGCGACATCACTTTGACCGCGACCAAGACGGGTCAGTCGAGCGGGATCAAGGCGAACGTCTACTCGACGGGGACAACTCCCCAGCGCGTCAAGCAGTTGGTGGTGACGTTCCCGAGCAAGACCAAGTTCAACCTCGGATCGGTCAAGCCCTGCAAGCTGACCAATAAGCAGATCCAATCGGGCAAGAGCTGTCCGAAGAAGAGTCAGATCGGCACCGGCTCGGCGAAGGCCCAGGTGATCGGCCAGACCGTCACCGCTGGGGTCAAGGCTTACGCGGCGGGCAAGACCAGCATCGTGATCGTGGTTCACGCCACGTCGCCGGCCCCCTACACGGCGGCCATCCGCGGCACCGTGTCCGGGTCGAAGCTCACGATTGCCGTGCCGAAGCTGACCTTCGATGGGGCGCCGATCACGCTGACCCACCTGAAGCTGACGGTGCCGAAGAAGGGGACTGGCAAGAAGGCTCTCCTGACGGCGGGCACCTGCACCGGTGGCAAGTTCACAGTCACCTCGGCCTTCACGTACTACAACGGAAGTCCGGTAACGGTCAAGAGCTCCTCGCCCTGCACGGGCTGAGCGACTGACGGATTTGCGGAGCGGGTCGCCGGCGACGGCGGCCCGCTCTTTTTTGCGCTAGCGCAGATCCCGGTGGACGGCCCGTACGGTCCTATCGCCGCCTGACGACCGTGTAGTGAATGGTCTTCACGGTCTTGTTACCGGCCTGATCCCCGGCGGTGACCGTAAAGGTCTTCCTGCCCAGCGTGCGCGTATTGATCCGCTGCCCCGTGAGAACCGTGCCATTGCAGGTGGCGATCGGGGTGATCGGGGTGGTGCTGCTGCCTCCCTCGGTGCAGCGGTAATTGGCCAGCACTCGCGAGCCGCGTTTGTAGCGGGCGCCGTTGCGGGGGGTGTAGATCGAGACGCTCGGCACCGCGAACTCAAACGCGCCGATGTCGCAAGCTTTCCCCTGCGGGCGGCGAACGGCACGCTGGTCGCGGGCCGGACATCCCGCTCCCTTGGGCGGCCCCTTGTTGATCGCCGCGCTGCCGGGCTCGAGCGCCATGGTGAAGGTGAAGCCACCGTAGCCGGCGAGCTTCTTCAGCTTGGGATCACGATTGGTGACGGCAGGGCAGGTCTTGTCGGGAAAGGAGAGGTCATATCCGCCATTGGCGATCCGCTTCGAAGACTTGGCCACGGCGCAGTTATCGGTCGTGTTGGAGGCGACAAGGGTGTTCTGAAGCGTCATGGCGAACGCGCTCGAGCTTGCGTTCGCGTAGAGCCCGCCCCCGTCGCCGGCGGCGCCCGATTGACCATCCGGTGAGCCTGAGCCGCCGTTGCCGCCCTGCGCCTGGCTGTTGCCGGCGATGGTCGCGCTCGCCATGCGGCTGGGACTTGAAATGCCGGCGATCGCGCCGCCGCTGCCGCCCGCGCCTCCCTGGCCTCCGCGTCCTTGCTTTCCGCCGGATCCGGCGGCGCCGCCCTTGCCGCCGGTACCTCCCAGCCCGGTGCGGTTGGCAGTGAGCGTGCTGTTCGTAACCGTCAAGGACCCCGGGGCCGAGGGGGTGCCGGTGGTGGACAAGCCTCCGCCGTCGCCCCCCTGTCCGCCGCTGCCCCCGTTGCCCCCATTTTGATTGCTTGGCGCCGCTGCCGCCAACGCCTCCCATACCGCCCGCACCGGCATGATTGCCGTTGATGGTGACTCCGGCGCCGAGCACCGTCGTGCCGCCGATGGTCATGGAGCCGCCGGAACCGGCGATGCCACCGCCATACCCGCCGACGCCCCCATTCCCCCCGACCATCCCCAGGCCAGGTGCGCCGGCTCCTCCCGCGCCGCCCGCGCCCGCATGGTTGCCCGTGATCGTCGAGCTGGTCACCCCGAGGGTGCCGCCGGCGTTGTAGATGCCACCGCCGCTGCCGCCGTCTCCGCCCGTGCACCCGGTGGCCGCGCCCTGCGCGCCCGCACCCCCATTCCCCGCGCGGTTGCCCGTGACCGTGACGAGGAACAGGAACAGCGAGCCGCCCTGATTGAGGAGGGCGCCGCCGTCCTGGCCGGCGTCACCGTCGCCTGCCCCTCCCGCCCCGGAGGGACAGAGACCCGAGGACGACCCCGCCGCCCCATTCGGCGCGCTCCCACCGGTCAGCGTCATCCCGCTGATGACCAGAGAGGACTTCTTCTCGACGGTCAAGAGGCGATCTTTCAGCGAGCTCAAGCCCTCGATCACCGTTGCACCCGGCCCGCTGCCGACCATCTGCAGCAGCGGCACTTTGCTGGTCAGGTTCAGGTCACCGCTCGAGTTGGCGGGGCCGGACGAAGGCGCGATGGACAGCTTGTAGATGTTCGCTCCCAGCACGATGACGTCCGAAGTCTGGTCCGCAACTCCGCAGGCGGTCTTGGTACCAGGAGAGTTGACCGTGGCGATCGCCAATCGCAGGGAGCACTTGCCGTTGCTCGAAGTTGCCTCGTCCTTAGTCGTGTTGACCCTGAGCGTCGCCGCCTGGGCCGCGGCGGCGGCTGTCAGCGTGAAAAACAGGACCAGCACCACAAGCGTCCGACACCAACAAGTCCCCATCGCGCTAGCCGTCCCCCTCTTTCCCCACCGGGCCAGCGTACCAGTCCAACTTCTGGTCATCGCCACGCGGCGCGGCACCTCCGGTAGGGTTTTGCCGGCCTTCAGGGGCCGATCGGAGGCACATGCGACTGGGCCGTCTGCGGGATGCAGACACACAACTCGAACGCGTACGAGCACGCCGATGCCCGGTGCGGGCGGTCGCCCGCGTCGGTGCGTCGCTCGCGCTCGCGGCGGCGCTGGCGGGCGGCGCAGTACTTACATCTCCAACGGATGCGGCCGGCGACATAGCGCGCGCGATCAGCTGGCCCACCGCCGGCTTCAATGCCATGCGCACCAATTACAACGGCCGCGAGACCGCCATAGGGCCCACCAACGTAGGCCGCATCCACGAGCTATGGCGGCGCCCCTCGGGGGTGTGATGATCGCCCAGCCCGTCGAGGCCGCCGGCGTCGTGGTGCACGGCGTACACAGAAACGTCATCTACGAGGGCACGGAGGACGGCGACTTCTATGCGCTCCGAGCCGATACGGGGACCGTCGTCTGGCATCGCAATCTCGGTTCACTTCAGACCACGTGCCGAGACATGCCGAGCGGGGTCTTCGGAGTTGGCGGAGCGGGCGTGCTTGCCTTCAGCTCTAGGCGAGCGAAAGCCATCTATGTAGCCGGCGGTGACGGCGCGATCTACAAGCTCAACCTCGCGACCGGGGCCGACGAGCCTGGATGGCCGCTTCGCGGCGTCTTCGATCCTGAACACGAGACCGTCTATAGCGGCCTCAATCTCTTTGACGGCCGCCTCTACGTGGCCGTCGCCAGTCACTGCGACGACGCCCCATATTACGGCGGCGTCGTTGAGATCAGCGTCGCGCGTCACGCGATCGTGCATCACTTCTATCCGGCTGGTCCGCCGTCAGGTGGAACCTCGGGGGGTGGCGTGTGGGGGCCAGCGGGCGTGAGCATCGACCCCTCGAGCCGGCACGTGTTCGCCGCCACCGGCAATGCGCTCACCACCCCAGACAACTACCACTATTCCGACGCGGTCGTGGAGCTGTATCAGTCCCTCGGCCTCGAAAATGCCGTCCAACCAGAGATCGCCGGCACCGACGTCGATTTCGGCGCGACCCCCGTGCTGTTCAGGCCCGCAGATTGCCCGCACACCCTGCTCGCGGCCGAGAACAAGAAAGGTGCGCTTGTGGTCTACCCCGAGGGAGACCTCGACGCCCAACACCAGCAGCGACTGCAACTTGCCGATGCCGCGCGTGGCGGCTTCACCGGCGATCCCGCCTGGGATCCTCTGACCGGCACGCTGTACGTCGCCGATACGTCGGACTCGAGCACCGGCATCTTCAAGCACGGCTTGCTTGCCCTCAAGCCCAGCCGGAACTGCAAGCTCTCGCTCGCTTGGCAGCGAAGCGTGGGGCCGAAGCAATCCGCCGGGCTACCCCCTCCGACGGTCGCCAACGGCGTCATCTATTACGGCGACGGCAGCGACCACGCCGAGTTCGCGTTCGACGCCGCCAACGGACGTCGGCTCTGGCAGAGCCGGACAATCAAGGGCGGTATCTTCGCCGCCGCGACGGTCGTCAATGGCAAGCTGTTTGTGCCGTCCTGGGACGACTACCTGTATGCCTTCGGGCTGTAGGGGCCTGGAGGCAGCCTCGTTTAGGGGCCCGGACGCAGGGAAGCCCCGCCTAAATGGCGAATCCCGAGTGACTCGCCTCTACACTGGGAGTGCTAGGTAGCGGGACATGGGTATCGGAACATCACTTTTCTTAATCGCCGCGGGAGCCATCCTCCGCTTCGCGGTGACCGCCACGATCCCGAATTTCAACCTCCAGACGGTGGGGTTGATCCTCATGATCATCGGCGGCGTGGGCCTCGTGATCTCGCTGCTGTGGCTCGCGGTCTGGTCGGACCGGCGCTCCCGCCCGGCTGATATTTCCGACCGCGACGTCCCTCCCACCCAGCGCTACCGCTACTGATCGCGGACCCGCGTTGAGGCACTGAGCGGGCGAGGTCTGACGCCGAACCCACGCCCACGGGCCCGGGCCGCGGTGCATATGCAATGCTTTAGCATATGCCCCGAGGAGAGCCGCGCCCCGGAGAGTCCGAGCTTCTCACCCTTGGTGAGGCTGCGCGGGTAATTGGGGTAAGCCAGGACACGCTCCGCCGTTGGGAGCGCGCCGGCAAGATGCATGTGCACCGGGACGAGCGCAACCGGCGCCTCGTGGCGGTTGAAGAAGTGCGGCGGCTGGCGGCCAAGCCAGAGCGCCACCGCACCGGGAGGACGCTCTCCGCCCGCAACAGGCTTCCCGGCCGGGTGCGCTCGGTCGAGGCCGACGGCGTGATGGCGTTGGTAGAGATCGAGGCGGGGCCCTTCCGACTTACCGCCGCGGTCACGCGCGACGCGGTCGAAGAACTGGATTTGCACCAGGGCGACCCGGTGACCGCGACGGTCAAGGCCACCTCGGTCATGGTGGAGCGCACGGAGTGAGCTCTACACCCCCAGCGTCATGATCGCGCGGGAGATCTGAGTGCGGCGCGCAGGCATCGCCGCGACCGTGGCTGCATCGCTGGCGCTCGCCGGGTGCGGCTCAGGTGGCTCGAGCGGCGAGCACGGCACCGTATCCGTGCTGTATGCGGGGTCGCTGGTGAACCTGATGGAGCACCAACTCGGGCCGGCGTTCGCGCACGCCAAGGGATACACCTACCAGGGAGTGGGCGCAGGCTCGACCGAGCTAGTAGCCCAGATCAAGGGGCATGTACGCCGCGGCGACGTTTTCATCAGCGCGAGCCCCAAGGCGGATCTGACGCTCGAGGGCGCCGCCAACGGCAACCACGTGCGCTGGTATGCGAGCTTCGCCACGTCCCCGCTGGTGATCGGCTACAGCCCCCACAGCCGCTTCGCGGCCAAGTTCCGCTCCGAGCCCTGGTACCGGGTGATCACGCGGCCGGGGATCCGCGTTGGCCGGACCGACCCGAAGCTCGACCCCAAGGGCAAACTCACCGTGGCCACGGTCGACAAGGCTGCCGCGGCACTCCACCAGCCCGGATTGAAGACAGCGCTCTCGCGCTATCAGGTCTTCCCCGAGGAGGACCTGGTGGGCCGGCTCGAGGCCGGCCAGCTCGACGCCGGCTTCTTCTATTCCGTCGAGGCCGCCGCGCAACACATGCCGACCGTCCCCCTGACGCCCGTGAAAGCCAACGCGACCTACACGATCACGATCCTCTCCGGCGCCCCAAACGAAAAGGGGGCGAGCGCCTTCATCGCCTACTTCCTCGGTCCTGACGGCAGGCGCGTCCTGAGCAGCAACCGCATGACCCTGATGACGCCCCATGTAACCGGCCAGGTGAGCGCCGTGCCCGCCAGCCTACGCGGGATCCTGGGGGCCGGCTGACGTCCCGCAGCGCCGTACGCCCGGATTGGGCGCGCGGTCCTCTTCCCTGGCTCGCCGCGCTCGTCGCGCTTTACCTGGTGGCCCCACTGGTCGCCTTCGCGGTGCGCCTGGCGCACGGCGCGCCCTCGGCTCCTGGCCTCGGCGCGGCACTCGTCACCTCGCTGATCACCGCGACGATCTCGACCGCGATCATCGCGCTGCTCGGGATCCCGCTCGCCTACCTGCTGGCTCGCGTGAGGGGTCCGCTGGCGATGCTCGTGACAGTCGTGGTGGCGCTGCCGCTGGCACTGCCACCACTGATGAGCGGCATCCTGCTGCTGTACCTGGTCGGCCCGTACACAGGGCTTGGGGGGCTGTTCAACGGCGCTTTGACCGATTCCCGCGCCGGGATCGTGCTCGCCCAGACGTTCGTCGCCGCTCCCTTTCTGATCGTCGCGGCCCGGGGTGCCTTCGCGGCGATAGATCCTGAGCTCGACGCGGTCGCACGCACCCTGGGCCACCGGCGCACGGCTCGCTTCCTCAAGGTGGCCCTGCCCGTTGCCTGGCCCGGGGTGCAGGCCGGGCTGTTGCTCGCTTGGCTGCGCGCCTTTGGCGAGTTCGGCGCGACCGTGATCCTGGCGTACCACCCCTACTCGCTGCCAGTCTTCACATTTGTCCAGTTCGATTCGACCGGGCTCTCCAGCACCAAGCTGCCGATCGCCGCTGCGCTCGGCGCCGCAATCATCTTCGTGCTCGCGGCCATGGTCGGCCTGCGCCCGCGCCGCAGGCGCCGACCGGTGCCGCCGCACCCCCGCGCCGTCAGTCCCCCGCGGCGGGAGGTTGAGCCTCTGCGCTTCTCCCTGCGAAGGCGGCTCGGCAGCTTCGAGCTCAAACTCAGCCACACCGCGGCCAGCCCACGCCTGGCGCTGCTGGGGCCCTCGGGCGCGGGCAAGACGCTGACGCTCCAGCTACTGGCTGGTATCGCGACCGCTGACGAGGTCCAGGTGTTCGCGGGTGAGCGGGAGCTGGCGTCAGTCGCGCCCGAGCACCGCCGGATCGGCTACCTGCCGCAGCACTCGGCGCTGCTTCCGAGCCGCACGGTGTGGCAGCAGGTTACGTTCGCGGTCGACGCCGACCCCGCCCTCGCGGCATGGTGGCTCGGGCGCTTCGACCTGCATGGCCTCGAGGACCGCGTGCCGGCGGAGCTGTCCGGCGGCCAGCAGCGGCGGGTGGCGCTCGTGCGGGCGCTCGCGCGCGACCCCTCCCTGCTCCTGCTGGACGAGCCCTTCAGCGCGCTGGACGCCCCCGTGCGTACGCGCCTGTCCCGGGAGCTGCGCACGCTACAGCGCGAGCAGTCGCTCGCCACCGTACTGGTGACACACGACCCCGAGGAGGCGGCCCTGCTCGCCGACGAGCTGATCGTGATCGACGCCGGCAGAGTGCTGCAGCAGGGACCGGTGGGAGATGTTCTCGCCCACCCGGCGTCGCCTCAGGTAGCCGCATTGCTGGGCCTCGCCAACACCCACGCGGGCACGGTCGAGGCACCCGGCGTTATCCGTGCGGGTGGGCTAAAGGTCGCCGCACCCACCGGCCGGATGCCCATCGGCACCGCGGTCACCTGGTCGGTGCGCCCCGAGGACATCGTTCTCGACGACAACGGATCCGGGCGCCGCGCGACCGTGCTCGACACGATCGCGCTCGGCGCCCAGCACGAGCTGACCGTGCGGCTCGGCGAGCTCGAGCTGAGCGTCCGAACGGTGCGCGCGGCGGCCGAGGGCCCCGGACAGGAGGTCGGCGTTGAGCTCCCGGCCGACGCGATCACCGTGTGGCCGGCGTCAGCCGGCGCACCGTGACCGCAGCTAACACGACCCGCGCAGCGTCTCGAAGACCGGCCTCCAGCGCGCCGGGTCGGCGCCGTCGGGCAGCGCCAGCGTGATCCTGGTCACGACATCGCCGTAGCGCTGCTTGACTTGCTCGGCGGCATCCTCGGGGCTGCCCGCGATCGCGAACTTCTCCAGCATCTCGTCGCTAACCACGCTCCCCAGCCGCTCCCACGCGCCCTGCTTCGTCAGGCTGTTCAGCTCTTCCTGAAGCGGGCCCCAGCCGTGCAGCTCCAACACCGGCCGGTAGGCGGGCGTGGAGCCGTAGAAGCCGATCTGCCCGCGCACGAACTCGAGCCCGGCGATGCGATCCTGCTCGGCGTCGCGCGCGATTACAAAGCCCGGCGCCAGCACCTCGAAGCCCTCGAGCGAGCGTCCCGCCTTGGACGCTCCCCGCTGCAGCGCCGGCAGCGTCACCTCGCGCAGATAGCGCTCGGTCCCGAAGGCGTGGCAGAAGATGCCGTCGGCGACCTCCCCGGCCACCTCGGCCATCTTCGGCCCCACCGCCGCGAGCACCACCTTGGGATTCCCGAACCGGTTGGGGCCCGGGTTGAAGAAAGGGGTCATCAGTGTGTGCGTGTAGAAGTCGCCCCGAAAGTCGAGCTTCTCCCCCGTTTCCCAGGCCCCCCAGATCGCTCTCAGCGCGAGGATGAACTCGCGCATGCGCGGCGCGGGATGCGACCACGGCATCGAGTAGCGGCGCTCGATGTGGGCTCGGACCTGGGAGCCCAGGCCGAGCAGGAAGCGCCCCCCTGAGAGCAGCTGCAGATCGTTGGCCTGCAGCGCGACCGTGAGCGGGTTGCGCCCGAAGGCCACCGCGATCCCGGTCCCCACCTCGATTCGCTCTGTGGCCTGGGCCGCGACCGCGTCGGCGACGAAGGGATCCGCCTGGGTCTCGGTCGTCCAGAAGCCGTCATAGCCAAACGTCTCGGCGCCCGAGGCCAAGCGCCCCGCCTCGATCGCCGAGGGCACATAGCTCATCTGGTCGACCTTCATCTGCGCTCCAATCCTTCCAGACCCGTCCACAGCGCCTTCATCGCCGCGTCCAGCACCTGCTCATGGCTGACGCGCGGGTGCGCGTACCACCACCGCACGAGCCCCTCAAGCGCGGCCTGCTGGAGCGCCAGGATGGCGGCCGCCACCGGGCTCTTGGGGTCAAGGCCAGCCCGCGCGGCATCCGATGACAGCATCGCGGCGAGCAGCCGGCTCGCCTCGCGGTGCAGCCGGCGGTAATCGACGGCGACTTCGGGGTCGACCGGCGCATGCTCGGGGTAGAGCAGCCGCCAGGTCTCGGGCTCGCGCTCGGCGAACCTCAGGAACGCCTCGATCATCGCCCGGATGCGCCCGGCGCCGTGTGGGTCGGCCGAGATCGCCTCCCCCAGATGCGCCAGCAGCTCGCGGTGCTTGGACTGAATCAGCGCCACGAACAGCGCGCGCTTGGAGGGAAAGTGGTCATAGAGAACGGTGCGCGTGACCCCCGCCTCGGCCGCGATCCGCCCCAAGGATGCCCCCTCGTACCCGTGCGAGGAGAACTCTTTGAGCGCCGCATGCATCAGCAGCGCGCGCCGGGCGGTGGCGGGGAGGCGCCGCTTCGGGGTCTCGGTCGCCATCTCGCTATGATAACCGACAGGGGTGTCACTTATTCCAGGAGGCCCGAGAGATGCCGAACTCTGAAGCACTGATCTTCGACTCGATCCGCACGCCCCGCGGCCGGGGTAAGCACAACGGCTCGCTTTACACCGTCAAGCCGATCGACCTCGTCGTGGGGCTGATCGACGAGCTGCTGGAGCGCAACCCGAAGCTCGACCCCGAGCGCGTCGACGACGTCGTGCTTGGCTGCGTGTCCCCCGTCGGGGACCAGGGCATGGACATCGCCAAAACCGCTGCGCTCAAGGCCGGCCTCCCGGACACGGTGCCGGGCGTCCAGCTCAACCGCTTCTGCGCCTCGGGTCTCGAGGCGGTGAACGTCGCCGCCCAAAAGGTGGCCTCGGGGTGGGAGGACCTGGTGCTCGCCGGCGGCGTCGAGTCGATGTCGCGGGTGCCGATGGGCTCGGACGGCGGTCCCATGGCCACGGACCCCGAGACCAACTACGACACTTACTTCGTCCCCCAGGGCATCAGCGCCGATTTGATCGCGACGCTCGAGGAGTTCAGCCGCGACGACGTCGACGCCTACGCCGCCCGCTCCCAGGAGCGCGCCGCCAAGGCATGGGAGGAGGGCAAGTTCGACGGCTCGGTCGTCCCCGTGCGTGATCTCAACGACCAGGTCGTGCTCGAGCGCGACGAGCACATCCGCCCCGGGACCACGATGGAGACCCTGGGCAATCTCCAGCCCTCGTTCAAGGCGATCGGGGAGATGGGCGGCTTCGACGCGGTGGCGCTGCAGCGCTACCACTGGGTCGAGCAAATCGACCACGTGCACACGGCGGGTAACTCGTCGGGCATCGTCGACGGCGCGGCGCTGGTCGCGGTCGGCAACGAGCAGACGGGCGAGAAGCTGGGGCTGGCACCGCGGGCGCGCGTGCTGGCGACCGCGCTCTCGGGCGCCGACCCGACGATCATGCTCACCGGCCCCGCACCCGCGAGCCGCAAGGCGCTCGAGCGGGCCGGGCTCACGGTCGAGGACCTCGACCTGGTCGAGATGAACGAGGCCTTCGCGGCGGTGGTGCTGCGCTTCGTGCGCGACATGGGACTGCCGATGGAAAAAGTCAACGTCAACGGCGGCGCGATCGCCATGGGCCACCCGCTGGGCGCGACCGGCGCCATGATCCTCGGCACCCTGGTCGACGAGCTGCACCGGACCGGTGGGCGCTACGGCCTGGCGACGCTGTGCGTCGGCGGCGGCATGGGCATCGCGACCGTGGTGGAGGCGATCTGATGAGCACGATTCGCTGGGACAAGGACCAAGACGGGATCGTCGTACTGACGATCGATGACCCCGAGCAATCGGCCAATACGATGAACCAGAGGTTCATCGAGTCGCTCCAAGAGACGATCGACCGGCTCGAGTCCGAGCGCGAACAGCTCGCGGGCGTGGTCGTGACCTCCGCCAAGAAGACCTTCTTCGCCGGCGGCGACCTCCACGACCTGATCAGGGCACGCAAGGAGGACGCCCAGGAGATCGCCCAAATGGTGCGCGAGATCAAGGCGCAGCTCCGACGGCTGGAGACGCTCGGCAAGCCCGTGGTGGCCGCGATCAACGGCGCCGCGCTCGGCGGCGGGCTCGAGATCTGCCTGGCCTGCCATTACCGCGTGGTCGTCGACGACTCGAGCGCGGTGGTGGGCTTCCCCGAGGTCCAGCTGGGCCTGCTCCCGGGCGCGGGCGGCGTGGTCCGCACGGTCAGGCTCCTGGGGATTGTCGACGCGCTCATGCAGGCGCTGCTCCAAGGCCAGCGGCATCGTCCCGCAAAGGCCAAGGAGCTCGGCCTGGTCGACGAGATCGTCGCCAGCCGGGAGGACCTCCTCGCAGCGGCCAAGCGCTTCATCGCCGAACACCCCGAGTCCGTCCAGCGCTGGGATCAGCCCGGGTACAAGATCCCCGGCGGCACCCCCGCCAACCCCAAGCTGGCGATGAACCTGCCGGCCTTCCCCGCCAACCTGCGCAAGCAGATCAAGGGCGCCAACTACCCGGCGCCGCACCACATCCTCGCCGCGGCGGTGGAGAGCGCCGAGGTCGACTTGGATCCCGCCTTCGAGATCGAGGGCCGCTACTTCGTAGACCTCGTCACAGGCCAGGTGGCCAAGAACATGATCCAGGCCTTCTTCTTCGACATGCAGCGCGTCACGGGGGACCGTGGCAGGCCGACGGAGATCGAGCCCTGGCGAGCGCGCAAGGTGGTTGTCCTCGGCGCCGGCATGATGGGGGCGGCGATCGCGTACGTATGCGCGCGGGCAGGCATCGAGGTGGTGCTCAAGGACGTCTCGCTCGAGGCGGCGGAGCGCGGCAAAACCTACTCGGAGAAGCTCGTCACAAGGGCCGTCGAGCGCGGCCGCTCGACGCCCGAGCAGGGCGAGGAGCTGCTCGGGCGCATCCATCCCACGGACAAGCCCGAGGAGGCCGCCGGGTCCGATTTGATGATCGAGGCGGTGTTCGAGGACCCCTCGCTGAAGAAGCAGGTCTACGCCGAGACGGAGGCGCAGCTCGACCCGGACGCGCTGCTCGGCTCGAACACCTCGACGCTGCCGATCACCGAGTTGGCCGAGGGGGTCTCGCGTCCCGAGGACTTCATCGGTCTGCACTTCTTCAGCCCGGTGGACAAGATGCCGCTGCTCGAGATCATCAAGGGCCGCGGGACATCCGAGCGCACGCTCTACCGAGCGCTTGACGTCGCCAAGCAGATCAAGAAGACGCCGATCGTGGTCAACGACAGCCGCGGGTTCTTCACCAGCCGCGTGATCGGGACGTTCATCAACGAGGGCATCGCGATGCTGCTCGAGGGTGTGCCCGCAGCGACGATCGAGCAGGCCTCCTCCCAGGCGGGTTATCCGGCGCCGGTGCTGCAGCTCTCCGACGAGCTCAACATGAAGCTGATGCGCAAGATCCGCGACGCCTCGAAGTCGGCCGCGCAGGCCAGCGCGAGCGGCTGGGACGAGCATCCAGCCGAGCGGGTGATCGACAGCATGCTCGACGAGTTCGACCGGCCCGGCCGGCTCGAGGGACGCGGGTTCTATGAGTACGCGGACGGCAGGCGCAGCGGGCTGTGGCCGGGGTTGAGAGATGCGTTCCCGCCCGTGCATGACCCCGCAGGCATCGACCTGCGCGACCTCGAGGAGCGGATGCTGTTCGCGGAATCGCTCGAGTCGGTCAAGTGCCTGGACGAGGGCGTGATCGAGTCGGTCGCGGACGCCAACATCGGCTCGATCCTCGGCATCGGCTTCCCCGGCTGGACCGGCGGTGTGCTCCAGTACATCAACGGCTACGCGCACCCCGTCCACGGCCATGGGCCGGCGGCGTTCGTGGCCCGCGCGCGCGAGCTCGCGCAACGCTACGGCGAGCGTTTCGAGCCGCCCGCCTCGCTGGTGGAGAAAAGCGAGCGCAGCGAGGCCTACAGCGACGCCGAAGAGCACGCCGCGGTGGCATAGTCTGGCCGTAAATGACCGCGACCACGCCCCGCCCAGCCGCCGAGCTGCCGCTCGTCCCGAGCGACGAAGAGCGCGCGATCCGTCAGGCGGTGCAGGGCATCTGCGCGGGCTTCGGCGAGCGCTACGCACGCGAGTGCTTCGAGCGCTCGGAGCCACCGCACGAGCTATGGCAGGCCCTGTCTGAGAAGGGGTTCGTCGGCGCCAACATCCCCGAGGAGTGGGGTGGCGGCGGCATGGGCATGAGCGGCCTGATCTGGGTGGCCGAGGAATGCGGGGCGGCTGGCGTCCAGCTATTGATGCTGGTGATCTCGCCCGCCATAACCGGGTCGATCCTGATGCGCCATGGGACCGATGAGCAGAAGGACCGCTGGCTGCGGGGCATCGCGGCCGGCACCGAGCGAGTCGCGTTCGCGATCACTGAGCCCGACGCGGGCACCAATTCCCACAACCTGCGCACGGAGCTGCGCCGGGAGGGCGACCGCTATCTGCTCACCGGCCAGAAGGTCTTCATCTCGGCGGTCGAGGACGCGACTGCCGTGCTGGTGGTGGCCCGCTTGCGGGAGGCGGACGGGGCGCTAGGGCCGCTGTGCATGTGCATCGTGGACGCTGATGCGCCTGGCTTCACGCGCGATGTGATCGCGATGCCTTTTATGGGCCCGGACCGGCAGTGGCAGCTGTTCTGCGACAGGGTGGAGGTCGAAGCCGACCGACTGATCGGGGGCGAGCGCGGAGGGCTCGAGGCCGTCTTCGCCGGGCTCAACCCCGAGCGCATGATCCTGGCGGCGTTCGCCACCGGCACGGGCCGCCGGGCGCTACAGAAGGCCAGCGCGTACGCGCGCGAGCGGCAAGTCTGGAGCGTCCCGATCGGCGCCCACCAGGCGGTCAGTCATCCCCTGGCAAAGGCCAAGATCGAACTCGAGCTGGCGCGATTGATGACCCAGAAGGCGGCCGCGCTACACGACGCCAGCGCACCCGGAAGCGGTGAGGCTGCCAACTTCGCCAAGTACGCGTCCGCGGAGGCGGGAATTCACTGCGTCGACGCGGCCCTACAGGCCCACGGCGGCAACGGCTTCACGCTCGAGTACGGCGTATCCGAGCTCTGGTGGAGCGCCCGCCTGTTGCGCACTGCGCCGGTGACCGCGGAGATGATTCTTAACTACGTGGCACAACACTCGCTGGGACTGCCGAAGTCGTACTAGGGTGGCCGCCGCCCGGGGGCGGCGACGGAAGGCTCGGGTCGGTTGACGTTCCGCGCGGGGGCCGGCGCACATGTGCGCCGGCCTCTGGGGTCGCGCATGCGCGACCCCTGGGCGCGCCGCATGCGGCGCGCCCACTCACTATACTTTCTGAAGCGTGAAGACATTTCGGAGGCTGCTGCACTTTCTTCGCCCTTATCGCAAAGGGGTCGTGGTCTCCTTCCTCCTCGCATCGGGCGCAATGGGCATGACGGTCCTGATCCCCCTGCTCACCGGGCAGGCGATCAACTCGATCCGCGCCCATCACCGCTCGCAGCTGACCATGTGGGTTGTGGCGATCGCCGTCGCGGGCCTGGGGCGCCTCGTCTTGAGCGTGTTCCGCCGGCTGATCGCCGGACGTATCTCGCTCGGCGTGGAGCTCGATCTGCGCAACCGCCTCTACGAGCAGCTGCAGCGGCTCGAGCTCTCCTTCTTCGACCGCCAGCAGACGGGCCAGCTGATGTCGCGCGTCACTGTCGATCTCCAGTCGGTGCGCTTCTTCCTCGGCTACGGGCTGATCTTCATCGGCCAGTCGGCGATGACGATCCTGTTCTCCGCGGTGGCGATGTTCGCGCTGCGGCCTGAGCTCGCGGCGCTCTCGCTCGCGCCCGTGCCGTTCGTCGTGCTGATCGCCTCGAGCTACGGGCGCCGATCGCGACCCGCGCTCCAGGAGGCCCAGCAGCGGATCGCCGAGCTCACCGCCGAGGCGGAGGAGAACGTCTCCGGGGTGCGCGTGGTCAAGGCCTTCGCCCAGGAGCAGCGCCAGCTCGACCGCTTCAACCACTCCGTCACGCGCGTCTTCGATCAGCAGATGTACGCCACCCGCATTCAGGCTCGTTTCGGCCCCACGATCAGCTTCCTGCCCAACCTGGGGCTCGCCGCGATCCTGCTCGTCGGCGGACGCGAGGTCGAGGGCGGCAGCCTCAGTCTCGGCGCCTTCACCGCCTTCTACGCCTACCTGCTGATGCTGATCTCCCCCATGCGCACGCTCGGCTACATGCTCTCGGCCGCCCAGCGCGCCACCGCCTCCGGGGCGCGCATCTTCCAGATTCTCGATCGCTCCGTCGAGATGACGGCTCCCGCCGACGCGCCGCCACTGCCGGAGGGCTCGGGCAACGTGTCGTTCTCGAACGTGAGCCTCACGTTCGCGAGCGCCTCGCAACCCGCGCTCGAAGGCATCAATCTCGAGGTGCCCGCCGGGCGCACGGTCGCCCTGGTCGGCGCCATGGGGTCGGGCAAGTCCGCGCTCGTCTCCCTGCTGCCGCGTCTCTACGACGTCACCCGGGGCAGCGTCCGCATCGACGGAGCGGACGTACGCTCGGTCGACCCGCAGTCGCTGCGCAGCGAGATCGCGATCGCGGCCGACGATCCGTTTCTGTTCTCGGCCACCGTGCACGAGAACATCGCCTACGCCCGGCCCGAGGCCACGCGAGAGGAGGTCGAGGAGGCCGCCCGCGCCGCGCAGGCCGACGGCTTCATCAGTGCCCTGCCGGATGCGTATGACACGCTCATCGGCGAGCGCGGCCTGACGCTGTCCGGCGGCCAGCGGCAGCGACTGGGGATCGCTCGCGCGATCCTCGCCAACCCGCGTGTCCTGATCCTCGACGATGCCACCTCGTCCGTGGATGCCTCCACCGAGAGCAGGCTGAAGGCGGCGCTTCAGAACGTGATGCAGGGCCGGACCACGTTCGTCATCGCCCACCGCTCCTCCACGATCGCGCTGGCGGACGAGATCGTGGTGCTCGAGCGCGGGCGCGTCGCCGCGCACGGCACGCACGACGACCTGCTCGAGCGCTCACCGCTGTATCGCGAGATCGTCGAGAAGGGCATGCCGGACCAGGTCTTCCTGACCGAGAAGGAAGCCGAGGCGGTGGGGCTGTGAGAACTTCGTTTGGAGCGGTGCGCGCGCGGCTGGCCCTGACATCGGACCGCGGCCGCAAGGTCCGCGGTCTCGCCGAACTGCTGGCGCCGTATCGCTGGCGCTTCGCCGCGATGCTGCTCTCGCTCGTGGTGGCCACTGCCGCCGCGCTGGCGCCCGCGCCGCTGGCCAAGCTCGCGATCGATAACGGCATCCAACGCCACGACACCGGCACGCTCGATCTGATCGTGATCGCGTTCTTGGCCTCCGCCGTGGTGTACGCCGTGTGTTACTACGCGCAGACCTACCTGGTCGGCTGGGTGGGCCAGCGGGCGCTGCAGGACCTGCGCATCAAGCTGTTCGCGCACCTGCAGCGGCTTTCGATCGGCTTCTACTCGCGCAACCGCGCGGGCGTCATCATCTCCCGGATCACCAACGACGTCGAGGCGCTCGACCAGCTGGTCGAGGACGGCATGGCAACGCTGTTCCAGTCGGGGCTCACGCTGCTCGGCGTGCTCGGGATCCTGATCGTGCTCGACTGGCACCTGGCGCTGCTGACGTTCATAGCGCTGCCGCTGCTGGCGGTAGGCGCGCTGCTGTTCCGCATTGCCTCGGCCGATGCCTACCGTCTCACCCGGGAGCGCATCGCGGCCATCACCGGCTACCTGCAGGAGACGCTGTCGGGGATCAGGGTGGTGCGCGCGTTCGCTCAGGAGCGCCGCCACATACGCGAGTTCGGGCGTCTGAACGAAGAGAACCGCGCCGCCAACATGACGACCGTCAACCTCAATGCCGCCTACTTCCCGGGCGTCGAGCTCCTGTCCGCGCTGGTCACGGGCGAGATCCTGATCATCGGCGGGATCGAGGCGATCTCCGGCCATACCTCGACCGGCGTCGTGTTCGGCTTTATCGCGGCGCTGAACAACTTCTTCGACCCGATCCAGCAGCTGTCCCAGCTCTACACCACCTACCAGTCGGGCATGGCGGCGCTGGACAAGATCTTCGAGCTGCTCGACGAGCAGCCCGAGCTGGTTGACGCACCCGACGCCGTCTCGCTGGGACGCGTCCGGGGCGAGCTGCGCTTCGAGGACGTGTCCTTCAAATACGGCTCGGATGAGGATGGGGCCTGGGCGCTTTCCGACGTTGACCTGGTGATCCCGCCCGGGCACACGGTCGCGCTTGTGGGAGAGACGGGCGCCGGCAAGTCGACCTTCGCCAAGCTTGTGGCGCGCTTCTACGACCCGGTTTCAGGGCGCGTGCTGATCGACGGACACGACCTGCGCTCGGTCACCGCTCACTCGTTGCGCTCTCAGATGGGGATCGTCCCGCAGGAGGGCTTCCTGTTCTCTGGCACGGTGCGCGACAACCTCGCGTTCGCGAAGCCGTCAGCCACCGAGGAGGAGGTGATCGCGGCGGCGCGGGCCGTAGGCGCCGAGGACTTCATTCGTGGCCTGCCCAACGGCTTGGAGACCGAGGTGGGCGAGCGCGGCGTGCAGCTCTCGGCGGGGCAGCGGCAGCTGATCGCGTTCGCGCGCGCCCTGGTGGCGGACCCGCGCATCCTGGTGCTCGACGAGGCGACTTCCAATGTCGACGTGCACACCGAGGGTCTGATCGAGCGGGGGCTTCGGCGGCTGCTCGCGGGCCGCACGGCGATCGTGATCGCGCATCGCCTCTCGACGATTCGGGGCGCCTCGACGATCATCGTGATGGACCAGGGCCGCATCGTCGAGCAGGGAACGCACGAGGAGCTGCTCGAGCTCGGCGGCCGCTACTGGGAGCTCTACCAGGACTGGGAGGGTCGGGCTGTGGCGTAGCGAACGCGCCGGTAGGCGTGGGCGCTCTGGCGCTCGTCTTGTGCACGGCCCCATGCGTGATCGCCTCTCCGACGTAGGCTTCTCACCGTGAGTAACGACCGCGTCCGCGTCAAGCTCGCCGACCATGTTGCGCTTGTCACGCTGGCGCGGCCTGACAAGCACAACGCGCTCGATGTGGCGATGTTCGAGGCGATCGGGGACGTCCTCGAGCGGCTCGTCAGCGAGCGCGGCGTGCGGTCCGTGGTCCTGCACGGGGAGGGTCCGAGCTTCTGCTCGGGGCTCGATCTTGTGAGCGTGATGTCAGCCGGCGAGGGGCTCCAGGGCCTGATCGAGCGACTCCGCGAGGATCCCCCGAACTGGTTTCAGCGCGTCGCCTTCGGCTGGACCCAGCTGCCGATGCCGGTGATCGCGGCCGTGCACGGCACCTGTTTCGGCGGTGGGCTCCAGATCGCGCTTGCCGCCGACATCCGCATCGCGGCCCCGGATGCCCGCCTGTCGGTGATGGAGGTGAAGTGGGGACTCGTTCCGGACATGTCGATCAGCCGCACCCTGCCCCGGCTGGTGCGCCTCGACGTCGCCAAGGAGCTCACCTACACCGGGCGCGTCCTGAGTGCCAGCGAGGCGATGCAGCTCGGCCTCGTGACCTGGGTCGCGGGCGATCCGCTGGCCGCAGCCCGCAGGCTCGCCACCGAGATCGCCTCACGCTCGCCCGACGCCGTCCGCGCCGCCAAACGCCTCTACGACGAGTCGTGGACGGCACCGCCCGAGCGATCGTTGGCTCTGGAAGCGGAGCTCCAGCGAGCGCTGATCGGCTCCCCCAATCAGCTCGCCGCTGTACAGGCGGGCTTCACCAAGGAGCCGGCGGAGTTCCTCGATTCGTAGCTCGGCGTATGCGCCGAGCGGAGGGGCGCGCGGTTCCGAGTTGTGAAGTGGACGTAGGTTCGGCGACGGGGTCACGCGGCTTTCCTCCGGCCGGCGTTGCGACCTCCCCACGTATCCGTCTGGCTATGACAGTTCGGACAGAGAAGCCGTAGGTTCTCCAGGCGGTTATCGAGCCCGTCTCCATTGACGTGGTGCAGCTCAAGCGAGATGGGCCGTCCACGCCACTCCGCGATCCCACAGCGCTCGCAGCGGAGATCTTTTAGGCCAGAGGCAACAAGCCGAAGCTTGACGTGAGTTCGGTTGCGACGCTTTCCGGCGACAAGAATGGACTCGAGCGGTATCGCGCGCGGGCGAGGCTTGATTATCCCCCGGCGGATGGCATCTCCCCATGCGTGACGACTACAGCCGAAATGCTGGAGGCAGGCGGTCATCGAGTTGCCGGCCTCGTAGTAGGCGCGTATCTCGTCCCAGTCGTACCGTCGACCAAAGTCCTCTTTTGCCGCGACGCCGAGGATCCGCAAGTGAAAACAGACCGCCGGTTTCGATACTCCGAGCGCCGCTGCGATCTGGGTCACCGACATGCCTTGGGCATGCAGGGTTGCCACGGCGGCCCGCGTCACGCCGGCGGGGTGGGTGGGTCCGCGACGAGAGCTAGATGCATTGGCCACGTACATATGTTCGCACGCACGTCGGACGAAATTCGATTCCCGCCGTTAGACTGGAGGATCGGTCGGCTTGGCGCTTCACGCTGAGCACACCGATCCGTTGCGGGGTAGTCCAGCGGCAGTGACGCCCGGCTCTGGACCGGGAGACGAAGGTTCGAGTCCTTCCCCCGCAGCTGCAGTTAGTGAGTGTTAGAACGGGGTGAGCTAGGCTCCGCCGGCATGCGCGTCCTCGGCCTGCCGCTCGACTCACCCCAGACGATCGCGAGCCGCGCGCTGTCGGATCTCGGGGCCGTCGCGCGCATGGCCCGCGTGGCGCCGACGCAGCTCGCGCGCATCCTCGAGCTCGGCGAGGAGATGGCTGAGATCGGTCGCGGTGTGCTGGAGATCGCGGAACGCCTCGACCGGCGTGCGGAGGCCGCGCTGGCACTCGGCAAGCGGCTCGATGAGCGCGCTGCGGAGTTGCTCAAGCTGGGCCGCAAGATGGAGAAGCTCGGCAGGCGGGTCGACAAGCGGGGCGCGGAGATCGTGGAGCGCGGAGATGAGATCGTGGCCAGCGCCGCGCGGGTCACGGAGACTGGCGCTGAGTTGATCGCCTTGCTGCCGACGCTCGAGCGGGCGCTGGAGATGGCCAGTCCGCTCGAGGGCGCCATCGACCGCTTTGGCCGGCTCGTGGACAGGCTGCCCGGCGGCCAGACGCGCCGCCCCGTATCGCAGGTTGAGGCAGCCTCGCCGGAGGTACACGTCGCACCACAGCCACCGACGCCAGGTGTCGGATCACAAACGCCGGCGCCCGGTGTGGTACCGGAGCGAGCAGACCGCTGACCTCGACAATCCGACTGCGCCTGTACTCAGCCCGACGGGTAGTGTCCCTGTTGACGGAGCGGTAGTGGCGTGGGCCCGACAGCGGATGTCATCAGCATCATCGATGCCGACCCCGACCTCGCGGGGCTGATCAAAGAGGGCGACCGCGCGCGCGCACGACGAGAAGCTCTGACCCGGGTGAACCACCTCTCAGTCGGGGCCTGGGAAGCCGCCACGGCGATCCAGCCCGACATCCACCACCGAGGCTTCCTGGTGATGGACGGCCTTATTTCCCGGCAGGTGAACGTGTTGGAGCGCCACTGCGTGGAGTTGCTGGGAATGGGAGACGTTCTGCGGCCCTGGAGCTGGGACGACGAGGGCTCTCATGTCCACGCTGAGGTGGGCTGGAAGGTGCTCGAGCCGAGCCGTCTTGCAGTGCTCGACGGCGGCCTCGTGCGACGGATGACCCCGTGGCCGCAGCTCGGGGTCGAGCTCTTCGCGCGGGGTACGCGACGCGCCCACGCTCTGGCCATCGCGCTGGCGATCGCGCACCACCCCCGCGTCGACGACCGGCTTCTATTGACGCTGTGGCACTTGGCCGAGCGGTGGGGGCGGGTGCGTCCGGAGGGAATCGTGGTCCCTCTGCCCCTCTCCCACCAACGGCTGGCGGACCTGATCGGGGCGCACCGGCCGTCGGTCACAGCCGCAATGGGCGACCTGGTGCGCTCCGGGGCGGTTAGCCGAGACGGCGACGGTACCTGGTTCCTGCACGGCTCACCGCCACCCGCCCTGCGCCACCATCGTCTGACGGCGGTGATGACCTAGCGGCAGCCGGCGAGTACCTCAGGCAAGAGGCAGCCGGCTGAAGCGAA